>JBBQTA010000012.1:0-151964 GCA_038213465.1 Gemmatimonadales bacterium | reverse complement strand
TAAAAGTGGCCAGTGCGTGAAAGCGCACAGGCCACTCTCAATATCGCCCTGACTGCAGCAACGCACAGTTAGACATCACGGCCACGCGACATCCAAGTCCTTGCAAACCTTTCGGGCGAGGAAGTCCTTGATCTCCCGGTGTCGTGGCACGGTCGAGACCTTCGAGGCGTCCGCATTGACGAACACCGAATGACTCCCTCCTTCGCAAAGCAAGCGACACCCGTGTACTTCCAAGTGCCGGACCAAATCGATGCGTTTCACCCGCGCCCAACTACGCGATCAGGCGTTCGCGAATGACGTCGGCGCCCACCAGCGATTGCGCCGCCAGCGCGCGATTGGACTCCAGTACCAGCGCGACGGCCTCGCGCAGATTCTCGCGGGCTTCCTCCAACGTTTCTCCCTGGGTGTTGGCCCCCGGGAGCTCCTCCACAAAGGCGACAAACCCGCCTGCTGGGTCCTTGGGAAAGATGGCTGTCAGTTCGAGCGACATCTGAACTCCGTGCAAAAGTGTCCCGAACGCTACGTCAGGCGTCGGAGGCCCGCACCCGAGCAGAGCGGCGGTCGCGGGTACGGTCGATGCGACGCGCACGACTGGAACGTCGAGGGCCGCGCTCGGCTGCTCGGATGACCGGAGCGCGCGCAGATTCCCCTGCCGCGGTGATCATCGACCACCCGATCCGTCCCTGGGCGTGGTCGTCTGCCGACAATTGATGATGCACCTGTGCGTGAGATGAGTGTGACGGCGTGCGGCAGCGCGGAGCGTTTCATCGGCGAAGCTCCTGCCTTGCGCACAGCCTGACAAGTGATGTCTAACAAGCATTAGACGTGGTGGCAGACCTTCTCGCCAACGCGTGCGCGATCACCTGGAAGACTGCTGCTACATAACGGAGGCTGCAACTCTCCGCGACACATCGAGATGCTCGAATGCTCGGAAGGCGCAGCTTCGATCGTTATGCTGCGAAAAGTGCTGTGATAAGAGGATTTACGTAGAGGATTCGTCCGCAGGGAAAAACCTATCGACGGAACCGGCCATCCGCGATGTCGAGTGGACTGCGGACGGCAAGACCACCACGGTTCAGCACGTGAGTGTACAACATTGTGGTTGAGACGTCACGATGGCCGAGCAACTCCTGCACGGTGCGAATATCGTAGCCGGCTTCCAGCAGATGCGTCGCAAACGAATGCCGAAAGGTGTGGCAGCTGACCCGCGTTGATATCCCGGAGCGCTTGCCCGCGAGAGAAACGGCGCGCTGCAGGACGGTCGGATGTAGGTGCGGAAGCAGCTGCTTTGCCTTCGCCGTGTCAAAGTATTCGCGACTGGCCGGAAAGAGCCACATCCAAATCCAGCGCTGAGAGGCGCCCGGATTCTTGAGATCAAAGGCGCCCGGCAGCTCCACATATCCGCCGCCGCGCGCAGAGCATCTCGCCTGAAACTCCCTCGCGGCACGAATCTGCAACTTGACATCGGCGTGCACGAACGCTGGAAGCATGGTGACACGATCGCGATTCCCTTTACCACGGCGCACGCGGATCTCACCGCGATCAAGATCCAGATCCTTGACGCGCAGCTGACAGCATTCCATCAAACGCAGTCCTGAGCCGTAGAGCAGCATCGCCATCAGACGCGTCCGCCCCGTCAACTGGGCAAGCACCCGCTGCACATCCTCGCGCGACAATACGTTCGGCAGATGCTGCGGAATCTTCGCCGGCGCCACACCCTCCAGTGCTGCCAACGGATCACCCAGGACTTCGCGATACAAGAACTGTAAAGCGGCGCGCGCCTGGTTCTGGGTGGAGGCAGCAACTTTCCGGCTTTGGGCCAGAAAGGTCAGATAGTCCCGTACCGCGACCGCACCAAGCTCACGCGGATGACGCCGGTGATTGTGCTTAATGAACGCGCGAATCCAGCGTTCGTACGCATCGACAGTACGCGGACTGTAACGGCGGACTGCCGCACGCGACCGGAACACTTCAAGCAACTTGGGGGACGCAGAATTGGCTGACATTCCAGCATCATCGTCGCACGGCACGGTGCGGCCATAACCAGTTTCGCGCCGCCCCTACCCCAACCATTCCTTCCAACGATTCTCGTCGATCCCGATGCACACCTTTTGCTGCATCCGCACCAACGGCTGACGCAGCAACAGCGGCTCGTCGGCGAGAATGGAAAGCCACTTCTCCTCCCCATACAAGGCGGGACGCAAACCCAGTTCGCTGAATCGCCTCGAATCACGGTCCAGCAGCGCCTCGATGCCCAACTTCTGTGAGAACCGGCGCAACTCTCCCAGCGCGGCCGCACGCTCGGCAAGATCGACAAAGTGCGTCTTCACCCGACGCTCGGCAAAAAACCGCAACGCCTTACGTGTCTCCGCGTTCTTCCTGGTGCCGAAGATCTGGACCTGCTGATCAGTGGGCGGCATTACCCAGCGCGTCAGGTGTCAGCTCAGCGATTGCGCGCTTCTCGTCGTCAAAAGCACCCTCGCTTCGCGACACCACCAAGGTTGCCACGCCGTTGCCGATCAGGTTCGTGACTGCTCGCGCCTCCGACATGAAGCGGTCCACACCCAGCAGCAATGCGACGCCCTCGACCGGGACCGTCCGCGTCGCGGCCAAGGTGCTCGCCAACACGATGAAGCCGGACCCCGTCACCCCCGCAGCCCCCTTGGACGTCAGCATCAGAATCCCCAGCAACGTCAATTGCTGCGTCAGATCGAGATCGACCCGGTACACCTGCGCGATGAAGATCGCGGCCATAGACAGGTAAATGCTTGTGCCGTCCAGATTGAATGAATACCCCGTCGGGATAACGAGTCCAACCACCGGCTTCGCACAACCGTAGCGCTCCAGCTTCTCCAGCATCCTGGGCAACGCCGCTTCACTGGATGAGGTGCCGAGCACCAAGAGAATCTCCTCGCGAATATATCGCAGGAATTTCAGCAGGCGGAATCCGTACAGCCGACAAATGGTGCCGAGCACGACGAAAATGAAAATCGCCATCGTCAGGTAGACGTCGAGCATTAATCGGCCTAGCGGGAGCAAGGTCTTCAGACCGAATGTTCCGATTGTGTACGCCATTGCGCCGAACGCGCCGATCGGTGCCACCTTCATCACGATCGCGACAATACGAAAGAAAACCGCCTGCAATCGCACGATCAGGTCGGCAATATCCCGACCCGCTTCGCCAACGGCAGTCAACGCGACGCCAAAAAGCACCGAGAAGAAAACCACAGGCAGCAAGTCGCCCGACGCAAACGCCCCCACCACATTGCTCGGTACGATGTGCAGCAGAAACTCGAGCGTACTCTGCTGCGCGCCGGGAGCCGTGTACTTGGACACGTCGCCGCCAGAAAGCATCGTTGCGTCGAGGCCCGCACCCGGCTTTGTCACATTCACCACCAGCAATCCGATCGCCAACGCCAGCGTCGACACCAGTTCGAAATACAACAGCGCCTTGCCGCCCACACGCCCAAGTCGGCGCAGGTCCGCCATCGACGCTATCCCGTGCACGATCGTCAGAAAGATGATGGGGGTGATCACCATCTTCACCAAGTTGATGAACGTGTCACCCAATGGCTTCAGCTTGCGGGCAAACTCCGGCTCCATCACGCCAAGCAATACGCCACACGTCACGGCGACGAGGACCTGCACTGTCAAATTTCTGGCAAAGCGCTGCAGCATGTCGGAAACGAGGTCGAAGTTTGGAGCGCGCCCGCCATGCCGGACTCGGCGGCCGCGGTTGGGATGATCGCCCCATCCTCAACCGACATCCAGCCGCATACCCACGGTATCTTCCCCCTGTCTCCCATACCTGGACCCACCACTCCGTGCCGCCATCCACGTATCGTCCCGCTTGGTGGCTCCCCGATCCGCACAGCGCCACACTCTGGGCACGCGTCGGACGACGTGAGCCGATCCCGCCCGTTCGCATGCTCCGGCTCGATACACCGGACGGCGATTTCCTTGAGCTCGCCCGACTCGATACACCAGAGTCCACCAAACCAAACGCCCCCCGCATCCTCTTGCTCCACGGACTCGAAGGCGGACTCCACTCCCACTACGTCCGCGCCATGTTCCGAGAAGCACGCAGCAGAGGATGGGGGGCAGATCTGCTACTCTTCCGGACCTGCGGCGAAACACCGAATCGGCTTCCTCGCTCGTACCATTCAGGTGAAACGACCGACCCAAGATTCGTGATACGGCAGATCATCGACGAATTTCCCGATGCGCCGCTGGGACTTCTCGGAGTCTCGCTGGGCGGGAATGTGCTCTGCAAACTACTCGGGGAGAGCGGGGACGAACTCCCGGCGAAAGTGCTCGGAGCGGTCGCGATCTCCGTCCCCTTCGATCTCGCGCGCGCCTCACGCAAGATCGGACAGGGCTTCGGCTACATCTATGAGAAGGCGTTCCTCCGCTCGCTGGTCCCCAAAGCGCTCTCGAAGATCGATCGACACGCCGAGCTGGCACCGCTCCGCACGGTCACGAATGCCCGAACGCTCTGGGAGTTCGACGACCAGTTCACCGCCCCGCTGCACGGCTTCGACAGCGCCGCCGACTACTACGCGCGAGCCAGCGCACTTCCGTATCTCGCCCGGATCCGCCGACCGACTCTGCTCCTGAGCGCGGCCGATGATCCCTTCCTTCCCACCGACGTGCTCGATCAGGTGCGCGACATCGCGACAGGCAATCCGGCCATCGCCGTCGAGTTTGTGCTGCGCGGCGGTCACGTCGGCTTTACCGCGGGTCGGTGGCCTTGGAAACCGTGGTACTACGGCGAATGGCGCGCCTCGGAGTTCCTCGCGCATCAATTCGCCGCGGCACGCTGAGCGCACGACCTCACCGACGAGACCCGGTCACCCACTGGCACGATGTCTGCACGCCACACGTTATTCCCATCATGCTTCCCGTCTCGCTCCTCTTCCTCATGTCCGGCCTCGTGCTTGGCGTCTTCGCGATGCTCTTCGGCACGGAGCGACGCGTCTACTCGGCGGTCGCGCCACATGAGCGTCGTAGCGAACACGACCCCGCCGCTGAACCGTCGCCCGCCCTCAACCTCGCATCGGTGGCGGCGTTCGCGTTCGGCTTCGGACTCACCGCGTACCTGCTGACCAAGCATTCCGACTTGCCCATGGCCGCCCAGGCAATTTGTGCTGGCGTCGCCGGCGGGGCAGCATTTGGACTGCAGGCCGTACTCATCGCACGGTGGGCCATCCCCAGCGCCCGCGCCGAAGCCGTCGACCAGCGGTACCTGCTTCAGGGCGCCATCGGTTCCGTTTCCGTGGACATTCCCGCCAACGGCGCAGGGGTGATGCAGTATCGCATCGACGAGGCGTGCTACAATCTTCCCGCGCGCAGTCTCGACAACTGCGCGGTTCCCGTCGGCACTGATGTCGTTATCGATCGCGTCGAAGACGGAGTCGCCCACGTCGAGCTCTGGGCGCTCGTCGAAGCCCGTCTCTAGCCGAACAGGCTGGCCGCCATGCCCGGTACATGGACCTGGACCGATGCGTGGATCTTCATCGGCGTTTTCGTCCTCATTCGGGTGGCCGTTATCTGGATGGCCACCAAGATGTTCATTGCCATGATCCCGGACGGCGACGTCTGCCCGCTGTGCGATACCGTCACACTCCCGATCGAACGCAATGGCTGGTGGCGCGTTCTCGGCGCCCGATTCCGACGCAGTTGGTGCCTCGGCTGCGGCTGGGAAGGTGTACTCAGGCGCAGCGAACACCATCAGCCGCGCGCGCCTGTCGCCACGATAGCCAACCACGCCGGCCAGTTTCCGCTCATCTCGAAGAAATCCTCGTAGTACACGAGCCCGGCCGCTTCAAGCGCGTCGATCAGCTCCGTCAACGCCGTCTCGCCCACCAACGGACCGATGACGATCAAACTTCCGTCCACCTGAAACTCCTCTGGCGTCAGCCCCAACGCCTCGTCGAACGCCTGTCGCGTCAATTCCACGCGCTCGAACGCGGCCTTGCGGATGAACATCGTCGGTGCAGTGTGCGACAGGGGCGTTGGCATGAGACTGGTGGCTGAAGGACGGACGGCGACGCGACGGATGCATACGGCCGTCGACGACAGGGTGGTACCTTCGACAGCATGATCAGGACAATGTCATGACAGTTCTTACGATAGCGCACAGCGCGGACCGAATCGCCAGCCCGAGCGGCGCCGCAGTCGAGGCCACCTACGACGTCGTCGTCATCGGGGGCGGCCATGCCGGCACGGAAGCGGCCGTGGCCGCCGCTCGCTCGGGGGCGAAGACCGCACTGATCACCGGCGCGCTCGAACAGATCGGACAGCTCTCATGCAACCCGGCCATCGGGGGGATCGCCAAAGGCACCGTCGTGCGCGAAGTCGATGCACTCGGCGGCATCATCGCGCGGGCGACGGATCTGGCCTCGATCCAGTTCCGCATGTTGAATCGCGGCAAGGGACCCGCGGTCTGGGCGCCACGCTCGCAATGCGATCGCGGCTTGTATCGACGCGCCGTCCGCTCGCTCCTCGAAGCACAGCCGGATCTCATGACCGTCCAGGGAATGGTCGCACGCCTGCTCTTCTCACCTGACGGCACACGCGTGTTCGGCGTGGAAACCCTCGAAGGTCGACGCTTCGGCGCACACGCGGTCGTGCTGACCACCGGCACGTTCGGACGCGGCACGATGCACATCGGCACCGATACGCGCATCAGCGGCGGACGATCCGGCGAAGCCGCCTCGACACACTTGGGCGCGCAACTCGATGCCGTCGGATTGACCACCGATCGCTTCAAGACTGGCACCCCGCCCCGCATCGACGGGCGCAGCGTCGCTCTCGACAGGCTCGACGAACAGCATAGCGAGATCGAACAGTTCGATTACGAGTGGTCGCACTTCTGGACAACACGACGACGCGAGGGCGATCGCACACGACATCCGGCGCAGATGCCCTGCTGGATCACCTGGCTCGAGGAGTCCGGCAAACAGCTCATCGCACACCACATCGACGAGTCGGCGATGTACGGCGGCGCGATCGCCTCACGCGGGCCACGCTACTGTCCCAGTGTCGAAGACAAAGTGGTCAAGTTTCCCGACGCGGTACGACATCAGTTGTATCTCGAGCCGGAAGGACACGACACGCACGAACTGTACGTCAACGGTCTCTCCACGTCGCTCCCCGCCCCCGTGCAACTCGACGTGATGCGCACCGTGCGCGGTCTCGAACAGGTGCGTATGACACGCGCCGGCTACGCGATCGAGTACGACTACTATCCGCCGACGCAGCTCGATGCGACGCTGCAGTCGCGGGCCGTGCAGGGACTGTGGTTCGCGGGGCAGGTGAATGGCACGACGGGCTACGAGGAGGCGGCGGGACAAGGGGTCATTGCCGGTCTGAACGCCGCGCGTGCCGTCCTTGCACGCGAACCAATCGTTCTTGGCAGAGAGTCGAGCTACATCGGCGTGCTGGTGGACGATCTGGTGACACGCGGCGTGGATGAGCCGTATCGCCTGTTCACGTCGCGCAGCGAATTCCGATTGACGGTGCGCCAGGACAACGCGCTGTCACGACTCGCCGACATCGCCACGCATGCACGGCTTCTGTCGGACGCGGAACGCGCGCACGCCGAACAACGACTGCGCGCCGTGCGCGCCGCCCATGCGCTCGCCGAATCGACGAGCATGCGCCCCGACGTCGCCGACCCCGTCCTGGCCGCGATCCCGTCCTCGCCATTGGCGCACGCGGTGCGCGCCGTGGAACTGGTCCGCCGTCAGGGCGTGTCGCTGCAATCGCTTTTCGACGCCGCTGGAGTCGGGGGCGATCTGCCTCGCGACGCCGTGGTCGGCGCAGAGCTCGAGATCAAGTACGAAGGCTACTTCCAGAAGGAACGTTCGCGCGCGACCAAGCTGCGCAGCCTCGGGCACATCAAGTTATCGTCGACGCTCAAGTACGGTGCCATGCTGACGCTGTCTATGGAAGCGCGTCAAAAGCTCGCCGCGCTCCGTCCCGCGACGCTCGCGCAGGCCGGCGGCATTCCTGGTATCAGCCCCGCGGATCTGCAGAACCTGGTCTGGGAGCTGGAGCGGTCTCGTAGCTCGAACGCGTAGTTGGGCGGATTTGCCCCTTCGCTGTTGATATGGTGGCCTGATAATGGCGTTAGTGTGTTCTTTCAAATGATTGACATCGCGGTTGGCGTCCACCGCTTCCTGATGCTCTGGTATCGACTCGGAACGAACTTTGTCCGGGACTTGGTGTCCTTCACAGTGTGGCGCCGCGCGGTGGGCGCGCCATCTCGCCGCACTCGTCCACAGGAGAACAGATGGCTCGCCCATTGTCCGCATCCACGCTCGCTCTGTTCGCACTCCTCGTCCTGAGCAGCGTCTTTAGCGTCACTGCCGTCGCGCAGACCATGCCGCCCACGCTTCCACAGATCACCGTGCAGGCACGTGGCGAGATCCAGGTCGCGCCCGACCGCGCCCGCGTGCAAGTGGGCGTGGAAACCCAGGCGCGCACCGCTGCCGCCGCCGCCGCAGAAAACAACAAGAAGCAAACGGCCATCCTGGCTTCGATCCGCGCACTCGGCGTTGCCTCCGCATCCATCTCTACGCTCAACTACACCGTCATGCCCGTACAGCGCTACGACGAGAAGGAGAAGCGCGTCGTGCTGGACGGCTACCGGGTCAGCAACATCGTGCAAGTGGAGACCGACAAGCTCGAGCAGGCCGGTGGTATCATCGACGCCGGACTCAAGAACGGCGCAAATCGCGTCGCCGGACTCGATTTTCTCGTGAAAGACGCTGCCGCTGCGCGCGACTCCGCCCTCACCCTCGCCGTCGCCTCCGCGCGCCGTCAGGCCGACGTGGCCGCACAGGCGGCCGGCGGCCAGATCGCGGAGCTGCTCGAGATCTCCGTGAACGACTACGAACGCCCGGAAGCGCGCCCCATGATGGCCATGGCTAAGATGGCCTCGTCCGATGCCACGCCTACGCCGCTCAGCGAAGGCACCACCACCGTGGCCGTGTCCGTCTCCACCCGCTGGCGCTTCGAGAAGGCGCGCTAAGCTACTTCGCAGCGACGATCGAAGCCTTCCCGAACGGGTAGAGAACGAGGTAGACAGCACCGCAAGCGAGCGAGGCCGCCACGAAAGCGCCTCGCTCGTTTCGTTGTCTGCACCCGGAGCGGGTCCACTGCTGGGGCACATGTTCCACGTGAAACACTGTGAAGGCCCGCGTGACGAGGAAAGCTCCTCGCTGGCGTGCTTTTGGCATGGTCCCACGGTACGGCCCGCCCTATACTTCCCCCCTCCCAGCGAACCCCCGCACCGAACCGTGGCACGCATCCTCGCAATCGCCAATCAGAAGGGCGGCGTCGGCAAGACGACGACCGCCGTCAATCTCGCCGCCTCGCTCGCGGTCGCAGAGCAGCGCACGCTCCTCATTGACGCCGACCCGCAGGGGAACGCTACCAGCGGGTGCGGACTTATACATAGCGACCTGGACGCGACCACCTACGAGGTGCTGATCGGCGCGCGAGCACTCGACGAGGCCATCGTTCGTCAGGTACAGTTCCGACATCTCGATGTCCTACCGGCGACACCTGATCTGGCGGGCGCCGAAGTCGAACTCGTGGACGATCCGGAGCGCGGAATCCGTATGAGGTCCGCGCTCGCCCCCGTTCGCGATCGATACGACTACATCCTGATCGACTGCCCGCCCTCGCTGGGGCTGATCACGCTGAACATGCTCGTCGCCGCAGACGCGGTCTTGATCCCGCTCCAATGCGAGTACTACGCCCTCGAAGGACTCAGCCAGCTACTCGGCACGGTCCAGCGCGTTCAGGATGCCCTCAACCCAGCGCTCGAGATCGATCGAGTACTCCTCACGATGTACGACGCCCGACTCAATCTCTCCCGGCAGGTGGCCGCCGACGCACGCGAACATTTCGGAGATCGCGTCTTCCCAACGGTGATTCCGCGCAATATCCGGCTGGCTGAAGCACCAAGTTTCGGCAAACCCATCGTGGTGTACGACGTCGCGTCGGTCGGCGCACAGGCGTATATGGCCGTGACGCGTGAACTCCTCGAGCGGGATGAACAACGGCGTGAACAGGTAAAGCACACACCCGGGCCAGCGCACACCTGATCACGCGCCCGACGCCAGCCGCGCCAAAGCCCAGACCGCCGTCACGCCCCACGTCCGGCCGGCAACGATCGCGCCCGCTCCCCCGCTCGCCCGCTCTTCGGCTCCTCGGCTCCACGTTCGCAAGCTCCCGGCACCTCAACTACCCGCTCACCAGCTCCCCGCTTCCCGCCCGCTCAGCATGGTGCCTCAGGAAACTCCCAGACGACTCGGACGCGGACTCGACGCGCTCCTCGCACGCAAAGAAATCCCGCGCGCCGAATCGACGACGACCAGTGCAGACGGCGGCACGTTCGCCACCGAGTCGGCCGCACCGGTCAGCGCGCTGCAAACGCTGCCTATTGCGCAGATCCGACCCAATCCCTTTCAGCCCAGAAGAGAATTCCGCCCCGACGAACTGGCCGACCTTGAAGCGAGTCTCCGGGTGAATGGGCTGTTGCAACCAGTCACCGTACGACCCGCTCCCAACGGACAGGGCTACGAGCTCATCGCCGGCGAGCGGCGCATCCGTGCCGCGACCCGACTCGGCTGGACCGAGATCGCCGCCGTCGTGCGACCAACCGACGACCGGGCTGCGCTGACACTCGCCATGGTCGAGAACCTGCAGCGCGCCGATCTCGATCCGATCGAAGAGGCCGATGGCTATCAGCGGCTCATGGACGAGTTCGCCCTGTCACAACAGGAAGTCGCCGACGTAGTCGGCAAAGACCGCTCGACCGTCGCCAATGCACTCCGCGTCCTCCAGCTCCCAGCCGGCGTGCGACGACTGCTTCAGGAAAAACAGATCTCCGCTGGCCACGCCCGCGCGCTGCTCGGCCTCGGCACCGAACGTGCCATCACCGACCTCGCCCGCGAAGTCGCCAGCGGCGGCATGTCCGTGCGCGAAGTCGAACGACGGGTGCAAGCCGCACGGCCAGCGTCAGGGAAAGGCGCCCGAAAGATGGCCCTGCCCGCCACGTCGACCACGCCGACCGGTACGTCATCCGCCGAAGTGCGGCGCATCGAAGAGCTGCTGCGCCGAAAGCTGCAAACTGGTGTCTCACTCCATCTCACAAGTCGGGATCGTGGCGAGGTACGAATTGCGTTCTTCTCCAATGACGACCTCGAGCGCGTGCTGAGCGTGCTGGGCGTTTCCCTGGAAGATTAGTGGTTACAACGCCAGTATAGAGACATATATGAGCCGTAGAGTCACGCAGACGCACACATTCTCCGCAGCACGCGTCATCGCCCTATCCGGCGCGCTGGTGATCGCGAGTGCGTGCGGTGGCGGAGACGCCACGAACGAAGCGGCTGGCGCCGACTCCACGCGATTCCGCGTGGCATTGCTGACGCCGGGTCCGATCTCCGATAAATCGTGGAATGGCAGTGCCTATGACGGTTTGGTCGCCCTTCGTGACTCACTGGGCGCCGACATCTCCCATATCCAAACCAAGACGCCGGCTGAGTTCGAGGAGAATTTCCGGCAGTATGGGGCGGAGGGGTACGACATGGTCATCGGGCACGGCTTCGAATTTCAGGACGCCGCGAGTCGGGTCGCGCCACGCTATCCCAAGACCAACTACATCGTGACGTCCGGGCGGGTGACCGGGCCCAATCTGGCCGGTATCAGTTTCCTTTTTGAAGAGGCGTCCTATCAGGCGGGAATGATCGCCGGCCGCATGACCGCGTCGAACATCATCGGACTGATTGCTGGCTCCGAGTATCCGCCGGTAAAGGCCAGCTTTGCTGCGTTCGAACTGGGCGCCAAGGCCGTCAATCCAAAGGTGCGAGTGCTCACGTCGTACATCGGCAACTGGGATGATGTGAGCGCGGGGAAGGAACAAGCGCTCGCGCAGATCGCGCGTGGCGCGGACGTGCTCTTTCAAAACGCCGACGCGGCGGGCCTCGGCATTTTCCAGGCGGCGCGCGAAAAGAAGGTGCTGGCCTTTGGTACCAATGCCGACCAGAACGATGTCGCGCCGGATGTCATTGTAGGCAGTGTCGTGATCGACCAGCGCAAGGCGTTCCTCCTCATCGCGCGTGAAATCAAGTCCGGCACGTTTCAGGGTCGCGTGATCAACCTCGGTGTGCAGGAGGACGTGGTGCGACTCGTGCTCAATCCGGACAGCGCGATGCAGACGCGCATTCCAGCCGACGCGCGCGCGGCTGCGGACTCGGTGCGGGCGCTGCTGAAGGCTGGCACATTTCGCGCGCTCGACGGGGTGCTCAAGGGCGCGGACACCGCCAAGCCTGCCACACTACCTTCTCCCTGAGCGGTCGTGCGCGTTCCCGATGTGATCACGCCGGACGCCGGCGACGCGCCACCCGCATACGACGGGGTGGCGCTGACCGCTGTCGTTGCCGCGCTCGATGCGGAACTCCGCACCGCCGAGATCCCGGATTACGCGGGCGCGGTAAATGGACTGCAGGTGACAAATCGAGGTCGCGTCACGCGTGTGGCGGTCGCCGTGGATGCGTCCCGCGCAGCGATTGCCGAGGCCGCGATCAGCGGCGCCGATCTACTGCTGGTGCACCATGGCCTGTTCTGGAGCGGTGTACAGCCGATCGTGGGCGTGACCTACGACAAGTACCGATCGCTGCTCGGCAACGGCATTGCCGTGTACGCATCGCATCTGCCGCTCGATCTGCACGCAACGCTTGGCAATAACGCGCGACTGGCCGACGCGCTGACGCTGTCCGTGAGTGCCGGATTCTCGCGGTACAAGGGCCTCGACATCGGGGTGGCCGGCGAGGCTGACGAACCAACGGCGGACCTGCTGACGCGTGTAGAGGCGTATGCGGCGCGGTACGGCGGTTCAGTGCGGACGAGCATTCCCGTGAACGCTCGTATCACGAAACGGTGGGCCATCTGCAGTGGCGGCGGCGCATCAAGCGAATCGTTGCGCGAAGCGCGCGAGCGTGGGATCGATACGGTTATTGTGGGCGAGGGACCGCACCACACCACCGTCGAGGCGATCGACCACGACCTCTGCGTCATCTACGCCGGACATTATGCCACCGAGACACTCGGCGTGCAGGCGCTCGGACAGTGGATCGAGACGCGATTTGGGGTGCCCTGGTCCTTTCTGCATTTGCCAACCGGATCGTGACCGACGACGCGGCGGGAGACGTCGTGCTCTCGCTCGAAGGGGTGACGCGGCGGTTCGGAAGCGTGGTCGCGCTCGATCACGCGTCGTTGCGGGTTCGACGGGGGACGGTGCACGCGGTACTTGGCGAAAACGGGGCCGGCAAGACCACACTGATGCGCGTCGCCTTCGGATTGCTGCAACCGGATGCCGGCACGATTCGCTTTCAGGGTGCGGTGCGTACCATCGCATCGCCGGCGGTGGCGCTGTCGCTTGGCGTGGGGATGGTGCATCAGCACTTCACCTTGGTGCCGGCCATGACCGTCGCCGAGAACGTGGCGTTGGGCGGACGCGGACGCTTCGATCCGCGCGCTGCCGCTGCACGCGTGCGTGACGTGGCGACACGAGCCGGATTGGCACTCGACCCCGACGCGATGGTGGGGGCGCTTCCGGTGGGTGCGCAACAGCGGTGCGAGATAGTGAAGGCGCTGGCGCGCGATGTGTCGCTGCTCATTCTCGACGAGCCCACCGCCGTGCTGGCGCCGACCGAAGCGACGGAGCTGTTGCGGTGGATTCGTGCACACGCGGATGCGGGGCATGCGGTGGTGCTCATCACGCACAAGTTGCGCGACGCGATCGCGATTGCCGACGACGTGACCGTGCTGCGTCGCGGGCGCTCCGTGTTCACCGGCCGAGCACGCGACACCGATGAAGCGGAGCTGGCGGACGCGATGCTGGGGCGCGAGGAGACGGCAACGAATGCACCGCGTGTGCGTCGTGAGCAACCCGCACGCGATTCTGCGAAGGCCGGCGGCGACGACTGTATCGACGCGGTGCGCACCACGCCTGTGACGACGCCCCGACGCGACGCCGCGCAGCCGGCCGCGCGCGAGGGTGCGCCCGTCCTCGAGGCCACGCGCATTCATGTCCGGGACGCGCGCGGCGTGGAGCGGGTACGCGGCGCGAGCATGCATGTGCACGCCGGCGAGATTGTTGGCATTGCGGCTATAGAGGGTGAGGGGCAGCACGAGTTGTTGCGTGTGCTGGCGGGTCGCGCCGATCCAGTGTCGGGGACGTTGACGCGTCCGGCGACGGTGGGCTTTGTGCCGGAGGACCGGCATGGCGAGGCCCTGCTGCTGGATGCGACGTTGCTGGAGAACGTGGCGCTCCGTGATGCGGGCGCGCGTCGCGGACGCATGCCGTGGAGTGCGTTGCGTGCATTGACCACGGAGATCGTGCGCGACTACACGGTGCGCAACGGATCAGCGGAGTTGATGGTGCGGGCGTTGTCCGGGGGTAACCAGCAAAAGCTCGTGCTCGGTCGAGAACTGCGTGATGCGCCGGCCGCGTTGGTTGTGGAGAATCCGTCGCGCGGGCTCGACTTTCGCGCGACGACCGCCGTGCGTCACGCGTTGCGCGCGGCGCGGGATGATGGCGCGGCCGTCGTGCTGTACTCCAGCGATCTGGACGAACTGCTGCTGCTTGCTGATCGCGTGTATGCGATGCACAACGGCGTGCTCACCGAGACCGCGCGCGACCGAGAGCTCGTGGGCCGCGCAATGCTCAGCGCATGACGGGCGAAAAGATGACGGGTGATCGCAAGACGAGTGGCCGCATGCCGAGTGCGCGCAGGCCGAACGCGACATGTTGACCGCGACATGTTGACCGCGAGCAGTACGCCCGTGGAACAGTTGGCCATGGCCCCGTCCATCGCGCGCGGGTCGGGCGCGGTGGCGCTGGTGGTACGCACGGCGGGATTGGCGATTGCGGCGCTGCTGGTTTTGGTGCTGCTGCTTTGGGTGACGGGGCACGACGCGCGCGCGGCATTGTCGGCGCTGTGGCGCGGCGCGTTCGGCTCGTGGTATGCCATTACCTCGGCCACGCTGGTGCGCGCCGTGCCGCTGGCGCTGGCGGGACTGGCCGTGGCGTTGGCCTTTCGCGCCGGCATTCTGAATGTGGGCGCGGAAGGACAGTTGCTGATGGGTGCGGCGACGGGCGCGGCGCTGGCCTCGCTTATGGGCACGGCGCCGGCACCGATCGTGATGGTGGGGATGTTGGTCGTGGGCGCCGTGGCGGGCGGCGCCTGGGCGGCGATCGCCGCGTTCCTGCGTCTGCGTTTTGGCGTCCTGGAGGTGATCAGCACGATCATGCTCAACTTTCTGGCGCAGTATCTCGTGGGCTGGTTGGTGCGCGGTCCGCTGCAGGAGCCGACCCGCGTCAATCCGCAATCGGCATCGCTGCCTGACGCGCTGCACCTGCCCTTGCTGCTTGGCGGTACGCGCCTCCACGTAGGGGTCCTGCTGGCGATCCTGCTGTCGGTGGGGGTCTGGTGGTGGCTCAGGGAAACGGCGGGCGGCTTCCGGTTGCGCGCGGTGGGGTTGAACGCGGCCGCGGCAGCGAGTGCCGGTCGTATTCGAGTTGGCCGCACCGTCCTGCTGGCATTCGTCGCGAGTGGCGCGCTGGCCGGGTTGGCGGGCGTGGTCGAGTTCACCGGCGTCACCTACGCGCTGTACGACAACTTTTCGCCGGGCTACGGATTTACCGCCATCGCTGTGGCACTGTTGGCGCGGTTGCATCCGTTGGGTGTGTTGGCGACCGCGTTGCTCTTTGGCGCACTCGAGGCGGGAGCGAACGCCATGCAACGAGACGCGGGTGTTCCCAACGTGGTCGTGTCCGTTGTGGAGGCCACGCTCATTCTGCTGGTCGTGGCCGCCGAACGGTGGCAGTCGCGGTCGGTCGCCCACGCGGAGTCGGCCGAATGACGCCGGGACTGGAGAGCGCGTCGGGCTTTCTGGAGGCGAGTGTACGTACTGCCACGCCGCTGGCCTTCGCTGCGCTTGGCGAATGCATCAGCGAACGGGCCGGGGTGATCAATATCGGCCTCGAGGGATCGATCATTTGCGGGGCGCTGGGTGCGACCGTGGCCGCAGGCGTGGCCGGTGCGGGCGCCGGGTTCCTGGCAGGCGCGATGGCCGGCATGCTCATCGCCCTGATCTTTGCATTCTTCACCGTCTGGATCCGCGCTGACCAGATCATCACCGGCACCGCCATCACCCTCCTCTCGTTGGGCCTCACTGGCACACTTTATCGGACGTTGTACGGGTCGGTGGGCGTCGCGCTGTCGATCCCGACGGTTGGGGTTGTGCCCTTGCCGGGATTGGCGCAGTTGCCGTTGGTGGGGGACGCGTTCTTTGCGCAGCCGCTTGTGACCTACGCGTTGTACCTGCTGATTCCGCTGTGCGCCTGGTGGCTGATGCGCACGCAGGCCGGCCTCGCGCTGCGTGCGGTGGGCGAGCAGCCCTCGTCAGCGATTGCGGCGGGCGTGCGTCCGCGACGCGTGCAATTGGCGGCGGTGCTTTTTGCGGGCGCGATGGCCGGTTTGGCCGGAGCCACGCTCGTGCTGGCGCAGGCGGGGACGTTCGTTGAGGGGATGTCGGCCGGCCGCGGCTTCATCGCCATTGCGATTGTCGTACTGGGTCGCTGGAAACCGCTGGGTGTCGCGGCGGCAGCGATGCTTTTTGGCGGGGCCAACTCACTGCAGACGCTCTTTCAGGCCATGGGATGGCAAAACATTCCGTACCAGCTGTTCCTCGCCGTTCCCTATCTGCTGACGCTGCTGGTGCTGGCGGGCGCGAGTGGACGGGTGGCGGCACCAGCCGCACTGGGGCGACGTGAATTGGGCGGGTCATGACGAATCGCGTTCGGTCGTTGCTGAGTCACCACCACTCAGCACCGGGCCGACCGACTGCAAATCTCCCTGTGTTGGGCGGTGAGTGCGAGTGGAGCGTGGTTGAGCACAGCATCACAGCGTGCGCGCCGATGTTCAGCGTTCATGGGCGACGATGCCGTACTCGCGCACTCCCCACTCCTACCCACAACCTCCGACCGGGTGGTTGACGTTCAGAATCGGTATACCGCCGCAACGCCCGTCATGCTTGGCATTCTGTCACGCGGTACGACCACCACGTCGCCACCCATGCGCAGGGCGAGTTCAGCCAGATCGTCCACCACGTCATCCGTATGTGGATCGTCGAGCTTGCCCAGTGTCACGCGTCCGGTGGCATGATCGACGGAGCCGGGTACCGTGCGGTCGGCGTCCACCAGCAGCGTGCGGACCCGTCCGCCCAGTGCAGCGAGCGCGACGGCGGAGAGATCGTCCGTCGCGAGGGTACGCGGCAGTGCGGCATTATAGTCGTCCAGCAAACTCTGCAGGCGGGACTCGAACGTTGGGCTGACGATCTCCCACGCGCGCGCGCGGATTTCGTCGACCGAAAGCGCATCGGGATTGCCCGCGATGGCCTGTGCGACGAGATGCGGGTTGTGGCTCGCGTCGCGGAAGGCCGCGTGATACTCCGGGAGTGCGGCGAGTACAAGCGGCAGTGCGGACGTCTTGGAATGGCTGTCGATGATGGCGCGATCAACGACCCGAAAGTAGCGCTCCGTGTCCTTGTCGACTTCGTCGCTTTTGGAGCCGCTGCCGTAGTGCACCGCGGTGCCGGATCCGCCGACACCGGACGCGGTAACGGAGCGCACGGCGGTATACGGCTCGGTCAACTCTTCGCCGAGTGCATCGGTGAGTGACCGGGGCACGGCGGCATCGAGTTCGACTTCGTCGAGGGCATCGCGATTGCCGTGAAAGAGGCGCACATGCTCGCGTGTGATAGCGAGAACCTCGAACCGATCGGCCGATTGCAGCACACGCAGCAGCGGCTTGATGTGAAAGCTGTCGGCGACGATGGTGCGAGTCGGCACGGCGCGCTGAAGCTTGTACACCTTGAAGAAGTCCGGCGCGCGTAAAACGGCGAGCCCATCCAGCGTGTGACTCCAGAAGCGATCATTCTCGACGAGTGCGTGCAGCGGTGTCAGCAGTGCGTCACGATCCTCTTCGCTGAGCGGCGCGGCGAGTGTCGCGAGCGAATGTTCGGCCTCACGCAGCTGATTCTTGAAGCGGATGATGTTCTGCTTTTGCTCTGGAAAGCGACGTTCGGTCGTGAAATAGAGCGAGATGCACGGACCCGTGCGTTCAGCGAGCACGTCGCTGAACTGATGCTGTGCCATTGTCGTCATACCGGCCTCTTAAAGGGAACTGACGTTGTCGTACGGATCCCGGCCCTTGGGCGGTCGGTGGCGGGAGACATACTTCTCGAGCACGCGCGCGAGTTTGTCACGTGCCCCGATCAATGCGCCGTTCAGCGTATCGGCGGTGTTGGTCACGGCGATGGGGTCTTCGCCAGCGAGACGCGCCTCGAGCATACAGCGCTTATCATTGGCGCCGCCACGACTGGCATTGACGTCCTGAAAGTGCACTTCGATGCGGGTGATCCTGGATGCGAAGCGTGCCAGCGAGTGCTCGAGATCGGCGGTCACACTCTTGGCCAGATCCTCGTCGCCATCTATGTGATGGTCTGTATTCAACTGGATGATCATGGCTTCTCGAAAGGGGAAGGAAGGACTGCGTTGTACACCACCGGGTCGGCATCCGATCCGCTGGCGCCGTAATCACTGGAGCGGAGAGCATTCCAAAGTGTACGATGAGTCTTGACCGCCGCTCGGCATTGCGTCTTCCCTGCACTCTCTCCGATGAACTCGTCTCCCCTATGCACTGCCGCGGCACTTGCGGTCACCGTCGCGTCTGCCACCGCCACAGCACAGACCGGCGCCACTGACGATGCGATCCTCGCCAAGGCGCGCAGGATTCACGCGAAAGTGTTGTCGATCGATACGCATGTCGACATCAGCGCGGCCAACTTTACGACGAATGCACCGAACTACTCGCAAAGGCTCCCGCGCACGCAGGTCGATCTCGTGAAGATGGAGGAGGGCGGGCTCGTGGGCGCGTTTCTGATCGTGTATGTCGGACAGTCGGAAAAGCTCGACGCGGAAGGCTTCGCGAGAGCAAACGCGTCCGCACTTGAGAAGTTCGACGCGATCCATCGTCTCACGGAGCGACTCGCTCCTGCGCGCGCCGAGATTGCGTATACGGCGGCGGACGCACGTCGCATTCACAAGGCCGGCAAGCGCGTGATCTTCATCGGCGTGGAGAACGGCTTTCCGATTGGTGCGGACATCACGAACGTCCGGAAGTTCTATGATCGCGGCGGACGTTACATGTCGCTGGCGCACAACGGGCATAGTCAGCTCTCCGACTCCAACACGGGTGAGCGCGACGGCGTGTGGCTGCACAACGGCCTGAGTCCACTTGGCCGGCAGGTGATCGCCGAGATGAACCGGCTTGGGATGATGATCGACGTGTCGCATCCGTCGAAGGCATCCATGATGCAGACCATTGCGCTGAGCACGGCGCCGGTCATCGCGTCGCACTCGGGTGTGCGAGCCATCTGCAATCACAGCCGCAACATGGACGACGAGCAGTTGGACGCGCTGAAGAAGAACGGCGGCGTAATTCAGCTTGTCGCGTTCAACAGCTACGTGAAGTGCAATCCGACGCGTGATCTGCCGCGTGAGCAGGCGCGTGCAGCGGCGATCGAAGTTCTGCGTAAGGAGTACGGGATCGTGGGCACCGGCCGTCAGGACGTACAGCAAGCCGTTCAAGCGTTGCCGGGAGCCAGGCGCAACGAGTATCTGGCCAGGCAGGAAGACATCACCGCGCGTCGTTATCCCTCCGATCCGCCGGCGAACGTGGCCGACTTCGTCAATCACATCGACTACACCGTGAAACGCCTCGGCGTCGATTACGTCGGCATCAGCTCCGACTTCGACGGCGGTGGCGGCGTGGACGGATTTCGCGATGCGACGCAGTCGATTGCCGTGACGACAGAGCTGGTGAAGCGCGGCTACAGCGAAGCTGACATTGCGAAGATCTGGGGCGGGAACCTGCTGCGGGTGATGGCCGAAGTCGAAAAGCTGGCCAAGAAGTAGCGCCATCAGCTCCGAGCCCGATGACCCAAGTCATCAGAGCCATCGTCAACGGCGGCGCCGGGTCGATGAAGGACGAAGCTGATCGGGCTCGGCTGCGAGACCAGCTGACGAGCGCGTTACCTGACGTCGTCATCCTGTGGTGCGACGCGCAGCATCCCGTGGACGCGATGATTGCGCAGGCGATGGCGGCATCACCGCACCTGCTCATCGCCTGCGGTGGCGACGGCACGATCAACGCCGTTGCCTCGGCGATTGTCGGGACCGACGTCGTGTTGGGCGTGGTGCCGGGCGGCACACTCAATCACTTTGCCAGGGATGTGGGAATCCCGACCGATCTGGGCGAGGCAGTGATCGTATTGCGAGACGGCGCGCCGCGACGTGTGGATGTGGGCAGTGTGAACGACCGTATTTTTTTGAACAACGCGGGGCTTGGGTTGTACCCTGAGATCGTGCGGCGCAGAGAAGCGCACCAACGTCGCGGCGCCTCCAAGTGGCCCGCGGCTGCGGTGTCGGCCATCCGTGCGTTGCGCGGCTACCGCGAACTCGGTGTTCGTTTGCGCACCGACACTACAACGCTGCTCCGGCGCACACCGGCGTTGTTCGTCGGCAACAACGAGTACAGCAATCACGACACGCTCAAGCCCGGTCGGGATTCGCTGGTGAACGGAGTACTGTCCGTGTTCATTGCGCGGGCGCGTGGCCCCGTGAAGTTGCTCTGGTTCACTCTGCGGGCGATGGTGGGCAACGTGCGAGACGACGACGGCTTTGAGTTGCTGCTGCTGGACCGGTTCACGGCCGAGTCCAAACATACGTTGGTACATGTCTCGATCGATGGCGAAGTGGTGAAGCTCTCCGCGCCCCTGGCGTTCGAGTCGCGCCCAGGTGCGTTACTCGTGATGGCGCCGGTGGCCAGGCCGGTCGGCAATGGCGAGCGCACATCGGGTGATGCGGCGTCCCCAGCGCCGGGCTGAGCGGTGCGCACCATTGTTCAGGTATCAGACCTGCACTTCGGCACGACATTGGACGAAACGCTCGAGCCGCTGGTCAGCCTGCTCGAGAATATTGCACCCGACCTCGTGATTGTGTCCGGCGACTTCACGCAACGTGCCCGTGTGAACGAGTTCAGGGCGGCGCGCGCATATCTGCAACGACTGCCGTCACCGCAGTTGCTCATTCCCGGTAATCACGACGTCCCGCTGTATGATGTGATCCGCCGGTTCCTGTCCCCGCTGGGCCGCTATCGCACGTATATCGCGCCCGGCCTGTCGCCCTGCGTCGTGGACGACGAGATTGCCGTGCTCGGGATCAATACGGCGCGCTCATTCACGTTCAAGGGCGGATCGATCGACGCGCGGCAGGTCGAGGAAACCGTGGCGACGCTGGCAGGACTGCCGGCACATGTGGCGCGCATCGTCGTGACGCATCATCCGTTCGACATCCCGACGGGATTGTCCGGGGTGGACGTGGTGCGAGGCGGCACGCAGGCGTTGCAGGCATTCGCGCCGTATAACGTGGACCTGTACCTGTCCGGTCATCTGCACCTCATCCATCGCGCCAACGCGGCGGAGTACGTGCCGGAGTACGCGGCGCAGTTGCTGGTGGCGGGCACGGCGATCTCGACGCGCGCGCGGGGGGAAGCGAACTCGTTTTTTGTGTTGCGCGTGGGGCGGAAGGAGATCGGGTGCGAGACGTACGCCTGGGACGCGGGCGAACGTGCGTTTCTGGCGTTGGAAACGAAGGTCTACGAACGGGTGAGCGGGCAGTGATCGGGAACAGCAACGACCCAGCATTGCGCTGTGAGTGAGAGCGGTGAGTGTAAAGCGGCGTCCGCGCCAACTTACAACTCCATCCTTACACTCACAGCTCACCGCTGGGTACCTAGGCGCGTCGCTACACTGCCTCGGACAGCGACGTGAAGTTGAAATCCTTCACCCGCATCGACGGCATTACGACATCGCCGCCCTGTTCTGTGCCCGCCAGCCGTTGCGCCGTGCCGAGCGCTTCGATGTTGTTGAGCACGAACAGCGGGGATTCGTTGAAGCGGAAGTTGCGCAGTGACTTGGTGATCTTGCCGTCTTCGATCAGGAACGTGCCGTCGCGCGTGAGTCCCGTGTAGAGAATTGTGCGCGGATCGACTTCACGCAGGTACCAGAGTCGCGTGACGAGTACGCCGCGCGTAGTGCCCTTGATGAGATCCTCGGTGCTTTGCGTGCCGCCGGCCATCTTGAACGTCGTCGGTCCGCCGGTTGCCGTCTTTCCCTGCTTCCTGGCCCAGAAGCGCGAGTAGGTGAGCTGTTTGAGCACCCCGTTTTCAATCCACACCTGACGTCCGAGTGGCATGCCTTCCAAGTCCCAGGGCTGGCCGAGCAGTTGCGGATCGGACGGATCGGAGAAGATCGTGACGCGATCGTCGACGATCTTTTCACCGACCTTGTTACCACCGCCTTGCTTCACGAATGGGGACCGGCCTTCGTCGGCGCTGCGGGCGTCGGCGTAGTTGCCGATAAGTTGTACCAGATCACCGACCGCCTGCGGCTCCAGAATGACCGTGTAGCGACCGGGTTCGATGGCGACCGGATTGTGTGAGGCGCGCGCCTTCTCGATGGCGCGATTGGCGACGCCCTGCGCGTCGAGTTGCGTCCAGTCGGGATGATCGGCCGCGGCCCAGCCTGAGCCGGTGCCGTCGGTAGTGCGTACGGTGAGCGTGTAGTTGGCACTCGTGTTTCGACGGTACGCGAACATTCCCTTGCCGTTGCCGATGGCCAGTGCGCCCGCACCGGTCACGAGATAGCCGGCCGCCTTCACGTCGCCCATCTTCCGCGCCTTGTCGAGCGCGGCGAGTGCGGCCTTGGCCCGATCGTCGGCGGTGAGGTTGGCGGTGCTGTCATACCACGACGTCACGCTCGCGTATTGCTGCGCCCCAAGCTGCGGCATCGACTCCGGATCGTCGGGTGCGAGCCGCGCGATGCGTTCGCTCTGTTCGACGGCGCGTTTGATCGATTCGTCGGAGAGGTCGTTGGTGGTGACGACCGCGTGCTTCGGACCGAACGCACTTTGAATGCCAAGCTGCGCGTCTGTCGTCGTGCCAGCGGTCGAGACTTGATTGTCGGCGAAGCGGATGTTGCCGTTGGTGTAGCTGCTGATCTGCACGTCGACGGCATCGGCTCTGGAAAGCTTGACGGCCTTTTCGACAATGGCCATCGCTTCGTCGCGCGTGAGAATGGCGGAGGGCGCGCGCATGTTGGTGGACATCACGCCTTCCTCCCCGTGTTGATGATGTTGACGTTCTTGAAGCGCGCCGGCGGTGACCCGTGACTGACCGCGTTCACCTGCGCCGGCTGACCCTTGCCATCGAAGAAGCTGCCGCCGAGTTGGTAGGACGATTTCCCGCCGATCATGTCGAGCGAGTTCCAGAAGTCGGGCGTGCGGATCTGGTAGGCGACGTCTTTCAGCGTGCCGACAATCTTGCCGCCCTTGATCTCGTGGAACGTCTGCCCGCCGAATTGCGCGTTGTAGCGTTGCTGGTCGATGGAGAAGCTGCCGTCGCCGGAGATGAGGATGCCGCGATCGGTCGCGCTGACGAGATCGGCAAGCTTGAGATCACGTTCACCCGGCAGCAGCGACACGTTGGGCATGCGCTGGAACTGGACGTTGTCCCATCCTTGTGCGTACGCGCAGCCGTGCGAGCGCACCGGGCGTCCGTTCTTGTCGTACCACCAGCGCAGCCACGGTGCCTGTTCGCGGGTGGTCTGGTAGTCGTTGAACATGCCGTCCTTGACGATGAGGAATTCGTCGGGCTTCACGCCGTCGTCATCCCAGCCGATGGTCGAGAGTCCGCCTTCCTGCGAACGATCACCCTGGACGTTGAGCATCGTTGGGCCGTACTTGAGCTGGCCGAGCATCTTCTCCGGCGGCGCGACGAAACTCGTGCCGGCGTAGTTGGCTTCGTAGCCCATCGCACGATCGAGTTCGGTGGGGTGCCCGATGCTTTCGTGGATCGTGAGCCAGAGGTTGGCGGGATCGAGCACGAGATCGTAGCGACCCACGTCCACCGGTTTGGCGGTCAGTTTGGCGGCTGCCTCTTCGCCCCACTTGGGGGCGTTGCCCACGAGATCCTGCGCCAGCACATACTCCCACCCGCGCGCCATCGGGGCGGCGATGTTGGTGCGGTTCTGGAAGTCCGAGAAGTCGGTGCTGACGGCGGTGATCTGCATGGTCGGCCACGAGCGCACGTTGTCCTGCCGGATGAACGAGCCGTCGGTGTTGGCGTAGTTGCGTTCCTCTTTCACAAAAAAGAAGCCGGAGAAGACGAACTTGACGCCCTTCGCTTTCAAGGCGGCAGCGTTGGCCTTGAGCAGCAGCTCCGCCTTCTGCTCGACGGGGATGTCGAACGGATCGGTGGTGTAGGCGCCCTTCCAACTCCCGTCGGCAACCACTGGTGACGGCAACCATTCGATCGGTCGGTCGCGCGCGATGCGCGATGCTTTCGCGATGGCCACCGCTTCACGCGCGGCCGACGCGGCGCCGTCGGTGGTGAGAATGCGCGTGGCGGCAAATCCCCAGGTGCCGTCCACCAGTGTGCGCACGCCGATGCCGACGGTGTCGGTGTCGACCACCTGCTGGATCTGCTGCTCGCGGGTGAAGACGAAGTTCTGGCGTTGCCGACTACAGCGCACATCAGCGTACGACGCGCCGGCGGACTTGGCGGCGTTGAGGGCGGCGGCCATGAGTTCCCGCACCTGGGGGATATCGTAGAACGTCTCGAGCGCCTTGCCCGAGGGAGCGGGTGCGGCGTGGAGCAGGCTCGGAATGCCGGCGAGCGCACCACCGGCGAGCAGCGAGGCACCGACTGCGGCGCCTCCCTGTTTCAGGAAGTCGCGTCGTGAGGTCATTGGCAGGGGACCGACGAATGAGGGAATGCGGCGAGGATCGTTGGGACCGGTGCGCCGTCCATACGGTGTGGCTGCGCGGGACGTTTCGACAGATGGGCGGGCAATGCGCGCCGTCATCAGGACGGCGCGACTTCGCGCGGGACACGCGGGGCGAGGCGCAGCCGCCGTTTCCCACCGTGACCGCGCGAAGTTCCGGGAGGCTGTTGCGGAGAAGACTTGCGCCCGCGCTCGGCTTCCCGGCGATCGGCGCCGAGTCGACTCGCTCCCTATGTACACCCCCGCGATGACCGCTCCGACCAGCCTGACAACGACCAGCGATCCGCTGTTTCTGGCGTTTCAGACCGCACTCGCCGGCCGCTACTCGATCGATCGCGAACTCGGCCGTGGTGGCATGGGGGTGGTGTATCTGGCGCGTGAGGTCCATCTGGACCGGTTGGTGGCGATCAAGCTGCTACCCCCCGATCTGGCCGCGCGTCCCGCACTGCGCGAGCGATGCCTGCGCGAGGCGCAACTCGCCGCCAAGCTGTCGCATCCGCACATCATCCCCATCCACTCCGTTAACGAGACGGACGGATTCGTGTATTTCGTCATGGCGTTCGTTGACGGCGAGACGCTGGCGCAGCGCGTGCAGACGCGCGGTCCGCTCTCCGGCAGCGATGGCGCGCGACGGCTGCGCGAAGTAGCCTGGGCGCTCGGCCATGCGCACGGGCAGGGACTCGTCCACCGCGACGTGAAGCCGGACAACATCCTCATCGAAGCGGCAACCGGGCGCGCGCTGGTGGCCGATTTCGGGATCGCCGCCGCCACCGGCGATGCGCATGGCGACGGCGTCAGCGGCACGCCGGAGTTCCTGAGCCCCGAACAGGCGCTTGGCCGAGCGATCGATGCGCGGAGCGACCTGTATTCGATGGGGGCGACCGCGTTTTATGCGTTGTCGGGACAGTTACCGTTCGGCGGCACCAGCGCCTCGGAGCTGCTGGCACGTCACGTGACCGAGGACGCCCCGCCCCTGGCGACCGTTGGCATCGCGGTGCCGCGCAAACTGGCGCAGCGCATCGACCGTTGTCTGGCCAAGGATCCTGCGCAGCGGCCGGCGACTGCACAGCACTTGGCGGAGCAGCTTGGCGTCGCCATCGAACAGCGTCGGGAGCTGCCGGCGGCGTTACGCGCGTTTGTGAAACGGAACGGGCGTATGGATGGTGGTGGCACCGTCCTGGGTCTGCTCACGACTGTTGTCGCGTCGGTGGCGGCAGCGAAGATGATCGGCATTCCAACCGGGGTCGCCGTATTCACGGCAGGCGTGGCGACGTTTGCGGCGACGTTCGGCGTGACCGCGGCGAAACGCTTGCTCGATCTCGGCTTCACGCAGCACGATCTCGTTCCGGCATTTCGCGCGGAACTGGAAAGCAGTCGCGAGAAGCGCAGCACGCAACCTTCGCGAGCGCGCGGACTAGTCGAGCGTGCGCTCAAGCGCGCCGCGATGATCGCGGGTTCGACCTCGATCATCCTGCTCGTGCTGGCCAGCACACAGGAGTCGGTGGCGCAGATGTCCATCGGCATGCTGGCGTTGCTCGGCATCGCGTTGGCGGTGCCTGCCGCCCTCGGCTACGTGACGTTGCTGCAACTGCGACGCGATGTCGCTGTGGAGGTCTGGAGCGCTGCGTGGACCGGACGCATGGGCGCATGGGCGTTCCCGATGGCGCGCCGATGGCGCGGCAAGCGACCGATGGCACGCGCCATGACGCATCGCGCCACCGAGCTTTCGCTCGGCATGGCGGCAGAACAGCTGTTCGAAAGTTTGCCGAAGGCGTCACGCGAATCGCTGGGCGATGTGCCGACGCTGTTGCAACGACGGCAGCGCGATGCACAGCTGCTTCGCTCGCGATCCGGGGCGCTGCAGGACGGACTGCACGACGGACTGCAGCAGAGCGGCACCATCCGCGTGCACGACGACGCGTTGCGTGCCGAACGTGATGCCATTGACGAGCGACTGCGTGAAACCGTCAGCGCGCTCGAGACGATTCGACTCAGTCTGTTGCGGTTGCACGCAGGTTCACTGTCGCGCGAGGCGTTCACGACGCATCTGGACGTTGCCGCGGAAGTATCGGCGAACGTGGAACGGCTGATCGACGCGCAGGAAGAAGTGCACGCGCTCCTGCGCGATCCATCCTGCATATAACCCACCGTCGCGTAGCACCAGGAGTACGAGCGAGAAGCCATTGCCGGTGAACTCGAAGAACAAGGCGACGCCGTCGTGGAGTGTCACGTCCGCGGCGCGCGAATCGCTGCAGTCCGCCGCGTCAACGAGTGGTGACCGCGCAACCAGTCGCGCAGCAAATCGCGCAGCGAATCGCGCGTCGACCTCTGCGCTTACTCGAGGCGTCTCTGCACCATCGCAGGGATACGGCTGGTGGCGTGCACTCGCCCGGTTTGCAGGGCACGCGGCCATCGGCCTCTCGATGTTGATCGCCGTTCCGCTCGTCGTAGTAGGTACGCGAGGCGATGTCATGTGGTACAACGATTCGGGAACGCGCACGCGCGCCACGGACGCGGAGCGATTGCGAGCGTTGACGCTGCCCAGGGATCCGTCGGTGACGCCGATGCAGGCCGGGATGGCGTTACACTTGTTGCAGCGACCGCGCGACCCCAGGTCGGGCGCATGCACCGCCCAGTTCCCGATGCGCCCCAATGTATCTCTGCATGCGCGACCGTGGGAGCATCGCCCATCGACGATCGGCATGTTTCCGGCGGCGGCCATGGGTGCGCTCGATGGCGTCGTCGCGTCGCAGGTGGTGTCGTTCGCGTCCGGCTCCTTCTCGCCGGCGGAGATGCACTATCTGCGCACTGTCGCCAACGCGCCGATCTGGGACGCCGTGGATCTCATAGCGCGCGCTGAATGGGTGGATATCATCGGCGGCGCGTTTGTGCTGCCGTTTCGTGACGACGCATTTGCGCCGGCCATGCCAGTGCTTCGCTTTGCCGATACGAAGCCGCTGGCGTATGCAGGCGTTTCGCGAGGCGCGTACTATCTGGCATTGGGTGATCCGACGCGCGCCGAACATGCGCTCAAGTCTGGTGTCACTCGGCTTTGCCATGATGGATAACGGCAGGAGCGCGATGGACGCGATGATCGGAACGGTGATTGCGAACATCGGCCGGGATGGACTGCACCAGCTGTACGAAGTGACGGGCAACGCACGCGGACTGGAGCTCGCGGCACCGCTACCCAAGCGTGCGGCCGTTACTCAGTCGGGTGCCGCGGCGCGCGGCAGCCTTCCGGTCGACCGAGCGGCGCGGCGCGCAGCAGCGGTGAAGGACGCCAACGATTCGCGACTCCCGCGCGCAATCCGCTTCGAGCGCCTCGGTGAGCTCGCGTTTTCCTCGTGCGGTACCGTGCGCGAGGTGCTCTTCGGCGCAGGAGACGATGTCCGTGGTGCGTTCGACCGCGCCGTCGTCTCGCTGGCGCGCTTTCCTTCGGAGCGCGCCTATATCGATCTGCTATTTGCCGCTCCGGATCGCGGCCACTCATTGATAGAATACCGTGGACGCGTCGGCCTGCTGATCGGTGGCGCGGCGAACGTGGCGGCAACGGCGTTGCAGCAGCCGCGGATTGCGACGTGCACGCATCTGTCGATGGAACTCAAGTAGTCCGGCGCCAGACCGCGCGATCCCTACCGCTTGAGCCCCGCGCCATACGGCGCCACACCCGGAATCGTGTTCGGCAACAATCCAGTGATCGGCGCCTTGCCCAACAGCGCTCGCGCCGCCGCACGCTGCGATGACGTCCACGGACTCCACGCCATCAGCAGTACGTCGGTGAGCGGAATCCCCTGCGCGAGGTACGGATTGAGAAACGACACCAGCACCACCTTCGTGTTGGCGGCGCGCAATCCGTTCAGCAGCTCTGGCACGCCTTGCGTGGGCACCATGGACGCGGTGTTGGTGCTGGCCCCCATGTAGCTGGACACGATCACCACATCCGCGCCGCGTGCGATGGCGAGCGCATTCTCCACCGAGGCCGGCAACAGTGCTGGTTCGGGATTGATCTTGTACGCGCCCGTGCCGCCGGCCGCCGCACCAGCCGTATTGTCGGCCACCACTTCGGGGCTGAGCGTCAGCGACAGCAACTGCGGAAACGCGCCTTTGAGTTCCGCATCAAACGTGCGGCCGGCGCTCAGGTCCACGCGCGGTGTGATGGTGATGCTCACCACGCGGCTCGTACGCGACGCGCGCAGCGGTACCAGCGACAACGAATCGCGCACGAGCGTGATCGCCCTTTCGGCTGCGACGGCGGCCGGTTTGCTGTTGGCCGTCACGCCGACCACGCTCCGCACCGACTCCAGATCGACAATGCGCGAGCGGTGCAGTCCCATCTCATGCTTGGCCATCAGCAGCGCCGTCACCGACGAATCGATGCGTGCTTCGGTATAGCGACCGGCTTGCACGCCATCAACAATGGCCAGAATGGACACCTTTGCGTCGGTGGGCATAAGAATGACATCGTTCCCCGCGGCCACGGCGCGCTGCGTCGCTTCGGTCATCGTCATGGTGCCGAGTACGCCGTTCATGTCCATCGCGTCGGTGACGAGAATGCCGCGAAAGCCCATCGTGCTGCGCAACAGATCCGTCATCACACGCTTGCTCAGCGTGGCGGCGGTGCGCGTGCTGTCGAGTGCGGGAAAGTCGCCGTGAAACGTCATCACCCCGCGCACACCGGCGTTGACCGCGGCCTGAAACGGGCGCAACTCCACGCTGTCCAGTCGCGCGCGCGAGACGTTCACATGCGCGAGTTCGAGATGCGAGTTCTGCTCGGTGTCGCCGTGTCCCGGGAAATGCTTGGCCGTGGCCAGCATGCCGTGCTCCTGCATGCCGCGAATGAACGCCGCGCCCAGACGCGAAACCAGCGCGGGGTCTTCGCCGAACGAGCGTGCGCTGATGACGGGATTGCCCGGGTTGTTGTTCACGTCCAGCACCGGCGCGAACCCCATGTGCACACCGAGTGCGCGTCCCTCGATGGCCGTGACGCGCCCCATTTCGTATGCCAGCGCCGTGTCGCGCGTCGCGCCGATCCCCATCGGGTACGGGAACGAGGTCGCACCACCCAGTTCGATGGCATTCGGCAGAAACCAGCCGCCGCGCGCACGGAACGCCGCGCCGGTTTCGAAGTCTGCGCCGATGAGCAGCGGCAATGTCGCCGCGCGTTGCATCGCATTGACCTTAGCCGCGATATCCAGCGGCCCGCCCACGGAAATGATCGCCCCGCCCAGCTCCTGATCGTGAATGAGCGACTGCAGGCGGGTCCACGCCGGCGCATCGGTGGCGGAGTAGTCGCCGAGCGACCAGACCCAGACCATCTGCGCGGCTTTCTGGCGGAGCGAGAGAGTGGCCAGCACCGAGTCGGCCCAGCGGCGGTCGGCGGCGAGGTCATTCGGGCGCGCGGACAAGCCAGCACCGGACACTGGTCCGCTTTGTGCGGACGGAACGGTGGGCGGCACGACAGTCGACGCGCAGGCCGTCACGATAGGAAGCGACAGCACGATGAGTCGCGTGAGGCGGGAGCATGAGAGCGCCGCGCGAAGACGCGTGACCAACCCGCCGTCAGATAGATGCATCAGCAGAATCACAATAGGAGGTGGGACGAGTGACCTATTCCAGTCTATCACGTGGACGCGCGATACGGACGTTGTTCGTCAACGGGAGTCTTCGTACCGGCCTGTCCATCATTGAGGACATCGCGCCTGTGCATGCGCGTGAGATCGCCACCCTCCACGCTCGCAACGATCGGTCGTGATATGCGTCTACTTTCAATGCTGATGGACGGCATACCGCATGGCTATTGTCTGCTGTGGAATCCGTCGCTGCTCTGGCTTCATGCCGGATCCGACGCGGCGATCGCCGCGGCATACTTCATGATTCCGGTGACGATCCTTCGGTACAGTCGCGCTAGGCCGGACGTGTCGATCAACAACGTCTATATCAGCTTCGCGGCGTTCATTCTGCTGTGTGGCACGACGCACTTGCTGTCGATCTACAACATCTGGGTGCCGAACTGGTGGCTTAGCGGAGGTGTGAAGGCGGCCACCGGCGTCGCGTCGCTTGCTACGGCAGTGCTGCTGGTGCGCCTGCTGCCACAGACGATCGCACTGCCCAGTCCGGCGCAGCTGCGAGGCGCTAATGACGAGCTCGCTGCGATCAATGCGCGACTGTTGGCCGAGGTCTCTCAGCGCGAAGTGGCGCAGGCCGCCCTGTCGCGCGCGAACGAGGACGCCGAAGAAATGGTGCGCGTACGCACCGCAGAGCTGGCCGAGAGCAACCGGAAGCTCGAAAGCAGCGAAGCCCGGTACCGTGCGCTTGTGCAAGCCTCTGCCGATGCGGTATGGACCGCGAAGCCGGACGGCTCGCCGCTGGATGTGCGGCAGTGGTCGGAGTTCACGGGCCGGACTGCTGCCATGCTGTTCATTGGTCAGGAACACGTGGTGCATCCCGACGACCGCGAACGCGTGCAGACCAACTGGGCGCAATCCTTAGACACCGACGAGCCGTTCGACTCACAACATCGGCTCGCGCGAGCCGATGGCACGTGGCGGCATGTCCGTGTGCAGGCCGTGCCGGTGCGTGATGGTGGCGGACGCGTTCGCGAGTGGGTGGGATCGCACCTCGACATCAGCGAGCAGGTGGAAGCCTCGCGCGAACTCGCGCTGTTGCAGGAGCAGTTGCAGCAATCGCAACGACTCGAATCGGTGGGTCGATTGGCGGGTGGTATTGCACACGACTTCAACAATCTTCTCACGGTCATTGTGGGCGCCGGCTCGCTGGTCCTGGAAGACCTGCCACGCGACCACCAGTCACGACCGGATGTAGAGGATATGGTGGCCGCCGGCACGCGCGCTGCGGCACTCACCGCCCAGCTGCTGGCGTACAGCAGAAAGCAGGTGCTCCAGCCGCGTATTCTCAGTATCAACGCCGTGCTCACTGATGTGCAGGCGATGCTCCGTCGCCTCATCAGCGAGCAGGTCCACATCAATTTCGTCACACGGGCCGACGACTGGACCGTGCGCGCTGACCCGAATCAGTTGGAGCAGGTGATTCTCAACCTCGCGCTCAACGCGCGCGATGCGATGCCCAGCGGCGGTACCATCACCTTCGAGACCGACCAGATCGCCATTACTGGCGAGTATTCCGCAGCGCACCTCGGCGTGACCGCTGGCGAGTATGTCATGCTCGCGGTCTCCGATACCGGCACAGGGATGGACGAGCTTACCCGTTCGCAGATCTTCGAACCGTTCTTCACCACCAAGGGGGTGGGGGAAGGCACAGGGCTCGGCTTGGCCACGGTATACGGAATCGTGCGGCAAAGTGGTGGCCACATCTACGTGTACAGCGAACCGGGACTCGGCACCACGTTCAAGATCTACCTGCCACGGGCCGATGGAGATGCCGCGCCGCTGACGCCGATTCCCAGTGGCGAGTCGCTTCCCCCGGGTGCCGGGCAGAGAATCCTGCTTGTCGAAGACGCGACCGATGTGCGCGAGTTTGTCGAGCGCGTGCTGACCCGCAACGGATACATCGTGCAGGCCGCCGACGGACCTGAGTCTGCGATCGCCCTGCTGAAAGCCGACAGCAGCCCGGTGGACTTGCTGCTGTCGGATGTCATCCTGCCTGGCATGAACGGACGCGAACTCGCCGATGTCGTGGTGCAACAGCGGCCCGGGATCGCGGTGCTATTCATGTCAGGCTACACCGATAGCGCCATCGTGCATCATGGCGTGCTCGATCCGCGCACGACTTTGCTGCACAAGCCGTTCTCCCCGGATCAACTGCTGCACCAGGTTCGCCGCAGTCTGGCCCCTCCCGACGTGCCGCAGCGCGAGTAACGGCGCGGCGGCTACGTGAACCGGATGCCGTTGGGCGCGACGGCGCCCTTGCTGGGTACGAACGGCTTCGCGGTCGGCTTGGCCGCCGGCTTCGCTGCCGGCTTGGCTGCCGGTTGCGCCTCGCGCGCCGGACGCTCCGCGCCAGGCGCCTTGGGTACGCCACCATCGCTCCGCATGCTCAACGCAATCCGCCCGCGCGCCAGATCGACCCCCTGCACCGTCACCTTCACCTTCTGCCCGACCTTCACGGCGTCGTTCGGATCTTTCACGTAGCGGTCGGCGATCTGGCTCACGTGCACGAGTCCGTCCTGGTGTACGCCAATGTCCACGAACGCCCCGAACGCGACGATGTTGGTCACTACACCCTCGAGCACCATGCCGGGCAGCAGATCCGCCGGCTTGTTGAGGTCCTCACGGAACGCGGGCGGCTCGAACGCCGAACGCGGGTCGCGTCCCGGCTTCTTCAGTTCAGCCACGATGTCACGCAGCGTCGGCATCCCCACGCCATCGCTCACGTACTTCAACAGCGCGATCTGATCGACGAGTGCCTCGTTCCCTACCAGCGCACTCACCTGCACGCCCAGATCTTTCGCCATCTGCTCCACGAGCGCGTACCGCTCCGGATGCACCGCGCTCGCGTCGAGCGGATGTGAACCGCCGCGCACGCGCAGGAAGCCGGCCGCCTGCTCGAACGCTTTGGCGCCCAACCGCGGCACGTCCTTCAGATCGGCGCGCGACGCGAGCCGGCCACGCTGGTCGCGCAACGACACGATGCTCTGCGCCAGCCCGGGCCCGATGCCGGCCACATATGCCAGCAACGCCGCGGACGCGGTGTTCACTTCCACGCCCACGCGATTCACGCAGCTCTCAACAATATCATCGAGCCGCTGCTTGAGCTTTGTCTGATGCACATCGTGCTGATACTGCCCAACACCGATGCTCTTCGGATCGATCTTCACCAGTTCGGCCAGCGGATCCTGCAGCCGTCGCGCAATCGAGACGGCACCACGAATGCTCACATCAAGCTCGGGGAACTCGGCGCGCGCCATGTCCGACGCGGAGTAGACCGACGCACCCGCTTCGTTCACCACCACCACCTGCGGACGCGCACCATCGGTCGGCGCATCCAGTTCACGCAGCGCTGCTTTCACCAGCGTTTCCGTTTCGCGGCTGGCCGTGCCGTTGCCGATGGCGATGAGCGCCGGCGTGAAGCGCGTGACCAGCGAACGAATCGCGCCGGCAAAACGATCTTCCTGATGCAGATACAGCGTATCGGTGTGCAACAACGCGCCCGTGGCGCTCACCAGCGCGACTTTCACACCGCTGCGGAATCCGGGATCGAGACCCAGCACCTTCTTTTCGCCGGCGGGCGATGACAACAGCAACTGCTCCAGATTGCGACCGAAGATCGTGATCGCTTCGTCGTCGGCGCGCGTCTTGAGCTCGACGCGCAATTCCACCTCGATGGCCGGCGACAGAATGCGGCGGTAACAGTCGGCGGCCACCGCCGTGAGCTGCGCCGTGGCCGGGCGCGACCCGATCACTTCACGCGCCAGACGGGCGTTGATCTCCTCCACCGGAGCTTCCACACGCCACAACAATTCCCCCTCCGTTTCACCGCGGCGAATCGCCAGCATGCGATGACTCGGAATGGTGCCCAGCGACTCGCTGAAATCGAAGTAGTCCTTGAACTTCGAATCGTCGCTCTTCTTGTCGGCAAGCACGGTGCTCTTCACCACGCCTTTGGCGCGCGTTACCTCACGCACCCAGCCGCGAATCACGGCATCTTCCGACACCTGCTCGGAGAGAATGTCTCGCGCGCCCTGCAACGCCGCCTCGACGGTCGGCACCTCGGACGGCTTGCCCTCCACCTCGGGCATCACGAACGTGGCCGCCATCGCCGACGCGGCCGCGTCGTCAGCCCCGCCATTCCAGAGCGCCTCGGCCAGTGGCGCCAGTCCGCGCTCCCGCGCGATCATGGCGCGCGTACGACGCTTCGGCTTGTACGGCAGGTACAAATCCTCGAGCGCCTGCTTGGTATCGGCCGACAGGAGGGCGGCACGCAGCACAGCATCCAGCTTTCCCTGCTCGTCCACGCTCTTGATGATCGCCGCGCGACGGTCTTCGAGCTCATGCAGGTACTCGGCGCGCTCGCGCACATCACGCAGCTGTACTTCGTCGAGTCCGCCGGTGGCTTCCTTGCGGTAGCGCGCGACGAACGGGAGTGTGGCGCCTTCGGCGAAGAGCGCGAGGGTGCTGCGCACCTGTTGCGGTGCGAGCGAGAGTTCAGTCGCGACACGCGCGACGATGTCGGAGGCAAGCAGTTCGGTCATGTGCGCGGAACGTATGCGTATTGCGAAACGAATTCCACGGCTTGCGCGACGGCGCGCGTTCGTGCTGGCAACTGCGCGTCGTTTACGACGCCAGACGAGTTGCGTGCCGAGCGGCGAAGTCAGCTCAGAAAGCGACGCGCCAATTGCTCCAGACGATCATCCTGCGCGCGTTCCGCTTCGGCGAGGACTTCGGCGACATACGGTTTGAGTACCGGCTCTCCCCAGTAGTATCCCGTGGCACGCTCAGCCAACTGCGTCTCGCCCACGCGTGCCGCCTCGAGCATGGCACGCGCCGCGACCCGATCATACTCCGGATCGTCGCGCGGTGGCAGATCGTAGTTGCGACGCGGCATTTCGCCTTCCGCATCGTCCCGCAGGAATGCACGTGACATGGTATTCGTCTAAAGTGTGTGACGGCATCAGTTGCAGCCGGCGACCGCGCTCTCCCAGAGCACATGCCAGCCGGTCCGGTCGCGCGACAAAATGGCAGCGCCCAGTGCTACGCCGTCGTCGCGGCCAAACAGGAGACGCACATCGGTCGAACCGACGGCGCGGAACGCCATCAATGGCTCGGCGACCACCAACTCGTCTTCCAGACCGGAGGCACGCTCGTGCCACGCCACGGTCCAGTTGCGCGAGTTCTCGCCGATCGCGTCCACCACCATCACCAACCGCTCTTCTTTCGGATCCGCCTCTTGATTCACCCGGCGCGCCAGCGTCGCCACGACAAACGACGTGTCCAGTCCGCGCGCACGGTAGGCGCGCAGCACGACGAACGGCAATCCACGAAACGTGGCGCTGGTATCGTCCCGCAGCGCCGAGGCGAGACGCGTCAGGTCGCTGGCCAGGCGCACCGAATCGCGCGAGCCCAACCCTTCGATCGAATCGAGTGGGATCGCCGTCACCCGATTGACCTGAAACGACGCCGTCCACGGTGCTACACTCGTGCCGGCGTCAGTGTCCAGACGCGCCACCGGCCAGGCTGTGCACCCGGCATCGGCGCTGGGCGCCCCGCGCACGGTGAGACGCGCGACGCCCACCCGGCCGCTCCGCGCAAAAAGCTCCACCCGTCCGTCAGCCATCGCGCGCCCGACACCAATCGTGTCCGGCACGGTCAACTCGGTGGCGTCGGCACGCAGCAGCGAACCCGACACGAGCCCGCCGTCCACCGTTGGCAGCACGATGAATGCACCGGACGCCGTGTCCCACCCCGTCACCGTCACCACCGGGCGCGCGCTATCGGTGGGGACGACGCCAGAAACGGTCGCAATGGAATCGGTGGTCGCCGGCGCACTCCCGCGATCGCACGCGGCCGAAAGGCTGGCCAGCAGCACGCATACGGCGGCAACACGACGACGACGCGATGTGGTCACGAGTTTTCCTGCCTTGCTGGACAGACGGTGAGTCGACACAGACAATAATCTGCCCGGTACCGCCTCCCTTTACGAGACTCCGCATGACATCTGCACGCCCTGCATCACGCCTGCTCACCGCACTCGGCCTGCACCGGCGTGAGTTGCGCGCGTGGGCGATGTACGATTGGGCGGTGTCGGCGGCGCAGACGACGATCATGACGGCCGTCTTCCCGATCTTCTTCGTGAAGGTCGCCGCGGCCAACCTCACCGAGGTTCAGGCGTCACAATGGTATGCCAACGCGAGCACCGTCGGCGCGATTGTCATCGCCATTCTGGCGCCCGTGCTCGGCGCGCTCGCCGACTTCAAGGCGGCCAAGAAGCGCTTCCTCGTGGCCTTCATGCTGATCGGTATCGCCGCCACGGCCTCGATGTTCTTCATCAGTCGCGGCGAGGTGCTCTTTGCCGCGATGGTGTTCGTGCTGTCGCTCGGTGGCGCGGCGGGGAGCATGACGTTCTACGAATCGCTGCTGCCGCACATTGCCAGTCCGGCGGAGATGGACCGGGTGTCCACGGCGGGCTACGCGCTCGGCTACATCGGCGGCGGTGTGCTGCTCGCGTTGAATCTGGCGTGGATCAGCAATCCCGGTGCCTTCGGACTGCCCTCGGGCGACGGGTTGACCCCGGCGCAGTCGTCGTTGCCGGCGCGCCTCGCATTCGTGTCCGTCGCCGTGTGGTGGCTCGTGTTCTCCATTCCGCTGCTGCGCCGCGTGCCCGAGCCGCCGCGCACCATCGAACGCGACGAACACCTCACACAGAATCCTTTTACGGTCGCCTTTATGCGACTGGGCGAAACGTTGCGCGAACTGCGCGGCTACAAGCAGGCGGCGCTGGCCATGCTCGCCTTCACCATCTACAACGACGGCATTCAGACGATCATCAAGATGGCGAGCGTGTACGGCACGGAGATCGGCATCGAGTCGTCCGATCTGATCACGGCCATCCTGCTTGTGCAGTTCATCGGCATTCCGTTCGCCTTCGCCTTCGGGGCGCTGGCCGGCCGGATCGGCACCAAGCGCTCGATCTTCATTGGCCTTGTCGTCTACGCCGGTATCTGCATCCTGGGCTACTTCATGACGTCGGCGCGCGAGTTCTACCTGTTGGCCATTCTCGTGGGCATGGTGCAAGGTGGGACGCAGGCACTCAGTCGCTCGCTTTTCGCAAACATGATTCCCAGGCACAAGAGCGGCGAGTTCTTCGGCTTCTACTCCGTCTTCGAAAAGTTCGGCGGTATTCTTGGTCCGCTCGTCTTCGCGATTGTCATTGGGCAGAGTGGCTCGAGCCGCGGCGCGATCCTGTCGGTGATCGCCTTCTTCGTGGTTGGGGGTGCGCTGCTGCTGTTTGTCGATGTCCCCGCCGGCGAACGTGCGGCGCGCGAAGCGGATGCGCGTCTGCTGGGTACCTAGCCGTCACACCGGGGCGTCATCCACCACCAGCGTTTCGTCGGGCGGCGGCAGCACGGGTCCGGCCAGATCCCAGTGCCACGCCTCGCGCCGGATTTCTGTGCGCGGATCCTTCAACGGCTTGTACTGCAATCGATGCTCGGGCATGCCAAGCAAGCGGCCGTACGCAAGCAGTCGCGCGCGATCGGTGCTGACCATATGCACCATCGGCCGTCCCTTCCACACATGCCGGTGCAACCACAGTCCGCCGTCCATCGCGTGCATCATGCCGGCACGACGTCGCACAAATTCGCGCGCGCCTGCCATCCGTGTCACCGCAAGCATGCGCTGTCGGCGTCGCACGTCGTCCCGGTCGTCGACAATCGGTGGAAGCGTTTGATCGGTCATGCGCTCGTGATACGACGGTGGTACGCGCCCTGTATGCTTGAGGCATGGTGGAGCGAAGCGGACGTCGCCTTACTGACAGGTGATCGTCCCTTCGGCGTTCGCGGGCGCGAGTGTCGTCGCGCCGCCGTAGTACACGGCACAGGTGATCCCCACCGCCTGCGGATGCGTCGTCTGCGCGGACCAGCCGAGCGGACCCGATTCGACGATCGTGAGCACAACGCCGCGCGACGGCTGAAAGTTCACCTGCGCCACGTTCCCCGCGTACTGGGAATTATTGTAGTAGTAGTCCTCTTCCGCCGACGCGAGGTTGTGCAGGTCGCTCTTCATGGTGCTGACCTGCGCTTTCCCCTTTGTGGCCGAAAATTTCGGGATCGCGATCGCCGCCAGAATGCCGATGATCACAACGACGATCAGCAGCTCGATGAGCGTGAATCCTTTGCGAAAGTGGTTGGTACGCATACGTAGTCCTCGAAGTCGGCCATGGCGCGGCGACAATCTGCCGTCGCCGGAAAGTGGTGAGCCGGGACTCGCCCGGCGCTCGGACCGATCGAAGGGCAATGACGATGCCGCGGCGCATTGCTCATCCCAACCACTTGCGGCGCAACGAGTTGAACAGGTGTTCCGGCGCTGTGACACCGATTCGGACAGGGCAGTGCGGCGCATTCCATGCAAAGTGCAAGACTCCGGGTGCCGCCACGTCGTGCAACCTCCCGCCGCGCTGGATCAGGATTTGGCGGCCACCCAGTCGTCGCCGATCCCCATTTCCACCAACAGGGGCACGTCCAGCTGCGCGGCGCTTTCCATCTTCCGTTTCACCATTGCGCGCAGCGTCACTTCTTCGTCGGGTGGTAACTCGAAAATCAATTCGTCGTGCACCTGCAGCAGCATGCGCGCGCGAAACCCTTCGGCGGCCAGCGCGTCGTGAATGTCGATCATCGCCACCTTGATGAGATCCGCCGCGGACCCTTGAATGGGTGCGTTCGCAGCGACTCGCTCGCCGAACGCCTTGATGTTCCGGTTGCGATCCTTGAGCTCAGGGATGTAGCGCCGACGCTTGAACAACGTCTCGACATACCCCCTGGCCTTGGCATCCACCACACACTGCTCGAGAAACGCCTTCACACCGGCGAAGCGCTCGAAGTACGTCTCGATGAACGCTTTCGCCTCGGCGTTGCTGATCTTGAGCTGTCGCGAGAGGGCAAACGCACCCTGCCCGTAGATCGTCGCGAAGTTGATCGTCTTCGCACGCGCACGCATCTCGCTCGTCACATCGGCAATGTCCACGCCGAAAATGATCGCCGCGGTCTGCTTGTGGATGTCGCCCCCCGCCTTGAACGCGCTCACGAACGCCGGATCGCCGGACAAATGCGCGAGCAGCCGCAGTTCGATCTGGGAGTAGTCGGCAGACAACAGCTTCCACCCCGCACGCGGCACGAACCCGCGACGGATCTCGCGACCAAGCTCACGACGCACGGGAATGTTCTGCAGGTTGGGGTCGGTGCTGGACAACCGCCCCGTTGCCGCCACCGTCTGCCCATACGACGTGTGCAACCGCTGATCGCGCGGATGCACGAGCTTGGGCAACGCGTCGATGTACGTGCCCTCGAGCTTGAAGATCTCGCGATATTCCATGAGCAGCGTCGGGAGCGTGTGCCCCTCCTCCGCCAGTTCCTGCAACACGCTCGCGTCGGTGCTCGGCCCGGTCGCCGTCTTCTTCTTGATCGGCAGCCCGAGCTTCTCGAAAAGAATCATGCGCAGCTTCGGGTTGGAGTTGATGTTGAACTCCTCCCCCGCTTCGGCCCAGATCTCCTGCTCCACACGCTCGCGTTCAGCGCGAAAACGCATCTTGAGCGATTGGAACCAGTCGAGATCGATGGCGATCCCTTCCCACTCCATATCCGCCAGCACACTCACCAGCGGCGTTTCGATTTCGGCCAACAAGCCGAGCATGTCGTACGCAGCCAGCCTGGGCTCGAAGATCGTGCGCAGCCGCATGGTCACGTCCACGTCTTCGCACGAATAGTCCCGCGCCGCGTCCACCGGCACGACGTCGAACGGCAGTTGCGCTCGCCCCTTGCCGCACAACTGCTCGTACGCCGTCATCGTGTGGCCGAGGAACTCGAGCGCCAGGAGGTCGAGTCCGTGCGACCGGCGCCCCGGGTCGAGTACGTAGCTGGCCAGCATTGTATCGAACGTCAGTCCGGCCAACAGCACTCCGGCGCCGCGTAATACGAGCATGTCGTACTTCGCGTTCTGCGCGATCTTGAACACCGTCGCGTCCTGCAGCAGGGCGCGCAGTGGCGCCATCGCGTCGGATGCTAGTGGTGGCAGGTTGACCGGCGTCTCCACTCCCGCGCTGATGCGACGCCCCGTAACGCCCGAATCGCCGGAGAGGAGTGCGAGGTTGCCGTCGCCGTTGTCGAGCCGATGTGCGAGCGGCAGATAGTAGGCCTCGCCCGGCGCGACGGCGATGGACAGGCCCACCAACAGCGCGCGCATGGCGTCCACGCCCAGCGGTGCGCCAGGCTCCTGCACCGTTTCCGTATCGATCGCGATATACGGCACCTCTCGCGCGCGTGCGAGCAGTGCTTCGAGCGCAGGCAGTGTGTCCACGGTGACGTACCGCGCGTCGGCCAGCACCGACACGCCACTCGGCGCCAGTACTACCGTCGGTGCGTCGGGGCGCGGCGGTCCGTTGAACGTGAATGCCGATGCAGCCGTGGCGTCCTCGGGCGTCGCGCCGATGGACGGAGTCGCTGCCGTTGCGTCCGCCGTCGAGTCGCGGAGGAATTCGCCGCTGAACAGATCCGGCACACCGGGCACAGCGGGCGCCGCATTGGCCGTGGCGGGACCGAGATCCTTGAGCATCGAGTTGAACTCGAGCTCGAGAAACAAATGGCGCAGCGCCTGCACATTCGGCGTGCCCACGCGCAATGCATCGCGGTCGAGCGCCACCGGCACGTCCTGACGGATCGTCACCAGCTGCCTGGACAGCCGCGCAATCTCCGCATGTTCCAGCAGCGCCTCCCGCGGGCGCCTCTTCGTCACCTCGGCGGCGTGCGCGAGAATGTCTTCGAGCGCACCGAACTGCCCGATCAGTTCCTGTGCGGTTTTTTCGCCGATCCCCTTCACGCCCGGCACGTTGTCCGAGGTGTCGCCGACCATCGCGAGATAGTCCACCACTCGCTCGGGGGGGACACCGAGTCGGTCGTTGGCGTTCTCCATGCCGACCCACGATTCATCGACACTGGCCGGACCGCCGCGCCCCGGATTGAGCAGCCACACGCCGGGGCGCACGAGCTGCTGAAAATCCTTGTCCCCCGACACGATGACGACGTTGTAGCCGGCATCCACGCCCAGGCGTGCCATCGTGCCGATGACATCGTCGGCCTCGAAGCCGGGGACGGCGAGCACCGGGACGTCGTACGCCTTGAGCAGCTGCATGATGCGCTGCAGTCCCTGATCGAAATCGGCTTGCAGTTCGTCGGTCAGCTTCTCGCGCGTCGCTTTGTAGTCGGGGTAGATGTCGTCGCGGAAGGTCGCGCCCGAGTCGTGCACCCATCCCAGCAGCTCGGGCTTGTGCGTGGCCAGCAGCCGTTTCAGAAAATTGGCGACGCCCCACGCGGCCGAGGTGTTTTCGCCGCGACTGGTGTTGAGCGGGCGGCTGAGGAGCGCGAAGAACGCGCGATAGATCAGCGCGTAGCCGTCAACGAGAAAGAGTCGCGGTGCGGCGGGTTTGACGACATCGCTCACGGACGGTTGGCCATCCGACGACGGATCGCATTCTGCAGGTCGTTCATCTGTTGCGGGTTCAGGCGCCAGCGTCCAAAGCCGGTCTGGTCGAGGAACACGAGTTGCAGCCGCCACTGGCGATACTCCCACACCTGCTGCCGCACGCGCGCATTCGGATCGTTGGCGCCGGAATCGTAAATATTGTCCGGATCACCGAGCCCGACGAACGCAATGCCACGATCGGAGAGCCAGCCCATCTGGGCATCGTCTCGGAAGCGGACGTTCGCCGTGCGGATGCGCAGAAAGTAATCACGCAACCCTTCGTGTTCAGCCGTCGCCGGAAACGGATCCGTGCTCTTGAGAAACTGCGACCAGAGCTCCGCGCGCTGCGTCGCGGTGGCCTCGCGCAACGCCTTCAGCCGATCGGGGGTGGTGAAATAGCGCAGGTACGTCAGCATCTCCTCGAAGCTGGCGATCGGGAGATCGTCGCCCAGACTGACGAGGATGCGCGTGCGGGCGGTATCGGCGCGGCCGGCGGCGCTGACCACGAGCGTGGTGACACCGATGCCCATGCTCGCCACCGGCACACCCAGCGTGATGATGCGCGCGCTGCCGCGGGCGACGAGGTCCACATCCCTGTCCCAGGTTACCTGATCTCCTTCACCGATCAGGCGGGCATGGACCGCCGTGGGTGCTTCCGGGCCCAGCGCTTCTATGTAGACCGGGAGGATGGAATCGACGCCGAAAGTGACCGTGGCGCGCGGGCGTGCCAGCAGCCGCGGAAGCGAGTCAGCGGTACTGCGCGGAATGACTTCGTACACCGGCACCAGCGAGCCGATCGCGCCCGCGGCCAGCCTTGGCACGACAATCGAGACTTCTTCGGATGCGGTACGAATGCTGGATTCGTCCTTGACCGACACCGCCATCGTGTAGCGACCGGGCGGTAGGCGCAGATACTGCTGCCAGATCACGCTTTCGTCGGTACGAGAGGTTTCGCGGAAGGTTGGCACGCGAACCGTTTCCCTGGCCTCGATCTGCCGTATCACTGACGGGCCTTGCCGCACTTCCACCCGCACCGTGTAGCTGGCCGCGTAGCGCTCGCCCTCCCGGCCGAACCCCAGCGAGCGGGACGGCATGGACAAGGCGATCAGCGTCAGCGTGCTGTCCACCGTGGGTGTGCGCAGGAAGGAGACCGATGAGACGAACGGAATGGACCCCGCGCCGGCAAGCAGCCCCATGCTGCGATAGAGCCGTTGCATGTCGCTGGCGATTGTCTGCCCGCCCACGGCGGGGGCGCCGGCCACCCCAGCCCGGGGCGTGCCGGACCCCGGCGGAGCGCCTTTGCTGCCACCGGCACATCCGGCCAACACGCCAATGGCCAGCATGGTCGCGGTCAGCGGCGCGCGGCGGGGCAGGGCGAACAGCCGCCTGGCCACGCGCGAACGTGGCGCGAGCATCGATGGCATCGGACGCTGCTGAGGCATGCGGCGGGAGACTCCCGGCTGTGAAAGAGAACGCAACGGAGAACTCGACAGAGAACATCGCGTGCTGCGACGAATACGACGGATACGGTTTCTACCGTCAATGTGCAGCGATGGTCCCGCAGTTTCGTCCAATGTCGTTGCGAAGACATACTCGTACGCACTTTGCGACCGGCCCCGCTTGCACACGACGGCGAACCGGCGTTACGTTGGCCTCGTGCCCATTGAGACGATAGTCGGAACGACGCTGGCCGGCTACACGGTGCGCGGAAAGGTCGGCGAAGGGGGCACTTCGACGGTGTTTCGCGCGGACCATGCGCAGCACGGTACGGTCGCCCTGAAGGTGCTGCGCGAAAAGCTGCAGCATGACAAAACCGCGGTCGCGCGTTTTTTGCGCGAGGCGCAGTTCGGCGCACGTGTACAACACCCCAACATCATCCGCACCCTCGATTACGGGCAGTCGGATGGCGATCGCTATTATCTCGCGATCGAATGGGCCTCGGGGGAGATCCTCGACAAGCACGCCGAGCGGTCGGGACCGCTACCGTGCAAGGAAGTCGCGGAGATCATGACGCAGATCTGCGGGGCCGTGCAGGCCGCGCACGACGCCGGCATCGTGCATCGCGACCTGAAGCCGGAAAACGTCATGTACGATCCGGCCTCGCACCACGTGAAGCTGCTCGACTTCGGTATCGCCGCCGACACCGACGCCGCCCCCGACCAGCGCCTCACACGCGCCGGCTTCTTCGTCGGCACGCTCATGTATGTCGCCCCCGAAGCGCTTTCGGGCGAACTGGTGGGACCAGCCGCCGACCAATACTCCTTGGCCACGATCGCCTATTTCCTGCTCACGGGCGCCCTGCCGTACACCGGGAAGTCGCCACGCGAGCTGTTCTCGCAGCTCCTGACGCAGCCTCCCACGCCGCTCAATAAAGCCAAGCCGGGGCTGACGTTCCCGCCGCAAGTCGAAGCGGTCATCATGAAAGCGCTCGCCAAGCAGCCTGCCGACCGCTACGGCTCGGTGACGGAATTCTCCGCGGCCTTTTCCGACGCCGCCACGGCCGCGCCGGCAGCGGCCGCGGAGCCGGTGGCCGAAAGCAAATCCGGAATTTTCGGGAAGATGAAAGGGCTGTTTGGCCGCTAGCTCGTCCGCAGACATCCTGCACGCCCGGCTGGTCGCATTGCTCTCCGAACGTTCGGCCAAACGCGGTGAGTTCGTGCTTGCCTCGGGTCGGCGCTCCACGCTCTACATCGATTGCCGACTCACCACCATGAGTCCGGAAGGCCAGCTGGTTATCGGACGCTCCGGCTTGGCTGTGGTTCGCAATTGCGGCTGGCCGGTTGACGCCGTGGGTGGGCTCACGTTGGGCGCCGATCCGATTTCGTACGCCGTCGCCCACGCCAGCGCGCTCGAGCAGGAAGCACGAACGGGCGCGCTCGTCCGGTCGTTCACCGTGCGCAAGGCAGCCAAGCAGCACGGCACCGGCCGTCTGATCGAAGGACCCTTTGTGAGCGGTGACCGGGTGTTGGTCATCGAGGATGTCATCACCACCGGAGGTTCCGCCCTCAAGGCGGTCGAGGCGATCCGGGCCGCCGGTGGGACCGTGCAGGGGGTGCTGGCGCTGGTCGATCGCGAAGAAGGCGGACGCGAGGCCATCGAAGCGGCGGGGCTGGACGTGATCGCGTTGGTGCGTGCGAGTGAGCTCACCGTCTGAACGTGGCCTGCCATTCTCGTTCCCCCTTCCCCCCCTGAATCGTCTGGCTTGCGTCCCCTTCGCCAGCCGAGCCGCCGTGTCCCAGTCGTACCGCACGCCACATGCCTCCCCCGCCGCGCTCTTCGATGAGGAGCGCGCCAAGGATGCCGCGACCTTCCGCGTCGCGGCCCGGCGTCGTTTCTGGAGCACGATCTTCATTGCGGGCGTGCTCATCGCGGGCATGCGGCTGGGGTTGGCCGAAGTCTCGCTCACCGCGGTCGTGTCGATGTTCTGCGCGGCGATCGGCGCCAATTGGGTGCTGGCCATCGTTGGCGCGAAGCCGTCGTGGTATCGCTGGTGGCTGCGCCACGTCTTTGCCGTCTTCGACACCATCCTGATCAGCAGCGTGGTGTACCTGTTCGGCTCGCCGGTGCTGGTGCTCACGTACATCCTGGCCATCGTCCCGTACTCGTTCGATCGCGGACCGTCGTTGGGCTATGTGACGACGCTTGCCTCTGCGGCTGGCTATCTCGTGGCGAGCTATGGGTTTGCGCAGACGCGCCCGGAAGACGCGGCACCGTGGCCGCAGGTGTTCCTGGCGGCCGTGCTGCTGCTGGTGGTCTCACAGCAAGTCATCCAGATGCCGTCGAGTCTCATCACACGCATCCGCCGCACCCGCGAACGCATGGCCGAGGTGGAGCGTGGCAATCTGCACGCGCGCGCCGATGCCCGGCATGACGACGAGCTTGGATTCCTCGAGCGCAGCTACAATCGGATGCTCGATGACCTGACCATGCTCATCGAAACGATGCAGCAGGAGTCGGATGAACTCGCGGCGGTCGCGGTGCAGGTATACGGATCGGCCAGCGAACTGCAACGACGCGCCGGCGATGTCGCCAGTGGTGCACACGCCCTGCGTGACGAAGTCTCGCAGCAACGCGCACGCGCCGGCAGTGGCGTGCAGACTGGCTATCAGGCGCGCGATACGGCCGAATCCACGCGTGTGAAAGCCGACACGACGGCGCAGGAGGCTCACACGGTGGACGAATCCGCCTCGGCCAGTCGCGAGGCGATCGAGCGGGCGTCCCACACGCTCATTCGCGTGGGCGACGACGTGGGCGCCACCGCAGAACGCGTGCGTTTGCTGGCGCCCGCGTCGGAACGCGTGGGCGAGTTCATCGCGACCGTGTCCCGCATCGCGCGACAGACCAACCTGCTGGCCCTCAACGCGGCCATCGCAGCGTCACGCGCCGGCGAACACGGCCTGGGCTTTGCCGTGGTCGCCGAAGAAATCCGCAAGCTGGCCACGGAGAGCGCTGTCGCGGCCAAATCGATCGCCAAAACCGTGCAGCGCGTGCGCGACGACATCGGGGGCGCGGTGCAGGCCATGGACACCACTGCGCGCGAGGTCGCCGGTGCCGGCAACATCGCCCGCGATGCCACCACCGCGCTTGGCGCGATGGTCGACGGCATTTCGCGCATTGCCACGCACAGCGATGAAGTGGCACTGCTGGCCAAGACGCAGGCGTCGTTCTCCTCGAGCGTGGCCGACGCCTTCGAATCGCTCGATGGGTCGGCGCAGCGCGCCGCGCTGGCGGCGGTTGGCGCTGCCGACGCCGCCGCTGCCCAGCGCATGAGCATCGACGAACTCTCGCGCAGTGCCTCGCAGCTCGCGCAGACGGCCTCGCGCATGCGCGCCCTGGTGCTGCGACACACCGCCGAACCCATGGTCGAGCGTACCCCCGACCAGGCCAACGCTCCGCGCGGGTCGCTCACCGCGGCGGCGGATCGGGATCGGGGCGCAGCGGATCGTCCGGCGGCGAATCCCGCAACACGCTCCATTGCGGCGTAGCCGTAAACGGCTCGAAACGTCGGAGCGCGTCGCGATACGGCAGGATCAGTTCGTCGCGCAGGCGATCGAGCATCCCCGCGCCGTCGTACGTGCGGCGGAACTCCACCGCAGTACACTGCAACAGCGACTGCAGATGTCGCGAGAAGCTTTGCGGCGACGAGTACTCGAGATGATACGCGACGTGTGTGATGCTGAGTCCGGGATTCTCAAAAAGCCGCGCCGCGCGCACGAGTCGCGCCATGGCCAGATAGCGTTTGGGCGCCGGCAACCGCGCACGAAAGAAGCGGCTCATGAAGGTGCTGGGCAGCACTCCTGCATCGCGCGCCAACTGCCGCACGGTGGTGACCGATGCCGGTGCGGAAAAGAGCAACTCGAAGAACTGCCGGCAATCCACCGGCAACTGCGGCAGATCGTGCAGGATGCGCGTGATCGCCAGCCGCTCGATCGACTCGTCGCGCTCACTGGCCACCAACCGCCGCAGCTCACGCCACCCGGTGGGATCACGGACGTCGACGAGCGCCCGCACGCCGTGATGGCCGAGCGCGAGGACGGACTGCGTCGTGCGTGCTTCCGTGCCGGTGAGCAGGGCCACGGCGGGAATACGTGGAAACTCGCGCACCAGTCGGGCCACCTGCGTAGCGTGCTGCGTCTGGTACCGCGCGACCGACACGATCACGGCGGAGACGCGTTGCGTGCGCAGATCGACCAGCAGTTCGTCGAGGCTTTCGCGGTGCAGCGTCTGATAGCATCCCTCACCTGCGGCATCGACCCGTTGACGTTCGGCGGGTGTAAGAAACGTGGCCACCGCGCCATCGGTGCGCCGATGCGCCGCGGATGGTGTGATGGGCGGTGGATACGTGGCCGTGCTGATACCGGTGGTGAGCGAACGAAGCGGGACGATGTCAGGCGTCATGAGCACCTCGCGTGACGGAGACGTGCGGGCAGCGTGGACAGTCCGGATCGACGGAGGCGAGATTATCACGAATCCGTCAGCATCGCGTCACTGACCTGCAGTGAGGCGCTACACGCTGCGTCGTTCCGCGTGGCTATATTCGTTCCACGGGAGGTCGTCGGCCGGACGGTCGCGACGTGCGCGGTGCAAGCCGGGTGCGCCGAGGAAAGTCCGGGCTCCACAGGGCAGGTTGCCAGGTAACGCCTGGGCGCATCGAGCGCGAGCGAGATGCGACGGATAGCGCAACAGAAAACAAACCGCCACAGCGCAAGCTGCGGCAAGGGTGAAATGGTGGGGTAAGAGCCCACCGCGTCAGCGGCAACGGTGACGGCTCGGCAAACCCCAGCCGGAGCAAGGCCAAATAAGCGGCGAGAGACGGCCCGTCTCGACCACGGTGTTGCAAGACATCGAGCCGCGGGTAGGCTGCTGGAGCGTTCGGGTGACTGAACGCCGAGAGGAATGACCGTCCGATGTCGAAGCACGCTCGCGTGTGACGATGTCGACAGAACCCGGCTTACAGGCCGGCGATCGCCCCGTACTCCTGTTCCTCGATGCGCATCATGTCGATTCGCGATCCATCGATTCGTTGCATGCCCAATCGCAGTACCGCTCGCCACGTTGCGGGTCGCGTGGTGAGGCGGCAGTTCTTTGCTATGCCGGTTGCCGCGTCGCTGGCGATCATGTCGCTGGCGATCATGTCGCTGGTGGCGTGTGGTGCGCCGGCGGCGGCACCGCCCGTGGCGGCGCCGAGGCCTGTGCCGGAACCGGTGCCGGTGGTCGTGCCGGTCGTCGTGCGGGCGTCCCTTCCGGCGAGCGTGCCGGAGCGACGCTACGAGGTGCGGTCGTCGGCGCGTATCGAGCGGGACAGCGCTGGACGCAAGGACGAACAGCGCGTGGAGACGTCGGCGCTGATCGCGCTCACGCTGCAACGCGCAATCGATGGGGCGTTGCGCGGATCCGGTCGCGTCGATTCGTTCGCCGTGCGTGTGGACGGCGCGGAGGTGACCGTGCCGACACGACCAGCCACGTCGGCGGCGCCAATCGCCAAGACGCCCGCGACCGTGCTGTTCGACGCTCGGCTCGACGCCACCAGTCTGCGTGTTGTGACCCGACCGCCACTGCCGAACGAGTGCGACCGGCCGGAGGTCGGTGCGACGTCGCTGGTACGGGAGATGATGATCCGTATACCGCGCGAGATCGTGGTCGGCGATCGGTGGCGTGACAGTACGCTCAGCTTCGTGTGTCGCGCTGCCATTCCGATCTCGGTGCGGTCACAGCACGAGTACGTGGCCGCGCGCATTGATGGCGCGGGGGAGCAACAGACGGTCGTGGTGACGCGATTGACCACGTCGTTGCTCGAGGGGCGCCTCCAGAATTCGTGGCGTGCGCTCGAAGTGACCGGCACCGGTTTCGGCAACGACGAAGCCCGTGTCGACGTGACCACGGGCGCGTTGTTGCAGCTCGAAGGGAGTGCCACCATGTCGTTGCGGCTGACCGATCGATCCAGACCGTCGGCACCGCGTGCAGAACAGGTGGTGCAACGGGCGACCCTTCGCGTGACCCAGCGCCGCTGAGCGATGCGTGGCGAGCGGAGAAGTCAACTCCTCACGTTCAGTCCATCAGGCGCAGTGGCATCACCAGACACAAATACTTCGCCCCGTCATCCCACCCTTCCGGCTCGATCGTTGCGGCCCGCTCGGGGGCTTTGAACGTCAGGCGGACCGTCTCGGTCGGCATGTAGCGCAGGATTTCCAGCAGATAGGTGGCGTTGAAGCCGATATCCAGCTGATCGCCGGTGTACTGCACCGGCAGTTCGTCCTGCGCTTCGCCAAGATCGGGTGTAGTGACGCTGAACTTCAGCATGCCCGAATTGAACGACATCTTGATGCGATGCGTCTGGTCGGAGGCGATCACCGACATGCGCTTGAGCGCGCTGGTGAGCGCGGCCTTGTCGGCCAGACAGTAGCGATCGTTGTCCTTCGGGATGACCTGCTCGTAGTTGGGATACGGCCCTTCGACGAGTCGGGTGAAGACCGAAGTGAACGGCGAGCGGAAGCCCAGGTGATTGTCGCCGCGTGCGATCTCGAGTTCTTCTTCGGCCGGAAAGAGACGCTTGATCTGTTCGAGGGCTTTGGGCGGCACAATGAGGTCGCTGGACGGGGCCGTGCTCCCTTCAACAGCGACTTCCATTTTGGCCAGGCGGTGCCCGTTGGTCGCGACCATGCGCATCTTGTCGTCGCGCAGCTCCCAGAGCACGCCATTAAGAATCGGGCGCGACTCCTCGGTGCTGACGGCGAACGCGGTGTGGTGGATGAGCTTCTGTAGCTCACCCGACTTCACACGCCAGGCGTCGGCGAAGCGGACGCTGGGAAAGGTTGGAAACTCGTCGCGCGGAAGGCCGAGCAGCTTGAACTTGGAGCGTCCGCATTCGAGCGAGATGCGTTGTTCGCCGCTGGCACCGAGTTTCACCGGTGATGGCGGCAACTCGCGTACGATCTCGCTGAGTTTCCTGGCGGGGATCGTGATCGCCCCGGGGGTTTCGACATCGGCCACGACTTCCGTGCTGACGGCGATATCGAGATCGGTGGCGGACAACCGGATGCCCCGCTCTGTCGTTTCGACGAGCAGGTTCGCCAGGACGGGGAGGGTCGTCTTGGCTGGCACGGCTGGCGTGACCGCCTGGAGTCCTTCGAGGAGTTTCTCGCGCGAGATTGTGAAGCGCATGCGGGTGTTTTTGCCCGTTCTGTGGAGTGACTGCTGTTAGAAGTACTCTTAGATAAAAAACAGGTAGTAGCAGTAGGGCGTGTGGAGTTGTCTACAAGCGCTGCAACCTACGTGTGGCGAAGCACTTTCGCCACGTCCCGTGATGTGCATTCGATGTCGAGTGCCCGTGGGACTCACCAGCAGTCCACTTTGGCGGTGTCGCAATCTGTGGAGTGGTGTGGAGCGCTGGGGACTCAGGTGCCGAGTTGTCCGGTTGTCCGCAGGGTTTCCAACATGCCGCGCACCTTGAGGACGCGATCGGCAAATCCCGGTTCGCCGGCCATGTCTTCCGCGACGCGATCGAGCGAGTGAATGACCGTGGAATGATCGCGTCCTCCGAACGCGTTGCCGATTTCGACCAGCTGCAGGGCGAGGAGTTCGCGACAGAGGTACATCGCGACCTGGCGGGGCCCTGTGAGCTGTTTCGTGCGTGTTTTCGAGCGCAGTCCGTCCGGCGTGACGCCCCATTCTCGGGAGACGACCTGCTGGATCGTGGCGACTGTAATCGAGGTTGGCGGGATCTCGGGGAACTCGGAGCTGGCCGTGCCGCGCAGTTTGTCGCGCAGCGCTTCACGCGCCAGTTCGACGGAGATGTCGCGATGCTTGAAGGAGGCGTATGCCAGCAGCTTGATGATGGATCCTTCGAGTTCGCGCACCGACGACTTCACATGCTGGGCGATGAACTCGATGACTTCGTCGGGGATGGTGAGCTCGAGATGATCGAGGCTCGCCTTCTTTTTCAGGATCGCGATACGGTGTTCGAGGTCCGGCGCATCGATGTTGGCGACCATGCCCCACTCGAAGCGGGAGACGAGCCGGGATTCGAGTCCCGGGATCTCCTTGGGGGGTCGATCGCAGGTGAGGACGATCTGGCGACCGGCTTCGTAGATGGCGTTGAAGGTGTGGAAGAATTCTTCCTGCGTGGATTCTTTCCCTTTCAGGAACTGGACGTCGTCGACCAAGAGGAGGTCGATTTCGCGAAAGCGGCGTCGGAACTCGCCCATCTGGCCGGTTTGGATGGCCGAGACGAATTCGTTGGTGAACTGCTCGGTGCCGACGTAGGCGAGTCGGAGGGTTGGAGTCCGGCGGAGCAGCTCATGGGCGATGCCTTGCATGAGGTGTGTTTTGCCGAGTCCGGTTTCGCCGTAGATGAAGAGCGGGTTGTAGACTTTGCCGGGCGCCTGGGCGGCGGCCTGCGCGGCGGCGGCGGCGACGTCGTTCGACCGACCGATAACGAACTGGTCGAAGGTATAGGTGGGGTTGAGTGGCGTCGAGATGCGCGACGGTTGTTGCTTTGGTGTCGCGATGGTTGGTGCTGCCGGAGGGGCGACGAACATGTCCATTTGCACGCGGCCGACGCGTTCCTCGTGGACCTTGAAGCGGACCTTGAGGGGGTGGCCCAGCGCGACGGGGCTGAAGCTGGCCAGCAGGTCGGCGTGCTTCGACTCGTTCCAGTCTGCGGAGAACTGGTCGGGGGAGCCGACGAGGAGGGTGTCTCCTTCGACGCTCAGCGCTTCCGTCGGCTCCAGCCAGGTGCGATACGTCTGCTCCGGCACCACCTGGCGCGCGCGCTGGCGCAGGCGGTCCCAGAGTTCGGCTGGAGAGAGCGACATTCAGGGTACGGAGAGGTCGGAGACATGCGGACGAGTGCGATGCGGGGGGGCGAAGCTACCGCCCCGGATGTGGATAAGTCAATTGCGTGACAAAGGCTGGGTTCGTGAGTGGGGGCAAGTCGCGCGGGTGACCTTGACCGAAAGCCATGGCCGAGCGTAATTTGCGAGGCTGGACCTTTCGCCATTTCTACATCCGCTTCAAGCCTGCCGTTTTTGTCGCCGTGCAGCCATCTGCTATGCGTCGAGCGGCCGTAACCGCACGGGATTCCTATGGGCAAGCCCACGTACCATCCTCGCAATACCAAGCGTCTCCGCAAGCATGGCTTCCGGCTGCGCATGGAAGACAAGTGGGGTCGCGCCGTTCTCAGCCGTCGCCGCAAGAAGGGGCGCAAGCGTTTGACCGTGCAGATCCCGTCGAAGTACGCGGGCGCCTGAGTCTCGTTCGTTCCCGCGCGCGCAGCGATTGACGCGCGGTACCGAACTCGAACTGGTCCGACAGCAAGGGAAGCGGGTGCGCACGGCCTCCATGGATGTGCGCGCTGTCGCTTCCCTTCGTCCGTTGGCGCGAGTCGGCTTCGTCATCCCGAAGTTTAAGCATTCCGGCGTAGATCGGAACCGGCTCAAACGGCGTCTGCGCGAGCTGGTGCGTATGGAGCTGTTGCCGGCGCTGCGTCCCATCGACGTGGTGCTTCGGGTGGCACCGGTCGCGTACACCCGCGACTTCGCGGCGTTGCAGGTCGAGGTGCGCCACGCGGCGCGCCTGCTGGCGACGCTCGTCGTTCCAACGGTGATCGTACCGGCGGGGCGCACTGCGACCATGCCTCCCGGATCGCTTGGCGCGTCGTCCGACACTAAACCGGTTCCGCCGTCGTCCGGGTTGGCGTGAGGGTATTCAACTTGTCGCACGCTCCCACACCTGCGCGCGCCACACTGGCGCTCCAGCGGTCGATCGGTCAGTGGCCACGCCGGGCGCTGATGCTGGCCGTCCGCGGGTACCAGATCACGCTCTCGCCCATCTTTGGCGGGGCCTGCCGCTATTATCCTTCCTGTTCTGCGTATGCCATCGAGGCGCTCGAGCGTCATGGGGCACTGCGCGGCGGGTGGTTGGCGCTTCGCCGTATCGGGCGCTGCCATCCTTTCCGGCCCGGGGGCTTCGACCCGGTCCCTTGAGCGCGCGGTCGTCGCGCGATCGAGCAGCCCTCGGCGTACCTCTTTCGACTCATGGAACCACGCCGCATCGTTCTCGCCGTCGTCCTGATGGCGGCCGTGCTCGTCGTCACGCCAATGCTCTTCCCAACGCCGACACCGGCACCGGGGAGCACAGCCGTGGCCACCGATTCACTCTCGCGCACCGATTCCGGTGGCGCGACCGCGTCTGCGACGGATAACGCAGCCGCCGCCCCGCCAGCGGTCGCCAGCCGGTCGGTCGGCGCCACGCCTGCCGTCGGGCCCGGCGCAGCGCCTCAGGACGCAGCGCTGCCTGGCGCTGACAGTGGCGCGAATGCCGTGCCACTCGACACCGCGGCGGTGACCACGGCGCGCGCCGTCTTCCGCACCTCCAATCGTGGCGCGGCGCTGATCGGCGCGGAGCTGGTGCGCTTTCCGGTCCTGAGCGATCGCGGACGCACCAAGGTCGGCGCGGTGGAACTGGCCAACGATGGTGACGCGCTGCTCACCTATCGTTTGGTAGTGCCCGGTGACACGCTGCGCCTCGATCGCGAGACCTTCCGCACCACACGCGATGAACAGAACGGACGCACGACCGTGCGGTACGACGCGACGCTGGGAGCGAGGTATCCAGTCTCCATAACGTACTCGTTCCTGCCGGACAGCTACCGCGTGAACATCGCGGCACGTGTGGAAGGGGCGCCGGCGAACAGCTTCCTGCTGGTCGACATGCCCCCGGGATTCCGCTCGTCGGAAGCGGACACCGTGGAGGATGCGACCCATCTCGCCTACGCCTACAAGCCCGCGCAGCAGAACGCCGAGGGCGTTTCTTTCGGCTCCCTGGATCCGGGTGAGCGCGAGATCGCGGCCGGTCCGATCACGTGGGTCGTCGCGAAGAACAAGTATTTTCTCGTCGGCTTGCTGACACCTGTGGGCAAGCCGGGGTTTGCCGAAGTCGGGTTCACCGGTGGCGTACGCACGGCCAAGACGGCCACACGTTCGCAGGCGACGGTGATCACGCCGCTGACGGGTGGTGAGGCGCTGTTCGAGGTGTACGCCGGTCCGCAGGAGTTTTCGCGTCTGGTGGCGATCGGCCGGGAATTCGAAACGTCCAATCCGTATGGCGGCTGGTTGCAGGGCGTGGTGCAGCCGTTCGCGACGCTCGTCATCAAGCTGCTGCTGTTCATGAAGGCGTCACTTGGCCTGTCGTACGGGTGGATTCTGGTCCTCTTCGGCATCGCGGTGCGCATCATTCTCTGGCCGCTCAATCAGCGCGCCATGCGCAGCTCGATGGCCATGCAGCGCATCCAGCCGGAAATGCAGGAGATCCAGACCAAGTACAAGGGCGATCCGCAGAAGCTGCAGGCCGCGATGATGGAGATGTACAAATCGCACGGCATGAGTCCGTTCAGTTCGGTGTCGGGCTGTCTGCCTATGCTGATTCCGCTCCCCGTCTTCTTTGCCCTGTTCTTCGTCTTCCAGAACACGATCGAATTTCGTGGCGTGTCGTTCCTGTGGCTGCCGGATATTTCGATCAAGGACCCGTTCTATATCCTGCCCATTCTCGTCGCAATAACGGCGATCGGTCTGTCGTGGATTGGCATGAAGGGTGTGAAGGCGAACGAGCAGCAGAAAATCATGATGTACATGATGCCCGCGTTGATGCTCTTCATCTTCCTGAACATGGCGGCGGGCCTCAATCTGTACTATCTCGTGCAGAACGTCGCGTCGTTGCCGCAGCAGTGGCTCATCGCGCAGGAACGTGGCAAGGCGGCGGCACCGGTTGTGAAGGGGTAGGGCGGGGCGTCGTGGACGACGGCGCGACGACCGGCGGCGCGTTGCGCAGCGCCACGTTGCTGGTGGGTGGCGCGGATACGATCGTCGCACTGGCCACGCCGGACGGACGCGGGGCGCTGGCGGTGGTGCGCATGAGCGGACCGGCCACGCGCGCGATCGCGACAGCGATCGGCATGGCAGAACTGGCGCCACGCGTGAGTGCCCGCGTGGCGCTTCGTCATCCGGTGGACGGTGCGCCGCTGGACGATGCGCTGGCCACGTGGTTTCCGGGGCCGCGTTCGTACACGGGTGAAGATGTGCTGGAACTCAGCACCCACGGCGGCCGCGTGGTACCCGCCGCGGTGGTGGCCGCCTGCGTGGCGGCCGGCGCTCGACCGGCGTATCCGGGCGAGTTCACGCGTCGCGCGGTGCTCAACGGACGCTTGGACCTGCTGCAGGCCGAAGCGGTGGCCGATCTCATCGACGCGCGCACGACCGCGATGCAACGGCAGGCGCTGGTCCAGCTCGATGGCGGCCTGTCGCGCCGCTTCGCGGCGTTGCGTGACGATGTCATCCAGCTCGAGGCGTTGCTGGCCTACGACATCGATTTTCCGGGCGAGGACGACGGTCCGATCGATGCTGCGCGCATCACCGAAGCGGCGATCGTGTTGCGCGACGCGCTTGAGGCGCTCTTGGCCACCGCACCGCGGGCGGCGTTGCTGCGCGATGGTGCGCTGGTGGTGATTGCCGGACCCCCGAACGCGGGGAAGTCCTCATTGTTCAACGCGCTGCTGGGTGAATCGCGTGCGTTGGTGACCCCGATCGCCGGGACCACGCGTGACGCGATCGAAGCGGTGCTCGATCGAGGCGCGATGCCGCTACGGTTGGTGGACACCGCCGGGCTGCGCGAGACCGACGACGTGATCGAGCGCCTGGGGATCGAGGTGAGCACGCGCTATCTGGGGAGCGCTCGATTGGTGTTGGCGTGCGGCGAGCGTGACAACGATGTGCATGCCACGATCGAGGCAATACGCACGGTCACCGGCGCACCGGTACTCGGCGTGCGCACGAAGTCGGATCTGGTGACCGATGGTGCACCGGATAGCGGAAACGATGCGGTCGAGATGATCCGCGTGAGCGCCGAGTCGGGAGACGGGCTGGCTGCGCTGCTCGACCGGATCGATGCGCTGTTGGCCGGGGCGGAGGGCGAGCGGTCCGCGTCGGTCGCGTCGGACGTGATGGTCACGCGAGAGCGTCATCGCATAGGGGTGGCGGCCGCGTGCGACGAGATCGCACAGTTTCTTGACGTGTGGGAGTCGGACGCTGTGCCGCCGACCGTGGCCGCGGTGCATCTGCAGGCGGCGCGCGATGCGCTGGCCGACGTCACCGGTGCGATCGGCACCGAGGACATTCTCGACCGCGTGTTTCGCGACTTCTGCATTGGCAAGTGATCGCGGCCAGAACCGCAACAGCAACCGCAACAACTGCAACGGCAACTGCATGGAACTGCCCCTCTCACGGATAACTGCCTGGATTGGAGCGGAGTTGCTTCGTGCGGCGGACGGATCGGCGCGCGTGGGCGGATCGGAATTTCTTTGAGGAACTGCAACAAGTTTGCGAGAGAACTGCCGGCGCCCGGAGGGCGAGTGCACCTGCATTCTTCACCATGCCGTGGCAGCATCCGTTGTCATCTCCGCGGTTGTCCGCGAGATCGGCAGTTCCAATGTTGTGGCCGTAGGTGATGCTCGCGCTGCACGGAGCCCGCCGAGGTCGCGCAGACGTTCCGGCGCCGTTCAGCCGACGATCGTCAGTCGCGGCGCGTCCATGGGAAGCGGGAGTGACGCCATGGCGAGTTCGATGGCGCTGGCCCGTACAGCCCAGGCGTGGCCTCGTGCGTCGATGGCGGCCTGCACCATGCGAGCGCCGAGGAAGTAGCCGGAGCGTTCCGGCATGACGATGCGGTCGATCGTGCGCGCGTCGTCGCTCATGCCGCCTGAGAGGTAGCGCAGGCGTAATCCCAGTCCGGCGCGTTCCAGGTCGCCATTGGCGGCGCGTTGCAACATCGGCTCGAGTTCGCGGATGCGCGCATACTGCTTGCGCGCGAACCCGAAGTACTCCCACTGCGCGTGGCCCTGACTGACCGCGCGCGAGACCTGCACCGCGAGTCCTTCGTTGACGAGCAGCTCGCGCAGCGATGCGTACCGTCCCGTCTCCCAGTACGAGTAGTATCCGTCGGCTTCCTCGATGAGGGCGCGCATTTCGCTGCGACTGGTGGGCGCCGTGTACCGGATGACGTGCGTCAGTTCGTGCGCCAGCCAGAGCGGGATGAGCTCCGGATCGAGCCCTAGTCCCTGCGTTTCGGTGTTGACGACGCCGGTGAAGTGCTCAAGGCAGACGAAGGCGACGCCGCGTCCGCCGACAACGAGTTCACCCGCGTTGGCGGCGCCCACGCCGACCATGAGCACCACATCGAACGGCACGTCCGGCTCGAGCAACGCGCGCACTTTGCGTTCCGCCTGCACCGCGAGCGCGACGACATCGGTGCGGGAGAGCAACGCGAGCAAATCGTCGCGATTGGCGGCGACGGTGGCGCGAATCACTTCGTCGAAGTGCGGCCCTGAGGGCTCGAGGACGTAGTTGTCCCAGTACGCCGCGAGGAGCGCGCGATGACGCTCGAAGTACTCGCGGTACGCCGCGTCGCGATCGACGGCGTTGAGCACGGCAAGAAAATCAGGAATGAGATTGATCAACATCAACGACCCGGACGCGGGAGGCCGGCGCGATCATGCTCGCCGAACAAGACGCGGGAACATAGCCGTCGCGCGCGAGACGAACAAGACAGGTCGTCCCTGGGCGGGGCGACATGGTGCATGCGGTTCAACTCCGCGCAGGGTGCAGCCGACACTCCAGCTATACCCCAGCGCGACGGACCGGACCATGACCACACTCAATCTCATCGACCTCACCTGCCCTGTCTGCGAGAACGCGTTCCGTTCCCAGACCGTCGTTGCGACCAACGCCTTTGGCGGAAAGCGCACCGACTTTCACGAACGCGCCGCGGGCATGCAGCCGCTGCCGTATTTCGTGCACATGTGCACGCACTGCGGTTACGCCGGTGTGGAGCGCGACTTCTCCGACGCGGTGGACATGGGTGAACGACTGCGCGAGCGCGTGCGGAATGAACTGGCGAGGTCGTTGCAGCAGGAGCTGCCGTCCGGGTCATTGAAGTACGATCACGCCGCGAAGGTGGCCGAATGGCAGGGGAACGAGCCACGCTACCTGGCCGACCTGTATCTGCGCGCGGCGTGGTGCTGCGTGGACGAGCGCGACACGGAAGCGGAGCGCTACTTCCGTCGAAAGGCGGCCGCACGCTTCGCCGAGGCGCTGGACACGTTCGATGGCGTGGCGATCGAGGAGCGCGCCGTGCTGACGTATCTGATCGGCGAGTTGTGGCGCCGCATCGGCGACGACACGCAGGCGCGTACGTGGTTCGATCGCGTCCCCGATGAAGTAACCGAGCCCGTGGCGCAGGCGTGGGTGCTCGAGGTGGCGCAGCAGCAGCGCAAGTCGCCGCGCGAGTGGTTTCAATAGGGCGAGACCCAGCAGCTCCGCGCGCCCTCGTGGTGTGCGGCTAGCGCGTCCCGAACAGGCGATCGCCCGCGTCGCCCAATCCGGGGAGGATGTACCCTTGCGCGTTCAGCTCCCGATCGAGACAGGCCGCGAGGATTGGCACGTCCGGATGTGCCTGCGTGAGCCGGCGTACTCCTTCCGGCGCCGCGACGAGACAGAGAAAGCGAATACGTGTGGCACCCGCGCGCTTGAGTGAGTGCACCGCCGCTGTCGCGCTGCCGCCGGTGGCAAGCATCGGGTCGAGCAGCAGGAAATCCCGCTCGCTCACATCGCCCGGCACCTTGAAGTAGTAGTCCACCGGCTCGAGCGTGTCGTGATCGCGATAGAGACCGATGTGTCCCACGCGGGCGGACGGCATGAGGCGCAGGATCCCCTCGACCATGCCCAGTCCGGCGCGCAGAATGGGGACCAGCGTGAGCTTTTTGCCGCGTACCGCCCAGCCGGTGGTGTGTTCGAGCGGCGTGTTCACCGGAGCCGGATCGAGCGCCAGATCACGCGTGGCTTCGTAGGCCATGAGCATGGCGATCTCGTCGACCAGTTCCTTGAACAGCTTGGTCGGCGTGCCGCGATCGCGCAGCAACGTCAGCTTGTGCCGCACCAGCGGATGATCCACGATGGTGAGCATGGGGAACGGCGCAGCCGACTCGGCGGACATCGCGATGGCAGACTTGAGGTGGAGATCGGGTGTAGCGGCTGCAGCAACGGTAGCGTGCAGCCCGTGGGACACGCTACCTTCGCCGGCATGAAGGAATATCAGGCCGTGATCATCCGGCTCACGCGTCACGTCCGCGACGACGAGGACGCGTTGACCGACCTGCTGAACGAGCGCAGCCGTATGGGATGGACGCCGGGCCGTCTGGCCCAGGACGGGCAGCGCATGACCATCATCTTCGAGCGCGACCTGCCGCCGACGGAGTAGCGGTCGGTGACGCGCTCCGAGCGCGATGCGCCAGTGCGGACGACGCCAGTGCAGGCTACGCCATTGCAGACGCCGCCACGGCGCGACGATGCGCGTGCGATGGCGCTGATTATGGCGTTCGGGTGGACCGGCACGGCGTTTCAGGTGTTGGGGCGCGGGCTCGCGCACTGGTTCGACGGCGACCGCGGGATGGTGGCCTACTTCGATACAGGGTCCGCGTGGGTGGCCGCGGGCGAGCCGATCGCCGCGCGCGCCGACAGCATTGCCGTCGGCGAGCGCTTCGTCGAGGCCGCGGCGCGACAGGGGCGACGCGCGAGCTTCTTTGCCACCGAGGGAATGCTCGCGTCGTCGCCGCGCTTCCGGCGCATGCAGATCGGCGAGCAGCCGGTGTGGGATCCGCGCCGTTGGCAGGACGATGTGCGGGTACATAAGTCGCTGCGCGAACAGCTGCGGCGCGCGCGCGCGAAAGGCGTGGTGGTGCGACAGCTCGCTCCGTCCGATGTCGCGACCGCCGAGTCGCCGATGCGCGCGACCCTCGACGCACTGGTCGCGCGCTGGCAGGCCGCGCGGCCGATGGCGGCCATGCACTTTCTGGTGGACGTCGCGCCGTTCGACCACGCCGATGCGCGGCGGATGCTCATCGCCGAGCGTGTGCGAGACAGCGGAGCGCGCGAGGTCGTGGCGTTGTTGTCGCTGGCGCCGGTGCCACTGCGCGGCGGGTGGTTGTTCGAGCACCTGCTGCGCGATCCGGCGGCGCCCAACGGCACGGCGGAACTGTTGATCGATGCGGCGATGCGCGCGCTGGCCGACGCGCAGGTGCGGTGGGTGACGCTGGGGTTGGCGCCGTTGTCGGGCGAGGTGAACCGGTGGCTGCGTGCGGCGCGTCAGCTTTCGCGCCCGTTCTTCAACTTTGCCGGGCTGGCCGCGTTCAAACGCAAGCTGCGGCCGCAGCATTGGGAGCCCGTGTACGTCGCCTTCCCTCGCGAGGCGATCGGCATGGTGGCCGTGCTGGACGGTCTGCGCGCCTTTGCCGACGGCTCCGCGGTACGGTTTGCTCTGCGCACCGCGCTGCGCGGACCGACCCCACTGCTGCAGTTGCTCGAGTGGTTACTGGTGCCGTGGACAATCGTGCTGGCGTTGGCGCCGGTCGTTCCCTGGTTTCCGTCGCGCGCCGTGCAGGTGGCATGGGTGTGCTTCGACGTGGCGCTCTTTGTCGCGCTGCGATGGCAGCGGCGCACGCGCGGTCTCCGACTGGCGCGACTGGTCGCGGTAGCGGTGAGCGCGGACGCCGTACTCACGATGGCGCAGGCATTCTGGTGGAACGTGCCGCGGGTGCGCGGGACCGCGGACGTGGTGATTCTGGGTATCGCCTGTGCCGGCCCCCTCATCGCCGCGGTGGTGCTGTGGGGTGCGGTGCGCCGGATGGGCGTCCTACGCCGTGGCAGCGCGCGCTGAGCGAAGGCGCCCACACACTACGGCCGCACGCCGCACGCGCACAAGACACCCGCGCACACGGCACGCCGCACCCGGCACCCGCACACGGCAGGCGAGTGGTGGCGTTAGCTTGGGGCATGGAACGGATCTGCGTGTATTGCGCCTCCAACGAAGGGGTGCGCCCGGAGTACATGGAATCAGCGCGCAACATTGGCCGGCAGATGGCCGGGCGCGGGCTGACCGTGGTGTACGGTGGCGGGCGCACCGGCCTGATGGGCGCGCTGGCCGATGCCGCGTTGCAGGCCGGCGGCGAAGTAATCGGGGTGATGCCGCACGCGCTGATGGAGCGCGAAGCGGCACACAACGGATTGACCGCCCTGCACATCGTTGACTCCATGCACGAGCGCAAGGCGATGCTGGCTGACCTGTCCGATGCGTTCGTCGCGCTGCCCGGCGGACTGGGCACGCTCGAAGAGCTCTTCGAGACCTGGACCTGGGCGCAGCTCGGCGTCCACTGCAAGCCCGTCGCGCTGTTGAACGTGCTGGACTACTGGCAGCCGCTCGTGCAGCTGATGACGAACGTGGAGAAGGAAGGATTTCTGCGTGGTACACCACACGAGTGGCTGGTGGTGGAGTCGGAGCCGACGGCCTTGCTCGACCGACTGCACTCCTTCACGCCGCCACAGGTGCGTCGCTGGCTGCGCCTCGGCGACACCTGAGCGACGGCGCCTGCGCGATTCCCGGACTAACGCGAGCAGGCCATGAGGCCGGAACGCACGTCGTCTGATCGACGGGGTGGACCGGTGGTGCCCGCGCTGGCGCTGCTGGCGGCGGCTACGGGAATGCCCGGGCTGCTGGCGTGGCTGCTGGACATGCCGGCGCTCGGGCACCCGTTGCTGGGATTCTCGGCGCCCCGACCGCTCAGTACGGCGCTGCTGCTGGCGTGCGCGGGCGGGCTGCTGTCGCTCTGGCTGGGACGTCGGAGCGCGGCGGCCGTGGCGGCGGCAATCACACTGCTCGCCAGTGTCGTGGGGTTGGCGGTCGGCGTGGTCAGCCCGACGCAGCCGCTGGGCATGGCCGTCGTGGTGGCGATCATGTTCGGGTCGTTTGCTGTGGCCCTCTGGATGTCGGCGCGGGCGCCGACGGCGCATCGCACGTTGGTTACGGTCGGTTCGATCGGCGCGATGCTGCTGGCCATCGCCGGCGTGCTGGTCCTGGCCGAGCTGGGCGATCTGCTGCAGACCGCGCTGGGCCGTCGCATCGCTCAGGTGTCGCTGAGTACGCTGCTCGGACAGGTCGCGTTGAGCGCCGGGTTGTTGCGATATGCGGCCGCGTACGAGGCGACAGGCGTGGCGCCGCCGCGCTGGCTGCCGGTCGCGGTCGGAGTTACCGTGACGCTGATGATGCTCGTGTTCTGGCAATCGCTGATCGGTCGCGAGCAAGCGGAGACGCGCGCGCGCGCCAGCATCGCTTCGGATGCGGTCCATCGCGCGGTCCGTCGACAGTTCGACGTCATCGAACGTTCGGTCGAGCGGGTTGGCATCTTCGTCCAGTCGGTGCCGGCCGACGCCCCACTCTGGCGCACATCGGTGGAGCGGCTGAATCAGGAGACCCTTGGTCTTACGCGCATTCTCTGGCTCGATTCGACCGGCACGATTCAGCGGGGGACGGCGGACACCGTGCTGGCACCCGGCGTCGGCGACGTGCTGCGCGTCTGGGCGCGCGAGCGTTTCGTCAGCACGCAGGTGCGCGCGCTCCAGCCGACCGGCATCGCGCTGGTGCATCCCGTTGGCGAGACATCGCGCGGCGCGGTCGTGCTGGTGGCGTTCATCTCCGAAGGCGACTTGCTGGACGAGTTCATCACGGACACCAGCAGCGGCTTTGCGATACGCGCATTCATCGGCGATTCGCTTGTGGCGGGGCGGCCTCGATCGTCGCGCGCGGCGGTCTTTCGGAGCGATCTGCATTTGGGTGACCGACGCATTGCGCTGTCGTTCACGCCCGATCCGGAGCCGGTGCGCTCGACCTTCCCCGAGATGCTCCTGCTACTCGGTCTGGCCGTGGCGGCATTGGCCGCGGCGACATTGTGGCTGGCGCGCAAACGGTGGGAGCAGGCCAGCGTCGTTGGCATGGCGCGGATGCAGCAGGCGATCGAACGATCGACCGACGGCGTCTGGGAGTTGGACCTGCTCACCGGGCGCGCGCATCGCAGCGGCGCGTTGCTGCGGTCGCTGGGCTACGATCCGGCGTTGATCAACGGCGATTCGTCGGTGTGGTCTTCGCTCATGCTGGCAGACGATAAGATACGCGTGACCGATGCGCTGCGCGCGCATGTCCGCGGTGACACCGAGGTCTTCGAGTGCGAGTATCGCGTCCGCGCGAGCGACGACAGCTGGCACACGTTCGTGGACCGTGGGCGGGTGATCGAGCGTACGATCGATGGACAGCCGGCCCGCCTGCTTGGCATTTCGGCAGACATCACCGAACGGGCCCTGGAAAAGGAAGCACTCGAGCGCAGCGAGCGGCGTTTTCGTGCCATGTTCGACAGCGCGTTTCAGTTGCAGTTGTTGCTGGATATCGATGGCACGATCCTCGAAGCCAATCGTGCCGCGGCCGATTTCGCGGGGCGCTCCGTTCAGGACATGCGCGGCACCCCTTTTTCTGCGCTGGGGTGGTGGCATGTCGAAGACGGTACGCCGGCGCGGGTGGAGGAGCGGTTTCAGCGGGTGACGGGGGGCGAGGCCACGCGCTTCGAGGTGGCGACACGCCGAGCCGATGGTACCGGTGCCACGACCGATTTCTCCCTGCGGCCGATTCGTGACACCAAGGAAGCGGTCGCGCAGGTGCTAGTCGAAGGGCATGACCTGACGGATCGCTCGCGTGCACAGGAATCGTTGCGAATGATCGGCGCACTCACCACGATGGGGCAGCTGGCGGCGCGCGTGGCGCACGAGATCAACAATCCGCTGGCCGGCATTCAGAACGCCTTCCTTCTGGTGCGGGACGGAATTCCGACGACCCATCCGCACTATCGCTTCGTGGGGGCCATCGAACGCGAGATTGCGCGCATCGCCGCCGTCACCCGGCAGCTCTACGAGACCTATCGCCCCGACGAGGCGATGAACCCGCAGTCGTCGGTCATTCTGGCGATCAGCGATGCGGTGAGTTTTCTCGAGCAGGTCAATCGCGCACGCCACGTCCGCATCATCACCGACGTGTCGCGTGCGCCGTCGCTCGTGCCCGTGCCAGATGCGCTGTTGCGGCAGACCTTGTACAATCTGGTACAGAACGCGGTGGACGCGTCGCCGCCAGACGGCACGGTCGATGTGACGGCCGTGTTGGACGACGGCTGGTGCGTCATCCGCGTGCGGGACGACGGGCCGGGCATCCCCGCGGATATCCGCGAGCGCATTTTTGAGCCGTTCTTCAGCACGAAGAACCGGACGATGAAAACCGGCGGCATGGGGATCGGGCTGTCGCTTGTGCGGCAGTCGGTGCTGGCGGTGGGCGGGCAGGTGTTCGTGCATGATCGGCCACAGGGCGGAACCGAGTTCGAGGTTCGCCTCCCAATGCAACCAATCGAGACAGGGGTTCTGCGATGAGCCGCGGGCGAATTCTGATCGCCGATGACGAAGCGACCTTTCTCAACTCCACGGCCGAGCTGCTGCGGCGGGAAGGGTACGACGTGGTCACCGTCGAGAATGCGCCGTCGGCAGTGGCAGCGATCAGCGCGGGTCCATTCGATCTGTTGATCACCGACCTCGAGATGCCGGGGAACGCCGACCTGGATCTGGTGCAGCAGGTATCGCATCTGAGCGGCGGGCTGCCGATCATCATCATCACCGGATTTCCTTCAGTGCGGTCGGCGGTGGCCTGCATCGAGCTGCCGGTGACGGCGTATCTGGTCAAACCCGTGGATTTCTCGACGTTGCTGGCCCGCGTAACGGGTGCGGTCGCGCGATTCCGTTCGTATCAGGTGCTGCAGGACACCGAGTCGCGGCTGCGCGATTATCGTCTGACGCTGGAATCGCAGCCCAAGCTGCCGGACGCCGACCCGAAAACCGGGATCGACCTGTTCCTGGCCATGACGCTTCGGAGCGTGATGGGTTCGCTTTCCGATCTCGAGCAACTGGGACAGGCGATGGCGGGCAAGACAGAGGGGCAACAGCACCCGTGTCAGTTGATCAATTGTCCGCGCGGAGCGCAAATGCAGGAGGCGATCGCGGAGACCATTACGGTACTGGAGGAAACAAAGGGTACGTTCAAATCGAAAGCACTTGGTGATTTGCGACACCGCTTGGAGTTACTGTCGAAGCATGTGTAGTGCTGCAGCCCTTGCAATCGCCACGTCCGGAACCATATTCACCGATGTGGGGATTTGAAACGGAGCGCGGCGGGAAGAGGCGCAGCGCTTCAGGAGCGCCCGCAGGTGCAGCAAGACATGAGGCCGCTTGATCGGCCAACCTTGACGTCCGGGAGCAAGACCCGGCAGTCGAAGGCGCGAAGGATTGCTCGAAGGCGAGCATCCATCGCGCTTTTTTGTTTTCCATGAATCACACACGGGGAACTTCCAATGCGCCACGCCGCGCTCTACCAGCCCTCCACCATGTCCCGCACCCGACCCGATTTGACGTCGCCTCGCGTGCCCCGCGCGCGGCCCAACGCGCCGCTCGGGATCGACAATGACGAGCGCGACGCGCCGGCGCGTCTCCAGCGCATTCTCATTGTCACCGACGATATGGAGACGCTTGGCGTACTGCGCTCGGCCTTTCAGGCGTCCGGGCGTGAGGTGCTGCACGCGTCGCGGCTGCTCGGACTGCTTGAGCAGATCGCGCGCGCCGAGATCGACCTGCTGATCACCGACCAGCAGCTGCCCGACGGCGATGGTCTGACGTTGCTTGACGCCATGCAGCACTCGCACCCCGGCACGCTCACGGCGCTGCTGACTGATCCTGACGCGCCACATTCGCCGCGTCAGGCGTTTGGTCATGGGGCGTGCGACTACCTGCCCAAGCCGGTTCGCGCCGACGAAGCGCTGACGTTCATTCGTCGTGCCGACTCCATGCGCGAAATCCGGCTGGTGACGTCCGAGCCGACGGCCAATCTGGAAGCGGGATTCCGGGGCATGCTCGGCTCGACGCCGGCCATGTTGGACTGCTTCCGGATGATCAGCCGTGTGGGCCGGACCGACGTGACGACCATTGTCACTGGGGAGAGCGGCACGGGCAAGGAGCTCGTGGCGCGCGCGCTGCACGACGAGAGTTCTCGTCGGCACAAGCCGTTCGTCGCACTGAACTGTTCGGCGCTTCCATCGGAATTGGTGGAGAGCGAACTCTTCGGACACACGCGCGGCGCCTTTACGGGTGCGGTGAAGGACCATGCCGGACTGTTCGAGGCGGCCAATGGCGGCACGCTCTTTCTCGATGAGATCGGCGATCTGGGGCCGCTCGCGCAGGCCAAGGTCCTGCGTGCGTTGGAAAGCGGCGAAGTGATGCGGGTCGGCGGCACGAAGTGCACTCATGTGGATGTCCGCGTCATTGCCGCGACGCACCGCTCGCTGGACGAGATGGTGGCGAAGGGGACATTCCGGGAGGACCTGCTGTACCGTCTCAAGGTGATTCCGATCGTCATGCCGCCGCTGCGCGATCGCAAGGCCGACATTCCGTTGCTGACCACGCACTTTCTCGAGTTGTTCGCCGATCGGTACGGCATGCCCATGCGGCAGGTGGACGACGATGCGCGCGCGCTGCTGATGCAGTACGACTGGCCAGGGAACGTGCGCGAGTTGCGGAACGTGATCGAAGGTTCGCTGATCATGGCGGATGGTCCCACCATCACCTCCGCCGATTTGCCGGCTCACCTCTCGGTGAAACGGGCCTCGTCGATGCTTCCGGCGGCGTTGCTCGAGCAGTCCGCCGATCTGCCGTTCGTGGAGGCGCGCGAACGTGCGCTTCGCGAATTCGATCGGCTCTTTCTCAGTGCGGCGTTGGCACGCAACGGCGGCAACATCGCGCGCACTGCGCGATCGGTGGGACTGCACCGGCAGTCGCTGCAGAAGCTGCTGGCGCGTCGGGACCTGCGGCAGACAGCCGATACGAAACGCGACCTCGAGGCCTGAGTCGCGTTGCAGGTCAGTCGTTCCGTACACACACGATCATGCCAACGCAACGCGCAGCGTGCGCCATGACATGGTGCCGATGGAACGACCGACCTAACTGGCCTTCCGCTTCGCGGGATCCGGGGGCGCAATGATCGTGTCGGTGACGTAGCGCTTCGTGCAATCCGAGAGAGAGCGCTTGATGATGGCACGCTTGAACGCCTCGTCGATGCGAATCCACTTGTCTTGCAGCTCCTTCGGCAGTCGCATTTCGGCGAACGCCTGTCGCAGGAATCTCTCCCGCAGCTGCCACATCGACTCGTCGACGAAAATGTGCGGATGCGCGTCCGAGGGACTGCGCCCCGAGAACGTCTTCGGTCCCCCGAGCGCGCCGACCATGAAATCGGTCTGCTGCGCCTCGAGGTGCTCCTGGCGGCGGCCCTGAAACACTACCTTCAACCACGGGTCGTTGTACACCCGGTGATAGAAGGCCTTGTTGACACCCGCGATCAGTCTGCGTAACTGGTCATCGTCCATATATGGTAATTGTCGACCGGCCAGCGCCTATTCATGAGCTCTGTACCGGTTCCAGTCTGGGTGCCAGCCGAAGTCCACCTTTCCTGGATGTCGCCAGACGTATCAGTATCACGTTCGTCGTCTCGAAAACATCGGGTACAACCATGCAGCTCGAGTTCAGCGGTGCCGCCCGTGAAGTCACCGGGTCGTGTCACATCCTGCGGGTGGGCACGCGTACGATCCTGCTCGACTGTGGCCTCTTTCAGGGACGACGCGGTGAGTCGCGCGACAAGAACCTGAAGCTCCCCGTTCCCATCAACGAGATCGACGCCGTCATCCTGTCGCACGCCCACATTGACCATGCCGGGCGATTGCCGTACCTGGTCAACCAAGGCTTCAAGCAGACCATCTGGGCCACGGCCGCCACGCGCGACCTATGCGCCCTCATGCTCGCCGACTCGGCGCATATTCAGGAAAAGGACGCCGATTTTCTCGAGCGGCACGGCCGCCCGCACGCGGCGCCGCTGTACACCATAAAAGACGCCGCGCGAACGCAGGAGTGCATGATCGGCGTGCCGTATCACAAGTGGTTCGACGTCACCGACGGGATCCGCGCGCAGTACACCGATGCGGGACACATTCTGGGCTCCGCGTCGGTGGTGATCGAAGCGCGTGAAGGCGGGGATTTCAGGCGGATCGTCTTCTCTGGTGACATCGGCCGCAACGGGTTGCCAATCATCCGCGACCCAGAGCCGCCGGGTGGCGGCGCGGACGTGATTCTGTGCGAGTCCACCTACGGTGATCGCGATCACGAGTCGGTTGAGGGCGCGCGTGAACAGCTGGCGCGCGTGGTGCGCGAAACGGCGGCGCGCGGCGGACGCATTCTCATTCCCGCGTTCGCGGTCGGTCGCACGCAGGAGCTGGTGTACGATCTGCACATGCTGCTGCGAGACGGCAAGATCCCCAACATCCCGGTAATCGTCGATTCGCCGCTGGCCATCAACGCCACCGCTGTCTTCGCGATGCATCCGGAGGTGTACGACCAGAGTGAAGATCTGGTGCGTTCGACGCCGGACCTGTTCGATTTTCCGCTGGTGAGGTTCACGCGAGAGGTGCGTGAGTCGAAGGCGCTCAACGCGGCGCACGGTCCGATGATCATCATCGCGGCGTCGGGCATGGTGGAATCGGGGCGCATTCTGCATCACCTGCGCAACGGCGCAAGCGATCCGCGCAACACGATCCTTATCGTCGGATTTCAGGCCGAGCACACGCTGGGCCGACGCATCGTGGAGCGCCGTCGGCAAATCCGCGTCTTTGGCGAGGACGTGGAGCTGACGGCGCAGGTGGAGATTCTGAACGGATATAGCGCGCACGGAGATCGGAGCGAGCTGCGCGACTGGCTGGACGCGGTGCGCGACCGGGGAGTACGCGACGGGCGCGCACAGCCGCGCGTGCATCTGGTGCACGGCGAACGCGCGTCGCAGGATGCATTTGCCACCACACTGCGCGACGCCGGCTACGCAGTGGACGCCCCGGAACCGGGCGCCGTACGTCCGATCTGACACGCGGCTGACGCTCGCGCAGGCGCGCCGGAGGCGGGACGGTTGTAGCTTCCAGCATCATGCCTCGCCGAGCCTCGCGCGTCGCGCTGCGCGCGCTCGCCATCCTGACTGCCGGATGGCTCGTGTGTCTGCTGGCGATCATCACCTGGTCGACACGTGCCGCAGAAGGTCAAGCCGACGCGATCATCGTGCTCGGCGCCGCGCAATACAGCGGTCGGCCATCACGCGTACTGAGCGCACGGCTCGATCACGCGCTGATGCTGTGGGGCGAGGCGCGTGCAGCGCGTGTGGTGCTGACCGGCGGGCAGCGGCAGGGCGATCTGCTCAGCGAAGCGGCCGCGGGGCGCCGGTATGTGATGCGTCGCGGCATTCCGTCGAACGCGATCCTGCTCGAGTCCACCGGCCGCACCTCCCTGGCCAGCGTACACGGCGCGGCGGTGTTGTTGCATGCGCTCGGCGATTCGCTGCCGGCGCGACCGCGCGTGCTGATGGTGAGTGATCCGTTTCACATGCTGCGGTTGGATGTGCTGGCGCGCCTGCACGGCCTGACACCGCTGCCGTCTCCCACGCGCACCAGCCCCATCTCGGCCAACCGCTCCGTGGCCATCGAGTACATCCTGCGAGAATCGATCGCGCTGCCGAAGGATGTAGTGTTCCTGCTCTGGCTGCATCTCACCGGCCACAGCGCAGCCGCGAGCGCCGAGGGCTGATGGTCGTGCGCTACCGCCTGCTCCCCTTTGCCGCGCGACGCAGCACGGTCGAACCATCGCTGCGCACTTCGTACAGCGGGATATCCGATACGTCGTTGTCCAGCGGAATGAGTTGGTCGAAGGTGCTCCGCAACGAACCGGCCAGTCGGAACGGATCGGCGGCGTTGAGATTTACTATGTAGCCGAGATCGGCGAGCGAGGCGGCGGTGACGCGGCTGAGTGGCATGCCGCCCGCCGTCGCGAACCCCTGCATCAATTCGCGACCGAAGATCGAGTTACGCCAGTGACTGTCACGCGTGCCGGCGCCGCCGGTGTTCTCGACGGGAATCGGATTGCCGGAAAAGATCGCACCGCCGATGCCTGGAAATTCCGCTCGCGCACCTAGACCGGTGAAGAACGGATCCGAGGTCCCCGCACCGGCCAGCAGCGTGCGACGGAAATCCCAGAGTGTGCCGATGCCGAGGACGTGTCCCATCTCGTGCAGCACAACGTCGTCGATCGTGCCGCTGTTGAGCAGCGACGTCATGTCATCCTTGTCGAACTCCATGACGCCGACCATGGTGAGGCGCGACGTCGTGTTGAAGAAACAGGGACCGGCTTGTGCGAGAATGCGTCCCGGGCCGTCGATGGAGTCGATGCGGGCGAAGACCACGACATCACTGACGACTTCGTCGATGGTGGGCGTCCACGACAGGCAGGCGCCGGCCGGTGCGACGATGCGACCGTCATGCACATGCCCGACCACCACGCGGCGCCATTTGGCCGCCGCCTTCACGAACGCTTCGCGCTGACGCGCCGTGCCGCCGGCACCGATGAACCGGATGTCGATCTTGTAGTTCGAGATCGAGGCGGTCGCGGTGAAGGTGACACTCTTGCCCGGTACGCGACTGCTGGCCGCGACGAGCGTCTGCTGTGCCTGGTCGCCCAGAATCCAACTGCCGGCAAAGGCCACGCCGGTGGCGGGATCGGTGACGGCGACGCCGCCGGTGACCGTGCCGGAGTTGCTACCCGGTGTGAAGGACACGGGGACATTGCCGACGGGGTTGTTGAACGCGTCGACGACACGCACGCCAGGCGGCGCGGTGATCGCGGCGCCGTTGATCCCCTGCTGATTGTCGCCGCCCGCTTTGACCAGATCGACCGGCGGACCGGGGACGGCGACGGCGGAGAACAGCGCCTGGCCGATGTTGGCGACCGTGGCGCGGACCGTTTGGATGCCACTCACCGTGCCGAGCTTCCACGAGGTGGCGGTGGCGAGTCCCTGCGCGTTGGTGACCTGCTGTGCGCCTTCGATCGTGCCGCCTTCGCCGGCCACGAAGGAGACGGGGATCGACGGGACCGGATTCCTGAACTGATCTTCGACGCGGGCAGTGGGCGGCGCGAGGAGCACGCTATTGACGCCGCCCTGCTGTGCGTCGCCGGAAACGAGGACGACACGCACGGCGGGGCCGGGCGCGGCATCGGCGGTAAAGGTTATCGGCGCGTTGATACCGTCGGCGGTGGCCTGCAGCGTTTGGATACCGGAGGCCGTGCCGATCGTCCAGCCACCCGAGGTGGCGTCACCGGCGGGTGTGGTGCGCACGGAGTCGTTGACGACGCGGCCGCCGCCCGCGGTGACGCGCCAGCGTACCATGACGTTCTTGATCGCGCGGCCCTTGGCGTCCAGCACCTTCACCGCGGGCACCGTAGACACCGCGGTGGCGACGACTGCCGTGGTCGTGGCGCTGGCGAGCGGGGTCGCTGTGGTTGGCACCTGCGGATCGTCGCCACACGCGCTGACGACAAGGGCGACGGCGGCCAGAACCGCCGCACGGAACGGGCGAGGTGCCAACAGACGTGATGCGAACGAAAGTTGCATGACCGGGTCGTCAGAGTTTAACAGCGCGAAGCACCGTTGAGTACACCATCGCGCGCGAGAGGGTGCAGGCGAAGCGATGGCGCCGGGATTTCGCAACGGGCTTACGGCCTTCGTGACCGCACTATCAATATTGGAGATGCGCATTCCAGTCGAGAGTTACCGCCTCCCGAACGGCCTGCACGTGGTGCTCTCCGAGGATCACACTGCGCCGATCGTCGCCGTCAACCTGTGGTACCATGTCGGCTCGGCGAACGAACGCCCCGAGCGGACCGGTTTTGCCCATCTGTTCGAACACATGCTGTTTCAGGGGTCGGCGAACGTCGATGCCAATGAACACTTCGAAGTCGTACAGCGTGCCGGCGGTACGCTGAACGGGTCCACGTGGCTCGACCGCACCAACTACTACGAAACGCTGCCGTCGAACCAGCTGGCTATCGCGCTCTGGCTGGAGGCGGACCGCATGGGCCGCATGCTTCCTGCGTTGACGCAGGTGAAGCTCGATACGCAACGCGACGTGGTGAAGAATGAACGGCGCTGGTCGGTGGACAACCAGCCCTATGGCACGTGGTGGGAGCGCTTGCCGGCGCTGTGCTTTCCGGAGGGGCATCCGTTCCATCACTCGCTGATGGGGTCAATGGAACATCTCTCCGAAGCGTCGCTCGAGGATGTCTCGGAATTCTTCAGCACCTACTACACGCCGGACAACGCCGTCCTTACCATTGCCGGTGATTTCGAGCACGGAGAAGCGGTGCGGCTGATCGAAGAATACTTCGGACCGATCGCGCGCGGCGCCAACCGTCCACCACTGCGCGACATGATGGTGACACCGGTCTTCGGCACCACCCTACGTGAAGTTGTGACCGATGCCGTCGCGCTGCCGCGGCTCCTGGTGGCCTGCCGCACCCCCGTCTTCGGGACGGATGGCTACTACGCGGCCAGTCTGGCAGCGGCCGTGCTGGGATTGCGCACCGGAAGTCGGCTCGAGCAGTCGCTCGTGCGCGGGCAGCGCATCGCCTCGAACGCGACGGCGTTCACCTACGATCTGGCAAAAGGGAGCGACCTGTTGGTGGTCGACGTCACCGCACATCCCGACGTGAGCACCGATCAGTTGGAGCAGGCCGTGCTGGCCGAATTGGACAAGATGCACCGGGACGGCGTGACCGAGGCCGAAGTCGCGCGCGCGCGTGCGTTGATCGAAACGAGCTTCGTCACCAGCCTGCAGTCGGCCGCCGAGCGCGCCGATCAACTGTCGCGCTTCGCGACGTATTTTGGTGACGCGACGCTGGCCAACGAACAGGTGGTGCGGTATCAGGCGACGACGGCGGCCGACGTGTCGGCGCTGGCCCGCGAACGATTGGGGCCGGACAATCGTGCGTTGTTGCTGTTCGTACCGGCTGCGGAGGCCGCGACCGACTCCGGCGCGACGACGCGGTCAGGCGTGGAGGTGGGCGCGTGAGCATCGTGGAGACTACCGTGGCAGGTGGTATCGCGGACGACGCGCCGCCCGCCCCGCCGCGTCCTGGCGCATCGGCCCCGCGTCCGTATCATTTCCCGGCCTTCGAAACGCGCATTCTGGCCAATGGATTGCGCGTGATCGTGTCGCCGGTGCCGGCGTATCCCGTGGTGACCATGCTCGCCGTGGTGGAGGCGGGTGCCACGCGCGACCCGCGCGATGCCGAAGGACTGGCGCAGATGACCACGCGCGCGTTGGCCGAAGGCACGCGCACGATGAACGCGCTGCAGTTGGCGGAGCGGCTCGAGACGTTGGGCACCACGCTCGACACCGGCGCGGACTGGGATTCGGCGATCGTGCAACTCACGTCGCTGGCGACGCGTGTGGAAGATGCCTTCGCCGTACTGGCGGAAGTGCTGCGTTTTCCGGCCTTCCCGGAAAGCGAACTGGAACGGTTGCGCGCAGAACGGCTGGCCGACCTTGCGCAATTGCGCGCCGAGCCGCGCGGACTGGCCGACGTGTTCTTTTCGCGGTTGCTGTACCACGCCGAGTCGCGCTTTGCGCGATTGGCCGGCGGTGATGAGGCGAGTACGCAGCGTACCACGCGTGATCGCGTCGTGGCGTATCACGGCGAGTTCTATCGGCCGAATTCGACCGCGTTGATGATCGTCGGCGATATCAGTGTCGATGAGGCGGTCAGGCATGCGTCGCGCTATCTGGGCGACTGGGCGGGGACCGCGCCCGACGTGACGGAGCCGCTGGACGTGCCGCGTTTCACAGAGCCGCGCGTGCACATCATCCACAAGGCCGATGCGCCGCAGTCGGAGTTGCGCGTCGGGCATGTGGCCGTGCCGCGTCTGCACGAAGACTACTTCCCGCTCGTGGTCATGAACGCCATCCTCGGCGGGTTGTTCTCGTCGCGCCTCAACCTCAATCTGCGCGAGGTGCACGCCTACACCTACGGTGCGCACTCGGCGTTCGACTGGCGTCGTGCAGCCAGTCCGTTCGAGGTCTCCACCGCAGTGGAGACGGCCGTCTCCGCCGATGCGCTGCGCGAGATCCAGCTCGAGTTCGCGCGTATCCGCGAGTCGGAGGTGTCGGAGGCCGAGCTGTCGCTGGCGACGGACTATCTGGTGGGCGTCTTCCCCATCCGGTTTGAAACGACGGCCGAAGTCGCGGGCGGATTGGCGAACGTGGAGATCTTCCGTTTGCCGACCAACTACTTCGACAACTATCGTGAGCGGGTGCGCGCAGTGACGGCGGCCGACGTGCTGCGCGTGGCGCAACGCCATCTCGATCCAACGCGACTGCAGGTGGTCGTGGTCGGCAACGCAGAGGCCATCCGGGAACCGCTGGCGGCGCTTGGTTTGGGCCCGGTGACCGTGTACGATCCTGCCGACGTCGATGTGCCGATCGCGTCGTCTTCCTCTTCCATCTCCTGACCCGCCTCGTGTCGCCAGTCAAGCGCGCCAACACGTCTGCCGCCAAGTCCGCAACGCTCCTCACCAAGTCGCCGTTGTACGAGGTCCGCCGTTCGAAGATTCAGGGGCGCGGCGCGTTTGCAATCCGCCCGATCCGCAGTGGTCAGAAGATTGACGAATATATCGGCGAGCCGATCACGCACGAGGAGGCGGATCGGCGCTACGATGACGCAGACGGACGGCATCACACGTTCCTGTTCATTCTCGACGACGACACGGTGCTGGATGCGCGCAAGCGTGGCACCGACGCGCGCTACATCAACCACTCGTGCGATCCGAACTGCGAAACGGAGATCGACGACGGTCGCATCTGGATCAAGGCGATCAGGCCGATCAAGCCCGAGACCGAGTTGGTGTACGACTACCGGTTCGAATGGCAGGACGAGTATGCGCCGGAGGACGTGCGTTACTACGCGTGCCGCTGTGGCACCCCCAAATGCCGCGGCACGATCCTGCGCGTACCTGTGTACCTGCGCCCGACCGTGAAGAAGTGGCTGGCCGGCGAGGATGTGCCGAAGCCGCGGAAGCTGAAGAAGAAGACGGCCACCAAGGCGGTGAAGAAGGTGGCGAAGCGCGTCGGGAAGGCCGTAAAGAAAAGCACCAGGAAGAGCCCGACAAAGCGCTCGACACCGGCTGTCACGCGGGCGGGCGCGTGAGCGAAGGGCCGGGGCAGGTGTCGACCACGCGGGCGTATACCGGGCGTGTCATCTCGCTGGATGTGGACGAGGTGCGCTTTCCGGACGGCTCCATTGGCTCATTGGAAATGGTGCGACATCCGGGAGCGAGTGCGATCGTGCCGCTGCTTGACGCAGACGCCGACGACCCGGAGGTGCTGCTCATCCGGCAGTACCGCTACGCGGCCGACGGCTATCTGTTCGAAATCCCGGCCGGCCGGCTGGATGAGGGGGAATCCCCGCTGGAATGTGCGAAACGGGAACTGCGCGAGGAAACCGGATATCGCGCCGCGCGTGTCGAACCACTGTTCACGATGTTCACCACGCCCGGCTTCACCGACGAGAAAATCCATCTCTTCCTCGCCACGGGGCTCGAGGCTGGGGAGTCGGCGCGCGAGGCGGATGAATTCATGGAGCTCGTGCCCACCCGCCTTTCCCGCGCGTTATCCATGATTGAACACGGGGAGATCCAGGATGCCAAGACGGCGCTCGCGCTCCTCTTTGCGGCAGGCTTTCGCCTGAGCTGAGCTTCACCGTAGCCGAATTGTGGCCGATGTCCACAGCGATTGTCCACTTTTGAGGATTCCATTCAGCGCCCGGGGTCACCGACGGGGTGAAGCGGGACGGGATGAATCCAGCTAAGTGACCGCAGCGTAGGTATTTGGCAGCGAATGTTCCATCAGGTTCCCTGACGGCACGCCGTGTGCACTGATACTGGACGCCCGACATGACGGACTGCCGGATTGCCCGGATACCGTATGGTCGCGCCGCGAGCCTCCGGCTCGCGTCACCGCTGGAGGAGGGCTTTTCCATGGCCGCACTGGCTCGTACGACCCTGACCAAACAATCTCAGTCGCTCCCGGTCCGCGAACATCTGCGCACGCTGGGAGACGGTGAGGTCGTGTCGGCCTTTCTCGCTGGCGAGGAGCGGGCGTTCGAAGAGCTGGTCGACCGGTATCAGGGCCGGCTGCTGAACTTCGTCTACCGGACGATCGGCGACCGCGACCGGGCCGAAGATCTGGTGCAGGAAGTTTTCATCCGTGTCTATCGACACATCGGACGCTTCGACCGCTCCAAGAAGTTCTCCACCTGGATCTACACCATCGCTTCGAACCTGGGCAAGAACGAGCTGCGCAACCGTTCGCGCAACCCGCTCGTGCTGTTCCAGACCATAAAGGCCAAGTTCGAGGACGAAGAGCGCCCCTTGCAGTTCGAGGACGTGCACACGCGCCCGGACGACCTGTACCGCAAGCGTCACCTGCGGGAGATGGTCGAGCAGTCTGTGGCCAAGCTGCCTGGGCACCACCGCGAGGTGTTTGTGCTGCGCGAGCTGGAAGGGAAGTCGTACGAGGAGATTGCCGAGATCACGGGCGTCAATCTGGGTACCGTGAAGTCGCGGTTGAACCGCGCCCGGACGGCGTTCGCGGAGATCATCGAGCCGCTCGTTCGCTAAACGCGGCGAAGCCGCGGGGCAGTGAGACGGGCGCCAGAGGCGCTCCTAAGCAGGCCGCAGATCCAGTTCCGGCAGCGTCGGGGAGAGAACCCCGATGCTGCCGGAACTGGTGTTGTCCGGGAGGGTATGTTGCAGCAGCGTCCGGTTATGGACGAGCAATTCCCCGACCCTGTGCCGATGGACTGCCGACACTTTCGCAAGCATCACCTGGCCTATCTCGACGACACGCTCGCGGGAGACCTGATGGCTGCTGCTCAGCTGCACTTACTTTCTTGTGATTGCTGTGCCGCCCACGATACACTGGTCAGACGGTCGCTGATGATCGTGCAGAGCATCCAGACAATCGAGCCGTCGCAGGAATTCCAACAGAAGTTACGGGCCCGGTTAGCCGCGTGCCGCGACGAGGCAGCTGCCGCCGACCGGCTGCCAGCCGTCACCTCGCGGCGCGCACCGCTGCCGCTGATGAGCCGACTGCCGTTCAGCTCACCGCGCACGCTTGCCGCTGTAGCTGCCGGTGCGATACTTGGCACCGTCGTTTGGCGCGGTCTCACCGCCGCCGCGACCCCTGTCGTGGCCATGCAGCCCGTGATCGCCGCGCCGCCCGTGCCCGCACAGCCGCGACAGATCTACTCCCCGTCGCTCATCAGTGTCATGTCCACCGGCAACCCGGTGTGGTCCGCCGCCCTGCTGGTCGAGGAAGCACCGATGCAGTTCGTCAGCGCTGCCTTCCCGCTCGCCTTCGACGACCTCCGCTGAGGCGCGATCCACTGAAGTGCCATCCGCTGCGCTGAGACGCGTGGCGGGCGCGGCGATTATCTTCGGGGCATGCCTCCTCGTGCTGCCGCCGCGTCCCGCGAAGCATCGCCACTGCGTCTCGTGCAAGCGGCCGTGCAGTCGCGGTCGTTTTCCCCCGTGTACTACCTCTACGGGGACGACGATTTCCTGAAGGACATTGCGCAGCGCGACTTGCTCGCCGCGGCGATCGATCCGTCCACGCGCGATTTCAATGTGGAAGTACGTCGTGCGAGCGAACTCGACGCGGAGACGCTCGGCAGTCTGCTGGCCACGCCGCCCATGCTCGCCGAGCGTCGCGCCGTGGTGCTACGTGATGTGACACTGCTCAAGAAGGCGGCCCGGCAGCAACTCGACCGCTATCTCAAGCATCCCGCAGCCGACACATTGCTGCTGCTCGTCAGCCCCGCCGGGACAAAAGCCGATGCGTCGCTGGCGTCTCTGGCGACCCTGCTCCACTTCGAGCCGCTCTCGCCGGAGCGCGTGCGAAAGTGGATCGCGCATCAGGCCGGTTCGGTGCTGTCGATGCAGGTTACGGAGGAGGCGGTGCAACTGCTGCAGCAATCGGTCGGGAACGACCTGCACTTGCTGGCGTCGGAGCTGGACAAGTGCGCGAGCTACGTGTTGGGGGCCATCACGGCGAGCGGTGGCGCACCTGCGCGTAGTGCTCCGTTTGGCGATGAAACCGCCGGCGATGCGGCCGCGGACGCGGACACGTCGGTGATCGATGCCGATGCAGTCGCCGCCGTGGTAGGCGTCCGCCGCGGAGAAACGGTCACCGACCTGCTTGATGCCGTCGCAGCGCACGACGCTGCGCGTGCGGTCGCGCTGGTGGGTTTCGTATTGAGCCAGCCCAAGGTGTCGGGGGTGCAGGTGGTGATGATGCTCAGCACCCAGGCGTTCGCGCTGGCGTTTGGCCGCGCGCGTCGCGATGCGGGTGTGCCCACCAATCGGCTGCCGTCGGAGTTCTTCGCGTTCCTCAAGGATACCGGCGGGTATCCCGGGCGGCCGTGGGGCGAGGCGGCATCGGCGTGGACCAAGGTCGTGGACCGGTGGAGCGCGTCGGCGTGCGACCGCGCGCTCGCCCTGCTGCTCGAGGCCGACATCGCACTCAAGGAAACCACGGTCTCCTCGGAGGCGCAGATCCTGATGTCGCTCGTGCTTGGGCTATGCGCATTGGCCCCGCGCGGACGACGGGCAGCGTGACGATGCGCGGAGCGCCGCATACCATCGCCATCATCACGTTCGCGTTCTGCACCGCCACGACCGGACTTGCGGCGACGGTACTCGCGGCGCAGACGACTGCCCGCACCGTGGGGCCCGTTGCCGGTCCCGCGGCGCAGGCCGCCATCGACGGCGCACGCGCGATGGTGGAATCCGGGCAGAGCGCCGACGCTCGCGTCTTGCTCGACTCGCTCGTGTCGGCATCGACGGCGCAGCCGGGCGATCTCGCCGATGCGCTCTACTGGCGCGCGGTGCTCAGCGAGCGCGCGGCCGATGCGGAACGCGACTGGAAGCGACTCATTCTCGACGTGCCGCTCTCGCCGCGCGTACCCACGGCGCTGCTGCGCCTGGGCGAACTGGAAATGGTGCGCGGTCACCCCGCCATCGCGCGCACGTATCTCCAGCGGTTGGCGCGCGATTACAACGAGGTGAGTGAGCGCCCCAAAGCGCTGCTCTGGGTGGTGCGCAGCTACTTCGACGAACGCGACGTCGCGCGCGCTTGCGGCGCACTGGCGATCTTGCGGCAGGGCGGATTGCCAGATGGCGAAATTCGTCTGCAGACAAATGCGTTGCAGGCGCGCTGCACGCGCGAGTCGGACGCGCAGGCGGCGGCGTCGCTGTCGGCGGCGGGCAATGCGAGCGAGCGCGCGAGCAGCAGCGCGCGCAGCACGACGCTGAGTACCACGACCGGTAACGCCGCCGCGGCGACAACGAGCCGCTACAGCGTGCAGATCGCCGCATACAACACACGACCTGAAGCCGAGGTGACGGCACAACGTCTGGTGGCGCGCGGTATGGATGCGCGCGTGGATGGCGACGTGAAACCGTTCCGTGTGCGTATCGGGCGGTACGCGTCGCTCGCGCAGGCCGAGGCCGCACTGGCTGAGCTCAAGAAGAAAGGACAAGGCGGGTTCGTCGCCGTGCTGACGCCATGAGCAGACGGACAGCGACGAAGCACATGGCAGGCGCGCGATGAGTGGAGCGGCGACCCCGCTCATGCAGCAGTACCGGGAGATCAAGGCGCGTCATCAGGATGCGATCCTGTTTTTCCGCATGGGCGACTTCTACGAGATGTTCTACGACGACGCCGAAACAGCGTCGCGCGTACTCGGACTCACGCTCACGTCCCGCAACAATGGCGGCGCCAGCGACGTGCCACTGGCCGGCATTCCCGTCAAGGCGGCGGCGGAGTATCTGCGGCGTCTGGTCGGGCAGGGACACCGTGTTGCCGTCTGCGAACAGGTCGAAGACCCCAAGCTGGCCAAGGGGATCGTGCGTCGCGAAGTGGTGGAGACGATCACACCGGGCGCGGTGTTCGCCGACGATCTGCTGGACGGCGCACGGGCGAATTATGTTTGTGCGGTGGCCACCGGTCGTGAAACCGCGCGCGACGGCGATCGGACGCAGATCGGCATTGCTGCGGCCGATCTCTCCACCGGTGAGCTGCGCATGGCGCTCGTGGCGGTGATGGATGCGCCCGCCATGCTGGCGCGTCTTACGCCGCGCGAACTGCTGCTGGTACGCGGCGGCGATGATGCCCTCGCCGCGATGATCTGCACCGCGGTGGACGGCGCGCTGGTGACCGAACGCGATGGCTGGGAGTTTGACGCGCAACTGGCGGCAGACGAACTCGCACGGCAATTCGATGTGCGCGGTCTCGATGGCTTTGGTCTGGGCACCGGTGATGGTGCGGCCGTGGGGGCGGCGGGCGCGCTGTTGCGCTATCTGCGCGAGCTGCAGCCCGGTGGCCTGCCGCATCTCGCGCGTCCTGTGGTGGAACGTCCCGGCGGGGTGATGCCGCTGGACGAAATGACGCGTCGCAATCTCGAACTGGTGGAGTCGCTGCGTGGCGGCGATCTGGCCGGCACGCTGCTGTCGGTGCTCGATCGCACGATCACGCCGATGGGGCAGCGCATGTTGCGCCAGTGGCTGTTGGCCCCACTGCTCGAGCGCTCCGCGATCGAGTTGCGGCTCGATGCGGTGACGGTACTTGTGCGCGACGCGATCGGACGTGCGACGCTGCGCGAGGCACTCGATGGCGTGCGCGACGTGGAACGGTTGGCCAGTAAAGCCGCGGCCGGTCGCGCCACGCCGCGCGAACTCCGCGCACTCGGCGATTCGCTCGCACGGTTGCCGAGGGTGGCACGGGCCGCGCGCGCCGTATTGGAGCATGCCGCGCAGGGGAACGCGATGGGAGGCGTGATTGGTGCCATGCTCGCCGAGTGGGATGACGGGACAGACTGTGCCGATCGCGTGACGCGGATCCTGGTGCAACGACCGCCGTTGACTATTGGCGAAGAAGACACCATTGCCCCGGGTGTCGATGCCGACCTCGATGCAATGCGCGCTCTGCGCGACGGCAGCAAGGATGCCATCGCGACCATTCAGCACGAGGAGCGTGCGCGCACCGGCATTACGTCGCTCAAGGTCGGGTTCAATCGCGTCTTCGGCTACTACCTCGAAATCTCCAACGCGAACAAGCATCTCGTGCCCGACGACTATCAGCGCCGCCAGACGTTGACGGGCGCGGAACGTTATGTCACACCTGCGCTCAAGGAGTACGAGGAACAGGTGCTCACGGCGGGCGAACGCATCGAGACGCGTGAACGCGAGCTGTTCGAGGCGCTGCGGCGCGAGGCGGGTGTGGCGATCGGGCGGTGGCAGGCGGTGGCCAGGCGTGTCGCCACCATCGACGTGCTGAGTGCGTTTGCGGAGGTGGCTGAACGCGAGCAGTACGCGCGGCCGGAACTGCACGACGGCTTCGACATGGAGATTGTGGGCGGACGCCATCCCGTGGTGGAGCGGATGATGGCGCGCGAAAAATTCATTCCGAACGATCTGTTGCTTACCAGCGACGCGCAGTTGATCGTGCTCACCGGCCCGAACATGGCGGGCAAGAGCACGATTCTGCGACAGATCGGTCTCATTCAACTGCTGGCGCAGGTCGGTGCCTACGTGCCGGCGCGTCGCGCGAAGCTGCCCGTGGCCGACCGATTGTTCACGCGCGTCGGTGCCAGCGACAATCTCGTGCGCGGGCAAAGCACGTTCATGGTCGAGATGAGTGAGACGAGTGCGATCCTGCACACCGCAACCAAGCGTTCGCTGGTGCTGCTCGACGAGATCGGACGCGGCACCAGCACGTACGATGGCGTGTCGATCGCGTGGAGCGTCAGCGAGCACCTGCACGATGCGATCGGGTGCAAGACGGTCTTCGCGACGCACTATCACGAGCTCACGCAGCTGGCCAACGAACTGCCGGGCGTGCGCAACTTCACCGTGGCCGTGCGCGAAGTCGGCGATCAGGTGCTCTTCCTGCACACGCTCATTCCGGGCGGCGCCGATCGCTCGTACGGCATCGAAGTGGGTCGGCTGGCCGGGTTGCCGGCGCCGGTGATTGCGCGCGCCAAGGAAGTTCTGGCCCTCCTCGAGGGCGAGGGCGCGCAGATGGCCGCACGACTGACGGCAGAGGGATGCGTCGTACCAAAGAGCGCGACGCGTCGTGGACCGCGCATGAAGCCGTCGCCCAGCTTACCGATCGCGCAGCTTGGCTTCTTCGGAGACGCGCCCGCGCCCGTCGATCCCGCACATGCGCAACTGGCCAGCGCCGTCTCGGCGATGGAGCCCGACGCGATGACGCCGCTGCAGGCGCTCACCGCACTGGCCGCACTGAAGAAGACGTTGGCCTCATCGTGACACCGTTCAAGCCGACCAAGGCGCAGCTCGCCGAGGCCGTGCGCCTGACCGTGCCGGATCTGATTGCGCCGGGTCTGGATGTGCTCTTTTGCGGCATCAATCCCGGCCTCTATACGGCAGCGATCGGGCGGCACTTCGGGCGCCCCGGGAATCGATTCTGGCCGGCGCTGCATGGGGCCGGGTTCACGCCGCGCCCGTTCTCGCCATGGGACCAGCGTGAACTGCTGACGCTGGGCCTTGGCATCACGAACATGGTCGGGCGCACCACCGCTACGGCCGCCGAACTCGCGCCGGAGGAGTACGTGCGCGGTGGCGAACGGCTCACGCGCGAGGTCGGGTGCTATGCGCCGCGAGTCGTGGCCTTCCTCGGCATCGGTGCCTATCGCAGCGCGTTCGCCCGTCCGAAAGCCGGGCTTGGGCTGCAATCGGAGCGTCTCGGCGAGAGTGCGCTTTGGGTCCTGCCAAGTCCCAGCGGACTGAATGCAAATTATCAGCTCCCCGACCTCATCGCGCTCTTCTCCGCGCTGAGGGAATGGCTCCATTCGTAAACTGTCATCGACGGGCGCCTCCGGGGTAGTTTCCAGCATCAACCTGTCTCCCGTCCGAGCTCTCCATGGCCCTCCTGTCTGCGTTTCGCCGTTCCCGCACCTCGTCCGCAGCCGTCGTGATAGGCGCACTCAGCCTGGTGGCATCCGTCGGGGCATTCGGGGCGTGCAGCCAGGAGGCACCGGCCGCGGGCAGCGCGAACAGCGAGAGTAGCGCCCCTGCCCGCACGCCCACCTACGTGGCCGATGTGCTGCAGTCGTGGCCGCACGATCCTGAGGCCTACACGCAGGGGCTGGTGTGGGACGACGGCCGACTCTACGAAAGCACGGGGCTCGTCGGAAAATCCAGCATTCGCGAAGTGGAGCTCACGACGGGACGGGTGATCCGCAAGCACGATCTCCCCGACCCGTACTTCGGCGAGGGAATCGTCATCATCGGCGACGATCTCTGGCAGATCACCTGGACCTCCGGTGTCGCGTTCCTGTACGACGCCGGGACGTTCACGCAGCGCGCCATCTTCAGGTACGAGGGCGAGGGGTGGGGGCTCGCCACCGACGGAACGTCGATCATCATGAGCGATGGCACACCGACCATCCGCTTCCGCGACCCCAAGACGTTCGCCGAACAGCGCACGATCTCGGTGAGCGACCACGGGACGCCGGTCACCCAGCTCAATGAGCTCGAGTGGGTGAAGGGCGAGATCTGGGCGAACGTGTACCAGAGCGACCAGATCGCGCGCATCGATCCCGCGACCGGCAATGTTACGGGGTGGATCGACCTTGCAGGGCTGCTTCCCAGACTCGAGCGCCAAGGCGATGAAGACGTGCTCAACGGCATCGCCTACGACCCCAAAGCAGACCGCTACTTCGTGACCGGGAAGTTGTGGCCGCGGCTGTACGAGATCCGGCTCAAGCAGCGGAGCTGAGCACGGCCCACGGACGCGGCCAACGTGCGGCTACCGCAGGCGTACCACCGCGTAACGCAGGCTGCCCGGCAACGCGCCGCCGTTGGAGGACACGATGACCAGCGCGTTGCGACCGGCGGGCACCCCAAAGCGCACGTAGCTGCTCGCTCCACCGGCCAGCGTAATGCGCTGCGGGGCGTTGTTCTGCAGCGAGCGGGCGCTGATCGGGTAGACGCCAAGCGCCGACCCGCCGGAGAACTGCAGTCCCGGATAGATGCTGCGGAAACTCCACGCCGGCAGCACGTACCTCGGATCGAGTCCGGCCGTGGTCGCGGCGGAGAAGTCGTCGGCAATGAGCGACACTGTCCAGTCGCGCAGGTAGTCCGCGAACTGTCCGCCAGGAATGGCGCTGCTGAGATTCGCCAGTCCGGTCGTGGACGAATTGACCAGCGCGCGGAAGAACGGTGCTTCGCCCGCTGCACCCTGTCGTCCTGCCGAATAACGCAGGAAACTCCAGATTGCGCCGCGTGTGGAGAGCGAGTCGTTGGGCGCGTACGGCGAGTTCACTTCCGGCGCCAGCAGGAAACGATAGAAGCGCGCGAAGTTCTGCGATGCGTAGTTGGAAAAGGTCGTCGCCCGCACCGACGAGCCGCCGATGTCCTGCAATGACAGATTTTGACGTGACGTGAAGCCCGAGATGCGATAGTAGAGCAGCTCCTCGGCGATGTGCGACAACCCCTCGTCGAGCCACGTCTGTTCGTTGGCTGCCGCGCCGGCGGTGATATAGAGCCGTCGCGACGAGTTGATGAGATGCTGGAGCTCGTGCGCAATGGTGCCAATGTTCAAAATGTTCACCTGATCCTTGCTCCGACGGTTGCTGTTCACCGTGCCGGTCGGGTCCGGGACGATGAGGTAGAACATTTCCTGTTCGTTCGAGCTGGCGCACGCCGTCAGTCGCCCCTGTGCCGTCTTCGGAAAGAGGTCGCGCGCGAAGAAGAAGCCGCCGATGGTGAAGCCAGCACCGGCCGGCGTGAGCGCGTTCACGTTGCGCGTGTAGAACAGGATGATCTTGCCGAACGTGCTGATGTTCGTCGGGGAGCCGAAAGCGGTGGTATCCATCGGATACACGAGCGTATCGAAAGTGGCGACGATGCTCGCATACTCGGCGTCGGTGTACCCACCCTGCGGGTTGGCAGTGTCCGCAACGACAATCGCGCGAGTTCCCACTGCGGCCACGCGTCCGGTGCGCGTGTCCGGATTGGAGCAGGCTTGATTGGCGTTGGCGTTCAGGCGGATGATGTCGCCAAGCTTGGCTTCGGCCACGGCGCTCCGCAGCGAGGAGGTGCTGCGTTGCGCGTACCAGTCGCGCGCCCCCGCCGTGAGCGCGCCGAGTTCCCGCCGTTCGGTGTCGCGGCGGTCCATCTCGGCCGAGTCGACGGGGGACATGGTGCCGCGCGTCGCGTCGAGCGGCGCAGTCTGTCCGGCAATGCCGGCCATCAGCGCCGCGGTGGTCGGCCCCGTGTTGCCGACGGCGTAGACCTCGACCGGGGTGACCGTTCCGAATACTGGTTCGGTCGAGATTATTGTCAGTGCATATTCGCCGTTGATCGTGGCGGGCGATGCCAGGCACGTGCTCGCGCTCGTGGCACCGACGGCGGGTGTGAACACTTCGCCCACCGCGAGCTGCCGCGGCGACACCGTTCCGCACACGGACGCGCCCGCCGCCGAAACGGTTATCGGCACCGTGTCCGCACGACCGGCGGCAGCGGTGATAACGCGCGTGGCGCCGAGGCCAACCGCTGTCACCAGCCCAGCGGAACTGACGGTTGCGATAGCCGGCTCGGACGCGCTGAACGCGACGGCCTGTCCGGCGATGTCGTTGCCGAACTGATCGCGCACCGTCGCGCGCACGCGCAAAGTGTCGCCGACGCCAAGGAACGCGAGTTCCGGGGTGGCGACGACGGCGGCGGCCGTCCCGGCCAGTGCGGTGGCAACGAAGGCGACCGGGGCGACGCCTGGCACCTGCGCCGTTACCCGATTGACGCCGGCGACCGTGCCGAGCGTCCAGATCGTTTGCGCGACCCCACGTGTATCGGTCAGCGAGGCGGAGGGACTGATCGTCCCCGAACCGGCGGCCGCGTCCCAGTCGACGCGCACCCCCGAGATCGTGCCGCCGTTGGCGTCGGTGACGACGACCACCAGCGGAGCTGACAGGACCGTACCAACGACACCCGTCTGCAGTGTCCCCGCGGAGGCGCGGACATTGGCCGGCGTCTGGGTCGCATCGGTGGTGCTCTTGGAACAGGCTGAGAGCAGCATCGAGGCCACAATGCCCGCGGCGAGCAGGGCCGCGCGGACGCTGGGCAGCGAGGGACCTTTCAAATGCGCCCGACAGGCGGCAAGGAGGAGCGGCGAGCTGTGTGTGCGCATGGCAGATGATAACGCCGAGGGGCGACGTGGGGTGTACATTGCGGTCACGATAGATGCAGTGGGAGATTCGGGCTCACCGACCGCGTCCCGGGAGTGCAGCGGGTACGGCGGAAGTGCTCCTGTTGTACCTCGGTGTGCCCCGGTGTTCCGACATAGCTCGCGCGGCGAGGAACTGTGCCGGTACGTGCCTGGCAAAGGTCCACCGGACGAGTTGCCACGGTGGCCGAATTTTCCCGTGAACCACCGTTCGATTCCCTGTGAGAGACGCACCATGGCCACGACCCTCCCCGCCGAAGCCCCCGCTTCCGCCGCCGCGCTGCCAGTAGAACACATTCGGCACCGTCGGCCCTACGAGAACGTGCTCGAGACGATCGGCTGGACGCCGCTGATCCGACTCGGTCGTGTCGGCAAGGGGCTGCGCACGTCGTTGTACGGCAAGGCGGATTTCTTCAATCCGGGCGGCAGTGTGAAGGACCGCATCGGGTTGCCGCTGATCGAAGCGCACGAAGCGGCCGGCCGCCTCAAGCCGGGCGGCGTGATCGTCGAGGCGACGAGCGGCAATACGGGCGTGGGGCTGGCCATCGCGGCCGCGCTCAAGGGGTACAAGTGCATCTTCACGATGCCGGACAAGATGTCGCAGGAGAAAGTGCGATTGCTCAAGGCGTTCGGTGCCGAAGTGATCATCACGCCGACCGCGGTCCCGCACGATCATCCGCAGAACTACATGCAGATGGCCAAGCGGATTGCCGCCGAAACGCCGGGCGCGGTGCTGGCCGGCCAGTTTGAGAATCCGGCCAATCCGGCGGCGCATGCTGCGACCACGGGCCCCGAGTTGTGGGAGCAGAGCGAGGGACGCATCACGCACTTCGTGGCCGGCGCGGGCACCGGAGGCACGATCACCGGGGTCGGCCGCTATCTCAAGTCGATGAACCCGAACATCAAGATCATCGCCGCCGATCCGCAGGGGTCCGCGCTCGCGGAGTTCTGGCGCACGCACGGCGAAGGGCATCCGGTCGGCGCGCCCTACAAGGTGGAGGGCGTCGGGCAGGACTGCGTGCCGGACACGCTCGACATGAGTGTGATCGACGAGTTCATCACAGTGTGCGACAAGGACGCGTTCGCAATGGCGCGCCAACTCACGCGCGAGGAAGGGATCTTTGTAGGGGGTTCGGCGGGAATGATCGCGCACGCCGCCGTGACATTGGCGCGTCGAGTCGATGATCCGAACGCGTTTGTGGTCACGTTCCTGTGCGACACGGGCGAGCGCTATCTGTCGAAGGTGTTCAACGATGAATGGATGCGCGAGAACCAGATGCTCGACACGACGCCGACGACGATCGAGGCGGTGCTGGGTCGCAAGGATGGCGGCGCACCGGCGATGATCAGTGTGTCACCGGGTGCGACGGTGCGGCAGGCGATTCGCCTCATGGCACTGCACGATGTTTCGCAGGTGCCGGTGATGGACGGAACCGTCTGTGTCGGCAGTGTGGCCGAGTCGCAGCTCACGAGCATGAGTCTGGCGGATGCGCGCGTACTCGATCACACGGTCAGCGATGCGATGGACCAGCCGTTCCCAACTGTAGACGCCGGGCAGCCGGTGGAGAGTGTGGCCAAGCTGTTGTCCAAGTCGAACCGCGCCGTGCTGATGAAGAAGGACGGGGTGGTACAGGGGATTGTGACGCGCTTCGATGTACTGGAGTATCTGATGCACCGGTAGGGAGCACGTTTGTAACAATCGCGCAACCAGATGTCGCGATCAGTGTCGGACCGAATCCGGGCTCGGCAATCTCCTGCGATGACCTCCTTGACACAGGACACGGCCGGCTAGTGCGCGCCTCTGGGCCGCGTCTCTACAGCGCGCCGATCTTGCCGACATCGTGGGATGGGAAGCCATCGCCAGCGTGAGCTACGCCCGCGTGAAGGATGTGCAGCGTGCGCCGGCGGGATTTCGCGAGTGGGCGCTGGAGCGCGGGGCAGAGGGTGGAGCGCCCACCGATGCGGACGAGGATGTCGCGAACACCTTCTCGACGCAGTTCAGAGCGATGTAGGAGCAGGCAGGCATTAAATGCGCCGCTGGCAGCCGGCGCTTCGTCGCCGCCTGCAGTGTGCTCCACTGCCAACCGCCGCTGACAACCCGCCACCCGAAACCCGCAGCTCGCAGTGCTCAGACCACCGCGCTGATGGGGTCGGCCCTTCGCTGAGCTGCAAGGATCGACGGATTTCGCGAGCGCCTGGCCGGCTCCCCCCTGCGCGCGTGACGAGATCGCGAATTGGGGGTGTCGCGTACCGGGTACACGGTATTCAGCACCGAGTGGAGCGAAACGACTGACGGCCAACAGCCGGGTTACGGTACCACCACCAATCCCGCGCTCCCGCCGAAATCGTCGTCCGCGCGCGCGAGTCCGCGCGGCGCGCGCCAGGGGCCACCGTTCACGCGCACCGCGATGCGGTGACTCCCCGAGACGAGTGGCACGTGCACGACGAATGCGCGGCCGGTGCGCGTGAGCCGGACGGGACTCCACTCCGTCGCACTGCTCGCCACCTCCACCACCGCATCGGCCGGCGCGTCGATCGTCAGCGTCAGCTCGCCGCCGCCGTGGCGCGGTGCCAGCCGATACTCGGCGCCTTCGACGCGGTCGAACACCGTCACCCCCGTCGAACGTGCGTCGCGCGAACGAGGCAGCGCCGTGCGACCGCGCTGTATGCGCACCATGACGCCAGCGTAGGTGGCCTGCGGAATGCCTCGCAGCGGATCGGCGAGCTGGCGGCCGCCCTGCGCCACCAAGGTGAGAGGACCAGTCACGCGCCAAGAGGCCGCGAACGCGTGACCCTGGCCAGTGCCTACAGTTTCCCCGAATCCTGCGCGCCACGTGTGCGACGCACTCACGGAAAAGCGCGCTCGCTGCCAGGCCAGGTCGAGCGCCGCGTCGTGCAGGCCGTACGCCGGCGCGGGCGCCTTGAGGATGATGCCCGCCGCCTCGATGAGCTGCCAATCGTCCGTCCTGAAGCGCTGCAGCGTGAGCGTACCCCCGAGTTCACCGCCAAACGCGCCGCGCGCACTCCATGCGCCGAGCTGCTGCGCGGTGCTGCGGCTGTCGAGTCCGAAGCGCGAGGTGCGGCCCAGTCCCGCGCCGGCAAAGAGTCGTGCGGCTCCGAATTGCACGTACTGGCGGAGCAGCACGGCACGATTGCCGTCGTTGCCGGGCAGCGTGATGCCGATGGTGGTGGTGCTCGCCTCGAGTTCACTCGACGACCACGACAGCGGCGCGAACTGTGTGCGCAGCACCAACTGCATCGCGGCGATGCTGTCGCTGGCCACGGTCGCCGCGCCGTCGGCGGTGAGCGCAAAGCGACGCGTGCGATGCTCGGCGCCGAGGCCGAACGTGCCGGCCGCGCGCGCGATGCTGCCCGGCTGTCGCACAGTCGACGCACCGGCGTCGAGCCAGAGCATGGTGCTCTGCGCGAACACGGGGTGTGCCGACACAACCAGAGCCGCCGTCAGCATCGAGCAGACGGTCGCCGTTCGCATGGCGAGGATCAGCCCATCGCACTCACCGCTTGATCGGAGGCGTTCCCGGACGGATCGGCGTGCCTGGAGCGGCGGTGCCCATCGAGTTGAGGGCGCCTTCGGAGTGAATGAGGGAGAGCACACCCCTCGAGCGTAATTCCATGGCCGCATCCGGCGCGAGTCCGGCGGCGATATCGGCGCGCACGTTCGCACCCAGCGAGGCGAGCTGGGCGGTGTTTGCGCCCTTGAGCAGTAGATCGCGCACGCGTCGCGACGCGCTGGCGTGCGGGACGCCGCTGGTGATCATCTCGGCCAACACGCCAAGCGGCACCGTGAGTGGCTTGGCCGGCCAGATTCGTCGCATATCGCGCAGCGTGCCCGGCGGGACGCCGACCTGCAGCGCATCGGCGCCGGCGGCGAGTTCTTCGGCACCTCGACTGGCGGCCAGTGCGGCGGAGGCGACGGCCAGCCGCTGCGCCAGCAGATTCGTGGCGGTACGGATGCGATCCGGTGTGGCGCGCTTGGCCACGCCTTCGCGCACTTTGGTCACGAGCGGTGCCGTGGGCAGGCCGTTCGCGGCCGCGTCGGTGATGAGCGTGCGGATGGCGGTGCGTGCTGCGGCATCGCCGATCAGCTCGAGCGCGCCGGTCGTCGCGGCGTCCGGTGTGGTGGCGCTCTGTGCCGCGAGCACGGGCGCGACGACGAACAATGCGGCCGCGGCGATCGCGCGCGCGGAGCCGATGACGAACGTGGCGGACTTCGTGGCGGACTTCATAGCGTACCTCATGGCACCTGAACGATCACCACGGACGTGGGGCGACCGAAATCGGCGTCCTTCGTTTGCGGTGCGCGCGGATCGGCGATCCAGCGTTCCCCGTCGACGACAAATGCGTACACGTGTCGTCCTTGTGTAATGGGGAGTGACGTGCTCCAGACGTCGTTCTCGAGCGTCATTGGCGCGGCGTTTACGTCCCAGTCGTTGAAATCACCGACGACATGCAGCGTCGTCGCGCTGGCCGCCTCACGCGCATCGAGGACGAACTGGACCGGCACGCGCAGCGTTGCGCGTTCGCCCGTGCCTTCCACCTGCTGCAGCGACGGCGATGCGGTGGACGACGGTGCGGACGATGGATCAGGTGCCAGCTGGGTCGGTGCGGTGCCGCTGCGCGTCGGCAGTGCGCCGCGCGCAACAAACCCGATCGTCAGCGCGACGGCGGCGAGTGCCGCACCACGCACGAACGGGGAGGTGGCGACACCGATCTGACCCGTGAGGTCTTCCCACCACACGCGCAACCGCTGGAGACGTGTCGGTTTCCGGTGCGCGACCGCGCTGAGGATGTTGGCGATGGCGCGGCGATCCACGTCGGGAAGGGGGGCAAGCGCGGCGCGCACCTGTTGCAGCAGCACGTCGTCGTCGGGGCGTGGATCGTTCGGTCGGTCGTGCATGTCGTTACGCATGGGATCGCTCATGGCTCACTCTTGGTTCACTCTTGCAGCGCGGCATCGCGCAAGCGGACACGCAGCGTGTCGATCGCGCGCTTTACGCGCATGCGGAGTGTAGAACCCTTGGCTCCGGTCACGATGGTCATCTCTTCGTAGTCCATGTCGTTCACATGATGGAGCAAAAAGGCTTCGCGCTGTTCGGCTGGCAACTCCGCCAGCACGCGATACAGGTGACGCGTGAAGGTGGGGTCGGGCACGTCGGGTGCGGCATCGCTGGCGGCATCGACCGGCAGATCCCCGTAATCGATGACCTGATCGTGCCGCTTGCGTTTGGCAGCGAGGGTGCGGCAACGGTTCCCGAGAATGCGGAAGAACCACGGATCGAACGGTGCATCCTCGCGGAACCGCGCCAGGTTGTCATGTACACGAAGGAAGGCGTCCTGCACGGCCTCCTCGGCGTCCTCGCGACGTGCAAGCATCTGCATCGCAAAGCGGAGCGCCCGTGGGTAATAGCTCTCCACCAGCAGGGCGAAACTGTCGCGATCGCCCTTTTGTGCCCTGCGGAGAATTCCCGGATCGAGCGACGACATGTGAACCTGTGAACCGTGTGAATCGATTACGAACGCGCGCGTTACAACGTCACGCGCGTGGAGTACACGCCACTGGTCGGACGCAGCGTGCCGTCCGCGGCGCGCGTGTACGTCCACCAGAGCACGATCGCTTCTATCGAGGCAGACGTGTATCCGCTGATGTCCGCGTAGTTGATGGACGCCTGCGCACCCTGCACGATCGTGGGGCACTGCGTACCGCACGGGGGATAGAGTGCAATGACCATCTGGTCCTTGTCCACGACCATGTAGCCGACGGCGAACTCGGTCGTGTTGCGCAACGTGACGGTGGCGTTGGCCGCCTTGACCTCGAGAGTGCCGGCCACGATCCCCTGATTCGGGTTGGACGGCGCGGGGGTGGCGATCGAGACGTCGTTTGAGCAGGCGGCCGACGCCAGCAGGATCGCGAACAGGGCGGAGGTGCGGATGATGGGGTGCATGGCTCAGGAAGCAAAGAGTGGTTTCGATCCGTTCGTCAGGCTGTACCCGGACGGTGATCGTCGCGTCACAGGCAGGTCTGTGCATCGCGACCCGGGTACTGCGGATCGCGAATTACGCGGGCAAAGCCGCGAAAGGAACCGAGCCGGGGCGGATGACGTCGAGTGCCCGCGGGAATCGCGTCAGAACTTTGACGAACAGAGAACATGCGCCCTGCGGAGCGTTGATACGGCCCCCCAAAAGCAGTCCCCCAACCGCCCCCCGAGACGTCCCACGCCCCCCACTCGGTTCCATTTGCGGCACCGCCCGCGCAATTCGCAATCCGCTGTTCGCTGGTGACGCGCCGCCGTCGCGATCGCGCGCTCCGCGCCCGTCCGCGCTCCACCGTTAGAATTCGGGTCATGAGAATCACCGTGCTATTGGGCGGCGTCTCCGCCGAACGCGAGGTCTCCCTGTCGTCCGGCCTCCGCATTGCCGTCGCCCTCCGCGCGAAGGGACATGACGTCACCTGCCTCGACCCAGCGGAAGGCATCCTGTCGCGCGATACTGAAGCCGCACTGCTGGCCGCTGGCGTTGGATCCGCGCCCCCCAGCCTTGAGGCGCTGGCCGGGCTCAAGGCGCGGTCGCTCTCGCCGAGGCTTGGCACGCTCCCCGAAATTGTCGGTGCGCACTGCGTCTTCCTGGCGCTGCACGGCGGTCAGGGGGAAGACGGCACGGTCCAGGCCGTCCTCGATATGGCCGGCGTTCCATATACCGGGAGCGGGCACATGGCCAGTGCGCTGGCCATGGACAAGCATCTGTCCAAAGTCGTACTGCGCGCCGCCGGCGTCGCCACCGCCAACTGGATGATGTCGCCGCCGGAAGGACTCGACCCTGACGACGTCGGCCGGCAGCTCGACTGGCCCGTGGTGGTCAAACCCTCCAAACAGGGGAGCACGGTCGGGCTGTCCATCGTGCGCGAACCCGGCGAACTCGCCGCCGCCATTGCCGAAGCGTTCCGCTTCGACGACGAGGTCATGGTGGAGCGGTTCGTCCCCGGCCAGGAGCTCACCGTCGGCATTCTCGGCGATCAGGTCCTGCCGACGATCGAGATCAAGCCGGCCAAGGAACTCTACGACTACGAGTGCAAGTACACGCCGGGGATGGCTGAGGAGTTCGTCGCCGATCTCTCACCGGACATACAGGCCAGATTGGCCGATCAGGCGCGGCGTGCGTTCGCCGCGCTCAAGCTCGGCGGTTACGCACGAATTGACTTCCGATTGGACCCCCACGGGCAGCCGTGGTGTTTGGAAGCCAACACGTTGCCGGGAATGACACCCACCAGTCTCATTCCGCTGGCCGCACATGCCGCCGGTGTCTTGTTTCCAGACTTGTGCGAGCGCATCGTCCATCTGGCGCTCCATGCGTCGACCAACTGATTGGCTTTGCCGGATTCCATGGCCTACGCATCCACCTACGACGAGTTCGAACAGCCGCGCCCCGTGAACGCCGTGTACTGGCTCATCGGATTGTGCGTGGGTGTGTTTTTCGTGCAATCGACGCTCACCGGCGAGCCGAACATGGCCCGGGCACTCGGCTATGCCGCGGGCGATCTCGAGGATCGTCGCCTCTGGACCGTCATGACGTACATGTTCGCGCACGGTGGTCTCATGCACCTCGCGCTCAACATGTGGACGCTGTGGTTGTTTGGACCGCGTGTTGAACGTGCCTGGGGTGCGAGCGCGTTCACCTGGTTCTACCTGTGGTGCGGACTCGGTGGTTGGGCGTTCCACTACATGTTCCAGAGCGGTGCCGGGGTGCTGCTGGGCGCGTCGGCCGCAATCCTCGGCGTCGCCGTGGCGTACGCGACGCGCTGGCCGGATGATGAAGTGCTCTTCTTCGGCGTGGTGCCGATGAAGGTGCGCTGGCTCGTGGTCTTCATGGCCGCGATGAACATTCTCATGGCGGTGATCAATCAGGGTAGCGTGGGCGGCACAGCGTACGCCGCGCATCTCGGTGGCATGTTCGCCGCGCTGGTGTATTTGTACGCGCCGAGTGCGCAGAGTCTCGACCGGTTCCGCCGTCGCATTGCGCCGGCGCCGGACTACGGCGACGAGACACCGCGTCCTGTGCCCAAGAATTCGTCCCGCCCACGTGACCGCGATGTGGACGACATCGTCGCGCAGAGCAAGGCCGCCGTGGCGCGCGTGCGTCCCGCGCCGCAGCCGCAGCCACAACCGGTGGCCACCTCCGCTACCGTCACGCCCGTGTCGGCCATCGCGCTTGACGCCGTGCTGGACAAGATCGCCGCACAGGGGATGGGTGCCCTCACCGGTGCCGAGAAGCTGTTGCTCGAGGAGTGGTCGCGGAAGCTGCGCGGGAACTGACGCTGGAGTCGCGCGCGCCGGTGCGGACTCACGAGGGTCGCGGGCGCTCCCGACCTCACTAACTTTCGCCCATGCCAAAACCACAACTGCTCGAGACGTTCCCCAATCCGTACACGGATCGGGACTACGAAATTTTCATGGAGACGACGGAGTTCACGTCGCTCTGTCCGCTTGGCGGTATAGAAAGCGACGCGGCCGAACTGACGCTGCTGGAAGGCGGTGCGCCGGATTTTGCGACCATTCGCATCACGTATCGTCCGGGCGAACAGTGCATCGAGGCGAAGAGTCTCAAGCTGTATTTCTGGAGTTTCCGCAACGATGGCATCTTCTACGAGCGCGCCGTCAATCGCATTCTCGACGATCTCGTCGCGTCGTGCACACCCAGGCACATGACCGTCGTGGGCGACTTCAATGTGCGTGGCGGATTGAAGAGCATCATCACCGCGAGCTGGCCGCAGCGGTAACAGGCGCAGGCGTGTCCGAACGGCCGTTGAGCTATACGGAGTTTGCGCCCGGCGCCGTCGCACGCGACGTGGCGCTCACGTACTGGGGCTTTGCCGTCCGCGCCCTGCCCCACCCCGACTTCGTGCATCGCGTCTGGCCCGATGGGTGCATTTCGCTGACACTGGTCTGCGCCAATGGACACGGGGTGGGCGCGTACCTGCTCGGCGTGCGGCAGGTGCCGTATAAAGTCCCGCTCCAGGCAGGCGTGCGCTTCTGGGGAGTGCGCTTCCGACCCGAGGCCGGCGCGAGATGGCTTGGCGTGTCGGCGGCCAGTCTGCGCGATCAGAACGTGGACGCCCGCACTCTGCTTGGCGCTTCCGTGCTGACGCTCGCCGAGCACGTGGCGGGTCTCGAGGCGGAGTCTGATATCGCAGCCGCGCTCGATGCGTGGATCGCTGCGCGTGCCGTTGCCGCGCCGGGGATCGACGACATCGTGGGCAGAGCCGTCGCGGCGATTGTTGCAACCGACGGACAGCGGACCATCGCCGACATCGCGCGTGACGCTGGTGTAAGTCCGCGCGTGCTGCAGCGCCGGTTTGCCGCGAGTGTCGGACTCTCGCCCAAAGCGTTTGCCGTGCTGCGACGCGGACGCAGCGCACTCAAGCGCGTGGTGACCGACGGGACGGGACCCGACGTCGGCGGCTGGTCCGGCGTCGCGCTGGCGAGCGGCTTTGCCGATCAGGCGCACTTCGCGCGCGAGGTGGCGCGCCTGACGCGCTTCGTGCCGACGCGCCTGCGCGAACGGCTGAACACCATCGAACACCAACGGCTGATCGACTGACGCGGGGATGACCGCTGCCGGCAGACTCTGGTGTATCCGCTGTCGCAATCGTTCAAGACAGGTCGCGATGCCCCGGCGATGTTGCCGGTGCACACCGCCGCCGACCTCACCCGCTTTGGACTCAGCCATGCGCCGTTTCGCACTCGTTTGCTCTGCCAGCCTCTTGCTCACCGCCTCGCCACTGGTCGCCCAGTCGGGAGGGCCCTTGCCCGACGCACGCGCGGCCATGCTCGTCCAGGCGCAAGAGGCCATGGCGCCCTTCGCGGGGCTCGCCGGCGAGTGGGAAGGGACCGCGACGGTGTATATGGCCACAGGGGACGGGATTCACCTGGCTTCTCAACGACGGGACCTTTGCACGCACGCGTGATGTCATCACGCGAACGCCGGAAGGGAAGTGGCACGAGGTCGACGAAACATCGCGGGACGGCGGCAGCACCTGGACCAGGACCATCGAGATGCTGTTGCGCAAGACACGCTGAGTTGTTCGCTGGTGCGTTTGCTCCGGATCGCATTACCTCCGAGGTAATCGATCTGAAGCGGTCCTGGTGAGAGTATGTATGCACACCTCACCAAGGAGATGCACCATGCGTACCGTCGTTCCCTCGCCGTTTCTTCGCTTCGCATTGCTGGTCGATATCGCGCTCAGTGGCGCCGTGGCGCTTCTGCAGCTCATCGCCGCCGAATGGCTCGCGGCCAAGCTCGCGCTCCCGAGGTCCCTGTTGGTCGAGTCAGGCGTCTTTATGCTCGGCTATGTGCTGCTGCTGACCGTGCTCGTGCGCCGCCGCCAGATACGGTCGGGCATCGTCACCGCCGTCGTGGTGGGGAATGCGGTCTGGGCACTGCTGTGCGTGGCGCTGCTGCTGAGCGATTCGGTTTCACCGAGCACGCTCGGGGTCGGGTTCGTGCTGGTGCAGGCGGACGCCGTTCTCGTGTTTGCGCTATTGCAATGGCGCGGGCTCACGCGGTCCACGCTGGCGCGCGTGGCCGGCACGCAGCCGCTCGCGGGGTGATCGTCTCGCGTGTAGATCAGAGGCATGAGACAGCGCGCGCGTTGGTACAGGGAGTGGGGCACAGGCGGCACGTGAGGCACAGTGCGGGCCTGACCGTTGCGGTGGGCGAGCTGCTGCGCGGCTGGCGTGTCAAGCGTCGGCGCAGTCAGCTCGCGCTAGCGCTCGAAAGCGGCGTGTCGGCGCGTCATCTCAGTTTCATCGAGACGGGGCGTTCGCGGCCGAGTCCGGATGTGATTTTGGCGCTGGCGAGTGAGTTGGAGATACCGTTGCGTGCGCGGAACGACTTGTTGCAGGCCGGTGGGTATGCGCCGCGCTTCACAGAGACGTCGTGGTCGGCGCCGGATCTGGCGACCGTGCGTGAATCGCTGCAACGGTTGCTCGATGCACACGATCCGTATCCGGGCGTGGCGCTTGATCGGGAGTGGAGTGTGGTGCTGTCGAATGCAGCGGCGCAGCGCATGATGGCGTTGCTGCCGGAGTCGTTGCGCACTCCGACGTTGAACATGTTTCGCGCGAGCCTGCACCCGGACGGTTTCTCGGCGCACACGGCCAATTTTGCGGAGTGGGGATCGTATCTCGTGGGGGAGTTGGAGCGACTGAGCGAGTCGAGCGCGGACGCGAGCGTTACGTCGTTGCTGGAGGAAGTGTCGTCGTATCCGAACGTGCGCACGCTCAGGCGGAGTGGTGCAGCGGGCGTGACTGCTCACGCGGTGGCGCCGTCGCTGCTCATTCCGTGCGTGCTGACGGTGGGCGGCACAACGCTGTCCATGTTCACCACACTGGCCACGCTGGGTTCGCCGCGCGATATCACGCTGGCCGAGTTGACCGTGGAGCTGTTTTATCCGTCGGATGAGGAAACGGTGGCGGCGTTACGCTTTGCGGCGGGACTTGCGACCGGCGTGTAATTGCGCGTCGGCGCCTGGCGCAGCAGCGCGGACACACCAAACAGCGCCGCCGAAAGAGAACGATAGGAAGACGATGTGACGACCGGTCCGGCCGGCATCTGCTGGCACCCGGACAGCAGCAGCGCGACTGGGACGTTCACCGTGCACATCTCCGTTCTCGTTTTCCCCACGGGCGGTCGTGATCGGGAGAGGTAAGGCGTGTTCGTGGGCGGACAGCTCTTTTCGGTGAACGGTGTGACGGCGGCCTCGTTGCCTCGCGAGAAGGTCATACCGGACGGCGTGTTCGGGTTAAGGATCAACCATGCGGTGAATCTGCATGTGACCAAGGTGGCGCGGGCGAACTGACGCGGGTTGGGTGGTTGACCGGCGGGCGGCGACCCCCGCGCGCTGGACCGGTCCGTCCGATTCTCGGTGGCGGGGCTTGGCGACAGAGCGCGGCGGGTTATGTTTGACTGCTCGACTTGGGCGGGACGCTGCTCCGGTCGTATGGCTAGGTAGCTCAGTTGGTAGAGCAGCGGACTGAAAATCCGCGTGTCGGGGGTTCAATTCCCTCCCTAGCCACTGATGGTACACAACGACTGACACCAGCGGCGCCCCGGAAACCCGGGGCGCCGTTTGTCGGTTTTGGTCAAAATGGTTGAACTGTGGAGGGAGGTGAATCGAACTGGGAGGGAGGTACCGCCCCATCGCGCTGGCTGATCAGGCACGCATGCGCCGTCACGCCGGCCTCCGCTTCCGTCAACGCCGCGATGATCTGGGTCTTCCGTGAATCGCGAGTGCTTCATGAGAACCGCCATCCGTGCACGGCGAAATGACCTACCGATTGGCGAGTCGGTACGGACTGCACGCCGCCGGGGTTGCAACAGCGAACGACCGCCACACGCGTCTGTGATGGCCTGCTCATCGCCTTCGGTGCACCGAATGGTCAGGCGCCCCGCTTTGACTGGAGCCCTGCCAACACATCGTGCTCCCACCACGATACGCTGGAGTGCCCAGGGGTAATGCGCGGGTGAGGCGCGACCGAGTGCCGGACCGTGCCGACCGACGTCCGGCGGCCGTTGGGACCGGGTGAACCGGAGGCCGGCCAACGCATGGCTGAGCTCCGTCCGTTCGTGCCGGTGCCAACACCGGGGCGCTTTGGACGCGATTCATTTCAGCGACGCTGCCTTCGCGCCGCTTGCTGACGCCGACGTCGACGCGTGGGGGTATGACATCCACCGAAATCGCGACCAAGGTCCGACTCGGTAAGCTCACCGTCCCTCCGGCAATGCTGCACGATTTCGCGTACGTAGTGGAGGCCGACGGTTTCCGACTGCTCGACATCGATGCGGCATCCGCGATCCGCGCGGGTCAACTGGCAAGCCTGCATCGCGATCCCTTCAATCGACTGATCGGTGCACAGGCATTGGCGCTCGAGGGTGTCTTGGTCACGAACGAGGAGGCCTTCGCCGATTTCGGCGTCGAGGTATGCTGGTAACGTGGTCGCTCGCCGACAAAGGCAGTACACTTCGTCCATGATCATCGCCCATTCTCCGGGAGCTGAACTTGTTCAAGCGGGCCTGGCCGATCTCACGGCAGGGTTGGTGACGATCGAATCCTTGCTGGTCTCGATCGCTGCGCCGGGATTGCGCGACGTCGGTCTCGCCGTGGGTCAACCGATTCCCGATCCTGAGCTGCAACTGTACGCGCTGTTGTCGGTGCGCGATGGCCTGGCGGCGCACAGCCACTACAACGCATTGCTCCGGCGCGTTGCGAGTTTCCGACATGCGGCAGCGTGCACGAGGCAGCATGCAGGAGGCAGCATGCAGGAGGCAGCGTGCAGGAGGTAGCATGCGCGAGGTAACGTGCGCGAGGTAGCATGCGTCAGGTAGCGGATCGCGAGCGCATTGTCGCGTTCATGACTGCGCTGGCGCGACATGCGACGGCGGACGTGGATGTCTTCCTCGTGGGTGGCACGAGCGCGGTGTTGGTGGGCTGGCGCGAGACCACGATCGATGTGGATCTCGTCTTTCGGCCGGAGTCGGACGCGATGCTACGCGCGATTCCGTTGCTCAAGGAACGACTGCAGCTCAACGTGGAGCTGGCCTCCCCCGACCTGTTCATTCCCGTGCCGCCAGGATGGGAGCAACGCAGCCCAGTCATCACCCGCATTGGGCGCGTCACCTTTCGACACTTTGATTTCGTCGCACAGGCGCTCGCCAAGATCGAACGCGGACACACTCGCGATCTGTCGGATGTACAGGCCATGCACGCACACGGTCTGATCAGCGCTACCAGTGTTCGTGAACAGTTCGCACGCATGGAGCCGGAGCTGTTTCGGTTTCCGGCCATCGATCCGCCGTCCTTTCGAGGTGCCGTCGATGCGGTGTTTCCGCCGCAACCGACATGACTGCCGATTCGCCGGGCACCTTCGAGCGCCCGAGTACTGCCTTGGCCGACGGCAACCGCATCGAGCGTGAGCTCGGCGGCGGCAAGGCACGCGTGTTCCTTGCCATCGACACTGCGCTACGACGCGAGATCGTCATGAAAGTGCGGGGCCACGCTCCCAGTCGCGCAAAAATACCGTGCTACGCAGGTAGCACGAGCTCGTCGCCTCACTTGGAGCGGTGAAGCCGCGTTGCACCGACTTGCCGCGTCGCGCCAGCGCAAAACCGTGCGCGCATCAGGATAGACCACCCAGTACTCGCCCACGTCGTCGCGAAGATTGAGTTCGCGCCTGATGTGATAATCGAGTCGTGGATTGCTGGGAGACACCACTCCGACCGCGAGCAGCAGCTCGTGGAGATCGTAGGGATACGCCGGCCGATTGCCGCTGCCCGAGTTCGCGCGTCGCCCCTAGTGCCGCCGCCGCCGGGCCACGACGGCCGCGGGAATCAGGCAGAGGGCGAGCAACGCGAATGTGGCCGGCTCGGGAACGGTGGTGGCGACGATGTTCACGTTGTCGACCACACCGATGTTGCCGACCTGGTCGTTCGCCGAAAGGTCGCCGGCAATGAACGCCCACGCGTCGAAGGTGGCGTCGGCGGGATCCCAGCCGCTCAGCGTATTGAAGGTGTCGAGGAGGACACTCCCGCTGGTTGCGTCCCAGATCTGGCTGTGGAACACGCCGAGCAGTGCGTCAAAGCTCTGCTGCACGGTGTACCACGTCCCCACATTCGCCGCGACCTGGAGATCGAGGTCGATGGACGCGGATGGGTTATTGCTGAACAGTCGCCACCCTCGTGTGAGTGACGAGGCGTAGATGCCGAGTTGCGGTGTGTAGGCCCAGTTCTCGACACCGTTGCGGCCGAAGGTCAGCTGCATCGCCCAGTCTTCGGTGGTTGATGCCGGCGCGTCACTGTAGCGATCCACTCGCACATCGGCACGCAGCAGATAGAAGGTGGAGACTGGCACGTTGGCGTAAATCCCTTTGCTCGTCGCCAGGTCGCCCACCGTGGCGACCGCCTGCGTGGGATTACCGAATGCATCCAGCGTGCTGATGACATACGCCGAGGGAAACGGCGGAATGCGTCCCTGCGGCAATACGGCGCCGGCATCGAGCCAAGTAGGCGAGGGCAGCGAGCCCAGGGTGTACGACTCGAAGTTGTCGACGATCTGCGCGGCTGCCGTCGAAGCGAGCGTAGCGAGGGCGACGCCGCACAACACTGCGCATGAACCACGGGATGCGAAGAAACGCGAGGATGGCATGATGATGGTTTCCGGAGGCGAATGGCGCGCAAAAACTCAACATAGGGATGTGACGACCCGACGACATGTTCAAGCAGACACGGCCGTATCGCGGAGTCATTCTTGCAAACGGTGTCACGCTCAGGGGTGCGATGCTCTACGATGTCGCCTGTCGCCCAACAATTAATCGGGAGTTCACAATGCATCTACCCACGAGCGGGCGTTGAGTCGTTCGTCGACTTTGGACACGGCACGCCCCACGCCGCTCGTCGAACGCGTCCTCAGTCCCTTCCAACGCTTCTTCTCCACGGCCGCGTCAGGCGGACTGGTACTGCTGGCTTCTACCGCGGTGGCGCTGGGATGGGCGAACTCGCCGTGGGCCGAGAGCTACCATCACCTTTGGGAAACGCCGCTTTCGATCGGCACGCCAGGGTACACGCTTTCGCTGACCCTGCATGCCTGGGTCAACGACGCGCTGATGGCGGTGTTCTTCTTTCTCGTGGGCCTCGAGATCAAGCGCGAAGTCATGGTCGGCGAGCTGGCCACACGACGCTCCGCGACGCTGCCCGTCGCGGCAGCCATCGGCGGTATTGCGGTGCCGGCGCTACTCTACGCTGCCATCAATGCCGGCGAACCGGGTGCCTCCGGCTGGGGCGTCCCCATGGCCACGGACATCGCCTTCGCTCTCGGCATTCTCGCCCTGCTCGGCGATCGCGTTCCCGCCAGTCTGCGCGTGTTTCTTGCCGCGCTGGCCATCGCCGACGACCTCGGGGCGGTCCTCGTCATCGCGCTGTTCTACACCAGCGCCGTCGACTGGACGTCGCTTGCCGCAGCCGGTGTGGCGCTGGCGATGCTCGTGGGGCTCAATCTCGCTGGCGGGCGACGTCCAATCACCTATGCGCTGCTCGGTGTGGTCCTCTGGTTCTTCATGCTCAAATCGGGGATTCACGCCACGATCGCCGGCGTCCTGCTCGCGCTCACCGTGCCGGCACGTACGCGCATCAGCGAAGACGAATTCCTCGACAATGCCGAAACGAGTCTGGCCGATTTCCGCGCCGCCGACGAGCCGGGCACCTCGGTGCTGACGAATCAGGGGCATCAGCAGGCACTGAGCGACATCGAAGCGGCGGCGGACGCCGCGCAGTCACCGCTGCGGCGTATGGAGCACTCGCTGCATGGCGTTGTGGCGTTCCTCATCATGCCGCTCTTTGCATTGGCCAATGCAGGCGTCTGGCTGGGTGGTGACGTGGGCGCGTCGTTAACGCACCCTGTCGCAGTAGGCATCGCGCTGGGCCTGCTTGTGGGCAAGCCGGTCGGCATCACGCTGGCCAGCCTGCTCGCCGTCAAACTGGGCGCAGCCGATCTGCCCAGTGGCACGAACTGGCGTCACGTGCACGGTGCCGCGTGGCTTGGTGGGATCGGCTTCACCATGTCGCTGTTCATCGCCGGGCTCGCCTTCAACACGGACGAGCTGCTCGACATTGCCAAGCTCGGTGTGCTGGCAGCCTCGACGGTGGCGGGCGTGGTGGGCTATGTCATCCTGCGCGGAGCCAAGGCGGTCGCACCGGCTATGTCGTCATAAGAAGATTTCACGGAGATCGTGCGAACCGGTATCGGCGCAACGCCATGACCGCCATGCCGCCGCCGAACCCGATTGCGCGGATGCGAAAGAAGCGCCACGCGCGGGCATGGCATGGTATCACTTCGCTAGAACGCGCGCTCCCAGGGTATCGACAGCTTTGTTGCGCAGCTGATCAAACCGACCATACTGTAAGTCTGCACGAAGTTGCCCCACTGCTCATGCGTTGACGGATCGATGTGCTCGGCCAGTAGACCAAGCCGGTTCCGCCGCGTCAGAATACTTTCGAATAACCGTCGTGCCTCCTGCGTGCGTCCGATGGCGGCCAGTGCGTTGATGTACCAGAAGGTGCATGCCAGAAAAGCGTTCTCTGGCGTGCCGAAATCGTCTTCGATCACGTAGCGGAAGATGAAGTCGCCGCGTCGCAGGTCGCGCTCGATGGCACTCACTGTACCAATGAAACGCCGATCTTCGGCGGGGAGAAACCCCACATCGTACATGCGCAGCAGCGAGGCGTCGAGCGTGTCTCCGTCCATGGTCGCGACGAAGCTGTTCATCGCCGGACTCCAGCACCGATTGCAGATGACCTCGTGCATGTGATCCGCCTGCGCTTTCCAATACGTCGCGCGCTCCAAAATCCCAAGATGTGAGGCGATGCGCGCCAGGCGATCGCAACCCGCCCAGCACATGATGCTCGAGAACGTGTGCACGTGCGTGCTGCCGCGCAGCTCCCAGATACCGGCGTCCGGCTTGTCATAGAGTGCGGCACACTTGTCGCCGAGCTCCTCGAGGCGTGCGAAGAGAGACTCGTCTCCACGCTGCGCGAGCCGGCGATCGAAGAACACGTGCGCCGTTGCCAGAATCGCCGATCCGTACACGTCGTGCTGCACCTGCCGGTATGCATCGTTGCCCACGCGCACCGGCCCCATGCCGCGATAGCCCGGCAGAGAGTCGACGATCCGCTCGTCCACCGCCTTGCTGCCGCTGATGGTGTACAGCGGCTGCAGCACGCCATCCTCGGCGTTCGCAACGATGTTGAGGATGTAGACAAGGAAGTGCTCCATCGTGTGCGTCGCACCGAGTCGATTCAGCGCATCGACCACGAAGTACGTATCGCGCAGCCAGCAGAAACGATAATCCCAGTTTCTGGTGCTCCCCTCCGATTCGGGGATCGACGTCGTCATGGCGGCGACCACGGCTCCGGAGTCTTCATGTGCATTCAGCTTGAGCGTGATCGCGGAACGAATGACCACGTCCTGCCACTCGAACGGTATGCCAAGTGCGCGCACCCACTTTCGCCAGAACGCCGTCGTCTCCTCCAGAAAGCGTCGGCCGACAATGGACACGGCGTCGGGCACGGACTCGTCAGGGCCGAGGATCAGCGTGAGGGTCTCCTCGAGAAAGAAGGCGGACTCTTCGCGAATCGGCGTCAGCGCAGCGTCCGTGGTCAGTCGCAGCACCACATCGCCGCCGACGTAGCGGACGTGACTACTGCCATACGTCTGCTCCGCGGGAAAGCGGCCGTACCTGGCGGCGGGTCTTACCAGGATCCTCACACGCGGATGTCCGGCGATGCGCGCAATACGTCGAACAAGTGTCATCGGGCAGAACATGCGACCGAACTGTTCGAAGCGCGGCGAGAAGTCAGTGATCTCGATGCACCCACCGCGCGCGTCGTAGTGCGTGGTCACGAGGATCGGGGTGTTCTCGAGGTAATGCTGGTCCGTACGCACACAATCGATCAGCTCCACCGTCGCGAAACCGGTACGATCGACGGATGACCGGTCGTCCGCGCTTGGGTCATCGAGCAGCGAGCAGAACGCGGGATCACCGTCGTAGCGTGGGAAGCAGCTCCAAACTATGGTGCCGGCGCCGTCGATCAGTGCGCTGACGGTTCCATTGCCGATCATTCCCAACTCGAGCGAGGCGTGAACTACCTCCATGTCATCGACTCCTCTGCGAGGGAATGATTCCGATTGTCGGAAGAGTCGCGCGCCGCAACCAGGTATGCACGGCATCGACGGTCGGTAAACGGTGTGCGGCGAGCGTCCGGCCGCGTCCGACCTTGACCGAGACGCCGCCAGCTTGATTGACCATCTTGAAGCCGTGCTCATCGGTGGTATCGTCGCCCACGAACACTGGCCGTCTGCCGACGAACGGCTGCTCGTGCATGAACGCGACGATCGCGTCGCCCTTGGTGTAGCCAGCCGGCTTGAGCTCGATGACGCGCTTGCCCGGTTGAGTGGTGAACCCGGCGCCCAGCTGTCGTTGCAACGTGCGGACGGTCCGGTGCGCGAAGCTCGCGAGAGCCGGCGCGTTCCGGTAGTGCAGCGCCATCGAGAGTCCCTTGTCCTCGAAGTGAAGCAACGGATATCGGACGACGAGTGCCAGCAGCGTCGCTCTCGCAAACGACAGGTCGGTCGTCGCGCGTGGCCGCGAGGGTCGTGCACCGGACGCATCGCGGCGCTCAGCGCCGTGTTGTCCGGCGACCGCCAGGTGCGGCATGCCAAGGAGTGCGTCGATCTCGTCGATCGCTCTCCCGGTGATGAGCGCGACCGCGCCACCAGTGGCGCGCAGCAACTCGTCGAGCAGTACGCGAAGTCGCTGGTCTGGCCGCACGCCATCGGGATGCGAGGCGATCTCCACCAGCGTGCCGTCGAAATCGAGGAAGTACGCCCAGTCGGTCTGCGGAACGGGAATCTGCCGCGAGCGGAGATCGCGGGCCGCTTGCCGGCGCAGCAGCGGAGCCTCTGGCAGGGTGGTGACAGTGGCGCCCGTCATCCCAGCCTCACGCGATCAGCCTTGCGCGTCAACCCGACATCCAGCGGGAACTCGAAGCGTTCGACCATGCGTGTGCGGCGTCGCACATCGCTCGCGTCGAGCATCATGCGACCGGCCCAGCGATAGACGTTGAACTCACCGACGATACTGCGCATCAATCGCATGCGGGCCCGCTGCTCGTGTCCGGGCATGGACAGGGCCTGATGCAGCGCCTCCGCGCACTGCTCCGCATCGTACGGATTGACGATGATCGCCTCGGGCAACTCCTTCGCCGCGCCAGTGAACTGACTGAGGACCAGCACGCCGCGATCATCGTCGCGCGCCGCAATGAACTCTTTGGCCACGAGATTCATGCCGTCATGCAGACTGCTCACGAAACACAGCTCGGCGCTGCGAAAGTATTGAAAGATCTCGCGTTGCTCGTGATGCTCGGCGTGCAGAATAATCGGTGGATGCAACGCATTGGAGAATTGCGCGTTGATGCGCGTGGCAATGGATCGCACTCGCGTCTCGTACGCCTGATAGTCGTCGATGACCGAGCGCGTTGGCGCCGCAATTTGTATGAACGAGAATCGACCGATCCATTCCGGATGCTGCTCCAGAAAGCGCTGCACGGCGCGAAAGCGCTCCTCAATGCCTTTCGTGTAATCGAGACGGTCCACGCCGACACCAATGGCATGCTCCGGAGGCAGTCCGTGCCGCACCCGCACGATGTCCCGGCTCCGCTCCACCGATTCGCTCACGAGCTCGGGGCTCGGCGGCCACTGCACCGAGATCGGATAGCGCTTGATGGCCGTCGGTTCCCCGCGATACGACACGGTGAACGTATCCCGGTCGACACGCGCTTCGAGCTGACGGTCGACGGTGTCGAGGAAGTTGTTGCAATGAAACTGCGTGTGAAATCCGAGGATGCTGCCGCCCAGCACTCCGTCGAGGAGTTCTTTGCGCCACGGACAGATGCCGAAGGCTTCCGGGTTGGGCCAGGGAATGTGCCAGAAGGTGATGATCGTGGCGGCCGGGAGCAGCTCACGCACGAACCGCGGAAGCAGCGCGAAGTGATAGTCCTGCACCAGGACGATGGGATCGGACGACGTCGCTTCGTCCACCACGGCCTGTGCGAACTTGCGGTTCACAGCGACGTACTGTGCCCAGTCTGCGGCGCGGAAGGTCGGGCGCACGTGCGCGTTATGACATAGTGGCCAGAGTCCCTCGTTGGCAAAGCCGTAGTAATAGCCCTCCTCTTCGACCTTGCTGAGCCAGACGCGGCGCAGCGTGTATGCCGGGCGCTCGACCGGCACCATCACGCGATCATGGCGATCGGCCGATGCACGATCTGCCGAGCCGGATCCATGCGCGATCCAGGTGCCGGAACAGGCGCGCATCACCGGCTCCAATGCCGTGACCACGCCGCTCGCCGGCTGCTTGATCACGACGCGGTCCTCCTCCTGCACGTGCATGTACGGCTCGCGATTGGAAACCACGATCACTTGCTGACCACGCAACTCGCCATCGAGAATCGCGCGCAGCGCTGCTGGGTTCCACGACGCCTGCCCGTCCTCGCGCACCCGGTGTTCGGACTGGATGTCCTGTATCAGCGCCCGCAGATCACGCACAATGGGCTGCAGCTCCGGCCGTTCCCTGGCCAGCGGCTGTTGCATAAGCGCGTCCCCTCGCACCAACGATCGCAGCCCGGACATCCAACCGCGCCAGCTCAAATGCGCGACGACAACCGTGATAAGGGAGACGAGCAGCGCAAGTGCAGTGAACATGAAGAACAGATACCGGCGCGATTCTTCGCTTCGCCGCGTGACAAAGGCCATGTCATGTACGAGCACAAGCCTGGGAGTCGCCAGGCCATCGACGCGCAACGGACGTACCGACACGAGCAGCGGGCCGCTCTGACTCTGCAGGAGGTTGCCACGCGCACTGGTGTCGTCGAACTGATCGAGCTGCGCGCAGGTGAGTGCCTGCGGCACCGATGCAGTGGCCACGATCGTGGCGGACCGGGATGCACAGTAGCCAACGGCAAAGAGACGTTCGTCCTGTGTGAGGCGCATGAAAAATCGCTGCATCGACTCAGTGTCGCCGGACTGCACCAGCGTCTCGACCTGCTCCTCGACAGTTGCCGCAATGAGTGTTGCGCGCATATCAAGGTCCTTCGTGAACCACTGCGCCGTCTGCCGGTCCAGCAACGGTGCGACGAAGTACGCAACACCCGTGAGCACGAGCACGAGTGGAAGAATGAATCGCAGGGAAAGCCGCATGAAACCTCACTCGATCAGCAGGCGCGTGCGGCGCCGGACTGCAGGATGCCGCGCTCCGCTGATCGAAGGCAAACACGGCAGGTGCCGGCAGCGCTACGCCGGCGTGGTCTCGAGCTCGCGCGTCGATGCGACGCCCCGTGTCAGCACAAGCGTTTGTGTGGGATAGGCGAACTCGATCGTGGCGTCCTCAAACTGTTCGTGAATGGACAGATTGACCGCCTGATGGATGTCCATGTAGCGATTGTATTCGGGCGACAGCACGTAGTAGACCGTTTCGAAATTGATCGAAAAGTCGCCGTAGCTGGCAAAGTGCGCGCGGTCGAAGCGGACATCGTCCTGCGACTCGATCGCGGCGCGCAACATGTCGGGAATGCGCTCGAGATCACGGCGCGGGGTCTGGTACGTCACCCCGATGGGAAAAAGGACCCGACGCTCGTACATGCGTCCGAAGTTTCGGACGCGACTCCCGATCAGGTCGGCATTGGAGAAAATCAGCTGCTCGCCGGACAGCGCGCGCAAACGCGTGGTCTTGAGTCCGATGTTCTCCACGCTGCCCAGCAAGTCGTCGACAATGATGAAGTCGCCGAGCACGAATGGCTTGTCGAGTACGATGGCGAGCGAGGAGAACAAGTCGCCGAGAATGTTCTGGGTGGCGAGGGCGACGGCGACGCCACCAACGCCAAGGCTGGCCACGAGCGCCGTGATGTCGAAGCCCATGTTGTCGAGCACCAGCAGCAGCACCGCCGACCAGATTACCAGCTGGACGACAAACGAGATGGCGCCGATCATGGTGGCGGTGCTGCGATCGTTCGGGAGCTTGTCGGCACGATAGCGCTCGAGGATGTCCCGCGCCGCAGCCGTCAGCCAGATGCCGACCTGGATAAGCAATACAACAATGACGATCGTGTTCAAGGCGACCGACATGCGGTCGGGCAAGCTCAGCAGCCTCGCGCCACAGGTGAGGGCAAAGACGAACAGAAACGGAGCGCTCGTTTGGCGCAACAATTCTGCGAGCGTGTCGTCCCACTTCATCGCGGTCTTGGCGGACATCGCCAGTGCACGCCGCACGATGACCCGCCTGAGGAGCAGCAGTGCAGCGAACACGACGACGCTTGTACCGTGCGCCACCAACCAGCTCAGCAGCGAATTCTTGAAGAACAAGGTGTCGAGCGACATATCTTGCAGGGTCTCGGTCGCGGAATGCGTGCGAAACGACTCCTGGTTCCAGACTGGCACCGGCTCCCGACTCGGTCCGGACCTTCGACGCAGAACAGATCTGCCCACAAAAGCACGATCGAGTCCACACAAACGGACTCGATCGCGAATGTACAGCACCGGAGACGAAATGGCTCAGTCTCCATCACGTCTGAAGTGGTGCTACACCATAGTCACGCAGACGTTTCTATCGGGACGGCAGAGCGCTCGCGAACAGCTTCACGTACTCCCCGTATCCCTCTTTCGTCAGCGCAGCAGCCGGGACGAACCGCAGCGACGCGGAATTGATGCAATAGCGCAGCCCCGCAGGTTTCGGACCGTCATCGAAGACGTGACCAAGATGCGAGTCACCCTGACGTGAACGGACTTCGACACGCTCCACGCCATACATGCGATCGGTCACACTCCGGATGTTCTGTCTGGCGATCGGCTTGCTGAAGCTCGGCCATCCGGTCCCGGAATCGTATTTGTCGGTGGAGCTGAACAACGGTTCGCCGGAAACGACATCCACATAGATGCCGGCCTCGTGATGATCGAAGAACGCGTTGCGGAACGGCGGCTCCGTATCGTCGTGCTGCGTCACCCGGTACTGCATGGGCGTGAGCAAGGTTTTCAGCTGACCGTCCGTCGGTTTGCGGAAGGTCGTGGGCTCGAAGCGGGATGCGGGCGATGCCGCGCCCTGCTGCGCCGCGACCACGCTCGACAGTACTACCGTCGCCGCGATCGCCATGCCAGCCAGCGCGAGCATCAGGAGCGGTGCGCGTCGGACTGAAGGCTGAGCCATTGCTGTGCGGCGATGGTGGTGAGCGCGTGTCGACGGCATTTCGCAACTCCCCGAAGCAGATGGCTCGAACAGATGAGCGGAAACGGATGGGCCGACGCAGATGGTTCGAAAACAAAGTGGACAACCGATATAGACACGATGCGTCCCGGAAGTTCCTGACGCACGACCTGCTCCTGTGTGGTGTCGGGATCTAGACGCTCGTGGATCTACGCTGAACCCCAGATGGACCACGCGATCCATTGGCGAGATCGGCGCTGCGCGGCACCCTACCATGGAATTCGCCCCCGCGTGCAGTACTCGCGCGGCGGTGCAGCGCGCTCCTTCAGGTTCAGGGACGATGTCGGCGATCCTCATAGACGATTTCAGTGCTGCGGTGCCGTGGGTCGCCGTCGACGCCGCGAACGTGCCGTCGGTCGAGCTCGCGCACGCGACCGACGTGCTGCACCGTGGCTATCTCCCGGACGCAGCGAGTTTGCGCATCGACGCCACGGCGTTGGCCACAGGACACCGGGTGGAGCGCGCGATTCCGGCGCTCGATCTCGATGTGTATGCGGAGCTCCGCCTTTGGTATCGCTGCACCAGTCGAAGCGATGGCTCCGAGGCACATCCGTTTCGCCTGCGCGTGGAGCTCGGCTCTGCCGCACTTCCAATCGATGCCGTGGGGAACGACTGGCATCGGTATTTGCATGCGGATGCGCCGAACGCGTGGCAGTTCGTACGACTCGCGCTTGATGATCTCGCGCCGGCGGTACGCTCTGCGGTATCCCAGCTGCGCCTCACCTACGTCGCGGCGGCCGGGAGCGTCTCAATGTGGCTCGACGATCTGGTCTCGGCCCGGGCCGAGCTCATCGCCGATGTCGATGCCGCACTGTTGTTGTTGCTCGACGGACAATTGGTGCTGGGTGCGCCGGTCCCCGCGCGGGTCCACGTGCCGGGTGCGGTCGCGCCAGCGGTTCCGTGGCTCCGCCTCGTGCACTACGACGTACGACATGCCGGGCGTCGCGCGACGGGACTGCGACCGCGCAGCGACTACACCGACGACGGGTATCGTGTGCGCAGCGAGAGCGAACCGTATGACCTGTTCTATCGCATCGAACCGGTGGCAACGGACGCGCCCACGCAGGCGGCGCTGCTCCAGTTCGTTATCGATGTACTTCGCCACCGCCGCGATCTGCTCGTGGCCGCCGTGCCCCACGCACTCGAGTCGATTCCCCGTCCGATCCAGGAAACCGAGGTGGTGGTGACGCCGGCACTGTACTATCGCGTCGCCGCATATGGGGAGCCTGCGTCGTTCGGGCTCGTGCGGGGCGCGCGCACCATCCGCACGACCGAAGACGTGTTGAATTAGCCACTGTCACTGGACCAGACTCGGAGCCGACATGGACCCCGCCACAGCGCTCTATCGCAACGCTTCCTCGCGACCTGTTGAACTACACCTTGCCGACGGTGTGGTGGTTCTTCCTCCGCGCGCGACGATCGAGCGTGGTGTACGCGACCCCATCTGCGGCGTGCTCGAGCGACGCGGTGTGCTGACACGTCACGCCCTGCCGGTGGTGGAAGCACCGCCGCCGGAGACCGAGGCTGTAGACGAGCCGCGTCCGACAGCGCGCATCGTTGCCGGCGAGCGCGCCAGATCCAGCGGTGCGAATCGTGGCGAAAAGCGTACGCCATCGCGGGGAGGCGGGGAATGAGCTACAACATCGGACTCAACGTCATCGAGGTTGACGGCAGCGCCTCTCCAGCGATCGCCGGTGCGGCAACGTCGGTTGGTGCGTTCAACGTGCTCACCGAACGCGGGCTTCCCAATACGCCGGCGCGCGTGAACAGCTACCCGGCCTTCGTCGAGCGCTTCGGCTCGTACATCGACAACGGACTTGGCGCATACCTCGTGAAGGGGTTCTTCGACAACGGCGGACGCACGGCGTATGTGAACCGCGTGGTCGCCGCCGCAAGCACGCCGGCGTCGCTGACCCTCTCCGACTCCGGTCCGGCACCAACGCTCCGATTGGAGGGCGGCTTTCGCGGCAGCGTCGATCCAGGAAGTTGGGGGCGGTCACTGCATGTGCGAACGACGCGGAGCGCGTCGATCAGTGGGTTGCGTCTCGGCGAAACGGCGCGTGCCACCGTGTCCACCCCGGCCGCCTTGCCCGCAGCAACCGACATGGTCGCCGCAGGATTTCCCTCGCTCAACATCACGATCGACGGAGCGGCCACCGCGTCTGTGATCACCTTTTCGGCCGCCGACTTCGCGAATCCTGCCTCGGCAACGCCCGCCGAGCTCGTGAACGCGATCAACGCGCGCAGTGACGATGTCGACGCTATGCTCGGTGGTGGTGGCGCACTCGTAATTATCTCCACGGGCAACGTGGCAACGCTGACCGGTGGCTTCACCTCGCTGAGCGTTGCCATCAACGTGGCGCTCGGCTTTCCAGCCGTGGCGACAGGTGCGGCGACCACGACCGCATTGGCGGCAGGGGGAACGCGCCTGCATCGCATCGATGGGCTGACCGCTGGAGACATCGTGGAGTTGTCGGATGGTGTCACGACGGACGTGGTCAAACTGCAGTCGATCAACGCCCTCACACGCGACCTCACCTGGAGTCCGGCACTTGCTGCGCCCGCCGCGTACGACCCATTGGCGCTCCGCATCCGGCTGCTCGAATTCACCATCGAGATCTATCGCGACGGAACGCAGGCCGGTCAGCTCGTCGAAACATGGTCGCATTTGTCGATGGAACCGGACGTGCCCAACTATGCGGCTGCGGTGCTCAACGATGTCCTCACCGGCTCGCGCTATGTGCGCGTCGTGGATGAAGGGAGCGCAACGGGGATCGGAGCGGACCGACCTGTCGATCTCGCGGTACCGGTCGCCTTTACGACCGGTGGCGTGGATGCGGTGCCCACGTCGGCCGACTTCGTTGGTGATCAGGCCGCACGCACAGGCTTCTACGCCTTCGATCCGTACGAGGTGCAATTGGTCACGTGCGAGCGCACCGATCCGTCGATCGCCGCCGCCGGCATCACGTATTGCGATGGCCGCGGCGACTGCATGTACATCGGTGCGATCCCCGACGGGGCGATCGAGGCTGGCACTGCGTTGAGCTACGGGCAGAGCTTGCAGGGCGCCAAGGTGTACGGCGCACTGTACGGACCGTGGGTGCAGGTGATGGATCCCGCCGGTGTTGGTGACAACCCCATGATCTCGCTGCCGCCGGTCGGGCATATCATGGGCGTATACGCGCGCATCGAGGGCACACGCGGCGTATGGAAGGCACCGGCCGGCGACGAAGCGCGACTGCGCAATGTGCTGGACGTGACCTATCGATTGACGGACGCCGAACATACGGACCTGGTGAAGAACGGCAGCGTGAATGGGATTCGCGCCGTACCGCGCGCCGGTGTCGTGATCGACGCTTCACGCACGTTGAGCACCGATTCGCGGTGGTATTTCGTGAACGTGCGCCTGCTCTTCAACTTCGTGAAGACAAGCCTGAAGCAGGGGCTGCGCTGGGTACGACAGGAGCCCAACCGCGATTCGCTCTGGAATCTGGTGAAGTACGGCAGCGTGACCCCGTTCCTCACGCAACTCTGGCGTCAGGGTGCGTTCGGTACCGGCACACCCTCCGAGACGTTCACCGTCATCTGCGACGCGAGCAACAACCCGCCCGATCAGGTGCAACTCGGCTTTCTCACCGTCGAGATCTACATGTACCCCGGTCGTCCGGCTGAATCCATCGTCGTCATGGTCGGACAGCGTGACAGCGGCGCGTCTGCCTCCGATGCCTGACCCCATCCTTGAAGGAGCGTGAGCCATGCCGCAGGTCGGTGAAGCCTGGGAAGGATACAAGGCAACGGAGTTCGTACTGGTCGTGGGTAGCGTGGAAAGTCCAGGCGTGACGCGCATTACCGGGTTGAGCGAAGGCGAGTATGACACGATCGAACAGCCGGACGGTGGCAGTCATCACGTGCGGAAAATCTCGTCGACCAAAGTAAAATTCGATTCGCTGACGATCGAACGACGTATGGATGGCAGTCCTCAGGATCAGCTCTATCTCGACTGGTGGCGCGAGACGTTCAGCCTCAGCGAGAGTCGCAGCCTTGGCTCGCAGATCCGCCGAGACGGCTCGATCATCAAGCGGCACAACGGGACCGATGTGCTGACGTTCCTGTTCTTCGATGCGTGGGTGAAGTCGTCGAAGTTCAGTGACCTCGAGGCCGGTACCGACAATTTCTTCACACAGACCATCGTGCTTGAACACGAAGGCCTGGAACGGATCGCCCCGTGACCCGCACCGCACCTCACACCCGGAGAGAACGATGAGCACGATGGTGACGCCCAGAACCCTCCCTTCGGGAATGCACGGTCACAGCGCGACGCACGGCACGCTCGCCGGCGATCCACCGCTCACCATGCAACGCGAAATGGAGTTTGCCCTGCCCATCGGGTTCGCGGGCGCCGACGGCGTGTCGCGGCGGCAGGGCGCCCTGCGCAAGATGACCGGTCGGGAAGAGGCCATTCTTGCGGACAAGGCCAATCAGCGCAACGGGGGTAAGCTCGTGACCGAGTTGATCTTCAGCTGCATCACGCAGTTCGAGGGCGAGGAAAAGCTCACGCGGCAGGATGTCGGCAACTGGTATTCGGCCGACCGCAACTACCTGCTGCTGCGACTGCGCGCCTTCACCTTCGGTCCGGAACTCGAGGCACGCTACACCTGTCCGGCGTGCAACGAGCAGATGAACGTTACCGAGAATCTCGACGATCTACCCGTGCGGAGTCTTCGCGCCGACGAGGTCCTCGAAGACATCCGTGTCGAGTTGGTCGACGGCTACTGGGATGCCGACAACAGTTGTCACACGTCCGTCACGTTGACACTGCCACGCGGCGTGGACGAGTCTGCCGTGGCGCCGCTCATCCGCAAGAATCCGTCGAGCGGCAAGAACGCACTCCTGGCTCGCTGCATCAAGAGCTTCGGTGACCTGTCAATGCATCGCGTGCAGGCACTCGGACCCAAGTTGCTTGCCGATCTCACCCTCACCGACCGCCGTCTGCTCGACAAGGCACTGAATCGCGCGGCACCCGGTGTGGACCTCCTGCGTGACATGGATTGTCCCACCTGCGGGGAGTCCATCCGGACCAATCTGGATCTGACGCATTTTTTGTCACTGGACTGAGCGCCGAATCGCTCAGGCAGGAAGTCTTCTTCCTCGCGTATCACCTCCACTGGGCATGGACCGAAATCGTGTCGCTCGAGACGGGAGAGCGCCGCGCCTTCGTCAAGCTGCTCGCCGATCAGATCGAGCGAGAAAACGCCCAGATCAAAACCTCCCGCACGCGATGACCTGTGCCACTCTTTCTGCTGCTTCCGCCGCTCGCCTCCGCACTCGCCCGTACCGGGCGTGTGCTGTCGCCGTGGTCCCGGCTGGTGGGAATGGAAGAGCAGGTACTGCGTCGCGCGCGCGGTGCGTTCATGGTGCACTGGTTCGGCCGCAGTGTGCCGGCGAAGGAGCTGCAGCTCCACATCGCGATCGCCAACGTCGACGCGTTCCGCCGTCGCTACCTCGCTGTGATTCGCAGCATGCCAGGTCCGGCCACCGAGTTGAACCTGATGGGACCCTCCGCGGGGTTGAGCGGGTTGCTCGTCGGACTCGCACTGACGCCAACCGGGTTCATCGCGATCGCGAAACACGCGCGTGAGATCTCCGACGTCCTCGTGGGACGCAAGTACGGCGGGGTGCTCTCGCTCGTGTATCGCATTCTCGGCTGGGCGCTCGGACCTGCGCTGCTGATCGGACTCGGTCTGCCGATCTCCACGGCTGGTGTGTTCGCCGCCGTGCTCGGTGGGGATGACGCGAGTCGGCACGCGTACGAAATGTTCGGCGAAGTGGCCATGCTGATCGCGGTGGTCGTCTCTTTCTGGGATCTCATCACCGGCCCGCGCGCACTGGTGAAGAATCCCCTGCTGCGACGCCTGCTCGACACGCTCGACGTACTGGCCGGCTTGTTTGCGCAGGTGATCGGCTTCGCGGCCATGCTCATCACACGCATCGCGCCCGTCCTGCCGCACGTGGTCGGCGAGTTCCGCGCGCTCGGCGCCTTGGTGGACACGGTCATGTCCACCCTCTCGGAACTGATGGACGGACTCAAGGACGCGCTGCAGGCACCATTCAAGTCGCCCAGCAGTCCGATCGCGGTGATCAAGCGTGCGTTTGCGCAGATCATGGCGTTGCCTGCGACGTTGATGGAGAGTGTCGGCCCGTTGCTGGAGCAGTCCTCCAAGGACATCACGTCCACATACGGCGCCATCCGATCGGCGCTCGCCGGATACGACGGGAAGGTGCGCGAGAATTTCGCGAAGGCGTTTGCCGTGACCGCCCTTGGCATGCTACTTGAGAACGTGAAGCGTATAATGTCGCTGATGCCGGCGGTCGGCAAAGCCTTCAGCGACGCGGCGAAGGCACCGAAGCCTAAGCCTCCGCTCATCCCCATCGATGCGGGCGACGCCTTGCTCGATGCTGGACTCTATGCCTTGACGGGAGGCTTTACGGGATCGCTGAACGATCTCCTCGACTCCTTCGACACCGTCAAGTTTCCGGCGTTTGTCGTTTCGGCGATCCCCGACTTCCCATCGACGCCCACGATCGAGGGGATCGACGACATCATGAAGCGAATCGGCAAGCCCGCCGCGCTCGACGAAACGGCGCTGACCCAACGCGTCGAGCAAGAGGCGAAGGCTGCACTCAAGGCACGACACGTACCCGACGCGCTGTTGCGCGACCCGCGAAGCGGACTCGCCGGTGACCGACGCGAGTTACTGCGCACGGAAGGCACGCCGACACTGCTCCTCACGGATGAACAACTGCGCGACGCCATCTACCTGGCCGTGGGTCGCATTCTCCCGCCGGAGTTGCGGGTGCATGCGCCCGATGTTCGCGCACTGTTCGATGAGTTCGATGCCGAAGTCTACGGCATCACCCCAACAGCGGAGACCTTGCCGATGCTCGAGATCGAAGACAACGGACGCTTGCGCCCGGTCGTCGGGATGCTGTCGCTGCGCGCCAAGGGCGGATTCGAACCGGACGTGCGTGCGTTCCGCGATCTGCTGCTGCAGGAAATCCACGCGCGAACGTACGCCGTGGTGGCGGAGTAGCACGCGGTGCCCATCGTGCTGCTGTGGAATGCACTGGCGATGCCGCGCGCGGCGCAGTTCGGGCGTTGGCTCGACTCGTTCGTGCGTTCGAACCTGCTGTTGGAGCGGTGGCTCAAGCAGCGCACCTCGGAGACCGGCCGTCTGGAACGCATGACGCGTGCGTTCCCGGTGTTCCAGTTCTGCGACGACGCCATCACGGCACAGGTGACGGCGCTGCAGGCTGGCGCGCTGCTGGCGGCGCCGGTGTCGGGCGTGGGGGCGCATCTCGAGCGTGCACTGGGCCGATGGAACGTGGCCCGCACCGTGAAGGCGCGCATTCGCGAGAACGATCTGCTTCCCGAACTGTTGCGCGTGCTGGATGAGTTGACGGATGGCGTTCTGAAGTCGGTGCGCCGGTTCGAGACGCCGGAGGCCAAGATGTTCGACGTCACACAACGGCGCGCACAAGACCTCCCCGGCCTGACCGCGCTCGCATGGCGGGCATTGGGCGACGGTCGCGGTGGCATTCTCGACGTGGCGAAGCAGGTCAAAGACGCTCTCGATGCGCCGTTGGCACGCGTCGACAGTGGAGCGGCGGGCGCCACGGGCGCGGGCGCGACGCTGGACCGAACCACGACGAGCGTGTCGAGTCCGCTGCCATTGGCGTTCCAGATCGACAGCATCGGACGATATCTGATGGCAGCCATGCTCGTCATTCCTGCGCTTGCCAGTCTGCTGCCGTCGATGGGGCGCGACGCGCTCCTGCACCTCCGACTGTTTGCACTCGACTTCATGCTCGATATCGAGCGGAGTGTCTTTGCCCTGCGGCGGACGATCCTGATGGTCTTCGTGTTCGATCTCGACCGAGTCGCCCGGCAGGCGCTCGTCTACGTCCTGACGATGCGCGAACTGGTCGTCGCGCACGTCAGCGTCTATGTGACGGTGGGACTTGAGTATCTGAAGGGACTGATGAACGGCGTCGCGACGTTCAGTACGCAGATGCAGACAGCGTGGGGCGGCGTCGCCACGCTCATCAAAAGCGTCGTCACCTACGGTGAGGCAGTGGTCGGTGTCAACATTGGCTTCGTCTTGCATAACGCGTTCGACACCATCGAAGAGGCGATTGAGACCATCGAAACGCACATGATGGACAGCAGCAAGGATCGCACCGAGTACGAGGCGCCGAACAGCTACCCGGTGACCATCGGGGAGCTCGTGATGCAGCGCGGGAACGGAGCGCGTGCGGTCGCCGAGCTGGCCAAGGCGGTGGGATTGCTCGTGTCCGCGTGGGGCGGTGTGAACAGCATTTCCCGTGGTATCGTTGGTGCCGTCGTGCACAAGGCGTCGGGCCATCATATCGGCGCGTATATGGTGGCCATGAAGAAGCTCTCCGCCGCCTTGCAACTACCGCGCGCTGGTGTCCAGGCGCAGCCATCGCTGGTGTTCGACTCATCGACACTCCCCGACGTGAAGTCGATGCTGCTCGATCCGCTGCGCACCGATCTGAACAGCGCGCTCACGGGCGCCGTGTTCGGCGTGCAGAAAGGCATCGACGGGATGGTGACGACTGCCACCAGCGCGCTCGAGCGCGCGGCTCTCAGCTTCGAGGAGGCGGCCGCGCGGTCGGCCACGTTCGGCGGCATGACGCTGATGCGTCGCATTCTGAAGGGCAGTGACGCGCTCGTCCTGTCCATGCTTCCGGCGCAATCGACCAACGAGACGCCGGCGGGTCTGGTGGAGCTGGCCGGCACCTACGCCTCGGGACTCATTCAGGGCGGCTTCGATTCCATCGGTGCCGGGATGGCGGGCTTCGTGTCGCTCGTGCTGCAGGAATGGTTGCTGTACCAGCAGGAGGGGAACGACACGCCGTTCGACGTGACACCGATTTCGCCGCGAAAGCTGCTGCAGCGGTCAAAGCTCGGTCGCGTGCACACCAAGGAAGTGCGCATCGTCGTACCGGCGGCGCCGTTGGGGCAACCATTGGCAGCGCGGGTGGCCGACGGCTTCCAGCGTGCGGTGCAGGGCGCATACGCAACCGGCACCACACGATTCGGTGAGCGACTGGAGGCGTCGAAATGAATCCCGACGATCTCGTCGTCAGCGCACTGGGGGTGCTGCTCACGCAGGTGCGCACTGCGCGACGCGCCCTGGAAGATGTGCAGCGCGCCACGTCGCGCTACATGGGCTTCGAGTTTGCGAAGGCGCTTGCGGAAGGTCCGCGCTTCGGGTCTCCGCCCATGTTTCAGGGGGCGTTGATGGTGCACGTGGTGAATATCAACGACCTCGCGCCCGGCAACAGCTTTGGCGGCTTTCTCGAAGCACTGCTCGGCGGCGTCGGCAACTTCTTCTCAAACCTCATCGGCGGTGCGGCGGGTGGCTTCCTGACATCGCTGCGGTTGCCGAAGATGCTCGAACGTTTGGAGCGGATCACCGAGAACGTGCTCAAGATCGTTCAGCGGTTGGGCATTGGTGCGGCGAAGGCACCCGCCACGATGACAACGGACACGGCCGATCCCGGCAGTGCGAAGGCCAAGCCGGCCGAGGACGAGTCGCTGGCGACCACGCTCGCCGGCCTCAAGGACACCTTCAAGCTGCTCACGGCGATGTTCACCGCGGCGCAGGGTGGACCGGCAGCGGCCAACGCCGCCGGTCAGACGTCGTCGATGCCGCTGACTGCGTCCGGCGAGCGCTGGATGGCCATCCTTGACGGCATCAATCGATTACTCGATCGAACCAAGTACGTGGTGGACGCACTCAACTTCGCGATCCCGCAAGTGATCGGCGGTATCGCGCTGCTGATTACGAATCTCGGCGTTATTCGCACCGCGCTGCTCGAGACCATTCAGTTCCTGCTGCGCAGCGCGCTCGTGCTGCGTGGTGTCATCCTCACGGTGATTTTCGAAACCGTCGCTGCCGCCGCGCGACTGGTCGCATCCATCATGACCATTCTGGGCACCACCATTCAGGGCATGCTCACCACGATCCTCGGCGTGGTGCATGCGCTGATCGGCGCCGCCTTCGACGCGCTTGGCGCACTCACGGGGGCACTGCAGACCGTCGTTCGAGAGCTGCTGCAATGGCTGGTCACCGGCGTGTTCGATGTGCTGCGAACACTCGGTACCATGTCCGTCTTTCGCACCATCGATCATCTCATCCGCAGTCTGCCGGCGCTGCTGCCACCGATCTTCATGCTCATGAACAAGGGGCAGTCCTTCCCCGCCGATGTCATGCAGAATTTGCAGACGGCGCACGACGCCGGCTTCGCCTCCAATGCCGCTGGCACGACGGGCACAGCTGGCCCGGCCGCCGCCTCACTCGTGATCGGAACATTTCCCGACATCCAGAAGCTCGTGCAGCCGTTGCGTGAAACGCTGACCACGGCGGTCGACAAGACGGCCACCCACCTGCAGGACGCCACCGCCAAGACGTTCGGTGATGCGGAAGGCGCCCTCGGCGGACTTGCCGGACGCTTCGAGAAGGCGGTGGGGACCGAAGCCGACCGCACGCGTGGCGTGCTCGACAAGCGACTGCCAACCATTCGTGCCAACGCCGACGCCGTGGCGGATGCCATCACGAGGCCGATCGAGAAAACGTCGGCGGCAACGCCGCAACTCGAAGGCATTGCCAGCGCATATGAGGGCTGGCTCACGCAGGGCGGCCTGTCGTCGTTGTTCGGCATCTTCAAGGAGCATCTGAAGAATGCGCCCACATCGGGCGAGCCGGGCGGCGCGCTGGGACTGCGTCGCGGACAGTTCGATGCGCCGCGCGCCAGCATCGAGATCGATCGGGTAGAGATCGTGCTGGAACCACTGCCGACAATCCAGCAGGAGTCGGACGCGACCACCGACGCACCGACGCACGGCGGCACGACGCAGGTCATGTCGGACGAGGAGATCTTCTACGCCGTGATGCGCTACGGTGTCGACCAGGATGCGCGCGGCCGCTCCTGGGGCGATCCGCAGGGCATGCTCGCGAGCTGAACGTGTCTGCTCAATCCGCGAATCGTCCACTGCTGCCCACGGAGTGCGCCCAATGAAGCTCGAGCGTGGCTTGCTGGCCAACGTGTTCAATATCCCGCCACTGCTGTTCCGGTTTCAGACCAACCCGGAGCTGCTGCAGGAACGGAAGCGTTACAAGTATCAGCAGGCGAACAGCTTCGGCAAATGGCGCTTCGACCAGACGACGGCCGGTACCGGTGCGGCGGGATCGCTTCTCGGCCTGTACGAAGACGCCAAGGAACTCGGACCGCTGCTCACGGCCACCAAGCCGATGGAAGCGCTCGAGGGAGAGCCTCGTCAGTTCACGCTGGAGTTCAAGCTCGACGCGCTCGAGGCGGGGCCCACCGAGCCGGGCGTGCGCTACGGCGGCAGCATCGAACCGGATCTCGCCATCCTGCGATCGTTCATGCACCCGTCGTGGGATCTCGCCGACGTCGGCAAGTGGCTGCTCACCGGCATCTCCTCCAAGGACTGGTCACCTCCCTGCTGGAACCGCCCGCCGCTCTGCATGCTGGTGCTCGGACCACTGAGCTTCGACTGCGTGATGGAAGATCTGGACATCAAGATCACGGACTTTCAGGAGGACCTGTCGCCGGCGCGCGCCGAAGTGCAGGTGCGACTCGTCGAGCAGACGCACTCGCTCACGCCGGTGATCGATCTCGTGAAGCGCACCGTGGACGTGCTGCGTTCGTATGACCGTCCGGCAATCGGCGAGGATTTTGCCGATGCCACGCCGATCGTCAACCTGTTCGTGTGAGGACGACATGCCCGTAGACGTGAACTCCCGCTATCGCGCGTTGCCGAGCTACGAGGTGCATCGTGCCGATGGCGTCACCACGGCGCTTCCGGCACGCGTACTGCCGCCGATCGGCGCGCTGGAGATGTACAACCATCGCGTCACCGGCGTGGAAACGATCGAGTACATGGCGTGGCGCTACTTCGGGAGCAGCGCATCGTGGTGGCACATCGCGGATGCGAATCCGCTGGCCTTTCCGCTCGACTATCGGCCCGGCGCGACGGTGCAGGTCCCACCGGCGCGCGGCGTCGGACGTGTGTTGCGCACCCGGAGCTTCTGATGCCGCAGGCCGAGCAGGTGTACATGCGTGTGCGGATCGGGACGGCCGATGTGAGCGATCACGTCTGGCGCATCGATGTCGAGGACATCGACCGCGGCTGCGACAAGCTCACCTTGCAAGTCGTGGACCCGAATTCCGGCAATGCGGATGCGCTGGCGCCGGGGCAGCGCGTCGAGGTGGAACTCGGATGGGAACTGGAGAAGGCGCTGGTCTTCGAAGGCGTGATTCGCGTGGTCAATCCGATCGCCGGCGACAAGCACCGGATGGAGGTGGTGGCGTTCGATCTCAGCAGCTTGCTTGCCGCGACGCCTGCGAAGGATGCGCCGCCTCTCGATGCGCAGTTCACCGGCACGCTGAACAAGGTGCTCACGGATATCCTCTCGAGATACGCGATCCCCATTGGCGCGATCACGATCGATCCGATGCCCGTCATCGAGCAAGACAAGCCGCTCCGTCGTGAGAACCGGACCGATCTGCAACTGGTGATGTATCTCGCTGAATTGTATCGGTCGCGCGCGTTCGTGGAAGTGAATGTGGTGCCGACTGATGCGGCGGTGGTGGTGAACAAGGGCGGGACATCCCGCTTCTACTTCGTCTCCGAAGCGGCGCTGCTCGCGCAGGAGCCGATGGGCACCTTGAAGTTCTGCCGCGGGTTCTCGCAGTTGCTTGAGTTCGACTACAAGCGGGTGGGCAGTGGCGCCTCACCATCGACCTCGAGTGTGATCAGCGACCCGAAGACCGGGCAGCCGATTGCGCTCGAGGCAGAGCCGGTCGCGGAGATCCCTCCAAACACGCCGGACTCGCAGCGCGAAGCGCGCGCGGAGGCGGTGCAGGGGTCCGGTGCACAGTATGCCGCCGGCGTGCAGGCCGCCGGCGAAGATGCCGTGCAGCGGCCGTCAGACTTGCTGCCGGTGCGCGTGGCGACAGGGCTGCCCTCGGACGAGGCGGCGGCAGAAGCAGCGATCAAGAAGGATCGCACGCGCACGGTCGGCCTGCACGGACGCGGCGTCGCCATGGGCACGGTGTTCCTGCGTGCCAAGGGATGCGTGAACATCGAAGGGCTCGCGTCGTGGAGTGCGGGCAAGTGGTACGTCACGCGCGTGAACCATTTGGTGGAGCGCCATACCATCCGCATCAAGGACAAGGATACGACGCGCTACACCTTCCGCTCGAAGTTCGTCGCCACGAGGTGATCGTGTATCCCAGCGACCTGCAACGGCATGTGGGCAAGTACTACGGCAAGTACAGCGGGATTGTGGTGGACAATGCCGATCCGGAACAGCGCGGCACCCTCAAGGTCCGCGTGGATTCCATCTTCGGCGTGCAGACCGTGGTCACAGCGCGACCGTGTCTGCCGTCTGGGCACTTCTTTGTCCCCGACATCGGCGCGTTGCTCTGGGTGGAGTTTGAAGCCGGTGATTCCCGCTATCCCATCTGGGTCGGTACGTGGTATCCGGTGGATGGTACACCAGACGCGGCGAAGATCGATCCGCCGACGCATCGCGTGATACACACACCATCGGGCCACACCGTCGAGTTCACCGACGAATCGGGGGAGGAGCGTGTGGTGTTGCGACATCGCACCGATGCGTTCGTGGCACTGGAGCCGGATGGCAGTGTGATCGTTTCCAATCCCAACGGGGCCAATCTGTACCTGAATGCCGACGGGAAGGAAGCCACGCTCACCGGTCAGCAAGGACACCTGCTCTCCATGACCGATCAATCGATGATGCTTGTCAACGATGGAGGCAGCGTGGTGGAGCTCAAAGGCGACACCGTCACCGTTCTGGCCAGGAACGTGGTGCTGTCCGGTACTACGGTAACCGCCGGTGCCAACGCGTCCGATCCGACAATCATGGGCAATGCGTTCAAGCTGCTCTGGCAGTTCGTCATGCTGCACACACATCCTACCGGCGTTGGTCCGTCGGGGCCGCCAGGTCCTGCCATCATTCCGCCGCTGATTGATGGCGTGCATCTGACCAGTTCCCTCATGGTCAAATGAGCAGCCGATGCGCCTTTCCACTGCTGCCTTCGCTCGCGCTTCCGTTGCCGGCGGTGCCAGGCATTCCGACGTTGCCGTCACCACCCGCGTTGCCGACGCTGCCGTCCATGCCGGCATTGCCGACCACGCCGACGGTACCGACGCTCGCGCTGCCGTTTCCTGCAGTACCCGGCGTGCCATCCCTCCCGTCGCCACCCTCGTTGCCGTCGCTGCCTGCACTGCCCCCGCTTCCCACGCTCCCACAGCTCCCGACGATCGCGCTGCCACTCCCGGCGACGCCGGGCATACCCGCGCTGCCCCCGCTTCCCACACTTCCCACACTCCCCGCATTGCCCCCATGTCCGCTCGACTGAACACCCCTCGCACCGGGGAGCATCGTGCCACTCGACAAGTCGATGCTGCGTGACGCCTTGCTCGCGTCATTCCGGCAGGGCCAGGAGAACCCCGACTGGCGTGCCACCGATGCGGCGCAGGCGATGGCCGATGCCATCGACGCATACGTGCGCGCAGCGGAGGTCGTGGGCGTGAGCGTGACCGTGGTGAACGCCGCGCAACAACAGAGCGGCACCGGCACGCAGGCCGGCACCGGATCGCTGCAATGAGTACGCACGTGAGGGACGACGCATGAACACCCGGGGCCCTGCCTATCCCTTCCAGATCGATCCGGCCACCGGTCAGATCGCGTGGGCGACCGATGACGCCAAGATCAACGACAACGTGCGCATCATCCTCGCCACGCGACGCGGCGAACGTCCGATGAATCGCGAGTTCGGCACGGTGCTGCATCAGCTCGTGCAGGAGCCGAACGACGGTGGGCTCGCCCGACTCATCGCACGGCAGGCGCGCGAAGCGCTGCTGCAACTGGAACCGCGCATCATCGTGACCGACATCCACGTACGCCAGCGCGATGGTGAACTGATCCTCGAGATGCACTACGTCCACAGCGACCGCCCCAAGGCGGACGTGCTGTTCATTCCGCTCGGCTGATCACGCTATGGCCACGCCGACGATCGACTTCACCGACAAGGACTATACCGCGCTGCGGCGAGCGCTGTTGCAGTTCGCGCAGTATCGGCTCCCCGAATGGACGGACCGAAGTCCCGCGGACTTCGGTGTGCTCATGGTGGACCTCTTCGCGTATATGGGCGATTTGGTCCTCTATTATCAGGATCGCATCGCGGACCAGAGCGTGCTGGGGACCGCGACGGAACGACGCAACATCGTCAACTTATTGCGCATCATCGGCTACGAGCTTGCGCCACCGGAACCGGCCGCCGCCGAGCTCGATCTTGTGTTCGCGACCGGCATACCGGTGGTGGTGATTCCCTCCGGACTGCGCTTTCGCACCGTGGGGGTCACCGAGCCGCAAACGTTCGAGTACACGGAACCGGATCTGACGATCGTGCTTGGTTCCGATCAGGTGGAGCCGCTCGCCGACGGTCGTGTGCGCTATCGCGGTCTGCCCGTACAACAAGGGACCAGCATTCCGCTGACGACCATCGGATCGTCGACGTCGGAGCCCGACTTGTCGTTCGCGCTCGAGCCCGGGCCTGTGGTGCGCGACACACTCCGTCTGGAGGTCGACGAAGGGGCCGGGTGGGTCCGGTGGGACCGTCGCGACAGCCTGCTGTACGACATCGGGCCAGATGGGCGTGTCCGCTTGTCGCTGCCGGATGCGCGGCACTATTACATGCGTTATGACGAGCATGTGAACGCGCGCGTTCACTTCGGTGACGGCATGTTCGGGCGGCGGCCGCCGCGCGGTACCAACAATATTCGGGTCTCGTACCGCACCGGCGGCGGTGCGGCAGGCAACGTGCCGGCACGCACGATCCGCCAGGTACTGGGTGTCGTGCCCAACCTCGATGAGGTCGTCAACCCCGCACCGGCGGCCGGTGGCCAGGACGCGGAGTCGACCGCGGAGGCACAACGGTTTGGACCCCTCGCCTTCCGCTCGCGCGACCGCGCCGTCACCGTGAGCGACTATCAGGCGATGGCGCACCTTGCCGGTGGTGTCGCCAAGGCGCGTGCGCGGGCGCGTGCCTGGAATCTCGTCGACCTGTACATCGCCCCTGCCGGCGATAGCTGTCGACCGGTTCCCGAAGCGCTGCGACGACAGCTGGTCGCGTTCTTCGAAGATCGGCGCATGGCCGGCACGTTCGTGCGCGTCCTCGATCCGGCTGCCGTGCCGGTCGATCTCGCCGTCGACGTGGCGTACGACCAGCGCTATCGCGGCGACGCGGTGCGGCAGCAAGTGGAAGACGTGGTGCGCGCGCAGCTCTCCTTCGAGCGGATGGACTTCGGCTTGCCGGTCTACCTGAGCGCGATCCACAATGCGATCGAGGACGTGCCCGGCGTACGGCTGGTGATGATCACGCGCTTTCGGCGGCAGGACAGCGGCGACGATGACGTGGCGCGCGCACTCGCGGAGCAAGGGCTGCCCCCGATTGAGGCACTGCCGGCGGTGCTCCGCCAAGCGCTCCAGCGACAGGTCGAGAGCGACGGACGCATCGAGATCGCGTACTTCGAGATCGCCGTCCTCGGCGAGCTGCACGTGCGCACGTCACTCAGTCCAGTCTGAGCCGCGACCCATGAGACTCGAGGGGCTGCAGGCAACGGCGGATATCGTGGGACGGCGGCTGCGCGTGTCGTGGACGTGGACCCTGGCCGCGCTTGAAACCGCGGGCGATGTGCCGCACGTGCAACTGCGGCGCAAGGAACGCGACTTCGAGTTTCCGCCGTCGCCGCCGCCCGATCCGTTCGTCGTCTACGACAGCGCCATGTTCCCACCGCCGCCCATCCCCAACGTGCGCACCGTGATCGATCTGCCCGCCTGGGAGGAGGTCGACGATGGATTGCGTGTGCACGGGACCGCGATTTCGGTGGCCGCCGTGGTGAGCGGCCGGCCGGTGGAGCAGCTCCGGCGCACGATCTCCACCATCTACAGTCCGCTCGGCGTGCCGTGGCGCATCCGCGTGGAACTGGTGGATGCGCTGCAGCTCGCGCCGCGGACGGCTTACTACTACCAGCTCTTTGACGGCATGACGCCCGCTGCCGACGAACGGCCGCGCTATCGGGCCATCGCGACGCCGGGGGACACGCACGGTCTGAACCGTCGGCTTTACGAGATGCTCCCTGAGGTCTACAAGCGACACGACGTGCGCGCGCTCCCGCCGGAGCACGAACATCCCGGCGTACCGGAATCGGCACCGCTCGGCGGACAGCTGCGCCGCTTCATCGACATGTTCGGCATGGGATTCGACGCGATGCGCAGTTCGGCAGAGCAGTTGCTGGACCTGCACGACTTGCATCGGGTCGACGCGCGTCGGTTGCCAGCGCTCAGCCGCATGATCGGCTGGGACCCCACCGAGGAGGCGCCGATACCGCTGCAGCGCAACGAACTGCTCGCCGCGACCCGCTTGTTCGACGTGATGGGCACCGTACCCGCGATGCGCGCGCTGGTCACCTATCAGACCGGATGGCACGCGCAGGTGACCGAGTTCGCGCAGCACATTGCGCGCGCGAACGAGCCGGCGCGCCGCAACGTGTTCGTCGCCGAAGAGCGCCCGGGCGCACCCGTACGCTGGGAAGGGGCCGACGACGCCAGCGACGTCATGTCGTTTCCGACCGCCGGTGCCACAGGCGCGGGCGCCCTGCCGGCGGTGCTCACCAGTGTCGCCGTCGAACCGTTCGCGCTGCGTGCGGGGATGGAACTGACGATCACCGTGGACGACGGGGTTCCGGCCCGGGTCCGCTTCGGCGCGGACGACTTCGTCGACATCGGCGCTGCCACCGCACTCGAGATCGTACGCGTCATCGCCGTAGCGTTCGACACACTGACCGCGCGAGACGTCGGCGGCAGCGTCGAGTTGCGCACCCACGCGGTCGGACCCACCGCGGCGCTTCGGGTGGACGCCGCCGTCACGACCCTGCTGTCCTTCTCGGATGCGTGCGGCGGACCGCTCACCGTGGTCACCGACGCCGCGGGTCGGTTGCGGCTCTTCTACGAGGAGCAGCGCGACGCACGCTGGAGTGAGCAGCCGCTCCCGCCTCCCACGGCCGTGCACCGGCGCCCGCTCGCGACCGTCGCGCGGCGCGAGTCACCGGTGGCAGAACGGTTGCGACGCACCATCTGCTACAAGGGTTGGGGGCACGGCCGCTGGCACGAGGAACGTCGACTGCCGGCTTTTGTCGGAGACGCCGTTTCCCCCTCGGTCGCGGTGCTGCCGGACGATCGGCACCTGCTCGTGTGGCGTGAGGCCGGAGCGCCCACCAGCCGAGGTCGGTTGCACGCCTGCGTTGGGACCCCGCGCACCGCGACGGCAGCGATCATCACCGGGCAGCGTCCGGAGCCATTTGCATTGGTGCCAGGCACCCAGCTTCGCCTGCAAGGACAGTTCGGCGACGAAATGTTCACCGTAATCCCCGCGGACTACGTCAACCCGTTGCAAGCCACGGCGGCTGAAGTCGCGCTGGCTATGGCCGCACAACTCGTGCAGGTCAGCGCATCGATTGCCGCCGGCGGGGTGATTCGGCTCGCGACCACGGCCACGGGTGACGACGCGTTCCTGCAAGTCGACCTCACCCAGTCCACCGCGGCGCGCGCACTCGGCTTGGCGTCCGCGGGGGTGCGTGGTCGCGGACAATGGGACGACGAGATGGACTGGTCGGGCGTGTGGACCGTGCAGACCTCCGGCGCTCCCGTCGCGGATCCCACCGTGCTCGCCGACCCGCTCGGCGGCGCGCGGCTCGTCTGGAGCGAGCATCGCGCGTCGCGCTGGGAAGTGCGGCAGGCACACGTCAGCGAGCGCGTCACCGTCGCGACCGCTGCGGGCGTTGGACAGCGCAGCGACAGCTCCGGTGCATGGCAAATCTGGCGCATGGCGGACGGGCTCCCGTCCGACGATGTGCGGGACCTCGTCCTCGACGCCAACGGCACCGTGTGGATGGCAACGTCGGCAGGACTGGCCAGTCGTCAGCCGGACAACGCCTTTGTCACGTATACCACACTCGACGGACTCGGCTCCGATGACATCCGCGCTCTTGCCCTGCTCCCGCACGGGCGCCTGTGCTGCGCAACGCCCGTCGGTCTCTCCTTCCGGGAAGCGGACGGCACGTTCACGGTCGTCACCGCGACCCCTGGCGGTTTGACCAACGATGACGTTCGCACCGTGTCGGCCGCACCAGACGGCACGCTCTGGGTGGGCACGACGGCCGGAGTCGATCGGCTCACGGCGGACGGCGCATGGTCCGGCTACGGCGCCGCGAACGGGCTGCCCACGGTGGCCACCGCGCACGTCGCGGTCAGCGAGCGCGGTACGGTGGCAGTGGCCACCGCTGGTGGTGTCGCGATCTCCGATGTCCCGCCAGAATATCTACCGACCGGTCGGACGTGGCACCCGCAGTTCGTCACGCATGCCGTGCCGGATGGTTTACCGTCGAACGACATTCGTGCCCTTGCTTGGCACGACGACAATCTGCATGTGGCGACCGCCGCCGGCATTGCGATACGGACCGGTCGCGTTTGGCGAGTACTCGGCACGGCGCATGGTCTGCCCACGTCAGATATTCGGAGCATCGAGTTGCTGCCGACGGGCGGTTGGCTCGTGGGTACCGCGGCAGGCTTGGTCTCCGGCCGTGAGGGGATGTGGCGCGTGGAACGCGCGGTGGATGGATTGCCCGCGGATGTCTTGTCGGCTGCGCGTGGCGGGTTGTCGTCGCCGGTGACGTTGGCCAGTGGCGCGGGCGGACATCGCGAGCCGCGCGCGATCGTGGACGGCGTCGGGCGGAGCTGGCTCGTCTGGTCACGGCGGGAGGATCCCGTCGCCGCGTTGCAGGACACCTGGACCATTCGGCTTCGTCGATTCGATCCCACCGTGGCGCCCTGGGGATGGGAGCCGGAGCGCGCCGTGACCGTCTCGCCGGCCGGCGGGACGTCCGATCGGGAGCCGACGCTCGAGCGCGCCGGCGGCGGGATGCGCGTCTTCTTCTCCTCCGACCGGCATGGCGGGCGCGGCGTCTGGTCGATCGGTCTCGACGCTGCAGGCAACCCACTGGCAGCGCCGGCGTCGCTTCCCGACTCCGCGTCGGAGCAAACGAGCCCGGTGGCGATTGCCGGACCGACCGGGAGAAGCTGGTTGTTCTACCGCTCCGACCGGTCATTGGTGCCCGCACAGGCCGGCATGCTCGCGCCGACACACACGGGTGCGCATCGCAGTCAGCGCGTGCCGGATGCGGGCGCACTCCGCGTGCAGTCCGGCTGCCGCACCCCCGTGCTGGCGCATGCCTCGCGCAACCTCGGGCGGCGCCGCTGGGGTGATCTGTTCACCTACACTCCACAGTATCCACAGCTGGTCTCCGAAGACGCACCGGCTGACGACCACCTGTATACCCGGCGTACCGTGGCGTTGCATCTGCGCCAGGCGCGCACCGGCCAAGCGGTCACCGAAGAACAGGTGCGACGACTGTTGCAACTGCTTCGACGTTCGGTGCCGATCAATCTCAGACTGGTGCTGATCGTCTCGCCGGAGGCGCTGGTCGAGTTCATCTATACCGCCGACGCGGACCTGATGGACTCTTATACCGACGACGTGCCGCTGGCTGAAGTGATGGGCGAGATCATCGATAGCAGCATGGTGCAGTCGAACCTGCTGGTGCTGCTCTCGAACGAACTCACGAGCCTGTCCGCCTCCATTGCCGACCCCACCACGCTGCGTCGACGCACGTGGTTTCCCGATCTGTTGTAGGAGGAGCGTGTGACTCAGCAGACACCGCAGGACGAACAGGTGACGGCCGGCCTGCACGGACGCTATCGGGATATCATGCGGGGGGCTGACGGACGCGTGGCCCACGATCCTGGGTGGCGTCCCAATGCCATCGTGCTCGATTGCCGTCGACTGTTGGCCAGCTTCATGAGCGGAACACCGGCCTTGGGCATTCAGGGGTTGGCCATTGGCGCAGGACTGCCGGGATGGGATGTCGGCGGTCCGCCGCCAGCCACGGTCGCGCAGACGTCGCTGGTCGATCCGAATCCGTTTGTCGTGCCGCTGGCAGATCTCGCCATCGATTTCATCGATGGCGGAGTCGTGTCCGCCACGCCCACCAACCGGGTGCAGATCGTCGCCAGCCTCGGTCCAGGCGAGCCACCCTGGCCCGATGGCACACATGTCAGCGGCAGCCTCCGGGAATTTGGCCTCGTGGGTGAACTGGGCGGCCTTCCGTCGCTTGTCAACTACGTCACGCATCCCGTCATCAACAAGGATCCGACCAGCACGCTGGAGCGGACGATTTGGCTCGTCTTCTGACGAGTCCACCAAGGAGAGGTCATGGCGGTCATCACCCCGGACACATTCAACCCGTTGCGACGGTACGTCAGCGTACGATTGCAGCAAGGCGTTCCGATCGTAGACGCCGAATGGAACGAGAAGGACGACGTCCGACGATTCGAGTTGCGGGCCTATCTCAAGTGGTTCGTAGGCGACGGTGTCCCGGAGGGGAGCGATGCGTTCCGGATCGCTGCGCTGCCGGTTCCGACCGCCGATGATTTCGTCATCGAAGCTGGTGTCCCGCCCGCTCCCGGCGGAACCGATCCGCAGGTGTCGGGACTGCGGCACGTCGGCCGCTGTCTCGTCAACGGCGTCGACGCCGTTATTGACGCGGACGTCACCTTCCGCACTCAGCCGCTACACGTGTCGGCGGCCGGTGCGGCGGACACGGCCAGTCGGTTCGGGACCGTTACCATTCCCGAACTTTCGGTCCTCGATGGAGAGGTCCTGCTCTATCTGGACGTCTGGGATCGACTCGTGCGCCCTGAGGAGGAACCTGCTCTCGTGTTCGCCGATATCGGCACGGAGACCTGCGTGCGACTGCGCCGTGAATGGGCGGTTCGCGCACGAATCGCACCGACGGTACCTGGTGACGGGGACCCTGACTTCGAGGCCGGGCACAGCTACTACGCGATCTCGCGGCTCAGTCGCCTCGCGGCGGATCCGATCGTCTATCCGAGCCAGATCGCTGACGTGCGCGAACGCCGGCTCCTCACCCCCCCGGCCACTCTCATCGACGACGTCCTCGGCACCACCCCCGATCGCTATCGACGTGGGCTCGATCGTCCGGTGATCTCGCTGCGTGAGGCGGTCAACGCGCTTCTGCGAGGAGAGCTGCCGAGCACAGCGGACGCCGCCATCGCCCCGGCACCCGGCCTCGACGTGATGGATCGAGGCTTCATGTTCGATGCGACCAACGGGCTGGTGGCGCTGTGGACCTCCGATCGTATCGCTCCGAACGATCAGGTCTTCGCGGTACGTCTTGCACTCGAGGATCCGGCGAGCGGTTTCGTACTGCCGCCAGTGCCGGTCACCACTGGCGTGGCACATACGTCGCCGCACGGCGCCGTGCTTCCCAATGGTGATCTGCTGGTGGTCTACCAGACGGGTCTTGGCGCGGCGGCCGATATCCTCTTCAAGCGCGCCCCGCTTGCCGGATTGGCTGGTGCCGCAGACGCGCCGGTCGCCAACACGGCAGGCGTGGCGGAGACGGCGCCCATGGTGCTCGTCAGCAGTACGACGGCCGTGTTTCTCTGGCACCAGGGTGCACCGGCGAACCAATGGCAGTTCCGACGCCGGCGACACACGGACAACACTTGGCTCGACGCCGCCGCGCAGCCGCTCTCGGCGACCGTGGCGCCACAGCGAGATCTGCATGCGGCGGTGAGCGGCGCGGGCGACGTCTGGGCGGCGTTTCGCGCCGGCAACGACATCCGCGCGCAGCGGCTGAATCCGGTCACCGGAATCGTCTCCGACGAGGTGACGCACGATTCCGGCGCGGGGGTGGACCGGAACCCGTTCGTCCTCTGCGGTACCACGACTATATGGGTCTTCTGGAACTCTCCGGTCGGCTTGCATCTGCGCCGGTTTGTGGGCGGCGTGTGGCAAGCGGCGGAGAACATTCCCGATGCCGTCGCGGGCGATCGGGAACCCACCGCAGTGGAGGAATCGGACGGCGGCGTGTGGTTGCTCTGGACCACGGGCGGGATCGGCGCGGGCGAGATCATGCTCCGTCGGCGCGATCCCGTTACGGGAGCCTGGGCCGCCGCCCGCGCCGTGACGCAATCAGCCGGCGACGACAACTCGCCCTTTGCCCTGCTCGCCAGCAACCACGCGATCTGGACCTTCTGGTCGAGCGACCGGACGGGGGACGTGAATCCCTACTTCAAGCGACTCGTGACCGCGCTCTAGGCGCAGGATCCGCCATGCCCAATCCCGCCATCAGTCCAGCGTCGGTCGGCGCGACGCAATACACCATTGCCGATTCCACGGCGGCAGTGGTGGACCTCATGCTCACGGTACCGACCACCCCATCGTTTCCGGTCGTATCCATCGTCTACCCAGCAGCGGCGGCCGTCCAGGTCGCGCTCGTGCGTGGTGCGACGACCCTGGCGCTGCTGCCCGGTCCGATCGACAACAACGTGCTGTTCGCCAATCGCCGAGTGATCGCCAGCACGACACCTGCCGGGCCGGACACGGTGCTGACGATCGAGATCCGTGCCAGTGCCGCACCAGCCGCCGAGGCATGGAGCGTGAGGGTCAGCGGACTTGGGGGCAGCGTCTGCAGTGTGGAGCAATCGGACAACGATCCCGTTGCGCTGACCATCACGCGCGTGGTGTCTGCACCCGTTGCGGTACTCAGCGATGTGTCGCCGGCGTCACCCGTCAAGGAGAAGGCGAACGTGTCGCTCACCGCGCTCTTGGCGGCCGGGACGGCGATGGCACCGACCGTAGTGGGTGGACCGGCGCCGGCGGTGACGTATCGGTGGAGCTACACGGGCACGATCGCGATTCCTGCGTTTCCCACGGCGAGCGCGAGCCAGGTCTTCGCCTTCGAAGCACCTGGCGTGTACGGCGATCGCACGATACAGCTCGGGCTCGAGGTCACGTACTCCGGGGGCCCCATCCCCGCGGCGTTCCTCACGTCTGTCGCGGCGACGCAACCGCTGACCATCCAACCGCGCATCCAGCATCTCCTGTTGCTGCTCGATCGATCCGGGAGCATGTCGGGCACACGCTGGGAACGCGCGAAGACCGCCGCCCAGATACTCACGCAAGCGTTCGCCACGTTCCGCGCCGGCGTAAACGCGGCCGACCGCGTCGGACTGATGGTGTTCGAGGATGAGTCGTGCGGTTGGCGACCGTGGGGCGCGGCGATCGACGCCAGGATCGCCCCCGTCCAGGCACTCGCCGCTCCTCCGGCGGCCGGCGCAGCAGCGTGCGGTGTGAACTTCGGCGCACCGGGTGACTGCACGCCGATTGGCGACGGTCTCTACAAGGCGATGAAGACGTTGGACGGACTGGGCGTCGCCAACGATCCGCACTTCACGATCGTGCTGCTCACCGATGGCTACGAAAACGCCGGCACGGTACGCGTCGATCCGGATAGCGTCGTGAACGGTGTGGCAGTGCGCAACTTTGCCACGGCACGCAATGACTTCCCCAACGTCAACAGCCGGTTGACGATCTACGCTGTTGGACTCGGTGGCGAGGTGCAGGAGGATGTGCTCGATGCACTCCCGCTGCCGGCGGGGGCAGGACCGGCGGGCATGTACCGTCAGGTGACAGACGTGGCGCAGCTCACCGGCGCCATTGCGCAGATGGTGAGCTTCTCCCAGGCGGCGGAGCAGGTGGTGCCGCTGGCGGGGGCACCGCAGGATACGCCAATTGGCGGCGCGCCCGGCGTTCCGGCATCCGACCCCGCGCCGGAGGCACAGCAGGGATACGTGCGCATCGACCCCAAGGTGAACCGGCTGGCGATCGCCGTGGAATGGGGCAACCCGGCCGATACACTCGAACTGGCGCGTCGTGACTGGAACGAGCTCGCGCAGCAGTTCAGCGGTGCGTTTCAACCGGTGGCCGCGACCATTTCCCAGTGTACGAGTCATGGATACGTGAGCGTGGACGTCGCTGCACTCTTCGGCGACGAGGACAACGTGCCGGCGACCGAGTGGCGCATCGTCCACCGAAGCGGCGGCGTCGCACAGGCGATTGCGTCGACCGATCTGCTGGTGTTCGTGGACTTGCACGTGTCCGCGACGATCGACTTCGATCGCACGCGCTATCGCACCGGTGATCCGATGATCGTCACCGCACGCCTTCGTGCCGGCTCCGAACCGATCCACAACGCGCGCGTACGCGTCGAACTGGCGCGGCCGGGCGAGTCGCTCGGCACTTTCCTCGCAACGAACAGCGCGCGCTTCGTCGGCACGATGGGCGCGTCCACTGCCGTGGTAAACAGCGCCTCCACTGCGAACTCTGCCCCGAATACCGGCGCGGCGGCGGCCAGCGGAACCGTACCCAAGCCGCGCGCCGATCCTGCACGGGGGAAGCAGGCCATGCTGCAGGGCATCCTTGCGCAACTTGGCATGACCGCGCTCCCCATTGAAATGCCTGCCCGCATCTTCGAAGACGACACGAACCAGCTCTTCGACGACGGCTTCCACCACGACGGCGATGCACACAACGGGAATTACGCGAATCGCTATACGCGCACGGACAAGGAAGGCACCTATACGTGGCGACTTCACATCACCGGGAGCCTGCCGAATGGGAGCCCCTTTTCGCGCGTCATCGTGGTATCGCGATGGGTGGGTGTGCAGGTGGACCCTCGCTTCACGACGCTTGTCTGGACCGCGCTGGCCACTGCACCGAACGGGATGCAGGCCGCGACGATCCGCGTGGTCCCGCGTGATCGCTTCGGCAACTATCTCGGACCGTTTCGAAGCGCCGATGTCGGGTTCAGCACCAGCGGGGGCAGCTTCGACGGCGAGATGGTGAGCGCGCCGGATGGCGGGTACGTCAGGCAGCTGGTCTATCCGGCGAATTCGCGTCCGGAGGTGACCGTGACAATTCAGGGAAGGCCAATGGTGCGCACGCCCTTGGCTGAAGGCTGTCTGCCACAGTTCATGGAAGCGCTGCGCTCGCTCTTCCGGTAGTCGTCAGCGCAGCACGTGCCAACACCGTGCGCGGATGGACGACAACAGCTCGGCGGGTGACACCTCGCCGAGCACGGTCTCGCGCACGTCGAGCTCGAGGATGCGGGCGCCGCGTGATTCGAGCGAGACCACGACTGCAATCGCGCCTGGATGGTCGTACAGCGCGCGGACGCAGGCGGCAGCCAGATCTTTGCGTTGCGCATCGAAAATGATCGCATCGACTCCGTGTGTTGCGATCGAACCCGGCATCGCGTGCGCGATCGAAATCGCGGTAAGCTCTGCGTCGCCCGATGCCTCCACCTCCGACTTGATGAGGTCGAAGATCATCGGTGGCATATCTGCGGCTAGCAGTGTGAGGACAGGCAGCATCAGACAACCTCGAAAACAGGTTGCGTTACAATGGCTGTCGTCGGCTGGACTTGTAAATGGACCGTAGGATTCAGGAAGGATTCAGAGCTTACGAACGCTGTCGCAGATCCCAGTTTCTCGGCGCAGCACTGGGCGCGAGCGTCAATCGCCGTGGAATCTCCGCCCGACGACGCACCTGCAGTTTCGCCAGAATGTTGTGCACATGGTTCTTGACCGTGGCCACCTCGATGCACAGTCGTGCGGCGATGGCCTTGTTGGACATTCCGTCGTCGACCAACGAGGCGATCTCGCGTTCGCGAGCTGTCAGCACTTCGGTCTGATGCCCCGCGCTGCGCTCCTTAGCCAGCGCCGACAGGCGGCGCAGCAGACTGTTGGCGATCTCTGGGCGCAAAATCGCTTCGCCGCGTGCCGCGCAGTGCACCGCCGTGACGAGATCGTCGAGCGAGCCTTCCCTCGAGACGTAGCCAGCGATTCCGGCTTCGGCACACTCGAGTACGGCGGGAGCGGTATCCGGCAGCGCGAGCGCCAGAACGCGAACCTCCTCGTCTGCCGCGTGCACCTCACGCAACACACGCATGCTGTCCGGCATCGCCATGTCGACGAGCACGACCGTGGATTCGGACCGTGGAAGCAACGTGAGCAGTTCGGCACATGAAGCGACGCCGTGTACTGCGCCCACGTTCTGCTCACGCGCGAGACGCAGCGCCAGACCCTCACGAAAGAAGCGCACTTCACTTGCGATAATGAGCTCGATCATTCTGACGCACTCTCCGGACTGACGCAGACGACCGGAACACTGGACCGCTACAGTACACGTCCTTTGCAGATTGCGCAAATACGTGCATCACCATTTCAGATTGGGATGGTGGTGCACATGCTCAGCCAGAGCGCTGCGCGTACGTATGGCTGCTCCGCAAAACTGCAGCCGCTCGCAAACACGAAACGCGCTGGCGGAACGAAGCGCGTTCGTGGTTGGATCCTTGCGATCTACCGCACGTTCGCGTTTGCACCGACCTCCTCGAGGCTGGTACGTGCGTAACGATGACCTGCGCCCGACCGGCCAGCGCCGCGTTGTTCTGCGCACGCACTCATCTCAGCGCATGCGTGAAACAGCGATTCCGCACGCATGAAGCGCACATTGCTCGGCTGCGACGGTCCGCAGGCACCGGGTCCTCTCGAGGTGGGAGACAGCAGCCAGGTCGCACAAGCACTGCCCGATCTTCCGCAAGTGTACCGTTGCCACTCGCGCAACCATGGGTTCATGCCGTATCGTCGCAGATCGCAACCTCGCCCGCCTCGCGACCTGACCGCCACCGCCCACCACGCCTGCCATGACCACTCGTCGCACCTTTCTCGGCACCTCCGCCGCGACCATCGCCGGACTGTCGTTGGGCGCGTCCTCGTCGCACGCCCAGGATGACCATGGCAGCGCGCAGCTTCCCGGCGACATGCCGCCGGCCATCAAGGCACTCACCTCCATGCGCGGCAAGATGAAGCCCATCTCCGTGGAGGAACGGCGCGGCCGGCTGGAGCGCGCGCGCGCGCTCATGAAGGCGAACAACATCGATGCGCTGATGCTCACCGGTGGTACGTCGATGGAGTACTTCACCGGCATCCGCTGGGGACTCAGCGAACGCTTGCTGGCGGCGATCGTACCGGCCAATGGCAGCGCGTTTCTGGTCACGCCCAAGTTCGAAGAAGAGCGCGCCATGGAGCAGGCGCATCTCGGACCACTTGGCAAGGAGGCCACGGTCTACGCGTGGGAGGAACACGAAACCCCGTACGCGCTCATTGCGCAGGGGCTCAAGGCGCGCGGACTGAGTTCGGCGACTATCGGCGCCGAAGAAACGGTGCGTTTCGTATTCGCCGATGGTGCGGCGCACATGCCGAACGTGACCGTCGTCAGCGGCACGCCCGTCACCGCCGGCTGCCGGATCATCAAGGACGCACACGAGGTGGAGCTGATGCGCTTCGCCAACCACGTCACGCACAAGGCGTACGAGGCGGCGTGGAAGTCGCTCAGGGAAGGGATGACGCAGGACGAGTTCCAGCGACTCGTGCAACTCGCCCACCACCAGCTCGGCTACGATGGCTCCGCCGGTGTGCAGGTGGGGAAGTACTCCGCGTTGCCCCACGGCTCGACCACGCCGCAGGTCGTGCGCGAAGGGAGCATCCTGCTCATCGACGGGGGCTGCAAAGTGGAAGGATACAGCTCCGACATCTCACGCACGTTCGTGCTGGGCAAGCCGACGCAGCGCATGAAGGATGTCTTCGAGATCGAGCATCGCGCACAGACGGCGGCGCTGAAAGCCGCACGTCCCGGTGTGCCGTGCGAGGCCGTGGACGCGGCCGCGCGCAAGGTGATCGTCGATGCCGGCTTTGGCCCGGACTACAAATACTTCAGCCACCGCGTCGGGCACGGCATGGGAATGGACGGACACGAGTGGCCGTATCTCGTGAAGGGAAACACGCTGCCGCTGGCGCCGGGCATGGTCTTCTCCGACGAGCCAGGGATTTACATCCCGGGCGAGTTCGGCATTCGACTGGAAGACGACATGGTGATCACGGAGAGCGGCGCCGAGTTGATGACGCCGCAATCGCCCAGTCTTGAGCAGCCGTTTGCCGCACTCTGACGGCACCTTTCTTGCGAGATGGGTCGTTCATGCGAACCCTTCTCCGCGCCCTTCCCGTGCTCCTGCTCGCCGCCTGCGCCATCAACCCCGTCTCCGGGCGCAGCGAGCTGTCGCTGATTTCGCAGTCGCAGGAGATCGCGATGGGGAAGCAGGCCTCGTCGGCTGATCTGCAGCGTGTCGGAGAACTGAACAAACCGGACGCGGTGGCCATGGTCAGACGGATCGGCATGGCTATGGCCGCGAAGTCGGAGCGACCCAGCCTGCCGTGGGAGTTCCACCTCCTCGACGACGGGGCGGTGAACGCCTTCGCGTATCCGGGCGGCTTCATCTTCGTCACGCGCGGGCTCATGACCCATCTGACCAGCGAAGCCCAGTTGGCGGAAGTGATCGGCCACGAAATCGGGCATGTCACCGCCAAGCACACCGTTGCCGCCATGAGTAAGCAGCAGTTAGCACAGATCGGGCTGGTGGGTGCAACGATATTCTCCTCGACCGCGGCCAGGTACGGCGATCTGTTGGGCACCGGCGCGGGGCTCCTGTTCCTCAAGTTCGGTCGCGATGACGAACTGCAGGCAGACGCACTGGGGTTCAAGTACTCGCTGGCGCAGGGCTTCGATGTCCGCGAAGCACCGAAGGTGTTCACGACACTCGGCCGGCTCTCGGGGGGCGGCGAGCGCCTTCCGGAGTGGCAGAGCACGCATCCGGATCCCGGGAACCGCGTGGAGCGTGCCGAGGCGCGTGTCGCTGCCCAGCCCGCCGGCGCCTTGGCCAACAAAACCATCAATCGCGACGGGTACCTGCGCGTCGTGCAGGGCATGGTATTTGGCGAGAACCCGCGCAACGGCTTCTTCAAGGGGACGATGTTCTATCACCCCGACATGAAGTTCGTCTTGAGCTTCCCGAATGGCTGGAGGAGCGCCAACATGCCCGAGGCGGTCGTCTCGCAGAGCCCGGACAACGTGGCGCAGTTGCAGCTGGTGCTGGCCCAGGGAACGCCCGCGCAGGCTCTGCAGCAGTTCACCGGCCAGCAGGGGATCGTGGTGCGGCAGTCCGGTAGCACGTCCATCAACGGGTTGCCCGCAGCCATGGCCACGTTCGAGGCGCAGACGGAGTCCGGCGTGTTGGTCGGACAAGTCGGGGCCGTGCAGCATCAGGGGCAAACGATGCTGTTGTACGGGATCATGACGTCGGCCGCGGCCAACGCGCGCGGCGGCGAAGTGGATGCGGCCATTCGCTCATTCCGGCCGCTGACCGACCCGGCGGCGCTCAACGTGCAGCCGGCGAAGGTCGAACTGGTCACGCTCCCAGATGCGATGACCGGGGCCACGTTCGCGCAGCGCTTCCCGAGCAGCGTGCCGGCCGAAACGGTATACATCATCAACGCGATCGACGCAGCCTCGACCCTGTCCAAGGGCGCGGTGATGAAGCGCGTGGTGGGCGGCGTGATTCCCTGAGCGGGCCAGAGACTGTGATGCCGTAGCGTCCGGGGGGATTTGGCGCGAAGATGGGGACGTACGCAAGCGCGTGCGTCCCATTTTCACGTCACGAATCAATTCACTTTGGCGACGGAACGTCCGATGGCCCGATCACAGATGGTTTCCCGCGTTGTACTGTTGCTCTCCGCACTTGCCGTCGCGCACCCCAACAACGGCGTGCAGGCGCAGGTCACCGCCGTGGACTACGCGCGCGCCGAACAGCTGCTGCCGTGGAATGCGGCCCGTCTGGTGACCGGCGATGAGGTCGCGCCACAGTGGTTGAAGGACGGCAATCGCTTCTGGTATCGCAACAAGACGCGCACCGGCGCCGACTATGTGGTCATCAATCCGTTCACCAACACGCGCGGTCTGCTCTTCGAGAACGCACGACTGGCCGCCGTGATGAGCGTGGCCGCCGATACGGCATTCGACCCCGATCGCTTGCCGTTCCGCGCCTTCCGCTTCGGCAACGATGGGGACGACGAACGGACGATCGAGTTCCGCACCGGCAAGCGGCAGTTTGCCTGTGACATCGTGCAGTACACGTGCGTGGCCAGAGACACGACGTACAACGAAGCGCCGTTCGTCCTCTCGCCAGACAAGAAGCTCGAGGCGTTCGCGATGAAGAACGATCTCTATGTGCGTTCTCGTGGCGGAAAGGACACGGTGCGCCTCACCACCGACGGGGAGGAGTACTTCGGCTACGGTGTCGTCGCCATCCGACCGCAGCAGGCGCTGCGTCCCAACCCACTCGGCCGCCGCCCGGCCCTGCGATGGTCACCGGACTCGAAGAAGCTGATCGTCGCGCGACAGGACGAACGCAACGTCGGACTGATGCCGTATGTGTCGTACACCTCGCAACGTCCGCGGCTGTTCACGCAGCCGTACGCATTGCCGGGCGACAGCATCGTGCCGGTACCGAATTTCTACATCATCGATGTAGCATCGAAAACGAGCACAAAGGTGCAGCTGCCGGTGAGTATGACGCTCGCCAGCATCAATGGTTCACTGCGCGATTCGGTGTGGTCGCCCGGTTCGGACAAGGCGTACATCAGTGGCATCGCGCGTGCCTCCAAGGCCGCATACCTGCTCGAGGCGGATGCCGGATCGGGCAAGGCCACGATCGTTGCCAGGGATACCGGCAAGACTTATGTGGAGATTTCCAGCCCGCGCGATCAGGAAAGCTGGCATGTGCTCAAGAGCGGCGAGGTGGTGTGGTGGTCGGAACGCGACGGATACGGGCACTTGTGGTTGCTCAATCACGACGGCTCGGTGAAGAACCAGATCACGCGCGGACCGTGGCAGGTGGGCGTGGCGCTGCACGTGGACGAAGCGACGCGCACCCTATGGTTCTCCGGTCGTGGCCGCGAGACCGATGAACTCGTGTACAACACGCATCTGTACAAGATCGGGCTCGACGGGAGCAATCTCCTGCGGCTCACCACCGAGGCGGCCAATCACGAACTGTCCATGAGTCCGAGCGGCCGGTTCGTGGTTGACAAGTACAGCGCCATCGACAAACCGCCGGTCGCCGTGCTGCGCGAGGCTGCCACGGGCCGCGTCATCCGCACGCTCGAAAAGGCCGATGTGTCACAGCTTGTCGCGCTGGGGTGGAAGCCCGCCATTCCGTTCACCACCAAGGCGCGCGACGGCGCAACGGACATTCACGGCGTGATGTATCTGCCGCAGAAGATCGACAGCACCAAATCGTATCCCATCATCTCGCACATCTATCCGGGTCCGCAAGTGGGATCGGTGGGCGCGTGGACCTTCAAGCACAGCGGCGAGCCGTTCGCATTGGCCGAACTCGGATTCATTGTCGTGCAGATCGACCATCTCGGCACACCGGGACGGAGCAAGGCGTTCCACGACAACTACTACGGCAACTTCACCGACAACGGGTTGCCCGATCACATCGCCGCGATCAAGCAATTGGGCTCGCGCCACCGCTACATCGATCTCGAGCGCGTCGGCATTTTCGGACATTCGGGCGGTGGCTTCGCCAGCACCGACGCGATCCTGCGTTACCCAGAGTTCTTCAAGGTGGCGGTATCCGGTGCGGGCAATCACGACAACCGGTCGTACAACATCTACTGGTCGGAGAAGTACCAGGGATTGCTCACGCGCGATTCGCTGCGTCGCGGCGAGGACAACTTCACGGCTTCGGCCAACAAAACGTACGCGGCCAATCTGCGCGGGCATCTGATGCTCATGCACGGCGACATGGACGACAATGTGCATCCCGCCATGACCGTGCAGCTCATCGATGAACTGATCAAGGCGAACAAGACATTCGATCTCGTCATGGCACCAAACCGTGCGCACGGATTGAACGAGCCGTATTTCATTCGGCGCCGCTGGGATTATTTCGTGCAGTATCTCGCGCGACAGCTGCCGCCGGAGAACTACAAGATGACCCCCGCCGGAGGAGCAGGAACCTTTGGCGCAGCGGACGGCGCATTCGATGGCGCGTACGATCAGGAGGCGTTCGACGATCTCTGGAATCGCAACGCGTTTGACGCATTCGGCGGGTTCTGGCGGGTCGATATCCCGGGTGCGGTGCGATAGGATTTATCAGAGTAGGTATCCGATCAGATATAGCCAGACCAGACTCACCCCGCGGGCGGTACCGCTTCCGCCTCCGTGTCCGGCACGGCCGCACGCGGACGCGTGTGAATCAGCAGCACGCCCGCCAGCGAGACGAACGCGCCGAGGATGAACGGCCACGACAGCGAACTGGCGCGCGCCACGGCACTGGCGAGAAAGGGGCCGATCACTCGGCCCAGCGATGCGGCGCTCTGATACGCACCAAGCACCGTGCCGCGCTCATGCGGCGCGGCGGTGGCGGCCACCAGTCCGCTCATGCTCGGATTGAAGAGTGCGGAGCCTACGCCGAAGAACGCCAGGCCGACCAGCAGGGCGGGGATCGATTGCACCGGGGGAATGCACGCCAGCCCCACTGCGATGAGCAGCGTGCCCACCCGCGTGAGATTTGCCGCCCCAAACCGCTTGGTCAGTACACCGATGATGCCGGCCTGCACAGCGACGGAGATGACGCCCACGAAACCGTAAATCCACCCCAGGGTGCGCGGTCCCACCTGCAGACGCTCGGCGACGAACAGCGCGAGCGTGCTTTGGAACAAGGCGACCGCCGCCACCACGATCACGGTGGACAGGAGCAGATCGCGCAGCACCGGGCGCTTGAACTGCGCCACGAGACTTGGCCGCTTACTCCCCTTAACCGCGCGCTTTTCCGGCGGCAGCGACTCGGGGAGACGGAACCACGTGAGCACGAACGCCACCAGCGAAAGCACCGCGGCGCCGTGCGCGACGCGGGCCAGTGCGCCCACGTCATCGGGATTCGGACCGGCCAGCAGTCCGCCCAGTGCCGGTCCGAGAATAAAACCCATTCCGAAGGCCGAGCCGAGCAGGCCGAGCGCTTTGGCGCGAGTCGCGTCGGTGGTGATGTCGGTCGTGTAGGCGTACGCCGCCGAAATGTTGCCGGCGGCCAGTCCGGCCACGATGCGGGAGATGCCGAGGAAGGTGCCGTTGTCGGAGTACGCCAGCATCCACGACGCCGCAGCGTTGCCCAGCAACGTGAGCAGCAGCACCGGGCGGCGGCCAATGCGGTCGGAGAGCGAGCCCCACAGCGGCGCCCCCACCAGCTGCCCCAGCGAGTACAGGCCGAGGAAGAAGATGACCGACGCCGGGTCGACGCCCACCTGCTCGGCGTAGAACGGAAAGACCGGAATGATCATGCCGAACCCGATCAGGTCCAGAAAGACGATGACGAAGAGCGTCAGCACAAGAGATTGACCGGGATGGCAGCGACGCGGGCCGTGACGGAGATTGAAGACTCCAACCCACCGCAGAGATGCGGTGAGAATACCCGACCCACCGCACGTTCGGCACCCAGATCGAAATCATGTCTGACTCCACCCCGGATATCCCCCACGTGCCGGATGACCGTCCTCCGGATGACCGAGCGGCGGGCGACCGCATTCTCGCGGATCTGCAGGATGCGGTCACACGGATGCACGTGGTCGCGCAGAAGCCGCGGCTGGTGGTGGCGAAAGGCGCTCGCACCGATGGGACGCGCCCAATGGCGTGGCAGGTACTGTTCGAGCGCAGTTTTGGCAGCGACAGGCCCCCGCTACGCTATCGCGGTGTGCCGGCGCGGGTGCTGTCGCGTGTGCTGGCCGAGGGGTTCGACAGCGAACCAACGCTCGACCCGTCGTGGTCGCACGCGCGACTGGGCAGTGCGATGGCGCAGGGACCCGTGGTGCAGGCCTTTCGCGCCGACCGGCTGCCGGACGATGTCGCGCGCGCATTGGTCGGCGTGCTCGTCTTCGAGGAGGACGGGTTATACCTCGACGGCGTGCGCGCGTTGGCCGGCGAATTCGGGGTGCGGTAGTGTCGCTGCTGGATTTGTTCGACCTGTCGTTGCGGGGGCGCGCCAGGTCACCGGCGTTGGAGTACGAGGACTCGGCCGGGGTCTGCAGGGTGCTCACGTTCGGCGAACTCGATGCGCGCAGCGATCGACTTGCGCAGGTGCTGCGCACGCGCGGTCTCGTGCGCGGTGATCGGCTCGCGTTCTATCTGGTCAATCGCATCGAGATCATCGATCTCTGGCTGGCGTGCGTGAAACTGGGCGTGATCGTGGTGCCCATCAACGTACTGTACCGGTCGCGCGAGATCGCGCATATCGTCGGTGATGCCGAACCGGCGGCAGTGGTGACCATGGTCGTGCATGCGTCGGAGTTTCCGGTCGGCGTGACCTGCTGGGATATGGACGCGCTCACGCGCGAGGCCGCGACGATGCCCGGGGGGAGACCGCAGGGGGTGACCTGTGATGCGACGACGCCGGCGGCGCTGGTCTACACGTCGGGCACGACGGGCGCGTCCAAGGGCGCGGTGCTCACCCACGGCAACTTTGCCAGCAATGCGCTGACGCTGACCGCGTGTTGGCAGATCAGCAGCGCCGATCGATATCTGGCCGCGTTGCCGTTGTTTCATGTGCACGGACTGGCGAACGGTATTCACTGCTGGCTGCTGAGCGGCTGTCACATGAAGCTCGTGGAGCGATTCGATGCGGCGCGTGCGCCGGGGTGGTTCGAGGCGTACCGCCCGACGTTGTTCTTTGGGGTGCCGACCATGTATGTGCGGCTGCTCGAGCTTCCGGACGCGCAGGCGCGGGCCATTGGCGCGCAAATGCGACTGTTTGTCTCCGGGTCGGCGCCTTTGCCCGCGCAGCTGTTCGACGCATTTCGCGAGCGCTTCGGTCATGTCATTCTGGAGCGCTACGGCATGACCGAAACGCTGATGAACATCAGCAATCCGTACGTAGGCGAACGGCGTGCTGGTACTGTGGGGCGTCCACTGCCGATGGTGCACGTGCGCATCGTACAGGACGACGGACGCGACCAGCCCGACGGCACGAGCGGTGAGCTGTGGGTGCGAGGCCCGAACGTGTGCGACGGATATTGGCGCCGAACCGAATCGACGGCAGCGGGGTGGACGGACGGCTGGTTTCGCACGGGAGACATCGGGGTGCGGTCACCCGACGGCTACATCACCCTGGAGGGACGCCGCAGCGAATTGATCATCTCCGGCGGTTTCAACATTTACCCGCGCGAGATCGAGGAACTGCTGACCGCGCAGCCGGGCGTGCGTGAAGCCGCGGTGGTTGGCGTCAATGATTCCGTTCGCGGCGAAGTGCCCGTCGCCTATCTGGTGTGCGACACGCTGCCGGACAGGGCGGCGATCGACGCCGTGCTTCGGACGCAGCTCGCTTCGTTCAAGATCCCGCGTGGCTACGTCCGAGTTGAGGCACTGCCACGAACGGCGCTGGGGAAAGTCCAGAAGCATCTGCTCCCCGCCTGGTCGGCAACTGACGCGACGTCCCGATGAGTCCGGCCGTGCTGTCACTGTGGGCGCTCCTGCTCGTGATTGGCGCCAGTCTGACGGCACGTATCAATGTGGGTGTGCTGGCGGTCGCGCTCGCCTGGCCCATCGGACTGTACGCGGCCGGGTGGAAGGTCGAGGCGTTGATGGCGACGTTCCCCTCGTCGCTGTTTCTGACACTGCTGGGTGTGACCTTGCTGTTCGGAGTCGTGCAGACAAACGGCACGATGACCGCCGTTACGGGGTCAGCGGTTCGATTATGTCGTGGTCGTGCTTCGTTACTGCCGCTTTTGTTTTTTTGTCTCGCCTGCTTGATCTCGACCGCTGGGCCGGGCTCGATCGCCACCACGGCGCTACTGGCCCCGCTGGCCATGGGGATCGCCGCCCGGGCCACGGTGCCGGTGCTGCTCACCGCGCTGATGGTCGGCAACGGCGCCAATGCCGGCAATCTGTCCCCCATCAGCGCCGTCGGCGCTGTCGTGCAATCGCTCATGACGAAAGCCGGGCTGGGCGGACACGCGGCGGAAGTGATGGCGGCCAACTTCGCCGCGCACTCGCTGGCAGCGCTCGCCGCGTGGCTGCTCTTTGGCGGACCGGCGTTGCTCCGCTCGGAGCGCGTGACCGTCGCCGCGGATACGGAACCGCTGACGCGACAACACGTTGTGACGCTGGTGCTACTGGCACTCTGGATCGCCGCTGTCCTTCTGCTGAAGGTCAACCCTGGATTGGCCGCCTTCGCCACGGCCAGCCTGATGATCCTGGTCCGACTCGGCGACGACTCGGCCATGCTCAAGTCCGTGCCATGGGCAGTGATCATCATGGTGTGTGGCGTGAGCGTGCTGATCGGCGTGCTGGAGAAGACCGGCGGCATGGATCTCTTTACGACAATGCTTGCCACCGTCGCGACCCCGGACAGCGTGAATGGCACCATCGCATTCGTGACGGGGCTCATCTCCACCTACAGCTCCACATCCGGCGTGGTGTATCCGGCGTTTCTTCCGGCCGTCCCTGGGCTGGTCGAGAAGCTGGGTGGTGGCAATCCGTTGGAGATTGCGCTCAGCATCAACATCGGCGCCGCGATCGTAGACGTGTCGCCGCTCTCGACGATTGGGGCGCTGTGTGTGGCCGCACTGCCGGCCGGTGTCGATCCGAGGAAGCTTTTTCGCAGTTTGCTGATCTGGGGCTTCAGCATGACCGTCGCCGGGGCGGTGTTCTGTCAGTTGTTCATCGGACTCTTCGTGCGATGACGGCGGAGATTTTCATCGTCATTTCAGGTTCCTCCTTGCTCGCTGCCGCTGACCACGGGAGATTTCGGTGTTCGTTCGCCTGCCTATGGTGACCTGACGCTCACTCCGGGACACTCGTGAAGGGCTTCGTTCCTACGCCGGATGCGATCGTGGACCTGATGGTGGGAAAGCTCTTCGCTGAGCGACCGCCGACGGAACGCTCGCGTGTGCTCGACCCGGGTTGTGGAAACGGCGAGTTCATTGCCGGCGTGCTCCGAATCTGTACCGGTCGCGGCTGGCCTATTCCGGCAATCGTCGGAGTTGAGCTCGATCCGGGTCGCGCAACCACGGCGCGAGACCGGTTTTGCGGCGTCGAACAGGTGCGACCAAAGCTTCTTGTCAAAGACATCACTGTGACGCCGTTCTTTGTGATGGATCGGGACGGAACGATCGTACCGCGCCATTCCGTGTACTACGTCGTACCAACAAACCCGAATGATCTGGAGCCTTTGGCGGAGTACTTGAATTCTCCGGCCATCGGGGCATGGCTTCGCGCGCACTGCCAGCGAGCGCCGGGGGATTCCTGCGCCTCCAGAGCCATGTCCTCAAGCGTATTCCGCTTCCGTCATCCTTTGCTGTGGTGCCTGCGTTCCGCGCGAACGCAGAACACGAATTGCAGCCAGCGTGAGTACTCCTACTGATGCGGTCATCGCGGCAATTGCTGCAGCGCGCTACCACAATCATCGGCTCGAGACACACTCCGACATCGTATCGGATGGCATAGTCACGAGTCTCCGGGAACAGTGCGCCGCCTTTCGCGACGACCTTGAGAGCGGACTGGTGCGGAGCTGGAGGAACGTTGCGTCTCCAGGGGACCGCGAACGACGCGTCGATCTTTTTGTCGGTGAGTCGGAAGCTGACGATCAGCCAAACATCGCGAAGGTTCGCATCGCCATCGAGAACAAGTCCGTCATCACGGCGCACCGCAATACAACCAATCGCTTCGATGACCTCAAGAAGGTCGTCGCTACGGTGCAGGGAGCTCGGCCGGAAGCGCTGTTGATCGCGACGGTCTGCATTGGCGTGGCGGAGCGCACGCTCAATATCCCTGATCAAGTCCACAAGTTCTATCGAGATCGCGACGATGAGTTCGAACAGAAAGTCCTTCCTCGCCTCTCGTCGGGCGACGACTCATTGTTCTCTGACTTCCCTTGGGCTGTGAGCTACAATCGGCCGTCGGATGCCAAGAAAACTCTGGATCTTTTCCGCACGCTGCCCACTCGTGGATCAGCGCAGACCTATCTCGTCGCGTATGATTCCGTTTTGCTGGTACCGATTCGCATCGACAACGTCCATCCGCCCGAGCTTCCACGCCTGAACACGCTCGGCATTGATGTGGACGCAGACTATCAAGACTGCATTATTCGCACCTGCAGGGCGTATACAGCGCGCTGGCACATGTAGGCGGGCGGTAGCATCTGACACAACCAGCGCTCACGGAGCGCGCCCGGACGGCAGACGCGCTCAGTCGAGCATCGCGCGCAGCGCCCGCTGGACCTCGTCGCGCAGCGCTTCCGGAGAGACGATGACCGCGTCCGGCCCATACTGGAGCACGTGGCGGACCGCCCACGCCGCGTCGGCGAGCGGGTAGCGCACGTAGAGCGTGCCGTCGGCGTCGAGCGTGGCCTGCTCACGCTCCGTTTCGCGTTCCGCGATCCACCGCGCCACCGTTGGACCGTAGCGCACCACCAGCTGCTCGTCGGACTGTGCGTCGTGCGAGAAGACGCGCCCCGACTTCAGCACCGACTCCACGGAGAAATCGGCCGGAACCGTGAAGTGATCGGCCGTTGCCGCGGCGGCCAGCACGCGATCGAGTCGGAACACGCGAAGGCCGTCGCTCAGCTCACAGTGTCCGACCAGATAGATGTTCGCTTCGGCGCGCACCATGGCGTAGGGGCGGACGCGCCGAGCCGAGGGCGCTTCGGCATCGGCGCGCTGGTAGGTGAGATCGACCGCGCACGAACGCTCCAGCGCCTCGTGCAAAATCGCCAGCCGCTCCAGCTCATGCTCGCGCGCCGCCTCGACGGCAATCGCGACGGCGGCGTCGTCGGCGGTCGTGGTCCTCGCCGTCGTCGTCTCCTGCTGTGCGCGGCGGCGATCAAAGACCGTTTCGACGCGCTGCGCGGAGAGTTGCTGCAATCTGGTGCGCACGCTCTCCACGACGTGCTGCTCATCGGCGGGGAGTTCCTGCACCAGCATGCTTAGTCCGAGACGGAGCGCCGCGACTTCCGGGCGCGTCAGCCGCATGGGTCGCTTGAAGTGCATCGACCGCATGGACACGCTCTGCGGCGAAATGAACACCTGGATCGCATCAACCCAGCCGGCCGGTACGTCGTCACGGTCGAGGGCGGAGAAGTCGGAGCGCAGGGTGGCGGCGCTGGTACCGACACGTTCCGCCAACGTGACGAGGGACAGGTCGGGCTCATCGGCCATGAGCGGAAACGCATGCAGCAACCGCTGCAGTTGGGCGTCGGCGCGTGTCATGCAGACTCCGTGGCGGTGGAGGGCATGGCGTGCGTGATCGCGTACGCCGAGATGCTGTGTTGCACGAGTGCCTGCCACTCGTTGACAAAAGTATCGGGGGCGAGCGGTCGTGCGTCGCCGGCAAATGTGAGCAACCAGCGCAGGAACGGTTCGCGTCGGCGCACAGCGAAGATGCGCTGGACCATCGCGGCCGCCGAGTCGGTCGCGTGGGCGGTGGCGTCTTCCACCCTTCCATTCACCGGAGCGCCGAAACGTGCGGCCTGCTGCACCTGACCCGATGCGCCGCGAAACTGCACCGTCACCGCAACCGCGTCATTGTCACCCAATTCCCACGCCTGTCGCGAGGCTGCATGGGCCGGCAGATCGAACGTGACCGGAATCTCGTAATCGGGCTGCTGCCGCTTGCTGCCGTTCGGCGTCGCGTCACTGATGCGACTGATCCGAAACTGGCGGATGTCCTCGGCGGTGACGTCGCGGGCGACGAGATACCAGTGCCCTGTCATGAAGACGAGACCATACGGCTCCACGGTGCGGCTACCGATGACCTCGCGCCCGATGCTGCGATACGTGAAGGTCACCCGTTTGCGATCGTCGAGCGCCGCGCCAAGTAGTTCGAAGACCGCAGCATCGACTGGGTTGGCGGTGACCAGTGGCTCGGCGACCGGCAGCAGGCCGAGATCGAACTCCAGCTTGCGGAGCGCGGATTCGGCGTCGCGATCGAGCGTCGGATTGCCCAGCGCGCGCACCCGCGACGCGGCGCGGCGCAACGTGACGCGCTCATCGGGCGTGACGGGATAGATCGACAGCCCCTGATAGCCGAATCCCTTGGGGCGTTCGATCGACCGCGCATCGACCGTTCGCGGAAACTCCGAGTCGCAGAGCGACAGATACGGGAGGTAGAAGGCTTCGGCGCGCAGGCGATAGAGGCTTTCGCCCGCATGCGCGTCCGTGAGCGTTTCGATGGCGATGCCCAGGCGGCGGAGTTCATCCTTGTCGCGCTCGAAGGTCC
>JBBQTA010000011.1:0-163016 GCA_038213465.1 Gemmatimonadales bacterium | reverse complement strand
GATCGGTGGCGTGTGGTGCTCTTGGAGACCTGAGTCGGCATATTGCTTGATGACTCACCAGTTTGGACAAAGCCTCGACCAAGCCCAGGTCGATAAACAGTTGTTGGATAAAGGCTTAAACGATCGTCCATTGCTTGATCGTTGCTTGATGGCCGGACGGCAGGAGTTCCAACCAACGCAAGGTCACACCGTGGACACCGGTGAATGCGCGTTGTCGAGAAAATGCGCCGCCGCGCGCATGATTTAGCAAAGCATCTATGCGAATCGTCTAGTGAAGCCTGACCTGCATCGAGCTCAAAGTCATACAGGACAATGGTTTATCTCTTTACTATGTCTCTGCACGGTCATTTGGATTAGCAAAGGAGTTGGCAAAGGCGCATTGTATAATCGCGGTCCGAGCGCAAGCGAAGCAGCGAGCAGCCGGAGTTACCAGTTGCATAGCGCATGCCGACGCGAGATAGGTCACCGAATCACACGATCACCGACAACATGCCAACTAGTCCCAATAACCTGCTGATTCGGCGGCTGCGGCCGAGGAGCTTTCTCTCGTTCGGGAATTCCTTTCCGGGGATCGAGCTGCAAGCGCTGAACGTACTGATTGGTGCGAACGGAAGCGGCAAGTCGAATCTCCTTGAAGCCATCAGCTTTCTACGCGCGGCCCCTCGTGAATGGCGCGAGGTGACTCGAAAGGGCGGAGGTGTGTCTGAATGGATCTGGAAGGGCGAGAAGAAAGATGGCAAGGCCGAGATCGAAGCGCTGATCAGCAATCCGAAAGGAAAGCAGCCGCTAAGGCATTCGATGGCGTTCCACGCTGTCTCACAGGCCTTCGCACTGGATGACGAGCGGGTGGAAAACGAGCAAGCGGACGGCGGCCAGGAAACGCCATACTTCTACTACCGATACCAGAATGGCGATCCCGTTCTGAACACCAAGGACAAAGGTCAAAGAAAGCTGGCCAGAGACACGATAGAATCTGATCTCTCAATTCTTGCGCAGCGTCGCGATCCTGAGACATATCCCGAACTCTCGATGCTTGCTCAGAGCTATGAGAGCATCCGCATCTATCGCGAATGGTCGTTTGGTCGCGGCGCCGTGTTTCGTGAGCCACAGAAAGCGGATATGCGAAACGACATGCTTGAAGAGGACTTTTCAAACCTCGGGCTTTTCCTCAATCGCCTGAAGATTCGTTTCCCGGCGGCGAAGAAGGCCATCCTCTCCGGACTGTTGGACCTCTACGACGGGATCCGGGACTTTGACGTTCTCGTCGAGGGCGGCACCGTGCAGGTTTTCTTCACGGAGGGAAACTACTCCATTCCCGCAACTCGACTCTCAGACGGCACGCTTCGCTATCTCTGCCTGCTCGCGATTCTTTGCGATCCCGAGCCGCCGAAAATGATCTGCATTGAGGAACCAGAGCTTGGCCTTCATCCGGACATTCTTCCCAAGGTTGCAGACCTCATCAAAACGGCTTCTGAACGCGCGCAGATTGTCATCACGACTCACTCTGACCTTCTTGTCGATGCCATGACGGAGACTCCCGAGACGGTGGTCGTGTGTGCGAAGGAGCAGGGGCAAACCACGATGGAGCGCCTTGATGCGCTTCAGCTAGCTGACTGGTTAAAGACGTACCGCCTTGGGCAGCTATGGACTAAGGGAGAGATCGGAGGGACCCGCTGGTGAGCTCCCATCTGTACATCGAGGGCGCCGAGTCCAAGGAGGATCAAATCCGCTGTCGAGAGGGCTTCCGGAAGTTGCTTGAAAAGGCTGGGTTCGAAGGAAGGCTTCCGAGGCTTAGCGCGTGCGGTAGCCGCAACTCAGCGTTTAGTGACTTTCAGACGGCCCACAAAAACAGTAAAGGCGGTGATTTCGTTGCGATGCTCATTGACAGCGAAGATCCGGTCGCTGATCCAGAGCAGGCTTGGCTGCACCTGAAGACCCGCGATGGCTGGGAGAGGCCCGTAGGGGTAACTGACGAGCAGGTTTTGCTCATGACGACGACTATGGAAACGTGGGTCGTGGCAGACCGTGACGGACTGCATCGACTGTACACGCATGAGCTTCATGCGAACGCGCTGCCTCCGACGAACGACCTCGAGAATCGCACGCGAGACGAGGTGTTTGACAAACTGAAGCACGCAACTCGCGACTGCTCAAACAAGTACCAAAAAGGCAAGCGGTCGTTCATCGCACTGGCCGAACTCGATCCTACGGTCCTCAAGTCTCTGCTTCCGAGCTTCGCCCGGGCTATGCGCGTTCTTGACGCGAAGCTCTGACCCATGACCACCGACACCAGCGAAAAGGGCCTCGAGTCCATCATCGTGCGGCACATGACCGGCACCACCGGGCTCGCCGTGGCGCCCAACCGCGTCGCCGAACGCCCGCCAGCCTACGGGGGCATCGGCTACACCGCCGGGAGCCCGCAGGACTATGACCGCGCTCACGCACTCGACGTCGCCCAGCTCTTCGCGTTTTTACAGGCCACCCAGCCCGACACCTTCGCCAAGCTGGCCATCGCCGACATCAACGACGCCCGGAACATCAACCGCCTCAAGTTCCTTGCCCGTCTCTCGGGTGAGATTGGCAAGCGCGGCGTCATTGATGTGCTGCGAAAGGGTGTGGCCCACGGGCCGCTGCACTTCACGCTGTTTTACGGCACCCCGTCGCCGGGCAACGCCAAAGCCGAGGCGCTGCACGCACAGAACCGGTTCTCCGTCACGCGGCAGCTCGCCTACAGCATGGACGAGACTCGGCGCGCGCTCGATCTCGCGCTGTTCGTCAACGGGCTCGCGCTGGCCACCTTCGAGCTCAAGAACAGTCTCACCAAGCAGACGGTCGCCGATGCCGTCGAGCAGTACAAGCGCGACCGCGACCCACGTGAACGACTGTTCGAATTCGGCCGCTGTGCCGTGCATTTCGCCGTGGATGACAGCGAGGTGCGCATGTGCACCCACCTGCAGGGGAAGACATCGTGGTTTCTCCCCTTCAACAAGGGACACAACGACGGCGCCGGCAATCCGCCCAACCCGCTCGGGCTCAAGACCGACTACCTCTGGAAAAAAATCCTCACGCCGGCCGGCCTCACCGACATCGTCGAGAACTACGCGCAGATCGTTGAGGAGAAAGACCCGCGGACGGGCAAGAAAAAGCGCAAACAGGTTTGGCCACGCTACCACCAACTGAGCCTCGTGCGACACGCGCTCACCCACGTGCGCGCTCACGGAGCCGGTAAGCGCTATCTCATCCAGCATTCGGCGGGGAGCGGAAAGTCCAACTCCATCGCCTGGCTTGCACATCAACTGATCGGTCTCAAGCAAAACGGCGACGCGGCGGGCGGCGACGTGTTCGACTCGGTCATCGTGGTGACCGATCGCCGCATTCTCGACGATCAGATCCAGACCACCATCAGGCAGTTCATGCAGGTGGGGGCCACGGTGGGTCACGCCAAGCGCTCAGGCGATTTGCGCACGTTCATCGAGCAAGGGAAGAAGATCATCGTCTCGACGGTGCAGAAATTCCCGGTCATCGCCGATGAGGTGGCGATGGAGGCGGGCAAGCGCTTCGCCATCGTGATCGACGAGGCGCACTCGAGTCAGGGCGGCAAGAGCTCGGCCGCAATGAGCGAAACGCTCGGGAACGACGATGCTTCTGCAGAAGACGAGATGGACCCGGAGGACATCGTCAACGCCGTGCTCGAGAAGCGCATGGCCGCAAAGAAGATGCTCACCAACGCCAGCTACTTCGCGTTCACTGCCACGCCCAAGAACAAGACGCTGGAGATGTTCGGCGAAGCGCTGCCGAGCGACGCCGAGGGGAAGGTCAAGCACCGGCCGTTTCACAACTACACGATGAAACAGGCGGTGGATGAGGGGTTCATTCTCGACGTGCTCAAGGCGTACACGCCGGTGGAGAGCTACTACAAGCTCGTCAAAAAAACCGACGACGACCCGGAGTTTGACACGAAGCGGGCGAAGAAGAAGCTGCGCCGGTTCGTGGAGAGCAACGACCACGCGATCCGGTTGAAGGCCGAGATCATGGTGGACCACTTCCACGAGCAGGTGATGGCGGTGGGCAAGATTGGCGGTGAAGCACGGGCCATGGTCGTCACCAGCGGGATCGAGCGGGCCATCCAGTACTTCCACGCGTTCAAGACGTATCTGGCGGAGCGGAAGAGCCCATATCAGGCCATCGTCGCGTTCTCTGGTGAGCACGAGTACGGTGGCGCAAAGGTGACCGAGGGGTCGCTGAACGGATTTTCGAGCGGCGACATCGCCGACACGATTCAAACCGATCCGTACCGATTCCTGATCTGCGCGGACAAGTTCCAGACCGGCTACGACGAGCCGCTGTTGCACACGATGTACGTGGACAAGCCGCTTGCCGGCATCAAGGCGGTGCAGACGCTATCGCGCCTCAACCGCGCGCATCCGCGAAAACACGACTGCTTCGTGCTCGACTTTCAGAACAATAGCGAAGCCATCACCTTCGCTTTTCAGGACTACTACCGCACGACGCTGCTGGCTGACGAGACCGATCCCAACAAGTTGCACGATCTCAAGTCGGCGCTCGACACAGCGCAGGTGTATGCGCCGGACCAGGTGAATCAGGTCGTGGAGCTGTTTCTCGCGGACGCCGAACGTGACATGCTGGACCCGATTCTCGATCTCTGCGTGGCGGTGTACAGCGAGCGGCTCGATGAGGACGAACAGGTGGCGTTCAAGGGGAAGGCCAAGGTGTTCTGCCGCACCTACGCATTCCTGTCATCGATCATCGCGTACAGCAACGCCGAGTGGGAGAAGCTGTCGATCTTCCTTGGATTGCTCACGTCCAAGCTACCGGCACCCAAGGAGGAGGACCTCGAAAAGGGGATCCTTGAGGCAATCGACATGGACAGCTACCGGGTTGAGAAGAAGGCGGCAATGCAGATCGCGCTGGCCGACTCCGACGCAGAAATCCAGCCGGTGCCCACTGATGCCAACTCGAACAGGCTGGAGCCGGAGCTCGATCGGCTGAGCAACATTCTGAAGACGTTCAATGAACAATTCGGCACGTCGTTCACCGACACGGACCGCGTGGCCCAGCGCATTCGAGATGATATTGCGCCCAAGGTCGCCGCCGATACGGCGTACCAGAACGCCAAGGCGAACACCCCACACACGGCGCGACTCGCGCACGACAAAGCGCTGGCGAGTGTGATGCAACACCTGCTGAAGGATGACACGCAGGTGTACAAGCAGTTCGTGGAGAACGAATCGTTCAAGCGGTTTGTGGGGGATATGGTGTTCGCGATTACCAGCCCCGCACAGCGCGCGGCTGCGTTGTAGCGAACGAGCCTATGCCGAGCGATGATGCGGTGACTACTTCGGGACCGGCATGAACGCGATACTGACCGGCTTCGACACGCGTAATTCGTTGCCGGTCGGCGTGACCTTACCCGTGCTCCGATCGACACGCAGTACAACGATGTTATCCGACTTCTGATGCTCGACCAGCAGGAAACCGCCGGTCGGGTCGAACTTGAAATCGCGGGGCCAGTCGCCCCCTGAAGGTGTGGTTTCCAGCAAGCTGAGTCGCCCGGTCGTCTCGTCCACTTGAAAGACGGCAATGCTGTTGTGGCCACGATTCGATACGTACACGAACTTGCCGTCGGCGCTGACCAGAATCTCGGCCGTATTGTTCGATCCCGTGAAGCCGCTCGGCACAGTGCTGACCGTCTGCAACGCTTTCAACCCACCTGAGCCAGCGTCGTGCGCAAAGACCGTGACGGTCGACGACAGCTCATTGTTCACGAAGACGTATTTGTTGCCGGGGTGAAACGCCAAATGGCGCGGACCGCTGCCTTTGGGGAATTGGCCGAGTGACGATGCCGTACGCGTGGGTTTTCCGCTGGCGCTATCGACGTCGTACACCCGCACTTGGTCGACGCCGAGATCGGCGACATACACGCGGCCACGCCGTGAAGACTCGGCGATGAAGTGGGCGTGGGGCCCCTTCTGATTCGCGTGCGGACCCGAACCCGTATGCTGAAGGTTGGACGCTGCCGAAAGCGTCCCATTGTGGGCGATACCGTAGCTCGCGATGCTGCCGCCCCCATAGTTGGCGACGAACGCATGCGCCCGCTGCGATCGACCGACACGTAGCAGGGCTCGGCGCCGAACGATGAAACCCGACTGATCTCGGTCAGCTTCCCGGTGGCCTCCACGCGAAACGCCGTGAGCGATCCGGTGGATTCGCCGCCGAAGTTGCCCACTTCGGTGTCGGCGTAGACGAACGCTCCACCTGGCTGGACGGCGATATACGAGGGGTTGACGGAGGTCGCGACGATCTCGGGAGGAAACAGCATTCCGGTCGAGGCGTCAAACACCGATCAGTAGATCCCGCCACTCGTGCACTCCTTCTTTTCGTTGCAGGCCCAATCCTGCGTGTACGTCCCGATACAGAGCGAATAGCTGTTCATGCTCTGTGCCGGCGGCGCACTCGACGGTGATTCGTCAGAGCGGCAGGCGACGACCAGCGCGATCAGCGCCGCGGGGAGCACAAACGTGCGCATAGCGCGACGTCACCCAACCTGCTTCACCCATCACTTTGCCCTGCGTCGGCAGTCGTCTCACAAGCACGATCATCGCACTCGCGTCGCGCGCTACGCACTCCGAAACCACGTAGCCGAAGAGGGTGAACGCGGAGTGACGACCAAGGAACGGTCCGCGGAGCTGGCTGCCATCTGGGCGCGCGCGTTCGACAGCTGTGTTGAGGGACATCGCGTGGTCGCACTTCCGGAGGGGTACAGCGTGGCGCGACTTGGAGGATCATCCGATGAGGACTGCACGCCAGCGTACAGTCAGGAATTCGAGACGGCTCATCTCGGCATCGGCGCGCATCTGCTGAAGTTCTCGGACAGTGATCGCGAAGTACCAGATTAGACGCTGGCACCGCGGCGAAACTCGATGCAGCATGGGCAAAAGCGGGCCAAAAGTTTAGCGCTGAGTTTGGACAGTACGCAGGGTCGGTAAACTCCACATCGGGAGAGCTAACGAGCGCGGATCGTGCCGCGAGCTACGAACGATACCTGAATTGCGTACTTGAGATCGCCAAGAGAGACAGGGAGAAAGAGTCTAAGGAGACAGCGTCTATTCGGTCCACTGACTCATGCGCCGCCCGAACACAGGCTTGCACCGCGTCAGTGGAGCTTCTGTTTCAAGGTTGCATCGTTCGTGAAATGAATGGCTGTCTGGCCGATTGCCGTCGTCGCGGGTTCTCGTACGACGATTGCATGAGCAACAAGTGCGCGTGGGAGAAGCTCAAGAACGACTAGGATGCTTTCGCTTTCTACACCACACGCTGCGAGATGAAGTCGGAGATTCTCGAGGCTCGCGCGGAATGTAGTGAGCAACGCGCGGATTGCGTGGCATCTTGTGGTCTGGGTGCGAACCTGCACCTATCTACCGGCGAGCCAAGGTGCGCTGGCGAGCGTACGCTACTTGCAGAGTCGCTACCTTCGCGTCGCCCGGAATGGCAGAGAACGACCCTGCGTCGAGAAGCGCGCTCGGTCGTCACTACCGCACCACCGACGCCGGCATGCTCTGCGGCACCGGCGCACTCGCCGGATGCGGCGCCCCCGCCTGGATCGCCAACCGCACCCGCTCGCGCTGCTGCGCATCCGTGCTGAACACGGCCACGATCAGGTTCTCGGATCGCACCACTTCGGGGAGCGTGGGCCACGCGCCGATCGTATCCCCCTTGGGCGTCAGGCGCAGCGTGTCCAGCGTCTTCCACTGCGCCGACAATGACGCCGTGTCGGGATAGAAAAACGCCAGCAACGACGCCGACCGCCCCACTTTGTAGCGGATGCCTCTTGGCGTGAGGTACGGCACCTGCACCGTGTCGTCCGCCGGCTTGAAGGCCAGCCCCGCCTTCACGATCCGGTCCACCAGCGCGCAGCTCTTCCACAGGCCGTCGCGCGGGCACAGCGAATCGCCCGGCGCTGGCGCACGGGGCACATCCGCCACCACCGGCGGGTTCACGGGCGGGGCGGGTTTTTCGGTGCACCCCGCCATCCCGAGGCCGCAGAGTCCGGCCAAAAGGCCTGCCCGGGCCACTTTGCGGTAGACGGAGAACCGACCGCCCAGCGCTCGCAACAAGACGCGGCTGCTCCACGCGGAACCGACAGACCGGCGACGGTTTTCGGCCGTCTCGGGTTGCGGGTGATCAGTCAGCAGTTTCGGGTGGGGGGGCGGCATTCCGCACGGTACTGCAGCTACCGCCGAACGGCTACCTGCCGTGGCGCGGACGCCGAGGTCTGCGCGTCCAGCGTCGCGCCCAGCGCTTCCCCGGTCCACACGATCGCCTGCGTATAGAAGTCGGCCAGCTTGCTGACATCCACACCCATGCTCTGCGCCAGTTCGGTCGCGTACTCGAACATCCCCATCTCATACGACTCGGCGAACGACAGCGCCTCCGCGTACGGGCCGGTCCGGTCGAGCAGTGCCTCCGTGGCGTCCTGGCTGAGTGCGACACGCTCCAGGATGTCCGGCAGCGACATGCGGAAGACGGCGTCCAGCAGCGAGAACAGGCCGATCAGAAACAGCGTCCCCGGATCGCGCGACCCACCCGCCAACTGCTCCATCAAACGGCCACGCTCCACGGCCTGCCGCACCAGCTCGGCGTCCACCCCGTTCGTGGACTTGCGCGACGCAGCCACGGCCACGGCCAGCCAGCGCAGAAACGAGTTACGTCCAATGAGCCGCAGCGCCTGCCCGATCGAGCTCACGCCTCGCATTCCCAGCGCCGCCGAATTCACCAGCCGCAGCAGCTGGAACATCAAAACAGGATCGGAGGAGATCACCTCTTCCAACTGCCGGTCGTTCACGTTCGGGTCGCGCGCCAATCCCATCAGCCGCATCGCGGCGACGGTCGATTGCGGAAACTCGGTCGCGGGCAACGGCTCCGGGCGGCTGAAGAACTCCCCCTGAAACGCTTCCACCCCCAGATCGAGCGCCATGTCGTACCGCGCCGCATCGCTGACGCAATCGGCCACCAGTCTCGGCAGGCGTGTGCCATGTTCGGCGGCAATCTGCTCCATGCGCGCCCGCGTTGCTTCGAGCGCGTCCACGTCCGTCTCGCGCAGGTCGAACCGCACCCAGTCGGCGTACGGGACCAGCGCTTCCACCGGCGCCGGCTCGGACGTGATCCCGGAGAGCGCGATCGTGCCGCCGCTTTCACGGAAACGCGTCACCGCCGCCGCCACGTCCTCGTCCACCACGAGCTCGCGAGGCAGCACGAGAATCGCCGTTCGAGGGTCGGCGATCTGGAACGCGTCGGCCAGCAACTGCTCCCGCGAGCAGCCTACGAACGCCGGCAGCTTGCCACGCACCAGGTCGAACGTGCCGCTCAGGTAGCTCTGCACGAATGCATGCTGCCCGTCGTCCGCGTCCCGGAAGCGGAGATCGTAGCCGAGCAGGGCTCCAGAGACTCCAAACAGGGGCTGACGAACGAGACAGAAATCGGACATGACGGGGCAACGGGACAGGGGTGGCGCGGAGACGGTCGCTGCGGCATTGATTCGACGATCCAGCGCCCCGACGGGCACGATTTCCGCCTCACCTCGTCCAATCGCGTCAAATGAGTCTTGCGACACTTGACGGTACCCTTCATCGCGGCTGCGGCGGCCGGTATGCCCTGCAGTCGGAAACGGTCACGTTGCGCATCAGCGGCATGGCCGCCGAGGTGGCGCGCGCGTTCCTTCGGTGCGAGAAGTGCGCCCACGAGAATCGGACCATCGACCAGCGCGACGTATCGGAAAAGGCCGCCACGGAGCAGATCCGCGCCGAACACGGGCTGCTGGCCCCGCGCGGCATCCGGCAACTGCGCGAGAGTCTGGGACTCACCGTCCCCCAATTCGCCGAACTGTGCTACGGCACGCCGAAGGGGATCCTGGAAGGATGGGAGAAGGGGAAATATCTCCAGAACCGTGAGGCGGATGCGCTGATGCGCAGTCTGGCCGATCGTGAAACTCTGGAGCATCGCGCCGCGAAAGCAGGAGTGACCCTGCCGGTGTCCGAAGGGGCGCTGGTGGCCGCCGCTGGTGCCGCCGCCACTGGCGCCGTCGCCCCGGTCTTCGTCCCCGCACACGCCGCACCGGAGTAGTCATCAGCACCGTCCCGGGCACCGTCAGCACGATCATCGAGGCAAGTGCCCTTACGCGTCGGTATGGCCCCGTGGTCGCGCTCGACGCGCTGACGGTCACCATCGACGCGGGGATCACCGGACTGGTCGGCGCCAACGGTGCCGGCAAGAGCACGTTCGTCAAGGTGCTGCTCGGGCTGGTCGAACCATCAAGCGGCACCGCGACGCTCATGGGGCATGACGTGGTGCGCGATCGCGCCGCTATCCGCGCGCTGGTGGGCTACATGCCGGAGCACGACTGCCTCCCGCCCGACATGAGCGCCGCCGAATTCGTGACGTGGATGGCGCGCTGCTCGGGACTCCCCGCGAGCGCCGCGCGTGATCGAAGCGCGGAGGTGCTGCGGCACGTGGGGCTGTTCGAAGAACGCTATCGGCCGATGGGCGGCTACTCCACCGGCATGGCGCAGCGCGTCAAGCTGGCACAGGCGTTGGTACACGATCCGCGACTGCTCGTTCTCGACGAACCCACCAACGGACTCGACCCCGCCGGCCGCGACGAAATGCTCGCGCTCATCCAGCGCACCGGATCGGAGTTCGGAATGTCGGTGCTGGTGTCATCGCATCTGCTGGGTGAGCTCGAGCGCATCTGCGACGCTTTCGTGCTTATCGACAGCGGGCGGCTCATTCGCGCCGAACGGCTCGGCGCGCTGACGGGCGAAACCGCCACGCTCGTGATCGAGGTGGACGGAGACGCGATACAGTTCGCGGCCTCGCTCACAGCGCACGGACTGCTGGCGCAGCACGAACGACAGCGTGTGCTGGTGCAACTGCCCGATGACGCGGACGACGTGGCAACGCGCGCGACCTATGACGCGGTGCGCGATACGGCGGTGCGCGAGGGCGCGGGATTGCTGCGACTCGAGCGTCGGCGCGGGCATCTCGAGGATTTGTTTTCATGAGTGTCGGGCGTGGCGGATGTCGGGCTGTGAGTGGTGCCTGTGAGTAGCGCAGTGCGCGGCAACGATGCGTCCGGCACGACCACGGACGTCACCACCATCCACGATCTCGGCTACCGACGCTACGCCGGTTCGCGCGTGGGGGCGGCGGGGGCGTGGCGCGCGCTGTACGTGCAAGGGCTCCGCACCGTGTTCGGACTCGGACGGCCGCTCAAGGCGAAGATCCTGCCCGCGTTCGTGCTGTTGGCCACGCTGCTCCCGGCGCTTGCGTTGTTGGCGGCATCGTCGGCGTCGCAGGGCGCGCTGCCGATTCGGTACGCGACCATCCTGCTGCCGCAGATGATCCTGTTCGTGCTCTTCACCGCGGCGCAGGCGCCCGAACTGTTCAGCCGCGATCAGCAGCATCGCGTGCTGCCGTTGTTGCTCACGCGCGAGATCACGCGCATGTCCTACGCTACCGCGCGACTGGGTGCGCTGACCACGGCGTTGTTTCTGCTGGTGCTTGCGCCTCTCTTGCTGCTGTACATCGGTGAAGTTGGCGTGGCGAGCGATCCGGCGGCCGTGTTCGACAAGATGGGCACGCGCATCGGGCCGGTGTTCGCGCAAGCGGTGATCACGTCGCTCGTGCTCGGCTGCATCGGTGCGGCCCTCACCATCTGGACGTCGCGCCGCGCGTACGCGACGGCGTCGGTGATCGGACTCTTTCTCACCACCACCGCCATTTCTGTCGGCATCGATGATCTGGTGGGTGTGTCCAAACGCGTGGCCGAACTGGTGGCCCCGATCCGCTCACTCAGCATGATCGCGTTCCTGCTCTTCGGCGAGACCACACGCGGCATGGAGCTCGATCCGCCTGGATCGATCTGGACGTATCTCGGCACGCTGCTCGCCATCTCGGCGGCCGCTGCGGCGGCGTTTGTCGCGCGCGTGCGGCGGATGGTGCCATGACGAGTGATGGCGCCCTGAGTGCCGGTGCCATGACCGATGGTGCCATGAAAGATGGTGCCTTCAGCAATGGTGCCCTGAACGATGGTGCCCTGGGTGCCGATGCCATGCGTACCGTCGTGAATACGGTCGTGGCGCTCGAGTTCGATCATGTCTCGCACTGGTACCGCAATGTCGTGGCGGTGAACGACATCTCGTGCACGGTGGGCACGGGGATCACCGGACTGCTCGGCCCCAACGGGGCGGGGAAGAGCACGTTGTTGCAACTCGCGGCCGGACTGCTCGCGCCGTCCAGCGGAACCGTGCGCGTGTATGGCAGCGCGCCGACTACGGGTCCCGAGGTGTATCGTCGCGTGGCACTGGTGCCGGAGCGCGAAGCGTTGCCGGGCATGATGAGTGCGCGCGATTTCGTGCATGCGCGTGCCGTAATGCTTGGTGTGCGCGATGTGCGTACCGCCGTTGACCGCGCGCTGTCGATCGTGGAACTCGACACCGTCGCCGATCGCAAGGTGGGCGGCTTCAGCAAGGGTATGCGTCAGCGCGCCAAGCTGGCCGCGGCGCTGGTGCACGAGCCCTCGCTGGTGTTGCTCGACGAGCCGTTCAACGGACTCGACCCGCGCCAGCGCTTGCACATGATGCGACTACTCGAGGCGCGCGCCGCCGAGGGCACCGCCGTGTTGCTCAGCTCACACATCCTCGAGGAGATCGAGGGGGTGGCGTCCCGCATTCTGGTCATGCTGTCGGGGCGACTCGCGGCCAGTGGCGACTATCGTACCTTGCGCCGCCAGATGACCGACCAGCCGCATACCGTGCGCGTGCGATCCAGCGATGACCGCATGCTGGCCGCCACGTTGATGCAGGTGCCGAGTGTGCTGAGCGTGGAGCTTGGCGCATCGGGGATTGTAGTGCGTTCCACCGACTATGCGGAGTTCGCGCGCATTGTCGCACCGGCGGCCAGGCTGGCGGACGTCACGCTGTATGAGGTCGAGGCGACCGACGAATCGCTGGAGCATGTGTTCGCGTATCTGGTGGCACGATGAGCGTCTCGCCAGTGCACGCGCCCGTGAGCAGTGTGGCTCGGGTTTCGCTTGGGTCCGTGTCGTTGTGGCGAACGGCAGTGGTGATGTGCCGACTGTCGTGGGCGCGCACGATCACGCCCGTGGTGCTCATTGCCATGCTGGCGCTGGTGGCATTGCCGATGGTGTTTGCGCTGGTCTTCGCGTCGCGTGGCGCGCTGGCCGGCGACCCGGTGGCGTTTCTGGTGCAGCGCTACGACACGCTGGTGTGTGCGCTGGCGACGCCCATCATCGCACTCATGCTCGGCACGAGCGCGTTCAGCGCCGAGGCGGACGATGGGACGTTGTTGTATCTGGTGACGACCACGACGCCGCGCTGGTGGATTGTGACCGTGCGCGTGCTCTTTGCGGCCGTGGGTACCGCACTGTTGTCGGCGATGGCGGTATGGGGCACCGGGTGGTTGGCCACCGGGGATCACGATCCGCAGGGCGTCACGCGTGCGTTCACGGTGGCGGCCGCGTTCGGCGGGGCGTCGTACGCGGCGCTGTTCACATTGCTGGCGCTGGTCACTCGGCGCGCGCTGGTGAGCGGTTTGGTGTACGTGCTGTTCTGGGAGGGGATCTTGAGCAGCACCTTTCAGGCGCTCAACTACCTCAGCGTACGTCGCTGGATGTTGGCCGTGGCCGGGAGTCTGACCGAGGCGAGCGGGAAGGCACTCGAGAGCGGGCCTTCGCTGACCGCGTCGCTCATCGGTGCCGGCGTGGTGGCGGTACTGGCGATCGTGCTCGGTGCGCGTTCGTTGCGGCGGCCGAGGCTGACGCGCATCGGGACGTGATGGCGGCGGCTTAATCCAGCGCGCGCCAGCGGTAGTGCACCACGAGGTGGTAGCGGATGCTGAAACTCATGCTGATGCCCATTGCCGTACCGGCGTCCATACGTGTCGACGCCATCGAGGTCACCTGCAGCGGCCGACCTGTTGCGGCGTCCACGATCATGCCACTGTTCATCGTGGTTTCGGGAATCGGGACACGGTCGGCCGCGGCCGGATCGTCCATGCCCCTGTCGGCCAGCATACGCCGGACCGATTCCCGCATGGCCGACATGTCGAGCTCCGTGCGCGAGTCGAACTGCCAACATGTCGTCGCGCCACTTCCGGCGGGACAGGTGACCATACCGGTGTAGGTCGTGGTGTGGCGCTGGATCATGCTGGCGTTCGGCGCACCCGGCATGGGCTGGCGGAAGGTGCTGCGCGCGCTGTCGCCGGGCGCCCACGTTCGGCCGAAGAGAATTCCGGCCAGCTGCTGCCATCCCTGACCCGCCGACGCGTTCAGCGTGGCACCGGAATTCGCGTCGCGCATCGATTGCGCGAGTGCCGGCGACAGGCCCCCAAGGCGATCCATCAGCGGCGCCATGGCCGAGTCGACGCGCCGCTTGTAAGCCGTCGTGTCATCGAGATGAAGGAACACCCCTTGCCGGTTGACGTTGTAACTCGACGGCGCGCGCACGATCGCCTCCAACGGCGCGTATGTCGCCGTGCCGATCTGATCGATAGCTGACCCACTCGTGGGGCCCGACGTGATCAGAAACCCATCCGGGTGCGCCCGTACATCGAGTCTGGAGATCGTCTCTCGCGACGTCGAATCACGACGGCCGTCGCGCTCCGTGATCGCGTCACCACCTCCGCTGATCTCCGCGACCGCATTCGCCGGCCAGGCAAAGCGCGGCGTGATGGATTGGGCGTAGTGTAAACGCCACGCCGAGGACTCGACACTCGACACTGACGTCGAGCTTCACCGCGCGTGCATCGCCGCCCGAAGCTCCAGATCCGGCAGTGCATTTCGCAGCACGGCGTTGATCTGCTCCAATCGCGCCGCGGGCGACCGTTCGGCCAGCAGCCGTTGTCTCGCCTCGAGTTCCACGTCGATCATCGCCGCGATCGACCACGCCAATTGCGCCGGATCGTCCGGGAGCGAGGGGAACGCCGAAGCCGCTTCATCGTTGAGCGTCCGCACCGCCTTCACCACGCGGCGGAAGTGCGACCCTACATCGTCGGCCAGCACCGCCATCATCACCGGCGACGATTCTCCGCTGTCGGCGAGCGCGGTCACGTCGGCCACCAGATATGGCGCGCCGTCGGTGACGATGCGTTCGATGACGAAGCGCTCACGTCCCACGACGATGATGTTCGAGCGACCGTCGGGGAGCGTCTCCACGTCGGTGATTTCGGCCACGCACCCCGCGCGACCGGACGGAAGTTCGCGCTCCGACACGCCATTGATCCCGCAGACGATGCCGAAGCGCTTGTCCGTTTTTTGCACGTCCGCCAGCAGTTGCCGGTAGCGTGGTTCGAACAGATGCAGCGGAACCGGCACTCCGGGAAAGAGCACCAGGCCAAGCGGGAACAACGGGAGGCGCGCGGAGGTCATCGAGACCGGATCCAGGAAAGCGCCTCCGACGTCAGCGGAACGTGGTGATCCGCGACGGCTCGTGGCGATGTGAGACGAAACCTTCCTCGGCGCCATTCCCCAACGCAACCAGCGCCGTGATCGTGGCCGATGCCGGAATGCCCAGCAGCGACTTGACCTGTTCCGGCTGGAAGCCGAGCATCGGGGAGGTGTCGAGACCAAGCGTTTTGGCCAGCAACAACATGTATCCAAGCGCGATGTTGGCCTGCGCGTTCCCCCACGCGGCGCGCACGTCCGGCGTCATGTTGCCGAAGGTGCGGGTGAGCATGGCCACCGTGTCCGCGAATTTGGGCGCGGGGAGCCCCGGGTTGACGACTTCTGCGACGTGGGCGAGCACGTCGTTCATGTCAGAATACATCGCGATTACCACCGGCGCGCTGACGATCTGCTGCTGGTTGTAGGCGGCGGCGGACAGTTCGGCGCGCAGTGCCGGCTCGCGCACCACGATGAACCGCCACGGCTGCGCGTTGAACGCGGACGGGGCGCGGCCGGTAAGGCGGAGCAGTTCAGTGACGAGCTCATGGGGAAGCGACTCGTCGGTGAAACGGCGGACCGAGCGGCGGGCGAGTGCGGCCTCGGCGGCGCTCAGGGCGGTGAAGTCCGTCCCGAATGACGACCAAGGGGTATCTGCAGCGGTATCTGTCGGAAGCATCTCAGTGGTCTCTTGTTGGTTGAACTATTGTCGTTGTAACAAATACATGAGGAACCGAATCGGTTCCCGGTCAGTGCGTAGGGGTCGCCGAGTGGAGGGCGAGGAGCAGGTCGGCGAGTGAGCGTTGTGCGTTCGTGGACAGTGCGGCCAAGAGCTCCGTTTCCGCGCGTTCCACGTCCGGTCGTGCGCGTTGGAGAGCGGACCGGCCGTCGGGGGTGATACGGGTGTACACGACGCGACGGTCTTTCACATCGCGTTCACGCGCCACCAAGCCGCCACTTTGAAGCCTGTCCAGCAACCGGGTGACGTCTGGCGCAACGCCCGTGAGCCGCCGACCGAGCTCGCTACAGGCGATGGCGCCGGTGGGGGCGCGGACCTCATCCATCGCTTGAAGGACCGCGTACTGAGCGGCCGTGAGTCCGTGTGGTTCGAGCACGCGGGCGAGTTCGCGGTCGACCAGCGCCGCCGCGGTGCGGAGGGCGCGGAGGGTGGTGGCGGGCCGGTGCGTGTCGGTAGACATCTCTGAATAATGCTTGTTGCAACGTCTATCGTCAAGCCGGGCACTTCCGTTCGTCGCTACCATCCGAGTGGTGGTGGGGCTACATTGCTCGGCTCAACACGAGTGTCTGGCGCCGTCGCCAAGTGGTAAGGCAGGAGACTGCAAATCTCCCACCGTCGGTTCGATTCCGACCGGCGCCTCTGGACCGCAGTGAACAGTGGGATGAACTCAAGCGCGCTCCGTTCCAGGTGAATGGGGCGCGTTTGCGTTTCGGCACTCGTTCGCGCAGCGTCGACTTCATTTCGACGCGACAATGGCAGGCGTATCTGCGGTGGAAAATCCCGCGGAGAGAGGTTAATCAGGGAGCGTGAGCGGGCTGTGCTGCCAATGACGCGAGCTCAGCGACGCACGACACTCCAGCAGGCCAACCGGCGGGTGGCATACACGTTGAAGCGCAGTCAGGGCAGGAATGACTCCGGAAGCCAAGGCCCGCCAGCAGATCGATTTGAAGCTCCAACACGCGGGCTGGGTCGTTCAGGACGTGAAGGAGCTCAATCTGTCCGCCGCGTTGGGCGTGGCGGTGCGCGAATATCCCACCGACACCGGCCCGGCCGACTACGTGCTATTCGTCAACCGTCATGCGGTGGGCGTGATCGAGGCCAAGAAAGACAGCGCTGGTGAAGTGCTCACGGTCGCCGAAAGCCAGTCCGAGCGGTACGCCGCCGCCCACCTGAAATGGCGCAGGGACAACACGCCGCTGCGCTTTCTGTTCGAGGCCACGGGTCAAATCATCCGCGTCACCGATAACGCAGACCCGGCGCCGCGCTCGCGCGAAGTCTTCCATTTCTTCAAGCCGGAAACGTTGGCGGCATGGGTCGGGCAGCCCGACACGCTGCGGCGTCGCTTAGCCCAGCAGATGCCTGCGTTGCCCGAACGCAACCTGCGGGAATGTCAGGTGAGCGCGGTGACCGGACTGGAAGCGTCTCTGGCCGTGAACAAACCCCGTGCGCTGGTGCACATGGCTACCGGCGCGGGAAAAACGTTCACGGCGATTACGTCGGTATACCGCTTGCTCAAGTTCGGCGGCGCGAAACGATCGAAACCCGACGACCCGCCGAGACCGCGACCGGCACCACGGGCAGCTGCAGGTCCAGCGAGTCGAGCACGGGATGCACGACGCCGATGGTGTAGCGGCCGTCCGCCACGCTGTCGATCCGAAAACGGCCGCGCGCGTCCGTGGTGACGTAGCGCGAGTGCAGCACCAGCACGACGGTCGCGATAGCCAGCGGCGCGCGGGTGCGCAGCGAATCGAAGACGGTGCCGGTGATGCTGCCCTGCGCACGTGCGGGGGCGGCCGTTGCGGCGGCGGACAGCAGCGCGACAATGAACGCGCGGGTGAGGACGAGGTGGGGGCCACGGAGCGCCGACATGATGCCCAGAAACATCCACGGCGGTGAGTGCGGTTGGCGATCACCGCCGGGGGCGGATGCTACCAGCGCGCCACGAAGTCGTAGAAGCCGACACCGCCGCGCGGGTCGTAGATGCTGATCACCGCCGTGTAGCCGTTGCGCGCGTTGGGCTGCTGCACCACATGCAGCTCACCCCGCCCGGTCTGCGTGAAGAGCGCCACGTCCACGTTCCGGCGCGGCAGGCCGGCCCCATTGATGTCCGACCGCACGTCACTGACTCGCGCACCGCTGCGCGTGATGTAGTCCACGCGACGGCCCTGCAGACGGATTTCCACGAGATCGTCGACGCGGCCGCTCCACTGCAGCTGCCCGCGATCGCGCCCGTTCCCCCACCGATCGTCGCGGTCCCGGTCGCGATCATCCCGGTCCCGGTCCCGGTCCCGGTCCCGGTCGTCCCGGTCGCGATCCCGGCCTCGATCCCAGACACCATCGCGATCCCGGTCGCGATCCCGACGGTCGAAATCGTCCCAGTAGGCGCTCAGGCGATAGCGATTGGCGCCGCCGCGCGCGTCTTGTATCCGAATGACCGCCTGCCAGCCGTTGCGCGCGTTGGGCTGCTCGATGACACCCACGTTGCCGCGTCCCTCTTCGACATTCAGGACGAGCTGGCCGTTGCCACGCGGAATCGCGTTGGACACCCGCGCGCGGAACGGCCGATTCCGATCCGGTCCTCGCGTCGTGACGTCTCGTCCACGCACCACGATGTACACGTCCCGGTCCACCGTACCCGACCACGTGAACAGCTCCGGACCCGCGTCTCGGCGATCGCGATCGAACCCGGCGGGCGAGACCATCATCGGGGAGACGACCGTCGGGGCAACCACGACGGTTGGCTGCAGCGCGTACGCCGTCACGGTGGTGGCGGAGAACAGCGCGGTGAACGCGGGTACGGCAACGAAGGTCCGACGAAGCAGCGTCATGGTTCCTCCTGACACAGGGTCCAACGAATGCGCGCGAGGCGCGTGGTCGGGAGGATTCACTCGCATCACTGGTGCCGCAGGTCACGCGACCACACGCCGTCCGACTTCCTGCGCGTAACGTGATGCAGATCATCACGATCCATTCAGCTTCGTTCGGCGGGCGTGGACTCGGTGCGGCGTTCCTGTCCCCAAAACAGGACAGCGGCCCGCCTCGAAGTCGGGCCAGTGACGCCATCAAGTCGGCCAGAGGACAACCAAATGTTTTCGACGCTGGCCGGATGGAATCCGCAGCCGCTTACGAACGCCGAGGCGGGCGCGATCGCCGGCGAGTTACCCGCGATGTGACCCTTCGGGGCTTCGTGGGGTCGAACGAAGAGCGCTGTTTCGACGGCGGCGCAGACTGGTGTGTTCGCTCGACGTTGTGCAGGATGCAGCAGTCACTTTCCCGTCAGGTCGTGATGCGATGTCTTTGGTACCGTTCGTCAACGCAAGTCCGCGGCGCGCCGCCTCCGCCTGCCCAGTAGCCGCGATGCGGCGCTGCTGGAGCGCGGATGCGTGGGACTCCCGCGGGCACCGGGGGCGAGGATGAACGCGCGTTCACTGACGTTCGCGTTGGCCGGTGTCGTGGTGCTGGGAGCCACCTTCGCGGCGGGCAATTGGTTTGGCACAGAGCGCGCCCGCTCTCAGGACGAGTGGGCCGACGGCAGACTGTTGTCCTCGGCGATCGACTCCGTGCGCGCCAACGCGCTCGACTCGCTGCCCAGCGAGGAACTGGTCTGGCGTGCGGTCACCGGCATGCTCCGCGAGCTGCACGATCCGTACGCCGCCATGCTCCGCCCGGACTCCTACAAGAGCTACCGCGGTTCGCTCCACGGGGCCGGCCTCGGGCTCGGTGTGTCGCTCCGACGGCAGGCCAGCGAGGTCACGGTGGCGCGCGTGGTGACGGGGTCGCCGGCCGCGGGCAGCGGTATCCGGAACGGTGATCGCATTCTCTCCGTGAACGGCGTGCCGATCGCCGACGGATGGGGACGTCCCGCCGGAGACACCGCCTCCACGCCTCCGGATACGGCGCGCGTGGTGCTCTGGCGTGCCAACGTGAACGACACCATTACCGTGCGTGTGCGTCGCAGCGACTGGCACATGCCCGCTGTGGCCGATGCAGCGTTGCTGGGCGACACGATCGGCTATGTGCGCCTGACGTCGATCACGTCGCGCTCGTCGGAGGAGTTGGAGGACGCCGTCGCCTTGCTCCACCGACGGGGCGCACGCGCGTTGATGCTCGACCTGCGCGGCAATGGCGGCGGCCTCTTTGATGAAGGCGTGCGTGCGGCGGGGCTCTTTCTGCCGCAGGGCGCCCTCATCGCGTCGCTGGCGGGGCGTGGCGGCGTGCGTCCGGAGGAGCATCGTTCCAAGTCGACGCGCTGGCCGACCATGCCGCTGACCGTGCTGGTGGACGGCGGCACGGCGAGCGCCGCGGAAGTGATTGCTGCGGCCCTTCGCGAGCATGACCGCGCGCTGCTGGTGGGCACGCCGACCTACGGCAAGGGCGTGGTGCAACGCGTGGTAAAGCTGACGCCGGAGATCTCGCTCCGCCTGACCACGGCACGCTGGCTGACGCCCGACGGCCACATCCTCGAGCGCCGACAAGGCAAGGGAGCGGACGCACGCGGCGGATTGCTACCCGACGTGTGGCTGGATGACGCGACGCGCGGCGATCCGTTTGGCATGCCGAAGGGGATCCCGGACGGTGCAATGACGGCGCTGACCCATCTCGCCGATTCGCTGACGGCGCAGGCGCTGCGCGAGAATTGGACGACGTCGCCGCTGTCGACACTCGAGGCGCAGTTTCGGGCGGCGGCGACATCACAGCCGGCGCCGAAGGCGCTGTCTCGCATGCCACGCGCCGATTGGGTCAACATGGTCACCCGACTCTCGACGGTACGGCTGCTCGAAGTCGAACAGGCGATCGAACCGCTGCTGCGCTACAGCTCACGCACCGACGCCGCGATGCGCGCCGGTCTGGATGTGCTGGCGCCCGGACTGGATGTGGCACCGGTGATGCTGCTGGCGTTGCCGCCGGTCGCCCGGCCGGAGCTGCGCGCGCGCGCGCCGCAACAGTGACCGCCATGCGTAGCGGGAGCGGGATGCGTCGCAGAAGGCGAAATGCGCTGCGCGCGGCCGCTGTCTCCCTGTCGGTCCTGCTGTGGCCAGCGGTCACTCCGCGTCCACTCGACGCACAAGCGTCGGGCGGACCGCCGTCCAACACGCAATCGTCGCGAGCGATTCGCCCTGTGGCGCACCGACCGACCGCACCGAGCGCCGCCACCCGAGCCGCGTCACGCACGGCGATGGCGGCGCGCGCTGACGAGTCGATGGCACGCGCCGCGCTCGACGGGTGGCTGGTGATGCGCTATCGGGACGCGCAGCTGCTGGAAGACACGCCTGGCGTTGCCCCTTCCATGATGGCCGGCGCGTCCTACCCGCGCGTGGAGTCGGCTCGACCGGCGACGACTGGTGACACGCTGTTTGCCGTGCACTTCGGCGCGGTGCGTGGTGCGGCGGCGCTGCGGGCTGGCGGCACGGTACGACTGAGCGAGGCAAGCGGTGCGATATCGTCGCAGTCCGCGCGCCTCGTCGTCCGGCGCCCCTTCCGCGCACCGGCGATGCCGGGTTCGACACTTCGTCCAGGCGCTCGCGCCGACAAGGCCGGACGCTACGGCTGGGGCTACCTGTTGGTCGTGACGCGCACCGCACGAAGCTCCGACGTTCCGCCGCCGCCGGGCGCGTGGCGCGGATGGCTTCTCGTCGAGCAGCCGGACACGCTTCCGCGTCGCGCCGAGTCGTCGCGCGGCGCGAAGAAAACCGATGCCGCGGTGCGCGTCGACAGCGTGCCGCCGGATAGCGTGCCGCCCGGATAGCGGGCTGCCGGGGGTGGGGGGTCCACAGCGACCTGTCACAGTTGTCGCCGGCTTGCTTACGACGGCGAACGGACCGGCGGTGCCCGGGGTACGTCGGGCGATGAGCAGACGCTGCATTACATTGCCGCGCCATATGCGGCGACTGACGAGTGACGCGAAGGGCGGGTCGATGCGGGGACCGGTGCGACCGGCGCATCTGTTCTCGTATTTGCGGACAGTGGCGCATAGACCAACAGCACGCGGGCCATCCGCCTGCGTCCTCGCCCTGGTGGCGGTCGTGGCGTGCCTGCCGAATCGCGCGCTGACGGCGCAAACGGCCGCCGACGCGCGAGCGGGCGGAACTCGAAACGGCCAGACGCGCTGGTCGGACCCGCAGGCGGATTCACTCGTCCAACGCGCGATCGACCGACGCGGCCTGCAATTGGCCGACTCGACTCTGCTCAGCTATCGCGCCGACGCGCACGGATTTCTGGCCTTTCTCGCGCAGCTGGGCGAAGGCGTGATCATTCCGCCGAGGGTCGTGCAGAGCGAAGAGCTGGCGCTGACGATCGCGTGGTGGCAGCCGGGACAGAGTGCGCAGCGACTGGTGGGCCGGCGCGATACCACACTGCTTCCCGCCAACGTCGGCTACTATCGCGACCGTTATGGGGTGATCCTCGACAACCTCCCCGATCGCATCCGGCTGGGCGATGGGCAGGATGTGCGCGACGTGCCGCACCCGCTGGCACCGCGCGGTCGCGATCTCTACGAGTACCAGCGCGCGGATCAATTAACGATCCGCATTCCCGGTCGCGCGATCGTGGTGGACGAGGTGCAGTTCCGTCCGCGCGATGCGTCACAACCCGCCGCGATCGGGTCGGTGTTTCTCGATCAGGAGACCGGTGCCGTGGTGCGGTTGTCGATGACCTTCACACGAGCGGCGATCATCGACAAGCGCATTGAAACGCTGGTGGTGACGCTCGAGAACGGGTTGGTGCGCGAGCGCTACTGGTTGCCGCGACGACAGGAAGTGGAAGTTTCGCGCGGGAGCACGTGGCTGGACATTCCCGCACGCGGCATCGTGCGCGGCAAGTGGGAAGTGTCCAACTACGACGTGAATGAACAGATCCCCGATTCGACCAAGGCGATGCCACGCTGGAGTTCGGCGCCGCGTGACGTGCTGCGCGCGCATCCGTTCGAGGGGAGCGTGGTGGACATGCTCCCCCCCGAGATTCAGATCGCCAGCAGCGAAGAGGTCATGCGTGCGCGCGAGCAGGCCACCGCGGCTGTGCGTGCCTCGATGTTGTCGCGCCCGTCGCAGGCATCGGTGAGAGGACGCGGGGTAAGCGATTTCGCGCGATTCACCCGCGCCGAAGGCTTGGCGTTGGGTGCGGGCGCGGCGCAGCGGTGGGGTGACGGCATCGTGCTGGCTGCGCGCGCGCGCTACGGCGTCAGCGACCGGCAGGTGAAGGGGCAGCTGGCGATCGGGCGCGAACCGGCGTTCGGGCGCGTGCCGTTGGTGCAGCTGTTCGTCGAGCGGGAGTATCGCGACCTGGCGGAGCCCGAGCGCGCTGGCGTCACCAACTCGCTGGCCGCGCAGCTGTTTGGCAGCGACTACACCACGCAGGTGGACACGCGTGCGGCCGGCCTGCTGCTGCGACGCCATGCGCGCGATCCGTGGTCGCTGCGCATTGCCTACGAGTCGGACGCGCCGGTTCGGGTGGCGGCGTCACCGATCGGTGGACGGTTCGAAGGGGTGTTGCCGGCGTGGCGCATGCGAGGCGTCCGTGCGGAGGTGCGCGGCAGCGGCGGTGGCGTGTCGGGTGGCGCGCAGTCGGTGCGGCGCTTGTGGACGGTGTCGGTGGCGGCGGGGGCGTATGGTGATGTCCGCGAATCGTTCGGCGTGCTGCCGTTCGGCGAGTCGACATTCGCGCGCGCCACGGGCTCGCTCTCACTCGAGCGCGGATGGCGTGGTGACCGGACGCTCGTATCGCGCTCGATGTTCGGCGTCGTGGGCGGACGCGACCTGCCACCACAGTGGCTGGTGTTCGCCGGTGGACCGTACAGCGCGCCCGGCTACAACTGGCATGCGTTCGCCGCGCGCGCCTTCGCTTCGCAGCGTCTCGAAATCCGGCAACCGATACCCGCACCCGGCATTCCACTCGGCAAGTTCGGCAAGGCACCCGGACATATCACGCTCGCGCCCTTCGTGCAGGCACTCGCGGTCTCGAGCAACGGGCGCGATGAATACACGACGGCGCGACACGGCGTGTATGCGTCGGCAGGGATGGGTGCACTGTTCTTCTACGATCTGGTGCGCGCCGATGTCGCGCGCGGTTTGCGTGACGGAGTGTGGCGCTTTAACATCGACATCGACCGTGGATTCTGGGGGATTCTCTGAGCGACCGCTACGACCGGGCGTATTTCGACAAGTGGTACCGGCACCCGACGCATCGCGTAAAGAGTGCAACCGACCTGTCGCGGCAGGTGCGCTTCGTGCTGGCACAGGCGGAGTGGCTGCTGGGACGTCCGGTGCGCACGGTGCTGGATGTGGGATGTGGTGAAGGGAACTGGCAGCCGGTGTTGAAGAAGTTCAGTCCGTCTCTTGTCTATGACGGCGTCGATCCGAGTGCGTACGCGGTCGCGCGTTTCGGTCGGCGGCGTGCACTGCAGCAGGGGAGCATCGAGGCGCTCGATGCCGTGTCGCTGCGCGAGGCATACGATCTCGTGGTGTGCTGCGGCATGCTGAACTACTTGACCGCCCGGCAGTTTCGCGCGGGCGTGGCACAGGTGGCGCGTCGGGTCCGCGGGATGGCGTATCTCGAGATTTTTGCCCGGGGCGACCAGTTCGAGGGCGACACGGACTGGCCCCCGCTCAAGTCGGCGGCATGGTACCGCGACGTGCTGACCGGTGTCGGACTGCAGTCGATCGGCATGCAGGGCTATGTTTCCAAGGCGCGACAGGAGACGGTCGCTCGCATGGAGCGCGGGTGGTAATGTTGGGCATGACCGATACTGCCGATCCCGGGAGCGCGACAGCGTCCGCGAACGAGTCCTCCGACGAGTCGACCGTCCCCGCATCGTGGCCCGCCTTCGTGGAGCTGCTGGCTGTGGAGCGCGCCGCCATCAAACAGCTGCGACCGCTGCGCGCGATGGCGGAGGAGTTCGCACACTGCACGCTTTCGTTGCTCTTCCCCGCGTTCGCGCGCGGTGAGCGCTCGTCCGAGGGTGTGCACGAAGCCGCGCGACATCTCGAACGGTTGCTGCACGATGCCACGTCGTCGCTGATGCCCGGGTCGGCCTCGGTGGTGTCGCGATTCCTTGCGGCGCTGCCCGCGGTCCGAGCAGCACTGCTGGCGGACGCTGAGGCGATTCTCGCGGGCGATCCGGCGGCGCGCACGCACGAGGAAGTGTTGCTGGCCTATCCCGGATTTCTCGCAACCGCGGTGCATCGACTGTCGCACGAGTTGTACCGGATGGGTGTGCCGCTCTTTCCGCGGCTCGTGTCGGAATGGGCGCATCGCGAAACCGGGATCGACATCCATCCGGGCGCGGTCATCGGGGTCGGCTTCGCCATCGATCACGGCACCGGCGTGGTGATCGGCGAAACGAGCACGATCGGCGACCGCGTGCGCGTGTACCAGGGCGTCACGCTTGGCGCGCTGGCCGTGAGCAAGCGCATGGCCAATCGCAAGCGTCATCCCACCATCGGCAACGACGTCGTGATCTACGCCAACGCGACCATTCTTGGTGGCAACACGCTGATCGGCGACGGGTCGATCATCGGCGGCAACGTGTGGCTCACGGCGTCCGTGCCACCGCGCTCCGTCGTGCAGTTCAGCAGCCGTGTGGAGCAGCGCGCGCCGGAAGAGGACGGTCTCGAGTTCCATATCTGATTCGCCGGCGAAATCGAACCGTCATGTGCCCGGCCATTGTTCATCCACCCTTGCACGGAACCGACTCATGCGCGCCACGAACATTCTGCAGACGATCGGTCGTACGCCTCATGTACAGTTGCAGCGTCTCTTCGATCCCCGTGTTCATGTGTGGATGAAACTCGAGCGTGCGAATCCCGGCGGCAGCATCAAGGATCGTATCGCGCTGTCGATGATCGAAGATGCGGAGCGTCGTGGTCTGCTGACCAAGGACACCGTGATCATCGAGCCGACCTCGGGGAACACGGGAATCGGGCTTGCACTGGTGGCGGCGGTAAAGGGTTACAAGCTCGTGCTGGTGATGCCGGAGTCGATGTCCATCGAGCGTCGCCGCCTCATGGCTGCGTACGGCGCAACCTTCGACCTGACGCCGCGAGAGAAGGGGATGAAGGGTGCAATCGAGCGCGCGACCGAGTTGGTCGCACAGACGCCGAACTCGTGGATGCCGTCGCAGTTCGACAATCCGTCCAACATTGCCGTGCACGCCGAGACGACCGCGCTGGAGATCATCGAGGATTTCCCCGAGGGGCTCGATTATCTCATCACCGGTGTCGGCACCGGCGGACATATCACGGGCGTGAGTGAAGTGCTCAAGCAGCGCTTCCCATCCATGCAGACGTTCGCCGTGGAGCCCGCCAAGTCGCCGGTCATCAGCGGTGGCAGTCCGAGTCCGCATCGCATTCAGGGTGTGGGCGCCGGATTCGTTCCCGCCAACCTGCACCGTGACACGCTCGACGGCGTGCTGCAGGTGAGCGAAGAGGATGCGTTCACATACGCGCAACGTTCGGCACGTGAGGAAGGGATTTTCATTGGCATTTCCAGCGGCGCCTCGTTGGCGGCGGTGGCGCAACACGTGCCACATATGGCGGACGGTGCGCGCGTGCTGACGTTCTGCTACGACACGGGCGAGAGATATCTGTCCATTGATGGGTTGTTTCCGGCGTAGCGGCGCGCCGAGGCAACCCGTGTACCTGCGCCCCGGCATTCGGGCGCCATTCCCATGACCGCTGCCACCCGCTTTCTGCGCAAGTAGATTAGCGGCGATCGCTTTCCGATCCTCGCCCGATCAACCCAAGCCCTACGCCCATGTCGCGCTCGACCAACCCTGGTGTCGCTGCCACACTGCTGGCGCTGTCCTCCACCACGCTGCCGGACGGCTTCCTCAAAGTGCGGGGTTCAGCGGGCGAAGGCAGGGTGAAGAAGTTGCTGCTCGTGAAGCGGTAACCCGTATTCCGCTCGATTCGCCGCTTTCGTTCCTGCTCGGCGCGAGTCTTGGGGGACTGGTCGGCGCAGCGATCACCTGGTTGGTCTCGCGGCGCGTCGCCGCCGCCGACGTGGCGCGTGCGCGCAGTGACGCGGACGCGTCGGCGCGCACCGTGGAGATGCAGCTGCGCGAGCAGCTGGCACGACACGAGACCGAAGCCACGCTGACGGCGCGCCACGGCAACGTGGCAGAGATGCTGTCCCCCATTCGCGACACGCTGGCGCGCTACGACGACGTGCTGGCGCAGATGGGGCGTGCGCAGGCGCAGGTGGCAGGGGCGATCGGCGAGCGGCTCGACGCAGTGATGCTCGCCGGCGAATCGCTGCGACGCGAGACGCAGCAGCTGTCGCAGGCGCTGCGCGCACCGACGGTGCGCGGGCAGTGGGGCGAGCTTCAACTGCGGCGCGTCTGCGAACTGGCCGGCATGCTGGCCTACTGCGATTTCGAGCCGCAAGTGACCGTACGCAACGATGACGGCACGCAACGCCCGGATCTCGTGGTACGCCTGCCGGGCGGGCGTCAGTTGGTGGTGGACGCCAAGGCGCCGCTGAGCGCGTATCTCGAAGCGATGGGCGCGCCGGACGATCGCGCACGCACGGCGCGACTGGCGGAACATGCGGCGCATCTGCGCGGCCATGTCCAGCGACTGTCGGCCAAGAAGTACTGGGCGCAGTTCGCCGACGCGCCGGAGTTCGTGGTGCTCTTTCTTCCCGGCGAGGCGTTCTTCGCCGCCGCACTGGAGGCCGATCCGTCGCTGCTGGAAGCGGCGTTGAGCGAGCGCGTGCTGCTGGCCACGCCAACGACGCTCATCGCCTTGCTCAAGGCGACGGCGTACGGCTGGCGTCAGGAGCGCGTAGCGGAAGATGCCGCGCGCATTGTGGCGCTCGGGCGTGAACTGCAGGAGCGGCTCATCACCTTCGACGAGCAGTTGGGCGAGGTGGGCAAGGGACTGCACCGCGCCGTGACCTCGTACAACCGCGCGGTTGGGAGCCTCGAAAGCCGCGTGCTGGTAAGCGCGCGCAAACTGGGCGAGCTGGGTGTCGCGGGTGGTGCGCTGGAGGCACCGGCGCTGATGGAAACGGCGGTGCGGGATGTCGTCGTGAACACCGACTGATCGCGCACCGGTTCGCTCCGGGTCGGGTCTCAGCTGCTACAAATTGCCCAGCAGATCGTCGATGGCTTTGCGGTCCGCGTCTTCCAGCGACTCCGCGCCGTGAATGATGCGCTGCAGCACGTCCACCGCTTCCTTGGCGAGATCGTCCGGGTGCTGGCGATCCTTCTCGAAGCGTACGATGTGGCCGAGCAGGATCGTTTCGAACGGCGCCGTCTCGTCGTCATCGTCGCCGTCCTCATCATCGTCCTCGTCCTCATCACCGCCCTGCTCGAGTAACGCTTCGAAGCTGGGTACGCTTTCCTTCCACGGCTCGGCTGTGTGCGCGCTGGCTTCGAGCGCGGTGCGCGGGACCAGCGCGAAGAGACGGCACTGCAGGCCCGGCGCTTCCTCGTAGGCGAAGAGCCCCAGCGAGACGGGAGTATCGAACAGGTGCAGGTTAAGCAGCCGTTCGATCGCTTCCGCCGGCATGGCGCTGCGTGCCACCAGCCGCCCGTCGATGTACGCGGCCAAGGCCGACGACTCGGGGGCGCGCGGATCTTCGAGGTGCGTGACCAGCAGCGGAACCGGCTCCCGCGTCGTCACAAACACCGCAGGACGTTCCTCGGCGTTGTGCTCGTCGCTGTGGGAATCGTCGCCGTGGGAATCGTCGAAGGGGGGCTGAAATTCGTCAGCGGACATTGGCGGATTATCGAAAGGGAGAACCGGGCGTTCAGCTGCCCGCTGCAACATCGTTGACGTCGGTCTTCTCGAACACGCTACCCAGCCACACCAGCAAGGGCCAGAGTTCCAGCGCCAGGACCAGCACGCCAAGCAGCGTGCCAAGCACGATCGACCAGCTGCCGAGCGGGCTGTCGAGGGCGTTGCTCAGCCAGATGGTAAGCGCGCCGATCCCTACCGGAAACACGAGTGCGACTGCCGCTACCAATGTAGTCGCACCAGTGGTCAGCAAATTCTGACCCATCGTCTCGAATCCGCGCGCTTCCGTGCCCAATCTCACCCACGCCGGAAACAAGAGCGCGGTGCCGTTCTGAATGGCGAACATGAGCACGTTAAACACCGGCACGGCAAGCACGACCGCGCACAACATTGGAACTGTTACCCCGCTGTCCATCAGCAGTGACGGATCCTGCACGATCATCACCACCGGCACGATCATCAGCGAATACACTGTCAGCGAGTGCAGAACGGTCACGCCGGCGATCTCGGCGGCCACAATCTGCTGGCCGGTCAACGGCCACGTCTTGACGATCGCCATGCGCTGGAGGTCGAGCCGCAGGTCGAAGCGCATCCAGAGCGGGCCGAGGAACAGGAGCATGGCGCCCCATCCGATGGTGACGCCCATGAACACATCAGCCGCCTGCGCCGACGCCTGTTTGGTCACGATGGCCAAAGTGGCGAGGCCGAGGGTGAACGCGATCAACTGGGTCTTCCACGCGCCGCCCCGCATGGCTGCGACGACATTCTTCCACGCGATGGCCACTGCGGGGTGTCCGGTGAGCGAGAGCGACGGCACGCGCGCCAGTTTTCCGGAGCGCGAACGCGACTTGCCCATCTGTGACGTGCGGAACCGCTGCAATCGCTCGGCGCGATGCTGCGTCGCTTCGAGGGCGGCTTCCTCAAACGAAGCGTCGAGTCGCACGACCCAGAAGTAGTGCAGGAGCAGCAAGAGCAGCGCGATCGGCATCGTCGCGAGCCACGCCGCCGGTGTCGGCGCAAATACGGGTTCGATCAACGAGCGCACGGGCCAGAGCGCGATCGACGGCACGGGCTGTCGCAGCGCTTCGACAATGGCCAGACCGACCGCCTTCATGCCGTTGTCGGCGGCGGCCTTGAGCAGCTCGTAGTGCGCGACGAATCCGTACACGACGGCGCCCACCAGCGTGCCAAAGACGAGCAGTGGGCCGATGCTGCGACGACGACCGGCATTCTCGTGCTCGATCGCATTGGCGCGCACGATGGAGGCGCCGAGCCGGTGCAGTGCGAGCACCGAGAAGACCATCCAGAGCGCGATGCCGCGCCGCCACCCGGCAAGCGTCCCGCCATCGCCGCGCAGCAACACCGTCCAGATCAGCGTGTTCAGCAGAATGACCAGCTGAGTGCGCACGAGCTTGGCGTGCACCAGCGCGCGGCGCGACACCGGCGCCGGAAAAAGGAACTGCACTTCGGCGGGTGCAAAGGCGAGCGTGCCACGATCGGCGCCAAAGATCCACCATCGCGCCGCGGACGCGAGCAGCAACGCGGCAAAGACCGGCACCAGTGCATCGGTGCGCACCAGCGTGGCGAGCGGACCGTCGCCCAGTCGTGCGTTACGAAAGAGGGCCCACCAGATGTAGAGCGCGCCCATGACCACGGCGGCGACATAGCGCGGACTGCGCACACGGGCCAGTTGCGAACGCAGCCGGTTGGTGAAGGTCCGCATGTACAGAAACAGCAGCGCCGAGGGCGGCGACGGGATGCGTTGCGCGGCGTGATCCGTGGCGCGTGTTCCGCCGACGACACGCGATCCGTCCAGCGGCGCGTCGAGCGATCCTTCGAGCGAGCTGTTCACGCCGAAACCGGCAGCCCTTCGTCTGAGCCCGTGAGTGCGATGAACATTTCCTCGAGCGAACGGCCGGCCAGCTCCGGCCGCGCGGCGACGATCTCGGCGATGGTGCCGAGGGCGACGGCCTGGCCGCGCCGGATGACCAGCAGGCGCGTACAGAGCTCCTCGACGAGGTGCAACAAATGCGAGCTGAGAATGACGGCGGTGCCCTCGCGCGCGCGGGCGGTGATCGTTTCCTTCATGCGCCGGATGCCGACCGGATCGAGGCCTGTCAGGGGTTCGTCGAGCAACAACGCTGTCGGTTGATGCAGCAGTCCGCAGGCGATGGCCAGCTTCTGCTTCATGCCGCGTGAGAGCTCCGTGGGGAGCGCGGCTGCCTTGGCGGTGAGTTCGAGCTCGTCGAGCAGCACGGGAATGCGCGGTGCCGCGTCGCGCACGCCGTACAGGCGCGCGACAAACTGCAGATGCTCGGCGACGGTGAGGTAATCGAAGAGCGCTGGTTCATCGGGGATGAACGCCAGCCGTGCCTTGGCCTCGACGGGATTGGCGCTCAGGTCGATGCCGCCGATCCGGATGGTCCCCGACGTGGGCTGCAGGATTCCGGCGAGCGCCCGCAGGGTAGTGGTTTTGCCGGCGCCGTTCGGGCCCACGAGGCCGAGCACGTCGCCCGGGCGCACGGCGAACGAGAGTGACTGCACGGCAATGGTGTCGCCGTACAGCTTCGTGTACTGCTCGACTTCGATCACGGCGCGCCCGAGCCCAGAATCAGTGGAGCGGACAGGACGACGGAGACCGCCAGACCGGAGGGCAGGCATCGTTCGGCCACCGAGTTCCTGCGGGCCGTCGCGGTACCGACCGCCACGCCGCCGGCCGCGCCGATGATGGCGCCCTTGGCTCCCCCGCCGAGAATGCGACCGAGGATGGCGCCCTTGACCGCATTGCCGAGTACGCTGCTTTTGTCGTTGCCGGTGGAGACGCGGCGTTCGGTGGGAGTGCCGTCGATGCGCACCGTGCCGAAGACGGGGAGGAGGGCGGAATCGACCTGCACCGAAATGGCACGGAAGGAGAATTCCGCGCCCGCCTCGGGTTGCGTCATCTCGACAACGATCTGCGAGCCGGCGGGGAGCCGCGCGCCGTTACTGCCGAACGCGTCCGCGGTGGTCTTGATGACCAGTCGGTCGCCGGGACGGTTGGCCAGCGCGCAGATGGTGCCGGTACTCTGACCGGCAATGACGGTGCCGAAGCCGATCTCGCGCAGCGGCGCGATGCCGGTGCCCGCCGCTGCCGCGAGCGGTTCCGGGGTGGGGACGACGCTTGGCTGGGGCACCGGTGCGTCGACCGCAGGCGCCGGAGCCGGCGGCGCGGGCCGCGGCGCGGAGCGCGCGACGGGCTGCGTACCGGGACGCGACGCACGCAAAGGCTCCGCGGCGACGGGGCGCGACACAGGCGGTTCGGCCAGTCGTGCAGTGTCGCCGAGGAGCGGGGCGGCGCGGGTGACCGAGGCGGACGCCGCCAAAGTGAGATCGCGTGCCAGCAGCGAATCGGCCACCGAGGCGCGCTCCGGCGCGCGATCGCACGCCGCGAGCAACATGCACGCGGCGGCGAGGGCTCTCATGGCGAAATGTTCATTCATGTACGTCATCGTCGGGACGATACTCCAGAAGGACGGGTCTGCGCCACATCCGGCGCCGAAGTCTCCGCCGCTGTTCACGGGTGCGGGCGTCGGTCGCGCGTTGCGTCCCGATTGTACTGAGTACGCCGGCACATCAGCCGACGTTCCGCTTCGATGGTCACAGCGCGTCGCCTACGCCAGACATGCTCATAGAATCCCAGACCGCTGCACCCGTGCGATCGCACCTGGTGTTCGTTGCGCGCCAGCCGATCTTCGACGATCGGAACCAACACGTCGCCTACGAGCTTCTGTATCGGTCGAGTCAGCAGGCCATGTCGGCCGGGGCGATCTCCAGTGATGCGATGTGCTCCGATACGGCACTGCATTCGCTGCTCTCGATCGGTCTGGATCGTTTGACTGGTGGTGCCCGGGCGTTCGTGAACATCACGCGCGACCATTTGCTGTCCGAGCTGCACAAGATCTTCGATCCGTCCACGGTCGTGCTGGAGCTGCTCGAATCGATCGACGGCGAGCCCGAAGTGGTGGCGGCCTGCGAACGCGCGGTCGCCGATGGCTACACGCTCGCGCTCGACGATTACGATGGACGCCCGTCGCTGGATGTATTGTTGCCGCTGGTGACGATCATCAAGCTCGACGTGCTGGATCGTGATCTGGCCGCGCTGGCGCCGCAGGTGCGGCAGTTGCTGGCACGCGGACTGACGGTGCTCGCCGAGCGTGTGGAGACGGCAAGTGTGCGCAGCCAGTGTCAGGCGTTGGGATTCACCTTGTTCCAGGGGTACGTGTTCAGCCGCCCGGAGACGCTTGGCGGCCGGTCGATGTCGGTGCAGCAGGTGACGATGTTCAACATCATCTCGCTGCTCCGCGAACCGAATGTGCAGGACGACGCGCTCACGGATGCGTTCCGTTCGCACCCGTCGCTCTCGTTTGCGCTGCTGCGGATCGTCAACTCGGCGTCGTTCGGCTCTCGCGCGGTGGAGTCGATCGATCATGCGATCCGACTGATTGGTCGCGAGGCCCTGTCGCGGTGGGTGCTGGTGATGCTGGTGGCGTCGGTGGGGAACGGCGATGCGGTCGCCGGTGAGGCGGTGGCCCAGGCGCTCGTGCGCGGACGATTCTGCGAAGTGGTGTCGAGCACGTCGGGTTCCGGCGATACGGCCACGCGTTTTCTCGTCGGTCTGCTCTCGCGCATGGACGTGTTGCTCGGCATACCGATGTCGCAGGTGCTGGAGCGGTTGCCTGTCTCCGCCGATGTGCGCGATGCCTTGCTGACCGGGTCTGGGCCGCATGCCTCGACGCTGGCTCTCGCGGTGGCGTACGAATCGGGCGACTGGGCCGCGGTGGATGCCTGCCGTGCGGCAACGGTGGCGACTGCGAGCGGGCTGGCGGAGATCTACGGCGACGCGGTGACGTGGTCGCTCGATCGGCTGCGCAGCGCCAGGGACTGAACCGGGAACGGCGCCACGCGGGACGGTGAGGCGCCGCTTCGCCAGCACGGTGCGCGCGCTGTCCGGCGGCGAGCCTCAGCGCTCGACCGACGGTCCCTCTGGACGGCCGACGACGTTCTGGATCAGCGAGTCCCGCTTGGAGGTCGCCATCGATTCCGCACTGCCGTCGCCGCTGGGCGGTTGACTGAAGGGCAGGAGGATGGAGATGCGACGATTGGACGGCGCCATCGGATCTTCCAATACGCGCGGACGGGTGTCGGCGTAGCCGCGCACCTCCGCCACGCGGCGATCGTCAACACCGGACGCCTCGAGGACGCGACGTGCCGCGTTGGCCCGATCCGACGACAGCTCCCAGTTCCCGTACGAGCCATCCTTGCCGAACTTCGCCGCGTCGGTGTGTCCCTCGATCACGACGTTGTGCTGCAGTTTGGCGAGTTCGGTGCCGATCAGCTGCAGTGTGAGCAGCGTCGCGGGGTTCATCTGCCTGGAGCCAAGCGGAAAGTACACGTCACCCTTCCCCGTTTCGACCAGCTCGATGCGGAGTCCGTCGCTGGTGACTTTCACGTCCACCAGCGCATTGAGCTTTCGCAGCGAATCGCTTTGTGCAAGCTTGTCGAGAATCGTCGTCTTGAGTTCCTCGAACGACCGTTGCTCGGAGGAGCGCACGATCATGCGCAGCGAGGTCTTCTGGATGTTCATCGGCGTGGTGCCGATGGAGAGCGGACTGGCGCCGGAGCCATATCCCTTCTTGTAGCCAACGGGATTGGCGAAGTAGCCTTCGATCGCCTGCTTGGTCTTCTCGTCCATGCCGAGGATCCACATGACCATGAAGAACGCCATCATGGCCGTGACGAAGTCGGCATACGCAACCTTCCACGAGCCTCCGTGGTGGCCGCCGCCGCCCATGATCTTCTTCTTGACGATAACGATCTTTTTACCGCCGCGCGCTGCCATTATGCGGCCTTCTTGCGTGTGAGTTCTTCCAACTCCGCGAAGCTTGGACGCTCATGCGGTTCGATGTTGCGGCGCGAGAATTCGACGGCGGTCATCGGTGCATCGCCACGGGCGAACGAGAGCAGCGCGGTGCGTACGCAGAGCATGTAGTCATGCTCGGCATGGATGCGATTCTCGAGCGCCTTGGCGATCGGCCCGAACACGCCATACGCCAGCAGAATGCCAAGGAAGGTTCCGACCAGTGCGGCGGCGACCTTCTCGCCGATCTCCGATGCGGCGCCACCGATCGAGCCCATCGTGATGATGACACCAAGCACAGCGGCGACGATGCCAAAGCCGGGCATCGCATCGCCGACGGCCGTGACGGCGTGCGGCACCTGCATCGCCTCGTGATGATGCTTGTCGAGGTCGACGTCCAGGATATCGGCGAGATTGTGATCTTCGACGGTGCCGGTGAGCAACACTTTCAAGGTGTCGCAGAGGAGCGACACTGCGTGGTGATTCTTCGAGAACGACGGATACTTCTGGAAGATGTCGCTGGATTCGGGGTTCTCGATATGTGATTCGAGTCCGACCAGTCCGTCCTTGCGCGCCTTCTGGAAGATCTCGTAGAGTACCTGCAGCAACTCGGCATAGGCCGTCGCGCCGAACGGATTGGGTTTGAGCAGTCCGATAGATTGTGTGACGACTGCTTTCAGCACAGCCGGCGGATTCGCCATGATCATGCTGCCCAGGCCGGCTCCGCCCAGAATGAGAAACTCATTCGGCTGCACCAGCACGCTGAGTTGGCCGTGGTGCATCACGTAGCCCCCGATAACGGCGCCAAACACAACGAGCAGGCCAATGATGACGAACACGCAGCAGTTCCTGAGTGATGGGTGGAGAGTTCAGTCGTGAGCGAGCGCGAAGGCGCCGCTCACTGGCTGACCATACATGACGATCTGCTGCGCGGCATGACACATGCTCTGAGCAATCGGGTTGCGACGATCATGGCGGCGACGACGCTGCTTGAGTTGACCGACAGCGTCGGTCAGGCCGGAGAGACGTTGCGCGGCGAATCCGAACGACTGGAGACGCTGCTGTATACCATGCGACAACTGCCCCGGCGCCGCGGACAGGCGCCGGAACCGATCATGCCCGAGGACATCGCGCGCGCCGCGATCGGCTTGCACGAGCATCATCCAGAGTGGCGCGATATCGTTTGCGCCGTCCGCCTTGATGGCGATGTGCAACCGGCGTGGGCGGAGCCGGGCGCCCTGCAACTCGCGATCGCTGCCGTTCTGGGCAGCGCGAAGCGTCAGGCCGGTGCGAGCGGCAGCGTGGTGATCAGTGTGCGCAGCACCGATGACGTGGTGCGTTTTGATGTACGTGTCGAGTGCGATGACGCGACCGATGCTTCCGGTGCGGTTGCCGACGGCAACAGGCGCGACGCCGAGGCGGCGAGCTGGCTGTTGGCGGGGTGCGACGGCAGCGCAACGGCACACGCGAACGGCGTCCTCGTTGCCGTGCCCACACTCGGCGCGGCCCGTCGCGCGCGCGGAAAGTAAGCGGCGCGTCAAGAGGTCACCGCGTCGGTCGTGCCGTCGACGTTTGTGTCGGTGGCGCAGTTGTCCGTGGGGCTGCTCGTGCTGTTGGCCTGGACGGGCGCGGGGGTGATGCCGAGTGACGTGAGCCACGCGCTGGACGCAGGACTGGCCGTGGCGCGCTGATTCTCGGAGGCCACCTGCTGTGCGATTTCGCCGCGCAGGATCTTGAGCTCGGGCGGCGCCTCGATGCCGATGCGCACACCGCCGCGGTCGCAGGACACGACCACGATGCGGATGCCACCTTCGATGAGGATCGAGTCGCCGACGCGACGGCCAAGGATGAGCATGACTGCTAGACGATCGCGAGCAGCGACTGGAGCATTTCGTCGGCCGTCTTGATGAGCTTCGCCGCCGCCGTGTACGACTGCTGCACGCGCATCATGTTGGCCAGCTCTTCGTCCGTGCTCACACCGCTCACCGACTGCCGGCGCGTGTCCGATTGCTCGGTGAGGATGCGATAGACGGTCGAGTCGTCGGTGGCGCTGCGCGTGCTGATGCCGATGCCGGTCACCATGTTTCGGAAGAAGCTCACGTAGGAGCCGTTTTCGACCGGACTGCTGGGCGTGACCTGAAACGCGACCGTGTTGATCGCCGTGCGCAATCCGGAGAGCGCGATCGCGTTGCCGTTGTCAGCGGGCGCGTTGATGTCGCGGCTGGACGCGATGCGTGTGGCATTCGCGGCGATCACGCTGTCGAGGGCGATCGTGCCCGCACGGACTGGATTGGCGACCGTGCCCGGGTCGAAGAAATTGCCGGCTGCCGTACCCGGAATCGTCGTCCCGTTGAAGACGAAGCCTTGCGTGTGCTGGGCGTTGACGCCGGTCGCCAGCGACGCGGCCAGCGTGTCCAGTCGTGCACGCGCGTTGGGCACGTCGGTGTTGAGGTACTCCACCAGCGACTTGAGCTCGCCGCCCAATGGCGTGAGCGCGTCGGGCCCATTGCCGAGCGTGATCTTGACCGGAATATCGGAGGGCACGATCGCCGGCATGGGGTTCGGCGGCACCAGCTGCACGCCCACCGGGCGCGCGGTGATGCCGTCGACCAGAGTGGAATTGCCGATGACGACCGAGACGCTGCCGTTGGACTGTTCGAAGAAGCGGACGCCGGCCAACTTCGAGAGCGCGTCCACCTGCAGGTCGCGTTGGTCGCGCAGGTCGTTGGCCATCGTGCCATTCGACTCGGACGTGACGATGCGGCCGTTCAGATCGGCGATCTGCGATGCGTACTGATTGATGCCGGCAACCGTGCTGTTGAGGCGGTCGATGCTGGAGGTGCGCTGCTGCGAGAGCTGCGTGTCGAACTGATTGAAGAGTCCGGCCACCTGCCGTCCGCGCTGCTGTACGACGGCCTGTGCAGCACCGCTGTTCGGGGCCGTTGCGAGATCGCTGAATGCACTCCAGAACTGGTCGAGCGCGTTGGTCATGCCGGAATCGCTGGGCTCACCAAAGACGCCTTCGAGCTGACCGAGCAGATCGCGACGCATGTCGGAGCCCGACGCCTGACCGTTCGCCGAACGATAGGCGTCGTCGAGGAGGATGTCCCGCTTGCGGACGATCGTGGCCACACTGACGCCGGTGCCGACACTGCCGTACGAGAACCGGATGGGCGTGGTCGCCTGCAGCACGGCTTCCTGACGCGAGTACCCCGGCGTTTCGGCGTTCGCAATATTCTGCGAGATCACCTGCAACGAGGTCTGATGCGTCAGGAGCGCACTGCGCGCGATACTGAACAGTCCGGAGTTCGACATGTCAGGCGGTCCGATTCACGAGAATGCCACGCGGCGCGTTGGTACCGGGCGTGGCCGGCCCCTCCGCGTCGTACGTGGGAAGCGAAGGCGGCGCGCCGACGAGGGTGCGCACATGTTGGTCGCCCGAACTGAGCGCTTCGCGCAGCAGCTTGCGGTTCATGCCGACTTCGCGGGCGAGGAGATCTGCCGCGAGTTGCAGCCGCTGCCGCGCTTCGCGCAGGCGGCCGTCGATCTCGTCGCCGAGGGTCTGCTCGAGATCGCGCAGCGTGAGGTCTTCCGAGCCGCCCAAGAGCAGGTTGAGCTGGCGACGACGCTGCCGCGCCTGACCGAGGGTGGCGAGGATGCGGTGCGTGGCAAAGGTGCTGTCATCCACGCCCTGGATGTCATCGCTGCCGACTGCCTCACGCTGACGGCGCATCTGCCCGATGAGATCGTCGAGCAATCGGCGTTCACTCACCAGCGCATCGTGCAACGCATCCATCAGCGCTGGCATCGGGGGCCGGTAGCCTGGCGTTGCATCGTAGTTGAGCACGGTCGGCGACATCAGAGGGCGGAGAGATCGGTGTTCGTCGGGAGCGCCGCGGCCCCGGAGGTCGCGGCAAGAGACTGCAGTTGTCGATACAATGCCGCGGCCAGACTGCCTTCCCAGTGCCTGGGAGTCTCGGCAGCGAGATGCTCGTCCATCAGCGAGGTGAAGATTTCTTCGCCACTTCCGCCTGAAACGATGCCTTCCTCCTGTGGAACGGTGTCGCGCATCGCCTTGAAGAGCTGCTGCACAAACAGGCCTTCGAGCTGGCCCGCGACCCGTTTCAGGTCGGAATTCTTATCGTCGATTGCATTGGCGGACGCTGGGGGGGGAGCGGTGGCGATCGACATGCCCGGCGTGACGACGGGTGCCACGCGCGAGGGGAGGCGGTCGATCATCGGACGATCACTTCGGCGGTGATGGCGCCGACTTCGCGCAGGGCGGCGAAGATGGCCGCGATTTCACTGGGCGGCGTGCGCACCGCCTGCAGGGAGGCGGCGACGCGCTGCACCGAGATGCCGACCGGCAGTCGGACACTGCCGGGCACCGGCGTGGTGTCGCTCGCGGTCTCACTGCCGATGGCCAGCGTGATCGCGCCATGACTGACGACGGCGGCACCGACGAGCATTTCCCCACCGGCCACGACTGTTCCATCCTTGCCGTCGATGACCAGGCGCGGCGCGCGCTCGGGGCGGATGGAGAGTTCGCGGATTTTCGTGTAAGCCGTCGGGCGCGAGACGGTATCGGCGAGGGTCACGACCACGGACCCTTCGTCTTCCACGAGAGCGGTCTTGGCGCCCATGGCCGTGTTGATGGCGTCCGCGATGCGCGAGGCGGTGCCCAGGTCGGGCTCGCGCAACAGCAGGCGCGACGTGGCGGCGACGGTGGGGCGCGGGAGATCGGCTTCAAGCACGCCGCCGGTGGGAATGCGCGAACTGGTTTCGTGCGACGGCGAGTAGCTGCGGGTGGAGCCGCCGTCGCTGACGAGCAGCGATCCCTGCGCGCTGGCCAGTGCCGGGCCGGTGGGATCGGCGACGAGCGGTGTCATATAGAGTACGCCGCCGCGCAGCGAGCGTGCATCGCCGATGGACGAGACGTTGACTTCGAACCGGCCACCGGCGCGCAGGAACGGTGACACTTCGGCCGTGACGAGGACCGCGGCGACGTTGCGCATGCGCACCATGTCCGGCGGAATCTCGATGTTGAAGCGACGCAGAATGTTGATCACGCTCTGCACCGTCGGGCCGGCCGTCTGCGAGCCGAGGGCCCGGTCGCCGGTGCCATCGAGGCCGACGGCGAGACCATAGCCCACGAGGCGCACCGGCAGCGCGCCTTCCGGCGAGGTGAGATCGCGGATCTTCACGTCGCCCTGGGCCTGCGCGATCGTGGCCAGCAACAGACTCGCGAGAATGGCGAGACACATGTCGAGGCGCAGATAGCGCCGCACCCGCTCCGGCATCTTCACGGCCACAACGCTCCCAACAGCTTGGTGATGATGCCGCTCTTGGGCTTGCCGAGTGCGCCGGGTGAGGCGTACGCGAGTTGCTGGTCGGCGACGCGGTTGGATTCGACGACATTTTGCGAGGAGATGTCCTGCGCGCGCACCCAGCCGCTGAAGACGAGGTCCTGCGCGTTCTTGTCCACGTCGATCTTCTTGGAGCCCTTCACCTGCAGCAGGCCGTTGGGGCCGACGGCGACGATGCGTACGCTCATTTCGTTCTGGAAGCGATTCTCGCGTCGGGCCGCGCCGCGCTGCTGCTGTTCGGCGTTGTTGCGCGAGTCGAGTCCGCCGCCCTTGTTGCCGCCCGGCAACTGCGCGTTCACGGAGAGGCCGCGCGTGCGCGTGTCGGACGCGGTGTTCTCCTTCACGGCGGTCGAGATGGTGTAGTCGTCGATGAGCACGGTGATGATGTCGCCGACGATGAAGTTGCGGCGGTCGGCGGTCCAGGAAGCACGCGCGGGCGGCGTCGCTGCCGGAACGCCGGTCGCAGTCGTCGCGGCCGTCGACGCCGTGGCCGTCGTTGCGCCGGCCGGCGTACCGGTGGTGCCGGCCGCGGGTGGCGTGGGTGCCTGCGCGTCGAGCGGCGCGACAAACGCCGAGAGCAGCAGTCCGAGCAACGTGGCGATGGAAGCCAGTGAGCGGCGATCGCGCGTCGTCGTGGCTGACGCGGTGGAATACTTGGAAGCGGAACCCATGGGAGCGGGCCTCAGCGAAGACGGACGGTGTTCGGCGCGATGGCGACGCCATCGAGCCGACGGGAGCGATCGATGCGTACGCCGACCGGCGCGCCCAGCGATGCGGTATTGGTGGCGACGCCGGTGAGCACGAGGCGCAGCGGCCCATCCTGCCAGACGGCAGAAACCGTGGCACCCGCCGCGACGAGCGGCGGCGCCATGATGGCCGGTACGCGCAGCAGTTCACCCGCCGCGATGGTGCGACGCACGATCCAGCCGGCAACGGCGCGCGTCGTGTCCGGCATGCTGTTCCAGTGCCAGACGATGGTGGTATCCATCAGCGCGATGTCATCCGCACGCACGGTATCGCCACGGCTCAGCGCCCGACGTGCCACCGGCCACGTGACGCGACGCTGACCGCGCGCCAACGGTCCGCCGTCCGCCTGCACCGCGGTCCGCACCGCGGTCGGCTCCACGACGTGCGACGGTGCGGTCTGCGCGAAGGCGACACTGCTCGCGCCGAAGAGCGCCAGCACGACAGCCGTGAGCGTGAGCAGCACGAGCTGCAACGGTGAGAACACGGAGACAACGCGCGCGGGCTGCATCGAATTCAACGCAGCAGGCCGTTGGCCATCTGACCCATCTCGTCGGCGTTCTTGATCGCCTTCGAGTTGATCTCGTACGCACGCATGGCGGTGATCATCTCCACCATTTCCTGCACGATCTCGACGTTGCTGCCTTCGAGACTGCCCTGCTGCAACTCGCCCATGCCAGTGTCGCCCGGCACGCCCACCACCGGTTCGCCGGAGGCGGCGGTGGGTGCGTACATGTTGCGGCCGGTGGAGAGCAAGCCCGACGGATTGGCAAACGACACGAGATCGATGCGTCCGATCTCCGTCGCTTCGATGTCCCTGCCGCGCGTCACGGCGACGATACCGTTCTTCGAGATGGACAGGTTCGACGCATCCGTCGGGACGCGGACCGGCGGCTGCACCGCCCAGCCATCGCTCGTCACGAGCAAGCCCTGATCGGAGATCTGGAAGCTGCCGTCGCGTGTGTAGCGCGTTTCGCCGCGACCGTTGTCGAGCTGAAAGAAGCCGTTCCCTTCGATCATGATGTCGAGCGGGCGTCCCGTCGTCTCGACAATCCCCTGCTCGTGCATGCGCGTGATGCCAGCCAGTCGCGTGCCGCGACCGACCTGAATGGCCGGTGCTGTCTGTGCGTTCGGATCGCCGAGCACCTGCTGCCCCTGGATCGACTGATACAGGAGATCTTCAAAATGGGCTCGGCTGCGCTTGAAGCCCGGCGTGTTCACGTTCGCCAGGTTGTTCGAGATGACTTCGGTGCGGGTTTGCTGCGCCATCATGCCGGTGGCGGCAGCGCGAAGAGCCGGGTTCATGGTCGTGTCCTCTAGACGGGCTTGCCGAGTTCGGTGGTCGCGATCCCGCGCACCGAATCGAGTGTGGTCAGGGTCTTTTGCGCAGTGCCGAATCGATGCAGGACATCGATCATTTCGGTCATCGCGAGCATCATGTTCACGTTCGATTCTTCGACGAAGCCCTGGCGGATGCGACGCTCGCCGGCGGCGACGGGCAGACGCGAGGCGTCGGGTACGAATTGGGTGCCGCCTTCGTGTTCGAGTCGCGTGCCGTCGGCGACCGCCTCGAGGCGCAGTCTCGCGACGGACTTGCCGTCCAGCTTGACGTTGCCCTGGTCGTCGATCTCGACCTTGCCGTTGCGCAGCACGATCGGGCCGTCTTCGCCAAGCACCGGATTGCCACGACCATCCACGAGCTGGCGATCGGCATCGAGCTCGAAGCTGCCGTCGCGCGTGAAGCGCTCACCGGCCGACGTCTGCGTGACGAAGTAGCCGTTGCCGGCGATCGCGAGATCGAACGGGTTGCCGGTCTCGGTCAGCGAACCGGCACTGGTGTCGAGCACGGTGTCGGTCGTGGCGAGCGCGTTGCCCATCAGACGGGCAAACGGCGACTCCGCCTTGAACCCGCGCGTGGAAGCGTTCGCCAGATTGTTGGAGAGCACCTGCTGACGCCGCTCCAGCATCTGGAGCGAGGCGGAGGCGCTGGACATTCCGTTGATGCGTACCGGTCCGGGCATCGAACACTCGGGAAAAGGGATCGGGCGACGACCCTCTCAAACGCAACGGTCGGGCCACCTGGGCCCGACCAAGTTGATTCTCCTATGTTGTTTAAACACAACGACTTACTGTTGTCCTCCCGCTCCGTTCTCGGACCGCGAACTCGCGCGCCGGCGGCAATTCATGCCGTTGGCGGTCGGAGTTGCCGTGACCCGGACCCGATGGAGAGGAGCATGGCGACTGCATCCAGTGACAGTCCGGTCCGGCGGGCGATCTCGCTGAGTTCCGTACCGGCGTCAGCCAACGCCTGCACGGCGCGCGGCGTGGAGCGTCCAGTGACACGTCCGCCGGAGCGCGCGCTGCCTCGGCCTGTCGAACGACCGGCCCCGCCCCAGAGGACCGAGACCGACGCCAGGGTGTCGGCCACGGTGCTCCCCACGGTGTCACCCGCCGCCGGCATGCGCAGGGTGGGGCGGCGGCGAAGGAGACTGATGCCGGTCGCGGCGAAGCCGGTGACGGCGAGACTTCCAAACAGCATGGGCAGCGCGAGGCGCCGGACCGAGGCTGGAAGCGTCATCCAGCGCGCGGTCATGACCCGGGAGGGTGTCGCGGTGGCCGAGCGGAGGGTGCCGAAGCCCGCGTCGATGGTGCGGGTGACCGAGGCGCCCACTCCAGGCTTCGTGGCGCCGGCCACCGCCGGCGCGAGCACCAGAGCGCCCGCCGCCACGCCACCTACGGTCACACCGACGCCGAGTGCCACGATGAACGCGGCCTGGCGCAGCTGCGCCGTCGTCACGCGACGCATCCCCGCAACGGCTGGAGCTCGACGCGCAACTTGCTCAACGCCTTCGAGCGGATCTGCGACACGCGCGACTCGGTCAGCTCGAGCACCTTGGCGATCTCGTGCAGCTTGAGCTCTTCGAAGTAGTAGAGCGACAGCACGACGCGCTCCTGATCCTTGAGACGGAAGATCGCGTCCTTGAGGTGCGAGACTTCCTGCTCGTGCGTAAGGCTGTCCTCGACCTCGGACTCCTCGCCACTGGAGAGCAATTCGGCGGGGGCGGGCGCATTGTTCTCGCGATCCCCGGGTGCGCGATCGAGCGGCATGTGATGCGCGCCCTCCACGTCAGCCTGCCAACGCCAGAGCGTGTCCATGTCCACGCCAAGGTGGTCGGCGAGTTCACGATCATCGGGACCACGGCCGTGCACGCGCATGTACGCTTCGCGCGCGGCGGACATCTCGCGTGTCTTGCGACGGATTGAGCGCGGTACGTGATCCTGCTTGCGCAGTTCGTCGAGGATGGCGCCGCGAATGCGCGGCGCGGCGAACGTACTGAAGGCAAGTCCGCGCGACGCATCGAATCCCTCGAGCGCCGTCATCAGGCCGATGGTACCGGCGCTGACCAGTTCGTCGAACTCTGCGCGAACGGCGAGCGTTCGCGAGACCTGTCGGGCGACGTGATGAACGAGCCCGAGATGATCTTCGAGGAGTCGGTCACGCGCCGACTGATTGCCGGCATGATAGGACTGCCAGAGCTTCGCGTTCATGGCCACGGATCCTTGAGGAGTTGCAATCGCCACGGTCAGATACCTGGTCGGGAGTGTGAAGCACCGGCCAGCGCGCGCATCACGACATCGTGTGCGGCCATCGCTGCGGGTGAGCCTGCCGCGGCGTCGGGGAAGGGCATCCCGGCGCGGATCGCGGCTTCGAGCGTTGGGTCGGCGGGAACGGCACCGGCAAAGCGGAGCGACGTCCCGAGGAAGTGGCGTGCGCCTGCATCCACGGCATCGAAGCAGCGCGAGGCATCGCGCCCATCGTGCCGGTTGACGAGCAGGTCCAGCGGAATGGCACCGACGCGGCCGTGGACGGCCTTGCACAGTGCGTAGGTCGCGGCGAGCGACACGGGGTCGCCGCCAGCGGTCACGGCGAGCAGACGCTCGTCGGCGTGCGGCGTACATGCAGCCGCCACGGCATCGAAGCGCGAGCCACAATCGACGACGATGAGATCCATGCCGTCGGAGAGTGTGCTGAGACGCCGCATGCAGGCGCGGCGTTCGGCGGCCGTCACCAGGGGCTGCTCACCCATGCGCGCAGCACCGCCGGCCACGAGCGTGAGTGTCGTGCTCACCGGCGTGGCGACATCGGGCGGTGCGAGACGAGCGCCGCGGAGGTCCTGCCACGTCGCGCGTGGTGATACGCCGAGCAGCATGGCCAGTGGACCAACCAGATCGTCCGCGTCCACGAGCAGCACCCGATACCCATCGCCGGCCGCGGCCACCGCCAGCAGCGTGGCGATCATCGATGTGCCGCTGCCACCGCGCCCACTCGCGCAGAGCAGCGTGGGCACACCACGCGTCGCAGCGCGTCGCGCCGTGTCGCCACTGTCCAATGCACGCGACGACCAGGCGCGCCCGCGCAGCATCGCATCGATCTGCGAGCCGCCCGTCCCGTTGCCGGGCGTGAGGGTGGACGTCGGCGGGGTCACGCGGGCATCCAATCCGGTTCGGCGTCGGCCGAGAGACCGAGCGCGCGCAGGATGCGCACGACGCCGGGCTTGAGATCGGCGGGCACATCCTGACCGTCGGTGACCCAGCGCGTCGGCAAGTCCACGGAGAGGGCGAGATCGGCAATGCCGGCTTCGCGCGGAACTTCGTCGATCTTGCTGAGCAGGACATGTGTTGTACCGCGATGGTGACGCGTTGGCGAATAGCCGCGTCCAACATCGATTGCGAGATCGGGGCGCAGTGTGGCCGGCAACACGAGGTGCACTTCATCGGGAGCCAGTGCATCCAACAACGAACGCCAGCGTTCAGTCAACTCGGCCGATGCCGGGCTGCGGCCCGGTGTATCGATGATGACCACATCGCACTGCGAGAGGCGGCGCATCGCCGCGTCGATCTCCCTGACTTCGTACACGACTTCGAACGGCACGTCGGCGAGTTCGGCATAGGTCGCCAGCTGCTCCATGCCGCCGACCCGATACGTGTCGATGGTGAGCAGTCCGGGACGCGCGGCGCCGAACATGCCGCGACGCACGGCAAGCTTTGCTGCCGTGGTGGTCTTGCCGGCACCTGTCGGCCCGACCAGCGCGATGCGATACGGCGAGCCGTCCGCCGAACGCATGCCATTCGGGAACGGGGTCGGCTCGAGACGTGCGCGCACACGGTCGATCACGCTGGACTGCGCCGCGAGGACTTCCACCATCGGCACGCCGCCGTCACGTACTGTACGCGTATGCAGGATCATCACATCGTCGCCCATCGAACGACGCGCGCGCTCGGAGACATGCGACAGATCGGCGCCACGAAACCGCTCCAGCGCCATGCCGCCATACGCGGAGCGGCCACCCGCGTTGTTGTACGAGCCGCTGCCGGGCGAAGCGCTTCGCATCGGTACGCCATCACGGGCAAAGTCGTTACGCGCCATGCTTCATCTCCCAGGTTGCCACACTGCTCAGCGTGATCGCGGGGGGGAGCTCGGCGAGCGAGACCACCGGAAGGCTGGGCAGCACGGGTTCGATCAGCCGGCGCACGCCGATGCGCAGCGACGGCGGGGTGATCAGCGGCAACGGACGCCCATCGACAGCGTACGTGGTCGCGAGGTGATTCAGATCGCGCAGCATCGCGGCGAGCGAGTCGGGCGTGAGCATCGGCGCACCGGACACCGAGGCGCGCGGCGAGAAGAGACCCATCAGTGCCGACTCGAGCTTCGCACCGATGGTGATGCCGCGCACGACACCACTCTGATCGGCGAAGAGGCGCGCAATGACGTTCGTGAGCGACTTGCGCACAACTTCGGTGAGCGCTTCCGGATCCTTCGTGTGTTCGGCGCCATCGCCGACTGCCTCGAGAATGGTGACGAGGTCGCGGATGGGCACGCGCTCGCGCAACAGGCGCTGCAGCACACGATGCAGCACGCTGAGCGACACCTTGCCCGGGATGATCTCCTCCACGAGCGCGGGGTGCGTCTTCTTGAGCGTCTCCACCATCTCCTGCACTTCCTGACGGCCCAGGAGATCAGCCGCGCTGGTCTTGAGCGTTTCGAGCAGATGCGTCGCGACCACCGTGGTGGGCTCGACCACGACGTAGCCGAGGGCTTCGGCTTCCGTTTTGCGCGCGCTGGCGATCCAGCGTGCGGGCATACCGAACGAGGGATCGATCGTATCCATGCCGTCGATCTCGGCGACGACACCGCCGGTGTTGAGCGCCATGAGAAAGCGCGGCAGCACTTCGGCGCGCGCCACTTCGGAGCCGCGCAGTTTGATCACATAGTCGTTGGCCGGCAGGCGGATGTCGTCGCGGATGCGAATGGGCGGCACGAGAATGCCCAGCTCCAACGCCGCCTGCTTGCGCAGCAGCGAGATGCGCTCGAGCAGATCGCCGCCTTGCCCTTCGTCCACCAACGGAATGAGTGCGTAGCCTACTTCGAGTTCGATCGGATCGATCTGCAGCAGGTCGCGCATCGGATCATGTGGTGCCGGCGCTTCCACCGCAGGCAAGTCGGCGACAGTGGCCAGCGCCATGCGACGCGCTTCGCTGGCCATCGCCGATCTGGCGAGGAACGCGGTGACACCGGCGAGCATGACGAACGGGAACATCGGCAGGCCCGGCACGAGCGAGAACGCGCCGAGCACACCAGCCACCATCCACATCGCACGCGGATGCGCACCGAGCTGCTTGCTGAGCACGACGCCCATGCGGTCGTTGCCCGTGGCACTCGAGGCCATGAGTCCGGCCGCGGTGCTGATGATCAGCGCGGGCACTTGCGACACGATACCGTCACCGACGGTGAGAATCGTGTAGGTGCTCGCGGCCTTCGTAATGTCCATCCCCTTCTGCACGACACCGATGAAGATGCCGCCGAGGATGTTCACGACCACGACGAGGATACCGAGGATCGCATCGCCCTTCACGTACTTGGAGGCGCCGTCCATCGCGCCATAGAAGTCGGCCGTGCGCGAGATCTCGTCGCGGCGTTTGCGCGCATCCTTCTCGTCGATGAGGCCGGCGGAGAGGTCGGCGTCGATCGCCATCTGCTTGCCGGGCATGGCGTCGAGATTGAAACGCGCCGCGACTTCGGCGATGCGGCCGGCACCCTTCGTGATGACGATGAAGTTGATGCCGATCAGCAGCAGGAAGATGACCACGCCCACTGCGTAGTTGCCGCCGATGACGAACTGTCCGAACGCGGCGATGACCTTGCCCGCGTGCGCCTCGGTGAGGATAAGGCGCGTGGACGAGACATTGAGGCCGATGCGGAACAGCGTGAGCAGCAACAACAGCGTGGGGAAGCTGCTGAAGTCCAGCGGATTGGTGGTGTAGAGCGCAACCAGCAGCACGATCAGCGAGAGGCCGATGCTGGCGGCGAGCGCCAGGTCGAGCAACATCGCCGGCAACGGCAGGATGATGAGTGCGATCACGAGGATGACCGCAACTGCGAGACCGAGTTCGGCGCGCTTGCGTCCGCCTTCGACGTCGTACGGCATGGGCAGGGAGGCGCTGGTCATGCGGCCGCCGTTCCACGCCACGAGCGGCCGTAGCGCTCGCGCTGACGCAGGACAAACGCCAGCACTTCGGCGACGGCGAGATACATCTCGATGGGAATCATCGTGCCCACTTTCGCCGACGCGATGAGCGCGCGCGCGAGCGGCACGTTCTCGATCACCGGAACGCCGTGCGCGAACGCGAGCTCCTTGATGCGGAGCGCGATCTTGCGCTGTCCGAGTGCCACGACATACGGGGCCGGGGCGACATCGGGGTCGTACTTGATGGCGATGGCGATGTGCACCGGATTGACGATGACCACATCGGCGGTGCGCACGTTGGCGAACATGGCGCGACGAATGCGCTCACGACCGATCTGGCGGCGGCGGCCCTTGATTTCCGGATCGCCCTCCTGTGCCTTGCCTTCTTCCTTGACTTCCTGCTTGGTCATCTTGAGGGACTCGTTCGTACTCCACTTCTGGTACGCGTAATCCGCACCGGCGAGGGCGAGGAACATCATGCCGCTGTTGCGCATGAGGCCGAGACCGTACTTGCGCACCACGTCCAGGAGCGCGACCGGCGAGAGCAGCGCGAGTCCCTGGATGTCCGGCCATGCATCGCTGAGCGTGGCGTAGACGGCCCAGCTGACGATGAGCAGTTTGCTCAACGACTTCGCCAGCTCGACGAACGCGCGCTTGCCGAGCATGTTCTTGGCGTTGGTCAGCGGATTGAGTCGCTCCCACTTGGGCTCGAGTGCCTTGGTGCTGAGCATGCCGCCGGTTTGCAACGCCTGGACGACGACGGCGATGAGCGCCATCGCGCCAACCAGCCCGATCGTGGCCAGCAGCGTGCGGAAGCTGAGCATTTGTACCCACGAGATCAGTCCGATGCCGCGCAGTTCGCTGTCGTGCAGCGACGAGAGGTTCTGTCCCATCGCATCGAGCAGAAAGCGCCAGAGCGTGGGGCCGGCAATATTGAGCGTGAGACCGGCGCCGAGCAGGAACGCGGCCGTCATCAGCTCGGGGCTCTTGGCGATCTGTCCTTTGTCGCGTGCTTCCTGAAGCCGTTTGCCAGTCGGCTCTTCTGTCTTTTCGCCGGCGTCGCTTTCGGCCATCTCAGCGCGCCGTCACGGCGGGAGCCGACAGTCGCGTGGCGCGGGCGAACGTGTCGAGCGTGTTGGTGAAACCGGGCGACCAATCGGTCAGCACATGCCCGACGAGTGCGATGGATCCGGCGAAAGTGAGCAGGCCAACGCAGATCTGCAGCGGAAAGGCCAGACTCATGATCTGCAGTTGCGGCGCCGCGCGTCCAAGCATGGCGAGCGCCATGTTGGTCACGAAGACCGCCGCAATCACCGGCGCAGCGAACTGCAGTCCGCTGGAAAAAATCACTTTGGCCGTTGGCACGAAGGCGCCCATGCCGGCGCCGATGTCGAGTGCCGCGCCAAGCGGCATGGCACGAAAGCTCATGCCCACGGCCTGAATCATGATCATGTGACCGCCGCCGATGACGAGCAGCACCAGCGCGATCAGCTGCATGACCGAGGTGAGCAGGGAGCTCTGCGTGTTGTTGACCGGATCGAAGATCGCTGCGCCGGAGAGACCGCTCGACGTGGTGATGAGCTCACCGGCGAATTCTGCGGCGGCCACCGTGGTCGCGGCGGCAAGTCCGATCGTGAAGCCGATGACCGACTCGGTCAGGAACGTGGCCGGCGAGATCACGAGCGCCGGAAGATTCGCACTGCTGCTGGAGGCGGGCGTCAGCAGTACGGCGAAGATCACCATCAGCGCGGTGCGCAGCTTCATTGGGACCGTCTTGGCCGACCAGACGGGTGCGACCAGCAGCAGCCCGCCGACGCGCAGCGCCGTGAGTACGAACGCGACGGCCATGCCGGGGGCGAACAGGTCGGGGAAGGCCGCCGCGAACTCGTTCACGCCACGACCGACGGAATGCTCATAAACAGCTGCTGGGTGTAGCGCACCAGCACATTGATGACCCACGGCAAGCCGACGATGAACGCGCCGCCGACCAGTACGAGCTTGGGCACGAAGGCCAGCGTCTGTTCCTGGATCTGGGTGACCGACTGGATGACGCTGACGATCAGACCGACGCCGAGCGCGATGAGCAGCATCGGCGCAGCGATGGTGAGCGCGGTGAGGATCGCGTCTCGTGTCAGGTCGATGACCAGTTGATGCGACATCAGGTCGGGGAGCGAGGCGTTGAGCGGGTGGGCGTGCACAGGAGAAGTCCTGCCATGCCCTCGATCCTTCTAGAAGCAGAGTCCGTACCACGTCCGTGATCGCTGACACCTCGGCATAAGCCATTTGATGACAACGGTTTCCAACGTCCGCTGCAATCAGAAGTTTTAGCCGCTTTCTCCCCTGGCGGCACAAACTGCCGAGTTGATCGCGGGAGGTTTTGCCGGGGGCTCGTGGTGTCGTGCGCTATCCGGACGCCGAGTGCGGGGTACCATTCGACATGCTTTCAGAAATCATGTCCAGACTTGGGCTCGGGGGCGGACCTCCGGCGAAGAGCACCGGTCGCGAACTGCGCGGCGTCCGGGTCGAGGTGCTCAACAGCCGACCGGATATCGCGACGGCGGAGCTGCTCGAACGCCTGGACGAGGCGCTGACGCTGATCGAGCAGCACCAACCCTGGCGCATGCGGCATCTGCGCCGCGACGTGCGCGGCATCCGCGTGGAGCGCTACGCCTGCCGCGGCGCGTTCATTCCGTCGGAGCGGGTGATCATCACCGAGCTGACGTTCCTGGCGAGGCGAGACATCACCGCGGCGCCGGTGGCCTCGTCGATCCTGCACGAGGGCGTGCATGCCCGCGTGCATGCGATGCGCGAGCTGCTGGCCAGGCGCAGCGGCAGCTGGGCCTCGGAGCGGGACTCGGCGCGTGAAGAGCGGCTTTGCCGTCGCGCGGAGCTCGCCTTCGGACGATCGCTCGACCCCGCAGTCGGCGCACCCGTGATCGAGCGCGCGCTGACGAGCCTGCAACTGGATGATGTCGGCGTGGCGCCGCCGGTGGACTGGCACGAGGCGCAGCGTCGCATCACTGATGTGGACTCGCGCGCCTGATCGACTGGCGTACGAAGCGGTGGCCAGCTCAGGCGAAGCTCTTCACCAGCGACTGAATGGTCAGACTCCAGCCGTCCACCAGTACGAACAACAGCAGCTTGAACGGCAATGAGATCATGGCGGGCGGCAGCATCATCATGCCCATGCTCATGAGCACCGACGCCACCACGGCGTCGATGATGATGAATGGCAGGTAGATCATGAAGCCGATCTGAAACGACGTGCGCAGCTCGCTGGCCACGAACGCCGACATGAGCACGTGCAACGGCACATCGTCCACCGTGTTGGGCTGGGGCATGCGGCTCAACTGCACGAACGTCTTGAGATCGTCCTTGCGAGTCTGACGGAGCATGAAGGCGCGCATCGGCTTCACACCCGTCTTCATCATCTGCACCTGATCGATCGTGCCGTCCATCCACGGCGTGATCGCTTCGCGATTGACCTGCGAAAGTGTCGGCGCCATGACGAAGCCGGTGAGCAGGAGCGCAAGTCCGGCCAGCAGCTGCGCCGGCGGTGCGCCCTGTGTGCCCATCGCCTGTTTCAGGAAATGCAGCACGATGAGAATGCGCGTGAAGCCGGTCATCATCAGCAGCAGCGTGGGGAGCAGTGTCAGCAACCCCATCATCACCACGATGCCGACCGTACCACTCAGTCGCAGTCCGCCGTCCTTGGTGTCGCCCAGCTTCACGTCCATCTGCGGCATCATGCGCATGATCGCGTCGTCGCCGGCGATCGGCGCGATCGGCGCGGGTTCGGCGCGCTGCTTCAGTGAATCGGACGCGGCGGGCGAAACCTGCATGTCGGTCATCGGTCGCGTCGTACGTGCACCGCCCGGCGTGACGGTGGCGCCGTTGCCTTTGCGCGGTGCTGCACCGGTGGCGCCGGCCGCTGCTGCGGCGGCCTGCGCTGGCGTGGCGACATTGCCGCCGTTGACTGGCAGTTGCGGTTGCTGGACAGATGGTGCAAGTGCGGGCGTGGAAGCTGCGGCACCAGCTGCGGCACCAGCTGCGGCACCAGCCGTCGCTTCACCCGTCGCTCCCGCACCCTGCGTTTGCACCGGCGGGGGCGTCGGCGGCGATCCCTGCGCACGTAGCGGCGACGCGGAGAGTCCTGCGAAGGACAGCGCGCCGATCAGCACGACGAGTCGCGTGGCATTGCTCAGCGACACGTTGAGCATGGCACGAAAATCACGATCGGTGGCGGCGGCGGTGCGTGCGATGTGTGCGTAGGTGGGCGCGGCGGCCGGAGTCGCAGCGACGGTCCGGGACTCGAGTGCCTTGGTGTGGCCGAATGCGGCGGCCAGTGCGCCGGGCAGGAATCTGGCGAAGTCCGCCGATGCGGCACCGCTCGACGCGAGCGGCGTGGGTACGGTGCTCGACGCGAGAATGTGCTGACGATCCGCTCTGTCAAGTTCAAAGAGGGTGCGCACGCCGCCGTCGCCAACGGAGACCGCCATCACCTTCTCGCCCACGCGAATGACCGCGATACCGACCTTGGGGCCAAGCGAGATGCGTTGCACCACTTCGACGGGTACGCGCGACTTCTGCAGCAGCATCCCCGTGCCGAAGCGCTTGAGCACCCACACGCAGAACGCGCCGAGCCCGAGCACGAAGGCGAGGGCCGCGGCAACGCCAAGTCCGGCCTGCAGCATGTCAGGTGGTCGGTGGAACGACGTCTGGAAACACACACATGACGTGCGACGTGGGGGGCATGATGGTCACGCGGCGTGCGCTGCTGCCACGCCGCCGGCGCGCGCGAGGATGCGCGTGATGCGGACGCCGAAATGTTCGCCAAGCACCACCACTTCACCTTCGGCGAAGCGACGATCGCCGACATAGATGTCGATCGGTTCGCCGGCCAGCCGGTCGAGCTGGATGACGGAACCGCGCCCCAGTCGCAGAATCTCCTGCACCGTCATGCTGGTGCGTCCAAGTTCGATGGAAACGGGGAGCGCGAGATCGAGAAGCATTCCGATCGGCACCTCCGTCGTGCCCATCATGGTCTGTTCGAATTCGGTGAGCTGCGGCGCACGCGCCATCGGCTCGTCCACCGTGACGGGATCGTTGAGCGACGAGATGGGCTGGCCTGCTGCCTTGGCCGCCTGAACGCTGGCGACCAGCGCGTCGATTTCCGCGGGATTCATGATTGGGTCGTCCGGGCTTCGGGGGCTGACGGTGCATGCTGCACCGAGTCGAGAATGCGTACGGCGAGGTTGCCATTCACTCGGCCGGGATGGCCGATAAAGCGCTCCTGCGAACCGGCGCGCAGGATGACTTTCGATTCTTTCGGGATGCCGGTGGGGATCACACTGCCGACGTCGAGTCGTGCGATGTCACGCATCGACAGCTGGAAGTCCGGCAGGCGCGCGACAAGCGGTACCTTGGTGGCGCGCAGTGCGGCTTCGCTGCGCTGCCGTGTGGTCTCGCGCTCCAACTCGCTCGTGGTGAGCCCGGCGATGCGCTGCTGTCCGCTCGACGTGAAGAACTTGTCGAGGACGGAAAACGGGAGGCAGATCAGCAGCAGACTCGTGGCGTTGCCCGCCGTGACTTCGACGTTGGCGACGAGTACCGGATCTTCGCGGTTGACCACCTGCAGAATTTCCGGCGACGACTCGAATGCCGTGATGTTGATTTCCATCGGCACGTGGTCCTGCCAGATCTCCTGGAGGAGCGCAGCCACGCGATCGGCGATGTTGCGAACGGCCATGCGTTCGATCGGCGTGAGCGCGCGCATCGGGACCTGACCCGTGCCTTCGCCGCCAAAGAGTCGATCGATGATGTAGTAGGAGAATTCGGGTCCGACGTCGAGCACGCCCTTCTGTCCAGTGCCCGCAATGTCGAAGACGAACGACGAACAGGGCGTCGGAAGCGAGAGCGTGAACTCGCCGAACGAGAACTGTTCGACACTCTGCAGCCGGATTTCGATCTGACCGCGCACGCGCGAGATCAGCCACGCTTCGAGACTCTTCACGAGACGCTCGTACATCGCCTCCAGCGTGCGCAGTCGCTCCTTGGAGACGCGATGCGGACGGCGCCAGTCGTAGACCTGCACATCGAGCGAAGCAGCGGAGTGCGGCGTGAGTCGCGCACCTCCACCAAGCAACCGATCGATATCATTCTGACTGAGTGTTTCCGAGGACATGGCGGCTTACTGGACCACGAACTGCGGGAAGTAGAGCTGCTTCACGGCCTTCTTGCCAAAGCGCGCGCCGATCGCCGTCATCACCTCGACCTTGATCTTCTCGCGCGCGGTCATGTCCACCAGTTCCTCAACCGACTTGCTGCCAAGCGAGGTAAGGATGATGTCGCGCAGCTCGGCGTCACGAGCGGTGAAGTCTTCGCCGGCCTTCGCGCTGCCGAGTTCGATGGCTACGGACAGCAACAGGAAGCGACTGCCACCGCTGCCGGCGGGGTTGAGCACGAGATTTTCGAGCACGTGCATTGCCGCGGCTCCACCCGCGCCTTCCTTGCCCGGTTCGGCATGTTCGCCCGCTGCGGCTGCTTCACCTTCGGCGCCGTGCTCGCCAGCGCTATCGGCCGGCACTGGGGTCTGCACGACCTTTCCCATCTTTTTGGCGACCATCGGACCGACCACCGCTGCGCCGGTGCCACCGCCAACGGCGAGCCCGACCGCGAGTATGGCGATCAGCGGCAGCTTGGCCTTGAGGCCGGTCGGGGCCGGCGCGTCACCTGCGGCAACGTCCGGAGCTTTGGCTTCTTGTTTGGCAGACATAGGTCGTGATCGGGCGAGAGTAAGGGCAGCGCCACCCTAGAAAGCAGGGTTCGGGCCACCGCAGACTCGCCAGCGATCAAGTACGCATGTGCCAGACTAAGTCAGTAAATTGCAACGCTTTACAAGCTGCAATCACCGTTCCAGAAGCCAGAAGGTCTCAATAACTCCAGCGTACCCTCCCGGCAGAACGCACCAGATCGGCACAATCTGCCGACCAATACCGCTCGAACAGCGACCAAACCGATCCCAATATTCCCCCGACCGTCGAGACGTGCCCAGCCCCTGCGCGGATCAACTCGCGCCCGTTCGCGCCCACGCAGCGGCCCCCGCGGCTGTTCGCGATACCGGCCCGCGCGCCCGACGCCCGGCGCAACGACCAAACCGTCGCGCCGGGCATCGGACGTCCACGCGCGATTAGCGCTTGATCGTCATCAACTCCTGCAACATCTCGTCGGACGTCGACACGACCTTGCCGTTCGCCTGGAACGCGCGCTGCGCCACGATCATGTTCGTGAACTCCTGCGCCAGATCCACGTTCGACATTTCGAGCGCGCCGCTGGTGAGCTGCGATTGCGATCCCTCGAGCGCGAACCCAAGCACCGCGCCGCCCGAGTTGGCCGACTCCTGGTACATGTTGTCGCCGATACGCAGCAAGCCGCTCGGGTTGTTGAAGTCGCCGAGCACGATCTTGGCGAGCGGCGACGTCGTGCCGTTGGTGAAGAAACCGGTGATGAGACCGAAGCGATCGATCGAGAAGTTCTGCAGCGATCCTGATGTGTAGCCGTTCTGGTCGCGCAGCACCGCTGTGGACGACGTGGAGGCGAACTGCGTCAAGCCACTCACACCGCCGTTCAGCTTGAGATTGATCTGCACCAGATTCGCGCCCGGTACGGCGAAGTCCACTGCGGCGGTGATGTTCGTGTTCATGATGCCGGCCTGATCGAACGTCAGCGTACCGCCATTCACACTCGGTGTCGCCGTGACCGGGCTCATGAAGTACCCGATCTTGATGGCGGAGTTGGACGGCATGCTGGCCGTGAAGTCCACCGCACCGGTGGCGGCGTTGAAGCTCCAGTCGCCCGGATTATTGTACGGCGTGCCGCTGGTGCTCAACACCTGCACGTTGCCCGGCAGAATCTCATAACCGGTCGGCGGGGTGGGTAGCCCGATGGCGGTCGGCGGGTTGAGCGCATCCGTCTGGAAGTTCTGCACCTGCGCGCTGGCGATCGGATCGATACGCCAGTCCCACGTGTTGGGTGCCGTCTTCCACATCTGGATCTTGATGTCCTGCTTCGTACCCTGCGAATCGAAGACGGAGATCTGCGTCTCTGTCCAGGCACTCTGGTTGATGGGCAGCGCGCGATCGAGGGCGTTCGTGAAGACGCCCTGAAAGATCGAGGCTGACGCATTCAGGTTACCGGCGAGCACCGTCTCCGTCGTCGGCTTGGCCGACACCTTCTGACCGAACGGCAGCTGAATGTCGCGAATGCCGTCCTGCAGTACACCGTTGTCGTACGTGCGACCCTGCACCACGAAGCCGTTGGTCGGCGACACCATATTGCCGAGCGCGTCAACCTGAAAGTTGCCGGAACGCGTGTAGAACGACTGGTTGCCTTTGCGCACGACGAAGAACGAGTCGCCCTGGATGGCCACGTCGGTGTTCGAGCCCGTCGTTTCGAGATTGCCCTGATTGAAGATCTGGTCGATGGAACCGATCTGCATGCCGAGGCCGATCTGGATCGGGTTGATACCACCCTGGTCTCCGGGTGGACGGCTGGCGCCCTGCAGCAGCTGCGCGAAGCCTTCCTTGAACGTCACGCGACCGGCTTTGAAGGCGACCGTGTTGACGTTGGAGATGTTGTTACCGATGACATCCATGCGCACCTGATTGTTGCGCAGTCCCGAAACGCCGGCATAAAGAGAGCGAAGCATGTGTTGGTTATTCTCCGAAGGGTGAGTCGGGGGTCAGGCGCGAATCTGTGTGAGCTGCGACATCGGAACGTGCAGAGAATCGCCGATGATGAGAATCGGATTGCCCTTGTCGTAGCGCATGCCGGTGATACGGCCCGTCGTGAAGGTCTTCACGCCGGCGGGGGCGCCGCCGGTCGGTGTCACTTCGACGGTGTAGCTGTTCTTGCCGCTGGTGAGCGGCGGCGTGAAGGTGAGGTCAGCCAGATCGAACGTCTGCAAACCGCTGCCGACGCCGCCAAGCGTAGCGGTGCTGACCACGCCCTGACTGTTCGTCACGGTGATCTTGCCAGTGCCCGTGACGGTGCCGGTGTCGATCACGGCGGCGCCGTTTCCCGCGCGGTCCACGAACAGGTCGTTGCCGGGCGTCACGCCCATCTTGCCAACGGTGCCCATCGCCATCTGTCCTTCGACCAGCGCCTGCAGATTGTCCGCCTGCGTAATCTGTGCTTCGCCCAGGCCCTTGATGGCGTCCGAAAGCGCCTGCTGCACCTTGGCCTGATCGGTGAACTGCTTGTTCAGATTCTGCAGCTGCTCGACCGACGAGAACGTCGCGAGCTGCGCGGCCATGTCCTTGCCGTCCATCGGGTTCAGCGGATCCTGATTCTTCAGCTGCGACACGAGCAGCTTGAGGAAGTCATCCTTGCCGAGCGACGATGAACTGATCGGACTGGCCTTCGGAGCGGTCGGTTCGGCCGGCCCGACGGGAGGCTCAGTGCTGGCGGTGGTTGCGAAGAGCGGGTTGCTGGAACTGTTCCTGATGGCGGTGATCATCGCGCGTCCTCGTTGTAGGTGCCACGCTGGCCACGCTGGCCGGCGCCTCGCTGCTGTTCCTCGCGCGTCTTCCGCGCGTCCTCGTTCTTCTCCCACTCGCGCGCCATCGCACGGTCCCGCATGGTGCCTTGTCCGTGCGTCTGCTGCTCGGTGCCGCTGTTGGCGACGGCGCCCTGCGCGATCGCAATCCCGTCGCGCTCTCCGGCGACCGCGCGTGTTGCGTTGGGATCCAGCCGTGCGCTCGAGCTGATGCGCACACTGTCGGCGGTGAGTCCCTGGCGTCCCAGCGCGTCCTGCAGTTCACCGGTATGCGCGCGCAATCGCGCCGCACTGTCCGTGTCGGTCGTGATGTGCGTGCCGACCACGTTGCCCCGCAGATCCACCGTGATACGTTCGGTCCCGTTCGGGCCATCGATGTCGAGCGTCATGCGCGACAGTGATGCAGGACCCGCGCCATCCTGCATCTTCTGCACGTCGGCTACGCGCTCCGTTGCACCGATACCGCTGGGCGCTGTGGTCGCAGGTGCCCCCACAGAGGAGGATTGCGCACCGACGTTGCCGTTCAACGCGCCAAACGCTCGCTCGGCGGCGGCAGTATCCGAGGTTGCTGCGCGCGAGGACCGGCTCTTCGTTCCGCTGTGAGTGCCCGAATCTGCCTCGCGCCCGGCAGAATCGTTCGTGTCGCCTGACGTGCCGTTGCCGGCTCGCGATGCGACCACGCTGCCGGATGCGTACGCGGACGTTACGTTCGAGGGCAGCGGCGCCTGTTCGCGTGTACCCGACCGATCGGCGACTCGCGCGACTGCGGCGACCGATGCAACGCCGGCCACTCCGGCTACCGCGGCGCTGGATGATGGTGTCGCGACAGCGGACGCGCTCTGTGCGCGTCGTTCGATCAACGTCGAAACGTTGGCCGACACATCCGTCTGCCGGCCATTGGACAACAGTTCGAGATGACCGGGGTCCTTCACACCGAGCGTGCGCAGTCCTTCCTCGCGCGCAATGCGCTGCAATCGAGCGAATCCGACCGCGTTGTTCCACGACCCGTCCACCAGCACGTCTACCGCTGCGCCACGCGTGTGCGCGGAGTCCTGTGTCCAGGTGACCACCGGCCCCGGTCGCGTGCGGCCCTGCGCGTAAAGAAAATCCTGCCGCTCCTGCGAACGCGCTGTTTCCACAATGCTCACATCGCTGCCGTACTCGTCGCGCATGCGCGCGATCACGCGGTCCAGTCGCGTGCGCAATTCCGTCGCGAGCGCGTTCGGATCGCGGATCGGCGTGGTAACGTCCGCGGCCGATGCGGCATTGGCCGCAACCAGTGCGGAGGCCACCGCTGTCGCGATCGCAGTTGCGTTGCCACTGTTGGCCAGCATGGCGCCCTCTGCTGTCCCCGCCCGCGACAGCAACGCATCGAGCGCCGCCTGCACATTCGCACCCTGCTCGTCGCCGAGTGCCAGCAACTGCTCGCGGCTCGCGCTGCGTTTGTCCGTCAGCCGGCTCAAGGCGCGCAGGGTTGAATCCCCCGCAGCAGTGCCGGACGCGGCGCGATCGAGAGTGCCCAATCCGTCCGCACTGACAAGCGGATTCACACTGCGCACACCGTCTTGACCAAAGAGACCGGCACGGCCTCGCGTTGCATCCTGCATCAATGCGTAGCGCAACGCGTCCGTGGCGTTCATCGTCGTTTGGTTGGTCGCCCCGCTCAAGCCGCCGGCTGCGAGTCCGTCGCTCCCAAGTGCGCTGGCAAGCTGCGTCGCACGCGACGTTGGGTCGTCCGCGGCCGGCTCGCCGGTGGCATCGCCCACGCCGTCCAGCAGACGGTCGATCAGCGAAGCACTGTCCGGTGGCAGTGTTTGCAGCACCTCGGCTCGAACACTCGGGCCCGCGCTGCCGAGCAGCGCAAGCAACATCGCAAATTGCGAACGCGTGCTGTCCGAGACACGTTCGTTCTGTTGTTCGGATTCCTGCGCGTCACTGCGGCGGCCGATCGGTTCGCTGCGCGCGACGCGGTCCGCGCGCGGCGAGACGGGCGTGAATGTCGGGAGCGCATTCGACGATACGATCATGGCTTTGCACCAGACGGCTTGGACGGCGCCTTCGAGATCGCGGCGGCTCGTGCGGCCGGCAGCGACGTCAGGACGGCGGCGGCCTGCTTGTCGGTCATCATACTGAGGATCGATCGGACATCGGTGTCGTTCATCTGATCGAGCACTTTGGCTGCATCGGCAGCCTTCATGGCGCCAAAGATTCTGGCCAGGCGCGCTTCCGGGAGTACCGTTTCCATTGCGTCACGCCGGGCGGCCTGGATCGCCTCGGCGGCGACCTTGGTGCTCGCGGCGCCTGGCGTCGCTGCTGCCGTCGGCGTTGGCGCATGCGTGCCGGCTGGCGCTGCGGCGTGCGCATCGCCCGCACCCTTGGTCGGCGCCTTCGCGTCGGTGAGCCCCTTGGTCTCTTCGCGCAGCGACGTGCGTGCCGCTTCCAGTGCGCGGATGCTGTCGGCCGGTGTGAGCGGTTCATGCGAGGCGGCCGACTCGGCCACTGCACTGTCACCATGCTCCGCGGTCGCATCATGTGCCGTACTGTCATGTGCCGTGCTGTCGTGCGGCGGATTGGTCTTCAGGCTGTCTGCCATGTGTGTCGAATCGGCGACATACTGCTTCGACGCGCGCATGTAGGCGTAGCCGGAGCCACCACCGACACCGGCCAGGATCGCGATCACGGCGGGGATGATCAGTTGCTTCATCGATTCGGACCATCATTTCGGGTGGAGGCACGCGATTGCGCGCCGACCTGCTCACCGGACGACGCGCGCGCGCCGTCACGGGTGTCCTGCGACCGGCCAAACCGCGCCAGGGCGATCTCGTCCATCTGCAAGCGATCCTTGTGGGCTTCCGCAGCGCGCCATGCATCGGCATGCCGCTCCTTCAGGCGATCGAGCACCCGTCGGTCGCGGGCCGCGGCATCCAGCGCGGACTGTGCTTCGGCAACGGCACCCTCGGCCTGCTGCACCTGCTCGTCGGCACTCGTCAAACGCTCGTCGAGTGAACGCATGACCACATCCACCGTGGCAAAGTGACCCGCGCGCACAGTGCGCTGCGCAGCCGCCGAAACTTGTGCGCGCGAGCTGCGCTGCATCTCCACAAGCGCTTCGCGAGCACGCGTCGCGTTTTCGGCGATCGCACGAGCGTCGGCGAGCGCGCCGGACCTCGCCTGCTCCGCTTCCTGACGAAGCTCCAGCACGCGCTGCAGACGGAATCGAAACATCAGTTGCGCCTCACGGCAGACTCGATTGCCTGTCCGATGGCGGCCAGCGCGTCGTACGTATTGCCGTACTCGCTGATCTCGTCGGGGCGCTGCTGCAGGAACTCGAGCGCGCGCTCACGGTAGGCGATCGCGGCATCCACGTACGGGTCGCTTCCACGCTGGTACGCGCCGACCATGATCAGATCTTCCTTCTCGCGGAATGCCGCCTCCAGCCGGAGCAGCGCACTCGCCGCCTTCTTCTGCACGTCATCGATGATGTGATCGCGCACGCGACTTTTCGACTCAAGCACGTCGATCGCCGGAAAGTGATTCTGCGCAGCCAGGCGTCGCGTGAGTACGATGTGTCCGTCGAGAATCGATCGCGCGGCGTCGGCAACGGGCTCGTTGAAGTCGTCGCCGTCCACCAGCACGGTGTAGATGCCGGTGATCCCGCCCTTTGCTCCGTTTCCGGCACGCTCGAGCAGTCGCGGCAGCGACGCGAACACCGACGGCGGATAGCCCTTGGTGGTCGGCGGCTCGCCAGTGGCCAGGCCGATCTCGCGCCAGGCCATCGCCACGCGCGTGACGGAGTCCACCATCAACAGCACCTGCTTCCCCTGATCGCGGAAGTACTCGGCGATCGCCGTTGCCACGAGCGCGCCACGCGCGCGAATGAGCGCGGCCTGATCACCAGTCGCAACAATGAGGATCGAGCGCGCAAGTCCCTCGGGGCCAAGCGAGTTCTCGATGAAGTCGCGGACTTCCCGACCGCGCTCGCCGAGCAGCGCGATCACATTTACATCCGCCTGCGCATGGCGCGCGATCATGCCGAGCATGGTACTCTTGCCCACGCCGGAGCCGGCGAAGATGCCGACACGCTGTCCGCGGCCGATCGTCAGGAGGCCGTCGATGGTTCGCACGCCGGTCTCGAGCGGACGATCGATCGTTTCACGCTCCAGCGGATTGGGCGGTTCCGCAGATAACGGCACACGTGCGATGACATCGAGCTTGCCCTTCCCGTCGATCGGATGGCCAAGACCGTTCAGTACGCGACCGAGCAATCCCGGACCAACGTCCACCCCGAATGTACGGCCCAGCGGCTGCACGCTGGCGCCCGGATGCAGTCCATCGAGTTCGCCGAGTGGCATGAGCAGCACGCCACGCTCGTGAAAGCCCACCACTTCGGCGAGCACGGAGCGATCGCGCGAATGACTGGTGATGCGGCACAGCGCGCCAAGTCCGACTTCAAGTCCGGTCGCTTCGAGCACCAGTCCGACCACGCGCGTGACACGGCCGTACGAGGCGAAGCGGTCCATATCGTCGAGGCGCGCCAGCATCGACTCCGACACGGGAGTCAGCGGCGCATCGAACGGCGAGGTGTGCATGGAGATGCTCACGCGTGCACCTGACCGATCGTGCGGTAGGCGCGCTCGAGTGACGTATCCACACGACCGTCGATGATTCGCTCGCGTCCTTCCACCAGGCAACCGCCCCGCGTAATGTGCGAATCCGGCATCCAGCGGATGTCGCGCACACGTCCGGCGGCGTCGGGCGTGAGCAGCACGCCGCACGAGGCGACATCGTCGGGATGCAGCCGCACTGTGATCAGCTGGTCGATCGGGAAGTTGGAGAGCGCGCGCTGCACGAGATCGCGCACGATCATCGCATCGGCCTCGACTTCGCGCTGCACGAGATGCCTGGCCACCACGACCGCGAGCGCGGCGATGTTCTCTTCGGCATTGGCGGTCCAGCGTGCCTCGTGTGTGCGCACCGAGTCGACCGCAACGGTCAATGCTGCGAGTGCCGACGCAACCGTGGTCTCGGCCTGCGTACGTGCGGCGCGCTCGCCGTCGGCACGGCCACGTGCGTACGCCTCGGCTTCGGCCTGCGCGCGATCGTGTGCGTCGTTCGCCGCGATGACGTCGTCCTGAACGATCTCGTGCGACTCCGGCTCCATCGCCTCCGGCTCGTCCGGCAGCGAAAACATGTCCGGCATCGCCAGTTCGTCGAGTGCCCACGGTGTGGCTTGCATGAGAGGCATCCGGTCAGATGATGACATCGTCGGAGCCGCCGCTCATGACGATCTCGCCGGTCTCTTCGAGTGCGCGGACCTTCGACACGATGTCCGTCTGCGCCGCTTCGACGTCGCGCATCTTGACCGGTCCGAGGAACTCCATCTCTTCCTTGAGCCCGGCGACCGCGCGCTGCGACATCGTCGCCATGATCTTCTGCTTGAGTTCGGGGCTGGTGGCCTTGAGCGCCAACGCGAGCTGTTTGACATCCACTTCGCGCAACAGGCGCTGCAGGGATTTGTCGTCGAGCGAGGAGAGATCCTCGAAGACGAACATGAGGTTCTTGATCTGATCGCTGATGTGCGGGTCCTTCTCGGACACGAAGTCGAGCACTTCCTTCTCGAGCGACGAGTTGACGAGATTGAGCACTGCGGCGACGGCGGCTGGTCCGCCAACGGTGCTCATGCCCTGCGAGAACGCGAGGTCCGCCTCGCTGCCGATGGCCCGCTCGACGAGCGAGATCATTTCCGGCGACACTTTCTCCATGCGCGCAATGCGATACATCACATCGCCACCGAGCGCGGGGTCGATTTCGCGCAGAATCGCCGCGACATGCGCCGGTTCGAGGTGCGCGAGAATGAGCGCGATCGTCTGCGGATGTTCGCCGCGCAACGTGCTGCCCAACTGCTGCGGATCGGCGCGACGCAGGCGACCAAACCGATCGCTGTCGGCCAGCTGCCCCTGAATGCGCTTAAGGATCGCTTCCGCACGCGGTGCGCCAAAGGCACGTTCCAGCACGTCGCGTGCGAACTCCACGCCACCCGTGCTGAGCGAGTCTACGCCAAGCGTCAGCTCGAGGAACTCGGCCAGCACATAATTCACCGTTTCCGTTGGGACGCGGTCGAGCTGCGCCATCTCGAGCGCGATCGTTTCCGCTTCCTCCGAATTGAGTCCGGCGGTGATTGTCGCGGCATGCTCCGGACCGATGGCCATGCACACGATCGCCGTCTTCTGGCGACCGGTGAGCCGGTCCGGTGCGTACTTGTCAGCCGAGTTTGCGCGGGCGAGGGCAACCATGATCGAATACTCTTATCGGTCGGCGCGCAACCAGGCCTTCGAGACCCGGATGGCGGCTTCTGGGCGCTGCGCGACGGTGGCTATGGCCTGTTCGCGCTCTTCAGTGGTCGGCGGCGGTGGTAACTTCACCGGAGCGCGACGCTCCTCCTGCTCCTGCTGTCCGTAGTCGCCGTACTCGCCGCCATTCAATGCGTTCTGATTGCCGTTCGGCAGCGCCTGCTGCATGGCGTCGGTCATCTGCGACGACGCGGGCAGCTCAGCGTATCCGTTGCCAGGCGACAGTGCTTGCTGCGAGCCGTCGGCGAGGGCGGGTGCCTTCTTCTGGCGCAGCGCGCCGAGCATGACGAGCGCGATAATCAGCACCGCTACGACGGCGGCGATCGTCACCACCGGCTTCGGATTCTCGAGGACGCGATTGACTATCGTCGGCGTTGGGACACTGTCCGGCCTGGCCGGCGGCGCCGGGATGTAGAACGGCGCACTCACCACGCTCAGCACATCACCACGCGTCGAGTCCATGCCGACCGCGTTGCGCACCAGTGAGTCCACGCGCGCCAGTTCTTCGGTCGTCCGCTTGCTGATGACCGGCTCGGCGGGGGGCGCTGCTTGTGCGGCGGCGCTGGTGTCCGTCACCGGCGGTGGCATGGTGACCTTGTCGGCAATGAGCACGGCCACCGTGAGCTTCCTGATGCCACCCACCGCGGCCACAAAGCTTTCGTTGGCGCGCGTGTAGTCGTACACCGTCGTCGCGTTGTTCAGCGCGGCGCCCTGCGTCGGTGCGGAGGGCGTGACCGCCTGCGTCGCCTCGCTGGTGACCGCCTGGACATCAGGATCGATGGACTGCGTCGTTCGTTCAATGCGATCGAAGTTGAGCTGCGCGGCGACCTGTACGCGCGCGTTACCAGCGCCGTACGTGGCCGTGAGCAATGGTTCGATCTTCGCCTTCATCTGCTTTTCGACTTCGAGCTGCTGCTCGAGCTGGCGGCTGGTCAGCCCCGTCACACTGCTCGCGTCGTCGAGGGTGAGCGCCTGTCCGCGCTCGTCCACGATGGTCACGTTGTCCGGCGTGAGTCCGCCCACACTGCCGGCCACCAGCCGCGCAATACCGCGCACCGTTGCCACCGGGGGCGTGTCGCCATTGGCCATCGTCAGCGTCACCGACGCCTTGGAGGGCCGCTCGTTCTGCTTGAAGATCTGATCGTCCTCGAGCGCGAGATGCACCTGCGCCGACTTCACGTCGGTCATCTTGTTGATGTTGCGCTCGAGCTCTCCTTCCATTGCACGACGGAAGTTGACCTTCTGGGTGAAGTCGGTCATGCCCCACGCCGGCTTATCGAACAATTCGAGTCCGGCGCGCCCTGTCTCCAGCAGACCGGCGCCCGCCAGCTCGACACGCGCACGCGCCATCGACGCAGAGTCCACCACGATCGTGCCGCCACCATCGGCCAGCGTGAACGCGATACCCAGCTCGGTCAGCTTGGCCGTCATGCCGCTCACCGATGATGCGGGCACGTTCGTGATGAGCGGCACCATCACCGGCTGGTTCGCCCACTGCGACACACCGAACACGAGTGCAGCGGCGAGCACACCGACGGCGATGATCGCCGCCTGCCGTGCGCCGCCAACGCGGCCGAACAGGTTCTCGAGAAAGGACGGCATGCGCTCAGGACTGCATGTTGATCACGGACCGATACGCTTCGACGGTTTTGTTGCGCAGCTCGATGAGCAGGTCCATCGCGATGCCGGCTTCTTCACTCGCCGCCATCACCTGGTGCAGCTCGACATTCTTGTCGCCGGCGAGAAAGCGATCCTTGAAAGAGCCCGAGCGCTCGCTCGCATCGCTCACTTCATTGATCACGCGCTTGAGCGTGTTGCCGAACGAGCCTTCGCCCTCGGCGATGACTGGCACTTGCGTCGCGCTGGTGTCCTGCGTGCCGGACTGTGCGGTGAACTGCGCGATCGACCGCGAGAGAACATCGATGCGGGTGGACATGACGGGCTCCGTCGGGATCAGGCGCGCACGTCGAGCCGCACACCACGTGCGGCCGGAGGCGGCGGGTTCGTGACGTCCTTGATGCGACTGTACGTGAGCGGGCCGAGTGCGGCGGTCTTGGCGAAGAAGGTCCGCTCTTCGCTGGTGAGCACGCTCCAGAGCGACGGGTCGGTGCCGGCCGGTGCTTCGAGTGGCACGGCGTTCTGCGTGGCAGACTGTCCGGCAATCGGCGTCTGCGCGCGCAGCGCGGGGCGCGCGGTCGGCGCGGTTCCGGCGCGTTCCGTTCCGGCGCGTTCCGTTCCGGTGGACGGCGTGCGCGCGGTGTTCGGGCGCGTCTGGTCGGGGCGGGCAATGGAGCCCAGTCCGGCGAGCAGCGGGTTGGAGATGCCGTTGATGCTCATGACAGTCAGATATCCAGTGAGGCGCGGAGCATCGACTTGGCTGTCTGGAAGACCGCCGCGTTGGCTTCATACAGGCGCTTGGCGTCCATCAGGCGCACCGTCTCTTCGATCATGTTGACGTTGGGATAGCGCACGTAACCGTTCTCGTTCGCATCCGGATGTCCTGGCTCGTAGACCACGCGACCTTCGCCCTGATCTTCGGCGATCCCGGCCACCCGCACCCCGAACTCGCCACTCGCACTCGCGCCGACACCGTTCATCCGCGTGAAGGGGACCTCGAATCCGATCGCTGTATCGGTCGTTGGCGCACCCATGCCGTCCATGCCGCGCACCTGCGCCCCGCCCCTGCCTTCGAACGGCGAAAGCTCGGGATACAGCGCGTTCTGCGACGTGGACGTCTCGAGCACGACATCGCGGCGCTTGTATGGGCCGCCGTCGGCGCCACGCGTGACCGACGCGTTGGCCATGTTCTGGGCGATCGTTTCCATCCGCTGACGCTGCGCTGACAGTCCGCTGGCCGCGATGCCCATCGAGCGGAACATCGGGCGTACAACCGGCGTCCCCGGCATGGGGAGCAAGGTAGCGCGACGGGCGCTGCCGATTCCGTCCGGCATCAGGCCTGACCCTTGATGGCGCCGCGCAGGCTGGCGTACGTCTTTTCGAGCAACTTGGCGGTCACCATGTAGCGGATCTGCTCGTCGGCCATGCCCACCATCTCGTCTTCGACATTGATGGGGTTGGCAGCGGCGACGACATCGGCCTGGCTGCCCTTGGCTTCGAGCGAGAAGCCATCGCTGTTCTGCAGCGACGCCTTCGACACCCGATCCGCGATACCGCGCAGCCGCTCGGTGCTGCGGTCGAGGCCGGCGTTGAGGGCCGCGGCCGAGGTCGTGCGATCGATGAGTCCGAAGAGCATCGGCGGTTTCCGGAGTGAGGGAACGTGCTGTCACCCTCCGGAAAAGCAATGCGCGGGCCAAAGTCGGGCGCGCCTCACATTCGCCTCAGCCCGCACGTCCGTAAATATGACTCAAGCTGTTGTCAATCAATCACTTGCGGTCATTTCTCCAAGTCTGTTTTCGGCAGCGCGCCGAGCCTGGGCCCGTCCGCAACACACCCTCGTCGAACGCCCGATCGGAACATTCTGCCGCCTGGCAACGGGCGGGAGTTGCCGACCAAAGGCGCTACTCCTCGTCCGATTCCGCGTCCTTCCCGGGTCCGTTCAGCTTGTTGCGAAGGGTCCGGACAGAGATCCCCAGCATCTCCGCCGCCTTGGTCCGGTTATTGTCGGCCGCTGCCAGCGCATGCTGAATCAGCACGCGCTCGGCTTCCGCCACATTGAGCGACGTGAGACTGACACCGTCTCCGTCCGCGGCCACGCTTTTTCGGACTGCGGCACCGGTCAGCGCCGGTCGACCGACGACGGGCGTACTCATCGACTGCCCCGTCAGCAGGCGCGGCCGTACCGTGGGGGCGCCCAGGGAGTGCGCCAGCCCGAAGCGCGTCCCTTCCAGACAATGCGGCTGAATCATCGGGTCCGGCGTGAGAATGACCGCCCGCTCGATCACGTGCTGCAGCTCGCGGATGTTCCCAGGCCATGGGTAGTGCTGCAACGACTCCAACGCGTCCGGCGACAACCCCTCGATCTTCTTGCCGATTTCGGCCGCGGTCCGCATCGCAAAGCGCAGCGCCAACACGGGGATGTCCTCCGCCCGGTCGCGCAGCGGCGGAATGAGTACCGGGATCGTGGACAGTCTATAGTAGAGGTCCTGCCGGAACGTCCCGTGGTCCGCCTCGGCGGCCAGATCCCGGTTGGTCGTCGCCACAATGCGCACGTCCACCTTGATCGGCGTCGTGCCGCCCACCCGCTCGAACTCCTGCTCCTGCAGCACGCGGAGCAGTTTCGCCTGCAGGTCGAGCCGCATCTCGGAGATTTCGTCCAGCAGCAGCGTGCCACGGTTGGCCCGCTCGAACGCGCCCTCCACCCGCTTGATCGCACCGGTGAAGGCGCCCTTCTCGTGCCCGAAGAGCGCGCTTTCCACCAGTCCTTCAGGAAGCGCGGCGCAATTCAGCTTGATGAACGGCTTATCGCGCCGATCGCTCTGGTCGTGAATGGCCCGGGCGAACAACTCCTTTCCGGTCCCGGATTCGCCCTGCAGCAGCACCGTGGCGCGCGTAGGCGCCGCCATGGCAACGGTTTGCAAAATCCGCCGGATGGCCGACGAGTCGCCGATGATCTGCCGTTCGTTGCGGAACTGCATGACCTCCTTGCGCAACGATTCGTTTTCTCGCCGCAGGCGGACGAACTCCAGCGCCTGATCCACCGCGAGCTCCAACTGTTGCGGACGCACCGGTTTGGTGATGTAGTCGATCGCCCCCGCCTTGATCGACGCCACCGCATGCTCGATACTGGCGTAGCCGGTGAGCATGATCAGCGGGATGTCGTACCCCTCGCGTGTGAGCAGCTGGATAAACTCGAGTCCGGTCAGCCCCGGCATGCGGTAATCCGAGATGATCAGGTCGATCCCGCCACGCTCGAGCAGCTGCAGCGCCTCCGGCACACTCCGTGCACCCACCGGCGTGTGGCCCGCCCGTTCGAGCGTGTCTTCGAGGATCAGTCCAACGCTGGGCTCGTCATCGACATACAGAATGGTGGCCATCGGGAAGGATCGGGGACGAAAGAGGACCGCCGCGCCGCGCGCGCATAGGCAATCTATGCATCGACCGGCTCTACCCGGCAAAAATAGCCGCTAAAGACTGACGGCGCCGCTCCGATACTCGATAAAGAGATGCCACCGGCGAATCGGTCGGGTGGGATCGCGTGACAGTCTCCGAACCCGTCCGATGATGCGCATATCGAACCAGATGATTCTGCGGGGGAGTCAGAACCGCCTGCAGTCGAACCTGCAGGGGATCGACCGCCTGCGCGAGGACATCTCCTCCGGGCTGCGAGTCCGGAAAATGTCAGATGACCCGACGTCGTCCGCCGAAGTTGTACGCGTCGGCAGTTCGATCCGCGCCATCACGCGTTTCCGGCAGAACTCGCAGGCCGCCACGTCGCGCGCCACCACCGAAGAGAACGTTCTCGACAATCTGACCAACGTGATGACGCGCGCGACGGAACTCGCGGTCGCGCAAGCGTCGGGCACGGCGAATGCGCAAACGCGCACGATCGCGAAGGCCGAAATCGATCAGCTCATCAGCTTCGCCGTCGATCTCGGCAATACGCGCATCGGCGACGACTATCTCTTCGGCGGCACACGGTCCGGTGAGCGTCCATTCGCCGTGCCGGCGACGCCCACGGGGCCGTTCTCGCGACTGGTCGATGCGTCGAACAATCCGGTCAACCCGAGCGGCAACGCACCGGTCGAAGTAGGCGATGGCAAGTTCGTCACGCCGAATCACAACGGCACCGACATCTTTCTTACCACCGACGCACTCGACTCGTTGCGCGCGCTGTCCGATGCGCTGGGCACCAACAACGTCGCCGGCATCGGTACGGCACTCGACCGCATCAACGCTGCCAACAGCAATGTGCAGACGCTCATCGGCACGCAGGGTGCACGCGGCAACGAACTCGATATCGCGCGCAGCAATCTCGATTCGCTCGAACTCACGTTGAAGGTGTTCCGCTCCGATCTACGCGATACGGAAGTGGACAAGGCGCTCGCGGAGCTGGTCGGCAAGCAAACGCTGTATCAAGCGGCCATGAGTGCCACGTCGCGCATTCTCGGCCTGAGTCTTGCGAATTACATGTAAACGTTTCGCCGAGGCACGGTGACGTATTTTGCACCGGTGATCGGCACGAGGGAGCGCCGCCTGCTCCGATTCCTTCCGCATCTGAATGACCCGACATGCTGACCGCACCAACTTTGGCCACTTCGGACGACGCAGCGACGAGCCCGACACCGCTCGTCGAGTCGGAACCTGCAACGTTGCAGATCGCTTCACGCGCGCTCGGCGACATCGTGGTGTCAGCGGCGTGGGTGATGCACCTACCGCAACCCCTTGGCGGATTCCCCCTGCATCGAGACTTCGCGCTGATTCCGGCCGCACGCAACGGTCTCTGGTGGTTACAGTCGCTCCAGGATCCCGATCTGACGTTTCTGCTCGGCGATCCGTTCATCGTCGATGCGGACTACGCGTTTGATCTGGGCGAGGTCGAGCGTGCGGCACTCAGGATCGAGCGGGAGTCGGACGCGTTCGGGCTGACCATGGTGACGCTCCCCTCGGCGAGCGGCAGCGACGCGACGGCAAACTTCCGTGCACCGCTGGTGTTCAACCTCGCGCGCCGGCTTGTCTTGCAGGTGGTCAGCCGGGACGATGCGCATTCGGTGCGTCGTCCCATCGACCTTTCCGCATACCAACCGCAGGCGATCGGCCTGCGCATCAAGTAACGCGCGCGTTCAGTCTGACGTTCGCACCGGCGCTCACCGCACGATGACACCGCGCACCAAGGCCGCGCAGGCCGAGGAGCAGTTCCGCGCCGCGCTCGCCCTTGCCCGTGAGGGCGAGACGGAGCGCGCGATGCGTCTGCTGGAACGCGCGCTCAAGCTCGAGTTGCGGCATTGCGGTATTCGCAACACGCTGGGGGTGCTGCGCCTCGAAACGGGGGATGCGGCCGGCGCCGTCACCTTGCTCAAGCCGCTCGCGCGCGAGCTGGCCGATGTGGCGGGAGTGCAGCTCAACCTCGGCAACGCCCTCATCGCCGCGCGCCGAGCCAACGAGGCTATCGCGCCGCTCAAGCGGGCGACTGTGCTCGAGCCCTCCTCTGCGCTGGTGTGGTACGGCTACGCGCGTGCCCTGCAGATCGCGGGCAGGCCAGACGATGCGGAGTCGGCGTATCGTACCGCGCTGCAGCGCGATCCGACGCAGCTCGAAGCGCGCGCGAATCTGGCAGCGGCGTGCAACTTCCTGGACAAGTACATCGAGGGCGAGGGCGAAGCGCGTACGACGATCGCGATGGCTCCGCCGCACGCGGGTGCACATGTAAACCTGTCCATGTCGCTGCTGGCACAGCGACGCTGGGCGGAGGGGTGGAGCGAATACGAGTGGCGTGAGCAGACGGACTTGCTGGGCGCGCAGCGGCGCGAGTGGGCGAAGCCGCGCTGGAACGGTGAGGCGGTGCACGACAAGACAGTGCTGGTGCACGCCGAGCAGGGTTTCGGCGACACCATCCAATTCGCGCGGTATCTGCCGGCGCTGCGTGCGCGTGGTGCGCGCGTCGTGCTGCAATGCTCGGCCACGTTGGTCGAGTTGATGCGTGTCGCGGACCTTGCAGATGACGTGGTGGTGAATATCGCGCCGCTGCCGCCGCACGACTATCAGGTGCCGCTCACCGGATTGCCGCACCGGTTGGGTCTCACCACGTCGGATGCCGTGTACGTCAGCGACGCACCGTATTTGCGAGTGCCGCCGACACGGGAGTCGCCGTTACCGCCGCGCGCGCCTGGTGGGCGTTTTCGCGTGGGCGTCGTGTGGGCGGGCAGCCCCACGATGTTGAACGAGATGAATCGCGGGTGCGGATTGCAGGCGTTGCTTCCCCTGTTGCAGCTGGACGAGATCGAGTGGGTGAGCTTGCAGTGCGGTCCACGCGCGGCGGACCTGGCAACGTTGCCGCGTGGCGTGCGCGTGCGCGATCTCTCGGCGTCGCTGCATGACTTTGCAGATACAGCCGCCGCGGTGGCGGAACTCGACGTCGTCATTTCCACGTGCACGGCCGTTGCGCATCTTGCCGGCGCGCTGGGTCGTGAATGCTGGATTCTGCTGCCAAAGATCGGTCTCGATTGGCGCTGGGCGGGCGATGCGTTGCTCGACGCGGAGCGCAGTACGCGGTGGTATGGCAGTGTGTGGGGTGTGCGGCAGGACGAGGCGCGTGAGTGGTCCGCGCCCGTAGAGCGGATCCGGGAGCGGATTCGGGAGCGGCTTGAGGAGCGGCGGCAACTGGTTCTGAGCGATGACGCATACGTCGCCGGGCAGACGCCGTAGCGGCACGAAATGCCGCTGGTGGAACAGTTGGTGCCGGATGCGTCGCGCTGTACCGATATCGCCAGAGAGCCAACCCGTTGCGGCACAGCGTCTTAGTCGCTGGCATCGATCGTGCAAGCAGTTCGAGAGTCGTCACGGCTCGTGACGTCGTCCTTCTCTCCTTGAATCACGACTCGACCACGCATGTGCGGAATTGCCGGTCTGCTCGATTTCTCACGCGGTGGGCTGGGTGACCTCATCGACGGGTTCACCGATGCGCTCGCGCATCGCGGACCCGACGGGCGCGGTACGTTCAGCGAAGGGCCCGTCGCACTCGGCCACCGGCGGCTGTCGATTCTCGATCCGACCGCGGCTGGCGCATGCCCCATGGCCGTGGCGTGCCCCGATGACACGACGCTGTACATCACGTTCAATGGCGAGATCTACAACTTTCTCGAGTTGCGTGACGCGCTCCGCAAGGATGGATACTGCTTTCGCACCGAGACCGACACCGAAGTCATTGCGGCCGCATTTCATCGGTGGGGCGAAGACTGTCAGCTGAAGTTCAACGGTATGTGGGCGTTTGCCATCTGGTCGCCCGCCACGCAGTCGCTCTTCCTGTCGCGCGACCGATTCGGTGTAAAGCCACTGTACGTGTCGGTGCGCGGTACGCGCGTGGCGTTCGCCTCGGAGATCAAGGCGTTCCTGGCACTTCCGGACTTCACAGCGGCGCTGTGTGACGAAGCGGCGGCTGCCTTCTTCGCCAACCCGACGTCGTACGACGGCGTGACGATGGCGACGGCGCTGCAGGGTGTGCATCGCATGCCGCCCGGTCACTCGCTCACCATCACGCGCGCAGGCTCGCGTGGTTTTCGCCGATGGTGGGAGACGCGGGATCACCTGCCAATGATTCCTGCGCGCTACGCCGGGCAGGTGGAGCAATTCCGTGCGCTGTTCATCGATTCCGTGCGCCTGCGCATGCGGAGCGACGTGCGCATTGGCACGTCACTCTCCGGCGGCCTCGATTCAAGCGCTGTCGCGTCGACCGTGGCCCATGTGGCGCGCAACGACGCACACGCCGATCTCGCGCGCGTCGCCACCGATTGGCAGCGCACCTTCATCGCGACGTTTCCCGGTCACGTCGTGGACGAGCGCCACTTCGCCGATCTGGTGGTCGCGCACACGCGCGCGTCACCAACCTACTGGGCGTTCGATCCGGATCGCGCCATAGCCGACATTGCGCACAGCGTATGGGCCATGGACGACCTCAGTGGCGCGCCGGCCGTACCCGTGTTCAACATCTATCGCACGATGCGCGAGCACGGTGTGGTGGTCACTCTCGATGGCCACGGTGGCGACGAGCTCCTGGCCGGCTACAACTGGTATCGCCAGCTGGACGCCGCGAAGATCAACGACGCACTCTATCGCGACTTCCACCAGACGCATCTACCGGCCATCCTGCGCAACTTCGACGGCTGCTCGATGGCGAATGGTGTCGAGGTGCGGTCGCCATTCCTCGACTGGAATCTCGTCGCCTTCGCGTTCGCCTTGCCGGCCGACACCAAGTTCGACGGCACGGTGAGCAAGCGCATCCTGCGCGACGCGCTGACCGGCAGCATGCCGGAAGCCATTCGTACGCGCACCAGCAAGCTGGGATTCGAGTCGCCGCTGGTGGGGTGGGCAAATGGCGCGCTTGGTCCGCTGCTGCTCGCGGCCACGCAGACAGACGCCTGGCGTTCGGCACCACCACAGGCGCGTGCCGCCGAAGTTGCCGCGATCGTGCAGGCGCGCACGCCGTCGGCGTCGTGGACCGAGGCGGACAGTGTCGCCGCCACACTCGCGTGGCGCCTGCTCTCGTTCGTCACGTGGCGTTCGCTGTTCCTCGGCGAGCCCGCGCTCGTCCCGCGCTTCACGGCGCCGATGGCCGCGCTGGCCTGACCTGCGATCGATCACGAACACCAGCACACAGGATCACGCGTGCACGCATGCTGAACGTCCTCGTCCTCTTCGATATCCGGAACCTCGCGCAAAAGCGCGTGGCGATTCTCGATCATGTGCAGTTCCTCGAGCATGCGCCCGTCGGTTCGGCGCGCGTAGCGTATGTGAACATGGCCGACAGCCCGGCCTTCGATGCACGCTGGCTCGGCTTCGATGTGATCGTGCTGCATACCACGCTCCTCTGCTGGCGATGGCATCCGCAATTCACTCAACTCGCCGCACAGCTGGAGTGGATGTCACGGTACCAGGGTCTCGTCGCCGCCATGCCGCAGGATGAGTACGATCACGCGCACCTGCTCGACGACTGGCTGTCGATTCTCCGCGCGCAGATCATAGTCAGTTGTTTCGACGACGGACCGCGGGCGCTGCTCTATCCGCGGATGCGCAACCGCGCCTACTTCATTCACGGCCTCACCGGCTACGTGCACCCGCAACGCGTGGCCGCAGCACGAGCACCGACGACCGCACGCGGCAGTCGCCAACTCGATGTGGTCTATCGTGCGAACCATCTGCCGTACTGGTTCGGCTGGCTGGGCAACATCAAGACGCGCCTGGGCACGGACGGTGCGCGTGTGCTGAGCAACACGTCACTGCGTACCAACATCTCCGTACGCCCCGCAGACACGATTCTTGGCGACGACTGGCTCACGTTTCTCGGCTCCAGTCGCGCCATTCTGGGCAGTGAAAGCGGCTCGAGCGTACTCGATCGACGCGGAGAAGTCGCTACCCATATCCGTGCACTGCTCGGCGAGGAACCCGATCTCACCTTCGAACAGGCGGACGCACTCTCGGGCCACGAGCTCACCCGCCATCACTTCGCCGCGCTCGGTCCACGTCATCTCGAGGCGATCATGACGGGTACCGTGCAGGTGCTCGTCGAAGGTGCATTCAGCGGACTATTCCAGCCGTGGGTCCACTACATCCCAATCAAGCGCGACCTGTCCGATCTCGCCGAGCTGCCAGAGCGTCTTGCGGACGAATCCATGGTACGGCGCATCGCCGAGCGTGCCTACGCGGATTTCATCGAGACCGGTGCGTACGAATACGGTGCCTTCGCGCGACACTTTCTCGAAGTCGTCACGCTCTTCCGGTCGGCGAGCGCCAGCCCGACAGCAGCCAGCGTCGCACCATGATCAACCTCCTCGTCCTCGCTGATATCCGGTATGCGACGCAGAACCGCGTGGCGGTGCTCGACCAGGTGCAGTTTCTCGCACATGCGCCGCGTGATCGCGTGCAGGTCGCCTACGTGAATCTGGTGGACGGCACGCCGTTCGATCCGGCGTGGCTCAGCTTCGACGCAGTACTGCTGCATGGGACCGTCCTCGAGTGGCGTTGGCATGCCGAGCGTGCCGCCCGTGAGTCCGCGCTGCAATGGCTCACGAAGTTTGAGGGAGTGGTGGTTGCCATGCCGAACGATGAGTGTCTGTTCGCGCACGAACTCGACGACATGCTGGCGGTCTACAACGTCACGCTGGTAATGACATCGTTCGACGAAGCCACCTGCGCCGTGCTGTATCCACGGGTTCACCGCCGTGTGCGATTTCTGCAGATGCTCCCCACCTACGTGCATCCGGCACGGGCCCGTCATTGTGCCGCGAGCGCCAAACCGCTGGCCGCGCGTCCGACGGACGTGGTGCACCGCGGCAGTGCGCAGCCGTTCTGGCACGGCGGACTCGCGCAGCGCAGACAGTCGCTGGTGGATGCCGCGCAGCAGACACTCGATCCGTGCCGGTATCGCCTCGATGTATCAACGCGCGCGGAGGATCTCGCGCTCGCCGACGCGTGGTTTCCGCTCCTCGGCTCCGTCCGCATTGCGTTGGGCGCCGAGGGCGGGTACGGGGTGCTCGACCGTCGCGGAGAAATCGGGATGGTGGTGCGCGCACTGCTTGGCGACCAACCCGCTCTGCCATTCGAGCAGGTCGACGACTACATGGAGGGCGAGCTGACGCGACAGTCGTACCCGACGCTCTCGCCACGGCACATCGAGGCCGTGGTCACCGGAACGGCACAACTGCTCGTGGAAGGCGACTACGGCGGCGTGCTGGAACCGTGGGTGCACTACGTGCCGATCAAGCGCGACCTTTCGGATCTCGGCGAGAAGGTGGCCGCTGCACTGGCCGATCTCCCCATGCTCGAGCGCATGACGCAGCAAGCGTACGCCGACATCGTCGCGTCAGGACAGTACGCGTGGTCCACACTGGCCGCGCGGTTGCTCGATGCGGTCGCTCAGTTGGAGCCCGCGCGCAGTGCACTCACCTCGCGCAAGAACTGAGCAGCGAACCAGCCATAGCTGTAACGGCCGCTCTCGACGAAGTCAGCGTAGGCCTGCTCGCTGAGGCGCTCCAGGAGGGCGTCATCGCGCAGCAGCTCCGGCAGTCGTGATAGGTCCGAGAGGTCGCGCTTGATGGGGATGTAGTGCACCCACGGCTTGAAGGCGTCGCTGTAGTCACCCTCCACCAGTACCTGCACGGTTCGTGTCATCACGGCTTCAAGATGTCGCGGGCCAAGCGCGGCGAAGCTGTAGCGCGTGAGCGCGCCCGTGCACAGCTCGTCCGCTTCCTCAAAGGTCAGGTCGGGCCTGCTTTCGGCAAGTGCGCGGATGTGCAATCGCATCTCACCACGCCGATCCAGCATGCTCGAACCGCTCTGACTGCCGAGTGTGGCAACACTGGAGCCGAGCGTACGCAGCCAACTGTCGCCCAGCAGCGTGTCTTCGGCGCGCACAGAGATGTCGAGCCGGAGCCCGCTGTCACGCAACGCGATGGGCGCCGTCTCTCCGATGTGTCCCTTGAGATAGCCCAGCAAGCCGAAACTGAACTTCAGATTGCGCGCGCGATAGAAGAGATCGATGGACCGATCGCGACGGGCGACACCGTTCTTCGCCGATTCGGCGATGCGATCCTCATGCAGATAGCCCGTCAGCCCGAACATGAAGCGGGCGCGCCGGTGCATACGCGGATAGAGCAGCGCGCGATAGCGCTCGCCGAAGCAGCTGACGATGAGCGACGTGCCGAGCAGGGACAGCCATTCATCCAGCACGAAACTGTGATCGTACTCATCTTGCGGAAGTGCGGCTACGACCCCGGGGAAGCGGGCGAGCCACGAGAGGCGATCGTTGATCTCGGCCAGCCGGTGATGCCACCGGTAACAGACCACCGTTGTGTGAATGACGGCGAGGTCCGCCTCCAGCCAGCGCACATCGAAGCTCGGCTTCTTGTGCAGATCGATGTAGGTGACCTCGACAGTGCCCGGCGGCGCATGGTCGAGAAAGCCGATGTGATCCAACATCGTCTGTCGGCCGTAGGCGGAGCCGGTATCGCAGATCATCAGCGCCTTGAGCATGGTCGGACTCGTCGCGTCAGTATCTACGACGCGAGCCGGTCGCGATGTTGCGCGATACACCGCTCGATCAACGGCATGGCGGTGCGCGTCCAGTTGACCGTGCGGCGCACCCCCTCCTCATGATCGACCCGCGCCTCGAAGCCAATCGTGATGCGGGCCTTGGTGGGATCGCCGTAGCGGCGCCCCGAGCGGTCCCATGACCGGCGCGGCAGCATCAGCGGTGCGCTCGCATTGTGCGTCGCGCGATTGATGCGCTCGGCCAGCGCACGAATCGTGATCTCGTGACCCGTGGCCAGATTGTACACGTCGCCGGCGTCACCACGGCGTGCGCAGGCGATCAGCCCTTCGACGAGATCGTCCACGTAGATGAAGTCGCGGCCAGTCTCGCCGCCGCCTTCCAGTGGCAACGGCTCTCCCTGCAGCGCCTTGTAGACGAACGTGGGCGTGACGTTGCGCCAGACGGTGGCCGGCGTGCCGCGCCACTGACCTGCGCCAAGGATTTCGCGCGGACCGTACACGTTCTGGAAGCGTGCGCGCACCGTGGGCAGCTGATGCCGCTCATGATAGTAGTTGGCGTAGAACTCGCCGACCAGCTTGGAAATGCTGTACGGACTGTCCATCACCAGCGAGATCGGCGCGTTCTCGTCGGTCGGGGTTGGATCATCGAACGTCTTGGCCGCGACCGCGCATCCGGCGCCAGCGTACACCACTTTGTGTACGCGCGCAAACGACTTGATCCGATCGAACAGCTTGAGTGTCGTGATCAGATTGTTGTCGTGATCGGCAATCGGATCATGAATGGAGCTCTGATTACCATGGTACGTGCACAGATGAAAGACGTAGTCGTATGTATCCGTGATCTGCGAGAGTACCGCATCATCGGCAATCGAACCTTCCGTCAGCCGGATGCGTGCGTCACTGGGCACATTCTCGGGCGTGGCGGACATGAAATTGTCCACCACATGCACATGCGCCGCATCCTCGGCCAGCAATCGCAGGACGAGGTTGCTGCCGACAAATCCGGCGCCACCGGTCACCAGGACCGTGGCGTCGCGCAATGGAGGAACGACGCTCACGCCGCTGTGAGCCGAAGATGCGTGAACGTCTCCTCGATGCCGTACTCGCGATAGTAGGCGATCGCCCTGGCGACTCCATCCGTCAACGAGGTCGTGGTATCCCACGCGAACTCCTGCTGCGTGCGCGTCGGGTCGAGCAGGATGGAGAACACGTCGTCCGGATTGCGCTCGCGCTCTTCCACCGGCTCGCCGAGCTCGATCTGCATCGCGGCGATAGTGGCGTCGAACAGCTCTTTGATGGAGTAGTCGCTGCCGGAGGAGATATGATAGAAGCCGCCGGTGCCGACGCCATGCACCGCCTTCTCCACCACGTCGATGAGATCAGAAATGTAGACGAAATCGCGTCGCGTCTTCATAGCGAAGCACTTCTTGCCGGCGCTGAGGCGCTGAAAGAACGTGGGCAGCGGACCGCTCAGGTTGCGCGGCCCGTAGGCGTTGGCCAGGCGGAAGGAGAGGAACGGCACGCCGGACAGCGCGACGTAGCCCTCGCCTGTGGTCTTGCTGATGGCGTAGCTCGAGCCGTACGGCACGAGTGGATGTGACAGCGTGATCGGCTGCTCGATCGGCTTGAGCCCGTAGCAGAGTGCTGTCTGGAAGTACATGAGACGATCGGCTTTCACGCGCGCGGTGGCCTGCGATACGAGTGCGCTGCCAAGCGCGTTGGTGTAGCTGTCCTCGGTCCAGTCGTCCGGATTCTTGTAGGACGCGGCGGCGTGTACCACGACATTCGGCTGAAAGCGGTCGAAGGTCGCATCGACGAGTGCACGGTCGGCGATCGATCCTTCCACGACGGTCAGCGACGCCTGCGGCGTGAGGTTGTCGCGACGGCCCGTGGCGTAGTTGTCGATGACGAGGACTTCGTCACCGCGGGCAAGCAGGCGATCGGCAAGATGGGAGCCGATGAAGCCGGCGCCGCCAGTGATCAGAACGCGCATGGGATAATGGAGTAGATGGTGATGTCGTGCCGGACGGGTGCGTCAGGCCGCGCGGGCCACTTCAATACCGCGTTCAGGAACGAACGCGCGATGCTGGTCATGGAACGTCTGCTGCCAGATTTCGAGTGAGAGCAGGCCCCACAGATTGCGGCCGAATCGTCCGTCGCGTTCGACCATGTGCAGCACATGCGAGTTGTCCAGGAACTGTCGCTCGCGCGCCACGCGCGTGTCGAACACGCTGTGCAGGAACTCGCGGATGGGACCGCGCGCCCACGTGGTGAACGGCGTGGGAAAGCCCATTTTGTCCGTGCGATTGACGACCGAAGCCGGCAGGACATCGCGCGCGACTTCCACGAGTGCGTGCTTCAGTCGCCCATCGGTGAACTTGACGTTGGCCGGAATGGTGGCAGCGAACTCCACGAGCGGATGGTCGAGCATCGGCACACGCGATTCGAGTCCGTGCGCCATCGACATGCGATCCTCGACCTGCAGCAACGCCGGCAACAACGTTTTGAAATCGAAATGCGTCATCAGGTCGAAATACGACTGCTTGCGCACATTCTCTCCGTTAAACACCTGCGAGAACGCCGCGTACGGCGAGTAGTCGCCCAACTGTTCCCAGCGCACCGCGTTCCCCAGATGCGGCGCGCGATTGATCAGCCGGAAGTAGCGCTCGTCCATGGGTGCGAAAAGTCCATCGCGCCAGAACTCCTGCAGCATGGGCTTGTAGTTCTGCAGCGCCGACAGGTTCGGAATGATCGACTCGTATGTCACGACGAAGTTGCGCCCCTGCATGGTACCGTCGATCGCCGCCTTGATGCACTGTTCGAAGTAGGCCACGAGATAGCGGGCGTAGCCGCCGAAGATTTCGTCACCGCCTTGTCCGCCCAGCACCACCTTGCGGTGCCGCGACGCGAGCTCGGACATCATGAACTGCGGGAACGCGCCGGGCCCCGCTACGGGGAAATCGAGGTGGTACATCACGCGGCCGATCTCGCGCATGAAGTCCTGCGCGGTGATCTCGCGTTCATACAGGGTCACGCCGAGGTGATCGGCCACGGCGCGTGCGTGATGACTTTCGTCGAACTCGGGCCCCTCGTTGAAGCGGCCGGTGAAGCCGATCAGGCCGGAGTCCTGCCGTGACGCCAGCGCCGCGATGAGGCTCGAGTCCACGCCACCGCTGATGTACGCCCCCAGCGGTACGTCGGCGCGGAGATGGAGCGCGGTCGATTCTTCGAGCAGCGCACGCATGCGCTCCTGAAACCAGCGTGCGTCGTGACTGAAATCGAGATCGTAGTAGACCTCCCAGTACCGCGACGTCTGCACTGAGCCGCGCGAAATCGTCAGCGTATGGCCGGGCTGCAGCTCGTGCACACCGCGAAAGAGCGTCTTGCCCGACAGGCACAGCTGGAACGCGAGATAGTCCTGCAGTCCGGCTTCGTCCGTCTCACACGTCGGCAGGAAGGGAAGCAGCGCCTTCGCCTCCGAGGCGAAGTACAACACCCCGTTCACTTCCGTCGTATAGAACGGCTTGATACCGAAGCGATCGCGCGCACAATAGAGCACATCCTGCCGCGGATCGAATATCGCGAAGGCGAACATGCCGCGCAGATGGTCGACACACCGCGGACCCCAGCGCAACCAGGCGCGAAGGATCACTTCGGTGTCGGAAGTGGTGCGGAAGCGGTCGCGTCCGAGCTGTTCGCGAATCTCGACGAAGTTGTAGATCTCGCCGTTGAAGACGATGACGCACCCGGACTCCGGATCGACCATCGGCTGCTGACCGGTCTGGATGTCGATGATGCTGAGTCGTCGGTGCATGAGCCCGACCGCGCCGCGCTCGTCCTGCCACTCACCGTCTCCATCCGGTCCACGGTGCGCAAGAATCCGGTTCATCAGCGCTAACCGCTGTGAACCGGCCTCGACGGGCCGTCGTTGGAGATCGATGAAACCGGCAATGCCACACATCGGAGCGGGAGCGGGACGGTGAGGAGGGTCGAGGACGGGACCGACTAGTGCAACACGCATGCCATTTCGACCAAGGGTCGTAAAACGTTGTAGATCAACAAGTTACGGTCGACCATCCGCGTCTGGACCGCGCTTGCGGCAAATGCTGCCGACCATATCCGCTGGACGACGGGCGGCAAAAAGTGCCCGGAGCGTGACAGCAGTTGCCTGCCCGACGACGGGGTCAGGGTCCGGCTGAATGCACTAAGTCGTTGTGCGGCTGCGTGTTCATGCATGGCACGAATCACGCATGAGGCGGGCGTGCCGGCGCGACGCTCTCATCATTTGGTGCGCGGCCTGGGACCGCGTGTCACGTTCAGTACTCGCAATGACCTCGATGGCTTCGTCCACGTACGTATCTCCGCAGAAACCGCCGCACGCCCCGCTGCAACGAATCCTTGTTGTTGGCGACAGCTACGGCATTCCGGAGCTCCTGGCGCGCGTGCCGGCTTCACGCGTCGCGGCAATAGTGGCGGCATCCATTCGACCTCAGTCACACGACGCGATCCGGGCGGAGGCAAGGCGTGTTGCGGTGCCACTGTTGGTGCAGCCACGCGCGGGGACGCCGGAGTACGCTCAGTTCGTCCGTGCCGTCGCCGACCTGCACCCCGACAGTCTCTTGTGCCACTCGTACTCGATGCGCATTCGACGGGACGTCCTCGAGCTCGTGGCCGGACGCGCGTTCAACGTGCACGCTGCGCTGCTGCCCAGACATCGCGGACCCAACCCGATCCAGTGGGCGCTTATTCACGGTGACGCACATACCGGGGTCACGTTGCACGTGATGGACGACGACTTTGACCACGGCGCGATCGTGGCGCAGCAATCGTTGACCATCGCGGTGGACGATACGTGGCACTCGCTCGCGGCACGGGTACGTGCAGAGACGGCGCAGTTGCTCGATCACGCACTTCCGGCGCTGATGCGCGGCGAGTGGCAGGGGACCCTGCAGGATGAAGCGCTCGCCCTCCGCAACCCGCGCATCGGACCGCAAAGTCTGCCGATCGATTTCGCAAGCATGACGGACCGGCAGATCGTCGACCTCGTTCGCGCGCAGGTCGCACCACTGCAGGGTGCCTACCTGTTCACCGATGGAGGGAAACACCACTTCACCGAGCCGCTGAGCATGGAAGACGCCGCGCGCTGGCGAGGGGCGCAGCATGCCTGAGGTCGAAACAACCGCGACGCCAGCGACACGCGTCGTCGCCATTCATCAGCCGAACTTCTTTCCGTGGCTTGGCTACTTCGACAAGATCGTGCGCAGCGATGCGTTCGTCTTGCTCGACCACGTGCAGTTTCCCAGAACCGGCGGCATCTGGTCCAATCGGGTGAAGCTCGCCATCGGCGGCGAGGCACGCTGGGTTACTGCACCCATCGTGCGCACCGGGCACGGCGTACGCCGCTACGACGACGTGGAGTTTCAGCCCGGACAGCCATGGCGCGAGAAGTTCGTGAAGACTCTTGCGGCCAACTATGCCAAAGCGCCGCACTACCGAGCGTGTGTGGCCTGGCTGGAACCGGTCATCCTCGATCCCGAACCGCTGCTGGCCCGCTACAATCGGAACGCCATCTTGCGGATCGCTGAACGGATCGGCGTGCGCACCGATCACATGTGCAGTTCGAGCGTATTGCCGGTGCACGCGCACGCGACGGAGCTGCTCATCGAGCTGACGCACGCCATGCACGCCGACAGCTACCTCTGCGGCGCCGGTGCGGAAGGGTATCAGGACGACGCCGCATTCGCCTCGGCGGGGATCACCCTTCACTATCAGTCATTCCAGCATCCCGTCTATTCACAGGGAGGTACGGACCGCTTCCTGCCTGGCCTTTCGATTATCGATGCACTCATGCACTGTGGCACCGACGGCGTGCGCGCACTGCTCCATCACTCGCGGAGCAGGTGATGGACCAGGAGTTTGGAAGTGTGACGCAGAACATCGCGGAGGCGATGGACGCGTTTCAGAACAGAGCGATCCATGCCTGTCGGAAGCCGCTGAGTGACCGCGACTACGACGAGCTGATCGAAGCGCTGAACATCGAGTGGCGCGCGCTGGTGCGGAAAGCTGCTGGTCTGCCGCCACTCGTGCCACCTACACTCCCGCTGCTCGATCTGCATCGGGAGTTCGCATTCCTGTTGGTCAATCGTCAGGCGCTCGCCCCCATGTTTCGGCTGCTGCGCTCGCGTCGCGTCCTTTTCCCTGGCCAGTGCTACTACAACGCGTGGTATCTCTCACGCGGGCTGCGAGATCTCGGGTGGAAGGCCGATCTGCTCAATTGGGATCTTTCGCCCGCCAGTCAGATCTACTATCACGGGCACGATTTCACTTTCACGCCGAACAGCGGTCGCATCGTAGAGGAGACGCTGGCGTTCCTGCTTGCCTCCATCTACGGCTACGACGTCTTCCACTTCAGCAACGCACACGCCATCTCCTATGGCGCAGAGCTGCAGTCGTACATCGCCGCCAACTTCGATCCGCACGCGGAGATTGGGTTGCTGCGGGGGCTCGGCAAAACGATCGTCTACACCAATAACGGGTGCAGCGACGGCGTCTCACAGACGGCGTTCGCCTCGTGGGGAACGACACCGGTCTGCGCCATCTGCCGCTGGCGTACGGAGCCGGGCGTATGCAGCGACGATCGCAACCTGTCGTGGGGCAGGGTCCGCAACCTCATGGCGGATTATCAGTGTCTGTCGGGAGGCAACCGCGTCGATTTCAATCACGACCCGCGTGTACACGAAGAGCCGGAGGTGTACTGCCTCGACGCACAGTTCTGGCATCCCGATCTCGCGATTCCTGTCGACCGGCAGTTGCCCGTCGCACAACCGGGAACGGTCCGTCTCTATCACGCAGTAGGCAATGCGAACGAGCGCACGACCGAGGACGGGGTCAACATCAAGTCGTCGCACGTGTACCTGCCGCTGGTCGAACGGTTGCAGCGCGAGGGCCTACCCATCGAGTTGATCTCGCCGAGCGGTGTGCCGAACAGGGAAGTGCGCTTCCTGCAGGCGCAGGCCGACATCGTAGTGGATATGCTCAGCTACGGTTGGTTCGGTGCGAACGCACGGGAAGCGATGATGCTTGGCAAGCCGGTGGTCTGTTGGATTCGTCCGGAATGGCTGCAGAGCGTGCGCGGGGAAATTCCGGAGTACGCGGACGAATTGCCCATCGTGAGTGCGACGCCGGCAACGGTGGAAGCGGTGTTGCGCGAACTGATCGCGGATCCGGTGAGACGTCAGGAGGTCGGCGCGCGCAGTCGTGCCTTCGCGGAGAAGTGGCATGCGCATACCGTCGCGGCAGCGCGATTCAACGAGATCTACACGAAGCTGCTGCAGGGTGACACGCTTCTCGGCACCCGCGTGCGCCGCGCGACGCAGGTTGCGGGGGTCACACCACTCGCATCGTAACCGGTGCAGCCACCCGTCCGCTCAGGACGCAGACGCGGCGACCCCGCACAGTTCGGCCACGGTGCGAGCAAGTCCGTCCTCGAGCGACACACTCGGCGCGCCCCAGAGTGACGTGGAGAGCGTGATGTCGCCCACGTAGTCCAACGGCTCTTGCTCCCGCTGGCGGAACGTGGCCGGCCTGCCAACATGCTGTGCGATCATCTCACACATTGATCGAAGGCTGCGCGTATCGCCGCCGCCAAGATTCACGCAATGATGGCCGTCGAGCGCGAGCGACGCGAACACCCCGTGCACAGCGTCGTCCACGAAAATGGGATTCAGCATGAGTCCGTCCTCGCCATCGAGCGTGATCGGCTCACCGTGGCGGATGTTACCCGCCAGTCGGGCGATGAGACGATCTGCCGGCATGCCAGGACCGTAGATGAAGAACGGTCGGAGCACCGTAATGTGGGGTACCACCGCACGATAGCTGTGCAACACGAACTCGGTACATGCTTTCGAGGCGAGATAGATGCCAAGCGGTGCGTCGATCCGCAGCGGTTCGCTTTCGACAAAGCGATGGTTTCGCCGTCCGCCATAAATGCCGCCGGAGGACACGTGCACGATTCGTGAGACGCCGTGCATCGCGCTCCAGGTAAACAGACGGTGGTGTGCCGTCAAATTGACGTCGAGCACGTCCGGCGCGCGCTCGGGGAACTGTGTGAAGTTCCGGTACTGCGCGAGCGTCAGCAGGGCTTCGATACGATCCGGCAGCGCGTCGGGGTGCAGCGTCGCGAGATCCTGCTCCACGAGACTCACGCCATCGAGCGCCGCCGTGGGTGAAGTCCCTGATCGTACGATGGCGAAAACCTCGTGTCCGGCGCGTACCAGCGGCGGACACACCGCGGAGCCAAGGAAGCCTGTCGCTCCGGTGATCAGGATGCGCACACGGGCTCCCTGCGCCGCGCGGTGAGATAGACGCCATGACGGTGCCAATCCCCCTTGTACGGATATGACGCCTGCTGCACAACATCAAATCCTGCAAAGTCCAGCGCGCCGGAGAGCTCGAACGCCTTGAAGTGGTGAAAGTGTACCGCATCCGGGAGCATGGTGGTACGCGCCGTCCAGATCAACGTGGACAGCAGAAGCAATCCGCCGGGCTTGAGCACCCGCTGCGCCTCGAGCAGGGCTTCCGTGTAGTCCAGCACATGGTCGAGACTCGTGTTGAACATGATGCCATCCAGCACCGCGTCGGCCAGCGGCAGTACTTCGGCGATTCCGATCAGTCGAAAGGTCCCGTGGTCGGCAGCATACGGATCGAGCCCGAGATAGGTGCAGGATGCGGGGAGCAGTGCAGCGCCAACGCACGTGTCGTCGCAGCCGACATCGAGTACGAGTCCGCGCATACCCACCGCGGCGCTGCGCATGCGATGCAGATGACGCGCGTAATGCTGGTCCGTCGCCGGCGCATTGATCTCGCCGGTCTGTCGGAAGCGCGAGACGGCGAGATACGGCGCAAGCGAGGGATTCAGCGTTTCGCTCGGAGAGAGCAGCGGCGAATCACCACGCATCGGATACACGGTCGTCCCATCCGTGAGGGCGTACGCACCGGCGTGCCAGCGCAACGGAGCCGCCGAGTCGGGTGAACGCAGGAGCGGTAGCACGCTATCGATCGTGGCAGCAACCGCACCGCTACTCGTGCGAAGTGCAGTTACCGGCAGCGCGGTGAAATCCTGAATCAGCGCACCGGACGGGGCGGTGTCGTGGCGGGTTGCGGTCACGTCGATGACTCTGTCGTCTCCGCGCCCACATTCAGCCGCCCTGCGCGAATCATGTCGTCGCGATAGTACGCGCGCATGGATGCGGCGCGCCCTACGATGCATCGCTGGATTCGAGCGGCGGGAGACATGGACACTTCCGTCCACCACTCGGGGTGGGTAAGCACCTGGAGCTGCGATTCGTTGGCGGCGGTGAGCACGTCTTCCAGTCGGCGATGGCGCCAGTAGCCGTTCGAATCGGACACGTACCCCATGTCGTGCTGGAACCGCGCCGAATACGTGTTGACCAGTCCACCGTAGCGCTCACGCTGGCAACCCAGCAGGAATGCGCTGGGTTGATGGAACGACATGGCTACCATGGGGCGCTCCAGTATTTGCGAAAGGATCGATGCCTCCCACGCGATCGCATCGTCGAGCGCTGCTTCCGTGGTGATCCCGTAGTACTCGCTGTCGAAGTGCAGGCCGACGTCGTGCCCGAGTGCAACGATCGCGCGCGCGAGCAACGTGACGGGCTGCTCGAGCAGGTTGTACAGCTCGCTGTGCAGTCGAAAGAAGTATGTGGCACGCACGCCCTCTTCGGCTTCAATGCGAGCCAACGCATACGCCGCATGCACGGAGTAGTCCACGTCATGGCGCCACCAAACCGAATGCGTGCCAGCCGCTGTCTCCTCGTACCCACGCACGGTGTACACCCGTCGCGCCAAGCGCAGCAGCGAGCGGTAGTTGTCGCGAGTGAAGTCCGCGAATCGATAACTATCGGCCAGAGCTTCCAAGCGCTGCGTGCTCAGGCGGCCAGCTGGTTTGCGGCATCGCCATCTCGAAAGCGCCGCAGCCACCACTCGAAGTTGAGCAACGACCAGATGAGCAGTCGGTGGTTGACGGCGCCCGACATGTGCTCCTCCAGCAGCGACTGGACCGTCGCCGGCTCCAGATATTCATACACTCGCGCATCACGGCTGGAGAGCAGCCGGCGGATGTAGTCGATGCTCTCGCCGCGGAACCAGCTGGCATCCGGCGCCGAAAATCCCTGTTTGCGGCCGTTGGCGTAGCCGGCAGGCACATAGCGTGACAACGCCTTGCGCAGAATGAGCTTGCCGTCGCCCGTTTCATTGAAGTACTGCTGCGACTTGAGGCCGGGCTGGTTTTCATCCAGGCGGACGATGCGATCGACATGCTTCAGCTTGTACTTCACCGGCACGCGCAGCGCGAAGTCCACCAGATCGTTGTCGAGAAACGGGATGCGCGTCTCGAGCCCATGCGCCATGGACAATTTGTCCTCCACCAGCAGCAGCCCGTGCAGGAACGTGCTCAGTTCGAAGTACAACGACGTGTTGACGTAATCGTCGGGATTCATCGCCAGAAATGAGCGCCGACGCAGCACGTTGCGAAACGCCTGTTCGGCGGGTGCGGCGGCCATCGCCGGTGCCAGCGACGGTCGGAAGAACGAGCTCCGCGAGCCGTCGGGTACTAGACGCTGCCAGTAGTCGTAATACTTGTCGATGTACTGCGCCGCGTCGTCGTTGCGGACGGCGCGATAGTAGCGCCACGGATAGCCGGCAAAGATCTCGTCGCCTCCCGTACCAGCCAGGACGACCTTCACAAAGCGAGACGCGAGCCGCGCCACGTAGTAGTTGGGATAGCTTTGTCCGACGCGCAGATCCTCCAGATGCCAGACAAGATCGGGCAGTACACGCTCCATGTCGCCGGCCTTGAGCACCACCTGATAGTGCTCCGTCTTGTACGCATTCGAGAGCTGCTCCGCCTTGGCGCGCTCATCGAATGCGAGCTCGAGTCCAGACGCCGACGACATGTCGAAGCCCGCAGTGAAGCTCTTCACGTTGCGGAACTGGCGAGCGGTCAGGCAGGTCACCGCACCGGAGTCGATGCCACCGCTGAGATAGGTGCCGACTTCGACATCCGCTTGCAGCTGACGCTCGACGGCCTGGCGAAACAAGCGATCGAGCTCCTCCACGAACTCGGCTTCCGGAACGCCCCGCGCTTCGCGGAACTCGTAGTCCCACCAGCGCTTCACCGCAAACGACTCGGGGCGGCCGGCCGAGAGGGTGATAAGCGATGCCCGCGGCAACAGCTTGATCCCTTCAAACAGCGTGCCGTCGCTCAGCACGTTCTGAAAGGTGAAGTATTCGCCGAGCGCCGCCGCATTCACGCGCACCCGCACGGTCGGATGCTGCAGGATGGACTTGATCTCCGATCCGAAGAGCAGCGTATCTCCATCCCACCGATAGTACAGCGGCTTGATGCCGTAGCGATCGCGTGCCAGCAGCAGCTTGGAGGTGCGTGCATCCCACAACGCGAACGCGAACATGCCGTTGAACTTGTCCACGCACCTGGGGCCCCACGCACGATACGCTTCGAGAATCACCTCGGAGTCGGATTGCGAGCGGAAGCGCGCGCCTTTCAACTCGAGCTCACGCCGCAGCTCGCGCCAGTTGTAGATCTCACCGTTGTAGGTCAGCGTGAGTGTGCCATCGACGGAGTGCATCGGCTGATGTCCGCCAGGCGACAGGTCCACGATCGCCAGACGACGGTGACCAAAGCCCACGCCACCCTCGATCCAGAACCCCTCGCCATCGGGACCACGATGCCTCACGATGTCCGTCATGGCACGCAACACGCCCGGCGGCACAGAGGCGCCGCCGACATTGAAAATGCCCGTGATACCGCACATCAGTCGTTACCCACGCCGTGTGTCAGCTGATCACGCCGCACGATCACGCGGCCGCGTGCAACTGCAGCGGACGTCCTGCTGCCTGGGCATGCACGCGTCCGATATGCGCATCACGCCAGGCGATCAATCGCGCAAGGCCGTCGCGCAGTTCGATCGTCGTGCGGAACCCAAGCTCGCGTGCCGCCTTCCCGGGGCAGCCGACGCGATTGGTGACGAAGACGCGGCTCTCCGGCTCGTACTGGATTTGCTGCGTCGAGCCGCGGATCTCGAGGATCATCTCGGTCAGTTCGCGCAGCGAGGTGCGCGTACCACTGCCAACGTTGAACGCCTCTTCGGTGACGTCACTCTCCAGAGCAAGCACGTTCGCGCGCGCGCAATCGCTCACGTAAATGAAATCGTAGGCCGCCGAGCCGTCGCCGTGCAGAATTGGCGGGAGTCCGCGATCGAGTCGATCGAGAATCTTCATGATCACCGCGATGTATGTGCCCTTGTAGTCCTGTCGCGCGCCGTACACGTTCATGTACCGCAGCATTGCGACCGACAGGTGGTAGCGGTCGGCATACGACTTGACCATCGCCTCTCCGGCGATCTTGGTCGCGCCGTAGAACGTCTTGTTATTGAACGGATGCGATTCGGTCATCGGCAGTTCGACCGCGTCACCGTACACCGATGCGGACGACGAGTACACCAGCCGCTCGATGCCGTGGGCACGACAGGCATCGATGACGTTGAAGGTCCCGCGCACATTCACGTCGAACGCGGCCTGCGGGAACTCGTGGCACTGCAACAACCAGAGCGCGGCGAGATGCACCACGCACTGACTCTCGCGCACCGCCGCCGACAGGATGTCCGACTGCAGGATATCGCCGCCTGCTTCGAAAATGCGCACGCGCGGATCGCGCAGCGCATCGGACAAGTTGTCCACCGTGCCACGGCAGAAGTTGTCGTAGACGATGACGTGCTTCACGTCACGCGTGAGCAGCTCGTCCACGACATGGGAGCCGATGAAGCCGGCCCCGCCGACTACACAAATGGTCTTGTCGCGAAGGTCACACATGGCGTTGTCAGACGGGGAAAAGGAGAGACCGCCACCGCCTGTCGGCGCAGGTCTCGACCGTCACCCTCCAAGCACACTTCGTGCCGAATCGCAAACGCCGATACCGTATAGCTTTAACCGTCTGATGGTGAGCTCAGGCGAACCGGAAGGCGGTCAGAACTGCCGTCCTGCGGCAGCTTTCGCCGCTCTGCTGACGTACTGTGCCTCACTCGCGCGCTCCAGGCAATCAATGGAATTCGTAACCGGCTGCGAAATAACAACTTGCCGACTGGCACAGATCGTGAATGGAAGCGACGCTAGCACCCCCCTCTTCCTCAGCACGACACATCCGATGATCCAAAGCGCCGCTGTGCCCAGTTCAACCGTCGAACGTCTCCCCAGCGCGCAAACCCGCGCCGACGAGACGCCGCGCTTCCACGTACCCGCGCAGATCGGGCAGGCGGGCTGGGAGGCGGCTGCGGCACAGGAATGCGACGGCGGAGTCGCAGCGGAAGTGCGGGTGTTTCTGGATGCACAGCTCGAAACGGGTGACGTGCTGCTCGATGTGGCCCCGGGCTTTGGCTTCGTCGCGCTGAGCGGAGCAACCGCGCCGAACGGCGTGCCGACAGTGCTTGTCGCCGGACTCTCACCCGATCGACTGCAATCACTGCAGGACGCGGCGTCCGATGCCGGTGGGTGGATCGATCAGATCGACACCTCGGCCAACGTGGATCTGCACGCGCAGCTCGACGCACGTCTCGATACCGCTGGTCGCATCTTCGTGCACGTTGCTGCCGTCGATGTCGCCGAGACCTGCACGCGCCTCTCGTCGCTCATCGCGCAGGGACGCGTGCTTGCGATCTGTGTCTCCGACGCGCACGACCCCGTGATCTGGGCCGGTGTAGATCGCGCACTTCGCGCGTCGCAACTGATCGCGTGCGTCATGATGGTGCAGGACGGCGACCCGTTCATGGTTCCACTCGTGGGCACGCCGGCTACCCCCATCATCGCTCTGCCTGCCGCACTCGCACCGCGCACCATCGCCAACGATGTCGTCGCGATCAGCGATGCCATCGACGAATCCATCAACGATGCAATCGACGAGGATGTCTCCGGTTCCTTCGCGGATTCATTTGGCGATACACTCGTGGACGATCTGTTTCCCGCCCCGACCGCTGAACGCGCGTGGGACACACCGACGCATCTCACACTCGTCGGCGGCAGCGACAGCCGCTGGCTTGCGACTCGCGATGGTCTCTCGCTCATCTCATCGCACTCACGCACCGGCTACGGCGTCACGGGCGCACATCTCCTCCGCGCACTGCAGCAGCGCGGCGTACCGGTCGCGTTCTTCCCGCTTGGCATGGTGGACCGCGCATTGGCTGGCAACTCGCAGCTGCAGCAGGCCATCACCTTGCAGGATGCGTTCCGCTCCGATGTGCCGAGTGTGCGCCTGTCGCAGCAGTTCGATCTGGCGATGCACGTCGGTCGCGGTGCGCATGTCGCGTACACGATATTCGAGCTGGACACGTTCACGCAGCGCGAGCTGCACCATCTGACCGAGCAGGACGCGATCTTCGTCTGCTCCGACTGGGCACGCCACATGTGTCTCGTGAACGGACTCGCCGACAAGCCGATCCACATCGTGCCACTTGGGGTCGATCGTTCGATCTTCAACGAGCGGATTCAGCCCAGGCGCCGCTGGCCCGAAACAGTGTTCATGCAGATCGGCAAGCTCGAGCCGCGCAAAGGACAGCTGGACCTGCTGCGCGCGTTCGAGGCCGCATTTTCGTCCAAGGATGCCGTGCGTCTCGTGCTGGCGTGCGGCAACCCATTCATCGCTCGCGATGAGCTGGATCGCCAGCTTATCCCGTTCCGCACCTCGCCGATGGCGAACAGGATCACACTGGTCACCGGCGAACTGCCGACGCAAATGGATGTTGCGGAGCTGATGGCGGCGGCGGATTGCGGCGTATTCGCGGCGCGTGCGGAAGGGTGGAATCTCGAAGCACTCGAGATGCTCTCCATGGGCAAGGCGGTCATCGCCACCGACTATTCGGCGCACACCGAGTTCATGCACGCCGGGAATGCCCGGCTCGTCAGCATCGATCATCTCGAGCCCGCGTTCACGGGACGGCATCCGGGACGCTGGGCCGCGTGGCAGGAGGCGCAGCACGAGCAGTTGGTGGTGCACCTGCGCGACGTGCACACCCACAAGCAACAGGGTTCGCTGACTGATAATCCGGAAGGCATCGCCACCGCGCGCACGTTCAGCTGGGAAAGTACGGCCGATGCCCTCACGCGCGCACTCTCCGCTATCGCATGACGCGCCAGCGCATGACGCGCCAGCGCATGACGCCGGACGTGGTGACGCCGGTGCTGCGCATCGCGATCCTCACCTACAATGGATTGCACCACTCGCAGCGGTGCATCGCGTCGCTGCAGTCGCAAACCGACGTGCCGTGGCATGCGATCGTACTCGACAATGCTTCGACCGACGGCACGCCGGCGTGGCTGCAGGCGCTCAACGATTCGCGAATCACGGTGCATTGCCACAGCGAGAATCTGGGCGTGGGCGGTGGGCGCAACTGGCTGTTGTCGCGCATCGTGCCGGACATGCGCGACGACGAGCTAGTGGTGTTCCTCGACAACGACATCGAGGTCAGTGCGGGCTGGGTGCAGCCATTCCTGGACGCTTTCACAGACGAGCCAAAGCTTGGTATCGCCGGACGATGGGCGTTCAGCATGATCGTACATCACGAGTGGCGCGACATTCTGTCGGAACACAACAGCGACCCGTCGCCGGCGGACACCGTGCAGGGATGTTGCTTCTTCGTGCGAGGCGCAGCTGCGCGCGCCGTCGGCCTGTTCGACGAATCGCTGGGACGCTTCTGGCATGAAGACGACGACTACTGCATTCGCGCACTACACGCGGGGTGGGACGTGCGCCGCGTGCGCAATGCGGCCATCGCACACCATGAACATGGCTCGGGCGTCGCGCTGCGTCCGGAACGACTCGCGGGATCACTCGCCAACCAGGCCACGTTGGCGGGCAAGTGGCGCGCCATGGGTGCCATCGATGCGCACGGCATTCCGCGCCGGCCGCTCGTTGAGCAGGACCTCCCCGTACGCCGCCAACTCGGCAGCTTGCTCGGACGCGCGCACCCGCTGCTGCGTACGGAGTTTGCCGCCGCGATCGAGGATGCCGCGCGGCTGTTGCACACCGACGTCGCCGACGCACATGCCGCCGTGCTCGCATCGCCTGCCACACGCGCGCTGCTCGCCGACGCCGCACGCAATCCGGCAGACCAGACCGGTACGCGCGAGCGCGCCACAGCGGCGTTGGTTCGTGTCGCCGCTGTGCTGACGTCGCGCCGCGTCGCGAGTGATGCGCCTGCACCGGGCGCGACGGCCCGAGGCTTCAGCGGTGTCTGCAATCCCGGCGCATGGGACGATGCAAGATGGTCCGACAGCTACGAGTCGCTCCTGCGCGATGGCTGCGGTCGCGACTTCTATGCGCGGTCGGAAGTGGGATGGCGCGATGGGCAGCTGCTGCACGCATTGCGGGTCACGAACGCGCTGAAACGCGATGCGCGGGCGCTGATTGTTGGACACGCGAGCGAGCGGCTGATTGCGGCGCTTTCACATCTCGTCGCACACGTGACGGTGATGGACCAGCACGAACCCACCAGCGAAGCGATCGCGCGCTCCGCCCGGCGCACCTTCGGCTCCGCCTCGCTCGAAACGACCACGTGGCGTACCGCGAACGTGTCGCCATCCCAACCGTTCGACATCGTGCTCTGCCCAAATCTCTCCCGCTATGGTCCCGCAGCAGCCGCGCCAACCCTGCTGCGCACGCTGGCGGCCCATGCCGTCACGGGCGGCTTTGTCGGCGTCGGCGTGAGCGTACGCGTTGCCGGTCCCGCCAACGGGCGTTGGGTGGAGCGCTCGCAGCTTTCTGATGATGCGCTGCTCGTGCGTGCGGGGCTTCGTCGTCACGGCCGATTCGATGACACGATTGCGGACGAAACACTGCTGGGAGCGGTGCCCGCGGACAGCATGTTGCACTGGCGTCCACGTCTCGCACGCGAGGTCGCACCGCATCTGGTGACACTCGCCACGCTCGTCTGTCGTCGCACGGAATAGCACAGGACGCATGATGCGCATTCTGTACATCGCCTTCGCCGGCACCGACCAGACGGGCGTGCACCGCAAGTTGGCCGAACAGGTGAACGCGCTGCGCGCCTGCGGGCAGGAGGTCGAGTGCCTGGTGTTCGTGGACGAGCGCGTGAAGGCGGCGCCGGTGAACACGCCGTACCGCGTATTCGATGTGCCCGGTGGCGGATTCGGCGCGGAGAGTCGCGCCATCGCCTTCCGGCACTGTACCGATGCGCTCGCACGCTTCGCGCCGGACATCGTCTACATGCGCTACCCGATCTACGACGGCTTCGTGCTGCGCTTCATTCGTGAAGCGCCGCCGGTGGTGTTCGAACTGCAGACGATCTTCAAGCACGAATCGCCGCCGCATGTGGCCGCGTTCGAGCAGACGTGGGCCGAGCGCGTGCTGCCGGAGACCGCGGGCATCGTGGCGGTCACGTCGGAGATTCTTGAGTACGAAACCGCGCGCGCGGGGTGGGCCATTCCGGGGCACCTCATGCCTAATGGTGCTGATGCGCAGTCGATTCCGTTCACGCCACCCGTATTGGCCGCCGATCGCGTGGAGCTGTTGTGCGTCGCCTCGTTCTATCCGTGGCACGGCATCGATCGGCTGATCGTGGGTTTCGCCGCGGAGCCCGAAGTGCAGAACGTGCATCTACACCTCGTAGGCGACGGACCGACCCTCCCAGATGTTCGTCAACTCGCCGAACAGGCTGGTGTGAGCGCGCGTGTGCATTTTCATGGCGCGGTCCCGGTGCGCGAGCTCGGCCCGTGGTACGCAAAGGCGCATGTGGCGATTGGCTCGCTGGCGCCGCACCGCGTCGGACTGCGCGAGCTGGCGGCGCTCAAGCACCGCGAGTACGCACTGCGCGGCATCCCGATGGTGCTGGCCGGCGGTGATGCGGATTTCCCCGCCACGCTGCCGTGGCTTCGCCAACTGGTCGCGGACGATTCCTGGATTTCGCCACGTACACTGCGCGCCATGGCGCTGGCGTGGAGCAATCCGGCGCGTCGGAGGCAGATTCGTGCGTGGGCCGAGGCAAACATTACGTGGGAGGTGAAGATGCCCAGACTGATTGAGTTTCTCGACGGCTGCCGTGTGCGCAACACGCGTGCGGGAGGGTCTGCATGAAGATCGTGACCGTGCTTGGCGCGCGTCCGCAATTCATAAAGGCCGCGCCGGTTTCGCGGGAGCTGCGACGCGTCCATGAGGAGCTGATTGTGCACACAGGGCAGCACTATGACGCGCTGATGTCCGACATCTTCTTCGACGAGCTGGGTATACCGGCACCAGATGCAACTTTGCATGTCGGATCAGCATCACATGGTGCGCAGACCGCGCGGATGCTCGAGGGAGTGGAGGCTGTGCTGTTGCGTGAGCGACCCGACGCCGTGCTGGTGTACGGTGACACCAACTCCACCTTGGCCGGCGCACTGGCGGCATCGAAGCTCGGCATTGCGATCGTACACGTCGAGGCGGGGCTGCGCAGCTTCGTCCGTCACATGCCGGAAGAGATCAATCGCGTGCTGACGGATCGGCTCAGTGACGTGTGCTGCTGTCCAAGCGACGTGGCGCGAGCAAATCTGGCGGCCGAGGGGCTGACGAAAGGAGTGCATGTCGTCGGTGATGTGATGCTCGACGCCCTGACGGAAACCGCAGCACGACTGCAGAATGAGCCACTCCGCGTCCAGGCGCTCGGCGTCGAGCCCGGGAGTTTCGTGCTGGCGACGGTGCATCGCGCCGCGAACACGGATGATCCTGCACGCTTACGGTCGATCGTAGACGCACTCGGTGCTGTTGGGGGGCCGGTCCTCTGGCCCATTCATCCACGGGCAAGGCACGCGATTCGCCAACAAGGGGTTCTGCTTCCTGCCAACGTCCGCGTCGTCGAGCCACTCGGCTATTTCGATCTGGTGAGTGCGCTCACCCACGCGCGTGCCGCGGTGACTGACTCCGGTGGGCTGCAGAAGGAAGCATATTGGCTCGGTATCCCGTGCGTGACCTTGCGTGACGAAACGGAGTGGACGGAAACCGTCGCGAGCGGTTGGAACGTGCTGGTCGATGCGGATACCGAGCGGATCGTGGAAGCACTGCGCATCGCACGTCGAATTGATGCACCGCGTACGGCGTACGGTACGGTTGGCGCGGCAGCACGCGTTGCGCTCGCGATCGAACACGAGCTCACATAGTCGTCCCGCGCGCGCGCTCGAGATGCCGCGCCAGCTTTGCCACGATATTCCCCCAGTCGCCCGGTGCGTCCGGCCGGATCAGCGTAAGACTGGGGTACCAGGGTGAGATTTCGCGCGTGAGCCCCCACCGCCAATCGGGCACGTGCTGCAGCAGCACCCAGGTCCGCACACCCATGGCGCCGGCGAGATGGGCGATGCCCGTATCCGTGGTGACGAGTCCGTCCAACTGCGCGAGCACCGACGCCGTCGCTGCCCAGTCACGCATGGGGGGGAGCCGATGGAGCGCCGGATCGGCCACCGGGTCGCGCTCTCCCTGCTGAAGGGAAATCCAGCGCACGCGCGGAATGCCGAGCAGCGCGGGAAGCAGGGCCGGGTCGAGATCGCGCGTGATGCGTCCGGAGAAGGCTGGATTCCCGGCCCACACGAGCCCGAGTCGCGGCACCCCTGACGTGGACGCCGGGAGGGCCAGATCGGACGTGTGCGGCGCGCGTAGATAGGGTACGGCGTCTCCCTGCACCGCGTCCGCCAATCGCAATCGGTGAGGCAAGGAGAGCAGGGGAACGTGCCAGTCGGTGTTGGGCCACTTCCCGCGCGGTACGACCTGCAGTCGATTATGCGCCAGCAACGACACAGCATCAGCGTGGCACTGCACCACCACGTCGGCTGCGCCACGAGCGCCAAGGTTGGTCAGAAAGCGCAGGAACTGGAACTGGTCGCCAACGCCCTGTTCCGCCGTCACCAGAATCGACTGGCCTCGCAACGGCTCTCCGTGCCACGCCGTGGCCGGACCGGCAGGGACTGGGAGTGGCCGATGCTCGAACAGGCGCCACCCTTCCGCACTCGCCCCGCCGATCAGGGTAGAGTAGGCCCGCTGGAGCAGCGTGGGTGCGTGTGCGGGTCGCACCTGATCGGCGGCGTCCAGCCAACGCAGCGCGCCGGCAACGTCTCCCAGGTCATGGCGCAGTTGTGCGGCCGTGAGCAGGAAGGCCGGCTGCCTGGGATTGATCGCCAACGCCCGCTGGATCAGCGGCCACCCGCCTGCTGTCTCCCCGATGGCGCGCTTGGCGGCGGCGAGTGCGCCGAGCGCGGCCGGATCGCGAGGCAGGGCGGCAACGACCTGTGCAAAACAGTCGGCTGCCTCCTGCGGCGCACCGGTCTCCAGTAACGCGGCGCCCAACGTGAATCGGGCGGGGAGCTCCCGCGGGAGCGCGTTTCTATAGAACGCCAGCAGCACGTCGCGCGCGGCGAGCATATCGCCGGCCAGCCGGTGCGCGTTGGCCAGCAGGAGGACGAGCCCCGGATCGGCGGGTGCACTGCGCTGCGCGCGGGAGAATGCGGCAATGGCGCTCGTCATGTCGCCCGTTTCGAGCGCTGTCTCCCCTTCGTGCAGCCACTGCTCGAGCGCGTTCATATCGATCACGCCGGAAAAGGTCCCGCGTTTCGCACGACGCGGTGCACCCGCGTGATACCCGGCGCCCATGCTGTAAGAGTGCGAAAAATCACACGATCCAGATGCTCAAGTTCTTTCCGGTCGAGTCGAGACTGATGTGGGACCGCGATCCGGACGTCGGAAGCGGGCGAGGCACGGATGCCTCAACTCAACATCATGGAGGATAGTCCCAATGCGTATCAACACGAACGTCGGCGCGCTCAACTCGACCCGCAACATCTTCGTCAACAACATGGCGACAGAGAACAGCATGCGGAAGTTGAGCTCAGGCCTCAAGATCAGCCGCGCGGCTGACGACGCGGCCGGTCTCTCGATCGCCAACAAGCTGCGCACGCAGAGCCGCTCGCTGACGCAGGCCGCTTCGAACGCCGAGCAGGGTTCCGCGATGCTCAACATCGCAGAAGGCGCCGCGTCGACGGTGCAGAAGATCATCGAGCGTCAGAAGGAACTGATCACGCAGCGCGACTCGACGGGTAACAACAGCACGGTGACCGGCACGCTCGGCGCCGAGATCGTGACGCTGCAGGCTGAAGCCACGCGTATCGTCGCCGACGCCGACTTCCAGGGCGCCAGTGTGTTTGCCTCGCTTCAGTTCCAGGTGTCCGACCAGACCGCGAACGGCACGGTGACGGTTGCGGCCGGCCTTGTTCTGTCCGCGCTCACGGGTGCCTCGACCCTCGCGGCGGCCGACACGGCGCTCGACACGGTCAACTCCACGCTGGCGAACATCGGCGCCGGCCAGAACGTGCTCGATTACACGGTGCAGAACTTGAAGTCCGCGGTCGTCAATGTCCGCGCGGCCGAGTCCACGATCCGCGACGTCGACATGGCAGACGAAATGGCCAACTTCACGAAGAACAACATCCTGAAGCAGGCGGCTGAGGCGATGCTCTCGCAGGCGAACCAGGGTAGTCAGAGCGTGTTGCAGCTCCTGCGGTAAGCGTAAGCCGCAACGAGCACGCGTAACCCCGGGGTCGGCAAGTCGCCGACTCCGGGGTCGTGTCCTAAGCAGTAAGGGAGGAACAGGTCATGACTACCAGCAGCATTCCAAACGTTCAGGGCATCAGCAGCGGGATTCAGTGGAACGACCTCGTCGACGCCACGATGCGCGCCGAAGAGGCGCGTTTCGTCACGCCGCTCACCACTGCCATCACCAAGCGCAACGCCCAGAAGGACGCATGGGCCAAGCTTGGCACGCTTGTCTCCACACTGAACGACAGCGCGCGTGTCGTTCGGCGCGCCGGTCTGGGCGGGTATACGGCCACCGTGCCGCCGTCGCCGACCACATCGCGCACGCTGCTCACCGCGCAAACGACGCTTGCGGCTTCGCCCGGTCGATACCGCGTCGAGGTGCTGCAGTTGGCCGAAACGGCCAAGATCGGTGGTGCTGCCGTGGCGAGCATTTCCAATGCACTCAATCTCGCCGGTGATCTGACGATCAACGGCGCGGCGATCGCCGTTGCTGCGACCGACACGCTCGTCGACATTCAGACGAAGATCAACGCGGCCAACAGCGGCGGCACACCGACTGGTGTTACGGCGAGCATCACGACCGACGGCAGTGGTGGCGGACGCCTCGTACTGGCCAGGGATGCGAGTGGCGCCGCCGGCATCACCATCACCGACGGCACCGGCGGCATGGCGCGCGAGCTCGGGTTCGTCGATTCGCGCACGAAACCGATTTCGTCGGCAGTGACCGCGGCCGCCATGGCCATGGGACTTTCCGTCACGCCGCAGCCGGCCACCATAAAGATTGGCAATCAGGTCATCACCGCTGATCTTGCCGTCGATTCCATCTCGGCCATTGCCGCGAAGATCAACGCAGCCGGCGGCTCGGCGTCCGTCGAGTCGGAGATCTACGGCAACGAGACGCGCTATCGTTTGGTGACCGACGGTAATGTGACCGCCGATCCGAACGACGTCGTGAACTCGCAGGCCGTTATCACTGCGTTGGGTTTCGGCGCGGGCACGACGGGCACGGTGCGACAGACAGTGGCCAGCGGCGTGTTCACCGATGCCGGCGCGGCGATCGCCACCAGTGCGACATCGCTCGCCGGTCTGAATATAGATGGAACGCCAAGCGGACTCGCCGTGGGCGATGCCATCAACATTCGCGGCATGCGTGGCGACGGTACGGCGGTCACGATCGGTCTGGTCGTCGGCGCGTCGGACACCATGCAAACGTTGCTCGACAAGATCAACGACGCCACGTCGGGATTCGGATCCGGGACGCGTCCATCCACGGCCTCGCTGGGCGCGGATGGCAAGATCCGTCTGGTCGACGGCACCGGCGGCACGTCACGCCTGTCTCTGTCGCTGGGCATCACGCGTACGGACGGGTCGTCGGGCACACTCGGTGCACCGGCGGTGGCCACGGCGGGACGGTCCCGCGAGTTGCAGCAGGGACGTGACGCGATCGTCAACATCGACGGCACGCAGATCACACGCAGCAGCAACACCATCGCCGACGGCATCACGGGCGTGAACCTGAATCTGTCCGCTGCGGAGCCTGGCACCGCGATCGACGTGGTCGTGGATCGTGACGTGCAGTCATCGGTGGATGCGGTGACGAAGCTCAAGGACGCCTACAACGCCATCGGCACGTTCTTCAACGAGCAGCGCGTCTTCGATGCACCGCTGTACGCCAACACAGTGCTGCGCAGCGTCATTGCGAACTTCACGACCGCGTTGCGCACGCAGGTGAGCACGAACACGCAGTATATCGGACTGTCGGTCACCGGACTCGCGCTCGATCGCGCTGGCGTACTGCAGTTCGACTCGAGCGCGTTCAAGACGGCACTCGCCAGCAAGCCGACCGAAGTGGAGGCGCTCTTCGGCTTCAACGGTGTCGGCGGCGCGTTCGTGACGGCGACGGACGACGTGAACCGCTTCGGCATCGGCGCCATCAGTGCGCAGACGAAGTCGATCAGCGAATCCACCACGCGGTTGAAGCGGCGGGAGACGGACGCACAAAAGCGTCTTGAATTGCGCCGTGAGCAGCTCGTTGCCCGCTACACGGCCATGGAGGCCGCGCTGAGCCGGTTGCAGTCGCAAGGAGATTCGCTGCGAAGTTCGATGAGAGCGCTTAACGGTTCGTCGAACTGATGCCGATACTCACTGTCAGCAGCGCAACTCCCCTCCGACTCGACTTCAGCCAAACGCCCGATGTCCTACCCAAGCCAGACCTCCAGCTATCGGGAGATGGAAGTCCTCTCTGCGTCGCCGGAGCGCCTCGTCGTGATCGTCTTCGAGCAATTGGTCGTCAACCTGGAGCGCGCGCGCATCGCGATGGAACGCAACGACGTCTCGCTGCGGGTCACCGCACTGCGTCGCGCCCGCGGTTTCGTCGGCGAGTTGCTGGCAACGTTGGACTTCGAAAAGGGCGGCGCAGTCGCGTCGCAGTTGGGCGATCTGTACCAGTTCATGCTGCTCGAACTGGTGGATGTCGGACAGCGCGGCGATCTGCGCACGATTCGCAAGTTGGTGTCCATTGCGTCGCATCTGCGTGATGGCTTCGTCGGGGCCGCGGAACAGTCGCTGGCACTGCAGAAGTCGGCGTGAGCTGATGGACCTCCGTTCGACGTTCCCTGTGCCGGGGCTCGGCCTCCGTACCGCCGACGAGCGGTCCGACGCCGCCCGTCGTGCGCTGACGATCTGCGAATCGGCCGACGCGATGGCACGAGAGGCGAACGAGTCGATGGACCTGGACGACGACCGCTTGTTCGGTCTGTTGGAGCAGCGCGAACAGATGCTGGCCGACCTCGCCGCGCATGTGGTCACGCTGCGTATCAAGCGGCCCACCGCGGACCGTCCGTTGTTCGATAGTCCGTTGCTTGCTTCCACCGCGCACGTGGTGAACGACGCGGACGCGCTGGTCACCGAGGTGTGCAAGGCGCTGTCGCGTTCGCAGCAGTTCACGATGGCGCTGGCGCTGCGTGTCGCCGACCGCGCCGGTGCGCTGCGGGCAGAGCTGGCCGAGGTGCACCGGGCGGGGAGTGCGAGTGTCGGATATGCGATGCGTCCGACGCCGCACCAGCTGGACAGCATTCGATGACGGCTTGTTCGGGGGTGTACTCGATACGCGCAGTGGGCGGACCCGGATGAACGCCATGACGCGGGAGTCCTTCGGCGCACTGCTCAGCGAAAAGCTCGCCGAGCTCGAAGCGGCAGAGGGTGAGTCGCAGTACATGGCCGAAGAAACGGCGGTCGATCGGTTACGTCTCGACGTCCAGCGATCCGTGCTGGCGAGCGAGGGAGGCCCCCTGCCCCGGCAGGGACACGCCGCGTATCTGACCACGCCGGCGATCTCGGCAGAACCGGGACAAGGGGCGCTGAACATTCTGTACTGAGAACTGAGCGGGTGCAGGATGGGGGAACTTGAAGCTCACCGCTCTCACTCGCAGCTCAGTGCTGAGTGGTCGCATCCCCCGTGGCGGCTCGTTACGCCCTCACCGGGCCCGCTCAAGTTCTCAAGGTTCGCCGCCGATATTCCCATACAAGAGGAGGAGACCTATGCGTATCAACGGAAGCATGTTCGACCCGCTGCGCCCGGAGCGCGCGACGACACCGGTGACCCCACCGACCGTGTCGCGTCAATCCGAGCAAAGTGGCAACGCCCCGGCCAAGTCGGATTCGGTCCAGATCTCGGACGCCGCACGGCGGATGGCGCAGGAAACCAGGAGCACATTCGACCCCGAACGGGTCGCGGAACTGCGGACGAAGGTCCTCACGGGCGCATACAATACGCTCGATGTCGTGGATCAGGTCGCGCGCCGCATCATCTCACGCGGTGATCTCTGAACTCAATGAGTTCACGGCGCTCACTCCGCTGACCGGCACATTCAGGAGACAGGTGTCATGAAGTTTCTCGTGGTGGACGATTCCGCGACCATGCGGCGTATCGTGATCAACTCGCTGCAGCGGATCGGCTTCAACGACACCGTCGAAGCCGGTGACGGACAGGAAGCGCTGGCCAAGTTCGACAGCTCGGTGAAGTTCGTCATCACCGACTGGAACATGCCGAACATGAGCGGCACCGAGTTTACGAAGGTGCTGCGTTCGCGGCCCGATGGCGCCAGTGTCCCCGTGCTCATGGTGACGGCACGATCGGTCAAGGAAGACATCCTGACCGCAATGGAGGCTGGCGTGAACAACTATATCGTCAAGCCTTTCACGCCCGCCGTGCTCAAGGAGAAGATCGATGCGCTTCTCCCTGCCGCTGCGGCCTGAGGATGATGATCATGACCAGTTCACGCGCCCATGAGGTATTCTACGAGTCGGAAGCGGCACTCAGACTGGTGGACAGCCAGCTGAGCGAGCTGCGGCATTCGTCACCAGCCGAACCGCCGCGTCAGCCCGGACTCGCCGACTTGACGAGCGTTCTCGAGCGGGCCAACGCGCAGATTCTCACCGTGCTCACGCGACTGCGGCAAACGCGGATGGCGTTGCAGTCCTCTGCGCTCGACAAGATCCAGGCAACGCACGACAAGATCAAGGAAGTCACGTCAGCCACGGAAGACGCCGCGATCAATATCATGGATGCGTGCGACCGCGCATCACAGATGGTCGATGAGCTCGACACGATCGATGCCGCACCTGAGCCGGACAAGGCGAAGGCGGGCGAAATCCGCGGGACGCTACGAGACGAAATCTTCCTCATGATGGGCGCTCTGCAGTTCCAGGACATCACCACGCAGCAGCTCAGCCACGCGTCCGCCGTGCTGGTGGAGATGGAGCAGCGACTCGCCGATATCGCACGCCTGTTCGATTCAAACCTCGACGCGAGCCTCATCACAGGCGTGGGGCATCACGTCGCACCGGACACGCAGACGTACGACCCGAACGCGACGGTGCAAAACGCGGAAGGTCGTCAGGCACTCGCCGACGAAATCTTCACCGCGATCAGACAGCCTGCTGCGTAAGCCCCCCCCGCGCTTTCGCGTGCACCGAGCGGCTCGTGTCTTCGGACGCGGGCCGTTCGACCATGTTGGGGATGACAGTAAACCTCTCGATGGGTGGGACCGATACTCCATCCTATGAGGCTCCGACGTCGGGATTCCTTCAGGCCTTTCATTTAACGCCCGCGCACGAACGTGCAACATCTCACGCTCGACGACGCCGCCACGCTGCTGTTGCAGCTGGAGGCCTCCGATACCGCCGATCTCACGAAACTGCGCGACGTACTCACCGATCTCGCCTTCGAGAATCTGGTGCCAATGCGTGCGCAGCCGTTCGTTGCGCGTGCCGCACGCGTACTCGGCACGATCATCGCTGGTACGACCGCCGACGCCGCTGCGGCATTTACGGAAGTGAGCCAAGCGATCGAAGAGGCCATGCGCCTCAGCGATGCGAGCATTGCGCCAGCGCCGGTCGCGCCAGCGCCGCCCGCGCCTGCGCCGGTCGCGCCCGCGCCCGTCGTGCTCCATGTCGCATCGGCCGTCGCCGTGCCGCCCGTCGCAGCATCGCCGGTGCGCTCCGGGCAGCATGATGTCGGCACCGATCAGCTCCCCGATGACGCCGATCGCGATCTGCTGCCGGACTTCATCACGGAAAGCCACGAGTGCGTGGCCAACTCCGAAGCGGCGCTGCTGAGCCTGGAGGAGAGTCCGACGGACGAAGAGGCCGTGAACACGGTCTTCCGCGCCTTCCATACCGTGAAGGGGACGTCGGCATTCCTCGGACTCCCACGCATCGCCGCCTTCGCACACGAAGCGGAGTCGTTGCTCAGTCGCGTGCGAGACAAGGAGATCTCCTACACGCAGGGCTGTGCGGACCTGTCGCTGCGCTCGGTGGACATGCTGAGCGCTTTGCTGGCGTCGGTCGTGACGGCCCTCTCCGGTGATGGCCGCATTCCGTTGCCTGCCGGCTATCACGAACTGCTCGACGCACTCGCCGCGTACGACCCGGCGTTGCATGCGAACGGTGTCGTACTGCCGCACAACGACAATGCTGATGACGGCGCTATTCCTGACATCTCGCCCCCGGGCAGCGCCACGGCCGCGGCCAGGGACACGGTCGCGAGCACCAGCGGCGCCGCACCATCCTCGGCCGCGGCGAGCGCGGCGCGTCAGGCGCGCGGCGAGCCAAACACCGACGCCACGATTCGAGTCCGTACAGACCGACTCGACCGCCTCATCGACATGGTCGGCGAGCTCGTCATCTCGCAATCCATGATCGCCGGCGACGAGTCACTGGGCACCGGCAAGGCGCACGAACTGCTGCGCAAGGTCACGCACTCCGGCAAGATCGTCCGGGAACTGCAGGACCTCAGCATGTCGATGCGCATGGTCCCGTTGCGCGCAACATTCCAGAAACTCGCCCGCGTCGTTCGCGACACGGCCGTCAAGGCTGGCAAGCAGGTGCAGTTTGTAACCGAGGGCGAAGACGTCGAGATCGATCGCACGCTCGTCGATATTCTGGGCGATCCGCTGGTGCACATGGTGCGCAATGCGGTGGACCACGGTGTCGAAGGACCTGCGGATCGCGCCAAGGCGGGCAAGTCGAACGCGGGGACGGTGCGGCTCTCCGCTTACCACGCGTCAGGCAATGTCGTAGTCGAGCTGATCGACGATGGCCGCGGACTCTATCGCGAGAAGCTCGTTGCCAAGGCGCTTGAGAAGGGACTGATCGAGTCCGACAGGAACATGTCGGACAGCGACGTCTTCTCGCTCATCTTCGCACCCGGATTCTCCACCGCCGAAAAGGTGACCGACATTTCCGGTCGGGGCGTGGGCATGGACGTGGTCCGCCGCAATCTCGAGTCCATCCGCGGCCGCATCGACATCACGTCGGCGCCGGGGAAGGGTACCACGTTCGCGATCCGTTTGCCGCTCACGCTCGCGGTGACGGACGGCATGCTCGTGCGCGTCGGACAGGAGCGCTTCATCGTGCCGCTCACGCACATCCACATGAGCTTCCGTCCGGAGCCGTCCATGTTGTCCACGGTCGTGGGGCACGGAGAAGTGGTGCTGCTGCGCGGTGAACTCCTGCCGATCGTTCGGCTGCATCGCCTGTTCGATGTACCGGATGCCTTGGAGAGCCCGCTCGAAGGGCTGCTCATGATCGTCGGTGACGGAAAGCGCCGTACGGCACTGCTCGTCGACGAACTGCTCGGACAACAGCAGGTCGTGGCCAAGACACTCGGCGCCGCACTCGGCAAGGTGCCGGGCGTGAGCGGTGGCGCGATCCTTGGCGACGGCCGCGTCGGACTCATCCTCGATGTCAACGAAACCGTCGCCTTGGCACAGAACGACGACACCGTGCCGCTCATGCCGGATCGCGACCGTCAGCGTGACGTTGCGGCGTAACTGCGTCTTCGTATGACGCTCCGCCGCTGGAGCGCCGACACCAAACACTCCGGGACCGCGAGGTCCCGATTCCACCATCATTTCTGCCGAGCGAGCCATGAGCACGCAACCTGACAGCGCCAGCGCGACCGCCACTTCTTCGCGCGCCGGCAAGTATCTGACGTTCTTCCTCGCGGGCGAAGAGTACGGCCTCGAGATCCTCAAGGTCAGCGAGATCATCGGCCTGCAGCCGATCACGCGGGTGCCCCGCATGCCCGAGTTCGTGCGCGGTGTGATCAACCTGCGCGGCAAAGTCATTCCCATCACAGACCTGCGCAAGAAGTTCAACATGGAGCCGGACGGCACCGACGACAGCTGCATTATCGTCGTGCAGATGAAGGGCGTGCAGACGGGCATCGTCGTCGACCGCGTGAGCGAAGTCGTGGCGATACCCGAAGCGGACATCGAGGATGCACCGAGCTTCGGCGCAGGCATTCACACGGAGTTCCTGCTCGGCATCGGCAAAGCCGGTGGCCGCGTCAAGCTGCTGCTCGACATCGACAAGGTGTTGGTGACCAGCGAGCTGGAAGCGCTGTCCGCAGCACAGTCGCACGCCGACTGATCGCGCCGGGATTCAGCGAATGCCTCCCAATGCCGCACCGGTCGGCGTCTTCGCCGAGTGCGAGCTGACTGCACCACAGTTCACGCGCATCACCACGATGCTGTACGAGCACGCCGGCATCCGGATGCGCGAGGGCAAAGAAGGGCTGGTGCGCGCGCGGCTCGCCAAGCGGTTGCGTAAGCTCGGCATGCCCGACTTCGACGCGTATCTCTCCTTTGTGCAAGCGGAGCCGGGCAAGACTGAATTTGCGGAAATGATCGACGCGCTGACTACGAACAAGACGAGCTTTCTGCGCGAAGTCTCGCACTTCGACTACCTGCGCGATCAGATGCTCCCTTCGCTCACCGGACCGGTGCGCATCTGGAGTGCCGGCTGTTCGACCGGCGAGGAACCGTACACGCTCGCCATGCTGCTCAATGATGCCTACGGTGCCGAAACGTCACGCCGCGTGAAGATCCTCGCGACGGACATCAGTCATCGCGTGCTCGTGCAGGCGAAGACGGGGCGTTATCCCGTCGACGTGATGGCCGACGTCCCCGCGTCGTGGATGCAGAAGTATTGGACCAAGCGGCAGGATGAGAGCGGGCGCGCCGTGTCCGAAGCCGGACCGTCGCTTCGCAGTGTGGTGCAGTTCGCCAAGCTGAACCTGATGGAGCATTGGCCAATGCAGGGGCCGTTCGACGCGATCCTCTGCCGAAACGTGATGATCTACTTCGAAAAGGCGACGCAACAGAAGCTCATCGAACGCTATTGGGCACTACTCCGTCCCGGCGGACATCTGTTCGTCGGACACAGCGAAAGTCTCACCGGCCTCACGCACCGATTCCGGTACGTACAGCCTGCTGTCTACGTGAAGTAGCGTGTCGGCGATCGCGCCCGCGCGTCCCGTCGATCGTGTCGTCGGTGTCGCGGACATCAAGGTCTCGGGAACACCGGGCGAACGGATCATCACGTACGCGCTCGGCAGCTGCCTCGGTATCGTCGTGTACGATCCCGTGGCCTGCGTCGCCGGCATGCTGCACGTCATGCTGCCCACGGGCACCATCGACGCACAGAAGATGCAGGACAAGCCCGCCATGTTCGTGGACAGTGGCGTGCCGATCCTCTTCAAGGCATGCTACAGACTCGGCGCGAAGAAAGAACGCATGATCTGCAAGGTGGCGGGCGGTGCCCACGCCGGTGCGTCAGAAGAGTCCGATCGGTTCCAGATCGGCAAGCGCAACATGATTGCGCTACGCAAGCTGCTCTGGAAGAACGGTGTGCTCGTGCAGGCCAACGACACGGGCGGGATACAGACATCCCGCACGATGTGGGTGGACGTCGCAACCGGCGACGTGACACTCAAGATCAACGGTATCGAGAGCTCGCTCTGACCGTCGCACACGGAAATCAACATGGCCTTCAACGTTCTCGTGGTGGATGACAGCGCTGTCATGCGACAGATGGTCGTCCGAACCCTCAAGATGAGCGGCCTTCCGCTGGGTACGGTCCTCGAGGCCGCCAACGGCGAGGAGGGGCTCTACGTGCTTCAGGATCAGTGGGTGGACCTGTTGCTGCTCGACATCAACATGCCCGTGATGAACGGGGAAGAGATGTTGCGTCGCATCCGCGCGTCGCCCGAGACGGAAGCGCTGCCCGTCATCGTCGTGTCCACCGAAGGAAGCGAAACCCGACTCGCTGCACTGCACGAGCTGGGTTGTGCAATCGTCCGCAAACCGTTCGCGCCGGAAACCCTGCGCGATACCATCATTCGTGTTACGGGAGTCACCGATGTCGAGTACTATGGACCAGTCGCTGTCGCAGACGACAGCGGCGACTTTTGAGGAGCTCGCGCTCCTCTTCCCGGAGTACGAGCCATCGCCGGAACAGGAAGCTGCTCCGCTCGATGTGACCGTCTCGGTGGATTTTCGCGGGCCGTTCACCGGCCGCCTGGTCGTCAGTGCGAGCGCGTGCATCCTGCCCGCAATCGCCTCGAACATGCTCGGCGAGGCCAGCGGCCGTCAGCCACCGCTGCAGCGCGATGCGCTGGGCGAAGTCGCGAATGTCATCTGCGGCAATCTGCTGCCGTCGATTGCCGGTGCCGAGGCCGTGTTTCATCTGAGCGCGCCGCGTGTGCATGATGCAGACGAGACGCCGTCGCGTGACGGCGACGCGCCGTCGGCCACCGCCACGTTCGGTGTGGAAAGTGGTCGCGTCGCCACGAGCTTGTACGTCTTTGGCGCCATGCCCGAAGCGGCGACCGTCGCGTGAGCTCGCCCGTTCGTCCTCTGACCGCCCCCCCGGCGCCATTCGTGCGCAAGCCGGGCGTGACGCGCGTGCTCATCGTGGACGACTCTGCACTGGTGCGACGCATTCTTTCCGATGCGCTCTCCAGGCATCCGGATATCGAAGTGGTGGGCACCGCAACGGATCCGTACGTGGCGCGCGAGCGGATTGTGCAACTGCGCCCCGATGTCATCACGCTCGACATCGAGATGCCGCGCATGGACGGGCTGTCGTTCCTGTCCAAGCTCATGCAGCACTTTCCGCTGCCGGTCGTGGTCGTGAGTTCGCTCACGCCGCAGAACAGCGATACTGCGCTGCGCGCCCTCGCGCTCGGCGCCGTCGAGGTACTGGCCAAGCCGGGATCGTCGCTCGCGGCCGGGGACGTCGCCGAGGAACTGGTGCGCGCGGTGCGGGCGGCCTCGCACGCCCGTGTGGTCAAGCGCGCCAAAGTGGAGGAGCCGGTGGCCGCGATTGCACGTCCGACCATGGCCACGCTCAATGCCACGCACAAGATCATCGCGCTTGGCGCGTCCACCGGAGGCACGCAGGCGCTCGAACATGTGCTGCGCCGTTTTCCCGTCGATGCGCCGGGGACGGTCATCGTGCAGCACATGCCCGAGCACTTCACGTTGTCGTTCGCCAAGCGGCTGGACAGTGTGTGTGCGATGCGCGTGCAGGAAGCGCGCGACGGCGACTATGTCACACCGGGACTCGCTCTCGTGGCGCCCGGCGGCAAGCATCTGGTGCTGCAGGCCAGCGGAGCACGCTGGGTCGCGCGCGTGAAGGATGGCCCGAAGGTGCATCACCAGCGCCCTGCGGTGGACGTGCTCTTTCAGAGCGTGGCGCGCTGTGCGGGACGCAATGCCGTGGGCGCATTGCTCACCGGCATGGGCGCCGATGGGGCCAAGGGCATGTTGGCCATGAAGGAGGCCGGCGCCTACACCGTGGCGCAGAACGAGGAAACGTGCGTCGTGTATGGCATGCCGCGTGAAGCCGTAAAGCTCGATGCTGCGGTTGACATCCTGCCGCTCGACAAGGTCGCCGACGCGCTGCTGAACGCCCTGCGTCCGGCGCACGTGTAGTCACGCGCGAGCGCATGTCGCAAAGCACACGTCGCGCGAGCGCGTATCGCTACGCGGCGGCGTCGCGCAACGGAAACCAGAGCGACACGACCGTCCGTCCGGCCTCGCGTTCGCGCGAGAGCCGGCCGTGCTGCGCGTGAGCGAACGCCAGTGCCAGCGTGAGGCCGAAGCCGGCGCCACGCACGCCGTCTTTGGTGGTGACGAAGGGATCTTCCGCCGTCTCGTGCACCGACGGGGCGAAACCCGGTCCGTTGTCGGCTACCGACAGCTGCGCCCAGCGGCCGACGGGAACCTCCGTCGTGCCGTGCGGCTCCGGTACACCTATGGTGCGACTGATCCGCGAAATCGACACGGTGCCATCGGTCGGCGATGCTTCGCGTGCGTTCGCCACTAATTCGCGCAGCACATCAGCGAGCCACGCCGCATCCGTCTCGATGCCGGTGATCGGTGCGCCGGTGGACCGATCGAAGTAGACGGCGCTGGTCGCGGTCGGCGTTGCGGTACCGGCAGCCACGGAAGCCAGCACATCCGCAATCACCACATCGAGATCGACCGGGCACGTGCGCATGCCACTCGCCCGCGCGAAGCGCGCGATGCGCTGCACGTAGCTCACCATCGCATCAGCGGCGCGGTGGATCTCGGACACGTCGGCGTGCGTGGCGGTGGTGGGCGGAAGCTCCCCCAGCAACAACTCGCTGTAGGTGCGGATGACCGTCGCGAAATTGTTCAGGTCATGCGCCATTCGGCGCGCGAACACGCCAAGCGCTTCGTGCCGATGCGGCGCGGGGTCGGCGGCGTGTGGTGGAGCCACGACGGCGCTCGAGCGGTCCTGCGGAGGGTCGACGGTCATGGTTCATTGGAAACAATGATGCGAACGGTCGATTGACAACTGCCGCCGGTCGCAGTCCTATAGCTACTCTGTGTGCATCTCACGTCAACGAGGGTAGTCATGTCGCCAGCTCGCCTGCGGTTGCTCCTGCTTGCCGCGGTCGTCGCCGTTCCAGTCGCGACGCCGAGCCGTACGATTGCGGCGCAATCGGTGCCACCCGTCGACCTGCAGGTTGCCGCCGCCGTGTTGCCGCTCCCCAAAGAGATGCGCGACGGCGCCGGCGTGCTCGGCTACCGCACCGCCGGCAAGCTGGAGTCGCTGCGTCCGGCAAAAAATGGCATGCTCTGTCTGGCCGACGATCCGGCGGAACAGGGATATCACGCCTCGTGCTATCACGAATCGATGGAGCCGTTCATGCTCCGCGGTCGGCAACTGCGCGCGGCCGGCACGAAGGGGACGCAGGTCGATACCGTGCGCTTCGCGGAGGTGACGTCGGGGAAGCTCAGCATGCCGACCGCCCCCGCGTCGCTCTACCAGATCTTCGCACCGGTGAACGATTTCTCGCTCGCCACCGGGACCGTCTCCAAGCCGCGCGCCACGTTCGTCGTCTACATCCCGTTCGCCACCGCGCAGAGCACCGGTCTCTCCACCACACCCACCGACACGGGACCGTGGCTCATGCTGCCGGGCACGCCCAAGGCGCACATCATGTTCACGATGGGCATGTGACGTGGTCGCCGCGCGACGCGAGACGTCGAGCGGGGCTCCGGCCAGCGCGCTGACCGCGGCGCGCGTGAAGATCGCGGTTCGTGCACTCTCGGCGGCGGACGAACGTCTCGCGGCCGTGATTGCGCGGGTGGGCCCATGTACGCTGCTCCCGCGTGCAGACGGCTCGCACTTCGATCACCTCGCGCGCGCCATCGTCTATCAGCAACTCTCCGGCGGCGCGGCGGGCACGATCTACGCGCGCTTTGTGGCGCAATGCGGTGCCGGTGACGGATTGCCACCCGCGCCCGAGCACATTCTGGCGCACGACGAGGCGGCGTTGCGCGCATGCGGGCTGTCGAACGCGAAAATGCTCGCCATACGCGATCTCGCGCGACACGTGGCCGAGGGTCGTTTGCCGCTCGGCACGCTGCATGCGCTGAACGACGACGAGATCATCGCGGCTCTGGTGCAGGTACGCGGCATCGGCGCGTGGACGGCGCAGATGTTCCTGATGTTCCGGCTGGGCCGCCCCGACGTTCTCCCCATTCTCGATCTTGGCGTGCGCAAAGGGGCACAGCGCATCTACCGTATGCGCGCCCTTCCCGAAGCCGATCGGCTGGAAAAGGTGGCGCGGAAGTGGCGGCCGTGGGCGTCGGTGGCGAGCTGGTACTGCTGGCGAGTGCTGGATTTGCAGGATGCGGGGGGTTGGTAGTCCGGCGCGGCGAGCACGACATCGTGGGTCAGCAGGTGCATCACGACGCGGGTCACTGGGCGTGCGAACAGCCGGGACGCCCCCGGCGTTCACCCAGTAGCCGCATCGACCCGAGCCCACGACATGACCCCAGTGATCTTCCGCAAGTCGCTCCGCGTTCCCGTCCCCGTCGAAACGCTCTTTGCCTGGCATGAACGGACGGGTGCGTTCGCCAGACTCTCCCCGCCGTGGGACCGACCGAAGATTCTCGAGCAACAGGGCGGTATTCGCGACGGCGCGACGGTCGCCCTGCAGGTGCACGCAGGTCCCATCGCCACCACGTGGCGGCTGACGCACCGCGACTACATCGAGAATCGGCAGTTCCGCGACGTGCTGCTGAGCGGCCCGTTCTCCCACTGGGTGCACACGCACTCGTTCGCACCGGACGGGGCAAACGTGAGCACGCTCGTTGACGAAATCGCCTACACACTGCCGCTGGGCGCGCTCGGACAGGCCGTGGGAGGCGGTTACGCGGCGAGTACGCTGGAACGCGTCTTCGACTACCGCCACGCGCTGCTGGCCGGCGATCTCGAGCGTCATGCCCAGTTCGCCCACCGTGCGCGCATGCGTGTGGCCATCACCGGCGCGACCGGTCTGATCGGAACGCAGCTGGCCGCGTTCCTGAGCACCGGTGGGCACGAGGTCCTGCGGATCGGTCGCGGAGCCGTGGAGCCGGGCACCGTGGACATCACCTGGGATCCGGCGCGTGGCGTGCTGGACCCTCGTTCGCTGGAGGGGGTGGACGCTGTGGTGCATCTCGCCGGTGCCCCGGTCGCCGACCGATGGACGGCCACGCACCGCGCCGCGATCCTGAACAGTCGCGTGCAGGGGACGACGCTGCTGGCGCGCACCATCGCTGCCCTGGAGCGGAAGCCACAGGTGCTGGTAAGCGGCTCTGCCATAGGCATTTACGGCAGTCGTGGCGACGAGACGTTGGACGAGACGAGCACGTTCGGCATCGGTTATCTGGCGGAGGTGGGGCGCGCGTGGGAAGGGGCCACCGAGGCCGCCGAGCGGGCCGGTATTCGCGTGGTGCACGCGCGGACCGGGATCGTGCAGGGCGCGGCGGGCGGAGCGCTCGGCAAGCAGGCGCCGCTCTTTCAGTTTGGACTCGGCGCCCGACTTGGAGACGGGAAGCAGTGGATCAGCCCGATCGCTTTGGACGACGAGATTGGGGCGCTGCAGTTCTGTCTCATGCGCGATGACGTGCGCGGGCCGGTCAATCTCGTCGCCCCGACGCCGGTGACCAACGCGGACTATTCACGCGTGCTGGCGGCTGTCCTCCACCGGCCACTGCTCGCCTCCGCGCCGGCCTTCGTGCTCCGCACGATTCTTGGCAGCGAGATGGCCAACGAGACCGTGCTGGCGAGCCAACGCGTCCTGCCCGCCGTGCTGCAGCGCGCCGGCTTTGTGTTCCGGCTACCGAACCTCGCCGCCATGCTCCGATTCGAACTGGGGTGCTGAATCGTCTGCTAGGCAGAGCGATCGCCTGGCACTTTGACACGACGATGCGGCAGCGCACGTAGTATTCATCAAGCATATGACAGTCATCCTGCTGGAAAGCGTCCTCTTCATCGCACTGGCGGCGGTAGTGGGCGCTTTCGTTCTGAGGGCCCTTGGCGTGACGCCGTTCAGAACGCGCCTCAAGCAGAGCGCGAACCGTCGTCGCATCGACAAGCAAGCCGATTTGACCTGCCCGATCCACGGGCTGCAGCGCGAAGAGGATCTCGTGCGGCTGCCAACGGGCGAACCCTTGTGTCCACACTGTTATCGGGAGGCCGTCAATGGCCACGTCGATTGATTCCACGCTCGAAGGGCTCCGCAACTCCATGCGCAACTCCATGACGGGTGGCGGCGGTAACGAAGGAGGAAGCACCAGCGCCAATACGCTCGGCAAGCTCGCCGTGGCCGCGATCGTCGTTGTCGCGCTCATTCTGCTGGCGCGCAACATGGTGGCGTACATCGAACCGGGACACGTGGGCATCGTGATTCATCGCGGTGGTGGTGGCGTCGATCCGACGCCGCTCGGCCCGGGCTTTCACGTGCGCAACCCGCTCATGACGCAGATCAACGAGTATCCCACGTTCATGCAGACGCTGGTGCTCACCCGCGAGAGCACGGAGGGCTCACCAACGAACGACGAGATCAACGTGAACTCGGTCGAAGGACAGCCGCTCTCGCTCGACGTGTCCATGTCGTTCGAGCTCGACCCGGCGAAGGTGCCAGCGCTGTACTCCACGTTCCGCACCGACGTGCAGACGATCTCGCACGGCTACATCCGGCAGGCCATCCGCCAGTCGCTGCAGGAAGTGGTGGGCAACGAGGAAATCGCCCAGATCCTCGGACCCAAGAAAGCCGAAGCCGTGACGCGCACGCAGGCCATGTTGCAGAAACGTCTCGATCCCTACGGTATTGAAGTGAAGCAGTTCACGTTGAACGAGTTCCGCGCACCCAAGGCGGTCATGGACGCGATTTCGCTCAAGAACGTAATGCAGCAGCAGGCGCTCACCGCGCAGAACGAGTTGCAGAAGAACACGTTCCAGGCGCAGGGTGACAGCATCAAGGCGGCGGGACGCGCCAAGGCGATCCTCACCGAAGCCGAGGCGCAGGCCAAGGCCAATGAACTGCTGTCGCGCAGCATCACGGGGTCGCTGGTCCAGTACGAGATGGCCAAGCGCTGGAATGGACAGATGCCACAGGTGACGGGCGGCGCCATGCCCATGCTGCAGTTGCCCGGCGCCGGCAAGCCGGAGTAACGCTCATGCCATTGGTCGCGTTCGACACACTGCCGGAGACGGCACGCGTGTGGGTGTTCGGAGCCGCTGCGCCCGTGGAGGGCGCAGCGCATGAACGCATGGTTGCCGCGGTGGATTCGTACCTCGCGCAATGGAAGGCGCACGGCGCGCCGCTCTGCTGCGCGCGCGACTGGCGTGACGACCGCTTTCTGGCGATCGGCGTCGATGAAGCGGCAACCGGAGCGTCCGGCTGTTCCATCGATGGCATGTTTCGCGTGCTCGCCGACATCGAGTCACAGATTGGCACGTCGCTGGTGGGTGGCAGCGCGGTATTCTGGCGCGACGCGTTGGGTGTCATCGTCACTGGCGATCGCCCGTCGTTCCGTGCGGCGGCGGCAACGGGTGCCGTAAGTGCGGCTACGCACGTGTTCGATACGACGATTGTCACGGTGGGCGATTGGCGGAACGCGTTTCAACGTGCCGCTGCGACGTCATGGCACGCGAAGCTGTTGCCGCGCACTGCAACGGCCTGATCGCGAATGACGCGGGAACGCGCGCACTGAACCGGGTGGTCGCAGGCGTTCCTGCGTCACGGCGGGTCGGGATTCTTTTTACATCCGCTGGCGCTACCGCAGCCAGTCGTCCAAATGCTCGCGTACGAACGCGTCGTCGTGCAACTCGGGGAAGCGGACCGCGAGTCGCTCCAACGCCTCCGACTGACCGGGCGACAGCTGTTCGTGCGGCTCGAAGGTCCAACTGCCGCGCACGAGTCCCTGCCGGCGCAGCACGTCGAGAATGCCGGGAAGGCACCCGGTGTAGTGGTTCGCGGCATCGAAGATTACGGCGTTCGCCATTGTGAGCGCGGCACCGCGCGTCAACCACTCACTCGGCAGCATCTCCGCGCTGGAGGCGTGCCATGCGCGAATGTCCTGCAGCATCTGCACGGCGTTTCGCGTCCATACCGCCCACTGGCCGAGCAGTCCGCCAACAAAGTGACGTGTACCTGCGCGGCCACCGGTGAGCACTGGAACACGCGTGACGAGATCCGCGACGATCGCATCGTCGTTGCCGGTGTACAGCGCGATGTCGTCGCGTCCGGCGTCGGCGATCGCGCGCACCACATCCAGAGTGGCATAGCGATCGAACGGCGCGACCTTGATGGCCACGACATTCGCGATCTCGGCGAACTCGCGCCAGAACGCGTACGACAGGCGACGTCCGCCCACCGACGGCTGCAGATAAAAGCCAAAGAGCGGAATCGCTTCGGCGACATGGCGACAGTGCGCGAGAACGGCGCGGTCATCGGCGTCGCGCCACGCACCCAGCGAGATCAGACCGCAGTGGTAGTCGAGCGCAAGCGCGATCCCCGCTTCCTTGATGGCGTTGGCTGTATCGCCGATCAAACCCGCGACGCGCAAAAACCCCGCGTGGCGGGCGCCGTCAGCGCTATCGCGCGCCGTGAGTGCCGTGGTCGCTGTCTCCGCTGCCAGCTCGAGCACTGGTCGATACAATCCGATCGTGGCGTCATGGATCGGGAAACCGGTGGTATGCACTCCCACCGCCATGCCACCTGCCCCTGCGGCCACGTAGTAGCGCGTGAGCGCGCGCTGATGCCGTTCGTCGATCGTGCGCGCGGGGGTGAGCGCCAACGGATGCGCCGGGATTACCTGTCCGTACAGCAGATGCTGTCGCACATTCAGCTGCGGCGTGCGGGCGCGGGCGCTGTCAGAATTTGCCATCGCGCGTGTCGAAGCTGGTGGGCTTGTTCAGCAACCGTCCGCCGGTGCGAATCCACGACACCGTCCACGCGCACAGCGTCTCCAGTGGCAGCGCGGTGAACGGTAGCAGCTGTCCGAGGCGCGATGTGTTGGCGATGAGTGCATCCTCGCCTTCCGTGCCCTCGAAGACTGGCGTGACACCAGTGAGCGCACCAACGCACTCGGCAATCTCGCGCACGGCGACCACGGGTCCGGTCACATTGAGCGTCGTTGCTGGTTGCGACGCACATGTCAGCGCGCGCAGCGCCAGCCGATTGGCGTCACCCTGCCAGATCACGTTCACATAGCCCACCGCAAGCGAGACTGGCGCGCCGTGCAGCACGCGCAGCGCGATGTCGGTGACGACGCCGTAGCGCAGATCGCACGCATAGAACAGGCGATAGAGCAACAGCGGTGATCCCGTGCGCGCCGCAATCGATTCGAAGACGCGTTCGCGCCCGACGCACGATGCCGCGTACTCGCCGTCGGGGAGGAGCGGATCGCGTTCGCCGGAGCCGCGGCGCGCGACAGGCGAGCGTCCATAAACGTTGCCGGTGGAAAAGCAGACGATGCGCGATCGGGCATATCGCTCCGCCGCGAGCACCGATGCGACGACATTCTGTGTCCAGGTGCCAACCGGATCGCCGGTGGTGCCGAACTTCTGTCCAGCCATCCACAACACATTTGGCACATCCGGGAGCCGCGCGACATCACGCGGATCGGAGAGATCGGCGCGCATCACGTCCACGCCGTGCGCGTCGAGCGCCGCTGCCGCGGTGGGATTGCTGAAGCGCGAGACCGCAATCACGCGACGACGCGTCCCACCCATCGCCGGTGCCACGAGCGCGCGACGCGCCATGCGCGCGACAGTGGGCCCCATCTTGCCGCCGGCGCCGAGCACCAGAATATCGCCGTCAAGCGACTCCAGTGCGCGCACCGTGTCCTCGTCGGGAGCGGAGAGCCGCGCCTCGAGCGAGGATTCGTCCAGCGGCGCGGCGTCAGGCTGTTGGACGAACGGCGGCGTCACCATCGATCCGAATGCCGAGTTCTGCGGCGAGCGCACGACGTCCCTCTTCGATACGCTCCCGCACCCGCTGTTTGAGTGCCTGCAGATCGGCGAGGGTCAGGTCCTTCGTTTCGATCGGTTCGAGTGCCTGCGCTATGGCGCGCGCGGGCTGGAACTGGAATGTACCCTTCGCCATCGCACCGCGTGTACCGGCCACGGCGATGGGAAGGATCGGCGCACCCGCTTCGATCGCCAGGCGGAACGCGCCGTCCTTGAACGGCAGCATCTCCCAGTCACGCGAGCGCGTGCCTTCCGGGAAAATCATGATCGAGACCTTCTTGGACAACCGGTCGCGACACTGCTTGATGGCGTCGAGGGCTGACTCACGCTTGCCGCGAATGAGCTTGATGTCGCCAGCCATCTGCATCATCCAGCCCATGCACGGAATCTTGAACATGGTGTCCTTGCTCAGCCACTTCATCTCCCACGGAAAGCAACTGATCAGGAAGATGTCCGCGTACGATTCGTGATTGGCGACGACCACGTACGGTCGGCGCGGATCGGCCAACGAACCGCGCACGCGAAAGCGCCACAGACCGTTGAGTCGCATCGCCGTCACGCCAACGAGTCGAAACGCGCGACCGGCGGCGTACCGTCCCGGATCGAAGGGCGCCGTACACGCGAAGACCAGGGCAACGATGGGCGTGCCGATGATGACGACGACCACCATCTCCGCCCACGCCCATGCGTTGAGCAACCGTTGCATCAGCCGAGCGTCGGCTTGGCCTCGGTCGCCGCCTGGGCCGCGTCATAGGCAACACGCGCGGCATCGGCGCCAACGAATCCGATTTTCGAATGCGTACCATCGCAGAAGGGCTTCACCGCCGACGCACCACAGCGGCAAAGGGACATCGGCTTGCCTTCGGCGGAACGCGGTGGGACGACGTTTCCTTCGTGATCGACCAGCTGGACCATGGACACCTGGTCGGCAGCGATGACGAATGGTCCGTTATTGCGAATCGTGATGGTGACGGTCATGAGGCTGGGCTGGAGACGTGGGAGAGCTGGATTGGGTCGACGACTCGACGGCGTGTCGCTTGAGGCGTGCGAGCATTGCCGCGAGTCCGCTTTCGCGCGCACCAAGCCCGATGTCCTGCATCAGCGTGCGCACGAAGTCGGCGGGAAGTGCCAGCGTGGTCGCGGGCGGCTGGTCATTCACCGCTGCAAAGGTAATGGCAAGCACGGCGGCGATCGTAGGTGACTGCCGGGCGTTGACATCGGCGTAGAAATGCAGCGTACCGTCGGCGTTACGCTCCGGGAACAGATCCACCCGTGTCTGGCACTCGGGCACGGTGAAGGCGCTCCGGTCCAGCTCGGCCAACCGTTCGGGGAGTGGTTCAAGCTTCTTCGACCAGGCGAGCAGCGCCTGCATCTTCTCTTCGCGCCCCAACATGCGGAACTGTCGGAGGGTCTTGGCGAGCGTGGGCGGCAGCGATGCAGGCGCGGCGTCGCGGTCGGCGGCGGATTCAGTCATCCCTTAACGCAAAGAGGGCCCGCGCCGGTGGTCAAGGCACGGGCCCGCTCTGCTTGCTCGTCTGCACTGCAGGCGCCCCCACCACTGCTTCGGCAGGTCGGCGGCGGGGCTGCGGCGAAAAACCCCACGGGCCGGATGGCGAAGCGGTGCCAGGCGACGCCGTGCCGGACACCACGCGCGAGCCGCTCCGCTTAACGCACGACCACCGTGATGGTGTCGCGCTTGACCGTCGTCATCGGCACGTGGTCGCCGCTCGCGAAGATTGCGATGATGCGGTGCGGCCCTGCCGACAGCGAGTCGAGCACCCGTTCGGTTGCGCCCGTGCCCATGTGAATGACCAGCGGAGCGGCGGGCAGCGGCAGCGTATCGTCGGAGGCATTGCCATCGATCACCAGATGGTGATGCCCCTTGCCCGGCTCGCGGGTACCAGTGGCGGGAATCACCTCCACGCCCGTGGCCTCCAGACGCACTGTGAACGGCTGCGATACGCTGTCCCCGTCTGTCTGCGAGACGATGCGAACGGCGGCAATGGGATCCGTCGCGCTCCCCGTGGACGCCGCCGAAGCGGACGCCGCACTGTCGGCGCTTGGCGACTGCTCGCTGGTGGTGCAGGCCGCGGCCGCGACGATGAACGTTGCGGTGACGAGCAATTTCGAATTACGCACGGTGATGCTCCCCAAAGCTGGAAGTGACGCGCGGGCCGCCAGCACGATGTGGCGTCCACGTCTCGGTTGAATAGTAGATCCTGGTGCGTCGGTTGGCGCGCTGGTGTACGGGCGCGCCCGACGGGAGATTGCGGGGACTCCTTCCCAAGGCAGTACGATGTCCCTTGCACTTCCCACCCCGCTCGTCTCGACGGACTGGCTCGCCGCCCACCTCGGCCACCCGACGCTGCGAGTGATCGACGCCAGCACGTACCTCCCCGCGGCGGGACGCAACGCGAGGTCCGAGTTCGAGTGCGGCCACCTGCCAGGCGCCGTGTTCGCTGATATCGACGCGCTGAGCGACGACACGGCGCCCTTCCCGCACACCATGCCTGCGCCCGACGTGGTCGCCGCGCGACTCGGCGCGTTGGGAATCGGCACTGCGCACGCCGTGGTGGTCTACGACGGTTCAGGGCAGAACTTTAGCGCGCCGCGCCTGTGGTGGATGCTGCGCACAATGGGTCACCAGCACGTGGCGGTGCTCGACGGAGGGTACCGCAAGTGGCATAGAGAGGGGCGCCCCGTGTCCACCGACGTGTCCGACCCCGTGCCGGCCGTGTTCGAACCGCGACTGGACGGCGCCCGCTGGCGTGATCTGGCAGCCATGCGCGCCAACGTTGGTACCAACGCCGAGCAGGTGGTCGATGCGCGGTCGCCGAGTCGATTTTCGGCACAGGAGCCGGAGCCAAGGCCCGGCGTGCGCGGCGGCCACATCCCGGGCGCGCGCAACGTGCACTACGCCTCGCTGGTGGACGCTGAGGGCGTTCTCCCGCCCGCCGACACGCTGCGCGCGCGCTTTGCCGACGCGGGTATGAACCTCGAGGCGCCCATTGTGGCGAGTTGCGGAAGCGGGGTGACCGCCTGCGCCGTGCTGCTGGCGCTCGAAGTGGCCGGCGCGACGCGGACCGCGTTGTACGACGGGAGCTGGACTGAGTGGGGAAGCCAGCCGGACACGCCGGTGGAGACAGGCGCATAGATCGGCGAGACGCAAGCTGACGAGAAGCGATCGGAGCCTGGGTGGGCAGACGCTAGAGGGTGATCCCGCGTGTGCAAGATTCTCTCGGCAGCACGTCTCCTGTTGCAGGCGCCGAACAAACGGCTGGCGAATCGGTCGCCGAACAGTTGCCGCCGCTCACCACCACTTGGAGCTCCCGATGCAGGTTTCGATGTCGCACACGATCCGTCGCGTCCTGCCGATATCCGTGCTTTTGATCGCGAGCGTGAGCGCCGCGGCGTGCGGCGACAACGCGACCTACAGGCGCGCATCGGGGGAGATGGCGACGTCAGCTTCGTCGTCACCGGAAGCGCCGGCCACAGCCTCGCGCATGGAACAGGCGCCGCTCGCGCTCAGCGGGACGATGACCGGCGAGTCCGTGCCGGCCGCTGACGCCAGGGCGTCGGGCGCCGCCACGTCGGGCGCCGCCGAGCAGCCTACCATCACGTCGCCGGCGATGGTCATCCGCAGCGGGAGCGCGTCGGTGCAGGTGGACTCGCTCGAAGCGGCCATCGCGGCGGTGCAGCGACTGGCCGCCGCACTTGGCGGGTATGTCGGCAACACGTCGCTGTTCGCGGGTCAGAGTCAGGTGCGTAGCGCCACGCTCGAACTGAAGATCCCCTCGGCACGATTCGACGAAGCGCTCTCCGGCCTCAACCCGCTTGGCACCGTCGAGTCCATCAGTTCGACTGCGGAAGACGTCGGCGAAGAGTTCGTGGACATCACGGCGCGCGTGACCAATGCGCGGCGCCTGGAGGAGCGGCTGATCACGCTGCTGGCCACGCGCACGGGGAAACTGGAGGACGTGCTGGCCGTCGAACGGGAGCTTTCGCGCGTACGCGAGGAGATCGAGCGCTGGGAAGGGCGGCTCCGCTACCTCAGGTCCCGCGTGGCCACGAGCACGCTGTCGGTCACGGTACACGAGCCCGCGCCACTGCTCGGCGCTGCGCCCGGCGAAAATGTCATCCTCGACGCCTTCAAGGGCGCGTGGCGCAACTTCGTGCACTTCGTGGCCTGGTGCATTGCATCATTGGGCGTACTCATTCCCGTCGCCGTGCTGGCGGTGATCGGCTGGCTCGTGTGGCGGCGCGTGCGGCGCGGGTGACCGCGTCGCTGCGACGGGCCCTCTCGCCCGGCGTGTAGCAGGTCGCAAAGTCCGGTGGATTGCGCGGCGCGCTCTGCCGCAGACGCGACACAAGGTCCGGGTTGGCCAACGACGGACGGCCAAAAGCCACCAGATCGGCAGCACCGTCGGTCAGAAGCGTTTCGGCCGACTCATGATCAAGTCCGCCGGAGGCCTGCTGGAACGCGAGTCCAACGAACTATCCGCGCCCTCACGGCGTATATCGCAGCACCGACCTTCTGCTCCTCTCGCCCCCGCCTCATGCTCATTCGCCGCCCCGACGACATCCCGTCCTCCGAGATCACGCCGGAGTCCGTCTACCTGAACCGACGCGCCTTCATGGGCACGGCGGGTGCACTGGCGCTTGGCGCGGCGCTGACCCCCGACGCGCTGCACGCGCTCTCGGCGACGGGCACAGGTGTCCAGCAACTCAAGGTCACCGATGAGGAGGACGCGACCAGCTACAACAACTTCTACGAGTTCGGGACCGGGAAGGAGGAGCCCAGGGAGCAGGCGGCCGGCTTCCGCACGAAGCCGTGGACGGTTGCCGTCGAGGGACTGGTGAAGACGCCCACTACCTTCGCCATCGACGACCTGCTCAAGGGACTGCCAGTGCAGGAGAGGACCTACCGGCACCGCTGCGTCGAAGCGTGGTCGATGGTCATTCCATGGCAGGGCGTACAGCTCAAGGACATCGTGAACCGCTGCGAGCCGCTGCCCAGCGCCAGGTTTCTGGAGATGACCACCCTTCTCGACCCGAGCCGCATGCCGGGGCAGCGTCGGCGTGAAGTGCTGCCGTGGCCGTATAAGGAAGCGCTGCGGCTGGACGAAGCCATGCATCCGCTGGCGATGCTGGCCACCGGGATGTACGGCAAGCCTCTGCCGCCGCAGAATGGCGCGCCGCTCCGTCTCATCGTGCCGTGGAAGTACGGCTTCAAGGGCGTCAAGTCGATCGTCAAACTGCGCTTCACCGACAAGCAGCCGAATACGACCTGGAACGATGTGCGCGCCAGCGAATACGGCTTCTACGCGAATGTGAACCCCACCGTCGATCATCCGCGGTGGACCCAGGCCAAGGAGCGACCCATTGGTGCGTTCCTCAAGATCCCGACGCTGATGTTCAACGGATACGGCGATCAGGTGGCGTCCATGTACGCGGGCATGGATTTGAGGAAGTATTATTGAGCCGAGCCGTACCGGGCGCGCCGTGGGGCCACTCGGTCGCGCGCGCGGAGCCGTTCGTCCGACGCTTCATCCATCCGTTCCTGTGGGCTGTCGTCCTGCTCCCCATTGTCGGGATCGGGGTGCAGGGGCTGACCGGCGGGTTGGGCGCCAACCCTATCCGTTCTCTCGAACACGCAACGGGCGAGTGGGCACTCCGTTTCCTCGCCGCCTGTCTGGCCGTAACCCCGCTGCTGAAGCTGACGGGGTGGGGGTGGCTGGTCGCCGAACGCCGTTTTTTGGGACTGGCGGCGTTCTACTGGGCGTTCGGTCATCTCAGCGTATACATCGGGCTCGACATGTTCTTCGACGTGAGTGACATCGTCGAGGACGTGCTCAAGCATCTGTATATCACCGCCGGCATGCTGGCGTTCCTGCTCATGTTGCCGTTGGCACTGACCTCCACGAAGGGGTGGATCAGGCGATTGGGTGGCAGAAAATGGAATGCGCTGCATCGACTGGTATACGTGGCCGCCGTCGCAGCCTGCGTGCACTTCTTCTGGGGAGTCAAGAAAGACCTCGAGGAGCCGATCCTCTACGCATCGGTCTTCGCGCTCCTGTTCGCCCTCCGCCTGGTGTGGTGGCAACGGAAGCGCGCCGCAATACGATCCGAACCCCGGACCGTCGCGCGCTGATCGCTCCTCGATCACTCCCCTCCCCTGATCCATGCCCACACCCGAAGACGCGCGCGTTCGTCGTTCGGGCCACAATCCGATCGTCGAGACCGGCCACGACGCGGCGGGCGTGCCGGTTGTACCCACGCAGGTGTCGCTCCGTCTGCGCCATCGGGTGCTGCTGGCGGGACTGGTCGGCTACGCCCTGGTGGCGGTGTGGATCGGTTCGGGGGAGAGCAATAGCGCGATTGTAAACACGCTCCGGCTGTTCGCCACGCAGGCGCTCGCGGTGTTGGCCGGCGCGTTGGCGTATCGTGCCTCGCAGGCGCGGCTGCTCGATCTTGGCGGACGTCGCTTCTGGTCGGCAATCGCCGTTTCGCAGTGTGTGGTGGTCTGCATTGCCGTGCTGAACGAAGTGGTCCCGCAGGTCCATCGCGGTGTCCTGCTGGCCTCCTCGCCGCTTCTGGTGCATGCGATCCTGCTCTACGGACTGCTGCAGTTGCCCAGTGCGCCGCGCGCGGGACTCGATCGCGCGAAACTCGCACTCGACGGCTCCACCGTCATCGTGGGCGGCGCCTTGGTGCTCTGGTTCGATCTGTTCACCGTGTCGAGCGTGTCGCGCATTGCCACGCTGCCGTTCGTCATGGCGCACATGGAGGCGCTCGCCGAACTGGTGCTCATTCTCGTTGCATCCGTGGTGTGGCGCCGCACGGCGTTGCAGCATCGCGCGAATGTGCTGGTGATTCTCGCGTCTGCGCTGCTGGTGCATTTCCTGGCGCACGTGGCCACAGTGGTCGAACTGTCATTCGCTGCCGCGTCGAAGGACTGGGCCTCGATCACCGCGCCGATCAGCGCCGCGCTGCTGGCCGGCGCAGGCTGGATCAAGTTGATCACGATGTCCGAGCGCCGAATCCGCCCCGGCGCGCGTGGCGCACAGACGGCGGACACCTCCAGTCTGATCCCGTACGCCGCCGTGGTGCCGGGCTTCGGTCTGCTGCTCAACGCCGCGAGCGAGCAGGGGACGCAACCGCTGATGGGACTTGCCCTCGGCTCCGTGCTGCTGGCCCTGCTCGCCTTTGCGCGCCAGGCCGCCTCCACGCGCGAAACGGTGCGCGTGCTCACGGAGTCGAGCGCGCGCCTCAGCGAAGCGCGCTTCAGCGCACTCGTGCAGCACTCCAGCGACGTGATCACCATCGTCGATCCGGACGGTACGATCCGCTACGCCAGTCCGTCCATGGTCTCCGTGCTCGGCCACGATCCGGCACGACTGGCGAACACCTCGTTGGTGGCGTTGCTGCATCCGGAGGACGCGCCCGGCGCGCTGCAGTTTCTGGCTGAACTCGCGCGCAGCTCGCGCGCGCAGACCGGTCCGCGCGATGCGACCGTCGGCACGCTCAAGTGCGAGTGGCGGCTGGCGCACGCCAACGGCGATTGGATGACCGTGGACAACGTGGGCACGAACCTGCTCAGCGAGCCGGTCATCAACGGGCTGGTGCTGAACACGCGCGACGTGACCGAGCAGAGTGTGATCAAGGCGCAGTACATGCACCAGGCGTTTCACGATCCGCTCACCGATCTGGCGAATCGCTCACTGTTTCTGTATCAGGTGGGCCACGCACTGACGCGCGCCGTGCGGGTCGGACAGTCGGTGACCGTGCTCTTCTTCGATCTGGACAACTTTAAGACCGTCAACGATTCGCTGGGGCACGCGGCCGGTGATCGCCTGCTCGTGGACGCCGCGCGTCGACTGTCGGCGTGTGTGCGCGACAGCGATCTCATTGCACGACTTGGCGGTGATGAATTCGCCGTGCTCGTGGAGGACGCCGATCAGCCGACGGATGCGCTGCACCTTGCAGAACGGATTGCGGCGGCGCTGGCCAAGCCGTTCATGCTCGGCGGAAAGGAAGTGTTCGTCAGCGCGAGTATCGGCATCGCCCGCACCACGCAGGGCGGCACCACCGACGAACTGATGCGCAACGCCGATGTGGCAATGTATGTCGCCAAGACGCGTGGCAAGGGGCAATGCGTGTGCTTCGAGCCGCAGATGCACATTGCGGCGCTCGAGCGGTTGGTGGTCGAGGCGGATCTGCGTCGCGCCATCGAGCGAGACGAGTTCTTCCTGCAGTACCAGCCTATCGTGTTGCTGGAAACGGGGGAGATCATCGGGGCGGAGGCGCTGGTGCGGTGGTGCTGCCGTGATCGGGGCACGGTGCCGCCGGGGGTGTTCATTCCGATTGCCGAAGAGACGGGGCTCATCTGCGCGATCGGTCGGTGGGTACTCAAGCGCGCCTGCCGCACCGCCTATCTCTGGGAGAAGGAGCGTGGGCATCCGATGCGCATCAACGTCAATCTTTCCGGGCGCCAGCTGCAGGAGCCCGGTGTGGTCGACGATGTGCGTCTCGCGCTCGAGGAATCGGGTCTCGATCCGAAGCATCTCGTCCTCGAGCTTACCGAGAGCATGTTGATGCAGAACACGGAGCTCTCCATGGCCCGGCTGACCGCGCTCAAGGCGCTCGGCGTCTCGCTGGCCATCGACGACTTCGGCACCGGTTATTCTTCCCTGAGTTATCTGCAGCGCTATCCGATCGACATTCTGAAGATCGACAAGGCGTTTGTGGACGTCATTGACAAGGGAGGCGATGGTCCGGTATTGGCCAGCGCGATCGTCGCACTGGGTGAAACGCTGCGGATGAATACCGTGGCGGAAGGCATCGAAACGGAGGCGCAGCGCCTCCATCTCCTCGAGCTGGGATGCGAGCTGGGACAGGGTTACCTGTTTGCCCGGCCGCTGGACGCCGAGGACTTCTGGCCGATGCTGGTCACCCGTGGCGCGCGTTCGTACGAGGGCAAGCGCCGGCATCGCGTACATGGTGCACAAGCCGCCTAAAGAGTCGCCCAACGCGTCGCGTACTGCGTCGCCGCAGAAGTCCCCGAAGGCATCGCCCACACGGCCGTTCACGACATCAACGAGCCCGTCGACGAACGAGGTGATGACCGCTCCACCGATCATCGAGGCGTTCGCGGTCACGGCGCCGGGGCTCGCGCCGTTCGTGGCCGCAGAGCTGACCGCACTGGGCATCGTCCCGCGCGAGGTGAGCGACGCGGGCGTGGCGTTCGACGGCACCATGGCCGACGTGTTGCGCGTGAACTTGTGGTCGCGCATGGCCAGTCGGGTGCTGGTGCGACTGGCCACATTCGAGGCGCGCGACTTCGCGACGCTCGAGAAGCAGGCGATGCGTGTGCCGTGGGCGCGTGTGCTGTCCACGGGGATGACGGCGCGCCTGCGCGTGACCTGTCGCAAGTCCAAGCTCTATCATTCGGATGCGGTCGCAGAACGTGTCGCGCGCGGGATCGAGCGTTCGGTATCCGGCGTGACCGTGGAGTTGCGTGCGCGCGACGATGACGATCTGGTGGAGCAGGCCCCGGCGCAGCTGATCGTGGTGCGCTTCGATCACGATCATTGCACCATCAGCGCCGACAGTTCGGGCGAACTGCTGCACCGTCGCGGATGGCGACAGGCCATCGCGAAAGCGCCGCTGCGTGAAACGCTGGCCGCGGCGATGCTGGTCGCGTGCGAATGGGATGGCACCGTGCCGATGGTCGATCCGTTTTGCGGCTCGGGTACGATCGGCATTGAAGCGGCACTCCGTGCGCGCCGGATTGCGCCGGGGTTGGAGCGGTCGTTCGCCTTCGAGCAGTGGCCGGGCGCGGACGCGGTTCTGGTGCAGGCGGCCCGTGACGCCGCACGCGCGCAGATCCTGCCCTCGGTGGGCGTGCCGATTGTGTTGGCGGATCGCGATGCGGGTGCGTGCGAAGCGGCGGTGGCCAACGCCGAGCGCGCTGGCGTGCTGGGTGACGTGACCATCGCGCAGCAGTCGCTCTCGGATACCGATCTCGCGGCGGTGGGGGAACGCGGTCTGCTACTGACCAATCCGCCGTACGGCCTGCGGGTGACCGACGGCAACGACATCCGCTCGTTGTACGCGCGGCTGGGCGATGTGCTGCGCGAGGGCGGCACGGGGTGGCGATTGGCGATGCTCGTGCCCGATCGTCAGCTGTCGTCGCAACTGCGCCTCCCGATGGACACCGTACTGCAGACGGCGAACGGTGGGATCAGCGTGGCGGTGGAACGGACGCGTGCGGTGGGGGGCGAACGGCGGCCATAGGCGGGCATCGAGCGTGCGGCGACCGACCGGCCATCCGGCATTTTGGGTACGTTGACGTCTCGTACGCTGGCGCCTGGCCAAGGAGTGCCCCTGGCGTAGGGAGCCCTTGGCGTGGGGAACCACGGGCGTGGGGAGCCACTGCTGACGTCTCTCGGCGAATATGGCGTTAGGCGGCGAGGCGCGTTGGATCATAAAGGTGGTCAGACAAATCGACGCCATTGCCGGTCCACTGCCAGCCGTCTCGAACCCGCGGCACGCTTCGAGCGGAGTATCACGACGATTCGGAAACTCTCCGGCCTCCCCACGCGCAAGACCTTGGGGTCCTTCGACTTCGCCGCGCAGCCCGACATCCCCAAGCCGACGGTCGAGGAACTTGCAACGCTGCGCTTCCTGCACCAAGGCGAGAACGTCCTGCTGCTCGGCCCCTGTGGGGTGGGCAAAACCCATCTGGCGACCGGGCTTGCCTTGACCGCGCTGGCCCGCGGTCATCGCGTCTACTTTCTCACGCTGCACGATCTGGTCACCAAGTCGCGCGCGGCGCGCGACGATGGCGCGCCTCGCCCCGGCTTGCGATTGAATGGTGGTGGCCCTACACGAACGTCATGACCTCGCAGCGCGCCTGCGAGCCTGCAGGCTCGACGCCAAGACTGGGGTGCCGCCAACCGTGAGGTGGAAGCTCGTACGGCTCGTCGTACGCGCACGAGCGTTGTCAGTGGCGCGCAGCACCGCCGCCATCGCTGCGGCAGAACCGGGGTGGTTTCTGTTCGTCACCGTCGCGCTCATCGGCGGCGGGGCTGTTGCGGTGCTGCGCCTCGAACCTCGCCGGCAGATCATGGCGCTTGGGGCCATGGCCGTGGCGCTCACGTTGCTGCTCCCGGTAGCACGGCGCGACGCTCGGCTGCATTGCATCATCGGCATTGCGCCTCAGCCAGTACGCGTCGTCGAGGGACTTCTCTGGTCTTCTCCACTGATTGGCCTCGCCGCTATGCGCTCGCTGCGCGACAGTGCCGTGATCGCCAGCGTGGTCGTGGCGACCGCGTTTCTATCGGTCGGAGCGAGTCGGAACACCAAGTCCCGAGTCGCGCATCGCGTCGTTCCCGGCATCCCCGCATCGCTCCCTGAATGGACCGTGGGCCTGCGTCGGTCTGCACCCATCCTCGTCGTCGCACTCGCTGCCGGCATAGTGGGATCTGGCACGCCAGGTTACGTCATGTTGGTCTTGCCGGCGCTCGGCCTTACGACGGTGCCAATCGGGACATCGTCTGTCTGAGCGTGGTCCGTTGCATGGGGTCCAGCCCCGACTCCGGCTCATCCAGCAGCACCGCCTTGGGGAGCGGGCACAGCGACGCCGACAATCCCACGCGCTGTCGCATGCCTTTGCTCAACGCGCCGATCAGTCGTGAGGTCGGAAAGTCGATCGCGGCGAGCTGCGTCGCAACGGCAACGGCATGTGCGCCGGCATCACCGCGCAATCCCGCCGCGAAGGCGACGCGCTGGAGAAACCCATCGACCGTGAGCGAAAGCGGCAAACTCCCACCTTCAGGCAGATAGCCGATCGGCGAATGCCTGCGATACGCGGCCGGCGTATTCCCGTCCACCAGCACGGTACCCGACAGGGGAGGAGAAAAGCCGAGGATCGTCTTCAGGCACGTCGACTTGCCTGCGCCATTCGCCCACAAGATCGCTGTGATGCGACCGGCGGACATCGTCGCCGACACCGTGAACAGCGCACGGACCTCGTTGCCATGGCGGAATCCGATCGTCAGGTCGTGCAGCGAAATCACTGCGTAGATCCCACGCGCTCGATTTTCGGGAGATAGCCGCCCGACTCACCAGAAAAGCTGAGGAGGCTACGGCCGTCAAAAAAACTTCGGGAGCGGAGCGGTCCAGCAATGCGAACTGGCGGCTCCGCTGGTCGATCGAGCGCCAGCGTCAGCCTTGAGCGCGCACGGTGTCTTCCAGCGTGGTGCGCATCTCCCCCCCGTCGCGAAGCTCGACGACGCGGAGTTCGTGGCGACGCTCGGCGTCGTACGAGGCGTGGTCGTTCGGTCACGATCGGTATTCGGGACCGTCGGCGCCGGGATACAGTCTATATTCGGCGGGAACATCACGCTCTTCACGGAGCTCGCAGAACGCACGCGCAGGGAAACCTTCGATACCATGCTGGTGCAGGCGGAAATGGCGAATGCTGACGCCGTAATCGGAATCCGCGATGACGCCACTGAAATGATGCAGGGCGGGACCGAAGTACTCTGTTACGGTACGGCGGTTCAGGTGAAAGCGTGAGACGAGTGATGCGACGCGCGACCGCGCTCCATGCCGACGCTCGGTCGAACCACGATAGCGCGCAACGCGATCGCCCTGCCGAAGGCAACCCGCCATCCAATGAATCGAAGCATGAGATTGGGTGGGTACCATTCGGGTGAGGACTGGAGGGAGCGAAGCAGCTTCGCCGCCGCGCTTACAGAGGTTCGCCCGCAGCAGAACCTGCTACACCCGGAAGTAGTCCGCCTTCCACTGGCGGATCTGCGCCTTGAGCTCCTTGGCCGTGATCGTCGGGTTGGCGAGCGCGGTGCGCACCAGCTCGGGGACTTCGGCGTCCGAGGCGAACCGGATGGCGATCAGATGCGACGGACGCAGCTCCTCCATGCGCGGCTGCAGGTCGGCGGGGAGGATGCGCCCGAGACGAAGCCGCTCCTCGAGCCGGATGATGCGATCCTGCGCGCGCAATGGCGACAGACGGGCGTACGCGATCGCGCCGAAGAGGGCCACTGCACCCACTGTCGCGAAGGCCGTGTCCTCGCCCGGAGACGAAATGAGGCGCTTGATGGACCAGATCACGTAGATCAGGCCGAGCGGACTTGTGAGGTAGTGATAGCCCGGAGTCATCTGCGCGTGGTTCGTGAAGCTCTGTCCGCTGTCGGTCGCCATTGCTGTCTCGTGTGATGGGTGATCAATCCGTGGCTCGGCCGTAACTTATGCGCGCCCGCTCCTGCCTGGTCCCCAATTTGGTCCCGCCAACCGTCGTTCCACGCGTCGTTCAAAGCGTCGTCGCCGTGCTCCAGCATTCGCCGCGCTGGCGCTCTGGACGGAGATCACGCCCACCTCGAACGCGGCCGTGAATATGTCCGCGAAAACGGGTTCGTGGGCGATGTTCGTGACAGCACGTGCAGACCGATGGGCCGGCGGTGGACATCAAACTGCGGGCGGACAACGATCGGCCGCACTCACCCCGATACAGCGGCGTTGGTCGCCTCCCAGCCCCCGCATCGCGACTCGCTGGAGTTGGTGCAGATGGCGCTGGCGGCGAATCTCGGCACGACCAAGTTCGTCATCGATTCACTCTGGGACCGCCCGACACATCCGAAGGGCTGGTACGTTCGAAGCGAGCACGTGCCGTACGCGGAACGCAGCGTGCCAAGTCTGTTCATTTCATCAAACCTGCATCCGGATTACCATACACCGCGCGATGAGCCGAAGAACATCGACTACGCCAAGCTTACGCGCATGGCGCAATGGATGTACCTGACCGGTTGGATGGTCGGAAACGCGGCCAGGCGTCCGGCAGTCGATCCGGGGTTCGTGCTGCGAGAGCGGCACCCGGTCGCGATCACCTTTCGCAGACCTGCCGCCGTTGCGACGTTTTTTGCCTGCTGCGCTCGGCGCAACAGCACATGTTCGGCCTCTCCGCGACGCGTCGAACTCTTCGACGACTTCGCTGATGGTCGCGACCGCCGACGGAGGTTTGCTGCGATGCCAGTAAAGCGATGGCTTTCGATCGCCGCCGTGGCGATGGCTACGCTCGGTACCGTCGCCGGGTGCGGCGACAGCGGACCCGATACACCACCGGCTGTGCTCACCACGCTCAACGTGTCGGTCGCGACTCCGACTTTGCTGCCCGGTCAGTCCACCGCGGCCAGCGCCAACGGTCTTGATCAGAATGGCGCGGTCATTGCCGTCGGCGTCGTCACGTGGTCCAGCAGTGCGAACAGCATCGCAACCGTCGGTACCGGCGGTGAGGTGACCGCGGTCGCCACCGGCAGTGCGCAGATCACGGCCACGTCGATCAGCGGCCGGAGCGGAAACGCGCAGGTGACGGTGCTTCCCACCCCGGTCGCGGCCGTCCGCATCGGGCCCGCTGTCTCGTCCCTCGTGGTGGGTGCAACGCAGCAGCTGGTCGCTACCGCACTCGATGCAAACGGGGCTGCGTTGTCGGGACGCACTGTCACGTGGACGAGCTCGGACGCCACGCGAGCGACCGTGTCGGTCGCGGGACTCGTCACCGGCGTGGCGATTGGCGCGACGACGGTGACGGCCACCAGCGAAGGTCGCTCGGGCACGACGGCCATCACCGTCATTCCCGTGCCGGTAGCGGCGATCACCCTCAGTCCTGCGCAGGCGTCGGTGATCGTCGGCGGCACACAGCAGTTTACGGCGACCACGCGGGACGCGGCCGGCAATGTGCTGCAAGGTCGCACAGTCACCTGGGCCAGCTTGGATCCCTCGCGTGTCAGCATCTCGGCGTCCGGCATCGCGACCGGTGTCGCGGTCGGCGTGGTCGACATCACCGCGAGCAGTGAAGGGCGTTCGGCCAGCGTGCCGGTCACGGTATCCGGCCCGCGGCTTCCGGCATGCGATGTCGTGCGGCCCATCGTCGTCGGGCAAACGTTCAACAGCACGCTCACCGCCGCCGATTGCAGACTTCCCGACGGGTCGTTCACACAGAAGTACGAGTTGCAGCTGACGGCACCGACCGCCGTGCAGATCGACATGACCAGCAGTATCGTGGATGCGTATCTGTTGCTGCAGGATGCGGTCAGCGGAACCATTCTCGAGGAGAACGACGACGACGGCGGACAAACCAATGCGCGCATCGCGCGCCTCCTGCCCGCGGGACGCTACATCATCTACGCGAACACGTTCGACGCGGACGAGGTGGGAGCGTTTCAGCTGTCGGTCACGCCAGCGACCGCAGGGTGCTTCTCCGCAACGCCGCTGCAAGTGCCGTCCACGGTGAACGGCGCGCTCAGCACTGCCTCGTGTCGATTGCCTGATGGGACCTTCGCCAATCGCTATGAACTCAACGTGGTCACTGCGGCCACGTACCAGATCACGCTCAGCAGCACGGTGTTCGACGCATATCTGGCGGTATTCACCGTGGCCGGCACGCTGCAGGGCGAGAATGATGACGGCGCGGGCGGCACCAATGCGCGCCTGACTCTCGCGCTGCCGCCGGGCAGGTACATCGTGCTCGCCACCAGCTTCGGTCCCGGGGAGGTGGGAGCGTTCGCGCTCGACGTGCGAGTGCCGTGAGTCCGCGCAATGACGCGGGGCGGTGGCACGAACCACAGTTCCTTGATGCAGGAGCTTGGGACGCATGGCTGCGCGAGCACCATGCCACCGCCTCGTCGCTCATCGTGGGCTACCACAAGACCACGTCGGGTCTCGCCACGCTGACGTGGCCCGAGTCGGTCGACGTCGCCCTTTGTTTTGGCTGGATCGACGGCGTGCGCAAGCGTATAGACGGGCAACGCTACCAGATTCGCTTCACGCCGCGAAAACGCGGCAGCATCTGGAGTGCGGTGAACATCGCGCGCGTGGCAGTACTGACGGAGCTTGGCCGCATGACGCCGGCCGGTCAGGCGGCGTTCGAGGCGCGCTCCAGCGCCCGGTCGCGCGTGTATGCCTACGAACAGGCGGAGGTCGCGCAGCTGTCGGCGGACGACGAGGCCACGCTGCGAGCCAACACCGCCGCATGGACGTATTTCGCCTCGCGCAGTGCGTCGTATCGCCACAAGATCAGCTGGTGGATTTCGAATGCCAGGCAGCCGGCAACGCGCGCGCGCCGACTGGCCAGTCTGATCGACGCCTCGTCCAATGGACAAACGCTGTGAGCACGTCGGGCGCCGTACAGATCCGTGCGGCCACCACCAGCGACGAACCAGCATTGCGCGAACTCATTCCACGCTCGGCGCGCGCACTCAGCGCCGGCTTCTACTCGGACGACGAACGCGACGCCGCGATCACGTATGTGTTTGGCGTGGACAGTCAGCTCATTCGCGACGGGACGTATCTCGTTGCCGTGCGCGACGGAGTGGTGTGCGGTTGCGGTGGATGGAGCCGGCGGCGTTCGCTGTACGGTGGCGATCAGCACAGGACCGCCGAAGATCCGCTGCTCGATCCGGCAGAGGACGCTGCGCGTATTCGTGCATTTTTTGTTGCGCCGGAGTTCGCGCGGCAGGGGATCGGTGGCCTGCTGATGCGCGCCTGCGCGACTGCGGCGTACGACGCGGGCTTTCGACAACTGGAGCTGATGGCCACGCTATCGGGCGTGCCGCTGTACCGGGCATTCGGATTCGAGGTGCTCGAGAACGTGGCAGAGGCTGCGCCGAACGGGGTGCGGATTCCGTTTGTGCGCATGCACCGGGGGCTCGAGGAACGGGAGTTGGGGGCGCGGGAGTGACGGGTGGCGGGTTGAAACTGCGAGGAGGGCCGACGACCTTCGCGGCGATGGCCCTGACATCACAAGCTGGTTGTTCGGGTCCCGAGTCGTCCGCATCGGTTGGCAGTGGAGCACAACGACCACTCACCACCGACCACTTCAGTTGACTGTTGTCCGCAGTTCTCAGTTCCGCTCCACAGACAACTGCCGTCCGATCACCCGACACCCGAAACCCCCAGTTCGCGATGTCGCCATTACGCACGGACGGTCGCCGGCCGCACCAACCGAACACCGTAAACCGAAGACACTGCCCTTAAGGCTGAACCACCCGCCGCTGCCTCATGAGCGCTTCGATCTCGGCGATCTCGCGCGGGGCCAGACTGATCCGCTCAAGTCCCTGCTCGGTGATGATGTAATCGTCTTCGATGCGCACGCCGATGTTCTGGTACTTGAGCACGGCCGCGCGAACCTTGGCCTTGAACTGGCGGTTCCTGGGGGTGTCCGGCAGCACGTCGAGTGCACGCGTGCTGATGTAAATGCCCGGTTCGATCGTGAAGGCGTCGCCCACCTGATAAGTGCGCTGCCCAAACTGCGCCTGCGTCGGGTCGTGCACTTCCAGACCGATGCCGTGCGAGATGCCGTGAATCATCCACAGGTTCGACTGCCGGCAGGCGTTCACCTGCGTGGCACAGTTGACCTGCCACGGTGGATCGAACGAGGCATCCACACTCTCGATGAGCCCGAGCTCGGCGAGCCCTTTGGCGCGCACGATCACCGACGAATCGGTGGCCACGGACGGACGCATCCCCGCCTTGGAGTTGCGTTCGGCAATATCCTGCGCATCGCGCACAAGCTGATAGAGCTGCTTTTGCTCCGGCGAGAAGACGCCGCTGACCGGAATGGTGCGTGTGATGTCGGCCGCGTAGCCGTGCAACTCGCCGGCCGCATCCATCACCACCATCTCGCCCGGTTTCACGGGGTCTGAGTCCTTCATGTAGTGCAGTTGCGTGCCGTTGATTCCGGAGCCGACAATCGAGCCGTACGCGACCCGTTCGGCGCCCATGCGGGTGAACGTGTACTCCAGCGCGGCACGCAGTTCATACTCGCGCTGCGGATTGGCGGTGAGCATGGCCGCACGGTGTCCTTCGGAGCTGAGCACGGCCGCCTGCCGGATGAGCGCGAGTTCGGCCGGTGACTTACGTGCGCGCAACTGCAGCACGTACGGCATGGCATTCCTGATCTCGAGCTTCGGGTGCCGGCGCGAAAGCGATTTAACCGCCTCCTGGCCGCGCGTCAGCGAGTCGTTGGCCGCGAAATCCATCGTCTCGACATCGGGCACGTGATAGAACGGCAGCCCCATCTTCGCCAACGAGTCGAGCGTCGAAGCGAGCTGTTCGTAGCTGCGTCCGCGCAGTCCGTACTGTCGCTGCGCGGTGGCGGTATCGAGCCGCGGCCCTTCGTAGAACGCGCGCCGCGCGTCGATGGTTGTGATGAACAGCATCCCCGATGCGCGCTTGTCGCGGACGACCATCACCAGTGCGGCGTCCGGTTCCTCGTAGTTGGTGAGATACCGGAAGGACGGCAACTGGAAGAACATGCCGTAATCGTGCACCTGACGACGTGCGCCAAAGGCGACCACGACGCCGTTGCCAATCAGCGTCGCGAACGAGTCGCGTCTGGCCGCGAATTCCGCCGCGGTGAGCACCGGCGCGGATTGGGCGATGGCCGGACGTGGTGGCGAGGACACCGTCAGCAACGCGGCGAGAACGGATGACGTGCGACGGAACCGTGACATGATGCGTGCGGCGGGAAGGTGACGTGCGAACACTGGTGGTGACGATGGTCGAAGGATGTTCGTACCCGGGTGCAGGCGCTACGGTTGCAGCGCTTTCGATTGCGAGAAGCGGTACATCGTGAGCGCGGCTCGCTTGGCGCGGATGGACAACGAGCGCAGATCGGCGGTCGCCTACGACGTGTGCCCATCGCGACCGGCCAGCCCCACCCCGTCGATCATGGGCACGATGCCCGCCACGAACGACACGTCCGCGGCGCCCGCCTTGGACGGATCGACGGCGGTGACGGGGCCGAGTCCGAGATCACGACTCGCCTGATCGTGCATGGCCAGCAATCGGCGATTCCCCTCGGTGGGCGTCATCGGCGGATAGCCATCGTCGAAGGTGATGGTGGCGCTGGTGCGGCCGAGATGCTGACGCACGACCTCTCGCATGGTGGCCTAGGTGCGCTGCAACTGCTCGGGGGAGAGCGCGCGCAGATCGCCCTGCATGGTCATCCGTTCGGCTACGATGTTCGTCTTGCCTTCGGCGGTGCCCTTGTTGGCCATGGTGTCGAGGGCCACACGCGCGCCGCCGGGTGCGACACCGGGGTTGAAGGTGAGATAGGGCTCGCCGGCAAGTCGGGTGCGAAAGCGATCGAGAATGCGCGCACGACGCGCCTCGGCGATCGGTTCACCAGCGTGTTCTTCGTCGCCGTTCATAACGATCGTGATATGGAGCGACGAAAGTACACCTGCGTCGCGCAGCGCTTCCATGGCCAGGACCATGATCACATCGCCGCCCTTCATGTCGATGATGCCGGGGCCGCGTGCGGTGGAGTCGGCGAGTCGCTCCACCTTCTGAAAGGGACTCGATGGTTCGAAGACCGTGTCGAGGTGCCCGACCAACAGCAGCCTGGGACCGGAACCCGTGTGTTCGGCGACCAGATACCCTGCACGACCGAACGGCGCGCCGTCCACCCAACGCGTGCGAAAGCCCAGTGCGTCGAGTCGGTGCCGCAGGATGTCGCCGACGGCGCGCACGCCGGCAAAGTTCATCGTGTCGCTGTTGATGTTGACAAGTCGTTCGAGCAGGTCGATCGCGGCTGCCGTACGGGCATCGACGGCGCGGGAGATTGCACGCTCAGTCGTGGTGAGTGACTCGGCGGTCATCGCGGCCAACGCGAGGGCGAGGCAGGGGAGCAGTGGCATGACGAAGTCCGGTGCGGTCCTAACGGCCGCATATATGGCCGTAAGCGATGGAGGAGAACCTGGTGATCCGGCCCGATGCGGCTTCGGTGGGCAAGGGTACCTTTGGAGGCAGCGTGGCCACCGGGAGTGCCACGGCGCATGTGACGTGCCGCACGCGCGCAAGCGGTACGCGCGTAGACCAGAGGAGACGTGCATGAATCGATCGCTGGCGGGCAGGACAGTCCGGGGAGCAGCGCGGTGACGCGGACGCCAGCAAAGAATGCCGCGTGGCGCGGTCCGCGCCTACCCCACCGTCGGATCAAGTTCTGATGGTGACCTTCGCGCCAGCGAGCCCCGCCGAGGCGCGCGAACTGGTCGCGCTGCGCTCCGCCACGGCGCAGCGGCTTACCGACACGTTCGGTGTGGGGCCGTGGTCGCGCGCCGCAACCGAACGCGGCACGCTCGTCAATATGCGTCGTTCGCAGGTGTGGATCGCTCGCGACGGAGGCATTGTCGCGTCGTTCTCGCTCAGCGTGCGGAAGCCGTGGGCGATCCACCGGGAGTATTTCACCTCGTCCAGCACGCCGCTGTATCTCACCGACATGGCGGTGCACCCCGACCGCCAACGCAGCGGCATCGGACGGCAGTGCCTGGTCGAAGCCACGCGCCGTGCACGCGAGTGGCCGGCCGACGCCCTTCGTCTGGACGCATACGACACGCTGGCCGGCGCCGGCCCGTTCTACGAGCGCTGCGGATTCCGCACTGTGGGACATGTGGTCTATCGCGGTACGCCGCTGGTCTACTTCGAACTCGTGCTCTGACCATGGCGCACGCCACGGTAAGCGCGCGCTCCCACGTCACGCACCCATCACCATCGGTTCCACGATCGGCGCCCGCGACGGAACGATGCGACCGCACACCCGGCGCAACAACCAGAGACTCGCCAGCATCTGCAGGATGACCGTGCCTGTCGAAAGATACCACACCTGCCGCATCGTGAACCCGGGGCGCGACGAGAGCCAGATCGCCGGCGCGGCGAAGAGGATCCTGCGCGTCACGCCGCTGATCAACGCCGGCATGATGTTGCCGAGCGCCTGGAACATCCCGGAGCAGGTGAAAATCACGCCCTTGGCCACGAAGTTCCACGAGATGATGCGCCGGAACTCGGTGCCCACCGCGGCGATGGTCGCGTCGTCCGCGGCGACGGCGCGCAGATACACGTCGCGCAGCGTATAACCGCCCACCAGCACGGCAACCGCGCAGACCAGCGCCAACACCACACTTTAATTGAAAACGAGGTTTGCATCCGCGCGATCCTTGCGACCGCTGGCGTGCGCGCTCAGCACCATCGTGCCCACGCCCAGAATCTGCGTGAGCGCCATCACGATGAATTGCACCTTGCCGGCCGCACTCACGCCCGCAATCGCCGCATCGCCAAGCTTCGCGACGAAGTAGAGGTCAATGAGGTAGTACATCGTCTGGAACAGCATCCCCGCCGCCAGCGGCACCGCCCGTCGCACGATCTGCCGCGGGATCGATCCCTGTGTCAGGTCCTGCACAAAGTCACTCGGTTGGTGGCCGTGTACCGGAAAATGAATGCCGACCGGGTAAAGATATTCTCGGACGATCGCCCCGTTGCTGCCCGCCGACCCTTACTCTTGAGGGCTGACTCGTTCCCCTCTCACCCCCTTGCCCTATGGCCCTGTTGGGCATGCAGGACGTTCGTGTTGCGTTCGGTGGGCCGCCGGTGCTCGATGCGGCGGGCTTCAGCATCGAGCGCGGGGAACGCGTGTGCCTGCTGGGCCGCAATGGCGCAGGGAAGAGCACGATCATGAAGCTGTTGGACGGCACGATGACGCCCGACACCGGCGAGATTGTGCGGCAGACGGGCGTGACCGTGGCGCGACTCGAGCAGGACATCCCGGTCGGAGTAGACGGGACAATCTTTGACGTGGTCGCGGCGGGACTTGGTGCGACCGGCGCATTGCTGGCGAAGTACCACCAGGCGAGTCACCGGGTGGCCACCGATGCCAGCGACGGCGCATTGCGCGAGTTGGACCGGCTGCATCACGCCCTCGACGCGGCCGATGCCTGGCAGATCCAGACCCGCGTGGACACGGTGCTGGAGCATCTCGGGCTGCATGCCGACGCGGAGTTTTCCGCGGCCTCCGGCGGACGCAAACGACAGACGCTGCTGGCGAGAGCACTGGTGCGGCAGCCTGATGTGCTGCTGCTGGACGAGCCCACCAACCATCTCGACATCGAAGCGGTGGAGTGGATGGAGCAGTTCCTCATCGATCGGGGCACCACGCTGCTCTTCGTGACACATGATCGCGCGTTCCTGCGGCGCGTGGCGACGCGCATCATCGAGCTCGATCGCGGCCGGCTCGTGGACTGGGGCACGGACTACGACACGTATCTGCAGCGCAAGGAAGGCGCGCTCGCCGCAGAAGCACGCGAGTGGGCGGAGTTCGACAAGAAGCTGGCCAGGGAAGAGGTGTGGATCCGCACCGGCATTCAGGCGCGGCGCACGCGCAACGAAGGGCGGGTGCGCAACCTCGAGTCGTTGCGCGTCGAGCGCGTGGCCCGGCGCGAGCGTCTGGGAACGGTACGTCTGCAGACGAGCGAAGCCGACCGGTCGGGAAAGCTGGTGTTCGAGGCCAAAGGAGTGCACTTCGCGCGCGGCGACCGCCCGATCGTGCGTGACTTGAATACCACGATCATGCGTGGCGATCGCGTGGGTTTCATCGGCCCCAACGGCTCCGGCAAGACCACCGTGCTCCGACTGCTGCTTGGCGAACTCGCGCCCGACTCTGGTTCGGTACGCGCCGGTACCAACATCGAAGTGGCGTACTTCGACCAGCTGCGCGAGCAGCTCGATCCGGAACGCACGGTGTTCGACAGCGTGGCCGATGGTGCCGACTTCGTCACCGTGGGCGGTGCGACCAAGCATGTGCACGGCTATCTGCAGGAGTTCCTGTTTCCGACCGATCGTGCACGAACGCCAGTGCGCGCGTTATCAGGCGGCGAGCGCAATCGGTTGCTGCTGGCGCGGCTCTTCACGCGCTCGTTCAACCTGCTCGTGCTCGACGAACCGACCAACGATCTGGATATCGAAACGCTCGACCTGCTGGAGGCATTGCTGCAGGAGTTTTCCGGCACGCTGCTGTTGGTCAGTCACGATCGTGCGTTTCTCGACAACGTGGTGACCAGCACGCTCGTGCTCGAGGGTGGCGGCCGAGTGGGGGAGTATGCCGGCGGCTACACCGACTGGGTGCGCCAGCGCAAACCACTCATCGAGGCGTCTGTGGCCAGGCGTGCGGCTGCCGCCCCGGCTCCAGTTGCTGCGCCGCCACGTGCCGAGAAAAAGCGCAAACTGTCGTACAAGGAGACGCAGGAGCTGTCGGCGCTCCCGGACCGCATTGATGCGCTGGATCGTGAGCGGGGAGCGCTGTATGCGGCCATGGCGGATGCGGCACTGCTGCGCGAGGGGACGGCCGTGACGAAGGCAAATGCACGACTGGCCGCGATCGAACTCGAGATCGCGCAGTTGACGGATCGATGGGAGCTGTTGGAGACGATCGCGTCGGGCTGACGGCAGGTGATCATCCGGAAAAACAGGACGGAGCGACACCGCGTACCGATGTCGCCCCGCTTGATCTGTCGTTATTACGGCGCCATGAAGTTCACGAGCACCCTGCCGTACCGCTGCCTCTCGACGCTGCGGTCAGAAACCCAGAAAGCTGTGGTCATCGGGGTCGTGCGCCCCGCCGACGGGGACGGCGACCGGCTTGAACGGCGCACGCGTTGTCTTTGGGCGTGACGCGGCACGCAACGGCGCCGCGATAGGGCGCGTGTTGCCCGGATTCAGTCGGAAAGTGCCAACGGTATCGCGCAGCGTGCGGGATTGACTGCCCAGTTCCTCGGCAGCGCTGGCTGATTCTTCGGCGTTCGCTGCGACCTCTTGTGTCACCTCGTTCAGCTGCTCGATGGCCGCGTTGATCTGCATGACCCCCTGCGCCTGCTGGTCCGCCGATGTGACAATCACGGACACGATGCCGGTGACTTTGACCACGTGCTCGTTGATCTGCCGCAGACTCTCCTGGACTTCGCTGTTGAGCGCCACGCCCCGCTCGGCGCTGCTCAATCCGCGCTCGATGAGTTCGGCGGTTGTCTTCGACGCCTCGGCCGAGCGAATGGCCAGAGCGCGCACTTCGTCGGCGACCACGGCAAAACCGCGCCCGGCATCCCCCGCACGCGCGGCTTCGACCGCCGCGTTGAGCGCCAGCAGATTCGTCTGAAAGGCGATCTCTTCGATGGTCTTCACAATCCTCGCCGTTTCGACGCTCGTGGACTTGATCTCGGCCACCGCTCCGGTGAGTCGCTCCATCCGAGCCGAACCTTCGCCGGTGTGGGCCAACGCGCGTTCCGCGATCCCGCGCGCCTCTCTCGCGTTGCCCGCGCTCGACTTGGCCATCGTCGAGAACTCCTGCACACTCGCCGCCACCTCTTCGAGATTCGCCGCCTGTTCACTCGAGCTGCTGGCCAGCGACTGGCTGCCGCTCGTGATCTGTGCGCCGGCCGCCGCGACGTGCCCCGCCGCGGCATCCACCTGCGCCAGCGTGTCGGACAGACTCTGGACGGCCGTGTTGATGGACTGCTTGATCGTCGCGTATTCGCCGCGGAAGTCGCCCGTCATGCGCACCGTGAGATCACGGTCTGCGACACGCGCCAGCACCGCCTGGGCCTCACCAATCGGCGACGCCACCGCGGCCAGCGTCCCGTTCAGGCCGACCACGAGTTCGCGAAAGTCTCCCTCATAGCTCGAGGCATCAGCGCGCTCGGCGAGTTCGCCGGCCTGCGCAGCGTCGGCGAGTTTTCGCGTCTCACCGATGAGCGCGCGAATCGTCCGTTGCGTGACCGAAAAGTTCTCGATCGTACTGACCACGTCCGCGATCATCTGGTCGATCGTGCGCGACACATCGCCGATCTCGTCTTGTGCGCTGTCACCGATAGGCTTTGTGACGCTCACGACCGCCACGCTCGTATCGCCGCGGGCCAGGGCCGCGAGGCCGTTGCGAAGCGCCGAGATGCAGACGCGCTGCAGCGACGATGCGCGCTGGAGCACGAGGTCGATTTTGCTGGTGATCTGGCGCGCGACCGCCCTCACGAACCCGAACCCCACCACGATGGCGAGGATTACCGCGGCAGCCAGCAACTTGAGTGACGAATCGTAGATGACGTCGCCGCGCGCGCTGGCGGCGCTCGCTCTGTCGCTATTGAGCTTGATGAGCGCATCGATGTCCGCACCCAGCGCGTCGTAGCCACGCTTCGACTCCCCCTTGATGGCCACCAGCGACTGCTTCCTGTCGCCACTTCGCGACACCGGGAAAACGACGTCGCGCCAGTTCGCCCAGAATGCATCGAAATGCTTCGCCAGCTCCTCATACTTCGCGCGTTCTTCGGGCGACGTGATGAGCGCTTCGTACGTCGTGCGCGAGGCAGCGAACGCGGTCAGCGTCGAGTCCATCCGCGCTTCGAATCCACGCATTTCCTCAGGAGTGTCGCTCGCGACATGGTACAACTGCACAAGTCGGAGGTCGCCGGCAATGGCGTTCATGCGGCCGAGTTCACCGACACTCGGCAACCAGCTGGTGTTGATCTCAGTCGACTGCTCGTTGACCAGGCGCAGCTGGTACGCGGCAAACCCGCCCAGCATCGCGGTCATTGTGAGTACCGCACCCATCATCACGCCGAACTTCTTGCCAAGTCGCAGATTGTTGAACCACTTCATCGTGGTGCTCTCTGTACCAAGGTGGTGGAATCCGAGGCGGCTCGGAGGCGCGTCGGAGTGTCCAGAAGGATCAATTCCGCACGCTGATGCGCACGTCTTGTCCCATTCGGTATCGGAGGAGTGGCAGCATGTCTTGAGCACTTTTGCGGAAGTCGGTCGATCGTTACCCGGGGAACCGAATCCTCGTACATTCGGTCCTAAGGGTCGCGTCTTCGTACCCCTCGGTCACGATTCGCGGGGTCAGCCGCGGGAGGCGAGCTCCCGGTCTGGCGCGAGGCGATACAAGTCGCGCGTGGCGGCGAAGGGACGGTCATCGAACACGTGCACCAGTGCACCACGACGCATGAGCACTTCGCCCACCAGCAGGGCATCCTGACGAGCCAGTCGGAACTTCGTCTCGATCCACGACGTCAGGCGATCGCCGCGGCAGACGTCATCGAATCGCAGTAGGCCTTCAGAGGCGGCGCCGAACAGCGGACGAGCGGCACGGCGCAGGCCGTCGATCACCAGCGCCACGTCGGGCAGCCGGAGCGAGTGTGTGTCCTGATCGTACAACGATGGCCGGACATGAAAAAACAGGTATGCATCCTTGAAATCATGTTCCTCCATCACGTGCTCGATCTGCCCGAGGGCCGTCAGCCGCTCACCCACGCGCACGGCACGCTCCCGTGTGACGCCCAGATGGCCCTGCAGCCAGGTCACCGCATCTGACGCGACGAAGCAGCGCGGGTATCGACGCAGATTGTACCACCGGTTGCGAATGGCAACACCATCGGGTCCCTGCATGGCGAACACGAGGCCGTCCAGTGAGACTGGCGTGTGTTCCGCTCCGATCGGCTCCGGGGGCGCGACCAGCCGTGAGAAGTCGTCCAACGGCATGGGTCGGCCGTGCAGGTACCCCTGAATGCACTGCACGCCACGCTGGGCGAGGTAACGATGCTGCGCCTCCGTCTCCACACCCTCGGCAATCAGGGGAAGGCCGATACCATGCGCCATGGTGATGATCGCGTCCAGCACGGGACGTGGGGCGTCGTCGTTTCCAATACTCTGCACAAACGCGCGATCGATCTTGAGCTTGTCGGCGGGCACGCGCTCCAGCAATGACAAGCTGCTGTGCCCTGTGCCGAAATCGTCGATCGCGATGCGAAACCCGGCGGCGCGCAGGGCGTGCAGTGTGTCCACGGCATCGTCGTCCACCAGGTCGCGCTCGGTGACTTCGAGCAGCACTTGCTGGCGCGGCAGGGACTCGTCGTCGAAGACGCGGATCAGGCGATCGAGCAGCCCGGGGTCGGAGAGCTCGCGTGGCGTGATGTTGAACGAGATGTACAGGTTTGGCTGTTGATGGACCGTGGAGGCGAGGCGGTCGCGCGCCTTCGTCATTACGATTTCGGACATCGTCCGAATGAGGTCCGTCGCCTCCGCCAGCGCGATGAACTCCGACGGCGGCAAGATCCCCCTGGCGGGGTGCGCCCAGCGCATCAGCACTTCGCCGCCGACAATCTCGCGGGTGTCCGCCCGCACGATGGGCTGAATCCACGGCTCGAACCGTCGCTTGCGCACTGCACGCCGCATGCGGTTCTCCGCACTGACGCGGCGAAACACTGCCGCATGCAGTGCCAGACGCGCGACCAACATGCCGATCATCGCGATCAACAGCAGCCACCCCCAGTCCCGTTGCACGCCAGTGGGGATGGACATGACATCCAGTCGCGTGGTCCACCGCATCCCATCGGGGAGCACTGTTTGCATCACCAGACTTTGCCCGCGTGACGGCGCCGCCACCGGCACGATCTCGTGCAGCCATCGAAAGCGACCGTTCGGAACCGGTGTGTCCATCAGGCTGGCCACGTCGCTGCCCAGTTCGGCGATGACATCGTACGCGTACGCCGGATACACCACGTGCAGCGAACGGACGGCGCCGAGCCCGGATACCACCAGCGATGGTGCCAGCGGTGACCGCGTCGAAACGGGCAAGGTTGCGCCGAGACCCAGCGGGCCGCATACCGCATCGTCGCCACGAAAGCGCACGAAAAAGCGTCGGGCATCAAGTGCCGACAGGCTGTGCCTGACCAGCGCTTGCACCGTGGTGGTGTCACACCGCGCCGTGACCTGCGTGCGCAGCGCCATGATTTCGGCGCGCGTTCGAACGAGCGCCGTCGAGAGGAGCGCGTGTCGCTGGCTGTGGTCCCGGCGCGCCGCGCGCCACTCGCTGGGGATACGCACCGTCGCCCACAACAGTGCTGACCCGAGCAACACGGACACGACCAGTGCCACGCGTGCCCCACGACGGGGGCGCGCCTGCAGCCCCGACCAGATGTCGGCAACGTGTCCAGCGACGGTCAGTGGCATGATCCCGAGTATCGGTCACCACGCGCTCAGGCTTGAAGTCCAGACTTCCGGTCGTCGCCATCTCAGAGGTTGTTGCCGCATGACCCGACGTCCAGATCTTGCCGAAGCGGCGGGCGCCGAACTTGCCCCGGCGCACTTTCGGCGCTCCATTCTCCTCGACGTTGTGCGGCGGTCGTATGGCGGTTCTACGGTTGTTGTGCACGCAGAGTGCGTCGGTCGGTCGTCACGAGTCCTGCTCGCGAACTCATTCGACGAGCGGCTCCCGGCCACAACGGCGCCCATATCCTGGAGCAATGGCCATGTCGAACGGGATCGATATCGTCGGGCTGGACGCCCTCGTGGACGCCCTCACTGAACGTCTGTCCGCTCGCCTGCAGAGCGGTCCCGGAGGAGCGCGCGACCCGCGACTGCCCGAGGTCTGGGACCCACCGCCACGGGTTGAAGGTCCGGTGTTCGATCGTCTTTCTCGCGCTCGCATTGGAATCGCCGGCATCGAGTTCACGCAGTCCACGCAGCACAACGGCAGCGCGGGCCCGAGCTATGGACGCGACAACGCTGTGCCGCTGGTGGCGTACAAGACGTTGGTCGCGCGGGTCTATCCCGTCGTTCGGCGCGCCGTCCTCGGGAACGATGCGCTCATCGGCCAGCGGGTCACCGGTGAGCTGACTCTCTCCATCGGCGATCGGGTCGTCTTCCGGACCGGACCAACGCGCATCGACGGAGCACGTCTCGGCTCGTCCGCACAGATCGATCGCGGGAGCTGGGACCGCGAATATACGATCTCCGGCGGTGGCGGCCCGTCCGTCTCCCTGCAGGCGATGATCCTCGTCAACTGTCCGCTCAACTTCATCGTCCCGGCGTACTTTTGCCGAGTCGGCCGCATTCATGCGACGGTGCGGTTGTGGCCCGTGGCCGATGGACCGATGACGTCGCTGAGCGCCAGCCGGACCGAATACCTGCAGTTTCTCGACGTGCAGGCGCCGAAGATTGGTCTGGTGCGCGTGAACTGGGTGGACAGCGCCGGAACCGTCAACCGGCCGACGGACGCGCAGATGCTGGGCACGCTCGGCCTTGCCGGACGGATGCTCCCGTTTCCGTATTTCGAGACCACGATTCTGGGCACCGAGACGACCAGCAACGCGCCGTTTGCGATGGTGTCACCCACTCCCGGGGGCTGTAACGTCTCTTGGGACAAGCTCGTGGCCGACCTCAACGTCACCCGCATTTTCACGGCCCTGTTCGGACTCGGCGACATCGTGTTCGGCATGGTGCCGGCGGCGGCGATTCCTGCGGGAAGCGGTTTGATCAATTCCGGCTGCGGACGCGGCGCGGGTGGCGGCTTCGTGGGTTTCGAGACGACGTTCGCACACGAGATCGGGCATCTCTACGATCGACGGCACGTCGCCGTGGACGGGGACCTGTTCAATGACGCCGACTACCCGAATTACGGCGGCAGCGCGACGTCCATCGGCGAGGTGGGCATCGATACGGGCACGTCGCCGCCCACACTGTACGACCCGTCCGGCAGCGATGACGTCATGTCGTACGGCGGCAACCAATGGATATCGCCCTATACCTATCGGAGCATTCTCGATCGTCGCGGAATGCACCAGTCCGCGGCGGTCGATCCGCGGCGTCTGCGTCCGTTGCTCTTCCTGGATTTTCGGATGCACCGCATGCTGCGCGGCGAACGCCGTATCGAGATCGCCAGGAGCGCGCGCATCGACGCGCCCGGAACCGTGGGCCGCGCGCCGATGGATGCACCGACACCGGTCTCGATCGACCTGCTCGACGGCAACGGACGAATCCTCGCCACGCATCATTGCCGATGGATGCCGTCGCACGGCGGTGGGCATGGCGGATGCGGGTGCAACACGAGAAGTGTTCCGCTCGAACGCGAGCCGTGGCTCGACTTTCAGGAGGTGATCGAGTGGCCGACCGAGGACGTGGCGAGCATCGCGTTCCATGGCGGCGACGATCCGTTTTTCACCATCGCCGTGGGTGAGGCTCCGCTGGTATCGATCGAGGGCCCGGAACGCCGCGAGGCCGACCTCGTAGTGCGGGTGAGCGCGAGTCATCCGCGTGAGCGTGTCTCGGTGGTCGTGCTGTTCAGCGCCGACGACGGCGCGACATGGCAGCCGGTAGCGTTCGATCCTCCCAACAACGAAGTAACCATCGCTGCCGATCGCCTGCCGGGTGGCGAACGTTGCCGCTTCCGCGCCATCGGAACGGCCGAACTGCAGTCGGCGACCGCGGATACCGAGCCGATCGCGCTGGCTCGGACACCGCGGAGTCTGTACCTGGACGTCCCGTCCGGCAATTGTGTGATCCCGCCCGGCCCGGTCGCAATCGCGGCGACCGTGGATACGCGCGGGCTCGGCGCCATCGCACCGCCGGACATCCGCTGGACGTCCGATCGCGATGGAGAGCTCGGCTTCGGGTACTCACTGACACCGGATCTGCGCGAGGGGAGACACGAACTCACGGCGACTGCACCCGACGGATTGGGTGGCACGCTGGCGGTGCGAGCGATCATCATTGTCGGAGGACGACCGCGACGGGGGATGTCAACGGCGGACGGCGCGACCTAGCGCCGACCGCGCAAGAGGACAAGCTGTTCCTGCAGTTGCGGATGCTCGCTACCACGTGCCACGGCTTGTTCGTAGTCGGCGAGCGCATCCGCCCACTGCGCCAGGCCTTCGCGTGCCATGCCGCGGAAGAACCAGACATCGGCGTCAGTCGGGTCGTGGGCGAGCACGCGCGAAAAGTCGGCCTCCGCACCGATGTTCTCATCGAGCTGGTTGCGGGCCAGCCCGCGCAGCCGATATAGCCCGGAGGCCGGACTCTCGTTGCGCTCCAGCGCTTCGTGCAGATCGGCGATCGTGCCTTCCGCATCATCGAGTGCAAAACGGGCCATCGCGCGAAGCGCGAAGCTGTCGCTGTCGTTGCTGCCCAGCGCGATGGCGCGGTCCAGCAGTTGCCGCGCGAGCTCCGAGTCGCCGGCGCGCAGCGCGTCGCGGCCCTGCTGCAAGGCATCGTCGGCTTCGGGTGGGATCACGATGCCTCGCAGACGCTTGCTCACCGTCTCCAGCGTAGCCGCCAATCCGTCCCGATTGATGCGCACACGGCGGCCGGTCTCTGCCGCCAAGCGGAGCGCAGCGACCGTGAGCGCCAACACTTGTATCGTGCGCTGGGGCCAGTCGGGCTCGGCGGGGTCATAGCGCATGACCGCGTCGTGCCCGATGTTGGCGGGTACCTGCGCCACCTGGGCCTCGTGCACGAGCAGCACCGCAACCTTACCCATCGCGTGCGCAGCGCCGGTCTCGTAGAACACATTCGGATTCCGGTCCGACACGTCAGCCCAGACCAGTCCGCAGCGTCCGATCAGCGCCAGCAAAAGGTCGCAATAGTCCTCGTTGGACAGTCCGCCCCATGCGCGGAAGGCACGACAGCCCGCGGCTTCCAGCGACGGTCGGTAGAAAGTGGCGAAGTAGCCGGCATAGGGCGGCACGAACGGCATGATTACGAACGCGGTGTCTGGCTCCATCTCCAGAGTGCTCACCGCCTGCGACAGATACACCAGCGCTGACGACAACAGCTCGTCGATCCGCACACTGCCATCGGGCTGCAACTCCGGCACGAAGCTGGGCAGGTCAGGCGCGGGCAGCCCATGGCGCTGCCGCAGCCGCTCTACCTCAGCCGCGATCACCTCGGTGGCTTCATCGCCGGTGGCGGCGAGGTGCCCGTAGATCACGAGTTGCAGGCCCAGAAGCGCAAGCTCGGCTAATTCTTGCGATTCGAACGCCACGGCGCGCATCACGTCTGCAACCAGTGCGTGGTACTCGTCCCCGCCGAAGGTCGGTGGATGCTCAGGCAGCGTAACCACAGCGTCGATCTCGTCGAGAAACTCCTGCATGCGCATGCGCCGCTCGGCATAGCCGGCACGTGCGTAGGCGGCAAACGACACCGCCATGAACTGGCCGAGCATGAAGCCGTTGTACAGGCTGTACAGTGGCGAGAGGCGGTTGATCGGCCGCTGGCGTGGCGTAAAGCGGATGACCGAAAGGGCTTCAGGCCCGATGCCGTTATCAGGGGCATCGATTGCAAGGTCGATTTCAAGCCATTGCGGATCGGTCCCATCCTCATCGTCGACCTGGATGCGATAGCGACCGGGCGACACTGACAGGCTCTGGTTGGTGACACCGGCGGCCACGCCATCGATCAACACGGTGGCAGCGGTCGGATACTGAACAAAGAGCTTCACGGTGGGCTCCTCAGACGTTGGCGCGAGGTACGGCTCCCCGTGCTGGCGATAGCACTTGTCAGTGCGCATTGGGTGGCTTCGCCCCCCGCTGTGCACCCCGACCGAAAGCTCCGGCAGTTTTCCAGTTGATGCAAGCGATCTTTGGTACGCCGACCCGACCACTCTCGCAACGAACGAAGCCCCGGCGGACTGCCGGGGCTTCGTGATCATGCGAGCTGTTGCTGAGCCCAACCGCACTCCGTTTAAATACCGAGTACGTTCACGCACCCGCGCGGCCTCGCCGCCGTGCGCTGGTTGCACTCGTCAACGGGAATCGGCACCATTGGAAAGACGCGATGTGTGGGCAGCTGCTTGACCAGCTGACCGAGCCGGTTGTAGCGGCGCATGTCCACCCACCGGTGCCCGTACTCGAAGAAGAGCGAGTAGCGGCGGTCATAGAGCAGTTCCGTGACCAGATCGCCGGCAAAGGTCGACGCGAGCGCCGGCAGTCCGCCGGCGTTCGTGCGCACGATGTTCAGATCGGCGATCGCCGCCGCACGATTGCCGAGCCCGATGTTGGCTTCGGCACGAAGCAGGATGAGCTCTTCGTTCCGGATGATCGGCACCGGCGTGACGTTGGTCGGATACACGATCGGCCGCACATTGGAACTGATCCCCTGCGTGGCGAGCGACACCGTGCCGACCACCGCCTTGGACGTGGCGCGCAGGTCCCGTGAACCATCGGCACGTAGTCGCGCGTCGGTGAGAAATTCGGGGACGGCCACCAGAGCGCGCGGTGCCGGATCGAACAGTGGATTGACCGCGTCGCCCGATGCGATGCTGTACACGTGGTACGCACCGGTCGCAAAGGCGGCGGTGGTCGTGGCGGAACTGTTGATGAACGACTCACCAAGTGCCGTCACTGCTTCCTGCCACCGGCCGCGATACACCTCCAGACGCGCCTTCAGTCCACGGTTGACGCGCAGGAACGTGGCCGGCGTGTTGAAGCCGGCGAAACCGCTCGTGAGCGCAAACGGGAACGACGTGCCGCCGGCCGCCAGATCGTCCTTCGCTTCGTCGAACAGCGCGGCCGTGCGCGCGTAGGCTTCTTCACGCGAAATGAACGCGCCCTGCTCGAGCGTGCTCTTGGGCACGTCGAACACCAGCCCGAACGTGTCGCGCACGCGCAGTTGATTGAGGTACTCGAGCGCCACCATCGTTTTGACGAAGCCCTTCACGGCACGTTTCTGCGTGGCGCTGTAGTCGGGCACGTTGTCCACGACATCGAGCAGCGTGTACGCCGTGCGCAGATTGCGGTACGTGTTCGTCCACCCCACATCCACACCAAAGCCGCCAGGTTCGAGCGGTCCGATGAGCAGCGCCAGCACGTTGCGAGGCTCGGCGCCGTCGAGATTCAGGATTTCGCGACCAAAGACGCCGAGTGTGCTGGCCCAGGTGCCGGCACTGGCCCGGGAGCCGGCGAGCACGCCGGCCACGGTCGTGTTCACCGTCGCGGCGTTCGGGCTCTGTTCGAGCTGCGACGTGTTGGGGTTGTTGAAATTACCGATGTCCGCGGCGTTGCATGCCGCGATCGATACGCTGGCGGCGAGCAGCAGCAGCGCGCGCGTCCGGCGATGACGGATGGTGGTCATGGTCAGAAGTCCACGCTGAAGTTGAGCCAGTAGCTGCGGCTGGCTGGATACGCGGCGAGTTCCCGGTTGCGCTGGATCGCATCGGGCACACCACCGGCTCCGAAGTTCTGTGCTTCCGGATCGCCACCGCGGAATTTGGTCCACCACGCGAGATTGCGACCGCTCAGCGCGAGCTTCGCCCCGCCTGCCCCCGACCACATGGAGCTTACCCATTTCTGCGGGATGTCCCACGTGAGCGTCACTTCGCGCAGCTTGAGATACGAGGCATCCTGATAGTAGATGCGCGTGACCTGCAGGTACGACGTGCGCCGCACTTCGCCGACCTTGCGCCCGAGTTCGTCAAGATCATCGTAGTCGCGCGAGTTCTGGCCGAGATCGTAGTGACGCCAGGTGCCGTTGGCGAGCATGCCGCCGAGTTGACGGTCGAGTAGTGCGTACGCGCTGAACCCCTTCCAGCGCAGTTCATTCCCCCACCCGGCGTTCCACAGCGGATTCCCGTCGCCCATGAGTACCGGTACGACAACGCGTCCACCCGACTGCGGCAGTGTGTCGTTGCCGATCAGTTGCGTCGCCGATTTTCCCTGTTCGATGCGCACCGCGCCCACCTGCGGCGCGCCGATCAGGAACGTGGGGACCGGCAGGTTGGTGACCTTGGAGCGATTCATGCCCCAGTTCAAGCGCGACGTCCATCCCCACGTCGGCGTCTGCACGGGGAATGCGTTGAGCGACACTTCGGCGCCCTTCACCTGCATCTCGGCGCCGTTCGATGTTTCGCTGCTGAAGCCCGTCGTGGGCGCGAGCGTGCGCGTGATGAGCAAGTCGGAGATGTTGCGCTGGAAGCCGGTCAGTGACACCGTCGCGCGATTATTCAGCACATTGAGATCGAGACCGCCTTCGAACTCGCGTTGCCGTTCCGGACGCAGGTCCGACGCGGCGCGCACCGAGCCCACGCGGAATGCCCCGAGTCCGCCGACACTCGAGAGATCCAGATTGGTGAACTTCTGCCCATACAGTGGCTGGTTGCCCGTTTCGCCGTAAGCGACGCGAATCTTGGCTTCGTCGATCAGCCCGGGGCGCACATTGGGGAAGCGATAGGAGGTTGCGGCCTTCGGGAAGAGGTAGAACTTGGAGGGATCGCCGTTGTTGCTGCTGCGGTCGGCGCGTGCGCCCACGGTGAGCAACAGCTTTTCGCGCCAGAGTGCCTCGGTCTGCATGAACACGCCGAAGTCTTCGACCTCGAGGCGGGACTCGTCCACGTCGCGCACCGTACCCGAGGTCACGACTTCGAGTCCGCCGAGCAGATTCTGCGCCGAGGTACGCGTCTGGTTCAATTCGCGCTGCTCGAACTGCGTGCCGACCTGCGACGTGAACTTGAGCGTGGACGTTGGCGCCCAGCCGTGCACGAGATTCGCGTTGATGTTGCGCTGCAGGTTTGTCGTCTTGGAGTTGGCCGCCGTGCCGGGCAACCCATCCACTGGTTCGAATTGCAGCGTTGGCGGCGAGTAGATCAGATTGCTCTGATTGAGCACGTCCACCCCACCGAACGCGATGAACTGCAGCGTGTTCTTGTCGCCGCGGAGGATGTCGGCGGTGAGGCGCGTGGTCGTGATGTTGCGCCACACCGATTCGCCATTCTTGAACAGGTCGATCGTCTGCAGCGGGTTGGACGGATAGAACGGGTTGACCGGATACGTGCCGTCCTCACGACGACGCAGATCGAGGAAGCTCGGTACCTTGGTCAGCGTGTAGGCGATGGAGTTGCCGGCGTTGTCATTGCCGAACAGTCCGCGGTCATTGGCGTTGTTGAGCAGTTCGTTGCCCACCTGCAGGTTCAGGCGCGATCCCAGTCGCTGGTCGAGATTCACGCGCACGTTCGTCTTGCGCGCGAAGCTGTTGCGCACGATACCCTGCTCGTCACGCCGCGACGTGGACACGAAGTAGCGCGTGTTCTCGTTGCCGCCGCTCACGTTGAGCGAGACGTCCGAGTTGACCGGATTGTTGGTATACGCCTCCGACTCGTAGTCGACGAAGCGATCGGGATCGTAGAATTGCGAGGCGGCCGCGCCAAAGACGCGAATGGCGTCGTCGACCGACGTGAACTTGCGCGACCCATTGCGATAGGCGAGCGCGGAACTGCCCGTGCCCATACGCAGCGAGAAGCGGGGCTTCCCCGCCTGGCCGCGCTTGGTGGTGATGATGATGACACCACCGGAGGCCTTCGAGCCGTAGATGGCGGCGGCAGCGGACCCCTTGAGGATGTCCACGTTCTCGATGTCGTTCGGATTCAGGTCGGCGATGCGGTTGACCGGATTTTCCTGCGTGCCGACGGAGATGCCCGTGCCAGATGCACGCGTGACCTTGTTGGTCCCCGAGCCGATGGACACGTCGCTGACAATCACGCCATCGATGACATAGAGCGGCTGCGCAGAGCCAAGGATCGACGAGATGCCGCGAATGCGAATGCGATTGCCACCACCGGGTGCGCCGGTGGATTGCGAGATCTGCGCGCCGGCGACCTTGCCCTGAATTGCATTCTCGATGGACTGCGACGAGACCTTGTTTACTTCCCCGCCACTGACGCTGGCTACGTCGTTGGCGAGGTTGCGACGCGAGATACCCGACGCCTGACCGGTCACCACGACCTGATCGAGATTGAGCACGTCCTTTCTGAGAATGATCTGGATCGTGTTGGTGCCCGCAGGCACGGGCACATTGCGCATTGGATAGCCGAGGCGTCGGACCACCAGCACCACGTTGCCGGCCGGCGCGCCAACGATCGTGAAGGCGCCGTCGTCGCGCGAGAGCGTGCCGAGGTTGGTGCCCTGCACCTGCAATTGGGCGGCGACGATCGGCGCGTTGCTCCCCTCTTCGAGCACTTTGCCCGTGATCGTGCGCACCTGCGCCGCGAGCGACGTGCTGGTGAGGGTCAATGAGGCCAGCAGCACAGAGAACCTTGTGCGGCTACGAGCGAAAACTCCTGTCATCAGTGGTTCCTCCACCACGGTGTGGTTGTTCCTTCCGGTTTGTGTCGCACTCCGTACTCGGCCATGTCCATAAGTCTGGCCGTGTTGCCGCCCGGTCCCGCATAGCAATGCCCGCGTTGGTCGCCCCAGACGAAATAGCCTTCGTCGTGCGGGTTGGTGGTGGACTTGAGCCAAGCTTCGAGTTCTCTGGTCGCGCGATCGAGGTGGAAGTTGTCCATGTCGCCCATGTAGATGTGCAGCTTGGACACCAGCTTTGGACCGTTGGTCGGCCACGTGCGCTTGAGGTACTCGAGGATATCGAAGTTGTCCTTCCAGTAGGTTGCCACCGACCGGTCGATCACGCCGGTCTTCGGGTCGAAGACCGCCTTGAAGTAGCCGTCGGGACCTAACGGGCCGAATGCCGCACTCCAGATGTCGAGCTGCCCGCCGCTGCGTCCCTTCGTGCCGTTGACCAGCTCCATCCAGGCGCGCTGCTGCGCCGTTTGCCGCACTTCACCATTGATCTCACGCGAGTTGATCGTGGGTGTGCGATGCCACTCGGTGACCTGCTTGTAGTAGCCGTTGTCGTCCTTGTAGAGGTTCATCCCCTCAACATCGGTGAACGTCACGGGATCCGGGCAGTAGGCCCAGGTGCCACCGAAGAAGTCGGGGTTCCACACCTGCAGCGCCAACGCCTCCCATCCGCCAGTCGATCCACCGGAAAGCCACCGCGCCCACGGCTCCCTGATCACGCGATAGCGCTTCTCGAACTCGGGGATGAGCTCCTGCATGAACGCATCGCCGTAGGGACCTACGTTGACCGAGTTCACGGCATACGAGTCGTCGAAATACGGCGTCGGATGCTGGAACGTCACGGCGATCAGGCGCGGCGTATTCTCGGCCAGCCACCAGTTGCGAAACGTCGTATCGCGGTCGAATCCGTACGGCGCCGCGAGCGAGAAATGTCCCTGCACATGATTCGCCGGATAGCGGATGGTGCTCGTCGCGTAGCCTTTGGGGAGCAGCACGGTGGCGCCAAGATAAATGGGGCGCCCCCAGAAAGTCGTCAGCAGCGACGACTGGAACTTGAAGCGCTGCACGTACTCGTCATCGGCAGGCACGACGACGGGTGGCATGACCTCGCTCACGGTGAGTCGCGTCGTGGTCGCCGAACGGGGATCGATGCGCAGCTTGCGCGGCACGCTGTAGAGATTGCCGGGCGAGCGATGCCACGCCTGTCCTTCCCACTGGTCGTCGTGCATCCAGACGGTGTGCCCGTCGGCGCGGTTGAACTCGCTGTAGACATTCACCACGGCCTGCACCCAGTACTCGCCGGCCGGAATGTCGACCATGTCGGCGACGGGCGTGCCGAGGTCGGTGCCATCGACAACGATCGGCTGCCCGGCGGCCACCCGCGAAAAATCGCGGGCGAACATGGGCGCGCCCACGCGGCCGATCTGCAGTCGGGGCTCACGCTCGTTCAGTCGCGAGAGGATGACGAAGGCGCGCCCGGTCGTCGGCCCAGGCCGGGCCGTCGGAGAAATCATAATCTCGAAGCGAGCTCGTGCGGTACCGCCAGGCCACTCGAGCAGTGGCGCCCGTTGCGCAAATGCAGCGTTCGCTATGGTCGCGACGGAGAACACAGCGAGAGAGCACCGGGTGCTGAGCAGAACGGCGCGCTGGAGCACTCTTCGGGTGAGGAAACGGCGGCGCATGCATGCAATCATCTGAAGCCCGCGGAGGGAGGGGAGGCCTGAGCGTTCGGACTGCGACAACGCGATGGCTCGGCACATTGGACCAATTGGGTAACGGAGCAGGCGGATGCTCTGTTGAGTCAAGCGCGTGTGACGGACAAGCGTGACAGACGCGCTCTTGACGACGCGCCGTATTACGTAGACATTCGTCACAGTGTGTCGCAGGGCACCAATGCCATGGGCGCCGCAGTCCCTCTCCATATTCCTCGATCGATGACAAGTTTCCGAAGCCGGTTTCTTGCCGGTGTCCTTGGCGCCGCCACGCTCGCGTTGGCCCCCACCGTGCAGGCGCAGACGCTGTCCGGCACACTGACGGCGGACAACTACTTCACAGCGTACCTCAGCACGAGCGCGACGTCGCTCGGCTCTGCACTGCTCAGCGGCAACAACTGGCGTACCACATACTCGTTCAACAATGCCGTGCTTACGCCGGGTCAGAACTACTACCTGCACATCGCGGCGGGTGACTACGGTACGATCTCCGGTGTGCTCGGCTCGTTCTCGCTTGCCGGTAGCGGCTTCAAGTTCGCCAACGGCCTGCAGTCACTGAACACCAACACGACCAACTGGTCGGCCAGCTTTGGCGAGAACTTCCTGTCGCAGCCGAGCAATGCCCCCAACAGCTCGCAGCAGCTTTCGCCGCCGGTCGCCTTCGGCACGACAGTTGGTCAGTCACCCATGGCCATCAGGAGCCAAGGCAACAACGGTGTGAATCCGTGGGGCAGCCAGACGCAGATCTCGTCGCAGGCGCAGTGGATCTGGTCGCAGGACAATTGCATCCATTGCGGCCGCTATTTCTCGACGATGATCACCTCCACGGTGCCGGAGCCGACCACGTGGGCGCTCGTGGGAACGGGCCTCGTCGCCATCGCATTCTTCGGGCGTCGCCGTCGCTCGGTGTAATTGATCGTCGCAGCACGCACGCTGAACAGGGCGGGGAGACGGTCATCATCTCTCCGCCCTGTTTCGTGCCCGTTTGATCGGCGCCAATTTCTTGACACAACCGTCTGATCACTACCCAGCGGACGGCGTCTGCCGTGATGAGAAGCGGCCAAGGTCGGACGGCAAGAGCAACCACAGACGAAACGCTCGAGGCGCATCTCGCGCACGCGTTTCTGATTACGCCGGGCGCCGCCAGCGGCGTCAGTTTCGCGTTTGCTGGCTGCCAGCGTCGCTCGGCGTCTCAAGCATCCGCACGTCGCTTTCGGCCGTCGACGGTTGTGTGGCGCGACCAAAGATCGCCTTGCCGAGTCCTTTGATCCAGTTCCGCGTCCGTGCGGCCGGGACCTCGCTGGACTGCAGGTCGGAACCGCCCGGCGTCAGCATGTCCGGACGATACTGGTTAATGGACAACTCGGCGTGCGCGATGACGGCGCGCACCTGCTCCGCGTTGAGCGGTTCGAACGGCTTGAACTGGAACGGATGCTCGCGCGCCTTTTCGGCAAACGCATGCATGGCCGGCCATTCGCGCGAAAGTCTGGGCATGAGCTCGAGTACCGTCGCCAGCAGCAGCTTGGAGCTGGGCTGCTCGCCGAACGAATAGGTCAGGTACCGATCCTGTGCGAGTCGCCAGAATGCGTCGGTGGCCTCATTGATATTGACCGCGTCGTACTCGAGCGCGGTGCACATGAGCCCCCAGAGTACATGACGCTCCCGTCCGCTCATGTTACGCGTCGGTGATTCCGGCGCCTTGTGCCAATGGCGCAGATAGCCCTTGTCGAGCACGTATCCCGTGGGATATCCGTGACGCCACATGCGCACGTTCAGTTCTGTCCACTCGCCCCAGAACTCGCGGCGCGGATTGAAGCCGCCGATGTCAGAAAACAACCGGCGATAGCCTGCAACCAGCATGCCCTGAATCGGCATGAAGCGAATGCCGTCCACATCCACGTGCGGTGTGGAGTCACGCGGTTTAAACCGTGTGTCGGTGTCTTCCTCGTATGAGGGCAAGCCCACGATTCCCATGGGTCGGGTGCGCAACGCCTGCTCGATCGCGCCGAGCACGTCGCCGTGCAGCGTCAGATCATCGTCGATGAAGGCGATGAGTGGCGTGCGACAGACGGAGAGCTGCATGCGCCGTCCGCTGCCGATCGTCGGTTCGGAGCTGTTTACGTACAGGCGAATGGAGAGCGAGGGGGCCATGCGATGCAGCCTTGCTTCGATGGCCATCGGTTCTTCATTCGTTGCCGCATTGTAGACGACGACCACTTCGAACCGCTGCGGAGTCGTGAGCAACTGGAGCGACTTGAGCAGCTTCGCAATGTACTCGACCCGGGAGGGAATGGTGAGAATGCTGAAGGTCCACATCGGCGTCCGCACGGCGTCCTGGCGTGCCCTGTTGCTGTCGCGCGCACTCATCGAGTGGCAACCCGGGAGAAGGAGTGCATTGTCATTCGTATACCTCCGGAGCCCGCGGTGTCAGGGATGATCGCGCGCATCGTGCGCGTAGCCCGCGCAGGGGACAATACACTTCGTGCGCGAAATGTGTGCCGCATCGCACAGGGCACGTCGATCCTGACCGCCCACCGGCATAATGTCGCGCGAGCATGCAGGCAGGGCAACCGGAAGCGGCGTCGCGTTGAAGTGCAGCCAGATCATTGCACTGACAAATCGCGTCACAACCGTTTCGGTTTGGTCGGAGAGTCGCGACGACCGAGACGGACTGCACGGCCATGAGAACCGCGCGCAACCTCACGCCGTGCAGGGAAACATTCCGCTCGTCGAGCAGGCTGTGTCCACACCGCTGGCCACCTCCGGTCCCTACTGGCCCACAAGTCTCAGCGATGCACCATCAGCGAAAGTGATCAGTCGTCGCGATTCCGGTCACGCCCGAGCTTCTGCTCGACCTCGCCGAGCGCCTGCTGCGCCTTGCCCTTGATCTGCTCGCCTTTGCCCTTCAACTGCTGACTTGTATCATTGGTCAGCTCGCCGGCGGCACTCCGCACGCGACCCTTTGCTTCGGTCACCGAGCCTTCCACGCGATCCCTGGTGCCTTCGTCTTTCAAGTCGGACATCTTGTGTCTCCTGAATGAGAATTCGTCCGCGCGCCGTCATTTGCGACGTACGTGAGAAGACTTCGCAAGTAGCGGGCCGTCATGGCGGAATTGCGCGTGAGAATTGCAACATCTGAATCGAGCCGCGTGCAGAGCGGGAAGGGACGATCCGGCTGCGCATGGTGAGCGGAACGGGGTGGTTGACAGCTGGATGCCAGCGCCGAAGCTGGCCTCGAGGTCGGTCGCCCGCATACTCTTTGGGGCATGACTGCTTTCGAAATTCCGTTCGTCGTACGCCCCGAGGACATCGACGACATGGACCACGTCAACAATGTGGTCTACCTGCGCTGGATCCAGGATGTGGCCATCGCGCACTGGATGGCGAACGCCACGGAGGCGCTACGGGCGAATTACGGCTGGGTCGCGACGCGTCACGAAATCGACTATAAGCAGGCAGCGTTGCTCGGTGATGACATCACGGCGCGCACATGGATCGGCGACGTCGACTCCCGGCGCTTCGAGCGCTTCACGGCGATCGCGCGCACCACAGACGGCGTGGTGCTCGCGCGCGGGCGTACACTGTGGTGCCTGCTGAGCCGGACGACCGGCCGCATCACCCGCATTCCACCGGAACTGCACGCGTGCTTTCCAGCCGGGCACGATCGGGCGTCCTGATCGTCATTCGGGCAGCGCGCCACGTCAGAATCGGAGGCACCGGGGCGTGTGAGCACCGCGCCCTGCCCCGGCAGCACGCGCGAGGAGAGTATGGCGGGCTGTGGGCCCGGACGGGATGTTTGGCTGGCTGAACAGGCGCACGTCCCACACGTTCCCCCTCCGGTACCCGCATGACGGATCCGTTCAAGCGCACACTCGGCAGTCGCGACCTGACGTTGTTGGTGATCGGCAGTGTGATCGGCAGCGGCATCTTTCTGTCGCCAGCGACGGTGCTCAGGCAGAGCGGCGAGTCGATTTCGGTTGCGCTGCTGGTGTGGCTGGTGGGCGGACTGCTGTCGCTGCTGGGCGCGCTATCGTATGCGGAGCTGGGTGCGATGGACCCCGGTGCCGGCGGGCTGTACGCGTACATCCGCGATGCTTTCGGGCGATTCCCGGCGTTCTTGTACGGCTGGACGCTCTTCTTCGTGATTGGCGCGGGGACCATCGCCACGCTCTCGGTGGCGGCTGCCGACTACGTCACGCAGTTCGTGCCGCTGACCCCGTGGGGGAAGCGCGCCGTCGCCGTCTCGCTGATTGCGATCATGGCCACGATCAATGTGCGTGGCACGAGGGGGAGCGCTTCGGTGCAGAATGTGGCCACGGCGATCAAGGTGTTGGCCATCCTGCTCATGAGTGCACTGCTGATTGCGTTGGGGAATGGCAGTTCGCTGCCGCCGGTGCCCCATGTTGTGACACCAACGAGCGCGCCCGGGGTCGGTCTCTCGATCATCGCGGTGTTGTGGGCATACGAGGGGTGGCAGTATGTCACGTTCGTCGCGGGCGATGCGAAAGACCCGCAGCGTACGATTCCGCGCGCGCTGGTGCTGGGCACGGTGCTGCTCACTGTGATCTATCTGCTGGCGAATGTGGGCTACGTATCCGCGCTGGGCACGGCGCGCATGGCCGTGTCCGGGCGGGTGGCTGGCGATGCCGTCTCCCAGGTACTCGGCGCCACGGCCGGCAACGCGATCGCCCTCGCGATCATCGTGTCGATGTACAGCGCGGCACACGCGACGGTGATCACGGTGCCGCGCGTGTACTTCGCGATGGCGCGTGATGGCTTGTTCTTTCGTCGGCTCACCGACATTCATCCGCGCTTTGGGACGCCCGCCACGGCGGTGCTGGCGAGTTGCCTCTGGGCGGCCGTGTTGGCGCTCACCGGTACGTTCGAACAGCTCCTCACGTACGTCGTGTTCATCGGGTGGATCTTCTACGCGCTGGGTGCGGCAGGGGTCATCGCCTTGCGCATCAAGCGTCCCGATGCGGTGCGCCCGTTCCGCGTACCGGGATATCCGCTCACGCCGGCGATCTTCGTGCTGGCGGCTGCGGTGATCGTGGGCAACACGATCTACTCGCAGCCGCTGCAGTCGGCGATCGGGATTGGTGTGGTGCTGCTTGGCGCGCCGGCGTATCTGATGTGGCGGAAGGGCGCTACGTCCGCTTGACGCCGTCGTGCGCAGTGAAGGGCCTGATGTTGTCCTGCCTGCCGAGCATTCGCAGGAGTCCGACGGGTGATCTCGACGTGCTCGACGGCTGCTCGACCGGCTGATCTCCGGGTCAGGTTCGGCACTGGAGGGGCGTACTGTTTCGCCCTGGCGTTCTCTGTGCGCGCGACGGTGTTCTGTCGCGTTTACGAGGGGAAGGCTGCTGCATAAACATTTCTGTCCCATCGCCGATGCAGCGCGTAAGTCGATAGCGAGTGATGGGTTGCGCCACCGCTTCGGACGGTGGATTATCGATAAACGCAGCGGGGGATTGCGGCATAAAGTTTTCCTTGCAGTCTAGATGCTCTGGCAGTCTAATGCTTGTTGAACCAAACCGCTACGCGGTAGTTGCTGTTGAGGACGGTTCCCCTTGGGGAACCGTCCTTTTGCGTAGCGGCGGGCGACGGTAACGTCGCGGGAGCAGGTCCTTGTTTCCCGCAGACGGAGGTTCCGATGCAGACGCTCACCGACCGGATGGGCGACGACATGCGGTTGCGCGGCTTCGCGCCGAAGACGCAGCAGGCGTATCGTGGTGCGGT
>JBBQTA010000010.1:0-163300 GCA_038213465.1 Gemmatimonadales bacterium | reverse complement strand
CTTCCAGGGATTGGTCGCAAAACGGCGCTTCGCCTCACGTACCATTTGCTCAAACAGCCGGCCGACCAATGCACGCGTCTCGCGAAGGCACTAACAGAGCTCAAACTCCGCATTCACCCGTGCGAACAGTGCGGCAATCTGACCGAAGCGGCGCTCTGCAATTTTTGTGCTGATCCGCGCCGCAACGGGGCGCTCTTGTGTGTTGTCGAGGACGCGGCTGACATCTCCTCCATCGAGCGATCGGCCGAGTATCGCGGCCTGTATCACGTGCTCGGTGGCCGCCTTTCACCGTTGGACGGCGTTGGTCCCGACGACCTCTCCATCGCTCACCTGGTGCAGCGCGTTGGGGAGCGTCAGGTCACCGAAGTGATACTTGCCACCAACCCGTCGCTCGAGGGCGAAGCCACCGCACTGTACGTCCAGCGCCAACTCTCCAAGGCCGGCATCCGCATCACACGTATCGCTCGCGGCCTCCCGGTGGGCGGCGACCTCGAATATGCCGACGGCGTGACAATCGCTCAGGCGCTCTCAGCTCGTCGCGAAATGATCTGACGAGGCAGGATCCGTTTCACGCTGGGTTATTTCGGGGTTTCGCGGGAGTCAGTTACTTTCGGGCATATCAAAGCGTTGATAGTGCGAGCCTACTCCACCGATTTTGTCGAATATTGCGGGTCGGTGGCTGCACCTCGTGTTTCGCCGGTGGAACCGTCCCATTCTGCGCCGGACGTCACACCGATTACGTTCGTAGACAGAGCCCGCGTTCCCGCTGCGTAACGGCGGGAGTCGAACGCCGAAAACCCCGTAACCCACGTCCATGTCTGTTGGCGCCGCTACCTGGTCATTTACCGAAGATGACTTCGGGACCATTACCACCGTGTTGCAGCGGTTCCTGTACGACGCCAAGGCGCGTTGCGCGCTTCTGGTCGATCGCAGCGGACAACTCGTGGCCACCGTGGGCGAACCACCCAATTTCGACGCCACTGCGTTTGCGACGCTCACGGCGGCCGATTTCAGCGCCAACGATCAATTGGCGCGACTGATTGGTGAAAACGACTTCAATGTGCTCTTTCATCAGGGCGAACGCGAGTCGATGTACCTCGCGGACATTGCGCGGCGCGTCATTCTCGTCGTGCTCTTCGACAATCGCACCACGCTGGGCCTGGTACGCCTGAAAATGAAGAACGCCGTGGACGAGCTCACCAGGATTTTCGAGGGGGTGTTCTCACGTGGCGGTACCTCGCTGAACACGCCGCCCGGCTTTCTCGCCGGGGCCGAAGACGAGATCGACCGGCTTTTCCAGTAGAGAGCGCCGACGATGTCGATGATCAACTATGCGTCCCGCGAGATCAACTGCAAGATCGTGTACTACGGTCCGGGACTCGGCGGCAAAACCACCAATCTCGAATACGTGTATGGCAAGGTCTCGCCGAACACGCGCGGCAAGCTGATCTCGCTTGCCACAGAAACCGAACGGACACTCTTCTTCGATTTCCTCCCCGTCGATCTGGGTACGATCCGCGGCTTTCGCACCCGCTTTCACCTCTACACGGTGCCGGGGCAGGTGTATTACAACGCGAGCCGCAAACTCATCCTCAAGGGGGTGGACGGTGTCGTGTTCGTCGCCGACTCACAGGCCGAGCGCGCAGAAGCGAATGTCGAATCGATGCAGAATTTGTATGACAACATGTCGGCGTACGGCTACGACATCACCCGCATGCCCTTTGTCATTCAGTTCAATAAGCGCGATCTGCCCAACGCGTCGCCGCTCGCCGAGCTTCAGCAGATGCTCAATCCCGGGTGGGAAGTGACCGATCCGTCGCGCATGCGCGCACTGGCGGATCCCTTTCGATCCGGCGAGTTTCTGGTATCCCAGCTCCCCACCGGCGAATGGGTGGAACGTGCGCCATATTTCGAAGCAGTCGGCGTCACTGGAGACGGTGTCTTCGATACCCTGAAAGCCGTCTCGAAGCTGGTTCTCAAGACGCTCGCCTAGATCCTCGCTGAGCCCCCGCCGTGAATCTTCCCAATGCAATCACCGTCGGACGTATCGCCCTGACGCCCCTGATTGCGTGGTTGCCCTTCACGCCGTCGTCCACTGCGCGACTGCTCGCGTTTCTGCTGTTCGTTGTCGCCGCAGTCACGGACTACTGGGACGGCCACCTCGCACGGCAGCGCAATCTCGTCACCGATCTCGGCCGCCTGCTCGATCCGCTGGCAGACAAACTCCTGCTCGTCGCCACGCTGGTCCCGATGTACCTCATGCAGCGTCATTACACGTTTCATGCGGCGCTGAGCGGTGTACTCCCCGAGCCATCGCCGTTTCTCTTTACGACGCCGTTCGGTCGCATTTCTTTTCCGCTCTGGATGCTGCTGGTGGTGCTCGGCCGCGAAGCAGCCATGACCGTTTTTCGTCAGATCGCCGCGCGTCGCGGCCTCGTCATCTCAGCGATCGGCGCCGCCAAGTGGAAGACGGGATTCCAGTCCGTCTGGGTTGGCGCTGCCTACTGCTGGTTCTTCGCCGTCACCCTCGCCACCGATAACGGCTGGCTCGAGCTGCCAGCCTGGCGCGCCTTCGCCATGTTCAATGGTGTGATTGGCGTCGGTAGCATGACGGGCGCCATCGCGCTGACGGTCTGGTCACTGTGGCTCTACCTCAAGCGCTATCGGCGACCCTTCATGGCGGCTCGCAGGCGAGCTTGACCCCGGCCGCTCGGCTAACGCAGTCCATATGCGCCGGTTAAGCTAATTTCCCTGCTGTGGTCGCCCCGCCACGCCAAGCGATGCACCGACCCGACAGCTGAGTGCGCGTTACCCGGCTGATCGCGAGCCGTCAGAGACGTTTCTCCTATAAAATTGGCAGGGTGACCAGCACACCCATCCATTGGCGCAAAGCTTGCAATAACGGGCGCGAGCGGCGGCCCTAATCCCCGAGCGCCTCCCACGAACATTCTTTACCGTGAGTTCCTCTTTATGAAGCAGTTGGCGGTCGCCTTCGTTCTTGCGTCAGTGCTTGCTTCCGAGGCCAGTGCGCAGTTCGTCACTCAGCAGGTCGGGCCTGTCATCCCGCTTTCGCAGTCGGCGGGGTTCCGCCTTCGCGGCATCAACGTCGGAACTCAGCGCGACCTCCAGGTGCGTCAGTTTGTCGGCACGAATACCGCGTGTGACCTCGGTGGAGGGTTCGGTGCCACCAACTGTGGCACACTCGGCATCGGGCACACGCAGAGTGCTGGTGGATTTACCGGCACCAATGGCTCGGCCTTCTTCTCCGTCGTCCTCAACACGTTTCGTGGAACCACCACGAACACTGGCAACACCACGGTTGGACAGATCGGAGGAAGCAATTCGGCCCAGCCGACCGCGTACAACTCACTGTTCCTCTTCGCGCAGGGAGACGCCGTTTCCACCAGCTCTTTCTCCGTGACGAATCTTCAGGTCTGCCAAGGCAACATCTGCCAGGCGCTCGCGAGCATTCTCCCGGGGAGTGGCGGTGGCACAGCAAACGCCAACTACCTGACGAACTTCAACTTCGCCTCCGCGCAGTCGGCTGTGACTCTCTCGGGTAATCTCACGTGGAACGGCATCGACGCCGGGCAGAGCGATCGTCCCGTGTTTCAGGCCATTGCCGGTACTGTCGCGGTCGTGCCGGAGCCGTCTACGTACGCTCTCATGGGCGTCGGCCTGACAGGTCTGCTCGTCGCGGCGCGTCGCCGCCGCAGCACCACCGTCTGAGTCGCAGGACCCTGCGTCGGGCGTCGACCGCCCACGCCGCGCCCCCGGAGTCAGGCAGACTCCGGGGGTTGTGCGTTGAAACAGGATGCGCGGTCTCTCAACGCTCATGACTCAACCGAAGCAGTGAAAGCTGGGTAGTTCGGTCAGGAGTTATCTTCCCCCGATGAACATCGAAATCGTCACCATCGGCGACGAACTCCTGCTCGGCTTTACCATCGACACCAACGCCGCGCACATCGCGCGCGAGTTCGCCGCGCTGGGCATCCGCGTGGTTCGCCGCGCCACGGTCGGTGACAATGCCGAGTCCATCGTCTCCGCCGTCCGCGACGCGTTGCATCGTACCGGCGCCGTCGTCACCACGGGCGGTCTTGGCCCCACCGCCGACGACATGACCAAACCCGCCATCGGCGCTATCTTCGGACGCGAGATGGTCATGGATCAGGCCATCCTCGAGAACCTCGGGCAACGTTGGCTTAAGCGCTTTGGCCACGAACTCCCGCCCAGCAACCGGCAGCAGGCCATGGTGCCCACCGGCGCCACGATCCTCGTCAACCGCCACGGCTCCGCGCCCGGCATCTGGCTCGAGGACGACCAGCACCGCTGGGTAGCGATGCTCCCGGGCGTGCCGCGGGAAATGCGCGGCATGATCGCCGACGTCATGTTGCCGATGCTGCGTGATCGCGTGGGCGTCGAACCCGCGGTCATCCGCTCGCGCACTGTCCGTACGGCCAACATTGCAGAGTCTGCGTTGGCCGACCGGCTCGAGGAACTTGCCCGCGGCATCGATGGCATGACGCTCGCGTTCCTGCCGGGGCACGAGGGCGTGGACCTGCGTGTCACGTCACACGGATTACCGGCGCGCGACGCCGAACGCCGACTCGCGGCCGCCGCTGAAAAAATCCGCGCCAAGGTCGGCAAGTTCGTTTATGGGGAAGGGGACGACGATCTTGCCGCGATCATCCTTCTCGCCTGCGCAGAACGCGCCGCCACTATCGCGGTGGCCGAGAGCTGCACTGGCGGCCTGCTTGGCGGACGCCTTACCGCCATCCCGGGATCGAGCGCCGTCTTCCTCGGCGGCACGATCGCGTACAGCAACGCCGTAAAGATCCGCGAGCTTGAGGTGCCACCCGCCATGATCGAGACACACGGCGCCGTGAGCGAATCTGTGGCATTGGCGATGGCCGCCGGTGCGCGCGCACGCTTCGGCAGCACCATCGGCATCGGCATCACCGGTGTTGCCGGTCCAGACGGTGGCACTCCGGAAAAGCCGGTGGGTACCGTGTGGGTGGCCGTCGATGTGGACGGGGCGGCGCAGGCGGTGCGCGCCGTGCTGCCGGGCGATCGCGGAGAGATCCGCTATCGCGCCACGCAAATCGCGCTCGATCGACTCCGTCGTGCTTTCGCGCACGACGCCGACCCCACCGCATGGACTTCGCGCGCCTGACGCACGCACACGCGCGGACAATCGGGACATCGTTGGACCGCGGGCGTGTTGCTCCCAGTCCGACGTCCCCTCAACTTCCTGCATCCAGTCACGTAGGGACCGCGGACGCTGCCGAGAGGGCAGGGTCTGCCGCCCCGTCGCCGCTTCCGCGTAGACCGACCAAACCATGACCGATCAAATGCAAGGCTCCGAGCCCGACGAGACGTCCACCGACCCGCAGCCGATCATCGAGGCGACCGCGTTCTCCGACGCGGACACGCTGCAACGAGAGCTTGACGACCAGAAGGAGAAATATCTTCGGTTGGCCGCCGAGTACGACAACTTCCGCCGTCGCGCCGTCAAGGAGCGTCAGGAAGCAGGGTGGCGCGCGCAGGGGGAGCTCGTGCGCGGTCTGCTCGATGCCCTCGACGACGTCACGCGTTTCGCGCACGTGGATCCGTCCACCGTCGATGCCAAAACCGTCGTGGATGGCGTGCTGCTGGTCGAAAAGAAGATGTTCAAATCACTGGCCGGACACGGTTTTGAAACCATCGATCCGACCTCGCACCCGTTCGATCCGGCGCAGCACGAAGCCGTCACCACGGCGCCTGCCGCGACCGAGCACGAGGACGGCATCGTGTCGGCGACTTTCCAGGTCGGTTACGTGATCAACGGCCACGTGCTGCGCCCGGCACGTGTCGTCGTCAAGCAATGGCAGGGCGCGAGCGGCGGCAGCAATACCACGAACTAATCACATGGCCAACGGGAAGGACTTCTACGCAGTTCTTGGAGTCGCCTCGTCCGCGACGGCGGACGAGCTGAAGAAGCAGTATCGGCGGTTGGCCAAGCAGTATCATCCGGATACCAACCAGAACGATCCCAAGGCAACGGACCGCTTCAAGGAGATCTCCGAGGCGTACAACGTGCTCGGCGACGCGGCCAAACGGAAAGAGTACGACGACATGCGCCGACTGGGCGCCTTCGGCGGATTTGCCAGTCCGCGGCCTTCTGGTGGCCCGCGTCCACGTCCGGGCGGATTTGGCGGCACCGGCCCGGGGCAGCCGGGGGCGGGTACGTTCACCGACTTCGATGTCGGCGGTATCGGCGGACTGGGCGACCTCTTTTCGTCGATGTTCGGACAGGGAGGAGCGCGCAGCACGTCCAATCGTGGCCGTACCCCCGAGCGCGGACAGACCATCGAGAAGAGCGTCGAGGTCCCGTTCCGTATTGCCGCCGTCGGTGGCAAGGTGCCGATAGAGTTGGAGGTGAACGAGGAGTGCGGCACCTGCCGCGGGTCCGGTGCCGCGCCCGGGGCCGTGCTCAAGCCGTGCGGCGAGTGCAGCGGGCGCGGCGTGATCTCTTTCGGACAGGGAAGTTTCGCGGTCAACCGGCCGTGTCCCGTGTGCATGGGTCGTGGGCAAATTCCCACCTCGCCGTGTCCGACGTGCAACGGCAGCGGCGAGACGCGCTCCAAGCGCCGCGTGCTGGTGACCGTGCCGGCGGGCGCAGAGAGCGGGACGAAGGTGCGACTCAAGGGGCAGGGTGGGAAAGGCGCGTCGGGAGGACAGGCCGGACATCTCGTTATCACCTTCGAGGTGGTACCCGACCGCTTCTACAAGCGGGAAGGACTCGATCTCGTGGCCACCGTCCCCATCAACGTGGCGCAGGCCACGCTTGGCTCGCGCATCTCGGTCAAGACGCTCGACGACAAAAAGGTCGCCATTCGCATTCCACCGGGCACATCGGCAGGGAAGCGGTTCCGCATTACCGGGCAGGGGATCGACAAGGACGGGCAGAGGGGCGATCTCCTTGTGGAAGTGACGATCACGGTACCGGAGTCGCTGTCCGAGGCGCAGGAGAAGGCCATGCGCGAGTTCGCGGAAGCGGGTGGACTGAAGTTTTGAGGACGAACGCACGCGTGCGTCTGGTTCTGCTGGTTTTCGCCGCCTCCGCCACAATGCACGCGCGTCCGCTCCGTGCGCAGACGGCCCTCTGGGATCGGTGCATGCTCGGCATCGGTTACGGTGCTCCGTTCAAGCTCGCCGTCGGCTATGCGGGTGGGCGAGTGGTGGAATCACAGGATGGCGGGAGCGACCAATGCCACTTCGCCGCCACTAAACTCGGGATTGGCGGCGTGCGCTTCTCACTCGGCAGCATGCGCACCATCAACGCGCTCGGCGGCGCGGCAGGCCTGAGTGTCGGTGCCCTGCGCACGTTCGGTTCGCCGCTTCATGCGCAGCCGTGGCGCAACTACGCTGGCGCGTCGCTGCACATCCTTCCCGCACTCGCCTTCGGTGGTGAGATCGGCTACTACGTTCGGCTTGGGAACGACGTGAATGGCGCGCCGGCGCGTCGGCAGATCACCTGGTCGGTCGGCTTCGGCTTCTGACCAATGCGCGCCACCTGGGCCGGCGTGACCGACATTGTGGCACGCAGCGGGGCCGTCTCACGCGTGCGTTCGACGTGATGCGCGGTTCTGTGCATCGTGCGCCGGGATGACCACGTCGTCGCCGACACAGAGCGAGCGTCGTAGTCCGTGGCGTTCGCAAGCGGTGCACGTCTCGCTGGGACTCGGACTCGGTCTCGCAGTCGGCATGTTGCTGGCGCAGTCCGGCGAGCCGTCCGCGTTGACCGTGCGTGTCGTCGCCGTCCTGGATGTCATCGGCACGGCGTGGATCAACGCCGTGCGCATGACCGTCATTCCGCTGGTGGTGCCATTGCTCATCATCGGAGTGGCCGGCTCGAATGACACCCGCCACACCGGTGCGGTCGGAGCAAAGGCGTTCGGCTGGTTTCTGTTGCTGCTTACCCTGTGTGCCGTGGGCACCATGCTCGTGGCACCGTGGTGGTTCGCATCGCTGACGCTCGACCCGGACGCCACCGCCCGACTGCGCGCCACGGCTAAAATCGACGTTCCGCCAGCCGACGCGCTGTCGCTGCGCACGTGGGTGTTGAGTCTCATTCCACTCAATCCCATCAAATCGGCCGCCGACGGCGCGCTGCTGCCAACGGTGCTCTTCACGCTGCTCTATGCGTTCGCGCTGGGGCGCGTGTCCGGCGAATCCCGCACGTCGCAGCTGTCGTTCTTCCGCGGCATGGCCGACACGATGCTTGTGGTCGTGCGCTGGGTGCTCGCCATCGGCTGGCTCGGCATCTTCGCGCTGGCGGTGGTGCTTGGCGAAAAACTTGGCGCCTCCGCCCTGCAGGCGATCGGGTTCTACGTCATCGTGCTTATCGTGCTGCATCTGGTGGCCACGATCGCGCTGTACGCGGTTATCGCCCTCACCGGTCGTGTGCCGCTCGGTCGCTTCGCGCGCGCACTCGTGCCGTCGCAGGTCGTGGCTTTCGGCACGCGCAGTTCGCTGGCGTCGCTTCCAGCCATGGTAAAAGGCGCGACCGACGTGCTGCGATTGCCACCCACCGCGACGGGATTCGTCCTGCCACTCGCGGCGTCGGTGTTCAAGCTGACCAGCGCGATCTATTGGGTCGTCGGCGCGTTGTTCATCGCCAAGCTGTACGGCATCGCGCTGCCGTTCGCCTCCATCGCGCTCGTCGCGGCGTCGAGTGTCGCGTTGAGCTTCAGCACGCCCGGCATCCCGAGCGGGGGCATGCTGCTACAGGTGCCGTTGTACGCGGCGATCGGTCTGCCCGTCGAGGGGATCGGCATCATGATCGCGTTGGACACGCTGCCGGACATGTTCAAGACCTTGCTCAACGTGACCGCGGACATGCTGGTCGCCGTGATGACATCGCCGCGCGAGACGAGCATACCGCCAGCCTGAGTCGAAGCAAGGCCGGCGCGTGTTGGGTTACCGCAGCGTCGAGAAGTCAGTCGGTGCGAGAAAGACCGACGTCACATTGGTCGTGAGCGACCCGCCGGCCGTGCGCTCCGACGCCGCGCGCGCGGCAGTCCACACGGAGTCCGCCCGGAACGACGCCCAACTTGCTGCGGCCCGCTCGCGACTGGGATGTGCGAGCAGGTACACCAGCGTCTGCCCGGCGCCGCGTGCACTGTCTGTGGGATGCCAGTACGCTACGTTGGTCATGCCGTGTTTCGCGAACAGCGCCATGGTGTGCCCGCGAAAGCGCGCGTCGAGATTCGGCAGCCGGCTCGCGGGCGTGGTATAGGTGCGCAGCTCGAAGACGCGGGCGCCGGATCGCGGGGCGTCGAACGACTCGGGCGAATAATCAGTGGCGGACAGAAACACCGATGCGATCTTGGCAACGATCGGCCCGTTCCGCTCACTCGCGGCGGCAACGGACTTCCACGACGTGTCGGCCACGAACGCACGCCATGAGACCGCGGCGGCACCCCGACTGGTGTGTCGCAACAGGTACACGAGCGTTTGTCCGGCTCCGTTCGCGCTGTCGAGTGGCGTGAAGTAGCCCACGTTGACCATGCCATGCTTGGCGAAGAGCGCGGTCGTGTGATCGCGAAAACGTGCCAGCACATTGGCCAGCGTGCCGGGGTGCGCCGTGTACGTGCGCAGTTCGTATACCAGAGTGTCTGCGGCCATCGATCGAGCCGGAACGGGCGGAACCGTCGGGCCCGATGCTTCGGCGACGATCGCGATGGTCGAGAGCACGGCGGCGATACACACAGACCGGAAAAAGCTCATACACGAGTCCCGTCAAGGTTGGCATGCACCACTCGGAGCACCTGCTGTGCCGTCGATGGCTTCGGAATGAAGTTCACGCCGCGATCGAGCACATGCCGGTGCGCGTCCTGCTCGGGATCGTAACCGCTGGTGAAGACGAACGGCAGCGACGGGTGACGCTGGCGCAGTCGCTCCGCCAACTGGATACCGCTCACACCACCCGGCATGATCAGATCGGTCAGCACGAGATCCACCGTCGGAGAATAGCGCTCCCAGCAATCGAGCGCCTCGCTTGCCGTCTCCGCTGTCAGCACCGTGAGGCCATCACCCTCGAGCACCCGCTGCAGCATGCGTCGTACCGCCGGATCGTCCTCCACGATCAGCACGGTGTCGTTCCGTGCCACCGTGCGCACGCTCAGTGGCGTGACGATGCGCGATGCACGATGGACCTCGCTGGTCGTTTCCGTCGGTATACAAAATTCGAGCGACGTGCCGCGCCGTGATGTCTCCGCGACCCGCACGAACCCGCGGTGCTGTTGTGCGATACCAAAGACCGTCGACAATCCGAGTCCCGTGCCCTTCCCCTGCTCCTTGGTGCTGAAAAAAGGTTCGAAGATACGCGGCAGATCTTCGGCGCAAATGCCGCTCCCCGTGTCGGTCACGCGCAGCCCGGCGAAGCGGCCCGGTGCCGCGTCCGGGTGCGCGACCAGTTCGCGCGCCGATGGCTCGAAGAACCACGTGGCGACTTCGATGCCGCCGCCCTCCGGCATCGAATCGCGCGCGTTGACTACCAAATTCATCAACACCTGTTCAAGCATGCCGGTGTCCGCGTTGACCAGGAGCGGATGGGGCGACAGCGAGAGCGTGAGTGACACGTTGGCCGAGACCACGCGGCGCAGCAGCCGTGCCATGTTCTGCAGGATCTCGTTCAGATCCACCAGTTGCGGCTGCAGCGATTGCTTGCGGCTGAAGAGCAGCAGCTGCTGCGTCAATCCTGCCGCACGCTGCGCCGATGCCTCGATATCCAGCAGCAGTTCCCCGGCCACGATTGGCAGCCCGCTGCTGCGACGCGCTTCGTTGGCCGAGAGCAGGATCGCTGCCAGAATGTTGTTGAAGTCGTGCGCGATGCCGCCGGCCAGCTGACCGATCGCCTCCATCTTCTGGCTTTGGCGCAGTCGACGTTCGCTCTCCACGAGCGCCTCGGCCGTTCGCGTGTTCGCTTCGCTTACCGCGCGCGTCTCCAGGATCGCCGTGCTCAGCAACAACCCCGTCGCCGCCATCAGGCCCAGATAGATCTGCACCCGGGTAATGCGCTCCGCGGACGTCGTTCCGGCGAGGGCCGACGTCTGACCATTCACCAGCAGCACCACCGCGATGGCCGCCATGATCAGCAATGACAACGTGACGCCGCGTTGCCCGTAACGCAGCGCCGCCCAGATCAAGGGCAGCGTGAGCATGTACGGATGCGCATCGAGTACGTCCAGCAGCACGTCCCCGCGGAAGCACCAGACCGATCCGACAACGAGTACCGCAGTGAACGCCATCAGCTCGACGCCGCGCGACACGAGCTTGTCGGACCACGGCAGCTTCTCCGTTTGCGGCCGCAGCCACACAATCGCGAAGGGCGCCACCAGCAGAATGCCGAGCACATCGCCGATCCACCAGATGGCGAAGTTGTTGACGAACGCTGCCCCCGACGCGCTGCCGGAGATCACCGCCGCCAGCACTCCGCTGATACTCGCGCCAACGATCGTCGCAAGCGCCAGCACGGGCACTTCGCGCACGCGCGTGAGCGTCAACGTCGGCTTGGCCAGCTTGCGCAGGATCGCGTGCGCAATACTGATCTCGAGTACGCTCGCCACCAGATACGCGAAGCCGCGCGGTGTGGCGTAGCCCAACAGCACATTGGAGAGCGTGTCGAGCAGAATCAGCAGCAGATAGATCGCCGTTCGATTCGACGACGGCAGCAGGACCAGTGCCGCGACCGCCACGCCGGCCGGGGGCCACGTCGGCGCCAGCGGACTCACCACGCCGATCAGCGAAAGCGATGCCGCATGCGAGACGAAAAACGCCACCGCGAAGAGCGCGAGACCGCGCCCGTTGAGACCCCGTGTGGCGCCTCTCAACATGCTCATGTGCGAATGGTCCACCGGTTGATGCGCAGCTGCTTGCGTCGGCGCGGGTTCTACGCCGCCAGGATCGGTAGCGATGCGCGCGGCGACGGCCGTCCGTCCGCGCCGAAGCCGCGCTCGATCACGCCGCCACCCAGCACGTGCACCCCGTCGAACATCACCAAGGACTGTCCAGGGGTGATCGCCGCAACACCCTCCTCGAGCGCGATCTCGATCGCGTGCGCATCGCATCGCACCACCGTCGCACCCACGGCACGCGCGCGGTTGCGCACCTGCACCTGTACCGGTGCCCCGGGGCGCGGCGGCTCCGCCAGCCAATTCAGTTCGCGCGCTTCGACGCCACGCCCCAACAGCGCCTCGCGCGGGCCGATCACCACGGCACGCTCGCTCGCGACAATGTCCACCACGAACATCGGCTCGGCGAAGCCCCCCGGCAGTCCCTTGCGCTGCCCGATGGTGAAGCGTGCAAAGCCGCGGTGCTCGCCGACGATTTCCCCGGTGTGCAGCCGCAGCGGTCCCGCTGACAGCGCGGGCGCCTCCGCGCCCAGATGCTCCTCGAGAATGCGCACGTGATCTCCGTCGGGCACAAAGCAGATGTCCTGACTCTCCGGCTTCTCCGCGGTCCGCAATCCGAAGCGACGCGCGATCCCGCGCGTCTCCGCCTTGGTCTGCACGCCGATCGGCAGCACCAGGCGGTCGAGGACCGCGCGCTCGATCCCCCACAGGAAATAACTCTGGTCCTTGGCCGGATCGAGCCCGCGCAGCAGCGCGCGCTGACCGCGCACCTCGCCCATGCGCGCATAGTGCCCCGTCGCCAGCCACGGCGCATCGATCGCATCGGCCTTGCGCAACAGATCGCGGAACTTGGTGAATGTGTTGCAGCGCACACAGGGAATCGGGGTGCGTCCGCGCGCATACTCCTGCACGAAATCCTGCAGCACATCGTGACCGAACTGATCGACCAGATTGACGACATAGTGTGGCACGCCAAGCTTTTCGCAGACGCGTCGCGCGTCGCTCGTGGAATCGAGTGAGCAACAGGGCCGGTCCGGCACGTCGCTGCCGTCATGGTGCAGCTTCATCGTCACGCCGACCACGTCGCATCCCTGCTCCACGAGCAACGCCGCAGCGACGGACGAATCCACGCCCCCGGACATCGCCACCAGCACGCGCTCTCCACGCTGCGGGCCCGCCCAGACACGCGCGTCTCCAGACGTCTCCTGCGCCGTCGTCCGGTCGTTCGTCGGGTTGTGCATCAGTGCCTCCGTTACGGACTCGGTCAACCGAACGCGGGGACGGGTCCGCGCGCCTTCGCGGCGAGCATAGAAAGCACGTCGACGAGGCGATCCACACACGCTTCGTTGCTCATCGAACCCAGCGACAGACGCAGGGCGGCGTTCGCCAGTGCGGGCGCCACGCCCATCGCCAGGAGCACGTGCGACGCCGAGACGCTCCCGCTCTGACAGGCCGAGCCCGCACTGCAGGCGATGCCGCGCAAGTCGAGCGCCATCAGCATCGACTCGCTGTCCGTGCCGGGAATGGAGACGTTCGAAATGTGCGCGGCACGCATCGCGTGCTCCGCGTGAATGATCACGTCACCGATTCGCTCGCGCAGCGCCCGCTCCAAACGGTCGCGCAACCCACGCAGGCGCGCCTGCTCCATCTCGTGCTCGGCGAGCATCAACTCGGCTGCGGTGGCCAGACCGATGGCGAACGCCACGTTCTCCGTTCCCGGGCGCCGACCGCGATCCTGCGAGCCGCCGTGAAACATCGGCTCGAGTGGCGTCTCACGGCGAATGTACAACGCACCGATTCCCTTGGGTGCGCCGATCTTGTGGCCGGAGATCGTCAGCAGATCGAACGGCATCGTGCGTGCGTTTACGTGCACCTTGCCGAACGCCTGCACCGCATCGGTGTGAAAGACGGCACCTGCCGCCTTGGCCTGCGCGGCCAGTGCCGGGATATCCTGCACCACACCCACTTCGTTGTTCACCCACATGATGCTCGCCACCGCCACCGAGGCGTCGAGCGCCCGGGCAAAGTCGTCCGACGTGACCACGCCGTCCGCCGTCACGGGTACGAGCCGCTCCGCGCCGCCTTCGAGCACAACCTGATGCACCGCGGCAAGCACGGCTTTGTGCTCGATCGGCGTGGTGACGGCGACGGTGCGACCGGTCCCACGCCGTGTCCGCGCGACACCGAGAATCGCGAAGTTGTCGCCCTCGGTGCCACCGGATGTGAAACACACTTCGTCCGGTCGCGCGCCGAGACAGGCGGCCAGCCGCTCGCGTGCCTCATCGAGCGCCACACGCGCGTCGCGGCCCCACCGATGCACGCTGGACGGATTGCCGAATCGGGCGCCGAAGAACGGCACCATGGCGGCCATGACTTCGTCGCGGACGGGCGTGGTAGCAGCGTGGTCGAAGTACACGGGCGTGGTCATTCCCGTAAATTAGGGGGTATCAGGAGTCGATGCACACATCCGGCGCCCATCCGGCGCCCATCCGGCGCCGAGTGCGGCGCCGTACGCCCACGCGATGTTCAAGACCTGCTTTCACTGCGCCCGCCGATCTCGGTCGGCATGAGGCGTTCGAGGTCAGCCGCTTATGCACGGGGCTCGCGTCCGACGCTGCGCGGGGACGGCTGCGGGTCGCGTGCCGGCAGTGAGTCTGGCGCGGCGTGATGGCCAGCGGGGTTTGCGTCGGCAGCGTTGCCGGCATCGACGCGAACGGCAGCATCCTGGACATGCGCGTTCATGGGCTCGTCAACGTCCGGGAGCAGTAGTCGCATGTACTCCGTTTGCCTCCATTGTCGAGCGTCACTGGGCAGCACTGAGAGCATCGCGGCGTTGCCGATCGGCCGGCGTATCGCGTTCGACGCGTCCAAGGGGCGGTTGTGGGTCATCTGTCGTGCGTGCGAGCGCTGGAATCTCACGCCCTTCGAGGAACGACGGGTGGCGATCGAACAGAGCGAACGCGCGTTCCTGGACACGCGCGTCCGCGTCAGCACGGACGCGGACAACCTGCTCCCCGCCCCGCACGTACAGCACAAGCTCGACGCATTGAAGCACGACGCTCGCTAACCGCGAAACGGAATCTCACGCGCCAACGCACGCAACATCGCCCGCACCGGCGCCGCGTCCGCACCGCGGATCGCCACGGGCTGCGCCAGCAACTCGTAGCGCCCCGGCGCGACGCCATCCAGCGACAGGTTCTCCAGCACACAGGCCCCGCCGCTGAACAGCGCATGATGCACGGGCAACGATGTACTCGTTCGCCCATCCACGCTTGGCGCATCGGTGCCCCACAAGCGCACCCCCGATTCCACCAACCACGCGGCCGCCTCCGCCGACAGAGCCGGCCACGACTCGGGGAAGGCACCGTGTGCCACCGAGCGTCCGGTGCGGCACAGCACGCGCAGGGGGAATCCACGCGCGGCCACGTCAAGCAACGAGGTGAGCAACGAGGCGAGCAACTCGCGCGTGATCTCCGCATCCGGCGTCATATCATGCGGCAACATGACCACGTACGCCTCGCCAACGAACGCGCGCGCCGGAAGCGTTTCACTGGCCCCCCAGGACGACTCCACATGCAGCGGCGCGTCGGCGTGCGTCCCCGCGTGCACACTCGTGGTCACCACACCCAGATTCACGCTGGATCCCGACTCGCGCCGTGCCGTCCATCCGCACGAGAATGGGATGTCCCCGGGCCATATCGCCACCTTGGACGCATACGCGACCGAAATGTCGATGAGCGCACCCTCGTCACGATGCCGCAACTCGTGACTCAGCTGGGCCGCCCGTAGAAGCTGGAGCGGACTGCCCACAACTCGGGGAAGAAGCGCTGGCTGATCGTGCGCGCGAGATACTTCGCGCCGAGTGTTCCGCCCGTACCGCCGGTGCCCGGGCCGATGATGCGCTCGACCAATTGCACGTGCAGGAACCGCCATCGCGCAAATCGTTGCTCGAACTCCAGCAGCCCTTCCACCAGCAGGAACGCGGGCGTCGGACCGGGGCCCATGTACAACGTCTGCAATGCTACGCCGTCATGCTGCAGCAGTGCCAACACCAGCGACTGCAAGGTCGGCCGCTGCAACGCCTGCGCAACTGCTGGCGGCGGATCGCCATGCTCTGCCAGCGCCGCCAGGAAATGCGGATCGCGCAGTCCGGCTGTCGCCTCGATCGCGCGGAACTGCGCGCTCTGCGAACCGCTGGAAGCGCCGAGATAGCTGCGGAATTGCGCGAAGCGCTGCGGAGGCAGCGTGTCCAGTGCGGACAGCTGCTGCGCGACGATCTCCGTCAACACGTTCACACGCTGCACCGCCAGCAGTGCACGCATGGTGTCGAAGTTCGTCAGCGCGACGATGAGCACGTCCAGTTCGTGCAGCAACACCTTGAACCACAATTCGCTCGCCTGATGCACGACGAGGAACAACAGCTCGTCCGGATGCTCCGGCTTGGACTGCACCGTCTGCAGCGCCAGCAGTTCACTCACGCGCAGGTAGCTGCCGTAGTCGATTTCGCTTGTCGCAGGCGAGGACGAACCATGCGACGCGCCGGTCGGCGGGGTGTGCCCGTGCGCGTCGTCGTGCGTCTGGTCTTCTCTCGAAATGTCTGACATGGATGGCGGTGGAAAGAGGGAGCCGGGCCCGATGTCAGAAGGTCGCGACACCCAGCTGGGTGACGTCGTCCACCTGCATCGTCTCTTCGGTGACGAACGGCTCGCCATATTGCACGCGAATGAGCGACCCGTAATGCGCCGCCTGATGAGTAATCATGTCGTACAGCGGCTCGCCATTCGGGAAAACTTCGCCCGCCTGGATGGCCGCGTCGAATTGCGACCCGTAGCAGCGGATGGCGGCCATCTTCCGGGCGAACTGCGCGGTCACATCCACCACGAACGTCGGCTTGCCGCCGTCTTCGCGGTACGTGATGACATGCAGCAGTTTGAACGGGCGGAAGGCGGGATGGTCGCCAGGCTGGTACTTGGCCAAACCGGCCAGAAAGCAGGCGTCGCGAATCAGTTCGGTCGCGCGTCGGTGATCCGGATGCCGGCCGCGCGGCGCCGGCGCAATCACCACGCGCGGACGCCAGCGGCGAAGCACCTGCACCATGGCACCGCGCGTCTCGTCATTGTTGATGATCCCGGCGTCGGGAAGCGACAGATTCTCGCGCACGGACAGCCTCATCACGCGAGCGGCCGCCTCGGACTCGGCCTGTCGGATGGCCGCGGACCCGCGCGTGCCCATCTCGCCTTGGGTGAGATCCAGCACGCCCACCAATTTGCCCGCATCCGTTGCGCGGAGGAGCGTGCCGCCGCAGGTCAGTTCTGCATCGTCGCGGTGTGCGGCAATAGCCAGCAGATCGAGAGAAGACATATCCGAGAACTTACTGCGGCGACTCGCGGCACGAACGACGGTCCGCGGTCGTGGTGGAGTTGGCGGTCAGCCGGCGCGCGTCAGGTAGGCGGCCACACGCTCGGCCATTTGCTGTCCGCTGGCGATGCAGTCGCCCACCGAGACGCCGTTGCGATAGTTCCCGGCGAGATAGAGGCCGGGGTTGGCCAGCTCGGTCGCGTCCGCAGCGTCCTTCACCGCCTGATAGCCCAGCGTGTACTGAGGAATCGCGCGCGGCCAGAACACGTGCTTGATGAACAGCGGATCGCCACGCACTCCCAGCAAGGCGCGCAGATCGTGCAACACCCGGCCTACCAGCACCTCGCTCGCTTCGCGCGCCAGCTGCGGATGCCGCGCCCCGCCGACAAAACAGGTGATGGTCACGCTGCCGTCCGGCGCACGGGCAGGAAAGAGCGAGGAGCTGAACAGCGCTCCCAGCAAATTGCGCCGCTCGGCTGCGGGAATCAGCATACCAAAGCCGTCCAGCGCGTGCGCGACATCCTGTTGACGGAATCCAAGGGTCAGCGTGCTCACCGGCGGGTACTCCACGCGTTCCACCGGGGCAGAATCACGACGCATGGAGGCCGGGAGCTCCATCGCGGCCAGCACGTGCGCCGGGGTGGCCATGACCACCGCATCAACGGCGTGCGTACGCGTCGCACCGTCCTGACCCGCCTCGACTTCCCAGCGCGTCTCGTTGCGATGCAGCAGCCGCACCGGGCAGCCAAGACGCAGCGTGCCCGACAGGGACGCCGCCAACGCGTCGGTCAGGGTTTGCATGCCATCCACAAATGAAATCAGCCGTGGCGTGCCGGCAGGCGTCGCCGAGACCACATCGGTGGCGGAGGCGGACTGTCGGCGCGCCAGCTTCGCCGCCCGGCGCTGCGCCATCAGCCCCTTGGAGATCGATCCGTGCTCGCGTTCCAAGGCAAAAACACGCGGAAATGCGTGCGCCATCGACAACTGCTCAGGGTCGCCGGCGAAGATCCCTGAAATGAACGGGTCTACCGCGTAATCCAGTACTTCGCGACCCAGGCGACGGCGCACGAACGAGGCGATCGATTCGTCTTCGGCGGAATGGCCGCGCGACACCAGTGGTTCCGCCAGCACGCGCAGTCTGGCGCGCAGGGAGAAAAGGCGCGTCCCCAGCATGGCGGGCGGCGTCATCGGGAAGGGCAGCAGCGACCCGCTTCGCACGACGTACCGGCGATTGGCGTCGGCGTTCGCCTCCACGATGTCATCCTGCAAATCCAGCTTGCCGATCAGTTCGTCAACCGGCGCCGAGCTGACGAAGGAGTTCGGTCCGTGCTCGGCGAGAAATCCGTCGGCGTGCGTGGTGCGAATGGCACCACCCGCGTGGCTGGACGACTCGTATAGCGTGACATTGACGCCGCGGCGGCGCAGCTCGTACGCCGCCACGAGTCCGGTGATGCCGGCACCTACGACTACAACCGACCGACCGTCGCCCCGTTCGGGTGGCGCCGAGGATTCGCTGCCGGACCGATCAGCCAGCACCCGCATACGTCATTCTCCGGTGGCGTCCGCCGCCCAGTCACGGGGCTCGAGCATGTGCACGAGCCGGGCCTCGAAGGAATCGGGAGCGTATCGAGGCGCATACTGCCACATCGCCAGTGGCGGGAGACTCATCAACACACTCTCGATGCGCGCCTGCGTTTGCAACCCGAAAATCGTCCCGCGGTCGTGCACGAGATTGAACTCCACGTACCGCCCACGACGGACGAGCTGAAAATCGCGATGCGCCTGCGTGAACAGTTCGTCGCGACGCCGCTCGACCAGCGGCTCATACGTCTGCCGCAACACACGTGCCACGTCGCTGACGAACGCGGTCACCTGCGCCTGCGACAAACTGTGCGACGTATCGTCCGCTCGGAGGTGATCGAAAAAGATGCCACCGACGCCGCGCGCCTCATTGTCGCGATGCACGTTCACGAAGTACTCGTCGCAGCGCTTCTTGAATTCCGGGTAGAACGCAGTATGGTGCCGGTCGCACATCGCGCGCAGGCCGCGATGGAAGAGCGCCACATCGTCGTGGTTCGGGTAGAACGGCGTGAGGTCCGTGCCGCCGCCAAACCAACTGTCGGTGATCTGACCGTGCTCATCGGTGAGCTCGAAGTAGCGCACGTTCAGATGGATCGTCGGCACCATTGGGCTGCGCGGGTGCACCACCAGACTGACGCCCGTCGCAAAGAAATGCGTGGCGCCGGCTGCCGCACCATGACCGCCCAGTCGGCGAGCCGCGAGTTCGGGAAGCTCACCCATCACCGCCGACCGGTTGATGCCGGCCTTTTCGAAGGTCACACCGTCCGTCATGACGCGCGCCACGCCGCCGCCGCCGCCGGGCCGTTCCCACCGATCCTCCGTGAACGTCCCGCCCTTGTCCAGCCGACCGAAGAACGACGTCAGCTCGTCATGCAGTCCGGCGATCCACCGCTTCGCCTCGGCGCGCTGCGATCCGCGGGCGAGGTTGGTCATCGTGTTTTCCGTCGGGACCACGGCCGCGCTCATGACACCCCCGCGAGCTGGGCGTGCCCGGTCGCGCGCGCGATCGCCTCTTCGGTCCAGCGCCATTCCTTGACCGCATCCACGAAAGCGCGGGCGTGTGCGGGCGGCACATCGGGAAGAATGCCGTGGCCGAGATTCGCCACATGACCCACGGGACCGAACGCCGCGATCATTTCGTGCGTACGGCGACGGATCTCGCTGGGTGAGCCATACAGGGCGCACGGATCGAGATTGCCCTGCAACGACACCCCGAACGGGGCGCACTGCTGTCGCGCATGCTGCGGCGAGGTATGCCAATCGACACCGATTGCTTCTGCCCCGGTTGCTTCGGCGATCTCGCCCAAGGCCCAGCCGGCGCCCGGCGCAAACACGATAAGGGGCACCCCCGTGTGCTTCACCTGCCTGGCAATCCGCGCGAGGTACGGAATGCAGAACTCGCGAAACTCCGCAGGGCCGAGCGCGCTTGCCCACGACTCGAAAAGTTGCAAGGCCTGTGCGCCCGCTTCAGCCTGCGCGACCATGTAATCACCGACGGCCGTTGCCAGTTTGTCCAGCAGCGTGTGCGCGAGCGCCGGCTGTTCGTAGAGCATCCGCTTGGCGACGGCAAACTGCTTGGTGCCTTTCCCCTCGACCATGTAGGCCGCGAGTGTCCACGGGGCACCGGCAAATCCAATCAGCGGAACCTTGTTTCCGATTTCGCGGCGGGCCAGACGCAGCGCAGCGAGCACGTAGCCCAGTCCGTCGTGCGGATCGACGGCATGGAGGCGCGCCATATCCGCCGCGCTACGTATCGGCGAGGGGAATTGTGGCCCCACGCCTTCATCCAGCGTGAGCACCATGCCCATTGCTTCCGGAATGACCAGAATGTCGCTGAAGATGATTGCCGCGTCCACGCCCACGAGATCGAGCGGCTGCAACGTCACTTCGACGGCGAGTTCGGGCGTGCGGCACATCGTCAGGAAATCCGACTTCGCGCGCACGGCGCGGTACTCGGGCAGATAGCGACCAGCCTGCCGCATCATCCAGACGGGCGGACGTTCCACCGGCTCCGAGCGCAGCGCGCGCAGGAGCAGGTCGTTCAGCGGCGACAGCGGTGAGGCGGACGACATTACGTGAACTGCTCCGGAGAAAGGACAGCGCGCGGCACTTGGACCCGGCTGTCGGCGCGTACGTCGCGCGACGACTCGGCGGAGACGTCGCGGTGCGACCGCGACGTCTGACGAGTGCCACGGGGACCGCGCGCCATCGGGGTCGTATTCGGCGAAAACATCTCGAGCAGCATCATCGCTTGCGCATCGAGCGGCTCGCCGCGCTGCACCGTGCGGCGCAGCGCCGCCATCGGGCCCGCCAACAGCTTGGCCACAATGCGAGAGGCGGTGCGATCCGCGACCGCAGGATCGCCCGCGGCAAAGGCCACTTCCCGACGCGCGACGCCTTCGAGCGCTTCGCGCAGCGGCTTGATCGCATGGCGCGCGGGCATCGCGGCCAGCCACTCCTTGAACTGCGAGATCTCATCCTCGCAAATGCGCGACGCCATCGGCACCGCATCGCGGCGCATCTCTTCGGCGTCAAGAATCGGCTGATGCAGCGTGTCCAGATCCACAAGGGTGACGCCCGCTTGTTCGGTCACGCGGGGGTCGATGTTGCGAGGCACGCCGAGGTCCATGAGCAGCAGCGCATAGCCGGCCGACGCGCACGCTTCGCGCGCGTGCTGCAGTGCGGCGTGCGTGAGCACCGGCACCTCACTGCCTGTCGCGATGATGACGACATCGGCCATGGCGGCCTCGATGTGCAACGCTTCCATCGGCGCCGCCCGACCGCCCACGTACTTGGCGAGTTCGTGTGCCTTATCGAACGTGCGATTGATAATGACCAGATCGCGCGCGCCCAGTTTGTGCAACTGCTTGGCGGCCCGGGTGCCCGTCTTCCCCGAGCCGACCACGACGCAGCGTGCGTTCTGCAAGTTCCCAAATCGTTGCGCCGCCGTGACGGCGGCTTCCGCACCGACCGAATTACGTCCCGCCGAAAGCGACGTTTCGGTCTGCACCCGCTTGCCGGCACGCAGCGCAGTTTCAAAGAGACGGTGCAGCACCGGACCCGCCGCGTGGCCGTGTGACGCGCGCTTGTACGCGGCGCGCAGCTGTCCGAGAATCTGTCCGTCACCCAGCACCTGCGACTCGAGGCCCGACGCGATGCGCACCACGTGACGCGCGGCATGATCGCCGTAGCGCCGCGTGGCGGTTTGCAAGAGTTGATCGCCCTCGGCGCGGGTGCGCATCCAGCGTCGTGCGAGCGTTTGCACCGCCCGTTCGACCACCTTCATGTCTTCGCTGTCGACCCAGGCGTACAACTCGGTGCGATTGCACGTCGCAATAAGTGCAGCCTCGGTGACGATCTCGCTGCGCGCGGTGCGATACAACTGCGTGAGCCGCTCTTCCGACAAGTGGAAGCGCTCTCGCGTGGCAACATCGGCGAGCCGGAAATCGATCGCGATCGAGATCAGCATGTGCTGGCGGACTGGGGGCTGGTGCTCACGCGGTCGCGAGACCGGTGAGATGCGCGAGATTTTTGAAAAAGATCCGCACGTGCGCGAGCGGCTTCGCCTTCACGAGCTGCTTGTTCATGTACCCGTCAAACGTCAGTTGCTGTACATCCTTGTCGCGACAGATGGCGACAAACCGCTCACGACGGTTGTCGTTGCTGTACCAGAAGTTCTGCATGATGTCGAGCACCGCGAACACCGGCCCATGCATGCGCATGAACTTGCGCCGCGCATAGCGCAGCGCCTTGGCATTTCCCGTGACCAGCGCTTCCTCGACCGCCTGCGCGGCAAATCGTCCACCTGTCATAGCATAGAAGATGCCTTCTCCGCTGGCGGGCGCAACCACACCGGCCGCATCTCCTGCCAAAACAACGTCACGACCGTTGTCCCAGCGGGGGAGAGGTTTGATCGGAATTGGCGCACCTTCGCGTCGGATCGTCTCGACCTTATCGAGTCCAGTGTCCTGTCGAAGCTTGGCGACCGCTTCCTTGAGCCCAAATCCTTTCTGCAGGGTGCCCGTCCCGATGCTCGTCGTCGCGCCGTGCGGAAACACCCACGCGTAGAAGTCGGGCGAGAGTGGCGCCTGGTAATACACGTCGCACCGCGCGGCTCCAAAGTCGGCCGTGTCATCCACCGGCGATTTGACGATTTCGTGGTAGGCGAACACATGGCGCGCCTTGTGCGAACCCGGCACGCACTGCCGCGCGACCGGGGACAGGGCGCCATCGGCACCCACGACCATGCGAGCGCGCACCTGACGCGTCTCACCGGAGCGTGACTTGCCGTCGGTGTAGGTAATGATCGCCACGCCGTCATCGCCCCGGGTAAACTGGGTGAACGTGCCCGTGCGACGCTCGGCGCCAGCGCTCGCCGCGCGCTGGCGGAGCCACTCATCGAACACATCGCGGTCCACCATCCCGACAAATCCATCCCCGACGGGGATGTCCACTTTGCGAAACTTGGGGGAGATGATCCGGGCCGTGTCGATGTGCGCGACGAGCAAAGACTCCGGGACGTCGAAGTCGCGCAGCAGCTGCGGCGGCACGGCACCACCACACGGCTTCGTGCGGCCGGCACGGTCGAGCAGCAGGACCTTGCGACCCTTCCGGGCAAGGTCATGCGCCGCTGTCGCACCGGCAGGACCGCCGCCGATCACCACGACATCGAACAACGTGCTTGCGGTCGCACCGGACTGAACGTCACTCATCGCGAAGCCTCCTCAACATTGGCAGTCGCACGCGACTGCTGGTGAACACCGTCCGATTGCGCACAGCGCCCGCGCGTAATCGCCATCATGATTGCAACACCGCCGGCAGCATGTCGCGGCGCGTGCGGAACACGTCATGCGCGCGCTCACTCGACGCGCTGCGCAATGCCAATAGCGCAGAGGCGGCAAACAGCACCGCTTGCACACCAAATACCACCAGATATCCGCGCACCGGGGATGACGTCACCGACCGCGCCAGATCCACACCCAGCGCGCCGGTCATGGTACCCGTCGCGTAGGCGATGGCCTGCGCCGCCCCGAACACGCCAAGCCGCAAGCCGGCACGTCCGTCCTGACGGTCTCCCGTCAACGACATCATCGAGCCGATTGCACCGATCGCAAAGACGCCATTGGACAGGCCCAGCAGCGCGACGATCACGCGGAAGTAGCCGACATCGCCCACGGCGGGCGACGCAGTCAACCCCACGTACGTGAGCGCCGAGGCGAGGCAGCCGGCCGCGGCCCACTGCCGCAGCTGGCCGGTGCGCGTTGCGAGCAGCGCCGCGGCGATCATACCCACGAGCACCCCACCGTGATGCATCCCCGAGAGTTTCGTGCTCTCGCCCGGCGTCATGCCGAAGGCGATACCGGCGAACGGCTCAAGGATCAAATCCTGCGCGCTGTATGCGAACATGGCGAGGAAGATGAAGCCCGCGAAAATACGTGCCGCCGGCTCTTCCCACACGGTCTTGAGCGACGCCATGAACGGCTGCCGCTCGTTGCGTACCGGCAACGTGTCCACTGCGCCCGCACTGCGCGCGCGAGTCGCTGGATTCGCACTCTTCATGCCCGGATGCACACTGGTTGTGCGCTCAATACCAAGCGTGGCCAGTACACCCACCAGCAAGCCGACGCCACCGATGCCTGCCGCGATGGAAATCAGTCGCGTGAAGGAGAACGGATCGAGCAGCGCACCGGAGATGGCGGCCGTGATGATGATGCCGACAATCATCAGGATCCACGTGATCGCCGCTGCACCGGCACGCTGCTCGGGACGCGCGCGCTCACTCATCAGCGCGAGCAGGGGCGTGCCGGAGGCACTCACGCCGGCGCCGAGCACGATGCTGGCAATCGACGCAAGCAGGACGCCCAGCACCGGACGTGCGGCCATCACTGGGATGCTCGCCGCCACACCGACCCCACCCAGCGCACAGACAACAAGGCCGCCGAGAATCCACGGCGTGCGCCGACCACTGCGGTCGCTGTCATGACCGAGACGCGGACGCAGGATGAGCTGCACGCCGAAATGCAGTGCCACCAGAATGCCGGGAATGGTCGCCGGCAACGCCAACTCGACAACGATCACGCGATTGATCGTCGTCGTCAGCAACACGACGACCGCGCCAATGGCGGCTTGCACAAAACCGAGTCGGGTGAGCTGCCACCAACTCATCGCACGGCCTCCAGCATCGGCGTCGCACGCACCGCGAATGCGGCGATCATCATCCCCGAGACATAGAACGGCACACCGGCCGCGCTCAGCCACAACGCGCGTTCCACCGGCGCCTTGAGAAAGCGATTCATCATAGCCGCCTGCACCACCGTGAGCACGCCGATCGCGAGCGCGTGCCAGGGCTTGTTCCACGACACGAGCAGGGCGAGGGCCACGAGCTGCGCGGCGATCATGACCGCCGACGCCACGCGCGCCGCACCCTGCGGACCGAGCAGCACGGGCAGCGAGCGCACATTCATGCGGCGATCGCCTTCGATGGCCTTGAAATCGTTGAGGGTCATGATGCCGTGCGCGCCGATCGAATAGATGACGGCAAGCAGGATCACGGCGGCGGGGGGCACGGTGTTGCCAAGCATCACGCCGGCGCCGACCACCCACGCCAGTCCTTCGTAGGTGAAGCCGACCGCCGCGTTCCCCAGCCATCCATTCTGCTTGAGACGGACCGGCGGCGCGCTGTACGCCCACGAAAAGAGCAACGCCAGCGAGACGGCGCCGATGCCGAACCGACCGAGTGGAATCGAGGCGATCAGCGACAGCGCCGTCCAGAGAATGGCGAGCCCTAGCCCCCAACGACCCGGGATGCGCCCCGAGGGAATGGGACGGTTGGGTTCATTGATCGCGTCCACATCCCGATCGAACCAGTCGTTGACGGCCTGACTGGACGCACACACCAAGGGGCCCGTGATGCAAATCCCCAGGGCGAGCAACGGAATGCGATCGCCAAGTGGCACCCCGGCCGAGATCGCTCCGCAGGTGAAGGCCCACATAGGTGGAAACCATGTCACCGGCTTGAGCAGGGTCAGGACCGCTTTCGGGTCTGGCCGCGATGGTACCGCTCGTAAGGGAAGGCTGACGCTCATGGGCGTCTAGTTTAGTTTACAGTTCAGAAATGCAACAGAGCGATTTTTGCCGCTTGTGCCGTAATTGGCGGTCTAACTGACCGTGTCGTCGTCTCGGTCGGTCCCGGGCGTGACAAGTCGGTGTCTCCGAAGCTTCACATACAGACTTTGTCGACTGACGCCAAGCACTTCGGCGGCCGATGTGCGGTTGTCGTTGGTCAGTTCCAGCGCCGCTTCTATGAAATGCCGTTCCACCAGATCCACCGTGTCGCGGACCAGATCGCGCAGGGACACTCGACCCACCAGCGAGGTCAGCTCTTCCACGGCGCGCGTCAGGTCGCGGGCGCCCTGCGGACTACTGGCCAATCGGCGCCCAATGTCGCGGATGGTGAAGCCGATGCATGGCTCTTCCCCCTCAGGCACCCAGACAGCCGAGACCTCGACTTCGCTCTGACCGCCGTGCGCACCGCGCGCCGCCGTCCCGATGAGCCGGACCGCCCCGTTCTTCTTGAGCATACTATGGAAGATCGGGAAATCCGCGCCGGGTCGGCCTATCCACGTCGCCAAGGGCTCACCGCGCACCTGATCCAGACTGGCGAGCTCCGCGATGTCCAGAAACGCGCGGTTGGCCGTCAGCACACGGCCATCCAGATCCGTAACCACGAACCCGTCGGGCGACCGCTCGATGAGATCGAGCAGACGCGCGGGCGATCCGGCGCTGGCGTCGGGCGAGCCCGCGCCGGTCGGCGACAAGCGGACGAGAATGAGCGTCGACGAATCCTGCCGGAAGCAGGACGCCGATGCGTGATACGCCCGCTCGTTCCCCGCGATGGCGATCGCGACATCGCCCGCACGGCCGCTGCTGCGCGCAGTCGAGAGCAGGGTCTCGAGGGATTCGGCACTTCCCGCCGCGACGCCGAACGGAAAGCTGCGCCCGAGCAATCGGTCGGCAGGCTCGCTGAACAACAGACCCGCCGCGCCGTTCGCGTCGAGCACCTTGAGCGTTGTGGCATCGATGACCAGAATGCCGTCCGTTGAGAGCTGGAACAGGAGTCGGTAGCGCGTTTCGACATGGCGAAGCCGCCAGTAATCGCGCTCCAGCGACTGCTGCGCCTCGACCAGTCGTTGCTGGAGCGCAGAGACGTGGCGCATATCGCGTCCCACGGCGACGATGTCACCCGAGCGGCCGAGCCGAAGCGCTGTGTACGACACCGGAAAATCCGCGCCGTCGGCGAGCACGTGATTGACCTGCCGACGCTTCGACAGCCCGGCGCCGGCCGCCTCGCGCAGCAGCGAGTCAATCTTGAGCTTTGATTCGAAGCCGACGGTCTCGTTCCACGGACGGCCCACCCACTGTGTGGAGCCGTGGAACTGCGACTCTCCCGTACCGACGGCTACGTCGCGGATGACGCCCGCGCTGTCCATGACCAGCGCAATGTCTCCAGAGATGGCGAGGAGCGCGGCCGCGGTGGATGCATCGAGCGCCCCGAATGCCGGATCACTCGCGTCGAATGGCTTCACTGAGCTCGCCATGGCCACTCGTTGCCTCCCGCAAGGTGCCGAATCGTGGCGAGGGCGTGGCGGCTGCCAGCAGCGAACGGGCGATCTGTGGCGCTTCGCGCGCATCGGTTGCGTACGCGTCGGCTCCGACGCGATGCACCAACTCGGGGTCGTCGACGAAGATCTTGCCGCCGACCATGATACGCACGTCGGGATTGCGCGAGGCCGCGCGCAGGCGCCGGATCTCGCGCTTGAGCGATGACAGGCGGTTTTCACAGCCGACCGAGAAGCCGATGACGTCGAACCGTTCGTTGGCGACGAGGTTCAACAGATCGCTCTCGCTCCACGGAGCGCCCACCAACACGCGCCAGTTGTCACGCAACAAAAACTCGGCTACGATGATGACGCCGAGTGTGTGTTGTTCGCCGGGAATGCACGTGAGGAGTGCGCTGCCGGTGGCCTCCGTGCGGCCCGCATCGGACTGAAAGACCTGCGACAGTTCGCGCAGCATGCGCTGAATCCGGCCCATGGCGACGGTCACTTCGACGAAATCGCATTCATCGGCGTCCCAGAGCGAGCCGAGTCGTCGCGCGGTCGGGGAGAGCAGGTCGATGTAGATGGCCTCGATCGTCGTGCCTTCGGCAACGAGATCCCGGACATATTGCAGGGCCAGACTGTCGTCCGCTCCGCGAATCGCGGACACGAAGGTCGTCACATCGTCTTCGGAGAGCTGGCGAGCCACGGCGGATACGAGGGAAGGAGGGACCGGACCGGCTCGATGACTGAGCATGAGCCGCGGCACGATCTCGTTCTGGATCATGCGTTCGAGGCGCTCACGCTGGCGGGCAGCCGCTGCCGGCGACAGATCTGCACGATCCGTCGCGCCGAGGGCGAGTTTGTCGAGGGGTCTTTCCACGGCGGGGGTATTGGACGCACCGAACATTGCCGTTATGCCTCCGAGGCGCAAGAACAAAAAAGACGCTCGGCGAACATTGCGAACGCGGTTGAAGTTGTCAAGCAAACCTGACGTCAATCTTTCTTGACAACTTTCTTCCCTGAGCCTACCATCGAAGTCATCTGGGTAGCGAACCCCCGGAACACGACGGCTTCAGCGAAATGACAGTGGCAAAGACCCATACGACGGCCGCATCCCCTGCGGTCGCAGCTCCGCGTCCAGCGTCGACGGTGCCCGCCAAGGGCGCATTGTACACGCCCGAGGAGCGTCGCCGTCGCGACGCGTCCAAGTGGACGTTCGTGCAGGGCGTCCTCGCGCCGCTGCAGTTTCTGGTGATGGCGGTTTCCGTCGCGCTGGTGGTGCGATACCTGCGCACCGGCGACGGACTCGCCGCGGCCAACGTATCGGTGATCATCAAGACCTTCGTGCTCTACACGATCATGGTGACCGGCGCGATCTGGGAGAAGGAAGTGTTCGGGCAGTATCTCTTCGCCCGCCCCTTCTTCTGGGAAGATGTGGTCAGCTTCGTCGTCATCGGGCTGCACACGGCCTACCTCGTGGGGTTGGCAATGGCCTGGCCGCCGCGCACGCTGATGATTCTGGCGCTGGTGGCGTATGGCACGTACGCGGTCAATGCGATCCAGTTCATTCTCAAGCTGCGGGCGGCGCGATTGTCGGAAAAGGTCGCCGTCGACTCGCCGTCAGTTCCTGCCGCGACCGACGCCGTCGCATGACGGTCGCCAGTCCGGACGCGATGCAGGTGGGCTGCGCGGATCCGACCGCCACCCCGCGCGGTACCTTGCCTGTCATCCGCGAACGCGGACAGCACGAGGTGTTCTGCGGGCTGACCGGGATCGTGTGGCTGCACCGCAAGATGCAGGACGCGTTTTTTATGGTGGTCGGCTCGCGCACTTGTGCACATCTCGTGCAGTCCGCGGCCGGCGTCATGATCTTCGCTGAGCCCCGGTTCGGCACCGCCATTCTGGGTGAGCGGGATCTGGCCGGCTTAGCGGATGCGAACGACGAATTGGACCGGTGCGTGAAGCAGTTGCTCGACCGGCGTCCCGACGTGAAGACGCTGTTCCTCGTGGGATCGTGCCCGTCGGAAGTGATCAAACTCGACCTGCAGCGCGCCGCCGAACGGTTGAATGACCGGTACTTTCCGCAAGTGCGCATCCTGAACTACTCGGGCAGCGGCATCGAGACGACGTTCACGCAGGGCGAGGACATGTGCCTGCGGAGCATGGTCCCACATTGCCCCACGGGCGCGGCCGATGCCAGCACGCCCGAACTGTTGGTGGTCGGGACACTCGCTGATGTGGTCGAAGACCAGTTCATGCGGCTGTTCGATCAGATGGGGATCGCGCCGGTTCGATTTTTTCCGCCACGTCACGCGCGCGATCTGCCGCCGGTCGGACCGGGGACGCGGTTGTTGCTCGCCCAACCGTTTGTGAGCGAGACCGCGCGCGCGCTGATGGCGCGCGGCGCGACGCTGCTGTCGGCGCCGTATCCGTTCGGCGCCGAAGGCACGACGGCGTGGCTTGCGGCGGCCGCGGCCGCCTTCGATGTGCCGGCCGAACACTTCCGGCGCGTAATTGCAGCGCCGGCGGAACGCGCGCGGAAGGCGCTGGAGCGCTATCGGCCGCGACTCTCCGGCAAGCGGTTGTTCATGTTCCCCGATTCGCAGCTCGAGATTCCGCTCGCGCGTTTTCTGCACCGCGAACTGGGCATGGAACTCATTGAGGTGGGCACGCCGTATCTCGATAAAATGATGGTTGCCGCCGAACTGCCACTGCTGCCGGATACCGTGCAGCTCACCGAAGGGCAGGACGTGGAGTTGCAGCTCGATCGCTGCCGCGCGGCGCATCCGGATCTCACCGTGTGTGGGCTGGGGCTGGCCAATCCGCTGGAAGCCGACGGACTGCGCACCAAATGGTCGATCGAGTTGGTGTTTTCTCCCGTGCATGGGTTCGACCAGGCCGGTGACCTCGCGGAACTGTTCGCACGTCCGCTCGAGCGGGCCGAACGACTGACGGTGTAGGAGCAAACGCATGGAATTGACGCTCTGGACCTACGAAGGACCGCCACATGTCGGCGCGATGCGCATCGCCACCTCGATGGAGGGCGTGCACTACGTGCTGCACGCGCCACAGGGCGATACGTACGCCGATCTCCTGTTCACGATGATCGAGCGTCGCGACAAGCGGCCGCCGGTCACCTACACCACGTTTCAGGCGCGCGACCTTGGCGGTGACACGGCGGAGTTGGTGAAGGCATCCGTCCGGTCGGCGTACGAGCGCTTCAAGCCGCAGGCCATGCTGGTGGGCGAGTCGTGTACGGCGGAGCTCATTCAGGACCAGCCTGGATCGCTGGCGATGAGCATGGGGTTGCCCATTCCCATCGTGCCGCTCGACCTGCCAGCCTACTCCAAAAAGGAAAACTGGGGCGCCAGCGAGACGTTCTATCATCTCGTACGTACGATGTTGCTGCCTCAGGCGCCAACGCCCGGCACGCCAAGGGCCGCGCGCCCGGAAGGCCGGCGCGCGCGGTGCAATCTGCTCGGCCCCACGCTTCTCGGCTTCCGCAATCGCGATGATGTTCGCGAGATCACGCGGCTGCTCGCTGACATCGGCGTGGACGTGCATGTCTGCGCGCCGCTGGGCGCGACACCGAAGGACCTGCAGACCATCCCCGAGGCGGACTTCAACGTGGTGCTGTATCCTGAGGTGGCGGAAACGACGGCCCGTTGGCTGCAGAAGACGTTCGCCATGCCGTATATCAAGACGGTGCCGATCGGTGTTGGCGCCACGCGCGATTTCCTGCACGAGATTGGCACGATGTCGGGTGTCGATGTCGAACCGATCCTCTCGCGTGAACGGGTCGGTGATGCGCAGATGAGCGCCAGTCGGTCGTTGCTGCCATGGTACTCGCGCTCTGTCGACGCGACGTATCTCACCGGCAAGCGCGTGTTCATCTTTGGCGACGCCACGCACGTGCTGGCAGCAGCGCGCATCGCCCGGGACGAACTCGGCTTCACCGTCGTCGGTATCGGCACCTACGCTCGCGAATATGCGCGCGATGTGCGCGAGGCCGCGAAAGCGATGGGGATCGAGGCGCTGATCAGCGACGACTATCTCGAGGTCGAACGTGTGATTGGCGAGCTCGCCGTCGAGCTGGTCCTCGGCACGCAGATGGAACGGCACATCGCCAAGCGACTCGGCGTTCCCTGTGCCGTGATCTCGTCGCCCATTCACGTGCAGGACGTGCCGGCACGGTACTCGCCGCAGATGGGCTTCGAGGGCGCCAATGTCATTTTCGACACGTGGGTGCACCCGCTCATGATGGGCCTCGAGGAGCATCTGCTGCAGATGTTCCGCGAGGACTTTGAATTCGGCGACGACAAGCTGTCGTCACACCTGCATTCCGTCGCGCCGCGCCAGGCAACGCGCGAAGTGCCGAGAGAGACGCCGCGAGCGACCGACGCGCTGCACGCAGCGGGCGTGTCTGGTGACTACCAAGCCAATCCGGAACCCGCGGGCGCGGTGGGACTCGCCGAGGAAGAAGGGGAGATCGAACCGGCACTGCGCCTCACGCCGCCGGCCGGTATTGCGGCGCTGCCGGCTGTGGCGCAGTGGCAGGCGTCGGCCGAGGCGGAGCTCAGGAAGATCCCGTTCTTCGTGCGCGGCAAGGCACGACGCAACACCGAGAAATATGCCGCGTCGATCGGACTTGCGGAGATCTCGGTAGAGACGCTTTATGAGGCCAAGGCGCACCATGGCAAGTAAGTCCATTCCGTTGCGGTTCGTGATCGTCACGCTCGACGCGCATCTGGCCGATGCGTTCGAGCGCGCCAAGGCGTCGCTGCAGCGAGACATGCCCGGGCTGCACATCGCCATGCACGTCGCGGCCGACTGGGGGAGCGATCCGGCGCTGGCGGAGCGCGCCCGCGCCGACATCGCGCAGGCAAACTTCATCGCCTGCACACAGCTGTTCCAGGAGGAGTACGCGAAGGAAGTGACTGCCGCCGTGCAGGCGCGTCGCGCCGATGCCGACGCCGTGCTCTGTGCGCTGTGCACGCCCGAGCTGGTGAAGTGCACGCGGCTCGGCCGCTTCGACATGAGTGGGGGCGAGAATCGCTCCCCCTTCTCTCCGATCTCGTTGCTGAAGAAGCTTCGCGGATCCCGCGAGGATGGCAAGTCGAGCGGCGAGCGGCAGATGTCAGCGCTGCGTACGCTCCCGAAGCTCCTCAAGTTCATTCCGGGACCAGCGCAGGATGTCCGCGCATACCTGTTGCTGTTGCAATATTGGTTGTCAGGCTCGGATACGAACATCGACCAGATGGTGCGCTACCTCATCGACCGCTATGCGGCCGGTCCGCGTGCATCGCTCAAGGGCGCGCTCAAGCCGAAGGATCCGGAGACGTATCCCGAAGTCGGCGTATGGCATCCCGATCTTCCCAACCGCGGTATCTCGGCGCAGGCGAAGGCGTTGCCGCCGGTGAAAAACGCGAAGGGTACCGTCGGGATGCTGGTGGGACGGTCGTACCTGCTGGCGGACAACACCGCGCACTATGCCGCCGTCGTGCGCGCGCTCGAGGCCCAGGGGCTGCGTACCATCCCGGCGTTTGCATCGGCGCTCGATGCGCGGCCGGCGATCACGCAGTTCTTCCGCGATGCGGCCGGCCGTCCGGTGATCGATGCGATGATCAACCTGACCGGCTTCTCGCTGGTTGGTGGCCCGGCGTACAACGATGCCACGGCGGCGCAGAAGGAGCTGCTGACGCTCGACGTGCCATATCTCACGTTGCAGACGCTGGAGTTTCAGACCATCGACGAATGGCGTGCCGATGCGCGCGGGCTTAACCCGCTGCAGGCGACGCTGCAGGTGGCCATTCCGGAACTCGACGGCGCGATCATCCCCACGGTGTTCGGAGGCAAGGGACGCGCCACCGAGGGCAAGGCGGCCGCATCGGAGCCCATCACGGAGCGCATCGATCGCGTGGCGCAGCGCGTGGCGCGTCTCGTGGCGCTGCGGCGCAAGGCGCGCGCCGAGCGCAAGCTGGCGCTGATCCTGTTCAACTTTCCGCCCAACGCGGGCAACACCGGCAGCGCGGCGTACCTCGCGGTGTTCCCGTCGATGCAGCGCGTGCTCGCGTCACTGAAAGAACAGGGCTACACCGTCGAGTTGCCGGACGGGCCGGACGACCTGCGCGAGCGCATCACGAACGGCAATCGCGAGCGGTTCGGCGCGCCGGCCAACGTGCATACCCGCGTGGCCGTGGATGATCACGTGCGTCGCGAAGTGTTTCTCAAGGAGATCGAGAGCACGTGGGGACCAGCGCCGGGCAAGGCGCTGACCGACGGGCAGTCGCTGTACGTGATGGGGATCCAGCTCGGCAATGTGTTCATCGGGGTGCAGCCGTCCTTCGGATGGGAAGGGGATCCGATGCGGCTGTTGTTCGAGGGGAATTTCGCACCCACGCATGCGTTCAGTGCGTTCTATCGGTGGCTGAAAGAAGACTACAAAGCAGATGCGGTGCTGCACTTCGGCACCCACGGGGCGCTGGAGTTCATGCCGGGCAAGCAGGCCGGACTCGATAACACCTGCTGGCCGGAGCGGCTGATCGGCGATTTGCCAAACGTCTATCTCTACGCGTCGAACAACTCGTCGGAAGGCACGCTGGCCAAGCGTCGGGGCAACGCGACGCTGGTGTCGTACCTCACGCCGCCGATCACGAACGCCGGTTTGTATCGCGGACTTGCAGACCTCAAGGCGTCGCTGGATCGCTGGCGAGCGCTCGACAAGTCGGTGGCCGGTGAGTCCAACACGCTGCGTGCACTCGTGCAGCAACAGGCGGCCGCCGTCGATCTGACGATGGCGGAGCCGCTGTGGACGGCGGATGAAGGTGATAGCAACATCGCGGTCTTGCGCGAGCGGTTGCTGGAGCTCGAGTACACGCTGATCCCGATGGGTTTGCACGTGGTCGGCGAAGGGATGTCGGCCGAGGCGCGCGCGGATGTCATGCTGGAGATGGCGCGCGTCGGTCGGCCGGACGCCGATCTCGGTCCGATCGCCGTATCGGTGGTTGGCGCAGAGGCGTCCCCCGATCTGATGCGCACCGGCGATGCAATCGCGCGCGTTGCCGTCACGATGCTGATCGAGTGCGGCCGTGTGGACGACGCCGTACGCGCGGGCAGAGATGCCGCGAGGGCCGAAGGGGTGCGACTCGCCGATGACAAGGCGTTCGCGCAGCATCTGGAGTTGCTCGCGCCGCTCGATCCGCTGCTGCGCGACGACAACGAGATCCCCGGCATCCTGCGGGCGCTCGATGCACGCTACGTACCGCCCGCGCCAGGCGGCGACCTGCTGCGCAATCCGCAGGTGCTGCCGACGGGGCGCAATCTGTACGGCTTCGATCCGTATCGCGTGCCGAGTGCGGTGGCGATGCTCGAGGGTCGTGCGCGCGCCGAGTCGCTGTTGGCGCGCAATGCGGCCGACGGTCGCACGTTTCCGGAGACGATTGCGTTGGTGTTGTGGGGCACGGACAACATGAAGAGCGAGGGCGCACCGCTCGCTCAGGCGCTCGCGCTGATGGGTGTGGCGCCGCGCTTTGATGGCGTGGGCCGCTTAAGTGGCGCGCGGTTGGTGCCGTCGCAACAACTCGGACGTCCGCGTGTCGATGTGGTCATCACGCTCTCCGGCATCTTCCGCGATCTGCTGCCGCTTCAGGTGAAACTGCTGGCCGAAGCGGCGCTGCTGTGTGCCGAGGCCGACGAAGACGTGTCGCAGAACTTTCTGCGCAAGCATGCGCTGGCCACGATGGCCGACACCGGCTGTGACCTGGCCACGGCGGCGTTGCGGGTCTTCTCGAATGCGGACGGTGCGTACGGGTCGAACGTGAACCTGCTGGTCGAAACCGGTCGGTGGGAGAAGGAAGACGAACTTGCCGACCAGTTCGTGCAGCGCAAATCGTTTGCGTATGGCGTGAATGGTCGCCCGACAGCGCAGCCGGCGCTGATGAAGCGCGTGCTCGGCACCGCCGAGCTGTCGTTTCAGGGTCTCGACTCGGTGGATCTGGGCGCGACGGACATCGATCAGTACGTGGAATCTCTGGGCGGCATGACGCGCGTGATCGCGCAGCAGCGCGGTGGCGATACACCCACGGTGTACGTGGGCGATTTCAGCGGCGCTGCGGGCAAGGTGCGCACGCTGACCGAGCAGGTGGAGCTCGAGTCTCGGACCAAGATGCTCAATCCCAAGTGGTACGAAGGGCAGCTACAGTACGGCTACGAAGGGGTGCGCAACATCACCGGACACGTCGCCACCACGCTGGGCTGGTCTGCCACGGGTGGAAAAGCGGCCGTGCCGCAGTGGGTCTACACGGAAGTTTCGAAGACCTTCGTGCTGGATGTGGAGATGCGCGAACGGCTGGCGAGCATGAATGCGAATTCGGCCGCGGGCTTGGTGCAGAAGCTGCTGGAAGCGAACGATCGGGGCTATTGGGAGCCCGATGATGCAACGCTCGAGGCGCTGCGCGACGCGGCAGCGGACCTCGAGGATCGGTTGGAAGGGGTCTTTGCAGCAACTTGACGCCCGGTCGGGCGCGGAGACATGACCACATGACGGCAATAGAGCTTCCGATCCTCGGCGACGATGGCGAGGGCAGCGTGCAGGTGCACCAGGACGAGTCGATGAAGATCGACGGCGCGCTGGTCATCGCGGTGTACGGCAAGGGCGGGATCGGCAAGTCGACCACCTCGTCGAATCTGTCGGCCGCCTTTTCCAAGCTGGGCAAACGCGTGCTGCAGATCGGCTGTGACCCGAAGCACGACTCGACGTTTACGCTGACCAAGCGGATGGTGCCGACGGTCATCGATGTGTTGGAGTCGGTGAATTTTCATTCCGAGGAGCTGCGCCCCGAGGATTTCATGTTCGAGGGGTTCGGTGGCGTGCAGTGCATCGAGGCGGGGGGCCCACCGGCTGGCACCGGATGTGGCGGCTACGTGACGGGGCAGACGGTGAAACTCCTCAAGGAGCATCATCTCCTCGAAGATACCGATGTGGTGATCTTCGACGTGCTGGGTGACGTGGTGTGCGGCGGCTTCGCCGCGCCGCTGCAACATGCGCACTATTGCCTGATCGTCACCGCCAACGACTTCGATTCGATTTTCGCCATGAACCGCATCATCGCGGCGATTCAGGCCAAGTCGAAGAATTACAAGGTGCGGTTGGGCGGCGTGGTGGCGAATCGCTCGAAGGAGACGAACGAGATCGATCGTTTCAACGCGGCGGTGGGGCTCAAGACGATGGCACATTTTCAGGACATCGACGCGATCCGTCGCAGCCGACTCAAGAAGAGCACGATCTTTGAGATGGAGGATTCGCCCGAGGTGCACGCGGCGCAGGAGCAGTACATGCTGCTCGCCAGGCGGATGCTGGAGGACGTAGTGCCGCTGCCCGCCAATCCGCTCAAGGATCGCGAGATTTTCGACCTGCTCGGTTTTGATTGAGATGGCCGAACAGCCTGTGCTATCGCCGAATTCAGACCCGCCGTTCGCCGGAGCGCCGGTTGGGGGTTCGCAAGCCGCATCGTCGTCGTACCTCGAGCGGCGGGCCTGGATCGGCGAGTATTTCGACAAGACGGCGGCGGACGGGTGGAAGGCCCTTACCTCCGACGCGCCGGTGTCGCGTGTGCGCGCTACCGTCCGGGAAGGCCGCGACCGCATGCGGCGCACTTTGCTGGGCTGGCTCCCCGACGATCTGACGGGGAAGCGTGTACTGGACGCGGGGTGCGGGACGGGGATGCTGGCAATCGATCTGGCACTGCGAGGGGCGAGCGTGGTGGCGGTTGATTTGTCGCCCACCTTGGTGGCGCACGGGGCGGAGCGGGCTGACGCGGCGGGAGTCGCCGGCCGGATTGATTTCCGGGCCGGCGACATGCTCGATACGTCATTTGGCATGTTCGACATGGCCGTCGGAATGGATTCGCTGATTCACTACGACCTGCCGGAGATTCTTGCCTCGTTACAGAATCTGGTGCACAGGACACGTGAACAGGTGCTGTTCACCGTCGCCCCCTTCACGCCGGTGCTGGGAACCCTGTTGACGGTGGGGCGTCTGTTCCCCCAACGTGATCGATCGCCGCGCATCGTCCCGATGTCGGAGCGGCGGCTGCGAAAGTCGATCTCCGCGGCAGGTGGGATGGATGGGTGGCAGCTGGCCCGGACGCAGCGGGTGGAACGGGGGTTCTATCGCTCGCAGGCGTACGAGTTGCATCGTTATGCGGGCGCTGCGGTCTCGCCGCGCGCCGACTGATCAATCAGGAGAGGATAGGACGTATGATGATGCCGGTATGGGGCGTGGCGGCCGTGGTTGGTGCAGGGGCCGTACTCTGGTTTGTGACCACGCGACGCTCGGAGGTGCCGTGTACGGTGGAGTTGGAATCCACGCACGACCACTTCCACGCGCATGTGGACTTGAAGGGTGTGGAGGTCGATCCGGGTGACGAGGTCCTGGTTCATGGAACGCCGTCGTCGGTGGCGTTCGGCACACAGCGTACGTTCGAGAGCACAGCGACGGTGCAGCGCGCCAGTTGGCTGCGCCGCCAGTTCGTGAAGCTCACGGGCGGGACCGAGTTGTATGAACTCTACGACGTCGGTTTTGAGGGCTGACACTCATGTACAACACTGCAACAGAAATCCCGACGCGCGCCTTCGCTCCGCCCAACGAGTCGACCAAGGCGGCACAGCAGAACGCGATGCTCAGTCCGCGCTTCTACACGACGGACTTCAAGGCGATGGATGCGCTGAAGATCAAACCGGAGAACCGTCAGATGTGGACGGATATTCTGGCGGAGTTCCGCAGCGATCCCAATAAGGATCACTTCAAGCGCAACGCCGACTTCGACGCCGACTTCGACGCGATGGATCCGGCGTTGCGCACACAGTTCATCGACTTTCTCGTTTCGTCGGTGACCGCGGAATTCAGCGGGTGCATTTTGTACGCCGAGATCAAGAAGCGCATCAAGAATCCTGAAGTGCGCGAGTTGTTTGGATTCATGAGTCGCGACGAAGGTCGTCATGCCGGCTTCATCAACCATACGCTCAACGACTTCGATGTCGCCGTGGACCTCAGCTTTCTGACGAAGGCGAAGAAGTACACGTTCTTTCAGCCCAAGTTCATCTTCTACGCGACGTATCTCTCCGAGAAGATTGGCTACGCGCGCTACATCACAATCTACCGCAACTTCGAGCAGCAGCCGGACAAGCGCTTTCACCCGATCTTCAAGTGGTTCGAGAATTGGTGCCTCGACGAGTTTCGTCATGGCGAAGCGTTTGCGGTGCTCATGCGCTCAAATCCCGAGCTGCTGGAAGGACGCAATCGCCTGTGGATTCGCTTTTTTCTGTTGGCCGTGTTCTGCACGATGTACGTGCGAGACCACGCGCGTGCGCCGTTCTTCAAGCACATGGGAATGGACGTTGACGACTTCGACCGCAAAGTCATCAAGCTGACCAACCTCATTTGCCGGCAGGTCTTTCCGCACACGTTGGACACGGAAAGCGAAGCATTCTGGGCGCTGTTGGATCGCATGTGGCGCAACACCGATGCGATGCGCAAAGCCGAAGAAGCGGGTGGCGTGTTTGCGGCACTCAAGGTCACCGCGCTCAAGGCGCGCAACGGGTTGATCTTTTTGCAGCTGTTCCTGCGGCCGCCGCACAAGCAGGCGTTACCGGCGGATGTGCGCATGCAGCCGGTCTGGTAGGCAGGATGTCCACTCCGCCGTCGTTGGCCGTTCGCACGTGGCAGAAGTTCGGCACGGGGATCCTTCCCTTTGCCGATGTCGCCACGGCGGAAATGCCGCTCAGCCGTCTGCTGCGACTGGCCATGTTCCAGTTGTCCGTGGGCATGGTGCAAACACTGTTTGTGGGCACGCTCAACCGCGTGATGATTCTGGAGCTCAAGGTGCCGGCGACGTTGGTGGCCATCATGCTGGCCATCCCGCTGCTGGTCGCGCCGTTCCGCGCGCTGATCGGGTTCCGTTCCGATACGCACCGCAGTATCCTGGGCTGGAAGCGGGTACCGTATCTGTGGGGCGGCACGTTGCTGCAGTTCGCCGGCCTGTCGATCATGCCGTTTGCACTGCTGGTGCTCGCGGACGGCCCGAACAGCGGCCCCTGGTGGACAGGCTACGTCGGGACGGCGTTGGCGTTTCTGCTCGTAGGTTCTGGCGCGCACACGACGCAGACCGCCGGGCTCGCGCTCGCCACCGATGTGGTCAGCGAAGAGAAGCGGCCGCGCGTGATCGCGTTGATGTATCTCATGATGTTGATGGGCACGCTGATCAGCGCGCTCGTTCTCGAGGCGTTCCTGCGTGACTTCAATCCGACCAAGCTGATTCAGGTCATTCAGGGAACCGCTGTCTTCACGGTCGTCGTGAACCTCGTGTCGCTGTGGAAGCAGGAAGCGCGTGTTCGCGGCGTCGAGGAGTACAAGAAAGGCGAGCGCCGCCCGTTATTCCGCGAAGCCTGGAAGACGTTCGCGGCCGGCGGTCAGGCGGTGCGGTTGCTGGTCGCGTCCGGGCTTGGGTTCTTTGCGTTCAACCTGCAGGACGTGTTGCTGGAGCCCTACGGCGGTGAGATCCTCGGTCTGTCCGTCTCGCAGACGACGATGCTTACCGGCATCATGGCGGTTGGCGCGGTGGCGGCATTCGCCTTGTCGGCGGCGCTGCTTCGGCGGAACCATGATCCGATCCGTCTGGCGGCCTTCGGTGCACTCGCGGGCATTGGTGGCTTCGCGATGATCATCTTCGCCAGTCCGCTGGAGACGCCGGGCCTGTTCCGTGCGGGGACGGCGATGATCGGATTCGGTGAAGGTTTCTTTGGTGTCGGAACGCTCTGTCATGCGATGGCCCTGCGTGATCCGTCCCAGCACGGCATTGCACTCGGCGCGTGGGGCGCTGTCTTCGCGACAGCGGAAGGGTTGTCGTTCGCCGTCAGTGGGGTGATGAAGGACTGGTTGTCGCATCTCGTACAGAACGGTACACTCGGGCCGGGACTGAGCTTGCCCTCCGTGCCGTACTCGGTAGTGTACCATCTGGAGATTTTCGTGTTGTTCGCGACCCTCGTTGCACTGGGTCCACTCGTCGCCCGTCGCGCCGTCGGTCAAGCCGCGCGTGACCGCAGTCCGCGCCCGTTCGGGCTGGCTGATATTCCCGCTTGACCACTCTTCAACGCACGGAGCTGTTGCCATGCAGTACGTCGATGGGGCACAGATCGCGCTTTACGCATTTTGGCTCTTCTTTTTCGGACTGGTCATCTACATCCGTCGTGAGGACAAGCGGGAAGGGTATCCGCTCGAATCGCCGCAGGGACCGCGTGAGGGGTGGCCCAAGCCTCCCGAGAAGAAGACCTACTTTCATCGGCCGCACGGCGGCGAAGGAACGCACTGATGTCTGAGATCAAAGCGGTTCCGGTCGATCACTTCAACGGGTCTCCGCTCATTCCGACAGGGAATCCGATGATCGACGGTGTCGGCCCGGCGGCGTGGGCAAATCGCGCCGACGAAGCGGATCGCACCATTCACGGTTTGCCGAAGATCGTGCCGATGCGGCTCGATCCGACGTTCTCGGTCGCGACGGGCGATCCGGATCCGCGCGGTCTTCCGGTGTACGCGCTCGACAAGCAGATCGCCGGCACCGTGGTCGAACTGTGGGTCGACCGTGCGGAACCTCAGGTGCGATACTATCAAGTGCAGCTCGCCGGCAGCGAGCGCCATGTCATGCTGCCCACGGGTTACGTGCAATGGCCGAATTTCGGTCTTTGGGGCAACGATCGCCTGTTGGTAAAGGCGATTACCGCGGCGCAGTTCGCCGATGTCCCCGCGATCAGGCGCGACGACCAGATCACGCTGCTTGAGGAAGACAAGGTGATGGCGTACTTCGCCGGCGGTCACCTGTACGCGACGGCGGCTCGGAGCGAGCCGCTCATATGAGCACCGAAGGGGCGGGCAATGCCGCATATATTCGCGGCGTGCCCCACCCGTTGCCGGCGGGTGAGCGCGTGCTCTGGGAAGGTGCCCCGGATGCGAACGCCATGGCGAAGCACGTCTTCCATCGCGGCTGGGTGCTGATCTACTTCGGAGCCATGCTGCTCTGGTGGATAGTGACCACCGAGTCTGCTATCGGCAGCAGCGACTTTTTCGCGGGACTCGGGGTGCGTGTGGGCCTCTCCGCGATCGTGCTCGCGATCGTGGAAGGGCTGGCGCGCATCTCAGCGCGTACCAGCTGGTACGCCGTCACCAACCGGCGGCTGGTGCTCAAGCTCGGCATGGTCATCCCGATGTCGATCAACATTCCCTTCTCCATCGTCGAGTCGGCAGGGATCGGCCAGTTTAAGGATGGCACGGGACAGATCGTGCTGCTGCTCGACAAAGCGCACCGGCTGGCGTACGTCGCGCTCTGGCCGCATTGCCGCGTCCTGCAGATCAACCGCCCGCAACCGATTCTGCGCGGCCTGCGAAACGCCACCGAGCTGGGCACGTTGCTGGCCAACGCGGTGGCCGAGTCCGCCGCCGACGATCAACATACGCGAATCGAGCGTGCGTCCGCGCGCGGGCAATCGCCCGAACGTAGTGGCGTACCGCAGCCCGTCGGCGCGTAGGGCGCGGGCGATGCTCCTTCACATCCAGATGACGCAGCGATGAGCGGTCCTATCCATTTCGAGCCGGAACCGGGCGCGCGCCCCGGCGCGCCATCGATGGTCGTGCCGAAACCGGCGCTGATCATGGCCGGCGCGCTGCTGGTCGTCGTGTTCGCGCTGGCGCTCTCCGCGCGTGTGTTCGGGTTCGGTGCCTTCCGTGAAGCGACGTCCACCGTACTGGCGGAGCGTCAGCTGACGTTCACCGACTCAAAGGATGGCGGCATCATCGTGGGCGATGCGACGACGAAGTCGGTTGCCGCGATTCTGCCGCCGGCGAGCAACGGTTTCCTGCGCGGTGCCCTGCGCGCGCTGACGCGTTCGCGCGCCCTCGCAGGCATCGGACGCGAGCAGCCGTTCCGATTGGTGCGCTATGCCGACGGTCGGCTGGTGCTCCACGATCCCGCGACGACCCAGCGGATCACCATCACCAGTTTCGGTCCCACGCAGATCGAGTCCTTCGACCGGCTGCTTGTCACCGGACCGTCACCGCACGACGCGCCGCCGCACTGAACGCGCGCGTTACGAACGGTGTCCGAGGCGCGCCTTTCTCGCGGAATCTCAGCGGGGAAGGCGCGTTCCCGTTCCGTTCACATAGACGGTGCAGGCGAGATCCGGTCCCGCGCGCATCCGTCTGAAGAACACGATGCTGACCGTCACCGACAGCGAACCGTCGGGTGGAAAGCGTCCGTTCAATCGTGTCACAAGCGCGGTGCTGGTGCGCGCCTGATCGGGCATGATGCGGGGCGTGGAGGCGAAATACCCCTCCTGATCGACGTTACTCGGGAAGTTGTCGCCGCCATCGAACGCCACCGTGAGCGTGTCCGCGCCGGGACGATGCGAGACCGTGGCGTAGTCCACTGTCTGTGGTGAGCGTGACCACACCGACGTGCACTCCTTCGATCCCCTGGCCACCGCCTCCTCGTAACGCACCGCATACCGGCCGGCCACGCCTCGCGCCCGCATACCGGCGGCCGTGGCCGGACGCGATGGTGACGCGGCGGACTTGCCGACGGGTCCTACCGTCGGCGCGCTGGCACTGGCGGAGCGGAACCGAACCGGGGTGCCGAACTCGGTGATGATCTGTTCGATGTCGTCCTTGTTGATCTCGTGCCGGAGTCCGGTGCGCATGTCGCGGAAAATCACCGCACCAGCCCGGATAATGTCCACACGCCCGATCATGCGCGTTCCGTCGGTCAGTTGCATTTCGTCGTACGCGATCGGATCCTTGCGCGTCTGCGTCGGTGCCGCGGCCAACGGTGCCGCCGACGATCCGTTGGCTCGACGCGCTGGTTCGACGATCAGCATGCGACCATCATTAGTCGTGCCCGGGAGTGCGTTGCGCGTAATCGACGGCACGCCAGGCGCGCGTTGCTCCGGTGCGGACGGGATGGACGGGGGCGGGGCGCCTGCGGCAAACGGCGCCGTGATCGGTTCGGCGCGCGCGACCACCGAATCAGTCGCGCGTGGAGCGTCGCGAGTGGCCGAGTCTGTGGCAGCTGCGGCGGCACGACGATCGCCGCGAATCGTGCGGACCATCTGCCCGATAAAGAGCAGGTACGAAGTCGCGGCGACGATGGCCAGGTTGCGCACGAGCTTCGGATTGAGCTGCGGAACCGCGCTCCGCGAGGGCGCGAAGCTCGTGCGCCGTGCGATCGGCGCCGGTCGTGGTGACGGACGCGCCGTCGGTCGCAACGGCGGCGTCGTCGCGCGTGCCGTGTTCTTGGTCGCCACCTTGCCGGTTGCCGCGTTTGGCGTGCTGGCCGGTGCGAAGGCGATCATGGGCGCCGCGTTCGCACGCGATGTCGGCACGCTCTTGGCGGCGTTGGTGACGGGCGCAGGCGGTGGCGCGATGCGCAGCTGCTCCACACCGATGACACCGAGCGCGAACGCCCACGACTCCGCCGCCCACCGTGCCATCTCCTGCTGCACGAAACGCTCGGCCGACCATCGCATCACGAACGGTGACGACAGCGCATCCCATCGCGCCGGTTCCATCGGCGCCGACGGCAACCGGTCGCGCCACCCGCGACGGATCGCCTCGAGCAGCAGGTCCGCGAGCGGGCGTGCATCGCTCCCCGTTTCGTCGAGCAGCAGATTCCGGAAACGCAGCAGCGAGGCGTCATCCCACGCTGGCTCTTCCCGCTGCAGGAGCCTGCGCAGCGCATCGCGCATGCGGGCGCGTGGATCGACGAACGCGCTCATCTCACTCGGCCGCGATCATTCGGGAATGCGCTCCGCCACCAGTTCCGCCACTGTCATGCACGACTGCGTGCGGCCCCAGCGCAGGATCGCCTCGGTTGCCGTCTGCGTGTCCGCGGTGAATCCATGGTCGGTGAATCGCCCGCGCATGCGGAAGTTCCATTTAACGCCGTCGGTGGTGCCGTTCATCGGGCCTGCCTCGAAATACGCGCTGCCGTCGAGCGTGCCAATGACGTCGCGCGAGGCCAGCGTAAAGCTGAAGGTCCCCGGGATGTGCGTGATGACTTCGATGCTCGTGCGTCCCCGCGCCAGCGCGTCAGCGACCTTGCTGCAGGTCGGACTGCCGCTGACAGCCAGAACGCGTTGTGCCACGCGATAACGGCCGCCAAGACCAAGCGCGATAGCGTGCGCGCCGTCCATCGGCACGGACGGCCGCGTGGCGCTGGACGACGCTGCGGTTGTCTCGCCACTGTTTCCACCAATGCCATCGGCGTGAACGATCGCCGCGTTCGCACCCGGGTCGTCGGCCGCTCCGGACGCACTGTCCCCTGTATTGGTCGCCGGCAGTGGCCGCATGGGGCCGGTCGCGGCAGCGCGCACCGAGTCGGCGGGCGTACCCGCCGTCACCACCGGCAAGACGGCGGCCGCCAACACATTCTCGTCGCGCCGGCCCGATATCGCGATTGCCGCCGCGATGAAGGCGACGATCATCGCCCCGATGATCAACGCGAACGAGATGCGTTCCACGCGCTGCATCTGCACCAGCCGCGCGGCGTTCATTGCGGGGGCGAGGGTGCGTGAGCGCGCAGTGATCGCGCGCGCCATGCCGGGTGCGACCACGGTCGACGAACCGCGCGAAACAGGTCGCGCCGCTATGGCGCTGGCTGTCTTGGCAACGCCCCGGCCACTGGTGGCGCCACCGGACCATAAGGGCGGACGCAGCGGTGCAGGGGCGGATGCACCGCCCCGCGGCGGGGCCGCTGCAGGTGCCATCCCTGTCGCCCGTGTGAACCCGCCCGTTGTGCCTTCGCCGCGCGTGTCGTCCGCAGCATCACCTCGTCCGGTGCCTGCAAATACGAGTGTGGGGTGCGCCACGCTTGTCGGGGCGAGACCAAGCGCCGCGCCCCAGCTGTCCACGAGCCAGCGCGCGACGTCCGGCTGCAGGTAGCGTGTCGCCACCAGTTGATGCACGAGGGGCGCGCGACGGCTCTCCCACGGGCGCGTCACAGCGTCGGCCGTTTCCAGACGCGGCCGCAGTTCACCGGCGACCGAGAGCAGCAGCTCCACCAGCGGGCGGTGATCGCTGCCGCAGGCATCGAGCAGGTAGTTGCGGAACTGCGCGGGGGCGTTGGCCAGCAGGGCCGGGTGCGCGCGCAACGTACCCGACAGGGCAGTAGCGGTGCGCGAGAACGCGTCGGGTTCCGTCATGACCGCTGCGCCTTAGTGGAGCACGTCGAAGCGTAGCACACGCGCCGGCGTCTCATCGCCGATGCGCACGGTCAATCCCGCCACGCACTCGAGCGATGCGTTGCGACCGATGTCGGGCCCGTCGATCACATGCCACGTCGTCTCGCTCGTGTTCACCAACCACCACTTGCCGCCATGCTGCGCAACGTAGCCGCGCGCATCACGCACGGCGCGTTCGTTGGGGAGCAGCCCCACGCGCAGGTGCCAGTCGTGCAGCGCCAGATGATGCCAAAGCACGAGCACATCACCCTCGTCCACGATGCCGTGGCCGGTGTCGCGCAGATTGCGGGCGACGAGCACAGGCGCCGAGATCCGCTCGTCGCCGCGCATCGATGTCATCGGCAGGCCGGGGCCCAGCAATGTCCACTGTCCACTCGGCAACGGATACACCAGTTGCAGCGTGCGGTAGAGGGCCAGCTCCCACTCCGCCGCATCGGCACGGCGCGCGGGATCGTGCAATCCTTCCACGAACGTCTGCGTGAAGCATCGCGCGAGGTACGGCCCGAGTCGCGCCACTGGGATTTGGATTGGTTGACTGGGCGGATTGCGCCGGTCGGTGGGATGCTCGACGTACAGCGCGCGTGCGCCCATTGACAGTTGCTCATCTTCCTCCGCCGAGCGCGTGCTGTTCACACGCTTGCCCTGCAACGGATGCCGCTGCAACAGCAACTCGTAGAGCAGCACGGCCAGCGCATGCTTGTCCGTGGCGATCGACGGTTGTGCCTTGCTGGACAACACTTCGGGCGCGATGTAGCCCGGTGTGCCCAGCACTGATGGCGGCGCGACCCCGGGGACGACCAGTGAGTCGATGTCGATGATGCACGCCTCGCCACCCTTGGGATCGACGAGCACGTTCTTGTTCGACAGGTCCGCGTGCGCCAGCCCCGCCATATGCAGTCGACGTACGGCGCGCGCCAGCCGCACGCCGATCTGCAGGCGGGTGAGCAACGTCCCAACTTCGGCCGCGGGCACGAAACGCGACGCCTTGCCCCCGGAGAACCATCGGACCTCCTTCTCCTGCCGCGTGCCGAAACGGTCGGTGAAGTAAAACGACGATTTGTAGGTGGGTGTGACGACGCCGAGCGGTGGCCAGACCAGTTGTTGCTTCCGCGCGAATTCGATCGGGATCGCGTTCTGTCCATCCACCATCCCGGTGGGCCAACAGAAATACGGCATCCAGTACGCGCCGTTGCTGGCCAGCGTCGGGTTGTAGTTGGTAAGTATGCGCGTGAGCCGGTCGACACGTTCACGCCGGTCGGCGAGATGCCCGTAAAAGAACCCGACCGCGTGCTGCCGGTCGCGCGTGAGAAAAACCCGTTTTTCGGCGCCAGTTCCGACCGGTTCGTCCTCGATCTGCAGGACGCGACCGTCGGTCAGACGGACGGAGACGATGCCCATGCGACGAAGAGGGTACGATCGTCATTCTCGCCGCGCTTCTCGAAGGCGAGCCACTCGATCAGGGCATGCACCGGATCTGCCGCTGCGAGCACCGGGCCGCGCATCGACTGCGTCACACCGGCCGTCGAGGCATTCGTGTCGTGCACGCCATGGCGCAGCTGTACGAGGAGGGGCGCGGCGTTCCGTGCGAACGGATACCAGGGATCTTCCACGCCATCGCTGGCCAGGAGAATTCCGGTGACGTCCGCCGTCGGCTGCACGGTGCGCGACGTCAGCAGCCGCTCGATCGCGCCATCATCCGGGAGAAAGTGCGTGACTTCACCGGAGAAGTCGCCCGAGTCGCCGAGGTGGGGCAACGTGACGCGATCGTCGGCGGCGAGCATTGCGATCGCGCCGTCGCCGACCTGCAGAGAGCCGACGCGCCCTGCATGCCACACGACGAGCAGCAGCGTGGTGCGCAGGTCGCGCAGCGCAAGACTGGTGAGCTGCGCAAACCGCCGCATGGAGTCATTGGCGGCGCGGGCGGCCACATCAAGGGCATGCTCGAGCGCGGCGGCCGGCGCGGTGCCATGCTGCACGGCGTCACGCAACGCGTGCGTGGCCGCGTGCGTCGCGATTGCCGAGCCCAGTCGACTGTAGGTGGCGGAGCCGGCGCCGTCGGCCACCGCCGCGCACCAGCCGCCGCTGAATGTGAGGACGGTGCCCGCATCTTCCCGGTGTTCGCCGCGATGAGCGTGCAGGCGACCGCGCCGCGCGGCCAGCAGCAGCGACCATCCGGCTGAAGCGGCGCGCGTTCCGGTCGCCTCCACCTGCTCCTGCGTCTCCGCCGGCGGGCGTAAGCCCGGAGCGACGGCATCAAGGTGCGGAAGCCACTCGTCGGGGCACCACGGCCCTTCGGGAGCACGTGCACTCCACGTCGCGCGGACCGGCGGCGCTTCGATCGCGGGCGTGTCTCGGCGAGGTCCGGTGACGGGAGAGCCGGTCTCGGGAGAGCCGGTCTCGGGAGAGCCGGTCTCGGGAGAGCCGGTCTCGGGAGAGCCGGTCTCGGAAGAGCCGGTCTCGGGAGAGCCGGTCTCGGAAGAGCCGGTCTCGGAAGAGCCGGTGTGGACACCGGATGGCTTTTCAGGTGATGTCACGCGTCAGGGAACGATCGTGATGCCGGGGGGCGGAGGCGGCAACGTGATGCCCGCCCCGTCACCCAAAGCGCCGACCTTGGCGCTGGTCTGTTTCACCGACGCGGAGACGAATCGGAAGAACGCCTTGAACGCGTCGGGCGACATGTCCTGCATCTGGATGACGCTCTCCGTCACTTGCTTGAGCACCTGGGTGTCGGCCTGATCACCGCAAGCCACGGCGATGATGTTGGCCGGGCGACGGTCGCGCAGCTGCTGGGCATACGTCGGCCACTCGGTGTCCGTCGGCGCGCCGTCGGACAGAATGAAGACGAGCGGACGCCAGTCGCCTTTCACTTCGGCGGTAGTGCGCACGAGTTCACGGTCGAACACTTCGAGCAGGAGGCGCAGACCGTCCCCGAAGTGCGTATTGCCGCTGGCGACGAGGTCGGGCGGATTGAAGGCGGCGACTTCGGTCAGCGGGACGAGCTGCTGTGCGCTGTTGGAAAAGGTGAGGACGGAGAGGTACGCGCTCTCGATCGCCTGTGGATCGCCGAGCAAATCGCGGTGCAGCTGGCGGATACCGGACTTGACCGACTCGATGGGAGTGCCCTGCATCGAGCCGGAGACGTCGGCGAGGATATAGACTGGAAGGCGTCGGGTAGACACGGAAGGCTGTCGGAAAGAGGTGAGCGCGAGGCGAACAGCGCGCCGCGCATGTCTCGAACGATATCGCGCGGAGCGCACACCGCGAACCGGCGCGACCACGCAGTTGTGAGGTAGGTACGCTTGGGAGCGACCGCTGGATCCCAGAGCGCAAGACCCCGTGACGCCGAAGCGCCACGGGGTCGGGCCGCGCGGCAGGCCTGTGGCCCTGTGCGCAGCAGTCTCTGCGAAGCGGCGCGCCTAGTGGCTGCCTCCCGCCGGAGCCGCTTGCACGGCACCGGTGGTGGGCGAGCCTGTAGTCTTGATCGAGCTGGTGGTGGTGGTCGCCGCGGGCGCGGTCGGCGCTTCGACCGGTGCCGCGGTCCCGCCAATACCCTGGAACGGAACGCCGTTCCAATCCGGACGACCCCAGAGGGCAGGGTAGTGCTTGACCATCTGTGCGCCGTACAGCGGCTTGTAGTTGCCGTTGTGGCACGTCACGCATTGCGCCTTCGGCGCGTCACCCATCGGGCCGAGACGGACCGCCGGATACACCGTCTGCAGCGGTGCCAGGTACGCCGTATTGACGTCACGCAGCATCTGGATACCGTAGAATGCGGTGACGCGTGCCGGCGGTGCCTGCCTCCAGCTGGCGAACTGCCGCGAGTTGTGGCAGTACGTGCAGTTCACGCCCAGCGACTTGGACTGACTGATCATCAGCGCGTACGTCCATTCCGTCTGCTTGACCGAGCTGCGGTTGCCGTTCGGCTGTGGTGCCATCGCCTGCGTCACGACGCGCGCGCCGTCCCGATCCAGATAATGGCGCAGGTAGTCGGTCTGGTCGGAATAGAACCAGAGGCCGTTCGGGAGTGGCTTTCCGAGGTGACAAGTGTAGCACGTCACGCCGGTGTTTTTCACATGCTGCGCGTACTGCCCGTTGATCTGCCGTGTCATCTGCAGCATGCGCCGCGCGACGAGTTTGGTGTAGATCGGCTTGCCGTCGGGGAGCGTGTCCGACCAGAGCGCGGCGACGTTGTGGCAATAGGCGCAGTTGCCGGTACCGGCCACCCACGTGGTCATGGCCGTCATCGTGCGGAGAAACTCGGCCGTGCTGACGTCGTTGAGCACCTGCACGTTGCGCCAGGGGAGTGGTCCCGGTGGAGACTCCCCTGCCGGCGGCAGGGGATCCGGCACCTTCACCTGCTTGAACGCGTCCTTGACGTCGGCTCGGGTGTAGTTCTGCTCCATCCCCACGCCGCGATAACCCACCTGTACGCTGTCGGTTTGCTGCTCGCCGACGCATGCACCGAGCGAGAGCAGCAGGAGCGATGCGGCCGCGAGTGCGACCGCAGACGTCCGGTGACGTAGCGACTTCATGGATTTCTCCCGGCGCCGGTTGTGTCCGTCGCCGCGGCTGCAGTGGAGTCTCCGGCGGTGGTGTCAGTGGGAACCGCCATCACCGTACTGTCGAGCATGAGCGGGGCTATCGGCGCATTGTAGGTCGGGAACGAATCCGGAGCAGTTCCCTGATAACGACCACGCAGCAGTTCCTGTTCCGCCGGCGTCAGCACGTTCTGCGCTGGGTACGCGGAGACGAGTCCGTGCTTCACGCCCCACAGATACCAGTTGTCGACTACGGTGCCGGTGAGCAGGATGCCGATGCCGCCGGTGAACGTGGTCAGCACGGCGAACCACCACGACCAGCGATGGATCGATTCCATCGTCGCGTTGAAGCCCATCGTCCAGCGCCAGAAGAGCATCGAACGTTCGGCGGCCGTGCCGCGATCGGTGATCTGCTCGATCTCGCGTTCGCCGCCGAGGCGGGCCACGGCGAGGATCGTGGCGCCGTGCATGGCGAAGAGCACCGCGCTGCCATACAGGAACGCGATGGAGAGCGCGTGGAACGGGTTGTAATACAGGTTGCCGTAGCGGATCGAGAACGCGGCCGTCCAGTCCAAGTGCGGGAAGAGGCCGAAGGGCACCATCTCGCTCCAGCTGCCGACGAACAGCGGCTGGAAGAAAAACGTCAGGTACAGGAAGATCGCGGAGGCGAAGGCCCAAGGGAGATGCAAGCCCATGTTCAGCGCGCGCGCCCGGCGATAGACGCGCACCCACCAAAGCAGGATGCTGAGGGTCAGGAAGAAGCCGGCCATCAGATACCATCCGCCCTGATTGAGCGGCGGAATGCGCAGCCCGTACTGTGGCGGCGGCGGCTCGAGGGCGAGCCACGGCAGCTGGCGAATGAACTCCACCGGACTCCAGCCGACGGACGCCCACATGTTCAGGCCGATAATCTCGAAGGCGAAGAAGCCGAAGAGCAGTGAAAAGATCCCGGCGGTGCCAAGGTAGATCGGTCCGAACTGCGCGTCGCCGAACTTGCCGGCCAGCGACGAGAAGAAGCCGTTGCCGGCGCGACCGCCCGGTGATCCGGGGATCGGCAGTCCGAGTTCCGGTATCGTCCGGACCTGGACGCGCGTGAAGAGGTTCTGGTATTCGAGCATGTCAGTCCCTGTCCTCAGCGCCAGATCGGGAGATTGAGCCACCAGCCCCACCACTCAGGCCAGCCCTTGGTCCAGAACGGGCCGGAGATCACGATGCAGATGGCGCTCCAAATGCTGGCACTGACCGCAAGGAAAAGGCCGAGCCGATGGATGCCGATCGCGCCGATGGAGTAGCCGAGCAGATCGCGGAAGAAAACGTTCTCGGTTTCGCTGGCGCCGACCGGTGTTCCCTTCTTCGGATTCGTCACCGACAGGATCAGCGAGCCGTGCATCGCGAGGGCGAGGCAGTTGGTGAAGAAGAAGGTGATGGCGATCATGTGCGCCGGATTGTAGTGGAAGTGGAGATACTGGTATCCCACGTTCGACACCCAATCCAGGTGCGAGAAAATGCCATAGGGGAAGCCATGGCCCCAAGCGCCGAGCAACAGCGGGCGGATGACCACCAGCGTGACGTAGGCGAAGACCGCGGCGCCGTACGCCCAGGGGATGTGCATCCCCATGCCGAGTTTGCGGCTGATTTCGGCCTGGCGTAACGCCCAGCTGCCGAATGCCCCGCAGGCACAGATGGTGATAATCTGCCACAGACCTCCCTCGCGAAGCGGCGCGAAGCCAAGCCCGTATTTCAGATCGGGCGGGGCGATGGAGATCTGCCAGAGGTTCCACGTCGGACCCATCGCCGCTCCCCAAACGCAGAGCAGCGTGCCGAGTAGAACGAAGAAGATTGACGCGACACCAAAAAAGCCCACGTAAAACGGACCGAACCAGAAATCGAACAGATCTCCGCCAATCAGCGTTCCACCGCGGACTCGATACTTTCTCTCAAAACTGAGCATCGCCATGGGCGATTTCTCCAAGCGGCTAACGATGGCGGAGTGGCGTCGGCCGGGGATGGCATCGCACTGACACGTGCGATCACCATCCCGGCGGCGACGCGCGACGTACTACCGGCCGGGCGGGAGCGGCGACATTTCTGCCGCCATTGCCGGAGCCGATGCCCCGACGGGCGCCTGATCAGGGGACAGCGTGCCGTTCTCGATCCACGAGTACCGCACGGAGCTGAGCAGGATGAAGTGGATCACGAATGCCAGAAGACCCAGGAAGCCAAACATGGCAACCATGACGCGGCGCGGGTCATACATCAGCCAGATGCGATGCATGTAGAGTCTCCCTTAGCGGGTGGCGGCTGGCGGCGTGGTTGCATACTTCGCCTTGAGGGTGCCCGGCCAGTTGAACTGTCCAAACGCCCAGACGTGCAGGACCAAAACCGCGCCTGCGATGAACGAGCCTGTGGCGGACATTACGATCTTGGGATCGAGTCCGATCCAGATGCGATGCATATGGCGCTCCTTAGTGCGCGAGTGTTAAGCAGTGACGTGCAGGACTCAGAACCAGGGGCGCCAGCTCCACGCCAGCAAATGCGCACCCACCGCGGTCAGCACGAACGCCGCCGTGCCCGCGATGAAGAACCCGTGAAAGCGACGGGCTTCTTCGTCGGTCATGCCGCCATTTCCATCAACCATGACTGCCTCCAGAAAAAAAGCGATGCTACCGCGCTCATCCCGCGCGGCGGGGATACCGGCTCCATGCTGGGCTCGGCGAACAGCTACTTTCTTCGGCTGTAAACTTCACCTTACACTCCATGCCGTCAAGAATTATTTACACTTTTTCCCAAGATTTCTTTGATATCCCGGTCATGACCTTCGATTCCGCGCCTGAACCCAGAGAAATCGACGACGCACCCCCGCCCGACTGGCCGTTTCGGGGTGTCTCAAGGCTGCTCGAGGTCGACGGCATCCGCTGGCACTACCAACAACTCGGTGCCGGGCCCGACCTGCTCCTCGTCCACGGCACCGGCGGCTCGGTCCACTCCTGGGAACGGTGCATCGAACCGCTCACCTCGGCGTTTCGCGTCACCGCCATCGACCTGCCCGGACACGGCTTCACACTGGTGCCACCGCACGTCGACGCACAGTCGGACAGCTATTCCCTGGACGGGATGGCGCGCGCCGTGGCATCGCTGCTGACAGCGATCGGGGTGGCGCCGACGCTCGTCGCCGGGCACTCGGCGGGCGTGTCGGTGCTGCTGCGCATGGTGCTCGACGGCCACATCGCGCCGGCGCGTATCGTGGGCTTCAACCCCGCCCTGGTCGCACCGCCCGATTTCTACGTTGCGCTCGTTGCGCCGGTACTCGGCGCGCTCTTCGAGTCGCGCGCGATCGCCGGGAGCGGAGCATGGCTCGCACGCAGCACGCGCATCATTCAAACAATGCTTGGCAGTACGGGGACGCAGCTGCCCCCCCAGGTCGTGGCCCGATACAACTTCCTGTGCGCGCGCCCCGAGCACGTGCACGCGGCGCTCGCGATGATGTCCAGATGGGACCTGCCACGCCTCATTCGCGACGCGGTGGCACTCACCACACCGCTCGATCTCATCGCCGGCGCGAACGATCGCTGGGTGCCCTATGCGGCGTTGCAAAAAAGCGCCGCCCGCATTCCGCGAGCGACGCTTCGAGCAATCCCTGGTGCGGGGCATCTGCTGCCTGAAGAGCGTCCCGACGACGTGGTCCGCGCCCTGTTGGCTCCGAACTAAGCGGTCGCGCCCTGCAAGCCGCGCCGCGACGCCAGTACGTGGTCGCGCGTGACGATCGTGTCACCCAGCTCCCGCGCGTCCTTTTCGGCAAGATCCCGCAGCCGCTTGGCCGCGGAGATACGAATCAGCACCGGATACTGATCGACCGTCTCGTCGAGCGCCGCCTTGGCATCGTCTTCCCACGGCAGCTCCTTGTGCAGCCGTGCCGGCGTCGCATCGATCTTGTCCATGTCCGTGCCCAGGGGCAGGATGTGGAAGAGCATATCGAAGAGCGCGTTACAGACTTCCTGCACGATGTACGTCGCGCCGGAGTACCCCATGAATGGCGTGCCGATGTGACGACGGATGATCGCGCCGGGAAAGCTTGCCGGGATGTACATCGAGCGCGCGCCCACTTCCGCGAGATACATGCGCTCGTTGTAGCTGCCGAACATGATCAGCGGCGGCGTGGCCTTGATGGCCGCGCGGACCGCCTCGTTGTCCGGCTTCACGCCCGGACGCCGCGAGAACGCGAAGGAGCAGGGAAGTCCCATCTCCGTCTCGAGAAAGTGCTTCACGCCACGGGCGTACGTCTCGTTGGCCACGATCGCAAAGTTGGCCGTACCGAAGAAGTCCTGGGTCACGCTCCGCCACAAATCCCACAACGGCTTGATCGTGGTGTGCTTTTCCTTCTCGATGAACGGCTCCGGATCGAGGCCAAGCATTTCGCCGAGCGTGCGCAAGAACTTGGTCGTGCTGTGCAATCCGATCGGCGCCTGCAGATACGGACGATCGAGCGCTTCACAGAGCATGCGCCCGAATTCGCGATACATGCACACGTTGACGTCGGCGTCCACGAGTCGCGGCACGTTCTCGAGGTGGCTGCCCAACGGGAACACCATGTTCACCTCGGCGCCGATGCCTTCCACCAACCGACGCATCTCCGCGAGATCACTCGGCGAATTGAAGTAGCCGTAGATCGTGCCAACGATATTGACGCGCGGCTTGTCGCCTTCCTTCTTTTCGCGGCGTTTGGGCGCGACCCCTTTCTTGAGACCGTATTCCGTCCACAACCAGTACAGCGCGCGTTCAGCGGCCTGCCACTGATCTTCATCGATCGTGCGGGGAAGAAAGCGCTGAATATTCGTGCCTTCGGGCGTGACGCCCCCGCCAATCATTTCCGCGATGCTGCCCGTGACGACGACGGCGGGGAGTTCGGGATCCAGCGTGCGATGGGCGCGGCGCATGGCGCCCTCGGTTCCGTTTCGCCCGAGTTCATCTTCGCCAAGCCCGGTCACCACGATCGGGAGTTCGTGCGGCGGCAACGCATCGGTGTAGTGCAGCACCGAGGTGACGGGCAGATTCTCGCAGCCGACGGGACCGTCGATGACAACCTGGAGGCCTTTGATCGCCGTGAAGACGTACACGGCGCCCCAGTAGCCGCCGGCGCGATCATGATCGAGCACCAGCATTATGCGTTCTCCATCGTCAGGCGGTTCATCAGGCGATGCATCAGACCATCTCCTCGGTCTTGCGTGCTTTGGCAAGCTTGGCAAGATGGCGCTTGTAGTGATCGCGGAATTCCGGATGATCCTTGGGGACATCTTCCCACACCCCGGCGGCGAAGCCGGTGCCCACTCCTTCGAAGAATCCGCTCATCTCGTCGAAGCGCGACTTGTTGCCCAGCGCCGAGTTGACGACGGTGGCGAGCGAACCGGCGCCGGCCGGACCCATGAGCGGCCGTGCCGAGATGAGGTTCGTGAAATACAGCGCCGGAATGGACAGCTCCTTGGCTTTCTGCACAACGGGCGTCGTACCGATGGCCAGGTCCGGCTTGAACTCATGCATGGCCGCGAGATCCTGCTCGAGCGACGCGCGATACTGCACGTGGATGCCCTTGCTCTCGAGCCACTCGCGATCGACTTCGCTGTATGGCGTGCGCGGGCACGCGGTGCCCACGTAGCGGACATCGGCGCCGCTCTCGACGAGCAGTCGTGCGACGATCAGCTCCGAGCCTTCGTAGCCCGACATCGTGATGCGCCCGTTGATGGGCTTCGCGGCCAGCGCGCCCTTGATGGCCGGAAGGAACTTGTTCTTCGCGGCGTCGATCTTGTCGCGCGACACATTTGCCATCTGGCCGATCGATTCGAGCCAGCCTTCGGTGCCGTCGTAGCCCACGGGCGCAGAGCCCACAATCGGGCGGCCGGCCGCAGTAAATTCGCGATACGAGGCGGTGTAGAACGGATGAATCGCCGCAACACCGACGCAATCGAGTGCGGCATACAGTTCGCGCCACTCACGCGTGGGGACCACCGGTCCCGCTGCGAGGCCAAGTGGCTCGAGCATCATGGCGATGCCGACGGGATCGACGGGGAACATCTCGCCCACGAGCGTGACGGTCGGCTTTTCACTCTTGCCACCGCGTGGTGCGGCGACCGGTCCTTGCTCGGCTTCCGTGCGCGCATACCGCAACATCGCGCCAGCGAGCACATCCTTCGCTTCGGCGTGCGTGGGGATACCGAAGCCAGGCACGTCGATGCCGATGATGCGCACGCCATTGATTTCTTTCGGCAGCAGCTGCAGCGGTACACCCGACGCCGTGGGCACGCAGAGATTCGTGATGATGATCGCGTCGTACAGCGCCGGATCGGCCATCTTGAAGACGGCATCGCGAATGTCTTCAAACAGTTGCCCCGTGACGAGCGACTCCGAGTTGAAGGGCACATAACCCACGGTGCGACGCGCGCCGTAGAAGTGCGATGTGAACGTGAGTCCGTATACGCAGCACGCCGAGCCCGAAAGAATCGTCGCGGTGCGCCGCATGCGCAGCCCGACGCGCAGCGAACCGAACGCGGGACACATGCTTTGCGGCTGATCGTGTGGCCCCTTGGGGTAGTCTGCCGCATATCGATCGAGCGTCTCACTCTTTCCGGCTGCTTTCGCTGCAGCCAGCATCTCACCTGCGCCGGCGTGACAGCCGAGTCCATCGCCGGCTGTCGCGGCTTCGTTGATTGCGGTGCCACTGAGAATCGGCAACGCACGGGAAGTGGGTTGATCGGCATCGTTCGAGGTCGGCGTGCTCCCGGCCTCGTCGTACACGATCTCACCGCTCGCATTCTTGATCATGACTGGCTCGGCGTCAGACGGTGTCGTACACGACTTCGAGCGACGGCTTGGTCACGTCCTCGCGGCCAACGAGATCGAACATGGTTGCCGGTTCGAGCACCACGTTGCCACCCACCTGGCTTGCCGCAAACAGCCCGAGCAACTGGTCCTGCGTGAGCGGCTTGGGGCGCACCGGCGGTGCATCGGCGACGGCCTGCGCGAGTTCGCCGAACAACGGCCCCCACTGTCCACCGGGGTAGCCGATGATCTCGTAATTGGCGCTCTTCTTTCGGATGTCGTCGTTTGCGGGAACCTTGGCCAGAATCGGGATGCCTGCTGCGTTCGCGAACGCCTCGGCCTCACCGGTACCGTCATCCTTGTTGATGAGAATACCGGCCACGCCGACGTTGCCGCCCAGCTTGCGGAAGTACTCGACCGCGGAGCAAACATTGTTGGCCACGTACAGCGACTGCAGGTCGTTCGAGCCAACGACGATGACCTTTTGGCACATGTCGCGCGCGATCGGCAGCCCGAAGCCACCGCACACCACGTCGCCGAGGAAGTCGAGCAGCACGAAATCGAACCCCCATTCGTGGAAGCCCAGCTTCTCGAGGATTTCGAAGCCGTGGATGATGCCGCGTCCGCCGCAGCCGCGGCCGACTTCGGGACCACCCAGTTCCATCGCAAACACGCCGTCGCGCTTGAAGCAAACGTCGCTGATGGACACCTGCTGTCCGGCGAGCTTGAGGCGCGACGACACTTCGATGATGGTGGGGCAGGCACGTCCGCCGAAAAGCAGCGACGTGGTATCGCTCTTGGGGTCGCAACCGATGAGCAGCACCTTCTTTCCTTGCTGCGCCATCATGTACGACAAGTTGGCGAGCGAGAAGCTCTTGCCGATACCGCCCTTGCCGTAGATGGCGATGATCTGCGTTTCCTTGGTCACCGGCCCGGTGTGGACTTCATCTGGCGCAGTTGCCGCTTCATCGCGCACGCGCGCATGCAGCTCATGCAGGGCACCATTGGTGCTCGTACCGTTGTCGCTCATGCAGCCGTTCTACAGACGAGGATCATTTTGACACAGTGGGGATCGCCAAACGCGGTGGTATACGCGGCGGCGGCACGGGATACAGGTTCGCGATGCGTGATCAGGCCGTCGAGATCGAGCGCGCCCGAGTTGGCCAGCTCGGCGATGGTACGCAGGTCGGATTCCTTCCACTGTGCGGCGATGCGAAAGCGCGTCTGTCGCATGAAGGCTGGCGGGAAGGTGAACGAGACGGGTTCACTGTAGAATCCGGCGAGACAGACTTCGCCGCCGGGTGCCATGCGCGCCACCAGCGAGTCGATGAGGCCGTTCGCGCCGCTGACTTCGCAGATGGTGCGATAGTCGCGACGGGTGTCCGCGTCCGGATGCATGACGGTGTAGCCGCGCGCGCCGTCCATGCGCACCGGGTTGATCTCCCAGACGGTCGGTGTCTTGCCGCCATACAAGACGACGAGACGCGCGATGAGTCGGCCGAGCGCACCGTGCCCGACGATAAGTTCGGGGAGTTGCTCGGGTACGTCGCGCGGCGACCCGCCGGGCGCGGTGACGCAGAGCGCGTTGTGCGCGGTCGCGGCAAGTGCGAACAGCGCGCCGCGCTCGGCCAGCGCCGGGTCGAGCACCACCGTCTTCGCGGCGGGGACGACGACCAGCGATGCCTGACCGCCGAAGAGTCCACGGGCTTCGTTGAAGCCACGCGATCCGGCGATGTACACAAGCTGACCGACCGTGCGGCCGGAGTCGAGACCGGCCTCCACGATTTCGCCCACCCCCTCATATCCCGGCACCAACGGATAGCCGAGTCCGGGAAAGGGCGGCATGGTGCCGGTCCAGAGCATGCGCTCGGTTCCGGTGCTGATCCCCGACCATCGCATGGCCACGAGGACGTCGGCATCGGTAGCGGGCACCAGCGTCAGCGTGCGGACGGACAGCTGCTTGGGGTGCTCAAAGACAACGGCGAGCGTTTCCACGGACTCCACGACGTTCCTCGCGAACCTACGGGCAAAAGCGCTTGAGCGCGCTAGAGTGGCGGGCGGGTGTAAGCTTGTGTTGACACCGCATCGTGTCAAGAATCCCGAACAACTTCGTCGGGATCATGTGGCGGGGCCGCCTGCGCCGCGTCAAACCTGGGCGACGATCAGTCCGGTCTGGATCGGAAACCGGGTCGGCAGTTCGCGGCTCTTCCGGAAGCCGGCCGCTCGCAGCATGGCGTGGAGTTCGGCGGGGCGGCGCGCGCGACCCTTTCCCATGGCCATCAGGTAGAACGAGAAATACGCGTCGCCCACGGTTTCGGCACCGGCGGCGCCGGCGAGTGCCTCCGCCACGAGCAGGACGCCTCCGGGGGGCAGTGCCTCCCGGGCGCGCACCAGCAGTCGCTGCACCGAGGCGTCGTCGTGGTCGAGGAGGACGCGGACCAGTGAGATGACGTCGGCGCCACCCGGCAGCGCATCCGCGTGGAAGTTGCCACCGTCGCACCGGGCCCGGTTGCCGAGTCCCGCCTGCTCGAGCCGCGAGCGCGCCCGGGTCGCCACGGCGGGCAGGTCGAACAACCGGAGCTGCAGATGCTGGTGGCGCGCGCCGACGAGCGCGAGAAACGCGCCTTCGCCGCCACCGACGTCGAGCAGGACTTTGTGTCGCGACAGGTCGTAGGCGTCGAGCACGTCATGCGCCACCGGCGGCAGCGTCGCCGCCATGATCTCGGAATAGGCGGCGACACGGGTGTCGCCCAACGCCTGCGGGCGCGTGGTGTCGGCGTACGACCAGTACTTCGACAGCTCGGTGCGGTCATCGGCGCCATGTCGCAGCAGCGCGAGCGGATCGGCCAGGTCCTGGTACGCCAGCCGATGATGACGGACCATCGCAAGCACGGCGGTATTGCCGACGAGCGGAGCGCCGAGCGCGCCCAGCGCGTAGCGCTTGTGGCGACGCCGGTCGAGCAGGCGGAGCGAGACCGCGGCGTTGAGCAGCCGCTCGGTACTCGCTTCCGAGAGTCCGCTGTGTTCGGCGATCTCGGTCACGGTCCGCCCGCCCGCCGCGAGGTACTCGAACAGGTCCAATTCCACGCACGAGAGGAGCGTCTGCGTGTACACGAAGCCCGAAACCACGTCGAACAGGGCCTTGGACCGACGTCGGGTGATGCGACGGGTGAGCAGGGAGCGGGCGCTCCAGCGCTGGAAATCGTCCGTCGCGACGAGGGCGTTCCAGCGGTCGCGGATGCGTTCGAAGACGCTTGGTTCGGGAACCGTTACGGAGGCCGTTCGCACGCGATCGGGCGACACCGCCGTGGGCTGAACCGAGAGGATGTGCTCGGGAGGATTCACGCGCCGAGGATACCCTGCGTGCTTTCGAGTGTCAAGAAATGTGTACACTCTGGCGACGGTGGCTATTGCGACGTCTTGAGCCCCCATCTAACGTGGCGGTGGCTGCGGGCGCGTGCGCCGCGCCAACAACCCTTCGTGGACTTGCATGAGACCGGTCTTTCCGTTCAGCGCGATCGTTGGCCAGGACGAGATGAAGTTGGCGTTGCTGTTGGTGGCGATCGATCCGACCATCGGCGGCGTGATGGTGTTTGGCGACCGCGGGACGGGCAAGTCCACGGCCGTGCGTGCGCTGGCGGGGCTGCTGCCGGCCATGAAGGTTGTGGCGGGGTGTCGGTATGGGTGTGACCCGCAGGCCAACGGCGCCGGGTGCGACGACTGCCGGGCTCGCGTGGCGCGGGGGGAGTCGCTGCGGGCCGTATCGGCGGCCGTCCCTGTCGTGGACCTGCCGCTTGGCGCTACGGAAGACCGGCTCGTCGGCGCGCTGGATCTCGAGAAGGCGCTGACGACGGGCGAGAAGGCGTTCGAGCCGGGACTGCTGGCGCGGGCGCATCGCGGCTTTCTGTACGTCGACGAAGTGAACCTGCTGGAAGATCACCTCGTGGACCTGCTGCTCGACGCCGCCGCGACGGGTGAGAACGTGGTGGAACGCGAGGGGGTGAGTGTGCGTCATCCGGCGCGATTCGTACTCGTGGGCAGCGGCAATCCGGAGGAGGGCGAACTGCGACCGCAGCTGCTCGACCGCTTCGGTCTGGCGGTCGATGTCCGCACCCCGACCGTCATCGCCACCCGCATCGATGTGATCAAGCGGCGCGACGCGTTCGATCGCGACCCGACGACGTTTCTCGCGCACTGGGCAAAACAGGACGCCAAGATCCGGCGCGCGCTGGAGAAGGCGCGGGCCCGCGTCGAGTCGCTGGAAGTCGGCGACGAGATCCTTGAGCGGGCGGCGTCGTTGTGCGCCCTGCTGGGCACGGACGGACTGCGCGGCGAGCTGACGCTGCTGCGCACATCGCGCGCCTTTGCGGCCTACGAGAGCGATAGCACAGTCACCCTCGATCACCTGCGTCGCATCGCACCGATGGCGCTGCGGCACCGGCTGCGGCGGAACGTGCTGGACGATGCGGGGAGCACGACGCGCGTGGAGCGCGCCATCGCCGAACTCTGGGGCGACGTCCCCGCCACGGCGTAGCGACGTCGCATGGATACGGCAGGCCACCCGATCGCTCCGGACGCGCCGCTGATCGCCGCATTGCTGGCGATCGATCCTCGCGGCCTTGGCGGCGTGGTGCTCGATCACCCGATGCACGAGCAGGCGCGCGCGTTCACTGACGCCGTGCAGCGGCTGCTGGCGGTCGGCGCACCGCTGCGGCGTGTCCCCATCGGCGTGAGTGCCGATCGGCTGCTGGGCGGCGTGGATCTCGCCGCCACCCTGCACAGCGGGCGACTGGTGTCCGAGCGTGGGGTGCTCGCCGCGGCGGACGGGGGGCTGGTCGTACTGCCGATGTGCGAGCGGGCGACGGTCTCGGTGCGCACCACGATGTGCGAAGTGCTCGACCATGGCACGCTGCAGGTGGCGCGCGACGGTGTCGGCACGACACACGACGCGCGGGTGATGGCGGTGCTGCTCGACGAGTCGGTCGAGGATGAAGCGATTCATCCGGCGCTGGTGGACCGCGTGGCGTTCCGGTTGCCGCTGCGCGACGGCTGCGACCCCTCGGAGGTCGATGCGCTGTACGCCGTCGTGCAGGGGGCGCGCAGGCGATTGCCTGAGGTCGCGCTGGACGATCGCTGGATGATCGCGTTGTGTGAGACGGCGAGTGCCTTTGGCGTGGACTCGTTGCGTGCGCCACTGATGGCGGTACGCTGTGCGCGTGCACATGCGGCGCTGGCCGGACGCGACGCGGTGGAACAGGCGGATGCGGAGGTGGCGGCGCGACTGGTGCTGACACCACGCGCCACGCGTGTGCCGCAACTGCCGGAATCCCCGCCGCCGGAGTCGCCACCTGCGCCGCCGGCTGAGCCGCCACCGACGGACCCCGATGATGCCTCCGCGCCGGACGATGTGGAGCCTCCGCCACCGCCGGAGCTGGAGCAGCCGCCCAACGCCGACGATCTGCCGCCGGAATCGGACGCGCCGCAGAACGAGCAGCCGGAGTCGGAGCAGCCGTTGCCGAGCGATGCGGAACTGCTGCGTGCAGCGGTGGCGTCGGCACTGCCACCGGGGATGCTGGAGCAGTTGATGGCGCGCGCCACGTCCGGCACGGTGCAGGGGCGCGTGGGCGCGGAGGAGCAGAGCATGCTGCGCGGCCGGCCGCGTGGTGCGCGCGGCGGTCTGCCGCGTGGCGGCGCACGGTTGCACCTGCTTGAGACGTTGCGCGCTGCCGCCCCGTGGCAGCAGGTGCGGCGTCGCGACGTGGCGGCGTCGGTGCGCATCGCCTCGGGCGGCGCGCCCCGCGTGTCGATCCGTCGCGAAGACTTTCGCATTCGGCGCTTTGTGGAGCGCACGGGGACAACCGTGATCTTCGTGGTCGATGCTTCGGGGTCGAGTGCGTTGCAGCGTTTGGCCGAAGCAAAAGGAGCGATCGAGTTGCTGTTGGCGGAGAGTTATGCGCGGCGGGACCGTGTCTCTCTCATCGCTTTCCGCGGGAGCGGCACCGAGCTCCTGCTGCCACCGACGCGCGCGCTGGCGCGCGCCAAGAAGGTGCTCGCCGCCCTGCCGGGTGGTGGGGGGACGCCCGTGGCCGCCGCGCTGGACACGGCGACGCAGCAGGCGTTGTCCGTACGACGGGACGGGAGCATTCCGTTGGTGGTGATGCTGAGCGACGGGCGTGCGAATATCGCGCGCGACGGTACACCCGGACGTCCGGCCGCGCAGCGTGACGCACTGGCGGCGGCGGCGGCGTTCGGGCAGTTCGGGGTCTCCTCGCTATTCGTCGACACCTCCCCTCGCGGCGAGCCGCTGGCACGCAGTCTCGCCGAGTCGATGCGCGCGCGCTACGTGCTGCTGCCGTACGCCGACGCGAACGCGCTGGGCGGATTGGTGCGGACGGCGATGCAGATGGCGGACGCCTGATGAGCACCGTGATACAGGATCCTGCCGTGAATGACGCGCTGCTGCCGCGCCGCCGTACGCTGCAATCGCTGTTGCCCGCGATCTTGCGTGCGCGACATCCTGATTCGCTGGAAGGGACGGACATCGCGACGCGCGAGACGACGCTGCGCGTGGCGATGCGTTCGTTTTTCGTGGTGGTGCTGTTCTGGTGGAGCGCGACGGGTGTCATCTTCGCGCTCGAGCGCACGCCGGCAACGCGTGCGCTCGGACTTGTCGTGGCGAGCGCACTCGCTGTGTGGGGCGCGTGGTTGCTCTGGGTGGAGCGCGACCGCGAGTCCGCGTCGGCGGCGCGACGGAGTTTTCTTGGCGCCGCGTTTCTGTGGACGTGGGTACAGGTGTCGTTCTACGGCGGCTGGATCGTCGGCCCATCCTGGCTCGAGCGACCGGTGCGCGCGGAAGCCCCCACGCTGTCGCACGCGGTGAACGCAGTCAACGCGATGCTCTGGTATCAGCTGGCGATGCTTCTGGTGCTGTGGGTGGCAGGGGTGCTGGTGCTGCAACGCGCCAACCGCGTCGGGTTCTGGGCGTTGCTGTTGTTCTGGGGCACGCATCAACTGGCATGCATCAACATCTTCGTAGGCGTGGAGAATCCGGGACGCGGCTTCTTCCCCGAGCCGCTAGTGTTTCTCGAATCGTATTTCGGGCCGCAGCGCAATTCGTGGCTGATGCCGCTGTCTATCGCGATCTTGCTGGGGATCACGCTCCGCATGATCGTGCACGCACTGCGCGATGCGTCGCCGATGCGTCGGCAATCCATGATGCTGCTGGCGGTACTCGGCACGCTGGGTGTGCTCGAACACGCCGTACTCGGCACGCCGATCAACCTCGCGCTGTGGGAGTGGTTTTTGGCAGTGCGTGGCTACTGAACGGCAAACGCGAACGCGAACCCAGACGGCGGCCGGCTACTGGCACGGCGTGTCCATGCAATCGAGCACAGTGTTCACGAGCGCTCGCACCACCTCGGGCCGGTTGCGTTGCACGTGAGGGCCGCGCATCCAGATCAGCTGTTTCGGCGCCTTCGCAGAATCGTAGAGCGTGTGGATGGTATGCCGCGGCAGTCGTTCGTCTTCGGTGGCATTGAGCATCGTGAACGGTCGCGGCGCGATCCGACCGACCCAACGCTCCGGCGTCAGGTACGGACCGGCCACAAGTATGTCAGCGAGCGCACCGGTCAGTGGCGCCAGCAGCTGCGGCACCGATTCACGCGCGTTGTGCGTGAGCATGGCACGCGAGTCGCCCGCGCCGTGCACGCTCCACAGATGCGTGATGCGTGTGTCGAGTGACGCAGCGACCGTCATGAAGGGCGTGCCGAGGCTGGCACCGACGCCGTGAACCTCTCGCGCGTCCACCCACGGCTGGGCGAGCAGCCAGTCGAGGGCGAGTTGAATGGACGGCGGCGTGTCCAGCAGCGCTTGCCGAATTTCGGGGATCCATCGCAGGACTTCGAGCCCCGCCATGCGATGCGGCCCCCGATACGGATACGACAGGGCGACAACCACGCGACCGCGCGTATCGGGAATCAGCCGCGCCGCGTCGCGTCCCGTCGCATGTCCACCCAGAATGAGCACGAGCGGACCGGCGATACTGCTCGCCGGACGCTTGATGAGCAGCTCCAACGCCACACCGCTGGTGGATTGCACCCGGGCCGCCTGCAGCACGTGTGCGCCGTCGGTCGTTGCCGAGTCGAGTGTGACGGCAGCTACCTGCCCGCGTCGTGCCGGGAAATCCGGGACAGGGTCACGCCGACGCAGCACCGCCAACGTCAGCAACAGCGCCGCGACGGCGAACACCACGGTCACACCAAACGATTGCAGCACAATTCGACGCATGGCATGTACGATGTCACGTGTACGCGTGCGCGTCCACTGCCGCCGCTCGCGGCAAGTCCGACGTGAGCCGCGAAGCGGCCGACCAGGATGCGTCGGCGTGTCGGTACCATGGGGCGCTGGCGGTCGACCGAGGCGTCTTCGACGCTGCTCGCCGAAAGGCACTATTCGTATCGCAACGCTTCGATGGGATCGAGTCCCGCCGCGCGGCGCGCCGGCAGCATGCCGAACACAATGCCGATGCTCACCGATACCACGACCGCGATGACGGTGAGCGCGACCGGCACCGGTGCATCCACACTCATGGCCAATGACGCCAGGCGCCCGAGACCGAGTCCGACCACAATGCCGATTGCGCCGCCGATGCCGGTCAGCGTGGCCGACTCGACCAGAAACTGCATCAGGATGTCCCGTCGCGTGGCACCCAGCGCTTTGCGCACACCGATCTCCCGCGTGCGGCTGGTGACCGACACGGTCATGATCGCCATCACCCCGATCCCACCGACGAGCAACGCCACCGCGGAGAGCACGATCATCACGAGGAAGAACACACTCGTCAGACTGTTGAACGTGTCGAGGATCTGGTCCTGCGTGACGAGGTCGAACGTATTGCCGTCGGATGGGTGGAGTCGGCGCAACTCGCGGAGCGCCATGATGACGGCGCCCTGCGCATCGGCGACGCTGACGCCGTCGCGCGGCCGAATGGGAATCCAGAGCGCATTGGTGCGATCGATATCGAACTGGCGGTCCACCATGCGGAAGGGCACAACCGCACCGACTGCCGATCCCGGAGGCGCAAAAATGTTCGCTGGCTCCTCCCACAAACCGATGACCTGTGCGGGCCGGCCACCAATGCGCACCCATCGTCCAAGACTCTGCTCGCGACCAAAAAGCCGGAGCGCCGTGCGCTCCTCGAGCACGACCACGGCGGCACCGGATGACATCTCATTTCGCGTGAACCAGCGACCCTCCTGCAAGTCGCCACCCTGGATGAGCTGGAATCCGTCGTCCGCGCCGAAGACGGCCATGGGTTGCGAGCGCACGCCGTCCGCTTCGATGCGCGCCAGCGCCTGTCCCCAGAGCGCTGCATACGCGATTTCGGGGAGGCTTCGGATGACCGCCGCCTCGCGTTCGCTGATATCGGGCCGGTTGCGCACGTCCTTGGGCAGGTTGTCCGGATTGAGCGGCACCTGCGAGAACTTCTTGAGCACATAAAACGTGCTCGGCCCCGCGACTTCGAATGTGTTGTTGATCTGTCCCTGAATACCTTGCACGATGGCCGCCATCGTCATGACGGTGGCCACGCCAATGACCACGCCCAGAATCGTCAGGGACGAGCGCAGCTTGTTGCTGCGCAGCGTGTCCAGCGCGATGCGCACGTTCTCCATGAAGGCGCCCGCGGCGGCCACGTCAGGTCTCCGCGCGCATGGCGGTGATCGGGTCCAGCCGTGCGGCGCGCGACGCGGGATACACGCCGAACAACACGCCAATGCCGGCGCCCAACGTGAGGGCCAGTACGATCGACCACGTGGTCACGCGGGCGGGAAGCGGCGAGAATGCGGCGATGCCCGTTGCGAGCAGCCATCCACTCAGCACGCCGAGCATGCCGCCGAGCACCGCCAGTGCGACGGCTTCGGCGAGGAACTGCTTGCGCACATCGGCGGAGGTCGCTCCCATCGCCTTGCGCAGTCCGATCTCGTGCGTGCGCTCGGTGACCGCCATGAGCATGATGTTCATGATCACGATGCCGCCGACGAGCACGCCCACCGCGACCACGGCTGGCACGACGGCGAAGAGCACCGCGGTGAGCTGATTCCAGAAGTCCACGAGCGCGTCCGCGGTGCTCACCGAGAAATTGGCTGCCTCGGCCGGGCGCAGGCCACGCGAGACGCGCATCGCTTCCTCGGCGCGGGCCATTGCGGGCGACACATCGGCGGCGTTTCGCATCTTCACGGAGACCGTGGTGGACTGCCGACGGCCGTAGATACCTTCGAACGCCGTAATCGGCATCAGCGCGAAGCCGTCGAACGACTGACCGAGCACGCGTCCCTTGCGCGCGATCACGCCCACCACGGTGTAGCGCTGGCCCCTGATGCGCACTTCCTGGTCGATCGGCTCCGCGCCGCCGAAGAGTGTGGTGGCGACATCCGCACCGATGACGATGACGCTCCGGCGCTCGCGCACATCGATGTCGGTGAGCGGCCGACCGTCGGTAAACCGGTAGTCCTGCACCGTCTGGTAGTCGGCGGTCACCCCGAAAAGCTGCACGCTGCCGAGGGTGCGATCGCGCCAGACGATGTCCGCCTGCGGGGTCGGCCATCCGGACTGGAGACTGATGGCCACAGCGTCAGGGAGCGCGTCGCGCACAGCCTCCGCGTCGCGTTCATCGATGCGCGGACGCCGCTGCAATACACGGAACTGATCATCGTTGAACAGGCCGAGACTAATGGGAAGTCGGCGTACCTGAAAGGTGTTCATGCCGATCATGGCGTCGGCGATGTTCTCCTTCACATACGCATTCATTCCCTGAATGATTGCCACGACGGCCACCAGAAAGCCGACCGAGACGACGATGCCGAGCAACGTGAACGCCGTCCGCAACGGATTTACGCGCAACTGATTCAGCGCCAGCCGCAAAACATCGCTGTACCGCATACTGCGTGGGAACTCCGGTGATTCGTTGGACGGGGCGCCGACGCTGCGCCCCGTGGGACTGCCGCCGCTATTCGTGTCGCAACGCCTCGACGGGATCGAGGCGCGAGGCGCGCACCGCGGGCAGCATTCCGAAAGCGACACCCGTGATCGCGCTGGCCACGAGCGCGGTCACGACAATGCTGAGCGGCAGCGTGGCCGGGATCGGACTGTTGGCGCGAATGCCCCACGCCAAGAGCGCTCCCAGCGCGAGTCCAATCAACGCACCGATCGACGTGAGTGTTGCCGCTTCGACGAGGAACTGCCACCGGATGGTGCCGGCAGTCGCGCCCAATGCCTTGCGTACCCCGATTTCGCGCGTGCGTTCGGTGACGGAGATCATCATGATCGCGACCACCCCGACACCGCCCACAAGCAGTGCGACGGCGGAGAGCGCGAGGCCGACGGCGAAGATGGCACCAAAAAGCTGGTTGAACGTGTCCATCAACCGGTCCTGCTCAACCAGGTAGAAGTCGTTGCGCTCCCCCGGCTTGTGTCCGCGACGCGCACGCATGGCCGCGAGCACTTCATCCATGACTTCGCTCTGCTCGGCGCTCGTGGACGGGCGCACCAACAGTGAAAGGCCGCGCTTGAACGCGTCGAGATGTCGGACGGAGCTTTGCAATGGGATGATCGCGCGCGGTGTGTCCGGTCCCTTGCCCTCCAGCGACTTGAGGAAGCCCGCCTTCGGATGGTAGACGCCGATAACGGTGAACTGCTGTCCGCTGATCTGGATCTGTTTGCCGATCGGTTCCGACTGTCCAAACAGCTGCGCACGCAGCGTGTCGTTGACGAGAACCACCGGCTGGCCGGCGTCATGTTCGTTGCGCGTGTAGTTGCGGCCCGGATAAATGTCCGCCGCATCGACCATGGGCCATTCGCTGCTGTAGGCGTCGTAGCCCACGTTGTCCACGCGACTGTTGCGATAGGAGAAGTTGCCCTGTCCGCCGAGCACGCCGATCACCGTCTCCACGCCGGGGAGTCGTTTGATCATCTCCCATTCGTCGAAGCTGATGGCCGGATTGCGACGATCCGGGCACTTCTCGTCGGTGCCGTCGCAGGCGTTGATGCCGGTGCCCTGCCGTTGCACGATGAACGTCGTGGCGCCGATCGCCTGCAGGTCCTGCTGGAACGAGGCCCGGATGCCGTTGACCACAGCGCCCATCGCCACGACCACGAACACGCCGATCGCAACGCCGGCGATCGTAAGTGCGGCGCGCACCTTGTTGATCCGGATGGCCTCGAATGCCATGCCGATGCCTTCGAGAATCAGGAGCAATCGGTTCATGCCACTACTCCTGACGCAGGGCGGTGATGGGATCGAGGCGCGACGCCCGACTGGCGGGATACATCCCGGCGGCGATCCCGACGCCGGCACCGGTGAGCAACGCGGCGCCAATGGACCAGGGCGCCACGGCCGCCGGCAACGGAGTCAGCACCGAGACGAGCTTCGCCAGCCCGATGCCAAGGGCAATGCCGATCGCGGCGCCCAGCACGCTGAGCGTGGTCGCCTCGACCAGAAACTGCGACAGAATGTCGGCGCGCTTGGCGCCCAGTGCTTTGCGGATACCGATCTCACGCGTGCGTTCGGCGACCGCCACGAGCATGATGTTCATGATCACCATGGCGCCCACGACGAGACTGATGGCCGGCAGCGCGGTGCCGAACAGTACGAGGCGGCCCTTCAATTCGTTGATGAAGCCGAAGGCTGCGTCCTGCGTGACCAGTCCGAAATCATCCGGTTCGACGGCGCGCAGTCCGTGCAGACCGCGCAATGCACCGCGCGCGAGCTCCATGCCCTGATCGATCTCCTCGCGCGTGGCGGCCTGTACGATGAGTGAGCCGAAGTCGCCGCGGGGCCGGATGATGCGGCCCATCGCGGAGGAATACGGCGCGATCGCGAGGCGGTCGAGCGAGAAGCCAAACACCGACCCCTGCTTCTCAACGACGCCGACGACGGTGAACGGGATGCCACCAACGCGGATCTGGCGCCCCTCGGGGTTGAGGCCCGGGAAGAAATGGTCGGCCACTTCGACACCGATGACCAGCACCGGCGTGCCGGCGCGTACTTCCTGATCCGTGAACGCGCGTCCTTTGTCGATGTTGAACTTCTTGATCAAGAAGTAGGCCGCATCGGTGGCGACGGTTTGCACCTGCTTGGGCCGTGTGCCGGGGACGGCCGCGTACGTGAATGACTCGGAGGAGATCGCCGAGTTCATGCTCGGAGGGAGCACGGCGCGCACCGCCTCCACGTCGCGCATGCGGATGAGCGGCCGTCGGGCCGCGCTGCGCGCGTCAAAACTGCGCGGTCCGCCCGGTCCGATATTGTCGAAGCGTCGCAGCGTGAACGTGTTGGCACCGATCAGGCGACCGGCGAAGTCTTCTTCGACGTAGCGGCCCATCCCTTCAACGATCGACACCACGGCGATGAGGAACATCACGCCGATGGTGACCCCGAGCAGGGTGAACGCACTCTTCAGCTTCTGGACGCGAAGCTGGGACAGGGCAAGGCCAATGGAGTCACGGGTCTTCATCCCCCAACAATAACCCGTCCCCCCGCTACTCGTGACGAAGCGCTTCCACGGGGTCCAGTCTGGACGCGCGCAGGGCCGGAAGCATGCCGAAGATGACGCCGGTGCCGATGCTCGCCAGTATGGCCGTGCCTATGGCGGAGGCGGGGATGGCAGTGGGCACGGGCGTTGTCGTGCGAACGACCCACGCCAGCACGGCGCCGATCATCAGTCCGACCGACGCGCCGATCGACGTCAGGGTGGCTGCCTCCACGAGAAACTGCCAGAGGATGATTGCGCGCGTCGCGCCGAGTGCCTTGCGCACGCCGATTTCACGCGTCCGTTCCGTCACGGAGATCATCATGATGGCCACCACCCCAACGCCGCCCACAAGCAGCCCGACGGCCGACAACGCCAGACCGACCATGAAAATGGCACCGAACAGCTGATCGAAGGTCTCCAGCATGCGGTCCTGCGCCACGAGCGCGAAGTTGTTGGGTTGGCTCGGCTTGAGTCCCCGTCGGCCACGCAGCAGTTCGGTGACTTCATCCATCACGTTGGCCTGGATGGCGTCGGGGCGCGGCTTGGTCATGATCAGCAAGCCGCGCCGCCACACCTCGAGATGTCGATACGCCGTCATCATCGGCAGGATGGCGCGCGGCTTGTCCGGTCCGCGCCCGTCGAGCGTCTTCAGAAAGCCGGCCTTGGTGTGAAAGACGCCGATCACCGTGAATTGCTTCCCCTCGACCGTGATCTGCTTGCCGATCGGGTCGGAATCACCAAACAGCCGGTTCTTGAGCGTGTCGTTGACGATGACGACTTGTGCCCCCGCATCGTGCTCCGACTGCGAAAAGCTGCGCCCCGGCGAGATATCGGCGACATCAGTCTTGATCCAGTCGGTGCTCTGCGCGTCGTAGCCGACGTTGGTGACTTGCCGGTCGCGATACCCGAAGTTGGTCGACCCGGAGAGCCACGCCGTGGCCGTCTCGACCGACGGCAGATCGCGGATGGCCTGCCACTCGTCGAGCGAGATGGCCGGATTGCGCCGATCGGGGCAAGTGTCATCGGTGCCGTCGCAGGTGTTGAAGCCCACACCGCGGCGACGCACCTGAAATGACGTTGCGCCGAACTCGTCGAGATCGGACTGAAAGCTCTGCTTGATGCCGTGCACGGTCGCACCCATCGCCACGACTACGAACACGCCGATCGCCACGCCGGCGATGGTGAGTACGGCACGTACGCGGTTGGCACGCATGGCGTCCATCGCCATGCCGATCCCTTCGAACGCCATGAACAGTCGGTCGACAATGCGCACGCGCTACTCCTGCCGCAGCGCGGCGATGGGATCGAGCCGGGCGGCACGACTGGCCGGATAGATGCCCGCGGCAATGCCGACACCTGCACCGACCACCAGCGCGGCCACTACCGACCACGGGGCAACCGCGGCGGGGAGCGGCGTGGTTGCCGCGATGATGCCCGCCAGCGCAACACCCAGAGCAATGCCAACGACGGCTCCCACGACGCTGAGCGTGGCCGACTCCACGAGAAACTGCGACATGATGTCGCGACGTCGCGCGCCAAGCGCTTTGCGCACGCCGATCTCACGCGTGCGTTCAGCGACCGCGACGAGCATGATGTTCATGATGACCATCGCGCCCACCACCAGCCCGATGGCGGGCAGCGCCGTGCCGAAAATGACCATCTTCGACTTGATGCCATCGAAGAACGACATCGCCTCATCCTGCGTTTCGAGCGCGAAGTTGTCCGGGCGCCCCGGCCCCAGCTTGCGCGAAGCCCGCAACACTTCGCGTGCCGCGTCGATGCCATCGGCCACGAGATCCGACGACGCGGCCTGCACGAGCATGGCGTCGATATCGCCCGCAGGCTTGATCGCGCGGGCCAGCGGACTGGTGAACGGCGCGATCGCCAACCGGTCCAGAGAAAAACCGAACACCGTTCCCTGTTTCTCGATGACGCCGATGACCTCGTACGGCACCCCGTTGATCCGCAACTCGCGGCCGACCGCGTCGAGCCCCTTGAAGAAATGCTCGGCCACCTCCACCCCGATGACGAGCACGCGCGACCCGATGCTCACCTCTTGCGGACCAAAGGCGCGACCACGCTCGAGGTTGAACTTCTTGATGGAGAAATAGGCAGCCTCGGTGGCGACCGCCTGCACCTGACGCGGGCGATTGTAGGCCGAGTTGGCGTTCATGAACGATTCGCTGGTGATCGCCGACTGCGAGCCCGGCGGCAACGCGTCACGTACCAAATTGGCGTCGATGGCCGTGAGTCGCGGCCGGCGCATGAGCTCACGCCAATCGAGATTGTCGTCGGTGTTGAAATCGTTCCACCGTTTGACCGAGAAAGTGTTTATGCCGAAGAGCTTGCCCGCGAAATCGTTCTCGACGTAACGGCTCATCCCCTCGACGATGGAGACCACCGCGATCAGGAACATCACGCCGATCGTCACACCGATCAGGGTAAAGAAGCTCTTGAGCTTCTGTACGCGGATGGTGGCGAGGGCCAGGCGGACCGCTTCGAGAAAAGGCATACTGAGGGGCTGGTCGTCGTGGGCGATGTGTCGTCGCTGGTCGAAATTGCTACTCGTAGCGGAGGGCGTCGACCGGATCAAGTCGTGCGGCGCGGCTGGCCGGGAGCATGCCGAAGAGAATGCCGGTGATGCAGCTGGCGCCGAGCGCCGCAACAACGGCCAGCGGGGGAATCGAGGCTTCGACGGGGGTGAAGCTGCGAATGCCCAGCGCGGCGAGCCAGCCGATGAACAGTCCGATCGCGCCACCGATGCCCGTAAGGGTGGCGGCTTCCACGAGGAACTGCCAGAGGATCGTCGCGCGCGTGGCACCGAGCGCCTTGCGCACACCAATTTCACGCGTGCGTTCTGTCACGGAGATCATCATGATCGCCACCACACCCACGCCGCCGACAATCAGCCCCACGGCGGAGAGTGCGATCATGACCAGAAAGAACATGCCGAAGATCTTATCGTAGGTCTCCATCAACTTGTCCTGCGTGATGATGGCGAACGACGACTCCTCGCTGGGCCGCGTGCCGCGCTGTCCGCGCAATGTGGCGGTGACGTCGTCCACCGCCACGTCGCGCGCGACGTCCGCCCGCGGTTTGACCGCGAGCGCGATGTTGCTGGCCCGCGCGCCCACGTAGCGAATGAGCGCCTGCACGGGCACCACCGCTTTCGGACGCTCGCCGCCGGCAAGAAAGCTGGCGTTGTCCTTGAACACACCAATCACCTCGAACGGCACGCCGTTCATCGTAATGACCTTGCCCAACGGATCGAGCTCGTCAAAGAGCCGCTCCTTCATGAGCTGCGAGATCACCGCCACGCGCGCACCCGTGCGCGCTTCCGCCGCGGTGAAGGCGCGACCCGGGAAAATCTCCGGCGCGCTGATCGTGGTCCACTCGGCGGAGTACCCTTCCAGCGGCGCGGATGACAGGTTCCGCTCCCGATACTTGACCGACGCGCTCCAATCGAGTCGCGAGCCCACAGTCTCCAACGTGGACAGTCGCTGCAACGCCTCGATCTCGGCAGGGCGAATGGGCGGGTTGCGGAGCCATGTGCAGGTGTCGTCGGAGCCGTCGCAGTTCTCGAAGCTGATCGGATAGCGCGACACGAAGAACGTGGTGGGCCCCGTACTGGCGAAGTCCTTGGCCACGGACTGATTGATGCCGTGCACCGCGGCCGACATCGCCACGACCACAAACACACCAACGGCGATGCCGAGGATCGTCAGGCCGGCCCGGACTCGATTGGCGCGAATCGCATCGATGGCGATGCGGACGCCTTCGCGGACGGCGGAGAGTCGTGTGGAGAGCGCGTTCATGAATTACTCCTGCCGCAGCGCGGTGATGGGATCAAGCCGGGAGGCGCGGCTGGCTGGGTACACGCCTGCCACAATGCCCACACCCGCACCGAGTGACACGCCAACCACGATCGACCAGGGTGCAACGCTTGCCGGCAGCGGCGACACGGCGGCAATCAGCTTGGCCAACCCGATCCCCAGCGCAACGCCGATGGCCGACCCCACGGTGCCGAGTGTGGAGGCTTCGATGAGGAACTGCGACAGGATATCGCGACGCCGCGCGCCCAACGCCTTGCGAATGCCGATCTCACGCGTGCGTTCGGAGACGGCCACGAGCATGATATTCATGATGACGATGGAACCGACCACCAGGCCGATGGCGGGCAGCGCGATACCGGCCAGGACGAGGTATCGCTTGATCTTGTTCCAGAACTCGAGCGCGGAGTCGGCAGTTTGCAACGAGAAGTCGTCCTTTTGCGACGGCCGCAGCCGATGCAGGCCGCGCATCGTCGCGCGCACGTTCTCCATCGTCTCCTTCATCGCCGTCTCGCTCGGCGACTGGATGAGGACCGCGTCCACGATGTTGGGGCGCGAGTTCAAGAGCCGGCGCGCCTGCGAGCGCCACGGCGCGATGATGAAGTTGTCGAACGACACCCCTAGCGCGCTGCCCTGCGCTTCAGCGAGGCCGATGACGCGATAGGGTACGCCACCGAGCTTCACTTCGCGTCCGATGGGATCGAGGGCGGGGAAGAGGCGGTCGGCCGCGTCCGTGCCGATGACGACAACTTTCTCACCGCGTTGCAGTTCCTGCGGGTTCATGATGCGGCCCTGCGTGACACCGAGCTTCTTCATGTCGAAGTAGTCGCCGTCGATCGCGGTCACACGCACGGTGCGTGGCTGGCCACCGGTGGCGGTGGAGACGACGATCTGGTCTGCGCTGGTGATGGCCCAGCGCACGCCGGAGGGGAGGTTTTCGACGACCGGCGGCACTTCGTTGATGTCGAGACGCGGACGGCGGCGATACTCGTCCCACGTCGCTTCGTCCATGTCGCCCATGTTGATATTGGGGCGGCTGCGCAGTTCGAACGTGTTGACGCCGATCAGCTTGCCGACGAGATCGTCTTCGAGGTAGCGGCTCATTCCTTCGACGATGGAGACGACCGAGATCAGGAACATCACGCCTATGCACACCCCGAGCAGGGTGAACGCGCTCTTCAGTTTCTGTGTCTGGATCGTCCGCAGGGCCAAGCGGATCGCGTCGAACAGGGGCATGCAACAGCCTCGCAGCGCGTGGGGGTGTGCGAGGAGATACGGGCTCCAGCGGTCGGAGTTTCGCCGTGGGACCAACGCAAAAGAGGCGCCCCGATCTGAGGGCGCCCCGTTGCGCGGTTCCGCGCGTTGCGTGATGCGTGATGCGTGATGCGTGTTGGGTGTTGCGTGTTGCGTGTTGCGTGTTGCGTGTCGTTCTTAGAGTTTCGGTATCTCGAGGCCGAGCTTCGAGGCGAACTGATCGCGACGTTCATCGCTGGAGATGACACCGTCGCGTAGCACGATGACGCGCCGCGCGTGCGAGGCGATGTCCGGCTCGTGCGTGACCATGACGACCGTTTGCCCCTGTCGTGCGAGCTCTTCGAACACACGCATGATCTCCTCGGAGGTCTGACTGTCGAGGTTACCGGTCGGTTCGTCGGCCAGCAGGATAGATGGGCGATTGACGAGTGCGCGCGCGATGGCGACGCGCTGACGCTGGCCGCCCGAGAGTTCGTTGGGGCGGTGTCCCATGCGCTGGCCGAGCTGCACGCGATCGAGCGCTTCGGAGGCGCGCTCTTTGCGTTCGCTGGACGAAATGCCGGCATAGACGAGCGGGAGCTCGACGTTCTGCAACGCGGACGCGCGCGGCAGCAGGTTGAACGTCTGGAAGACGAAGCCGATTTCCTTGTTGCGCACACGGGCCAGCTGGTCGTCGGACATAGCGCTGACGAGCATGCCGTTGAGCCAGTACTCGCCGTCGTTGGGCGTATCGAGGCAGCCGATGAGGTTCATGAGCGTCGACTTGCCCGAGCCGGACGGGCCCATGATGGCCACGTACTCGTTGCGTCGGATGGCGAGATCAACGCCGCGCAGGGCACGCACGATTTCACCACCCATGTCGTACTGCCGCGTCAGTCCGCGGGTGACGATGACCCAGTCCTTTTCCGGCGCACTCCCCGGCGCACTGAGGACAACGCGCCGTTCGCCGGTGGTGCTGAGGCCGATATCGTCGATGGTGTCGGTCATGACTTGTTCACGGTGGCCGTGGTCTTCTTCTCGTCCGGCTTGGCCACCTTGATCAGCGCGCCGTCCTTGAGCTCACGGATCGCCTGGTAGGTGCCTGCCACGATGGTTTCGCCGGCCTTCAGTCCGTCGAGCACTTCGAAGTGACGCTCGCCCGCGATCCCGACCTTTACGGGGCGGAAGGTCACTTTGTTGTCCGTGCTGACAACGAAGACCCCTTCGACGTCCCGCTTGCCGACTTCCTTGGTGGGCTGGCCTCGGCCAACCGTCACCGCCGAGTCGGCGTTCGGGAGCGACTCGTTCTCACGCACTGTCAGGGCGATAATCGGAATGGAGAGTACCTTCGAGCGGTTCGCCGTCACGATCTTGGCGGTGGCCGAGAAGTCCGGGCGGGTGTCCGCCGGCGGGTTCAGCAGCTGCACGCGGACTTCGTAGTCGATCGCCTGATCGCTCGTGGCGGTGGTGCTGCCGGCCTTGGCCACGGAGCTGTTGGAGATCTCGACGACGCGCCCGATAAATGTAGTGTCCGGGAACGCGTCGATCTGGATGATGGCCGAGTCGCCGACGCCGATGCGGGCCACGTCGGTTTCATCGACCTTGACCTTCGTTTCGAGAATGCTCATGTCGGAAATCGTGAGCAGCGTCGCGGCGTCCTTGTTGAGTGTCCCCATGATCGCCGTTTCGCCCTCTTCGACCACGAGGCGGGTGATCTTGCCGGCCATCGGCGCGACAATGGTCGTGCGGGTCAGGGCCTGCTTGGCGTCGCGCACCGACGCGACCGCCTGCACGACGCTGAACTGCGCGGCTTCGGCGAGCGCCTTGTTGACCTCGGTCTGAGTCTTGAGCTGCTCGATCTGCTCTTCGGAGACGCCAAGCGCAGCCGTTGCCTTGAGCGCCATCTGCCGCTCGTAGTTGCGCTGTGCCTGCAGCAGGTTGGCCCGCGACTGCGCTTCCTGCGCCTTGGACGACGCGAGCGCGGCTTCGGCGCGCTGCAACGCGGCCTGCACCTGCTCGGGGTCGATCTGGAGCAGGAACTGTCCCTTCTTGACGAAATCCCCTTCCTTCACGGCCAGACGGACGATCTTGCCCGTGACGTCGGCACTGACGTTCACCTGCGTTTTGGGCTGGATCTGGCCGCTGGCCGTAACGGACGCGACGAGATCCCGCGCCTCGACCGCTTCCGTGCGGACCTCGACGGCCTTCGTCTGGTTCTTTTTTACATTGACTACGGCCAGGGCAGCAACGGCGATAACGATCGCGCCCCCGATGCCATACTTGACGGTCCTGGTCATGAATTCTTCCGGTTAGCGAAGGGGACGGCCGACTGCGACTTCCAATGCAGTAAACGCCCGTTGTACGTCGAATACTGCATTGATGCGATCCGTTTCCGACCGTTCGAAATCGCCACGCGCCTGCACCAGCTCGACGAGGCTGATCGCGCCGACACGATACCGCTCCTGCGCCAACGCCAGCACGATGCGGGCAGTGGCTACGTTCTGCTCTTGCAGCGCCACCGTTTGCTGCGCGGTGGTCAGCGAGAGATAGGCCGATTGCACGTCTGCGGTGACCCGTAGCTCCTGTGTTCGGACGTCGTTGGCTGCGTTGCGACGCTGCACCTGCGCCTGCTCAATCGACTGCTCGCGGCGGAACCCGTCGAAGATGGGCAGCGAGAACTGCGCCGAGAAGCTGTAGGGATTGCGCGTGAAGTCCAGCGGGTACGTGCCCTGTTGTGCCCGGATGGCCGCTTCCTGATCGGGTGTGAACGCGATCGACTGACACTGCGACAGACCGTTCGACAGGTTGAGCGCGGCACGCACCTCTTCGGAGCGGATGCAACTGGCGCGCTGGCCGAGGACGCTGGACTGCCTGCTGGTGATCAATTGCCCGGTGCTGGTAGACCGGAACGTGTTCCCGGAGACGTTGGCCGAGAGGGACAGTGTAGGGATGTAGCCACCGCGCGCCGAGGACACGGCGCGCTTGAACCCTTCTTCACGCAGCCGGAGCCCTTCAAGTTGCGGATTTGCCTTGCGGGCCATGTCGAGGATCGACTGCAGCTCGACAGCTGGCGTCGCGGCGAGGCTCGGATCGAGACGCGCGCCCTCGGACTGCGCAACGCCGACGAGTTGGAAGAGCCGCACCAGTTCGATCGCCGCGAGGTTACGCGCGTTGATGGCGGCCACGCGCTGCTGACCGTCAGCGACTTCCGCCCGCTGCACATCGAGCTGGGTGCCGGAGCCGACCTGCAGGCGCGCCCGGGCCAGCTGCAACTGTGCCTCGGTGGTTGTTTGAAGCGTATCCTGGAGCACGGCGCGTGCCTGTGCCTGCAACGCCGCGAGATACTGCGTCGTGACATCCGTGCGCAGTCGCTGCTCGGCGGAGGTAATGTCCGTTTCCGTCGCTTCCTGATTGAACCTGGCCTGCTTGCGATCGTTCAGCGCTGCCACCGAGATGTTCAGCGACGCGGATGCGCTCACGTCGGTCGTGAGCTGGTCGTTGGTGGCACCGAATCCCTGACCCTGGAAGAACGTCTGACGTCCTTCGCGGTAGCCGGCGCCGAAGTTGGTGTTGACAGTGGGCAGGAACGCCCCGTTGGCGGCGCGGACAATCGCGGCGGCGTTGCGCCGCGCGTTCGCGGAGGTGGCGTAGCCCGGATTGTTGCGCTTGGCGAGGGCGACAGCTTCGGCGAGGGTGAGGACGGGCCCTTGCGCCGTGGTGCCGGACGATGGCGGGAGCGTCGTCGTCTGGGCGGCGAGCGCCGAGGCCGACAGCGCTCCACCGGCGGACGCCAGCGCAAGAAAAAGGACGCGAATTCGCATGATGTGGAGTCGGGGGGAGGTCAGGAACAGGGGGCCATACGCGACGCCCGGAGACGGGGTTTCATCAGCGCTGCACCTCGTGCAACGAAAGATCGGCGGCCGATGATCAGCGGGGGACGTCGTCCCTGAGCGCTTCCAGCCCTCGCGCCGGCAGTAGAATACGCAGCAGTCTTCCGTCCGGGTCGGCCCAAATGGTGCGCGCGTCGCCGGACACGGTGACCGCGCGCCAACGCCACGCCGGTCGCCGCGCGCCGGCAATGATGACCGTGTCACGCACGGTTTCGAGAACAAGCCGCACCACGCCCTGCCGATTCGCGGACGGCGAGAGCGTCGGGATGGACTGACCGACCCCAACCTCGGCCCGCCGACCGCGCACGAGCAGCGCGTACGGCAGCAGTCCGTCCTCCTCAAGAATGATCGCCTGCGGCAATAGCAGATACTCGCGCGCCGCTTCACCGGTGATTCCGCGTGCAATCGTGGCAAACCGGCCACGGACGCGCTGGCCACCAAGTCGTAGCGTGATCTCCGCGCCACGACGCTCCTCCAGCGAGTAGCGCACCGGCGTCCCCGCGGAGTCGGTCTCCAGTCGCATCGCCGAACGCGACTCGCCGATGGCGGACTCGGCGCGCAGTTCAAGCACGCCGCCGTCCGGTGTATCGACGCGCCGCATGGAAAACTGCTCACGGCCGGCGCGCTGACCAGCCAGAAAGAGCGTGAAGCTCCCGACATCGATGCGGTCCGGCTGCAGGCAATAAACCGTCGGAATTCGGCCAGGCGCGACGGGATTGCCGGCATTCCCTTCGGACAGCGGAAGCAGCAACGCGAGGCCTAGTACGGCGGGACACCACCCGGCAGGGCGAATCAGGGACATCATGGCAAGATAGCACGAGCAAGCGGCGGACGTACGCGCCGTCGATCGCGAGTCAGCGCAGGTCCAGCGCAGGTCCGGCGCAGGTCGAGGGCAAGTCGGGCGCGGCCCTTCGCCATGTCGACGATGATAGGGTATTGTGCGGCCATGTCTGACGAATCCGCTACGCGACCATCCAGACGACCTCTCGATCGCGTGCCTGCGTCCGCGCGCGCGCCACTGCGTGGCGACGACGGTCGGTGGCCGATCGCGTGGATGCTCTGCGCCATGGGCGCGGTGATTGCGCTTGCCGGCTGGCAACGGGTACCCGGGTGGCTGACATTGGTCGGCGCGGCGTTGGGTACGATCGGCGCAGCCGCGACCATCCGGTGGGTTCGTGCGCCACGTATCTGGGCGGTTGGCGCGGTGCTCTCTCTCAGCGTGTCCGTGGGCATTTCGGCCCGCGAAACGCGGACGCTCAAGGCGGTGGACGCTGACTGGGGCGATTGGTCGGGACGCGAGCGTGAAGAACGCGGACAGCGCGTGGCCGCCGTCGTCACCGAAGTGTCCGATGTCCTTCGTACGGCGGCAGCGCAACTCGCGTCGGACTCGGGGTCGTTGCTCGCGCTTGCGCGGGCCGGGGCGGGCGCGCTGCGCGCGCCGGGGATCGAGGGTGGCGTCGAGTCGGCGATTCTCGTGTTCCGCGGTGATCGACTGATCGCCCACGCGGGTCAATCGCGCACGCCGATCGCTGCCGTAGGCCTCACCGTCGGTGTTCCGCGGACCCAGCTCGTCGAGGGTCCCTTCCATACCTCGTTGGTTTCCCGTGCGAACTCGCCGGATGGTGCGTTCCAGGTAGCCACGGTGGCGTTGATGTCCTCAGCGCCACCGGCGGACCGTTTTGTCCAGAGCCTCACGCAGTCGCTCGAAGGTCGGTTGGCGCTTGATCGGACGGTGATCGAGTCACCCGATTCGGTGCGTGTGGTGCCGGGGTCGACAGTCGTGGTGGTGACGGACGGAACGCGACGTCTCGCGCGGGTGCGCGCCCTGGCGTATTCGGAAGGCGAGACGAAGGTGGCACAGTTGCAGCATGCGCGCGAGCAGTCCGGTGTGCCGTTGATTATCGCCGTTCTGTTGGTGCTGGTGACGAGCTGGCGGCGTCCGGCCCGCACCGTGCATCGCCTCATGACCACCGTCGCGTTGCTCTTGGCGGTCTACGTGGCGCCGCTGAGCGACCTGTCGAACGTATCGTCCGTCTTCGACGCATCGATTTTTTATGCGCCGATGGGCCGACGGCTGACGGCCAACGTCGCCGCGCTGGTCATCACGTCATCATTGGCGCTGGCCACACTGTTCCTCGTCATGCGGTCCGCGCGCGTTTTTCGCTCGCGTATCATCGCGGTAGGACTGGTGTTGCTGGTGGCGGGACTCGGTCCGTATCTGCTGCGTGACTTGTCGCGCGGCATTCATCTGCCGCAGTTCGGCGCCAGCGCAAAACTTTGGGCGGCGTGGCAGCTGGGATTGGCGCTCGCGGGAGCGACCGTGCTGCTGGCCGGCGCGACGGCCGGGCAGGTCGCGATCGGGCGGGCGCGTGGCGTGCCGCCACTCACCGCGCCTCTGCTGGCGATCGTGTCGGCCATGGTTGCGCCGATGCTCTGGCAGCCACCCGGAGCGTGGCCGAGCTGGTATCCGGCGTGCTGGATCGCGGCCGTCGCAGCATTGGCGCTTACGCGCCGCGGCGTTGCACTCGTCGTCGGTGCCGCGATCGTTGCTGGTGCCGGCGCGGCAACGCTGACGTGGGGGCAAGTGGTGCGGGCGCGCATGGACCTCGCGCACGACGACTTGCGTCGACTCTCCGCGGTGGACTCGAACGCCCGGCAGCTGCTCTTCAAGTTTGCGCAGTCGCTGCGCGACGATCCACCGCCGGTGGCCACGAACGATGTACTCTTGCGGCGTTTCGCCGCGAGTGAGCTGGCGCGCGCGGGGTATCCCGCCAACATCGCCCGCTGGATCGCGACGCAGCCGAGCGAGCCGGAGATCACGATCTCGCTGGCGCCGATCACCGACGACTTCGACCCGCCCGCGCAGGTGGCGGAGCGCGTACGTGGGGGAAACGGCGTCGAGATTTTTTACGCCAACGATGGGCCGTCCACGATCCTGCTGGCCGCGGTGCCTGCATCCGACGGTAGCGTGACGACGATCGCCGTGCCGCCTCGTACGGGGTTGCTCCCCGCCGATCCGTTTGCGACGCTGACGGGACTGCCAATCACGCGGGGGCGCGAGCCGGCGTATCGCCTGTCGCTCGCCAACGCCCCACCGCTGACGAATGCGCGGGAGCAATTGCAGTGGCGCCGCCGCGGTTCGGTGATGCACGGCGACGGCACGGTCGGTGAGGGTGGGAGCATTCGCGGCGTGCACGTGGAGGTGGAGCTGCGAGGCGCGGATGCGTTGCTGCCACGCGGCGCGCTGCTCGTCCTGCTGGACGTGGCCGCGGTGCTGCTGCTCTGGGGCGCGAGTGCGATGGCGGACGGTGCGTTCGTGCGCTGGTTGCGCGTCAGGCGTACACGATGGGCGCGTTCATATCGCGTGCGTTTGTCGATCGCTCTGCTCGCCTTCTTCATCGCGCCGGCGGCGATATTCGCCGGGTGGTCGTGGTATCGGCTGCAGGACGACGATGAGAAATCGCGCGAGCTCATCGTACGTGAGGCGCTGCGGGTTGCGTCAGCGACGGTCGAACGGCCAGAGCTGTTTGCCAACTCGGCCGGTGCCGGATTACCGCTGTTTCTGTATACCAACGGACAGCTGGAAGCGACGAGCGATTTCCTCCTCGATGCGCTCGCACCGCTCGGCCGGTTGCTGCCGCAGACCTTGACCGGAACCGACTTCGGTGCCGACGATCAGTTCGCGACGCGGTGGCTGGGGATTGGAGGACGAGCGACGATGGTGGGGTTCCGTCGTGTGCCGCAATTCGATCCCTCGTCCGTGCTTGCCACCCCGGCGCGCGGCGACGAATTCGCGCTGGACGCGCGGCGCGCCGACCTTGGTGTGCTCGTGCTGTTCGTGACCGCGATCGGCGCGCTGGCCGCGATCTGGTCGAGTGGCGTGGCCGCGCGTTCGCTCGCGCGACCGGTGAGCGCGTTGCGCGAGGCTGCGCTGTCGATCGCCGCCGGTCGTGCAGATCCATCGCTCGGAGCGGCGCCGGCGGCGGAGTTCGCGCCGGTCTATCGGGCTTTCGGTCGCATGGCCGAAGATCTGGCCATCAGTCGGGCGGCGCTGGAGGCGGCGCAGCGACGCACGGACGCCGTGCTGCAAAACGTGGCCAGCGGCGTGCTGGCGCTGCGTCCCGATGGCGCAATTCTCATCGCCAATCCGCGCGCCGAAGCACTGCTCGCGGTACCGGTGCGCACGCCGGGCGCCACACTGGCGCTGCTCCCCACGTCGCTCGATGCACTCGCGTCGCGGTCGATGACGTTTCTGCGCGCTGGGGAGCGACCCGCGGACGCGCTCGACTTCGATGCGGAAGACGCGTTCGATGTGCAGGTGCAGGGTCGGCAACTGCGTGCACGGCTCACACGCCTCCCGACCGGGGCTGTGCTGACCCTCGATGACATCACCGAACTGGCCAGCGCGCAGCGTGTTCTCGCGTGGGGTGAAATGGCCCGGCAGATCGCGCACGAAATCAAAAATCCGCTCACACCCATCCGACTCGGCGTGCAACACCTGCGACGCGCGTATCGTGATGGGCGCGGTGACTTCGGCGTAATTCTCGATACGAACGTGACCCGCGTGCTCGCAGAAATTGACCATCTGGACGAGATCGCCCGCGCCTTCAGCCGGTATGGCACGGCGCCCGCCGATCGCGCGCCCGGTGTCGCCGTGGACGTGGACGCGGCCGTGCGCGACGTCATGGCGCTCGAGCGCATGGGTGAGAGTGACGTGACCTGGCGATTCGTGTCCGCCGAGCGCAATGGCACTGAGGCGCACCTCGGCCATGGAGCATCGCCGGTGCCGGTGATGGCGATGGCGCAGCACGACGAACTGAAGGAGGTGCTGCTGAACGTGCTGGAGAATGCTCGCCATGCGCAGGCCCGCGAGGTGACCGTGCAGGTTACACGTGCCGCGGAACACGTCCGCATTCTGGTGCGTGACGACGGGACCGGCGTGGCTCCGGAGGTTATCGGACATGTTTTCGAGCCGCATTTCTCCACCAGCACCAGCGGCAGCGGTCTCGGACTGGCGATCAGTCGACGACTCATCGAAGGGTGGGGTGGAACGATTGCACTGCGCAGCACGCCGGGGGATGGCGCCGAGGTCGAGATTGCGTTGCGCGTGGTGCCCTGACCATGCGCGCGCGACCGGCTGGCAGGCCGGACGGGGCGCGCCTGCTCGGCGGGTAAAGTCGCTCCCGTTGGGTTACTCTTCAGCATGGTTCCCGAGGCTCTTCTCGCCATTCACCGCGTCACCGCGTCCCCGCCTCCGCATCTGGAGTCGTGGGTGCTGCCTCCCGGTTGGTCGTGGGGCAGCGAAGGCCTGCTGCTGCAGCATCGACACTATCAGGAAGTCGTGGATGCGCTGGGTCGCTCGCTCTCGTTGGTGAGCTCACCCGACGAAGCGCACGGCGCATGGTTGTGGCACGAAGCGCGCGCGCTGGCGCACCGCAATCATCCGTCCATTCCGACCACGTATCACTACTGGGCCTCGTATCAGGAGAGTCGCCGCGGACCTGGTTATCTGCGGCGCTGGATCAGCGGCGAAACGGTGCTCTCGCGCGTCTCGCGGCTCGGAACCGAATCGGTGCCGCTGGCGCTGCAGGTGTTGCGCGAAGCCGGTAGCACGCTGGCCTACCTGCACGACACGGGTACGGCGCACGGCGACATCTCGGCGAACTCCGTCTGGCTTACGCCGGGCGGTCGCTTGTGGTTGCTGGGATGGGAATGGGTGCTGCCAAAGGAGCAGCTTCCCGCCGATACACGACCGCACCGCGACTTTGCGCCATGCCCGCCGGAGTGGCTCGACGGGGCGTGGACGCCCACCGCGCTCTCCGATCAGTGGCAACTGGCGGCCATGCTGTTCACCATGCTCACCGGCGAGACGCCGCCCGAGCGTGACGTACCGCCGTTGGTGTTGCTGCGTCCCGACTGTCCGCAAACGCTCGCGACGGTACTGGAACGCGCGCTCAATCCCGATCCCGCGGCCCGCTTTCCGAGCATTGCCGCGCTGCTGCGCGACATGGACCGGCACGTGTCGGTGCGACAGGTCATGATCTCGCCGGAAGGCGACGAACTTCCGCCGTCGCTGGATACCGCCGACGCGCGCCTGCGCTGGGCCACCGCCGACGACTACGAGATCCTGTCGCCACTCGGCAGCGGCATGTTCGGCAGCGTGTGGCGCGCGCGCGACCTGTCGCTCTCCCGCGAAGTGGCCATCAAAGTGCTGCATCCGCACATCGCGAAGGACGATGTGGCCGTGGCGCGCTTTCGTCGGGAAGCACGATTGGCCGCGCAACTGGCGCACCCTTCTATCGTGCCGATCTACGACAGCGACAGTCGTGGCGACATCGTGTGGTACACGATGGAACTCGCCGAAGGTGGGTCTGTAGCGAGTCTCATCGCGCGCAGCGGGCCGCGTCCGTTCGAAGAGATCGCGCAGCAGGTGGACGATGTGCTCGAAGCGCTGATTGCCGCGCACGCCAGCGGCATCATCCATCGCGATCTCAAGCCAGAGAACATTCTGATCGATCGCTATCGACGCTGGCGCATCGGCGATTTCGGCATTGCCTACGCCCTCGGCGACGAGCATGCGGGAACATCCGGCACGCCATCGTTCGCCGCGCCTGAGCAGTTGCTTGGCGAGTCGCAGGGTCCGGCGACCGACTGCTTTGCATTGGCGAGCATCGTGTACTTCGTGCTCTCCGGTCATCCGCCGTTTGGCGACGGACCCGGTGAGCGCATTCTCGCGCTGCAGTTGGCCAACACGTTACCCGACCGATTGATGGCGGATGGATTCACCGACGCGCTGTCCGACTGGCTGATGCGCGGACTGGCCCCGCGCGTGGAAGATCGTTTCGAGGATGCGCAGGCGATGCGTATCGCATGGCGTCAGGTCGTGCGCAGCGTGCGCCGTGCCGAAGATCAGCGCCCGTGGTGGCGCCGGTTGATCGAGGGACCGCAGGAAAACGACGAACCCGCCGTCTAGCGGTCCATCTCGTACCACGGACAGCGCGGGTGGCCGGACGGCCACGCGCCGTCAGCGCAGGCGGCGCACGGTTTTGGCATTTGTGAACTCGCGAAAGCCGAGCACACCGAGCTCGCGCCCGATACCCGATTGCTTGATGCCGCCAAACGGATAGCGCGCATCACTTGCCACCATGTCGTTGACGAAGACCATGCCCGCTTCCAGTTCAGCGATGCACCGTGCGCTGTCCTGCTCGTTGCTGGTCCAGACGCTGGCGCCCAGGCCAAAGCGGGTGTCGTTGGCCCGTCGGATGGCCATTGCCGTGTCGGCGACACGGAAGACCGACGCAACGGGACCGAACAGCTCCTCGGTGGCCGCGGCCGCGTGGTCTGGGATCTCCACGAGGACTGTCGGCGCGATGAAGAAGCCGCGTTCAGGGAGCGTCGCCGCGGGACCACCAACGACCACCCGCGCGCCGTCGGCAATCGACGACTCGATCTGCGCGCGCAGGCCGTCGCGTACGGACTCGGTCGCAATGGGCCCAACCTGTGTGTGCTCGTCGAACGGATCGCCGACGACCAACGCGCGCATGCCGTCGGCGAAACGGCGCAGAAACTCGTCATACACGGCGTCGCACACGATGAAACGTTTGGCCGCGATGCACGATTGTCCGCTGTTCACAGTGCGCGCGGCGACGGCGACGCTGGCGGCACGGGCCACGTCCGCATCGGGCAGCACGAGAAACGGATCGCTGCCGCCGAGTTCGAGCACGACTTTCTTGAGGTGCCGACCGGCGACTTCGGCCACGTGCCGGCCAGCGCGCTCGCTTCCGGTGAGCGTCACGCCGACGATGCGCGTATCGGCGATAACGTCATCGATCATCTCCAGCGGCAGTAGCGCCACGTGGCAGGGTGCCGGCGGCGTATCCGTGTGCGTTACGGCGGCGCGCGCATCGTCGAGGCATTCGTCGAGCAGCCGCGCCGGTCCCGGTACGGACGGCGCGGGCTTGAGCAGGACGCCGTTCCCGGCGCAGAGGGCGGGAACGGCGTAGCGCAGCGCCTGCCAATACGGGAAATTCCACGGCATGATCGCCAGCACGCACCCCAACGGATCGAACTGCACGTGCACCAGTGCAGTCGCATCATCGACGATCGCGTCCCTGGCGAGTGCGGCGCGGGCCAACGCGGGCGCGACGTCACACAGCGCGGCGCACTTTTCCACCTCGGCGCGTGCGGCGGCAACCGGCTTGCCCATCTCGAGCGTCAACGCCTCGGCGAGCGCGTCGCGGTTCGCCCGCAGCGCGGCGCCCAGTGCGGCCACGAAGCGCAGGCGCGACTCGAGTGGCGCGCGCCGCCAGGCGAACTGCTCGTTGGCCACGCGCATGAGCATGGCGTTGCGCTGCAGTTGGTTCAGAGCTGGAAGTTCGTACAGGAACTCGCCGCTGGTCGGGTTGGTCGCGCGATAAGTCATGCACGAACGTCGGTGCCCGACCTACGCAGGGTCAAGCACCGACCTCGAGTGGTCGTGCCGAACGGTCGCGATTGGCGGGAGGGAGCGCGAGTTCCTTCCGCCTGCTCAGGCGGCGTGCGTCGGGCTGAAGCTCGGTGCTCCGGGCGTGCTCGTCATCCCAGCCACGGCGGCGGCGCGGGCCATTGCCGCGAGATCGGGCGGCGTGAGCGTGCCCGGCGCCAACAGGGATGTCGGACGGAGGCTCGAGACCTGCGCGGCGCTGCGGCGTGTAGCGGAGCGGGCTTCGACAGCGAGCGTCAGGCGACGACGCCGCTTGCGCGCGTACAGCAGCTGGTCGGCACGGCCAAGCAACTCACTGAGCGTTGCTTCGTCGGTCGGACGCACTCGGGTGAAGCCAATCGTGAGCGAGAGCGGCGCGGCGAGTTCGCCGCTGGCGTTGAGCAACGCGACCCGTTCCTCGATGCGACGCTGGATCAGGCGCGCCGCGGCACTATCGGCATCGAGCGCCATGATCGTGAACTCGTCGCCGCCCATACGACCAACCACGTCGCAGTCGCGCACGGCGCGACGTAACAGACGGCCCACCGACGTGAGCGCGCGATCGCCCTCGGCGTGACCGAACCGATCGTTGAGCTGCTTGAACTCGTCCATGTCGACGTATAACAGCAGCACATGCTTGTCCTGTCGGCGGGCGATGCGCAATTGCTGCTCGGCGAGCGTCAGGAAGCCGCGTCGGTTGTAGAGCTGCGTCAGATGATCGGTCAGCGAGGCGCGGCGCAGACGCACCTCCTCACGCTTGCGTTCCGAGATGTCGCGAACGGTCACCGCCACGCCGTCGGCCGTGGGCACGACCTGATGCAGCAGCCAACTGGCGGCGAAGTGGCGCGAGTCCACCCTGACGTCCTCGGCCAGCGGCACCTGGCGTGCGATGGCATCGGCATACTGTTCGTGCAGCCTGGCTGCGAAACCGTCAGGCAGGTCGCGCTGCAGGCGCTTGCCGAACAGTTGTTCACGTGGCAGTCGCACGAGGCGTTCGCCGGCCGGGTTCACGTCGGTAATCTCGAAGTCCTCGACGGCACCCGAGCCGTCACGAACCGCGCGCAGGAGGAACACGCCGTCGGCACTGGCCTGCATGGCATCGTGCAATCGCCGCATTTGCTCGCGCACCGTGCCATCCTCGTCGCCGCGCCGCGCCGTTTCCCGTCGGAGCAGCGACCAGCCGGCCAGCGCCAACAGCAGCGTCACGAAAGACAGCACCGGCGCCGCGTCGACCATCGACGACAAGCCGGCGTGCAGCGGTCGCGCGGTGATGCCGGGCGCGCCAACGGCGGCAGGTGCCGATGCGGCGTGTGCGACGCCGTCGAGTGACAGGAGGCCGCCGGTGAGGGAGATCAGCGCGAGCGCACACCAGAAGGCGGCGCGGGAAGCCAAACGATCGAGCATGTGGTGTGAGTGTTGGTGCGCTCAGGAATCGCCCGGAGCCTTCATCGGACCGCGCAATTCTCGTCCCGCTGCACTGAGGGACGCAGCGGGACGAAATGCAACCTCTATGCCATGCTCATCCAGGAAAGACGCGTGCCCCGATGCGGCGACGTATAGATGGTCGTTAAGTCATTGTCACTCATGGTGTATACATTTATCGGAGCACGCGGGACGGTGGTTGCGACGGTGACCACGACGCGTGCGTCAGCCGCCGCGGGGGCCGGTGCTCGACGGGAAAGACCGGCCTGTCCGAAGGCGGCAAAGTTGTCCGGTGGACGATTCAGTCCGCGCCCAGCATGAGGCGTTTCTCGAGCGCGGCGTACCGCGCCACACCGTCTCGGTCGGGAAAGAGGAGTGACACGATCAGGCCGGTGGCAAACGAGAGCGGGATAGAAACGAGTGCCGGATTTTTGAGCGGGAAGATCGCGCTCGTGTGGTGCAGCAGATCCACTTGCACCGCGGGCGAGAGGGCGATGAGGACGAGGGTGGCGATCGTTCCGGTAACCATGCTCGAGGCGGCGCCCGCCGTGCTGGTCCGGCGCCAGAAGATGCTCAGCACCAGGGCGGGGAAGTTGGCGCTGGCGGCAATCGCGAAGGCGAGTCCCACCATGAACGCCACATTCTGTCCCTTGAAGAGAATACCGAGCGTGATGGCAACGAGCGCGAGCCCGATCGTGGCGAGGCGGGCGACCTTGAGCTCTTCGCCGGGTTTGGGATGGCCGCGACGGATGACCGACGACCAGAGATCGTGAGAGATCGCGGCGGCGCCCGAGAGCGCCAATCCGGCCACGACGGCCAGGATGGTGGCGAACGCCACGGCGGCAATGAAGCCCAGGAACGGACGACCGCCCAGCAGTTCGGCGAGCATGGGTGCGGCCATATTGCCGCCGGCGTCGATGGCTTTGATCGCATCCGGTCCAACGAGTACCATCGCGCCGAACCCGAGCACGAACGTCATCAGGTAAAAGAGCCCGATCAGCCCCGTGGCGATGAACACCGACTTCCGCGCCGCCCGCGCGTCGGGGACCGTGTAGAAGCGCATCAAAATATGTGGGAGTCCCGCCGTGCCAAACATAAGGGCGAGTCCGAGCGAGATCGCGTCGAGCGGGTTGGAGACGAGCTTGCCCGGGGCGAGCACGCCGGTGCCATACTGTGCGGCGGCCTGCGCGAACAGTTCGCGCGGATCGAAGTGAAAGCGCGAGAGCACGAGCAGCGCCAGCGCCGCCGCACCACCAAGCAGCAGCACCGCCTTGACGATCTGCACCCACGTCGTCGCCAACATGCCGCCAAAGAGCACGTAGGCCATCATTGCCACGCCCACGATGAGGACCGCCGCTTCGTAGGGGATGCCGAAGAGCAACTTGATCAGCCCACCCGCGCCAACCATCTGCGCAATGAGATAGAACGCGATCGTGGCGAGGGTGCCGCCGGCGGCCGCGATGCGGACGGGAATCGGATCGAGTCGGGCGGCGACGACGTCGGCAAAGGTGTAGCGCCCGAGATTGCGCAACGGTTCGGCGATCAGGAACAGCACGACGGGCCAACCGACCAGCCAGCCGGTGGAGTAGATCAGCCCATCGAATCCGCTGGTCGCGACGAGGCCCGCAATGCCAAGAAACGATGCGGCGCTCATGTAATCGCCGGCCAGTGCGATGCCGTTCTGTCCGGCGGTGACGGTGCGTCCCGCCGCATAGAAGTCGTCGGTGCTGCTGGTGCGTTTGGCCGCCCAATACGTGATGGCCAGCGTGAGCCCAATGAAGCCCGCGAAGAATGCGATGGCCACGCCGTCGGGCGTGCCGACACTTTGCACGGCGGTCATGCTTCGCGGTCGTGATGCGCGCGCAGCGCGGACAGCGCAGGATCGTAGACGCGATTGGCCCAGTTCACATACACGAACGTGAGCGTCCACGCGGCGACGATCACGAGCGCGCCGAGGACGATTCCCACGGAGAGCCCGGGCTGCAATTGGCGCCCGAGGAGGCCGGGGCGATACGCGACGAGCGCGATGAATCCAAAGTAGACGCCGACCATGGCACTCGTGAGCGCCGCGGCCAGTCGCCACCGTCGTACGGCAAGCGCACGCGTCGCGGTGGCCGCCGAAGCTAAATGCACACCTTCACTTGAGGGAGCCATGGCGCGCGAAGGTAGGGCCGGGAACGGACATTGCAAAGGGTCGGTGGACGCATCCGTTTCGCGCGGCGCCGGGTCATATTCGAGAGTGCGCATCGACCTCACTCCGCATTCAGCCCGTATCGATCGTGACGCAACGCATGGGCATCGCGCTGGCGAGTCTCATCTCGGGATTCGTCGCGCTGTATCTGCATCTCTGGAAACTCGGCCTCGCCGGGTCGCTCTCCTGCGGCGGGACACGCGGCTGCGACTACGTGCAGGGCAGTCCCTACGGCTGGTTCCTGGGCGTGGACGTCGCGCTGATCGGGACCGTGGGGTACGCGCTGGTGTTCCTCGTCGCGCTGATCGGACTGATGGCCCGCTTCGAAGACGCGCGCTGGCCCACACTGCTGCTGCAGCTGATGATCTGGCCGGCGGTACTCTTCACGCTGCGGCTCAAGTACGGCGAGTTCATCATACTCAGAGGATTCTGCCGGTGGTGCGTCGTGTCTGCGGTGGCGATCACGATCTGCGCCATTCTGGTCACGCTGGACAAACGTCGGCTCGATCGGTTGGCCGCGCCGTCCTGATATCGCGTGGTGCGGGCCGGCACGTTGGCTGGCCGGCTCGCTATGGCGTTTCCGCGTCGCCCACCATTACGGCAAACCAGTGCTCCATCTCCTGTCGAATCGGGTAGCCGGGCATCGTACGTACAACACGGCCGTTCCGATCGATGGCGACGAACGTGGGCGTGCCCGGATACCGGAAGGTGAGCAGGACCTGATCTGAGCTGCCAGCCGGCCCGATGAGTTCGGCGCCAGTGATCCCTTCCTTGGCCAGCATGGGTGCCCCCTCCGCCGCGCCCTCGAGCGTGAGCAATTTGAGCCGCGGCAGCGGCCGGCCGGCGGACAATTCACCGAGGTCCTTGAGCGCCCGTTTGCACCAACTGCAGGTGACCGAACTCACCATCACGATCGACGCCTGCCCCTTCGTCGCCACGGGGACGATCTTCCCCTGCAGGTTGCGCACCTTGAACGCGCCGATGGTCTGCTCCGGCGTGGGCGCCGACTGCGCCGCCGTATCGCCCCCGATCGTGATCCCCGCCTCGCGCGTCACTACATTGGCCGGGTCGGCGTTGTGATCGATCGAGCGTTTGACCACGGCGATCGTCGTACCGAGCACGAGGACGACGGCCAGCAGCTGACCAAAGCCCACGGCGCCGCGGCGCCGACGCACGCCTGACGGCGTGTCCGAAGGACGCAACGGATGACTCGACAGACGGGAGCGACGCATGACGAATGATCACCCCGGAACGGGTCGGGCGGTACCGGTGCCACAAAAGCTCGGTGAGCTGGACCTGGACGCGCATCTGCGGGACCCGTCGCGCAAGCAGGCGTTCGTCACGCCGATGTTCGACATCATCGCGCCCCGCTACGATGCCTTCACCCGTCTGTTCTCGTTTGGCATGGACGCGACGTGGAAGCGCGAAGCGCTGGCCGCGATCGGGACCGCTGCCCCGGACACGCGCGACGCACTCGATCTGGCCTGTGGCACCGGCGACATCGCTGTGGCAGTCGCCCGCCGGTTCCCGACGTCGCGCGTCACCGCGCTGGACGCGTCCGCGCGCATGATCGACGCGGCGAACCTGCGGCTCTCCGATGGCGCACCCGATGGCGACATGGCCGGGCGCATCACGACCATGGTCGGCGACATGACCGCGCTGCCGATGGAGCCAGCCAGTATGGACCTCGTCACCGCGGGATACGGGGTACGCAACGTGCCCGATCCCGCGAGCGCCGTGCGTGAAATGGCGCGCGTGCTGCGCCCCGGTGGCGTGCTGGTCACGCTCGACTTCTACCGTCCGGCATTCGCCCCATGGCGCGCCGTGTTGCTCTGGTATCTCGCGCTCGCCGGAAACGCCGTCGGGTGGTGGTGGCACCGCGATCCGGTGGTCTACGGCTATATCGCGCGCAGCATCGAGCACTTCATGAGCTGGCAGCAGTTCAGCGCACTGCTCGAGCGCGAAGGGTTCCGTGTGCAACGCGTCACGCGACACCTGGGCGGTGGCATTGCGCTGCACGAGGCGGTGCGACGGGGCTGATCATTCGTTGCGCGTACAAGGCGCGCCTCAGCGAACGAGGCGCGCCGTGGTGATGATCCATTCGTCATCGCGCTGCCACCACGCCTCCACCTGTGCAACGGTGCCCGCGAACTCGGGAAGCAGCAACGAAACCGTGGCGCGCCCGTCATGATGCACCTCCACCTCGACCTCGGTGAAGCGCACGTACCGTTGCACGACGGGATCGATGGCCTTGTAGATCGCTTCCTTGAGCGAAAAGCGCAGCACGGTCTCTTCGCGGTGCGCGTGTGCATCGAGATCGCGCACGACCTCGAACTCACGTGGCGTGAGAATGCGCGAGGCGATGGACGGGCGCCCTCGCTCCGCAGCGAGCGGTCGCGCCTCGAGATCGACGCCGAGCAACCCCTCGGACTCCACCCAGGCGATCGCGATGGCCCGCTGACGCTGATGGCTCAGCTTGTGACTCACCGAGCCGGTCAATCCCGCCGGCAGTTGCGGTGCGCCGCGCGTAGTGCGGCCAAGCAGCAGATCGTGCACGCCCGCCGTCAGCGCACCCAACCGCGGTGACGCCAGCGCGGCCCGGAGTGCCACGCGACCCGCGACGAACGTGCTGCGACGCACCGGTGGCATGGTGCGCGCCAAGTCGGCCTCGGACACGTGCAGCACGCCCTGGCCGACAAGCGCATCCAAGGCCGCCGCTTCGCCCTCGCGCACATCGAGGTGCGTCGACGTGAGAATGGCGCGCTCGCCGAGTCCGGCCAGCGGGACTACCAGTGCGCGCGGCGAAATGGTCGTCATGCGCTGTCCTGCGTTATTCCCATCACAGACGACGACGCGCGCCGCTGGCCACCAAATTGCCGGCCAGCAGACCGGCGGCGAGAGAAATGCCGACGATCAACACGCGAAAGCCGGTGGCCACTCCCACCTCGACCTCCTGACCGAGCATCGACGTGACGCTCCGAAATCCGATACTCCCGGGCACCAGAATAAGCAGTCCGGGCACCACGGTCACCATCGCCGACCGGCGGAGGTAGCGCGCCACGAGATTACTCCCCGCGCTCACGACAAATGCGCCGAGAAATGCGCCCAGCTCTTCGCCCATTCCCGCGCCCGCGAAGCGTGAGGTGAGGTACGCCGCTGCGCACGCCAGTACGATCCAGCCGGCATCTCTGGCCTCCGCCTTGAGCAGCACGGTGAACGCGAGTGGCGCGATGATCAGCGCCAGCCATTCGGTCCAGAACGGCAGCGAGGTTTGCGGCAGCAGCGCGAACCCGCCGATGGGCGCCGCGAGCCCCAGGGCATTCGCCGCAAACGCGCCAAGTTTCGCGCCGAGCGCCAAGCCGAACCCGAGGCCGAGGAAGACGACCAACGCGCCGCTCAAGCGCGCCGTCCCCGACGCGAGATGACGCGTGGACAGCTCGGTGAGCGCGACGGTGAAGGTCAGCCCGGGCAACAGCACCACCAATCCGGCCAGCGACGTCGCGTACCCGGTGCCCGAGCGCGACGCGACGTCGATAGTGAGCGCCACCGACGTGACAAGAAACGCGGCGAGCGGCTCGGTGACATGGCGCCACGCGTCCGATCGCGCGGACGCGATCGAGATGATGCCGGTGAGCAGACCAAGCGCGCCCGCCAGCAGCACGTCGCCGGTATACACGCGAAGAAAACAGGCGACCGCCGCCGATGCGAGCACGTATGCGACGAGCGTGAGCCATACCGGCCAGCGCGGAGGCTCGTCATCCAGCGCGCGCAGTCGCGACAAGCCATGCTCGGCGGTCAGCGTCCCTTCCACGACCTCACGCGTGATTGCGCCCAGGCGAGCGAGATGACCAAGATTCGGTTGGCCCGGTTCGACCCGCATGAGGTGCACGTGCTGTTGTTCGAGCTCGCCGAAGCCCACCATGATGCTGGTCGGGGTGGAGAAGAACTCAGCGATCAGGCCGAGGCGTTCGGCGACACTTGCGAGCACCACCTCGAGACGGTGGGCCGGGGTCCCGTGCGCGTGCAGGGCGCGGGCCAATTCAAGGGTGAATCGCGTGGCCGGGCTATGCTGCGGCGCGGTCGGCGTCGTCTCTGGCACGGCGAGCGTCATGGACGGACCCTACCGGATCCAGGCACCACGCGCAACGGCCCCTGTCGCTATCTTCCACGGGTCCTTGTTGGTGCCGACTCCGAGAGGTTCGCGGCACCGCGCGTCATCGCCACCAGCCCGTGCTGCCATGCTCCGTTCTGCGCCCTGCCTGTTCTCCGTCTCCGCCATTGTTGCACAGCGTCTTCGTCGCACTTTTGCGGTGGTGCCGGCGCTCGCGATGGCGTTCGTCCTTGCTGCGTGCGGCTCTGACGATACGCCCGACATTCCGTCCAATCCGTCGGTGGAAACGTACGCCGCCAGCCTTGGTGTCTCGATCGCGAGCATGACGAAGCGTTCCGACAATCTGTTGGTGCAGGATGTCGTGGTGGGCACCGGCGCCGAAGCGATCAACGGTCGCACGCTGCGCATGATCTACTCGGGATATCTGATCAACGGCTCGCGTTTCGATTCAAATGTCGGTGGGGCGGCGTTTTCGTTCCAACTCGGCGCCGGGCAGGTGATCGCCGGATGGGATCAGGGCATTGCCGGCATGAAGGTGGGCGGCAAGCGCAAGATCGTGATCGGATCGACGCTCGGCTACGGTCGCACCGGTCAGGGGCCGATTCCGCCGAACGCCACACTCGTCTTTGACGTCGAACTCCTGAGCGTTCAGTAAGTAGGCCGCGCCCGTCGAGGCGCTGTCGATGGCGCGTTGGCGATGGGTGGGCGTCGCGACGATTGTGGCCGCGCTGGCTGCAGGCGGCGCGATGCTGCGCCCCGATATCGCGCCCGCCGACCTCGAGCGACGATACGCGACGCCGGCGTCGCAGTTCGTGAATGTGCAGGGCATGCGCGTGCATTACCGCGACGAAGGGCCGGCAAACGGGCCGGTGCTGCTGTTGCTGCACGGCATGGCGTCGTCGCTGCAGACATGGGACGGCTGGGTGGACGCGATGCAGGATTCCCTGCGCATTATCCGCCTCGACCTGCCGGGCTATGGCCTCACCGGCCCGCGGCCTGATGACGACTATCGCATGGCCACCTACATGCCGTTCCTGCGCGAGTTCCTCGACTCGCTGCGGGTACCGCGTGCGTCCATTGCAGGCAATTCGCTGGGAGGCGAGATCGCGTGGAATTTTGCGCTCACCGATTCGTCGCGTGTCGATCGGCTGATTCTTGTGGACCCGGCGGGCTTTCCGCCCGGTGCGCCGCCGATACTGTTCCGTCTCGTGCGTCTGCCGGTGATCGGTGGGCTGCTGGAGTACGTTGGGCCACGTTGGTTCACCGCGCTCAACCTGCAGCAGGTGTATGCCGATCCATCTCGCCTCACACCGGCGCTGATCGATCGCTACTGGGAGCTGATGGCGCGCCCGGGCAATCGACGCGCGTTCCTGATCCGCAGCAATCTGATCGACACGGACAACACGGCGCGCCTGCGACAGATTACCGCACCGACGCTGATTCTGTGGGGCGATCGAGACCTCTGGATCCCCACCTCGCTCGCCACGGCGTTTGCCGACTCGATCATAGGTGCGCGGCTGCAGATCGTGTCCAACGCCGGGCATGTGCCCATGGAAGAGCGCCCGGCGGAGACTTCTGCGCTTGTCAAATCCTTCGTGTTGCGATGAGTCCCCTCTCGTCGCGCGTCTTCTGCCCCTCGTGCACAAGATTCACGACATCATCCAGATTGAGCGGCACTGTGTAGCGCACTTCGTGGTAGGTGGTGTCAATCAGCTTGCCGAAGATCCACCCGGACGCGCGTACTTCGGTGCTGCGGCCAAGGCGTGACGTGCCCTGCTCCCAGAGATGGGAGATGGCAATCAACATCGGTTCGAGATGAATGGCGGGTGGCTCGAGGCCGACCCGCCGACAGGTGGCATCGTCGGTGAGCAGGCGGATGTAGCTGCGCGCGAGTAATTCGCCGGCGCTCCCCCGATTCGCGAGATACGGCTTGGCCACGACGCGCAACAGCTTGCGTGTGAACGGCGATACGCCAGCTTCGCCTTCGCGGCTGACCAGCCCTCCGATCGAGTTCTGCAGTGCCGGCGGCATGAGATTCACCAGCATTCGTACGTGCGCAGCCGCGAGCGCAACGCCGTCCGGATTCTGATCGGCCGCGACGTAGTGCCGTCGATACGTCGCATAGAAGGCGCGGGCATCGGCGAGCGTGACGGGCATCGCGTCCTCGCCGGGTTCGAGACCCGGACGTCGCACGCCCATGAGGTAGCCGAAGACGCGCCACACATGATAGAAGTCGTCTGCTTCGCCGGCAGCCATGGGCACGCCCAGTCGCTCGAGTCCCTCAATCACGAGCAGTGAGAAGCCGAGCACCGTGCCCAGCATGTCTTCCTGATTGATCGGCACGCCGAAGCGTACGCGGAACCCGGCAACGTCGCGCATGGATTCCGGAGCGACGTTCGTGCGCACCCCCGCGTGCAGCAGCCGCATCTCCTGCGCGAGCATCGTCCCGACACCGTCGGCGCGAAACGAGCCCGGTGTGGAGACATCCTTGAGCAGCTGCAACGTGCCCATGAGTCGATGGAAGGGATACTTCCGCAACTGTCCCGACAGATTGAGCACGCGCGCCATCGATGGCGCCGCATATCCTTCCGGCAGACTGCGGCAGAGCATGACGAGAAGCGACATCATCGATCGCGTCATGAACGCCTGCTGGCCGCGCTCGAGCTTCGCCAGATCGGCCCACGCCGGCAGTGCAGCGTTCGTTGGGTGACGCGGGCCGCCCGGTGCGGCCTGCAGAAAATCGCGCAGCGGCGCCGGTGTGTCGGAGGGCAACACGCCGGACTTCCGAACCGTGGCGAAGATGCGCCTCGTCTCGGCCGCGGTGACGCTGTCTGTCTTGAGCTCCGCGGCGCAGCGGTCGGCATCTGCATCGCCAAGTTGCCGCAGGCTGTCGACGGCAGCAAGACTATCCCAGGCGAAGTGAGTCGCACGCGCGGCGGCGGGAGTCGGAAGCGTCATAGGGCGGGCTGGGGGGGGGAATGGTCGCCAAAGGCATCGCGTCCATGGCACGCCAGGCAGATGCCTCCGGCGCGGTTGGTGACTAAGAAAGCCCGGCGTGAAGTTCAGCGCGCGCTGGCGGGCACGCAATGCGATACGGGCCTCGGCGTAGCTCCGATGATACCCGCGGCATTCGGATGACAGTAATCCGCGGCACACGCAGTACACTCGCTCCATGCTTGCCGCCGCACACTCCGCCGCCGTCCTCGGCATTGACGCCTTCGATATTCTCGTCGAAGTGCACGTAGCCAACGGGCTACCTCAGTGGACGCTCGTCGGGCTGGCCGCGACGGCAGTGAAGGAGAGCCGCGACCGCGTCGGGGCGGCGCTGGCCAACTCGGGGTTCACGATTCCGTCTAAACGGATCGTCTGCAACCTTCAGCCTGCCGACACACCGAAAACCGGAACTGCGTTCGATCTTCCCATCGCCCTCGCCCTGCTCGCGGCAAGCGGACAGCTGCCGCACGACGCGCTGCAGGGCGTGTGCGCGATCGGGGAACTTGGACTCGATGGACAACTGCGTGGCGTCCGCGGCGTGCTCGCCGTGGCGCGCCACGTTGCCGCCACCAGCGGCGCCTTGCTCATCGTCCCACCAGAAAACCTCGCCGAAGCGCTCCGCGTCCGACATGCGCGCGCGGCGGCGCCTCGCACACTCGGCGAACTCGTGGCCGCCCTGCGCGACGGACTGCTGCGCGACGAGCAACGGATCACACCGCGCGTACAACTTATGGATGACACGCCGGATCTGGGCGACGTGGTCGGGCAGGAACTCGCCGTGCGCGCTCTCGAAATCGCCGCCGCCGGTGCGCATAACATTCTGTTCGTCGGACCGCCAGGGGCCGGGAAGACGATGCTCGCGCGACGGCTGCCAGGCATCCTCCCGCCACTCGACGACGACGAAGCACTCGAAGTGCTGGCCATCCATTCCGTCGCCGGACTGCTCGCCCCCGCCGACACCGCACCCGCCACGCAACCGCACCGACCGTTCCGCGCACCACACCACTCCATCTCTACCGCCGGACTGGTCGGCGGCGGCGGATGGCCACGTCCCGGCGAAGTCAGCCTCGCACATCGCGGGGTGCTCTTTCTCGATGAACTCTCCCTGTTCCCACGCGCCACGCTCGAAGCGCTGCGGCAACCACTCGAAGACGGCGTGGTGATTGTCGCGCGCGCCGCCCGCGCAGTGCGATTCCCCTCCCGCTTCATGCTGGTGGGCGCCAGCAACCCCTGCGCCTGCGGTTACGCAGGCAGCGACGATCACCGCTGCAAGTGCAGCGCTGCCGACCTCGATCGCCACCGCGCCAGGCTCTCCGGCCCGCTCGCCGACCGCATCGACCTGCACGTCCACGTGAACCGCGTACCCACCAACGCGCTCGCCGATCACATGCCGGCCGACCGCTCGTGCAGAGTCAGAGAACGCGTCATCCGCGCTCGCGAGCGCCAATGGCATCGCTACGCACCGGCCGCGCCGCTCGTCGCATCAGATGCCAGCGCCTCGACACGCAGCGCCCCCGCATCACACCACGCACCACATGACACGAACGCCACCGCGCCGGTCCGCATTCTCCAGCCCGCCGCTCGCCTCGCGCCGGACGCCCGCGCACTCTTGCTCCGCGCGGCTGACCGACTGGCGCTCTCCGCGCGCGCCTACCATCGGGTGCTTCGCGTCGCCCGGACCATCGCCGACCTGGATGACACGGAATCAGTCGATCGGTCGCACATCGCAGAAGCACTCCGCTTCCGCCCACTCGTCGACCACACCACCTCCCCAGCCACCACCGCGTAGGCACGGGCGTAGCCACCACAGGCATGATCACACGGGCATGATCACCACAATCATCCGCGCGCGGCTATGCCGGATACAACCTTGGCGACTTACTCGGATTGCTCCGCGCCTCAGGCGGGAGTGCGCTGGCGACTGGGCAGCCGAAGGCGCGCCGCTCCTACGGTCTACGCCGGAGCTCCGTCCCTGAACCCCTCTGACAGCGCGCACGACACGAAAGCGCCATAGGCGCCGTACGGGCTGCATCCTATCCGCTCCGTGGCGCCACATATTCCCCTTCATTCCGCGAACATGGGCTGTCTGACCCGCGTGGGTTGCCTCTCTGTCGTCGCCGCCGTCGCCGTGGGCGGCTTCTACCTGTACGGCGATCGATTGCCGGCCGAGGTGCGTGATGCGTCGCGCCAGGTAACAAACCGCGTCGCGGCATTCGACAGCAGTCGCACGGCGCAGCGTGACAGCATCGAGCGAAGCATCGGGTGGGTGTTCATTGGCGATCCTGCGAGTGACGGCGCGCGCGCGGACCACGCGCGGGCACGACTCCGCGAACTCGTGGCCGATCGAGGGCCGGCCTTTGTTTCACTCACAGCCGCCGACGCTGCCGCTATCCTCTCATCGTCCTTCGTCCGCGCGCTGCCATCCACCGCATCCTCGCTCGCACTCGCCATCGCAGGCGACCAGATCATGGTGCGCACCGAGGTGGATCTGCGAGACTTCACCGGCAAGGGGGCGCTGGGTGGTCTGCTCGGGGGTGCGATTGGCGGCCGCGATCTGCTGCGCATGTCGGGGACCCTCGCACTCGCGCAACCCGGCTACGCCGACTACCGCGTCACGTCGCTTCGACTGAAAGGCATCGATGTCCCGTCACCACTGGTGCCTACGTTTCTGCGCATCGTGCGCGAAGGCGCGCAGCGCGCGGGCTCGGCGCGCAACGCCGAACGTGCCGATTCCACCGCGGTGCCTGCACCCATCGCCGCCGACGCCCTGCGCATCGCGCTGCCGTCGCAGATTGCCGACGTCCGGGTGCGCAACGGACGCCTGACGCTGTATCGCGCCGTTCCCTGACGACTTCGCCAACGGTCGCGCAGACACGCGCCGGTCAGCGCACGCGCCGGTCAGCGCACGCGCAGGTGCTGGAAGAGGCGCCGCTCGCGCTTCTCTTTCTCCAGTTCCTTCTCCGCGCCCGAGGCATCGCCGGACGCGGCCTCGGGTGCTGATTCGGTCGCATCGGGCCCGCTCCCCGCTTCGATGACGCCATTCCGAGCATCGTCGGACTCCCCGTGCCGTGTGGCCATATCGCCGATGGACGCGAACGCGAGATCGATCAGCGCCAGCTCGGGCATCAGCTCCTCGAACTCCGCTGCTGAGGGCGAGTCGGTCGGCGCGGCCATGGCCACCAGCCACGCGGTGTGTTCCTCCGCGCGCGCTGCCGCTCGCGACGCGACAACAGGGGGTGTCGGCACCAGTGGAACCAGCGCTGACGAGGGAACGGTCGGCGCCGGCGCGATCCCGGCCACCGCTGGTGCGATCGGTGCCACGGCTGGCGCTGGCACCGGCACCACGACTTTCGTCGGCGCGGTCCCTCGCGGAGGCGGTGACTTGGCGGTGCCGATGGCGGTCGGCCTGGATAACGGCGAGCCGTTCAGCAGCGCGTTCAGATTCCTGGCGCGCGCGGCCACCCGCGCTTCGAGCTGTTCCACCTGCTCGTGAATCCGGCCGAGTACCTCCGCGAGGCGCTCGAGCACGATTTCGAGATCCCACCCGGCGACTGGCTGCAGCGGATCGTACTCGTTCCAAAGCACGGGTCGGCCGCTGCCGTCGAACTCCCCGAAGCGCAGGACGCTGTGCGTGGAAATGGTGAGGATACGCGTTCCCCCCGTTCCCACGACCGGTTGGGCCTGCAGGACGTAGTGCCGCACACGCCCGTCGCGACCGCTTTCCGGCAACACGGGAAGCAACGTCGGCACGCGCGGCAGCAGACGAGAGATCCGGCGGGACAGCTGTAAAACATGCGCGGCAGCACGCCGATTCGCCTGACGCTCGGAGAGCGCCGCGACGCGGAGCCGCGAATCCAGCGATCGCGCATGCGCGGAAAGCAACGCGCCGCGTGAGCCGACTGGTTCGCTTACCGTGACGGGTACATTGTTCGATGTCGCCGTCGGAGCGGTTCTGGAGGCGCGATCGGTGCCGTCGGACAGGGGCATTGCGGGGGCTCGGCGTACGCGCAGTCGCGGCCGACGTGTTGCTTATGGAGCACGCGTCGGTTCGCTGGGTATCGGTAACGTGACCGGCGAGGTGCATGCGGCCACACTCCCGGTGATGACGTCGATACGACCATCATGTGAGACGCAGGTCACGTAGCGTCACGCGCTCGGCCACCACGTCACGCGACCGGGCCAAACTGTGCCAAGCCGCTATCCTGTTCCCCCGTCGCCCGCCACATGAGCTCACATCGCATTCTCGTCGTCGACGACGAACCCGGCATCCGTCAGGCCCTCGGCCAGTTGCTCGAATACGAGGGTTACGAGGTACGCACGGCCGGCAGCGGACCGCTCGGCATCGCGGAGTACGAAAAGTTCCGGCCGCATCTCGTCTTTCTCGACGTGAAGATGGCCGGGATCGATGGGCTGGAAGTGTTGAAGCGGCTGCGACAGATCGACGGCACGGCGACCGTCGTGATGATCAGCGGACACGCCACAATCCAGACGGCCGTCGAAGCGACGCAACTCGGCGCGTACGACATTCTCGAAAAGCCGCTTGACACCGATCGCGTGCTCGTGCTGCTGCGCAACGCGCTCGAACAGCGCACGCTCGCCGATGAGAATCAGCGGCTGCGTCAGACGATCGAATCGCGCTATGAGATCGTGGGGCGCAGCTACCCCGTTCGCGCCCTGCTCGAGCGGATCGAGAAGGTCGCCGCGACTCCGGCACGCGTACTCATCACCGGCGAGAACGGAACCGGTAAGGAGCTCGTCGCCCGCGCCATCCATCGCGGTTCCACGCGCGAGCGCAAACCGTTCGTCGAGGTGAATTGCGCCGCGATCCCGTCCGAGCTCATCGAGAGTGAATTGTTCGGTCATATGAAGGGTTCATTCACCGGCGCCATCAGCGACCGCGCGGGCAAGTTCGAACAAGCCGATCGGGGAACGCTGTTTTTGGACGAGATCGGCGACATGTCCGTGGCCGCACAGGCCAAGGTGCTGCGCGTGCTTCAGGACGGCGTGGTCACGCGCATCGGCGGTAACAAACCAGTGCAGGTGGATGTGCGCGTGCTCGCCGCCACGAACAAGCATCTCGAGGAGGAAATCACCGCGGGTCGTTTTCGCGAAGATCTCTTCTACCGGCTGAACGTCGTGCCGATCAGCGTGCCCGCGCTCCGCGAACGGCGTGAGGATATCGAGCTGCTCGTAGCGCACTTCCTGCAGCAGCTGGCCATCCGCGACGGTCTGCCAGCGCGCAGCATCACGGACGAGTCGCTCAAGGCGCTCGCTGCCCTCGAGTGGCCGGGCAATGTGCGCGAACTGCGCAACACGGTTGAACGACTGGTGATTCTGGCCAATGGACCGGTGATTGGACTCAACGACGTCGAACGGCTGGTGGGACGGCGGGCCGCCGAGCCGGCCGGTCTTGGCGCGCTGGTCGATATTGGCACGTTCGAGGAGTTCAAGCAGGAAGCCGAGCGCGCGTTTCTGGTGGCCAAGCTGCGGGCGTTCGACTGGAACGTGTCCGAGACGGCGCGCGCGCTGGACATGCCGCGGTCGAATCTGTACAAGAAGATCGAGCGTTATGGGTTGACGCGCGAACACTCGCCGGCGATCTGACGCCGTTTTCTTCACGCCGTGACCACGTCGTTTTCATGACCGATCGCAACTGGGAAGCAGAACTCGCCAAAATCGACAAGCAACTGGCGTCCGTGTCGGACGAACAGCTGCTCGCCGAGAGCAAGCCGCTGGCGGGACAGGCGGCGTTGCCGGCGGGCAAGCCGGTGGCGAAGGCCGCGGCCAAGCCAACGGCGCCGTCCAACGCGGCCGCCACTCGTGCATGGAGCGGCTGGGTCAAAGTGACCGTGGCCGTAGCAGCCGCGGCGGGATTGATGTTTTGGCCCTGGCCGGCGCGTTGCGGACCGCCGTTGCTTGGTTTCACCGCAGCGACGATTGGCGTGTCCGCGCTCGGAATCTGGAGCGCGGTCGGGACATGGCGCCACCGACTGGGCCTCGCGCACGTCGCTTCGTTGCTCGTCACGATCTGGGGGCTCGCGCTGGGCGCCCGGGAAATCCTGCCACGTGCCGGTTACGCCATCCCCACCGAGGCACGCGCGGCCCAATGGAGCTGCGAAGGCCTGCCGCCGGCACAGCCCGCACCGGACGCGCTCGCTCCACGACCTCGCTAGCTTTGTCGCATGCCGAACACATTCAAGAATTTCATCGACGGCCAGTGGGTCGAGCCGACGACAGGTGACTATTTCGACAACCGCAACCCGGCCGATCGGGACGATCTGATCGGTCGTTTTCCCGCTTCCGGTGCCGCCGACGTCGAACTCGCCGTGGCCAGCGCCCTGCGCGGCTTCGAGCGGTGGAAGCGCACACCGGCCCCGGCGCGCGGCGATGTCTTGCGTCGCGTGGGCGATCTGCTCGCTGCGCGCAAGGACGAGATCGCGGAGCTGATGACGCGCGAAATGGGCAAGCCGGTCGCGGAAACGAAGGGCGATGTGCAGGAAGCGATCGACACGGCCTACTACGCCGGGACGGAAGGACGTCGCCTGTTTGGTCACACAGTGCCCAGTGAGCTGCGCGAGAAGTGGGCGATGAGCATGCGGCGACCCATCGGGGTGTGCGGGCTCATCACGCCGTTCAACTTTCCGCTCGCCATCCCCACGTGGAAAGCGTTCCCCGCGCTACTCTGCGGCAATGCTGTGATTCTCAAGCCGGCCGAAGATGTACCGCATACCTCGACCGTGTTGGTCGAGATTCTGCTCGAGGCCGGCCTGCCGCCCGACGTGATTCAGCTCGTGCACGGTATGGGCGACGTGGTCGGCAAGGCAATCGTCGAGCATCCGCGCGTCCCGGTGATTTCGTTCACCGGCTCCACCGAAACGGGACGCATCGTTGGCGAAACGTGCGGCCGCATGCATAAGCGCCTCTCGCTCGAGATGGGCGGCAAGAACGCGCAGATCGTGCTCGACGATGCGAATCTCGACCTCGCCATCGACGGCGTGCTCTGGGGTGCGTTCGGCACGACAGGACAGCGCTGCACGGCCACCAGCCGTCTCATCCTGCAGGACGGAATTCACGACGAACTCGTCAACGGTCTCGTGGCGCGCGCGGAAGCGCTGACGCTTGGCGATGGCCGTGTCGTGGGCACCGATGTCGGCCCGCTCGTTCACGAGATCTCGCGCGAGAAGGTGGAACGCTACGTGGCCATCGGACGTGAACAGGGCGCCACATTGCGCACCGGTGGAACGCGCGCCACGGACGGCGCGTTGGCCAAGGGGTATTTCTTCCATCCCACGATCTTTACTGATGTGAAGGCAGGTTCACGTCTGGAACAGGAAGAGATCTTTGGTCCCGTGCTGTCGGTGATTCGCGTCGCGTCGGTGGACGAGGCGTTCGCGGTGAACAACGGCGTGCGCTACGGGCTTTCCTCGTCCGTCTATACGACGAATGTCAACGTGGCCTTCCGCGCGCTGCAGGAGCTGGACAACGGCATCACGTATGTGAACGCGCCAACGATCGGGGCCGAAGCACATTTGCCATTCGGTGGCGTGAAGGAAACGGGGAACGGGCACCGTGAAGGCGGCTGGGAGGTGTTCGAATTCTATTCGGAGACCAAGGTGGGCTACATCGACTATTCCGGCGTGTTGCAGCGCGCGCAGATGGACAACTACTAGCCGTGCCGTAATGGAACGCCCGGAAGTGCTGCCCGCAGAGGTGCCGCGATCCGTGACGGATACCGTCACGGCCGTCGAGGATCACGACAAAGCGTTGCGGTCGGCGGCACTGCGCGCGGCCAATGGCCGGACGCGTGCGCCGCGCGGTTTTCGCTTGTCGTGGCTGTGGGAGTGGGCGAAGGTCTTTCCCGCTGCAGTGGTGCTCTTCCTGGTCCTTCGCGCGTTCCTCGTCGAGGCGTACAAGATTCCCTCGGGCAGCATGGAGCGTACGCTGCTGGTCGGCGATTTTCTGCTCGTCAACAAGCTGCTGTACGGCGCCGGCATTCCCTTCTCGAGCGCGCGCTTACCGGCGCTGCGACCACCGCGCCGAGGTGACGTCATCGTCTTTGAGTGGCCGAGCGATCCGAGCAAGAATTTCGTGAAGCGTCTCGTCGGGCTGCCCGGGGACACGCTGTCCATGCGGGACGGCGTCCTGCAGCGCAATCGGGTCGCGCAGCAGGAGCAGTATGTGGTCCGCACAGAGCCGAACGTCGATCCGGTCAACGACGATTTTCGCTGGCAGCGCGGGTATGTGGTCAACACGGCTGCGGCTGCTGGCGCGCCGGGCGATGGCGCATATCGGCCCTCTCGCAACAACTGGGGCCCGCTGGTCGTGCCGCCGCGCCACTTCTTCGTGCTCGGCGACAACCGAGACAATTCCCTCGACAGTCGTTACTGGGGATTCGTGCCGGACAGTCTCTTGCGCGGAACGCCCATCGTCGTGTACTACAGCTTCACGCCGGATTCCGCGCAGCCGTTCTCCTGGCTGACCAGGATTCGCTGGTCCCGGTTCGGAACGGTCGTGCGCTGACGCATGTCGGCGGGCGCTCCCCGCTGCGATGCTCGTGCATCGGCATTAGCATTAGTCGTAGTTGCATTGGCGGCAGCGTTTCCTGGTCGATGCCTGCCTCCGTTGTTTTCTGTGAGTCGACGGCACCTGCGCCGTGTCGTTCGATTGTCAGTCCGCTTCCCGCCCTCACGAGCCGCTGTCCCATGGCCGTATCTCCGTCGAAGAAAAAGGCGTCGTCGTACGAAGAAGGATCTCTCGACCAGTACCTGCGCGACATCAGTGCGTACCCGTTGATCTCGCGTGAAGAAGAAGCAGAGTTGGCGCGGCGCATCCGCGTGGGTGAGCAGGAAGCGCTCGACAAGTTGGTCCGCTCCAATCTCCGCTTCGTCGTGTCCGTGGCAAAAAAATATCAGAACCAGGGTGTATCGCTCTCGGACTTGATCAACGAGGGTAACCTTGGTCTGATCCGCGCGGCGCACAAATTCGACGAGACGAAGGGGATCAAGTTCATCTCGTACGCCGTCTGGTGGATTCGCCAGGCGATCCTGCAGGCGCTGGCGGAGCAGTCGCGCATCGTGCGCGTGCCGCTCAATCGCGCCGGCACGTTGCACCGCATCGGCAAGCGCGCGAACACCCTGCTGCAGGAACTCGGTCGCGAGGCGACGCACGCCGAGATCGCCGAAGGAATGGACATCACGGAAGAGGAAGTCGCCAAGACGATGTCCATTTCGCAGGTGCATCTCTCGCTTGATGCGCCGCTGACGCCCGGTGAAGACAACCGGTTGCTCGACTACCTCGCCGATACGGTCAACCCCACCCCCGACGAGCAGACCTTCGAAAAAGCGCTTACAGAAGCGATCGAGGATTCGCTCGGTGGACTGAAGGAGCGCGAAGCGCGCATTCTGCGCCTGTATTTTGGTATCGACGGCGCCGAGCCGATGACGCTCGAGGAGATCGGCTCGCTGCTCGGTATCACGCGTGAGCGCGTGCGCCAGATCAAAGAGAAGGCACTCTCACGCCTGCGCCACGTCTCGCGCGCCAAGTCGCTCGAAAGCTTCCTCGGCTGACCGTCGGCGCACACCGACTGACTTTTTCGCTCCCATATGGCCTCCACGTATTCGTTCGATGTCACCACCGGTTGCGACCTGCAGGAGGTCGACAACGCCGTCAATCAGGCTTCGAAGGAGGTCGCGCAGCGCTTCGATTTCAAGGGCTCGCACATTCTCATCGACTTCAAGCGCGCCGAGAGTCTGATTCAGCTCGAAGCCGAAGGGGAGATGCGCCTCGAGGCCCTCATCGACGTGCTGCGCGGCCGTCTCATCAAGCGCGGCGTGCCGGTGAAGAATCTGGACATCGGGGAAGCAAAGCCGGGGAGCCACGAGATTCTGCGCAGCGAAATCAAGCTCAAAATGGAGCTCGACAGCGAGACCGCCAAAAAGGTCAGTGCGGCCATCAAGGACGCGAAGCTCAAGAAGATCACGGCGAGCATTCAGGGCGAGCAGGTGCGCGTCACCAGCCCGGACAAGGATGCGCTGCAGGAGTGCATGACGCTCCTGCGCAAAGGGGATTATGGCGTCGAACTCCAGTTCGGGAACTTCCGCTAGGTCAGGTGCGCGGAGTCGCGTTTTTGCTAGCTTTCCCCGATGCTGAAGATCGGGTTGGTCACCCTCGGGTGCGACAAGAATACGGTGGACTCCGAGCGGTACCTGGCCGACCTGCTCGCGCACGGCGCGGAGTCGGTCACGGACCTCTCGCAGGCTGAAGTGGTGGTGGTCAACACCTGCGGCTTCATCGATGCCGCCAAAAAGGAATCGATCGACGCGATTCTCGACGCCACGCGCCTCAAGGATGATGGTGTGTGTCGCGCAGTCTTCGCGATCGGCTGCATGATCGAACGCCACAAGGGCGAGCTCCAGGAGGCGCTCCCTGAAGTCGATTGCTTCCTCGGCACGTCCGAGACGGACCGGCTGGTGCCCGAACTCATCGAGCGCGGGCTGATCAGCGGTGAAATTCTTGAGCACCCCGGCGTGCGCGTGTTTGGCGGCGACACGTCACACGTGCGTTATCTCAAGGTCAGCGAGGGGTGCGACCACGGGTGCGCCTTCTGCGCGATCCCGCTGATGCGCGGCAAGCATCGCTCCTTCGCGCTCGACGATCTCATTCGCGAGGCGCAGCTGCTCGAATTGCAGGGCGCACGCGAGCTGAACCTCGTGGCGCAAGATCTCGCGCACTACGGACGCGATCGGCGCGATGGGTTCGCCGTGCCGGAACTGCTCGAGGCGCTCGTGCGAGAGACGTCGATTCCGTGGTTGCGCAATCTCTATCTGTACAGCGCCGGCATCACCCCGCGACTGCTGGAAGTGATTGCCAACAACCCGCGCATCGTGCGCTATCTCGATACGCCGATGCAGCATGGATCGGATGCGGTGCTGGCGCGGATGCGGCGCCCCGAACGGCAGCGCACGATCCGCGAGCGTTTGGCAAAGTATCGCGAGATCGTCCCCGATCTCGCCGTGCGCACCACCGTCATTGTCGGCTTTCCCGGCGAGACGGAAGATGACTTCAACATCCTTTGCGATTTCCTTGAAGAGATGCAGTTCGATCGTGTCGGGTGCTTCACCTACTCGCCGCAAGAGGGGACGCGCGCGAACGACATGGAAGACGACATCCCCGACTCCATCAAGGGCGAGCGCAAGGAACGCATCGAGGAGTTGCAGCGGGCAATCACGTCGGAGCGCTACGAGCGATTCCTCGGACGTGACGCGCGCGTGCTGGTGGACCGAATGCACGATGAGCCGGGGGTGCTGGTCTGTCGTGCGCCATGGCAGGCCGATGACATCGACGGCGTGACATACGTGCGTGGCGTGGCGCCGCCGGGCGCGATGCTCGATGTGCGTGTCGATCAGGTGGTGGACGACTACGATTTCCGCGCGACGCTGCATGCGATCGCCGAACTGCCGCCGGCCGCCGCGCGTCGTTCGTCGCGCAGTCTGCCGCTCGTGAATGCGACGCCTTCTTCCGTCGGGAGTTTTGGACGATGAGTCTTGATGCAACCGTGACGCCTTCCGGCACGGAGTCCACCACGGAGTCCACGCTGTCGGGCAGTGAAGAGCAGATCACCTTCCGATCGGGCGCGCGTTCCGCCGAAATCATGGCGAGAGGGCGCGCCCGTTTTCCCGGCGGCGTGAATTCTCCCGTACGCGCATTCGGCGGCGTTGGCGGCGAACCATTCGTCGCCGAACGCGGCAAGGGCGCGCGGGTCTGGGACGCGGACGGCAACGAGTACATCGACTACATCCTGTCGTGGGGTCCGCTCATTCTGGGCCACGCCCCGCCGGTCGTGCTGGACGCACTGGCCGAAACCATGAAGAACGGCACCAGCTTCGGCATGCCAACCGGTCTCGAGGTGCAGTTGGCTGAGAAGATCGCCGAGCGCATGCCGCATCTGGAGATGATGCGATTCACGAGCAGCGGCACGGAGGCGGCCATGACCGTTGCGCGGCTGGCGCGTGCCGTCACCGGTCGGGAACACATCCTCAAGTTCGAAGGGTGCTATCACGGGCACGCCGACGCTTTTCTGGTGCGAGCCGGCTCTGGCGTGGCCACGCTTGGCCTGCCCGATTCGCCAGGCGTGCCGGAGTCGCTGGCCAAGCTGACGCTCACCTGCACCTACAACGACCTCGACGCCGTCGAGCGTATCGCGCGCGCGGTGCCACTGGCCGCGATCCTGCTCGAGCCGATCGTGGGCAATGGCGGTTTCATCGAGCCCACGCCGGAGTTCATTCCGGGGCTTCGTCGTATTGCTGACGAAACGGGTGCGCTGCTCGTCTTTGATGAAGTCATGACCGGATTTCGCATCGCCTACGGTGGCGCGCGCGAGCGCTTCGATGTCGTCCCCGATCTCACGGCCTTGGGCAAGGTGATCGGCGGGGGGCTGCCCGTGGCTGCCTACGGCGGACGCAAGGAGCTCATGTCGCGCATCGCGCCGACCGGGCCCGTGTATCAGGCGGGGACGCTCTCCGGCAATCCGTTGGCTATGGCTGCAGGGTTGGCCACGCTGGGGATGCTCACGCGCGACCTGCACGACAAGATCACCGCCCAGACGGCGCGACTCGTGACTGGATTGCGTGACATTGCGGCGCGCCATGACGTGCCGTTTACGGCGAGCCACGCTGGTTCGATGTGGGGGTTCTTCTTCCGCGCGGAACCGGTGCGCACGTTCGACGAGGCGAAGCAGTCGGACACGGCGCTGTTCAAGCGGTTCTTCCACGCGGCCCGTCGTCGCGGCGTGTCGTTGGCGCCGTCGCCCTTCGAGGCGGCGTTCATGTCCGCGGCCCATGGCACGACGGAGATCGATGCCACGCTCGACCGTCTCGATCGCGCGCTGGCGGCAGCGATCGCAGGTCGCGACTAGGCATGGCCCGGCGGCCGCGCGCTCGACCGGACACCATCGTCGCAGCGGCGATGGCGACGCTCGTTGCTGCGGCCGCCATCACGGTGGCGTGTGCGCCGGCTTCGCGTGTCCCGACCCGTCCGCCGACACCGGTGGCCGCGTCGGAGCTGCATGGACGGCTGGACGGCACCGATCGGGTCGCGCGCGTGGCAATCGCCGGTGGACTGCACGAGGCGCCGGTCTCCTCCACGACCAAGTGGCGCGTGGACGAGGATGGCGGGCGACAACTGCTCGTGCGCGGCACCGGGCGGGAACCGTGGCGCATCGAGCAGCGCGGCGGACTGCTGCGCATTGCCGGCGCAGGGGATGATGCAACGCCGTGGCGACTGGGGCCGTTTGTGGCCCGTGCGGCAGAACGCGATGGCTTCGTGCAGTACAACGGCCGTCGCTATCGCGGCGAGTTGTGGTTTACCGCCACCGACACGGGGATCCTCGTCGTCAATCGTCTGCCCGTCGAGGACTATCTGCGCGGCGTCGTGCCGGGCGAGATCGGGACACGGCAGCCGGGTGATCGGGCGGCCATCGAGGCGCAGGCGATCGCCGCGCGCAGCTATACCTATCTGCGCGTCTCAGGTCCCGGCGCGGTGCCATCGCCGCGCGGGTGGGATCTCGTGGCAACGGTAACGAACCAGGTGTACGGCGGGGCGGACGTGGAGAATGCCGTCGTCAATCAGGCGGTCGACGCCACGGCCGGATTGGTGTTGCGGTACGGCGGTCTGCTGGTGGACGCGCCGTACTCGTCGTCGTGCGGAGGCCGGTCCGGCGTGCCCTCGGATGCATGGCAGGGCGCGCGAAACCAACCGTATCTGCAGCCGGTGGATGACACCGATCTGCGCACGGGCCGACCGTACTGCGACATTTCGCCGCGCAATCGATGGACCGTGGAGTTCGACGAGGCGCAGTTGAGCGATGTCGTTCGCCGGGCACTCGTCGCGGCCGGTGCGCGCTCCCCCGCATCGTCGTCGGTCCGAGAGGTGGAAGTGACGGCGCGCACTGGCTCCGGCCGTGTCGGTGAGTTGACGCTGCGCACCGAACGTGGCGACGTGCGCATTCGGGCGAATGATTTGCGCGCTGTGTTGCGCGATGCGCGTGGCGCGATTCTGTCCAGCACGTATTTTTCGGTGGAACGCGAAGCACGGACACACGGACACTTCACGAGTGTCTCTCTGCGCGGCGTCGGCAACGGACACGGGATTGGCATGTGCCAGTGGGGAGCGATCGGGCGTGCGCGCGCCGGATATGACGCGCGAACGATTCTCGCCCACTACTACCCGGGGACGACGGTCGGCTTCGCGGATTAAGGTTTTCCCCTGGAGGCGGCATGAAGGACGGCGTACGCATCGCCGTAGTCGGTACGGGCGCCATCGCGCAGTTGACGCACATCCCCGTGCTGTCGAAGCTGCGTGGCGCATCGCTCGTGGCCCTCTGTGACAACGACGCCGCCAAGGCGCGCGCGCTGGCCGACCGTTTCGGCGTCCCCGACGTGTTCACCGATTTCGAAGAGCTCCTCGATTCGGACGAACTCGACGCGGTCGTCATCGCCACACCCAACCATCTGCACGAACCGCACGTCCTGAGCGCGCTGCGCGCGAAGCTGCACGTCCTGTGCGAACGGCCGTTGTCGCTCACGGCGCGTGGCGTCGAGCGGTGCATCGCCGCTGCGGCGAAGGCCGATCGCCGGCTGGTCGTGGGACACAACCATCGCTTTCGGACCGACGTGCAGGCACTCGGCCAGTTCATCCGCAACGCTGAGCTCGGGCAAGTCACGTCGATCCGATGCGGTTCCTTCGCCTTCAAACGCGGCGCCGACGGGTGGCGCAATCGTCGGGCCGAGGCGGGCGGTGGCGCGTTCCTGGAACACGGGTTCCCGCTGCTCGATCTCGCGCTCTGGCTGGCCGACGAGCCGGCGCCGGTGCGGGTGACCGCGTCCATGCGTCGCGGTCGTGCGGCCGCCGCCGTCGAAGAGTCGATGCAGGTGCTGCTCGAGTGCGCGAACGGCATGACGATCTCGTTCGACGTGGCGTGGTCGTACGTGGGCGACGAAGACCGCTGGTGGTTCGAGGTGCATGCCACGCGCGGGTCGGCGCAGCTCGCACCGCTGCGCGTCACCAAGGAGCTGAACGGCCGCGCAGTCGACGTGTCGCCGTCCGGCGCGGCGGCGCGCGAGAGCCCGTTCCTGCAGAGCTATCGCGCCGAGATCGCGCATTTCCTGGCGGTGATGCAGGGGCAGGTGCCGTATGAGCCGCCCACGGATCAGGTGCAAGTGCATCGCATTCTCGAAGCGATCTACAAGGCCGCGGACGACGGGAAAGAGATCCGCCTCTGATGCGCGGCCGTATACGGACACTCGTGCGCGCGCTGGTCTCGGCGAGTGTCGTGTTCGCAGCTGCGGTCGCGGCGACCGGTGCGTTGGCACAAGCACAGGATACGAAGGGCACGCAGGAGCCGCCGCCGCCCGGCGTCTCTGCGTCGCTCGACCGTGCGCGTGCGTTGCGGGGTGAGCAGATCGAAGTGGCGGTGCTCACCTATGGCGCAGGCGACGCCGTGTTCGAGCGGTTTGGACACATCGCGCTCGCGCTCACGGACAACGCAACCGGGCAGCGGCTCGCCTTCAACTGGGGCATGTTCGACTTCAGCCAGCCCAACTTCCTCGGCCGCTTCCTGAGCGGTGAGACCCGGTACTGGATGGCCGGTTTCGATACGGACGCGTTCAATGCACTGTATCGCCAGGATAACCGCCGCATCCGGCGGCAGCAACTCAAACTCTCGCCAGTGCAGCGCGCGGCGCTCTTCGAGTTCGTGGCGTGGAACGCGCGCGAGGAGAACCGGTTCTATCGCTACGACTACTACGCGGATAACTGCGCCACGCGCGTGCGCGATGCGATCGACCGCGTCATGGGCGGTGTGTTGCGCACCGCCTGGAGCGGAGATGGGGCGGGACGAACATGGCGCGGTGAGACGGCGCGCATTACCGCGTCGGACATCCCCACGTATGCCGGAATCCAGATTGCGCTCGGTCGCAACGCGGACCGTACGCTGACCAAGTGGGAGGAAGGCTTTCTCCCGGAGTATCTCGCGGAGCATCTCGCGTCGTTCGTGGTCGAGGACAGCGATGGGCGTCGCTACAATCTCGTGGCGTCGGACACGGTGCTGTTCGAGCCGACGCGCATTCCCATGCCGACCGAACCGCCATCGAGACTGGCGATGGCGGCGTTGGTGGGTCTGACACTGGCCGGCCTGATCGCCGGTCTGGCCGACGCCAGACAGCGCGCGGCGCGGGTGGCGCTGAGCGTCGGGGTGGCGTTGTGGTACGTGCTCGGCGGCGTGCTGGGCACCCTGCTGCTGCTCGCCGGCACGGTGACGAAGCACGCGCCGTACATGGGTGACAACACAACCGTGTTGCAGTTGCATCCGCTGTTGCTGCTCGCCGCGTGGCCGGTGGCGCGGGCGCTGGCGCGCGGCGAGCACAGTCGTACGGCGATCGGCCTGAGCACGATCGTTGCACTGCTCTCCGTGTGCGGAGCCCTGCTGCAGTTGTTGCCGTCGTTGACGCAGGCGAGCGGAGAAGTGCTGGCCGTCACCGTGCCGGTGCACGTGGCGCTCGCCCTGGCGATGTGGCGTCTGCATCATGACCACGCCGGCCAGCGACGGGTCAGCGTAGCGCTGTCGCGCGCGGCATGATCCGGCGGCCCGACCGATCAGCACGCGCGCGTGACGCCAGCGCGTGGTGAACCCCGTCCCGGACGCAGTGTCCGCGTTGAAGGCCGGCACGGTCTCGCTTTCTGGTTTGGCGGTCGGCGTGGATGTCGGTGGCACCTTCACGGATCTCGCGGCAATCGGTCGCGACGGGACGGTGCGTACCACGAAAGTGTTAAGCGTGCCGGCCGACCGTGCGCGCGGGGTGCTGGCCGCGGTCGATGCCTCCGAGATTCCGGTGGCGGAGATCGCGTTCATCGTGCACGGTACGACCGTCGTCACCAATCTCCTGCTGGAGCGCTCCGGCGCGCGTGTGGTAGCGTGCGCGACCGCGGGCTTCACCGATCTGCTGGAGCTGCGACGGCAGGAACGCGCCTCGCTCTACGACCTCACGGCGCATCATCCGGATCCGCTGGTGGCGCGGGATGACGTACTGCCGGTGCGCGAGCGCGTCGTGCCCGAAGGGGTATTGCTTCCACTCGACCACGCGGCCACCGCCGACGTGGTGCGCGAGGTGTTGGCGCGCCGTCCCGATATGATCGCCATCACGCTGTTGCATGCATATGCGGAACCGGTCCACGAACGGCGACTGCGCGATGCGCTCGTGCAGGCGCTCAGCGCGGCCGGCATTGTTTGCGACGTGATCTGTTCGCACGAGGTGCTTCCGGAGATCCGCGAATACGAACGCATGGCCACCACGGTCACGGAGGCCTATGCCCGACCGGCCGTGCGGCGCTATCTCGGCGACCTCGGTGCGAGACTAAGCGAGCGCGGGCTGCCCGTGCCGCGCGTGATGACATCGGCCGGTGGCACGCTCACCGCACGCGACGCGTCCACGCACGCCGCCTCGCTGGCACTCTCCGGGCCCGCGGGCGGCGTGACGGGCGCGGCGGCGATCGCCTCGGCGCTGGGCATTTGCAGCGCACTGACCATCGACATCGGCGGCACGAGTGCGGACGTGGGCCTCATCGACGACGGCGAACCGCTGGTGGAACGCGGCGGTACCGTGGCCGGTGCACCGATCGCACTGCCGCGCGTGCTCGTGGAGGCGGTCGCCGCGGGCGGTGGCAGTGTTGGCTGGATCGACGCTGGCGGGGCGTTGCGCGCCGGCCCCGAGAGTGCGGGCGCGGTTCCCGGTCCCGCCGCGTATGGGCGAGGTGGCGCGCGAGCCACGGTGACCGACGCGCACGTGGTGCTCGGTCATGTGGCCGCCGGTGCGTGGAGCGGCGGCGTGACGATCAGTGCGTCGTTGGCGCGCGAGGCGATGGCGCGACTCGCCGCGCCGCTCGGCGTGTCCGTGGAGCGCGCGGCGGAGGCGTTGATCGCCACGGCGGATGCGACGATGGCGCGTGCGCTGCGACGGGTCTCGGTGGAGCGAGGCATCGATCCGAGATCGGTGGCACTGATTGCTTTTGGCGGGGGTGGACCGTTGCACGCGTGCGGACTGGCCGATCGGTTGGGGATGACGCGCATTGTCGTGCCGCCGCACGCCGGAGTGCTGAGCGCGGTCGGCCTCGCGCTGGCACCGGAGCGGCGCGAGGGCTTGTCGAGTTTTGTCAGGCGCACGGACGAGATCGACGTCGAGGCACTTGGCGCGCTGTTGCGGCAGGCGGCCGCTGGGCTCTGTGGCACGGACGGAGGGGCGCTCACGCCGCGTTGGTGGGCGCGCGTGCGATTCGAGGGGCAGGGCTACGAGCTCGATGTCCCGGTGGCGCCGGACGTCACCGGCCCAGTGATCGCCGAGCGATTCATTGCACGACATCAGGCTCGGACGGGGTTTGTGCTGGAGCGCGCCGTTGAATGCATCAGCATCCGAACGGCGCTGCTGGGCGAGGCATGGCCGGTGCACTTCGTACGACCGTCGCGTGGTGACGATGCGCCGACACCTGGAAGTGTCAGCGCGACGCCCAACGTGCTCGCCACCGAACATACGCAGCTGGACGACGATGGCTCGGCGCTTGCTCTGTCCATGCACGGTCCGGCGATCGTCCGACTCCCGGATGCAACCATGCGGGTCATGTCCGGCTGGTCCGCGCGCGCGCTGCCGATTGGCGGGTGGCTGATGGAACGTACCTCGTCATGAGCAGCGTCCGTTCAGCGGAGACGACCGCAGCGCGCATCGTGGGCGCACCTGTGGCGCCGTTGCTGCCGGCGACGGGGCCGGTCTACGTGTTGCTCGTTGGCGAGGCGCCGGGGCCGCGCGGCGCGGACAGGAGCGGGGTGCCGTTTTTCGGTGATGCCGCGGGGAAGCATCTCTACGATGCGTTGCAGACGCTCGGCGCGGTCGCGATGCCGGACGCCGCGCGCGACGTTCCGTGGGATGGCGCGCGGTTTGCCGCAGCAGGGGTGCGCCCGGTGGCGCTCGGGGTGGCGCTTGGCAACGCGTTCAGTTGCTGTCCCACCGACAACGGGAGCACATTCCGTGCGCCGTCGCGCAGTGAACTGGAAGGCGACGCGAACGTGGCTCGCTTGCATGCGGAGCTGAGTGCCCTCGAGGCGCGCGGACTGCGCGGTGTCGTCACGATGGGACGTGTGGCGGCGCGAACACTTGATGTGGTGCTGCGTGCCGCGCCGAGGCCCGCGCTCATTCGTCGCGCAGTGCCGCATCCGTCGGCGCAGGGCCTGTTATCGATGGCACCAAACCGCGGGCGTGGTGCGCGTATGGCCGACTTGCAGGCGAACTGGCGCGCGCTGCTCTGTCAGGCCACCGTCGAGGCCGGGTTCGTCGTGGGTGCCGGCGAGGCGTGGGCAGAGCGAGGAACCGCGACCTGACACGGTGGTGGTGCGGAAGGAAGTGTGACTGGACTGTCCGCCAACCAACAGATACGTTCGCCGTATGACCCGCCTGCTCCGTCTTTACGGCGAATGGCACCGTACAACGCGCGCTGACGCTTCCGATCGGTGGCTACGGCTATCGTTGGGGGCATGGTTCGATCCGTCGGGCGAGCTGGTGGAGCCGGAGATCTCGCGCGAGGGCCGCTTCCGACGTATCAGCCGTGACGGGAAGGTGATTGGAACGCTCGCTTACCCGATTTGCCCGAGTGGGTCGGTGTCCATGCGTACGTACCGCGCGGAAGCGCCCGGCGCGCGCTCGACCACGGGATCGTATCCTTTCACGACGGGTGGCGGCGCCGTGGCGGACAGGCGCGGACACTTCTGGTGCGCGTCAACGCAGGGCACGCGGGTCGCACGACTCGCGTACGACACGTCCGACACGATCGTACAGGCCACGATCGACATTCCGCTCATGCCGGTCAGCGGCGACGAACGGGACGACGCGATCCGAAAGATCGAGGCGCGACGCGCATCGTATCCCACCAGTGACTTCGATCGCAGCAGGGTACCGTCCACCAAGTCCGGGATTGCCGCGGTGCACGTAGACGACGATGGGCGCCTCAGGGTGGTGCACGCCGCCGCGTGGAAGCGGAGCGTTACCACGTCCGATGTCTTCGATGGGATCGGACGGGCGCTGTTTCGCGTCACGCTCCCCATGCGCAGCGTACCGTACCTGCCGGTGGTGGCCAGAGGCAACGAGTTCCTGATTGCGGTGGCTGACGACGATGACGTGATCAGTCTGGCGCGATATCGGTTGCGGTAGCCATTTCTGCCCTGAGCCACCTGCGCACTTCGCGACGCGGATGCGGACGTGGTGGCCGTCATCGTATTGCGGGAGTTCGCGCGACTGCGTGGCGAGCGAAGGTGGCGCGGCTGATGTTGCGTACTGATCCCTCGATCCCGCCTTCAACCTGTCGAACCCACGCCTGCCTATCTCATGACGACCTTCGACGCGCTCGAACTCACCGTCTTCGCGCAAAGCGTGGCCATGCTCGCCGAGGAGATGGGGACGCTGCTGGAGCGCAGTGCGATTTCACCGAACATCCGTGAGCGGCGGGACGCGTCGTGTGCCCTCTTCGATGCGCACGGCCGCATGGTCGCGCAAGCCGCGCACATACCAGTGCATCTGGGCGCCATGCCGGAGGCTGTTGCCGCGGTACGCGAAGCGGGCGCGGAGGCGTGCGATCTGTTCCTCCTCAACGATCCGTCGCATGGCGGATCGCATCTTCCCGACCTCACCATGGTCGAGGTGATCGCGCATCCTGCCGACGCGTCATGGATCATCGGGTATGCGGCGGTGCGAGCGCACCACGCCGATGTCGGTGGCATGAGTCCGGGCAGTATGCCCTTCGGCGCGACGGAGTTGTTCCAGGAAGGGATCATTGTGCCGCCCGTGCGTCTCGAACGAGGGGGCGTGGCGCAGGCGGATGTGATGCGACTCATCCTCGCCAACGTGCGCACTCCATCAGAGCGCGAGGGCGATCTGCGCGCGCAGCGTGCGGCGTGTGCCGCGGGCACCGCTGGCTGGCAGGCATTGCACACGCGACTGGGCGCGGAACATCTCAGTGGCGCCATCGATGCGCTGTTGGACTACACCGAGCGACGTGTGCGCGCGCGACTGCGGCTGCTGGAAGGTGTCATGGGACGTGCCGAGGATGCGCTCGAGGGCGACGGTGTGTCCGATGCGCCCATTGCCGTGGTCGTGCACGCGAGCGTGCGCGAGGAAACGCTTCATCTCGATCTGACCGGGACGTCTCCGGCGGTACGCGGGAACGTGAACGCGCCGCCGGCGGTCGCGCGGGCCGCTGCCGTGTTCGTCCTGCGCGTGCTGTGCGACGATGATGTCCCCGTCAACGACGGCGTGGCGCGTGCCATCGCGCTTCTCATTCCCGACGATTGCGTGGCCAACGCCAGGCGGCCCAGTGCGGTGGCGGCCGGGAACGTGGAGCTGTCGCAACGCCTGACCGATGTCTGCTTTGCCGCGCTGGCCCATGCGACGATGAGCCGATCCACCGTGGTGCCAGCTACCGACGGCGCGCGTCATGTGGTTCCGCCGATCCCCGCCGGCGGACAGGGCACGATGAACAACGTCACACTCGGCGCGCGCGGCTGGAGCTTCTACGAAACGCTCGGCGGCGGACAGGGGGCGAGCGCGCGTGGCGCGGGACCCGACGCGGTGCACGTGGGCATGAGCAACACACGCAATACGCCAATCGAAGCACTGGAGCGCGCCTATCCGCTGCGCGTGGTGGAGTACGCCGTGCGGCGCGGGAGCGGCGGTGCGGGCAGGCATCGCGGCGGCGACGGCGTGGTGCGTCGCTACGAGGCGCGCGCGCCCTGCACGGCGACCCTGCTCACGGAGCGACGGGTGCTCGCGCCACGCGGCGCCATGGGGGGCAAGGATGGCGCGCGCGGCCGGAATCTGCTCAACGGCGAGCCACTGCCTGCGAAGTGCCGCATCACACTCGAGGTCGGCGATGTGCTGACCATCGAGACACCGGGGGGCGGGGGCTACGGCGAGCGCTGACGGCCTCTCGACACGACTCGCGCCGGGACGGATTCTCGATCCTGCGCCGCGGTTGACGGTGATCATCAATTACAACAACGACATCGGCGACTGCATGAAGTGGTCGGGGCAGGGATGGCACCCCGTCAACCTGAGCGACGATGCGTCTAAATTTGACACGAACTATTCTGATCTACGCGCTGAGTCACTGAGTCGGTGGCGACGGAGGTGGATCCCGCTTCTCACACGGAACTGATGCATGGTGCGCCTACGACCCGTTTCCCTGCCCGTGCTGACGCAGGTGCGTTATTACAGCGGTCAGATGCTGAGTGCCGCAGACCTCGAGCAGGAGCAGACCTACTCACCGCGAGCGTGTGCGCCTGCACAACCGACTGGTGCATGGTGTTGGCGTGGTGGCCTCACTGGAGCTCTCCGACGCGCGTGCACGCGCGCTTCCGTCGCCGCAAGGTGAAGCGCTGATGTCGGTGACCACGTTATTCACCACGACCCCGCGCGCCTCACCGCTCCATACGCGCTCACCCGCTGTTCGCCGGATCGCGGGCGCGCTGCTGCTGCTGCTGCTGCCGCACCCGGCGGCCTCTGCGCAGGTCGCACCAGCGCCGCGCGTGCAGGTCGGTGCTGACCGCTTGCTCGGCGAGTACGCGCATCTCGTGCGCGGCAAGCGACTCGCGCTGGTCTCGAATCACAGTGGACGACTGTCCGATGGCTCGCATCTCGCCGATGTCCTCTTTGCCCTGCCAGGCACGCCGCTGCGTGTGCTCTTCGGCATGGACCACGACATCCGCTCCAACGACTACGCCGCGCTCAAGGATGCGGACAGCACGCGCGATGTGACCACGGGACTGGTGAAGTACAATCTCTACGGCGCACAGCACCGCCCCACGCGTGCCATGTTCGCCGATGCGCAGGTGGTGGTCTTCGACATTCAGGAAGTTGGTGCGCGCTTCTACGAGCACATCAACATTCTGGGGTTTGTGATGGACGCGGCCGCGGAGTATGGACTCGAGGTGATCGTGCTCGACCGCCCCAATCCGATCAGCGGTTTTCGAGCGGACGGCTTCGTGACCGACTCGTCGGCGCGCTATCGTTTTGGTTCATACACGTTCGTGCCGGTCATTCACGGCATGACGATGGCGGAGCTGGCTCGCTTCTACAACGGTGAACAGTTGTTGCAGGGGCAGCGACCCGTGACGCTGCACACGGTACCCATGGTCGGTTGGCACCGCGCGATGTGGTTCGACGAAACGGGACTCGAGTGGCGCAAGCCGTCGCCCAATCTGCTGACGCTGAGTTCGTTGCTAGCGTACACGGGCACCTGTCTGTTCGAGGCGGTGAATGTGTCCGAAGGGCGTGGCAGTACAACGCCGTTCGAGGTGGTCGGCGCACCATGGCTCGACCATGTCCGCGCCGCATCGATGCTCAACGCGCTTAAACTGCCCGGCGTCCGTTTTGATACGGTCACGTTCACACCGGTTCAGCAGCCGTTTCACGGACGGCCGCCGGAACTCGCCAATGAGAAGCTGGCAGGGATTGTGGTGCACGTGCTCGATCGCGACACGTTTCGTCCGTATCGCGCGGGCGTTGCCCTGCTGTGGGCGGTGCAGTCGCTGCACGCGGACCGACTTACGTGGAACGACGCCGTGCTCGATCGACTCACGGCGACGCCGCGACTGAAGGAGATGCTGCTCGCCGGTCGCACGCCGAACGAGATCTTCGCGTCGTGGGACGCCGAAGTGCGAGCCTTCGAGGTTCGCAGCGCGAGGTATCACCTGTACTAGCCGCTCGCTTTTTCGACGCGCATCGCATGCCACGCGACCGGTTCGCGCGACATCTCACACCTCGATGAGCATCCCTTCGGCCGCGGCCATCACACACACGTCGCTGCCGAGTGATCGCGCCAAGGCGCCGCATTCCTCGACCATGGCGTCGATCTCGTCGTCGTGCCGATCGGGATGGTGATGAAAGAGGAGAAGCGAGCCCGCCTCGCACGCCGCGGCGAATCGCGTTGCCTCGGTCGCCGACGAGTGGCCCCACCCCACGTGCGTCCCAAGCTCCGTATCGCGATACATGGCGTCGTGGATGAGCAGGGGCACGCCGCGCAGCGATTTCGCGAGCGCATCTCGCCACGCAAGCACGGTGGGGTCGGTGCTCGCCCACGCCAGTTCGTTGTCGGGCGCGAAGGCGAGCGTTGGACCGGTGGCGTCTGCGAGCACCAGCACGGAGGCCGCGCCGGGGTGCCGCGCTGCGTGTCGCCGGATGCGGGTTGCCGAATCGATGTCCACCGTGTCCGCGTCACTCCAGTCGCGAAAGCGAAGACGTGCCAACATACCGTCGAGCGCCGGAAAGAGCGGCGGACCCAGCAACGCCTCGACCAGCGGCCGTAACTCGCTGCCTGCTGCGTTGCCACAGGTGATCTCGACATCGTGTGTGCCGGCAATCAGCGGTGCGAAGTTGGCCAAGCCAAAGACGTGGTCGCCGTGTCGATGCGAGAGCACGAGGTGCACAATGCCACTCGACCCGCCGTCCATTGCGGCGCCGCACGCCCGGAGACCCGTACCGGCGTCGAGCAGGATGCGAGAACCGCCCGCCGTGCGCACCTCCACGCACGACGTATTGCCGCCGTGCCGGAGTGTGTGCGCACCCGGACTTGGCGCGGTGCCCCGCACGCCCCAAAGCTGGATACGTGCGCGCACCGGTCCTGCCTGACGCATCAGAGTTTCGGACGTGATCGGGCAATCAGCCCCGCACGGTCCACGATGGTCACGATGCGTCGCTGCACGGAGACGAGTCCCTTCTCCTGAAATTCGGCCATTGCGCGCGACACCGTCTCGCGACTGGCGCCGATCATCTGCGAGATGGTCTGATGGGTCAACTGCTTGACCAGCGGAGTGCCGTCCCCCGGCCCTGCGTGCTCCAGCAGGACTTTGGCAACGCGACCGGGCACGTCGAGTAGGATGAGGCTGCCGATAGTGCCGTCGGCCTGCCGGAGACGACGCGACAGCTCGACCATGAGCCCCCACGCCACAAGCGGTGCCTGCTCCACCTGCCGACGGAAATCGGCGCGACGCAGCACCAGCAAACCGCTCGGCTGTGTGGCGACCACGTGTGCGGAGCGCGGACGACCGTCGATCAGGGACAGCTCGCCGAAATGGTCGCCAATGCCGAGCACGTCGAGGATGACTTCGCGTCCGTCTTCCGCGATGAGCAGCACCTTCACCTCGCCGGAGCGCACGACGAACAGTGCGTCACCGGGATCGCCTTCGCTCACGATGACCGCGTTCTTGGCAAACTTCTGCTCGCGGGTGAGTTCAGCAAAGCCGCGAACCGCCGTGCGGTCGAGCTCGCGGAACAGGGGCACGGTGGACAGAAAGTCCGATATGCGTTCGATCGACACGCTCATCGTAGACGGCGTGAAGCGCAGCGGAGTCGTTCCGAAAGTGACCATGTCGTTGGCCTCGAAGCCCAGTTGCACGTGGTGATTGAGCGGTGTGGTACCTTACGGCACGCGTCAGCGGCTATCTTCCCCAGATACCAAGCAGCCCGCGCCGAGATGCGCCGTCCGCGGTGGAGTCAAACCGAACGGCTGCAACTTACGCGTTTGGACCCTGCCTTCTTGGTGACTCGAATCACACATCGAAATAGTGTGATGCCGAGTGCGAAGCCGCAGTCATCACTTTGTACTGCAGACCTCATGCCGTTTACATGTTGACTCATTTGCGCGACCGCATTGCGGACGCGGTGCGCCGCGCCACTGAAGTGGAACAACTGCTGTCCGATCCGGAAACCGTCAAGGATGCGCCGCGACTTGCCTCGCTTGGCCGCGAGCATCACCGACTTGCCGAGGTCGTGACGAAGGCGAACCGGCTGGCCAAGGCCGAGCAGGAGCTTGCGGATGCGCGCGAGATGGCCAACGGTAATGACGCCGAGTACGCGGCGGAGGGGAGTGCCGAGGCGTCGCGTCTTGAGGCGGAGTGCGCGGCGCTCGAGAAGGCGCTGCTGCCATTGCTCATTCCGCGCGATCCACTCGACGACCGGCCGGCGATCTTCGAAGTGCGCGCCGGCACGGGCGGCGACGAAGCGTCGTTGTTCGCGGCGGATCTGCTGCGCATGTACACACGGTTGATCGAGCGCCGCGGCTGGCGGATAGAGCAGATCTCCTATTCCGACGGCGCGCTGGGCGGCATCAAGGAAGCGGTGTTCAAGGTGATCGGCGACGGCGCCTTTGGTGTGTTGCGCTGGGAGTCCGGGGTGCATCGGGTCCAGCGCGTGCCTGCCACGGAAAGTCAGGGGCGTATTCATACGTCGGCCGCCACCGTCGCCGTGCTGCCTGAGGCGGAGGAAGTGGACGTGCGCATCGAAGACAAGGATTTGCGCATTGATGTCTTCCGCTCATCCGGGCCCGGCGGACAGAGTGTCAATACGACCGACTCGGCGGTGCGCATCACGCACCTTCCGACCGGGATCGTGGTGTCGCAGCAGGATCAGAAGTCGCAACTGCAGAACAAGGCCAAGGGTATGGAGGTCCTGCGTGCGCGATTGCTCGATCTGCGACTCTCCGAACAGGAAGCGGAACGGTCTCGCATGCGTCGTTCGCAGGTGTCCACCGGCGACCGCTCCGCGAAGATCCGCACGTACAACTTCCCGCAGGGGCGTGTGACGGATCATCGCGTGGGGGTGACCTTGTACGATATCGATCGCGTGATGAATGGTGACCTGTCGCAGTTCCTCGATGCGCTCGCGCTGGCCAACGCGGAAGATCAGCTGAGCGGCTGAGGTGCGTGCGCTCCTCGCCGAGATCGCTGCCATGCTGGCGGCCTCTCCCCGTCTCGATGCGGAGTCGCGTGCGGATGCTGCGCGCGAGGCACGACTGTTGATCGCGGCCGTGTTGGAGCTGTCGCCGGGGGCGCTGGCGCAGCGCCTTGGCGAGGCCTGCCCGCCGTCGTTGGCCAGTGTCGTGCGCGCGGCGGCCGCACGTCGGGCGACCGGAGAGCCGCTCGCCTACTGCACAGGGGCCGCCGCGTTCCGGCATCTCGTGCTGGCGGTGGACGAGCGCGTGCTCATTCCACGGCCGGAGACCGAAATTTTGGTGGACGAGGTGCTGCGCTTGACGGCGGCGCGGGCCGGTGGCGTGGCGGTGGATATCGGGACCGGGTCCGGCGCGATCGCGCTGGCGCTGGCCAGCGAGGGGCGGTTCGACCGCATCATCGCCACCGACATCTCCACCGATGCGCTCGAGGTCGCGGCGGGCAACGCCGCGCGGTTATCCACCGGGTCGGCGCCCGTGTCGTTCATCGCGGGCGCCGATCTGTGGCCGGTGGCGACGGCACTGCGCGGCGCACTCGCCCGTGTCATTGCGTCCAATCCCCCCTACATTGCGTTCACGGAGGCTGCGGCGCTGCCGTCCAGTGTGCGCGATTGGGAGCCGGTCACAGCACTCTTTGCGGCGGATGACGGCATGGCGCGCTATGACACGCTGTTGGCCGGTGCCGCGTCCCTGCTGGAACCCGATGGATGGCTCGTCCTCGAAGTCGATGCCCGGCGTGCGCAGGAGACGGCGCGTCGGGCACGCGAGTGCGGGTACGCTGACGTGGGGTTGGTGCGCGACCTGAGTGATCGGGAACGCGTACTGGTCGCGAGGAATTCACCCAGCACGGGTGTAGTGAATCGTATTAAGACATAAGCAACGCAGCATCAGACCTGACGCACCACGACATTTCATCGACGCGTCTCTTACTGCATCCCGACCAGAGGCTGGCGAACATGCTCGAAGACAAGGCAAAGGATCTTGGACGTACGATTGGACAGAGCGCCGAGTACAAGGCGGTAAAGCGTTCCAGTGAGTCGCTGAATGCCGATCGGGAGGCAACCGTTGTGTTGCGCCAGATGGAGCAGATCCGCACCGACGCGCAGGGCTTGATCGACAAGGGGCAGGAACCCACGCAGGAGATGGAGCAGCAGCTCGACGCGTTGCTTCAGGACGTGCAGACGAACCCGTCGTACCAGAGCGCCATCGCCGCGCAGGACAACTTCGACAAGCTGATGCTGCGCGTGAACAGCTGGATCGCCGATGGCATCCGCGCCGGCGCCACCAGCCAGATCATCCTCGGCTGACGCGCAGCCTCACGCGCGGCGGCGGGAGTTGCCGATGACGGTGTCTGGGCTGCTGCTCGTGCTCGAAGGGGGCGAGGGAGTCGGCAAGACCACGCAATGGCGTCAGCTCGAGACGCGGCTGCGCGAGGCCGGGCACGACGTCGAGGCGGTGCGCGAACCGGGCGGCACGGCGGTAGGCGATCGGGTGCGCGGCATTCTGCTCGACCCGGAGGCGTCGCTCATTCCAGAAGCCGAGGCGCTGCTTTTTGCCGCGTCACGGGCGCAGTTGGTTGGAGAGGTCATCCGGCCAGCGCTCGCGCGGGGCGCCGTGGTCCTGGTAGACCGCTTTCTGCTGTCGACCTACGCCTATCAGGGCGCGGGGCGTGGGCTTGCCGTCGACGGGCTTCGCGCGTCGAATGTGCTGGCGACCAATGGACTGGCCCCGGATCTCACGCTGCTCCTTTCGATGTCGCTGGAAGACGCGATGGCCCGTGTGCACTCGCGCGGCAGCACCGACCGCATGGAGCGCGAGTCCCTGGCGTTTCATATACGGGTCGAACAATCGTTTCTGGCGGCGACCGACCCCGCGTGGCAGGCTGCGCATCCGGAAGTCGGGGCGGTGGTGACCGTGGACGCCAACGGCGACCCCGATGTCGTGACCGCCCGCTGCCTCGCGCAGTTGTCCGAACGCTGGCCGGTACGTTTCAGCCAGATGATCGAGCCGGTGTCGGCGGCGCCTGCCGCGACGACCGCCGGTGTCCCTGACCCGCAGGATACTCCACATGGCTGACGCGCTTCCCGATACACCACGAGTTGCACGACGTCGCTCGCGCGGGGTGGCGGCGGGCGTGCTGCTGGTCGGCGTACTGAGCGTCGGTGGCTGGTGGGCGGGCCGGGATCTCACCCCGAAGACGGCTACCGCCCGTCTGGCCGTCGGCGGGGCGCATCTGTTCGATCAGGTGGTGGCCGCCGTGGCCCGCAACTATGTGGACTCGCTGGATGCGGTCGTGCTGTACGACAAAGCCGTTGTGGGAATGCTGCGCGAGTTGAAGGATCCGTTCACGATGTTCCTTGCGGAGGATCGTCTCACAAAGCTCAACGAGCAGATCAGCGGGACGTACGCCGGCGTCGGACTCCAGATGGACGTACGCGACGGCTGGCCGATGGTCATCGAGGCCCTGCCCGGCGGCCCGTCGCATCGCGCGGGCGTGCTCACCGGTGACAAGATCGTGCAGGTGGGCAGCGAAGGGACGAAAGGCTGGTCTACCGCAGAGGCGTCCAGGGCGCTCCGCGGCTCGGCGGGCTCCAAGGTCGCGTTGACCCTTGAACGTGGTGATCAGCGGCTCACCGTGACAGTGCTGCGCGACACCGTGCATCTGCGCGCCGTGCCGCACGTCGCCATGCTCTCCGGTGGCGTCGGTTACGCCGACGTGAAGGTGTTCAGTAGCCAGACGACGATCGAACTGCAGGCGGCCGTGGACTCGCTGGTGCGGCAGGGCGCGCGCGCGCTCGTACTCGATCTGCGCGGCAATCCCGGCGGATTGCTGGAACAGGGCGTCGCCGTGTCCGAGCTGTTCCTCGATCCGGGGCAGAGTATCGTGCAGCTGCGGTCGCGTCCCGGGTCAATCGCGCAGGTGTTCACGGACAAGGACGCGCAGCGCTGGCCGACGCTCCCCATCACAGTGCTCGTTGATCGCGGCAGCGCGAGCGCGTCGGAAATCGTGGCTGGTGCGTTGCAGGATCACGACCGAGCCCTGGTGTTGGGGACCACGTCATTCGGCAAGGGTAGTGCGCAAAACGTCTACCCGCTCGTCTCCGGCGGCGCACTGCGGCTGACCACGGCGCGCTGGTACACGCCGGTCGGCCGCAGCATCAGCCGACCCCCCGACCGCAGTCGGGACGACGAGCCGCCGGTCGACCAGGACGGCGTCGCCCTGCCGAATGACACGATCCGGCCGGCCTTCACGACTGACGCCGGTCGCTCGGTGTTGGGCGGCGGTGGCATTACGCCCGACGTGGTCGCCGGAGATACCGCCACGCCGCTCCCCGTGCAGGCGCTCGCGCGGGCGATGGGCTCCAACCTCGGCGAGTATCGCAATGCCATCGCCAAGCAGGCCACGTTGCTCAAGCGCACCGTCAAATCGCCCGCCGATCCGGTCACGCAGCAGATGCTCGATGCGCTCTACGCCGACCTGCAGGCGAGAAAGGTCGCGCCGGACCGTCGTATTTACGATGCCGCGTCGGTTTGGATTGCCCGCTCGCTCGGCTACGAAATGACGCGCGTGGCGTTCGGGCAGAACGCGGAGTTCCTGCGGCGCGCGCAGGACGATATCGCGTTGCAGAAGGCGGTACAGCTCATGCAGGGGTCGCGCACACCGCGCGATGTCTTTGCGCGACTCGAGTAGCGGAAGCTCATCGAGAGTCCCGCGTCACACTGAATACGCGCGCACATCACGCGCACGTGACGTTGGCCTCGCGCCGACGCGGAAATCCGCGCGATATCCCTTCAGCATGTCCGCTTACATCCCCGGCAGTTTCGTCACGACCTTCACGCCCTTGGGCGGTGTGAACGCAAAGGCATTGCGCGGCAATGACGCATCGGGAGTCCAGGTCAGCAGCGTGATCGTGCGATCGACCCCTTGGCCGTCCACGACCTGAACGCGAATGGGACGCGGCTCCCTGTCGTCGAGCCAGAGCGTGGCGCGCTGGAAGGGCACGCTGCCGGCGGTCTTGGGAACCAGCACCACCTTCTTCGTGCTGCGACCGTCGATCGTGGCCGACTCCCCGCTGGAGATCGTGAACGATTTGCGCGGTGCTTCCAGCAACTGGCCCAGCAGGTCCGCAACGATCGCGCCGTCGGCATCGGCCGACAGCTTGAGCACCTGTCCAGGCGCGCTGCTTGGAAGGTATACCCAGAGCGACTTTCCGTCGCCCACGATGCGGTCACCGACCGGATCGGTGAAGGTGATCGATACCTTGCCGGGGCGCTGCTGCTGGAACAGCCCCTTCGAGGAAGCGGTCCGCCCGAGGATTGGATTGGTGATCTGCTGCTCGAACTGCGCTTCAAGCGACCGTTGTGCGGCCCAGGCCTTGGCAACGCGCTCGTAGGCAGCATCCGCCTGCTGCGCGGCGAGGGGCGCGGCCAGGAGCAGTCCGAACGTCACGCCGCCCAACAGGCCGGTCCCACGGCTGAGAATTGTCATGCGCCGTGCTACCCCGGCCTGCGTATGCCGTGCCGTCAGGCTGTGCCCGCGGGCACATACGTCGGTGTGGGCGCGATCTCGCGGCCGATGGCGCCGGCAATGAGGCGCAACTGTCTGACCAATTCCGTGAACTGCTCCGGGTAGAGCGACTGCGCACCATCGGAGAGTGCCTTATCCGGCGTCGGGTGCACTTCCACGAGAATGCCGTCGGCACCGGCCGCGACCGCCGCGCGCGCCATTGGCGTGACCTTGTCCCGCAGCCCCGTGCCGTGGCTCGGGTCGGCAACGATGGGCAGATGCGACAGCTTGTGCACCACCGGAATCGCGGTGAGATCGAACAGGTTGCGCGTGGCCGAGTCGAACGTGCGCACGCCACGTTCGCACAGGATGACGTTGGGATTGCCTTCGGAGAGGACGTACTCCGCGCTCAGCAGCAGATCGTTGATCGTCGCGGCCATGCCGCGCTTGAGCAGCACCGGCTTGCCGATCTTGCCGACGTGACGAAGCAGCGAGTAGTTCTGCATGTTGCGCGCGCCGATCTGAATGCAATCGGCGTATTCGGCGACCATATCGGCGCCCGTTTCGTCCATCGCTTCGGTGACGATCGCCAGCCCCGTGATCTCGCGCGCGAGCGCAAGCAGCTCGAGCCCCTTTTTGCCGAGTCCCTGAAACGCATACGGCGACGATCGCGGCTTGAACGCGCCACCACGCAACGCCGTCGCGCCACCCGCGCGCACGGCGCGCGCCGAGGCGAGAATCTGCTCCTCGCTTTCGACGGAGCAGGGTCCGGCGAACACCACGATCTCATCGCCGCCCACGCGTACGCCGGGCGCGATCTCGACGATGGTCGATTCGTTCTTCCACTCGCGCGCGGCCTGACGATACGGTTTCTGCACGATCAGCACGCTGCTCACCGACGGCAGCCCTTCGATGTGACCCCAATCGATCTGCGAATCGTCGCCGAGCAGGCCGATGGCCATGCGCGTGGAGCCCGGCATCGGCATCGGCTTGAAGCCCTGCCGCACGATTTCATCGCAGACGCGCTGCACATCGGCGTCACTCGCGTTTGGCTGCATTACGACCAGCATGGTACGTCCTCGGAGATCGTCAGAATTCGATGGACCAGCCGTCGGTCGCAAGAACCGTCGGCCCGGTGAAGTGTTCCGCCACCTGGGCGATGATGTCCGTCTGTTCGACGGGGAAATAGAAGTGCGTGAGGACCAGCCGGTGCGGGGCCGCGAGCGCGGCCAAGGCCCCCGCCTGCCGTGGCGTCAGATGCTCGCGGATGGCCAGTGCATCAGGCAGCGAACATTCCGCCAGCAGCACGGCACAATTCCTTGCCCATCCGGCCAGCGCCTCATCGTAGCCGGTGTCACCGGTGTATACGAGTCGGACGAGGCCATCGTCCACGGAATATGCCACGCTCTCCGCGGTGTGCGGTACCGGTTGCGCCGAGAGGGTGACCGACCCCGAGAGCGCGATCGCCTCGCCCGGCGCCACGTCCTGCACCAGACACGGGAAGCCCGGGTCCAGCATCCACGCGCCGTAGACCGCCGCCATGCGCTCGGTCAACGCGCGCGTACCAACCGGCCCGTAAATGGTGACCGGCGCTGTGCGCGCCGGGAGTTGTCCCCACCGCCATCCCATCAGCAGCATGGGCAGGTCGGCGATGTGGTCCGCGTGAAAATGTGTGAGCGCCACGTGCGTGATCGACTGCCAGTCGACTCCGAGCGCGGCCATGCGATGCACCACGCCGCTGCCACAGTCGAGCAGCAGCCGCACCGCACCGCTCTCCACGAGCTGACCGGACGCTACCCGTGCGGCATGCGGCGCCGCCGTGCCGGTACCAACCGTGGTCAATCGCATGGCAAGTGCTCGAGGCGCGGGCGGGTGGTACGACTCAGCGCGGACGGAACAGCGCCTTCCGGAAGATCGGCGGCTCCGCCCCCACGCGAAAGCGGATCAGATACACGCCGGGCGCGACGATGCGTCCGTCGCTCCCGGTGCCATCCCACACGAAGCGATTGTCGCAATTGCTCCCCGCGCCCGGTGCGCCGCGTCCATAGCGTCCGGGCGGAAACGTGGTGGTCGGGTCCGTCCCGCCCATCACGCTGCGCACAAAGTTTCCGCGCGCATCGAGGACGTCGATCTGCACGCGTCCACCAGGCTCCCCGATGTCGAACCAGAAGCAGGTCGAAAACGACGCGTCCGACGGAAAGGGGTTCGGGAAGTTCTGGTAAAAGATGGTCGTCGTGGGAAGTGGCGGGTCGGTGATGAGGAACGTCGCGATGCTTTGCGCACGCACGGTCGCGCCCGTGCCCAGCATGGCGCGGACACTCCACCGGTACGACGTGTTGGCCTGCAGGTTGGTCGGCGGTCGGAAGGTGGTGTCACGCACTCCGGCAGCGGCGACTTCCGTGCGACCCTGCGTCGTGATCTCGAGTTCGTACGTCCAGCTGCCCGTGCTTGCGACCACCGGCGCACTCCGCCAGACGAACAACGGGCGACGGATATCGAACTGGTCGCCCATCGGCGAGTTGGGCGTGAGCAGAGCGAGCCACGGCGGCACGCGTCGCGGACCGAACACCGCAGAGATCGTGCGAAAGCCAATCGTTGGTTCGACGATCGCGCGCAGGTATACGTTCACGTCGCTGGGCAGCGGACGCGTGATCTGCACGGCGTTGACGCTGTCCCCGCTCACGAACGCCGTATCCAGCACCACGCTGGCGAAGTCCGCAGTGGTCGAGGCCTGCAACGATACGCGATACGGTGCCGCCGCGCCGAAGCCGGATGCACGCACGGTGACCGCCGGCGTTACCGTTGTCAACGTTCCTTCCGCCGGCCCGGTCACGGTCACGGTTTGCGCCTGCAACGCCGACGACAGTGCCGGAGCCATCGCGCCCAACAGCGCCGCGAACCGCAGTACGCGCACGGCGGACGCCTTATGCAGGCGCAGACTCCCGATCCGTCTCGTCGTCCGCCACCGCGACTCCGTCAGGCTCCTCGGTGGACGGCTCTTCCGACATCGGCTCCGGTGTGTCCTCCGAGGCGTACGCACTGTCACTTGCATCGGCCGGCGCCGGCGTCTCATCGATTGCCTTGCCGCCGCGCAACCGCACGCTCACGATCGACGACACGCCGGGCTCCTGCATCGTCACGCCGTACACCGCATCGGCCGCCTCGGTGGTCGTGCGCGGATTGTGCGTAATGACGATGAACTGCGTGCGCGCCTTGAACTGGTTGAGCATCTTCACGAAACGGCCGATGTTCTGGTCGTCAAGTGGGGCGTCCACTTCGTCGAGCAGACAGAACGGACTCGGCTTGGTGAGAAAGATGCCAAAGAGCAGCGACAATGCGACCAGTGCACGCTCTCCGCTGGACAGCAAGTGAATGCGCTGCGTCTTCTTGCCGCGCGGCGACGCATGAATTTCGATGTCGCAGTCCAGCGGCGCGTCGGGATTCTCGAGCCGCAAGTCGCACTCGCCGCCACCAAACAAGGTCAGGAAGATCTGGCGGAAATTCTCACGCACCTGCGAGAACGTGACCAGAAACAGTTCACGCGCCGTGCTGTCGATCTCACGAATGGCCTGATGCAACGACTGCTTCGCTGCCACGAGATCGTTCCGCTGACTGGTGAGGAACTCCAGTCGGCGCTGTTCCTCCTCGTGCTCCTCGATGGCCAGCGGATTCACTGGCCCGAGTTCGTCCAATGATTCGCGCAGCTGCGTGGCCTCGGCGCGCAGCGCATCCGTCTCCAGATCGAGCTCCTCGAAACCGCCAAGCAGATCGTCCAGCGATCGACGCCACTCGGTCTCGAGCCGCTGACGGATGGCTTCTCGTCGCCCCGACAATTCAGTGTGCCGCAACTCCGCGCCATGCAACTGCTCCGCCAGTCCCGTGGCACGCCGCCGCGCTTCGTCGAGCATCGCTTCCGCGCCATCCAGTGCCGCAGTCGACGCGGCCACTGCGCGCTCCGCGTCGGCCAGACGACCGTCCGCATCCGACAGTGTCTTCTGCTGCGTCTCCATCTCGGTGCGCCACGCGGACAACTGCTCGGCCAACTGCTGATCGGCAGATGACAACGTCGACAATTCCCTGGCCAGCGACTCGAGGCGTGCCGCCGCCGTCGAATCTTCTTCGAGCAGGCGCTTCTCGCGATCAATCGCCACGGACAGTCGCGCCTGCGCCTGCGCCTGCGTAACCTGGCACGAGGCACACGCGTCGCGCGCGTGCTCCTGATCACGATCGGCTTCTGTCAGCGCTTCACGCGCCTCCATGATGGCGCTGTCCGCTTCACCCGCCCGTGCGTTGAGCGTGGCCGTCTGCTCGGCCAACTGCGCCAATCGTGCCTCGAGCTCCTGAATGCGCGAGACGAGCCTTTCGGCGAGTGCGCTCGACTGCTGCAGCTCGCGCTCCGCACGTTCACGACGACGCGCGACTTCCTTCTGCACTTCGTCGGCACGACGCGCTTCCTGCTGGGCGCGATTGCTCCCCTCGGTGGCCATCTGCTGCGCGCGCTCCGCTTCGCCGAGCGCAATACGTGCGTTCTCGGCCGCCATGGTCGCTTCGTCGCGGCGGACGTCGGCCGCCTGCAACTCCGCTTCGAGTCGCGTCAGCTCCGCACGACGCTGCAGCGGTCCAGGACCGCTTGCGGTACCTGGAAGGAACACGGCGCCGCGCTCATCGACAAAGGCTTCGCCCGCGTCCACCGAGCGCACTTTGCCGAGCAGGGCGCGCACCCACGAAACGCCGGGACCCGTCGCCTGTACGCGCGTAGCCAGCGCGTCGCTGTCGACGCCCAGTTCCGCGACAACATCCACCGGCAACAGCAACAACGGACCGGGCTGTGTGTCGGCGTGCCACTTGCGAATGGCGGCTGCCGCATCGGAATCACGAACCACAATCGCGTGCATGGTCGCGCCGAGATAGCGCTCGACCAATCGCGCGGCGTCGCCGTCGGCGGTGAGGAAGTCGGTGAGCGGACCGAGGATGGCACCGGTTCCGAAACGCTCGCGCTCCTTGAGCAGCTTGGCCGCTGACGGTGCCAACCCCACACGCTCGCGCTCGAGCGCTTCGAGGGCATGCACGCGCCCTTCCAACGACGTGCGCTGCTGCACGACACTGGCCAGCGCACTGCGTGCTTCGGCATCGGCACCGCGCGCACCTGCTGCCGCCAGTCGCGCTTCTTCCAGGTCCTGCAAGGCATCCTGTGCGGCGGACTGCGTCAGCGCGAGGTGCTCGCCGGCGCCCGCCAGCTCGCGTTCGATCGCTGCAAACGCATCGGACAATTGCTCCCGCTCATGCTCCAGCGCTTCGCGACGCTGATGCGTTTCCGCGGCCTCGCGTCCGGCACCTTCGCGATCGAGTTCGAGACGACGCGCCTGATCGCGGTGCTCACGCACCTGTCGTTCCAGTTGATCAAGCGCCGCACGCGCGCGCTGGACCGCTTCGCGCGTCGTCTGCTCGGCGCTGATGCGCTGTTGGAGCGCCTCGCCAGCGTCGGTGAGCTCACGTTCCAGCGTCGCACGATCGGTCACCGCACGCTCGCGATCTTCGCGCAGCCGCTGACCGAACGCCTCGTTCTCCTTCCGCTCCTGTTCGGCGCGCTCACGACGGTGCAGCGTGCTGCGCTGCCGTTCTTCGGCGACGGCAAGCTCGCGTTCAAGCCGCTGCGTGCGATCGCGCTGCTCACCGGCCAAACGTGCCAATTCGAGACGGCTCGCTTCGGCGGCGGCACGCGCGCTGTGCGCACCTTCGCGCGCCGCTTCGGCGGTGTGGATTGCGTCGTCGGAGCCGGGGACGTTCTCGCGCAGTTCTTCCAGACGTCCATCGAGGGCGGCCAATTCATCGCGCCATTCGGCCATCTCGCGTGTGGCCAGCGACAATTCCACGTTGAAACGACGCGACATCAATTCCGCATGCCGTTCCGCACGACGACGCTGACGCGCGAGCGAGCGCACCTGGCTGTGCACTTCTGCAATAAGGTCGTCGAGTCGCGCGAGGTCCACCGACGTCTCCTCGAGACGGCGTTCCGCGCTGCGACGACGATCGCGATAGCGACCAACGCCGGCCGCTTCCTCGAACAGTTCGCGGCGCTCATCCGGTCGATCGGAGAGCAGCGCGTCGATCATCTTGCTTTCGATGACCACGCCTGAATCGGCGCCGAGTCCGGTGCCGCGCACCAGATCCTGAATGTCGCGCAATCGGCACGGCGCCCGATTGAGCAGATACTCGCTTTCACCCGAGCGCAGCAAGCGGCGTGTAAGCACCACTTCCTTGAACGGGATCGGCAGTTCGCCGTCGTTGTTGTCGAAGTGCAAAGACACTTCCGCCATGTTCACCTGCTTGCGCGCCGACGAGCCGTGGAAGATCACGTCTTCCATCTTCGCGCCGCGCATGGCACGCGCGCGCTGTTCGCCCAGGACCCAACGGACGGCGTCGGACACGTTGGACTTGCCGCTGCCGTTCGGGCCAACGATAGCCGTGACACCGCGTTCAAACAGGAACTCGGTGTGATCGGCGAACGCCTTGAATCCGTGGATCTCGAGCTTCGTGAGCCGCACTAAAACATTCTCCCCGTTCGGTAAGCGAGCACCGGCGCGATGCCGAGTGCGCGCAAGGAATCTGCAAGCGTGGTCGCCTGAATCGGCGTCTCGAAAGCGCCCGTGTACATGGTCGCACTTCCGTCCGCTTGCTGCAGTGCATACACCATCAGGCCGCGCTGCGTGAAATCGGCGAGCCGGCCGTCGAGCGCTCCAGCCGCCACCCCCGTCTCCAGTCGCAGGGCGAACGGCACATTCAGAATGCTCCCCGAGCCGACCACGTTGTCGGTGCGCAGCCTGGCCAGCAGCGCTTCCGCCGCGGCGCGCGTAGTGGCCGCGCCCACGGTGACACGAAACCACGGCTCGGAGCCTTCCGGCACCGGTGACATGGCGACCGCCGAGAGCGCCCGCACGCGTCCGTCGGGCATGGCTGCCGCGCGCGTGTTGGCCGTCGCGACATAGATCGCGAACCGGGCTGCGGCGGCGGAGTCGGCGGCGTTGACCACCTCGAGCGGCGGGCGGGCCGGCATCAGGGGCGCCGCGCTCAGCGTACCGTCGGGTGTCCCGCTCGCACGCAGGCTGTCGGTTGACGTGGAATCCATGGGCGTCGGCGGCACCACGATGTTCGCCGAGTCGGGCGCCGGGCCGCTGAGCACCGTCTGTACCGAAGCCGGCAACTGCTGGCGGAGCTGCGGCCAGAAGGCACCGATGGCCACGGCCACGGCGCCGAGGGCGACGAGGGATGCAATCAGTTTGTTGCGGCGTTGATCGGAGCTGTCAGTCGCGGCGGCGCGCGCGCGGGCGGTGCTCTCCGGATCTGGTGGCGGTGGCGGTGGAAGTGGCAGCGCCGGTGCGGCAACGACGGGCACCCCGGGCGGCAAGGCGAACGGCTGCGCGCCCACCGGCATCACCGCACCGATGTATCCGCACAACTCCGCGAATCCGGGCGTTCCGGGTACGGCCACCACCAGAAGCAGTGCGCCGACCTGATGAAATCCAGCGGCCAGTCTCCGCCAGCGATCGTTGGCATAGACGGCGCCGAGCGCCACCGCTTCGGTCCCGCTTGGCATCACGAACACGTTGCCGGATTCGTTGACTGCCCGCGCGATCTTGTTCAGCGAGACGCCGTACAGAAAGCTGTCCGAGATGCCGTGCGGATCGTCGCCTGTGACCAGCGCCTGCAGCGGCGGCACTTCGCCCACCAAATCCGCAACGGCGACCCGTCGACCGACGCCGTGCACGCGCGCGATCCCGATCGCCACGGCTGCGGCGGCTATCGGATCGGCGCCGGCGATGACGACGGCATTCAGATCATCAAGCAACGGCGCGAGACGCTGCCCTTCCTTTTCCCACGCATTCGGCGCGGGGGCTGATGGACCGCTCACGGTGCACCCCGGAATACCCAGTAGCTGTGCGCGGACGCCCGACCAACGCGATCCGCTTCCTCGCGCGTGCCGTAGGGACCGAGCACTACGCGATAGAGCGTGCGTCCGGACCGGTCCGAGGTCGTAATGCGAGGCGCCTGACCGTCCACGCGAATGGTGGCGACGAGCGCGCGCGCGGCCTTCTCGTCGAGCAGGGCTGCGAACGACACCGTGAATTGCATGCCGGCCGCGCTGTCGCTGCGCGACCCACGAGGCGGCGGCGTCGCTGTGCCCGTCGCTATGCCCGTCGCTGTGCCCGTCGCTGTGCCCCTAACTGCGCCCGCAGCTGCGCTTGATCGGAGCGTGTCCGCGCCCGTCGGCGGGGTGATGACGCCGGAGATGCTGTCACCCGACGCCATGGAGTCGGCATACCCGACCGGATCGCGCGGTGCGCTGTTGCGAAAGCGGACCGGCTCGTCGAGTCCTGCGGAGCGCGGACGGAATCCGTTCCAGCGCAGGACGTGCCAAAAATCCTTGGTGCCACCGGTGATGGTGCGCGCATCCGCCAACGTCGTGGCGTCGGCAAACACCACATCCGCATCGCGTGCCAGCGCGATGGCACCATCCGGCAGCACGAGCGGCAGGTCGCCACGCCACGCGCTGCGCACTACGCCTTGCACGGCATCGCTGGCCAGACTGACCACGTACACCGTGTCCGCCGCGGCGCGCGCCAGCAGCACCCGACCCAAGGGATCCATGCGTAACTCGCTCACGGGAGAAGGCAGGCGGATCTTCCCGCTCAATCCGTTCTCGAAGCGGTCGAGAATGCGCAGCGACCGATCACCCGCCAGCGCCACGAACAGACGGTCGCCACTGGGCGTCGCAACAATCGCCGTGACCGGGTCGCCAAGGTCGATCTCCTGCGCGGTCTTCATGTCGCTCTTGCGTACGACCACCACCGTTTCGTTGGCGCTAAAGAACACACGGTCGCCCACCGTACCCGCCGTGGCGGGCAGCGCGGTCGCCACCGCCGCCGCATCGCCGTGGAGCGGGTACGAAATGCTGTCTGCCACTGATTGTCCGGGCGGACGCACCCGCCACACGAGCAGTCGATCGCCGCGCACACCGGCGACGATCAGCGAACCGTCTCCCTGAGCGAACAGCGCCGACGCCGGGAGCGGCGGCTGGAAGCTCCAATCCCCACCACTCGGCGTGAAACGTGTCAATTCGCCTGTACTCGTCAGCGCGTAGAGCGCACCACCGTCCGCCGACGAAACCGCTGCGACGGCAATCTTCCGTTCGGCGGCGACACCTCCGAGTCGGAGGTCGAGTCGAACCGGCGCGCCGCCGGTGTCGATCGCGGCAAGATAGCCGTCGTCCGGGCCGAACGCGATGACGCGATCGAGCGCGGGCGCACGCGAACTCGACTTCCAGAGTACGGAATCGAGCGCCGGATACGCATAGGCGGAGACCGTGCCGCCGGACCGCGCAACGCGCAGAACGACGGGGTCCGGACCACCGAGAACACTGGGAGGGGCGCCGGCTCCAGAGGGGCGGGACGAGCTATCGGCACAGCCGCCGGCAAAGCCGCACGCGAGGAGCAAGAGCGCCGTCGCGGAGAGCGTGCGCACGGGCGTAAAGTACCCGTACGCGAGGGTGCGGGGAACCGGCACCTGAGAACAACGCCCAACGGCGTGCGACTACTGAGACAGACCACTCGGTCCGACGACATTCGTCAACAACTGACGACCACCACTTACGTCAACCACCCAATTGGGGGTTGACGGTGTGACGTCGGAATCGGCCAGTCCGGCACCATTCCTCAGGGGGTGGAGCCGCTCCCTCCCCCCGCTAATAGCTCGCCCCAAAAAACCACGTTCCGAACCCCTTCTGATTCGGCCGGTTCAGCGGCACCGCCCAATCCCATCGCACGATCGCAATGTTGAACAGATTGAGCCGGAACCCGTAGCCGTAACTGCGCAGCAGCGTCCGCTGCTTCGAGAAGTCGTAATTGGACGGTTCCGAAAGGAAGACCGACTGCCCCTGCGACCACGCCACACCGGCGTCGTAAAATATCAGTCCGTCCAGCGGCGGCAGACCGACGGGCAGGAAGCCCAGGTCCAAACGCCGGATGATCGGGAAGCGTAACTCCGCGTTGGCAAAGGCGACTCGGCTGCCGATGGTCTCCACGGTGTTGCACTGTGAATTGCCGTCTGTCGGGATGCCGCTGCACTGCACGTTGCTCAGATCGTCCCGATTGTAACCGCGAATGTAGTCGGGTCGGCCAATCCACTTCGGGAAACGCGACTCGTCCTTGCCCACCGCCATACTCGTCGTGAAGCGCGTGGCGAAGGTGACGTAGTTGAAGAGGATCGGAAGATACGATCGCACGTCCGCGAGGTACTCCGTCCACTGCCATGTTCCGAAATTCGGTTGCACCTGCACACGCGCGCGCTTCCCGGTGATCGGGCCGGTGAAGCCGAAGAGCGTGTTGTCCGTCACCCACGCCACATACGGCGACACCCAGTTTGCCGAGGCGACGTTCCGTGTGGGCCCGCGCTCGTAGCCGGTGGCAAAGCCGAAGTTGAAGTCCACGACCCGCGTGAACGGAAACACCTGCTGGTCGACGTTGTTGAACCGCGCGCCCAGTTCGAAGCGCGTAAAGCGGTTGAGCGGATAGAGCCCCGTCGCGAACACTTCGCGCAGCACGAGACGGTTGATCTCCTGCGTCTGCGCGAACTGGCCGCCGCCCAGGTCGGACTGCGTTGCGTTGGAGAGCAGATAGATCGGCTGTTGCGTCACGCCGGTCGAGTACTGCAGGCGTCGACCGAGACTGGTGTAGCCGACAAACACCTGCGCGTCGCTGAGCTGCCCGTTGATCGCACCCGAGAGCGCGAGCCGGTGATCGCCCAGCAAATCGCTCAGTACGATCGTGGTGCCGCCGTAGGTCCCTTGGCCGAAGCCGCCCTGCTGATAGCCGATGCTCGGCTGCGAGACGTACTCCGGAGTAAGGCGCACCTTGTAGCGCTTGTCGCTGAAGCGCGTGGTGTCGGGCAGGTTGAAGTCGAAGCTGTCCATCAGAGCGCGCACGCTGACCTGTTCTGCCATGCGCGACAAGGTCACGGCAGGCAGATCACTCGAGGCGCGTGCCAGATTGCTATTCTGTGGACGATAGAACGACTGCTGTGCTGCCGCGCTGTCGCGCACCGTACCACGCAGCAGATGAGCGGTGGGATCGACTGGCGCTGCGGGAACCGTCGGCGCCGTCACCGAGGGCACGCCCGGCTTCCCACCGGCCGCACCCTGTGCCACCACCGGCGCGCGGAACGGCGCCTTCTTCAGCGAACGCGGATTGGCAACTTTCCAGATCGCATGCTCGCCCTTTTCGTAATACACGAACGCCAGCAAGTCTGCACCGCGCGCCCACGAGATCGCGGGAGAGAGCTCCGCGACGGCGGTCACTGCGCCGGCCACGTTGGTCAGTTGGTAGTGCAGCCTGGCATCGAGCTCGTAAAGAAAGAGGTTCGCCGTGCCGGTGCGATCCGAGATGTAGATCAGACTCTTGCCGTCCGGCGCCCACTGGGGATTGATATTGAGGCCACCCTGATCGGGGAGCGTCTCCACCTTGCCGGTCTCCACGTCGTACAGCGCCACCTTCAACTTCCCGATCTTGAGGATGTCGAAGTCGGTATCCGGCCCGCGATCGCTGACGAATGCGATTGACTTGCCATCGGGCGACCACTCTGGCTGCAAGTCGCCGTAAATGTCCTTGGTCAACTGCTGAATGCCGGGCGTATCGAGTGATACCATGTACAAGTCGCTGATGCCGTGCTTCATGCCACTGAACACGATCCTGCGACCGTCGGGCGAAAACGTGGGGCTGAGCACCTGATCGAGTTCGGGATCGAATCGCTTGATGACGTTGCGCGACTTCACGTCGAGCAGGTACAAGACGTCGCGACCGCCACTCTGACCGGTAAAGGCCAGCTGCCGACCATCGGGCGAGAACGACGGCTGCGAATAGATGTAGCGCAGCTGTTCGAAGTCCGGGTTGGTCGTCGTCTTGACGAGGCGCGTGATGCGCTTGCCCGTCTGCGCGTTGGCGAGGTACAACTCGGGGAAGACTTCACCACGCAGCAGACTGCCGTACGCCACGTACGCGATGTACCGCCCGTCGGTGGAGAGCGCCGGCGCGACGAAGAGACTCGCGATGCTCCCCGACCGGCGCTGCGACAGCAGCGGCTCGGCGAACGAGCGCGGACGCTGCAACTCGGCGACCAGCGGCAGATACTTCGCCTGCATCGCCTGCTTCCACTCGTTGCTCAGCTCCTCGAGCCCGAGCCCGATCTCGCGACGAAACGCGCGATCGAGGCCGAGACTGGGCACCGAGTTCATAATTTCGCCGATGACTTCGTCGCCCCAGCGCGCGCCGACGTATTGCCATACCGAAAGTCCAAAGCGGTAGGGGAAGTACTTGTCGGGACGCTCCGTCATCTGTTGGATGCTGGGCAACGTGCCGTTGACGACACCGTCGCGCACCCAGGCATCGGTCCACGGATGCTTGTCGCCGATCGAGAAGTACTCGGCCAACCCTTCGATGAACCAGAGCGGCGGATTGACCATCGCCAGATTCTGCAACCCGGCGCCGGCGCGGCCGCGCGAGAAAATGTCGTACTGGAACACGTGCACCATTTCGTGCTGCAGCACGTGCTCGAAGCTGCCCCAGTCGCCGCTGAAGAACTGCGCCATGCGCTGGCGCAGGGCGTCGGTGACACCCCCGGTGCCCTCGCCGAGGTCGCCGAACACGTTACTCTGCGCAAAGTCTCCCGACGAACCGAAGATCAGGATCGGCTTTTTCTCGCGAAACTGGTGCGCCATCAGTCGCGAAAGACGCGCGTATGACCGTTCCGCCATACGCGCAGCGTCCGGCGCCACCTCCGCGATCTCCGGATAGTAGTGAAGCTGAAAATGCTCCGTCTCGATCACCCGCCAGCGGAGGTGATCGTACTGCACCTGATTCTGGCCGAAATAGCCCTGCGCCTGGAGCGGCGCCGCAATCGCGCACGCGCCCAGCCCAAGCATCGCGACCCATTGTGAAATTCGTCCACCAGTCGGCTTCACCGCGCGCCCCCTATGGCAGCCCCGAGTTGGACCGGCGTCGCATCGCCCCACAGCCGTTCAAGCTGGTAGTACTGGCGCGACGTCGGGTGGAACACGTGCACAACGCAGTCGAGGTAGTCAAGCAACGCCCACCGGCCTTGCGTCATGCCTTCCGTCTGATTGGTAGACACGCCAGTCGCCTTGAGCCCTGCCTGCACATGATCGGCGATCGCGCGCACGTGCGTGTCCGAGGTCCCACTGGCAATAACAAAGAAGTCGGTCATGTCCGTCACTCCACGGAGATCCAGGACGAGGATGTCGTTCGCCTTCAGTTCGCTGGCCAGCTCGGCGGCGCGACGGGCGATGACTTCACCGGGGTTTGCGACACGGGATGCGGCCATGTTGCGGCTGGGCAGGCGGAAAGGAAACGTCGGGGCGTGGCACGACGATAGAGCCACAAGTGTGCTACACACTGGTACCCAGCTCGGATCTGCGAGGTTCGCACTGCGGGCTCTGGGACAGTACGCGTGATGCAGCAATCGACACAACCATTGTCACCGCCACTGGCATAACCATTCGCCCGCCGCGGCGGTGCCCACGTGACCAGTGGAACGACGCGAGGCCGTCGCATAAAGGACGGCCTCGCACACACTGCTGACGGGCTGGGGACGCCCCCATGCCCGCGACCCCGATTTACTGCTTGATCACCCACACTTTGATCTCGGGCTTCACGTCCGCATGCAGGCGGATGCCCACTCGGTAGACGCCAAGTGCTTTGATCGGCTCGTTGAGCTCGATCTGACGCTTCTCGATCTTGTAACCCTGCGCCTCGAGCTGGTGGGCGATGTCGGCCGTGGTCACGGAGCCGAACAATTTGCCCTCCTCGCCGACGCGGGCCGCGAAGGTGACCGAGACTTCGCCCAGCTTCTCCGCCACCTGACTGGCGGCGTCTCGGCGTTCCGACTCGGCCGCTTCCAGCCGGTTCTTCTCGGCGGCGATGCGCTTGCGGTTGCCTTCCGTGGCTTCGTACGCGAAACCCCGCGGCAACAGGAAATTGCGCGCGTAGCCGGGAGACACGGAGACGATGTCACCCGGATGACCGAGCTTGTCGATGGCGCTGCGAAGAATGACTTCCATGGGATCTCCGGGTCGAACCGGTAGAGATTAGAGGAGCGACGACGGTCGACTCGTGCCGACGCGGAAATCGCGCCACGTGTCGCCCAGTCCGAGCCCGAACGTGATCGCCAGCACCACAGCGAGCACCCAGACCGGACCAAGAAACGGAATGAGTATCAGCAGGATGAGCAACACCAACACGGCGATCCGGTCCGGAATCCACCATGTCAGCACGCCCGCACCCCGCAATGCGTACAGCGAACCAAAGCAACACACGAGATTGGCGCCGAGCGTTCTCCACTCGGCCAAGGTCGGGAGTAACAGTACCGTTACCCCCACGACCAATCCCCACACCAGCTGATCGCTGAAACGCAGGTCACGCAACTGCCCCAGCGGCGGGCCGATGCGCACCCGCGACAAGCGATGATACGCCGCCCAGCCGAGACCGAGCGCCATCAGTGACTCGAGTGCAAGCAGTGCCGGTGCCAGGAGCAATAGCGGTCCGCGATCACCAGGCAATTGACCAGCCAGCGCGGTGAGCACCACCCCCATCCGATCCGTACGAGCCTCCGCGTCGGGCATGCGCTGTGCAAACGCCCGCCACGCGCCCGAATCGGTCCGACGCTGCCATGCCGCCAGCGACTGCTGAATGCGTTCCTGATACTGCCGCGCCAGCATCCGCGACGGCCCGTCGAACGAGCCGCTCCCGACGGGTGCCCGGGTAGCAAAACCCGCCACGGTCACCGCGCCGGTCAGTGCGACCGCCGCCAACGCCCGACCGAGAAACGGCTTGGCACTGGTCGCCAGACAAACCAATCCGAACGAGGAACCGAGAGCGAGCGCCCAACCGCGGGCGAACGCGCCGTACCCCGACAGGGGCAACGGAAGCAACCAGACCATCGCAGCCGCCAACGCTACCCAGGCGAGGGAAAGCACGAGCCGCCCACCAGCCCACCAGCCCACCACCGCACAACTGGCAATGGCGACCAGCACCAGCAGGGCGAATTGCTCGACCGGCAGAAGCAGCCGCACCAGTCCGGCGGCGAGCGACAAGGCCGGTGTCCAGCCCGACGCCGACGTGACCGCCACCATCAACACGAGGGCAACCACGAACCATCGCCACCCTCGCTCCTGCGGAGCCGTCGCGGCGGAATCCGTCGCGACGGCTCCGGTCATATCAGCCGGTCTGTCCCTTGACGTACGGGAGCAGTGCCAGAAAGCGCGCCTTCTTCACGGCCGTGGAGAGCTGACGCTGGTGACGCGCGTCCACGCCGCTCAGCCGGCTCGGCAGGATCTTGCCGTAATCGGTGATGAAGCGGGCGAGAAGACGGTCGTCCTTGTAGTCCACATAACGGATGCCTGCTTCCGTGATCGGGCAGGGCTTCTTCTGTCGGCGCATGGGTTATTCCTCGTCGTCGTCGTCGTCGTCGCTACGGCGACGTGCGGCCAGTTCTTCGTCGGTCAGCTTCGGTGCACCGAGCTCGTGCTCGTGCAGCGTGATGAGATAGCGCACGACGCCGCCGTCGAGCTTCAGGGCGCGCTCGAACTCGGGCAGCACCTTGGGCTCGGCGTTGAAGTGCGAGATGATGTAATAGCCGTTCTCATGGCGACCGATCTTGTACGCCAGCGCACGACGGCCCCAATGTTCGACTTCAGCCGCCTCGGCGAGGCCCAGGAGCCCCTGGACCTTCTCGAGCTTCTCGAGAATGGCCGTGTCTTCGAGCGCGGAATCGTAGATGTACACCGCTTCGTACCGCCGCGATGCCTGGCGGCGGATCTTGAGCTTTGCCACTCGGCAGTCCTCCCTATGGACTTGAGATGCCACCCGCAGTGCCGTTCCGCGGGCGGAGGGTTCACGTCGGCCAAGGCCGACGGGTAGAACCTCCAAAACTAGCCGGGGGGAGGGGAGAGACGCAACTAACGTGGGGCGCGCGAGGTCCGAGTGCAACACTTAAACCGCCCACAACTGGGTGGTGGACGGTTCAGCAATTACTCTTTCTGGCTATGTGTGGACGCTATGGCTTCGGCAACCCCGCCCGCTTCGACGCGCTCGGTCTCGGCGTGCAGTTCCCGCCGCTCGGGCCACGCTTCAACGTGGCGCCTTCGCAGTCTGTCCCACTGGTCACCCAGGATGCGGATGGTCGCTCCGTGCGTGTGGCCAGGTGGGGACTCGTGCCCGGGTGGGCCGACGAGCCCTCCATCGGCGCCAGACTGGCTAATGCGCGCGGTGATACCGTGGGCACCAAGCCGTCCTTTCGCGCGGCCTTCAAGCACCGGCGCGGTCTCATGCCCGCCGACCTGTTCTACGAATGGCAATTGGTGCCCGGTCAGAAGACCAAGCAGCCTTGGTGTATCCGCCTGCCCGACGATGCGCCGTTCTTGCTGGGCGCGTTATGGGAGGAGTGGACGCCCAGGAATGATCCGATCGCGGAGCCGCTGTCGACCTGTGCGGTGATCACGACAGAACCGAATACGGTCATGTCACGCATTCACGACCGCATGCCGGTACTCATCCACCCGGCGGACGCCGCCGAGTGGCTCGACCCGAAGACGCCGAAGACACGTGCGCAGGCACTCATCGCGCCGTATACCGGTCCCCTCGAGAACTATCCCGTGAGTCTGTGGCTCAACACGCCACGTCACGACGACGCGCGGTGCGCCGAGCCGTTGCCGCGCATGGACTGGCCCGACGAGTAGTCGTCAGCAGGAGGTCAGCGGCCCGCTTTCGTATTGTGGCTGCGCAAATACAGGTTGAGCGACCCGATCGAGAGCCGTGTCTTGAGCTGCACGACAATGCGCGCGTCGTCGTCGCTGATCCAGACTTCGGCTTTGCCGTTCTCGCTGAACAATCCTTTGGTGCGGATGATCGGCTGCAGCACGATGGTACTGAATTTGCCCGCCGGCACATCGATCACTTCGCGTCGCACCACTTTCAGCCGCACCGGATTTCCTTCGGGATTGAAGTAGCGCGAGTACGAATACTCCTTGCCGACTTCCAGCGGGATGGTGCGCAGGAAGTACAGGAACGATGTCTCATCGAGAGGCTGGGACACCGTCGGCTGTTCCGGCCGGTCGTTCATCTGAAACATGCCGCGCTCGGGGAACATCTCGTAGTGGCGTTTGGGCTTGTAGGTGCCCTCTTCGATCTCCTGATAGAAGCGGCGTGTGGTGAGCGAGACGACGTCGAACCAGGACTCATACCGGTCGTTGACACGGTAAAAGGGAATGCCGCCGGTCACGCGAAAGAGGGTGTGCCAGGACGAGCGTCCACGAATGTCCGCGATGTCCAGGACTTCCATGCTGCCGTTCCCCACCTTCAGCGCGCCGAACTTCACGTCATACTCGAGCTTCTCGCCGACGAAGAACGGCACATTCGCCGCATTCGGTGGCAACTTCGCCGCGGCCGCTGCCACGCTCAACGACTCGGCGGGCTGGGCGGCGCCAAGCAGCGGCGCGCCGACGTCTGTCAGTCCAGCCACGAGCATTGCGCATGTCGCAGCGCGTACGCCCGAGAAACTGCGAGTGGCCAAGGACATTCTTCAGAGGTTGAGCCGCTGGAAGGACGCGCACTCACGCGTCCCGACCGCAGCGAACGTTCGACATACACCAAACCGGATACCCCGGTGCGAAAAAAAGGGGCCGCGACGCCAACTGTGGAACTAGACGTTAAAGCGGAACAGAAGCACGTCGCCGTCGTGCACCACATATTCCTTTCCTTCGGAACGTACCACGCCCTTTTCGCGTGCCGGCTTCCAGCCATTGTGCGCAATGAAATCCGCAAACGAGACCGTTTCCGCGCGGATGAAGCCACGCTCGAAATCGGTGTGGATCGCACCGGCCGCCTTCGGGGCGGTGTCGCCGCGATGAATCGTCCAGGCGCGCACTTCCTGCTCACCGGCGGTGAAGTAGGTCTGCAGTCCCAGTAGATGATACCCGGCCAGAATCAACCGGTCGAGTCCCGCCGTCTCGAGCCCCAGCGACGACAGAAACTCCATCCGCTCGTCGGCCTGCAGTTCGGCCAGCTCCGCTTCGATCTTGGCGGAGAATGGGACGACCTCCGCCCGCTCGCCCGTCGCGATGACGGCGGCACGCAGCGCCTGAAGATACTTCCCCTCGTCGCCGGCCAGCTCCGCGTCGGTGACGTTGGCCGCGTAAAGCACCGGCTTGGCCGTCAACAGCTGCAGCCCGGCGAGCTTCTCCATCGAATCAGCGTCGAGTCCGGCGCGCAGCAACGGCATACCGTCGGCGAGCGCTTTGAAGGAAGCTTCGAGCGCGGGCAGTTCCGCCAGCGCTTCCTTGTCTGCGGCCTTGGCCGACCGCTTGACCTTGTCCAGCCGCTTCTCGACCACGGCCAGATCGCTTAGCGTCAACTCGAGCTCGATGATCTCCTTGTCGCGCGCGGGATCGGGGGACCCCATGACGTGCGTCACGTCCGGGTCTTCGAAGCAGCGGATGACGTGGACGATCGCGTCGGTCTCGCGAATATTCTGCAGAAACTTGTTCCCCAGCCCTTCGCCCGCCGACGCGCCGGCTACCAGGCCGGCGATGTCGACGAATTGCACGACCGCAGGGACGGTGCGCTTGGGCTGGACCACCACGGCCAGCGCCTCCAGCCGACTGTCGGGCACCTCCACCATGCCAACGTTCGGCTCGACGGTGCAGAACGGATAGTTGGCGGCTTCCGCCTTCGCCGCGGTCAGCGCGTTGAAGAGCGTGGATTTACCGACGTTGGGGAGACCGACGATTCCGAGACGAAGCATTTATGGCGCGGAGACTGGATACGTTGCGGGGGCACTACCCAGCGGAGAGCTGTGAGTGGGAGCCGAGAGTGGGTAGTGACTGAGTGCGGCGAAATGTAGCGGGGAGCGGGGAAGTGGTGACGGAGGGCCGGCACAGGGACTGCCCCCGGCCTCCGTAGCCAGCTGCGTCGCTCGTCCAGCGCAACCGCGGCGAACCGCACTCACCGCTCGCACTCAGCACTCACCGCTGGGTGGTTTTCCTCCTACTGCTTGCACTCTCCCTTCGGCTCCGGCTTCGGCGCCGTCAACGCAAACCGCTGCGCCCGATTGCCAATCGTGCCCATCAAGTCCGCCACGAACTTCGTCACGCGCGTCAGATGCGTGTAGTCGATGTACTGTGGCTCGTCGGTCAGCTGATGGTAGTCCGAGTGCCCGCCCGTGGTGAAGAAGGCCACCGGAATACCGTAGCGCGCGTACTCCGCGTGATCGCTTCGGCAGTAGATGTTCATCGGGTGGCCGTTGGCGTCGAGCGCGTAGTCGAACATGAAGTTGTGCGTGCCCTTCGTGTTCACCTGCTCGACCAGATCACCCAACGCCGACGAGAGCCGGCGCGAGCCCACGATCTGCAGATAGTCAGGCGATCCGCGCAGCACATCGCCATCCTTGCTGGCGCCCGTGACATCCCATGCGTTGCCGCGGCCGACCATGTCCATGTTGATCTGCGCGATGATCGAATCGCGCGCCACGGTCGGATGATCAGTGAACCACTTCGAACCCCACAGGCCCTTTTCTTCACCCACGTGCCAGACGAACAGCGTCGACCGCTTGGGCTTCACCTTCTGCGCCGCCATGTACTCCGCGATCTCCAGCACCGACATGGAGCCTGAGGCGTCGTCGTCCGCGCCGTTGTAAATCGAGTCGAGCCGCGACGGATTGGTCGTGCGCCACTCCGCCAGCTCCGCGTTGATCTGCGCCTGCTGCTCCGGCGTGGCGCGCTTGCCGTTGTCTTCCGCGCCGCCCGGTCGCACGAGATGCGTGAGGATGCGAATCGAGTCGTGGTCGGCTGGCTTCGGGCTCAGTCCCACGTGATCGTTGTGCGCGCCGATGGCGACGTACTGCCCCTTGAGCTTCGGATCGCTGCCGGGAAGCAGGCCAATAACATTGCGCGCCGGAAACTCGATGGGGCTGGTGCTGATTACGGCGTTGAGCTGCGTCTTCGCGCCCGCGTCACCAAGCGTGAGCTCGGCGATCGGCCTGGTGAACAGCTTGCTCGCGGCAGTCGCCGCGACGAAGAGTCGCAGGTCGGTGCTTCCCTCGTCGAGCACCATCCCCTGCGACATGAGATAGTTCTGGATGTTGGGCATCACCGGCGCGGGGAGCAGCAACGCCACCGCCAGCGCGCCAGGCGGTATGACATCGTCTCCCACCACGGCGCGATTGATCGCCACGTTGGTGAGCGGCACGCCAAGCACAACGATCTTGCCTGCCGCCTGCACGGCGGTGAGCTGCAGTGAGTCGCCGAGCATGCCGCCGTAGATCACGTCCACGTCGGTCCGGTTGAGCGTCACGTTCCCCATCGGTAGCCACTCGGTGCCGAAGGTCAGCGACGCCCCGCCCGCGATCAGCGAGGACATCGGATCGATCGTGCGGGTCTTGAGCGGCAGCGTTTGAAAGTAGGTGCCGTTCTCGCCGGCGGGCTGCAGTCCGATGCGCTTCGCTTCAGCGGCGATATACGTCGTGCCGATCAGGTTGCCTTTCGTACCCGCGTCGCGCCCCATCAGCGAATCGTCCGCGAAGATGTACAGGCGCGTCATCAGGTCGTCGGCCGTGATGGCGGCCGTGGTGGGCTTGGGCGCGCGCTTGAGCGGCAGTGTGCTGGCAGGGGCCGGAATGATGGCGACCGGTGGTGCTGCCTTGATGGGTTCTTGCGCGGCAAGGAGAGAGGGCAGCAGCGCCGCCGCAGAGAGCAGGGAAAGTCGGTTCATCGATGGGCTGGTGATGGACAGGACACGTCAGGGGGAGAGCGACGGCGTCTTGTACACCACGCCGCCCTTCATGACGAACGCAACTTTGGCCAGCCGGGTTACATCGTCCAGTGGATTGCCCTGCACGGCCACGATATCAGCGAGCTTGCCGGTGCGTACACTACCGATGTCCTGCTCGGCGCCCAGCAGTGTGGCGGCGTTCATCGTGCCGATGGTGATGGCCTCCATCGGTGTGGCGCCGAGGATATCCACCATGTACTTGAACTCCTCGCCGTTCCGGCCGTGGATGTCGCTGGTGGCGTCGGTGCCCAGCGCGAACCTGACGCCGCTTTGGTACGCCTTGCGCAGTCGGATGCGACGATCGCCGGCAATCGCCTTCGCTTTGGCAACGGACTGGGCGGGAACGCCCTTGCGCGCGCCGTCGGTGACGATCTCTTCGAGGATGATGAGTGTCGGTACCAAGTAGGTACCGTGTTCCTTCATCAAAGCAATGGCGTCGTCGTCGACGAGGCTGCCATGCTCGATGCTCGCCACGCCGGCCTGCACGGCGCTCTTGAGCCCGTCGCCGGCGTGTGCGTGGGCCATAACCTTGCGGCCCAGACGCGTGGCCTCATCGACCACGGCCTTGAGCTCCTCGTCGCTGAATTGCTTGGCGCCAACCGCGTCGCCGACAGAGAGAATCCCGCCCGTGGCGACGACTTTGATCTGGTCCGCGCCGTACTTCACGTTGAGACGCACCTGCTTGCGGGCCTCGTCCACGCCGTCGACGATAGCGCCCGTGCCAGGAATCCTGAGAGTGGGGCTCCAGCCATTCACGTCGGCGTGGCCGCCGGTGCTGCCGAGTGCAGGTCCTGCCGCATGGATGCGCGGACCTGGAATCAAGCCGCGCGTGATCGCGTCGCGCACCACCACGTCCACGTAGTCGGTGCTGCCCGCTTCGCGCACGGTGGTGAAGCCGGCGTCGAGCGTTTTCTTGGCGTTGACGGTGGCGTAGATGGCACCGTGGGCCGCGGTTTCCTTGAGCACGGCGAGGTCACCGCCATCGTTGTCGATGGAGGTGAGGTGCGTGTGCATGTCGATGAAGCCGGGGAGCAACGTGTAGCCGGTAAGGTCAACGACCTTCGCACCGGCAGGGATCTTGATCTGCGCGCTGGTGCCGACCGCGGTGATCCGCTCGCCATCGATCAGCACCACGGGCGCGGCGATCTGTGTGCCGTCCCCGATGATGAGGCGTGTGGCCTTGATGGCGATCGTGGCGGTGACAGCGGGGCGCTGGGCCAGCGCCGGGGTGGCGGCCAGCATCAGCGTCGCGAAAATTCGAGAGGGGTGCATACCAGGGAAGCTACCGCGCCAGGCGCCGCGGTGCGCCTCCGTGCGCCATCACTGCCGAGTAGACTCCGCGCGCGGCTTGACTGCCCGTTGCAAGGCCAGCCGATGACGCACAGCTGACGGCGTGCGATACCATCCGAGCGTGACCAAGGCCGATGCAACTTCGAGGACCACCGCGATGATCCCATTGCCAGTCTCGATGACCGCAGAAGAACTGCTTGCGAATCCGATCGAGCATGCTCGCACCGAGCTGGTTCGCGGACAGATGATCGTGCGCGAAGCGGCGGGGTGGACACACGGCGACGTCGCCGCTCGCGTTCTGGTCGCGCTCAGCGAGACCTGCGCTCCCGAAGGGGCGCCATAGATGCGACGGTCGGTGATGGATCCGTGACCAGCCACCGCTTCATACCAATTATCCCGCGCCGGCGCGTTCGGGCAGCGTCTTGAAGTACACCGAGTTGAATGCCTTCACGAGGTGACTTGCCAGGAAAAACTTCGCGACCGACAGCCCGGACCCCGCTCCCGCCTCGGCGAATTCGCGCGCCGCGGCAGGATCGCGCTCCGGGCAAAGAATTCGAGATGCAGACGCTGCTGTGCCGCCAGGCGGGTCCGTGCGACTGGGCGCCGTCGTTCCCCTACCGAACAACAGTCACCGTGTTGGTACCCGCGGGCTCGCGTGGAAAGCTCGGCACGCTGATCACATTGACGGGCTTGCCGTGCAAATCGATACGCACGGTGTTGTTGCTGCCGGCCGGCAGAATCGCGTTGGTGAAGGCGCCCCACGCGGCAATGTCAGCTTCCGTGTTGCCGTCAACCTTGCTTCCGAAAAGTTTGAGTCGGACCGAATTCTGCGAAGCCTTTCCGGATTGCGCGCTCGTCCCACCATCAATGACTATGCCGCCGCGTTCCCTTGGCGCCGTTGGCGCAAGAGGACCCGTGTTGTTCGAGAACTGCGATGCGTGCGCAGTGAACGAGATGGCGTTGTTGTTTGCCGCTATCGCGCCGGAGCCGTTGCCACCCAGAAGTACACAGCCCATTCCGTTGTCATTAGACACGTCGCCGTGAGAGTCGACGTCGATCTTCGAATCGGTGCTGTTGAGATTCGCTACGAGGCAACCGAAATAGTTCCCGGTCGCGCTGTTTTCTCGGAGACTGACGGGAATGACTGCACCGGCGGTACCGAAATTGACGATGCGAATGCCTTGGCCGAGGCCATTCATCATGCCCGAAAGCGTGTTGCCTTCGAGCGTTGCCGACAGCTTGCTCGCGGGTGAGGTCACGCCCGGGTTTCTTATATCAATTCCACGTTCACCGTTACTTACGTGAACGTTTCTGATCGCGACGGCGACGTCTCCGGCGGTCGGAAGGTCAGTTTCGATTGCGGCCGTACCGTTGAGTACGTTTCGGATCTTCAAGTGTGCTACGGTGTTGCTCCCCCTTCCGATCCGAATTGCGCCAGTCCGTTGCGTGGATGCCGGTAGCGTGTAAACGACATTTTTCCCGTCGATGACGGAATGGAGCTTGCCACGCGACATACCGATGCTCGACATGTTCTCCTGCAACTCCAGTCTGCCTCCGTTCGGTCGTGTGGATTCGCGACAGGCAGTGGCGAGTGTGAGCGCGAGCAACGCGATGCGTGAAGCAATGGATCGCGCGTTTACTGTGCGATGACGCGACCGACGTGAAAGTATATCAATACTCTCCGCAGTAAACGGTGACGCGAACAGTGCGCGCGATTGCACGATATTGCTTTGATGCCGCCGCTCCATCCCGACTGTACAGATCTCGCCGTCATCGCGCCAATGAGTCCGCCTTGATGAATGCAGACGCTCGTGATTGGACGAGCCATTGATCGAACGCTGCGCGACATGCACGATCACAGGTTGTCGCTACGATCACGGCCAATGGCGACACCGCACGGATTTCGGTCGACGACGACGGCCCGGGGATTCCCGTCGAGTCGCATGAGCGCGTCTTCCTTCCGTTCGAACGCATCGGCGAGACTCGCGCTGCCGGTCGCGGATATGGCTCAGGCTTGGCGCTTGCGCACAAGATTAGCCTCGACCTCGGCGTTCGCGTGCGCATCGAGTCATCTCCGCTTCGTGGAGCGCGTCTCGAAACACGATGGCAGGTGTTCAGAAGCGCGCGATCGACAGCACAAAGCAGTTGAGTCGTGTGCCGATGCACCAGATGGTTCGCTGGCGGAAGTCGTAGCGGTATAACGAGGCTGTAGAATTAGTCCCGATACAGCCCAATGTGGAAACGGAACGCGATACGCGCGACGGTGTTCGCCGCGGAATGAAATTGGCGTGCAATTGCGCTGTCGTCGAGGCCCGTGGTGGCGCGCTACAAGCACATCGACACGAATCCGAAACTGCTCGCCGTGGACCTGGCGGCGCAGTTGCTGCCCGGCACCTTCGAACATGCCCTGCACCATCTGGTGACCACCGCGATCGCCGTTCAAATCGAGACCAGGCGAACCGCCCCCGTTCACCAAGCAAATCGACAACTTGCACTGCGCCGACGGGAAAACGTTGGGACCCTACTGATCGACGGCGTGAAGTTGCCGAGCAATGCCTCGAAGCAACGGAGTGGCACGCGCGCCGACTTTGAACACCAAGCCGCGAAACTCGAAACGGCCGCCACGACGATGCTCGAGCGCCATCGCGCGAGTGATGCGGCGGACGTGGAGCCGACACTCACCGCGAAGCTGCAGCAACGCCCAGCGCGTCTCACGCGCGACGCGGCGGGACGGGCGCCGTGCGGAAGCGCAATCGCACCGACAACGGCCGCGCGACGATGGCGACCGGCAAGGGCGTCATTCAAGGGTACACCGGCGTCGATGCGGCGCATCAGATCATTGTGGTGGCGCAGGCGCACGGGATCGGTTCCGGACAGGAGCTGCTCCTGCCGATCGTCGCGGCGGTGCAGCCGATGCGCGCGTCCACGACGGTGCTCACGGCCGATGCTGGCTGCCAGAGCGAAGCGAGTCTGCGCGCGTGGGATACGATGCACGGCGATGCACGGCGATGCACGGCGATGCGCGTCGATGCACTCATCGCCGATCGCGACCTGCGCCAGCGCGACGAACGCTGCGCGACGCAAGCGCGCCACCAGCACGGGCCGCATCCGCTCCACCACAAGCCCGCGACGCCCACGACACCGCCGGTGTTCACCGCGACCGATTGCACGTACGACGCGGAGGCGCGCGCGTGTGTCTGTCCCGCCGGTAAGTCGTTGTATCGCCGCGACGGCACTCGGAAAACGAAAGACGACGTCGGCGCGCACTTTCGCGGCGCGAAGCGCGACTGCGGTCCGTGTCCGTTGCGCGCGCAGTGCCTGCGCACGCCGGACACCACGCCGGTCCGCAACATCGCGTTCTTTCGCGGACGCATCGACGTCGACCGGCACACGCACACCGCGCGCATGCAAGCGCGCATCGATACGCCGGCGGGACGCGATTCGTACGGGCAACGGTTCGCCACGGTGGAACCGGTGTTTGGGAATCTGCGCGCCAACAAGCGACTCGATCGCTTCGCGCTGCGCGGCTGCACCAAAGTGAACGGGCAATGGACGTTGTATTGTCTCGTACACAACATCGAAAAATGGCCCACACGGCCTAGGCGGCATAACGAGCGCCGCAGCACGGGCACAATCACGCGCAAATCCGCGCGGCACAGTCAAGAATCGCGCACACTGTACGAGTTCGGCGAATCGAGGCGATCACGAGGCCGGCGAACGACGCCCTCCGGCAACGAACTCGCCTTTTTCTACAGCCTCAACGCTCGCATTCTGCAGCAGCGGCCTATCATAAATGGCGGCCAGCGAGCGCAGCGACCTCTTGGCCGCAGTCCTCATCGCCGCTGACTGCAGCAAAACAAGGTGCGGTAGCCCTACGAGCGCTTGGGGCTATAACGAACACCCGGTAAGGCGGCGAAGTGTGCGTCCATCGTCCAGACCGTCGCTCGATACTGCTTCGCCGTGGCGTAGATGATGCTGTCGGCCAAGAGGAGCTTGTGCGCAACGCCGAGTTGCGCCGCACTCAACGCAATCCCGCTGTCGAGCGGAACCACCTGCCCCTGGTGCAGCATGGCGGCGATCTGGAGGGCGGCATCTTCATCGCGTTGCTGCAGGACGCGGCGCGTGACTTCGACCAACACGATCGTCGGCACCAGCAACTCGTCCACCGCTTCGATCACCGTAGCGAACTGACCGGCTTGCGGGCCGGCGGCGAAGTACTCAAGCCACACCGACGAATCGATCAAGTTCACACGCGATCCTGATCGCGCGTGATCGTCGTGTCCATGCCCTTCAAGAAGCCGCGCATCATGCGCATGCTTTGCACGGGAATGAACTCGATTCGGTTCTGGTATTGAAGCGCTTGCACCTTCTGCCCCGGCTCCAGCCGGAGCGCCTCGCGTATTTCCCGCGGAATGACGACCTGGAACTTCGGCGAGACCGTGACGATTGCCATGGGGAACCTCATCGATAAGCGTGTCGTACGACGATAGCTTGATCGATAGGTCGGTGCAAGTGGGAGGGAGCTACCGAACGCCCCACGTTCAGTGGCGAGCGGATGAAAGAGAGCGAGCGAAGCGAGCGCACGATAGCCCGCTCGACTGTTGCCACGTGTTGTTAGACACCGACACGAGGATCTGTCGACCCGCTCCACACTGTGGAGTACCGGAGGTTGGCATGAGCCCGTCCAAGGAAGCCATCCAGCGCGCGTCGCGTGTTCACGCCTGAGCAGAAAGCCACGATGTTGCGTCGCCACCCGGGTGACAAGGTCCCGGTCTCGGATCTATGTGACGAGTACCAGATCGCCCCGAGCCTGTTCTATATTGTGGCAGAAGCAGGCCCTCGACCATCTCGCGGCCGCGTTGCAGGATGGGCGCACGCTCCGCGGTAATGTCCCACGAACGCGGATCGCGCGCGCATCGCGGTGCTTGCCCGTGCGCCCCATGCTGGCGCAGCTGGGCATCGCCCGCGCGAAGTATGCCCGCTGGACCGCGGCGTACGTCTCCGCACCAACTAACGCCCCATGGCGCTGACGGCCTTCTCCGTGCCGTCGGCGAGCCAGAGTTCAATCGCTTTCTCCATGCGGTCGTACTGCCCTTCCACCAGTTCGCGTTCGTCCCGTGGCATGGAGTGCAGCACGAAGTCGGCCAGATCGCCGATCGTGCGCCTTTCATCTACCGGGCGAATGCCGATGCGCAGTCGAGGATAGGTGGCCGACTTGAGCTGGGCCTCGACGCTCTTGAGGCCATTGTGTCCGCCCGGACTGCCGGCGGCGCGGAGCCGGTACTCGCCCACCGGTACCGCCACTTCATCAACGATGACCATCAGATCCTGCGCGGGCGCAAAGCCTTCACGCTTGAGAAACGGGCGCAGCGCGCTGCCACTGAGGTTCATGTACGTCTGCGGCTTGACCAGCCGCACCTTTTTCGTGCCGACGAGTCCGGACGAGGTGAAACTGTCGCCGTCCTTGCGCCAAAAATCGAAGTGCCAGCGGCGCGCCAGATGTTCGACGAACCACCAGCCCACATTGTGGCGGGTGTCCTCGTACTCGCGGCCGGGATTGCCGAGTCCAACGATGACTTTCATGCGGGGAAGACGCGCGGGGCGCGGTACGCGCCAGCGTGGGGTCACCATGCTGCGTGCGTACCGCGCCCCGTCGTGAACGCGAACGAGGACGACTTACTTCGTGTCGTCCGGCTTGACCTTGCGAATAAGTTCCGGCTCGGCCGCGCTGGGCTCGGCCGTGGCGGCCTCGATGCTCGCACGCGACTGCCCGACAACGCAAATCGTGGCGCCTTCGTCGTCGAGTACCTTGATGCCGGCGGGGAGCACGAGATCGGCGACGTGCAACGACTTGCCGACCTTGAGGTGCGTGACGTCCACATCGATGTGATTCGGGATGCTGGCCGGATCGACCGCGATGTGCAGCTGATGCATGACCTGGTCGAGAATGCCGCCTTCCTGACGTACGCCATCGGGGACGCCGATGAAGAGGATGGGGCAGTACATCGCGATCGTTTCGCCGACGACCAGTTCCTGGAAGTCGATGTGCATGATCTGCTTCTTGTACGGGTGACGCTGCACCTCGCGAATGAGCGTCTTGGCCACGGCGCCGTCGATGCTCAGCTCGATGACGGTCGCGCCAGTGGCGATGCGCGTCAGCAGCTTGTCGGTCTCCCGGGCGTTGATCGTCAGCGACATCGGCTGACGGCCATGACCGTAAATGACGGCGGGAATGTTGCCGGCCTGACGAATCTTGCGAGCGGCGCCCTTGCCGTTCTCGGAACGGGCGGTGGCGTTAAGTGAAGCGGGAGCGGTCATGCGGATACCCTGTGTGTGAAATGTGGCGCGGGAGTAGCGATCACCTGCCGGCCCGCCGCTCGACTGCGGAAGCACAACAACCGCAACTACGAACTGCGACTACGATCTGGAACTACGAACGGCAACGACCCAATACTGAGCGCTGGGTGTACGCGGTGCGTGTGTCAGTGATTGATCACGTGATGCTTACACGCATTGCTGAATGCTTGGAGGTTCACTACTCGAACAGCACGCTGACCGACTGGTCGGCGTTGGTATAACGAATGGCCTTGGCGAGCAGCTCGCCCACCGACAGTAGTTTGAGCGACGGGAAGCGGCGGTCGGGCGGTAAGTTGATACTGTCCGTGACGACGACTTCGGTGATCGGTGCGTTGGTCAGCCGTTCGACGGCGGGCCCGCTGAACAGCGCGTGAGTGGCGCACACGTAAATGTCGTTGGCGCCAAGCTTCTTGAGCGCGCGCGCCGCCTCGGAGACGGTGCCGGCCGTGTCGATCATGTCGTCGGGGATGAGGCAGTCGCGTCCTTCGACCTCGCCGACCACGTTGACCACTTCCGCGACATTGGCCTTGGGGCGACGCTTGTCGACGATGGCGAACGTCGCATCGAGCCGCTTGGCAAAGCCGCGCGCCATCTTGGCCGAGCCGACGTCGGGGGCAACGACGCAGAGGTTGTTGAGGCCTTTGCGGCGGAAGTAGTTCGTGAACACCGGCGCCGCGTAGAGATGGTCCACCGGCACGTCGAAGAACCCCTGCAGTTGATGCGCGTGCAGATCGAGTCCGAGCACGCGGTCGGCGCCGGCCTTCTCGATCATGTTGGCGATCAACTTGGCGCCGATGGCGACACGGGGCTGATCCTTGCGATCCTGCCTCGCGTAGCCGAAGTACGGCAACACGGCGGTCACACGGGCGGCGGAGGCGCGGCGCGCTGCATCGATGAGGAGCAGCATCTCCAGCACGTTTTCCGCGGGCGGATTCGTGGACTGTACCACGAACACGTCGGCGCCGCGAATGTTCTCATCGATGCGCACAAAGATCTCACCGTCGGCGAAGCGCGAGCAGGTGACCTTGCAGGCTTCGGTCCCGAGATGACGCGCAACCTCGTCCACCAGCGGCTGGTTGGACGTGCCCGACAGAATCTTGAAGCCGCGTGACGTGGACTGCCCGTCCATGCGTGTGAGTCCCGATGTAAGCAAAGCGATGAGTCCGAACCGTGGCGAAAGGGGCGGAGTGTCGCCGGTACCTCAAACCGAGGCGCGGTGGCTCCGTCCCGTGAGTTGTGCATCCCCTGCTCAACTACAGCCACGAAACGTACCTCGCTTTGGGGGCTCACGGGAGGGGGCCGTGCCGGAAGCACGGTGCCCTTGTGGCCGCGTCGTGACCGTGTCGTCACCGATCCGACACCGAATCATGACGAAGCCCCAAGAAACTGTAACGCTTGTCACAGTCTTAATCGACTCGTCACCTGGCTCTTTATTCCGCATCCCATGCCAATGTTCCACCATCTCCTGCGACGGGCGCTGCGCTCAGTCGTCGTTCTGTTCGCTGTCACCGTTACCCTGCTGGGCCCGGCGCTGCGCGCCCAGGGGACTGAAGGATTCGTCGCCGGCGCGGTTCGCACCGGCGCCAGTGCTCCACTGGCCGGGGCGACGGTCACCGCCCGTAACGAGGCCACCGGTATCCAGCAGTCCCGTCAGACTGACGCCCGCGGTCGCTACGTCTTTGCCCAACTCCCCATCGGCGGGCCCTACACCCTGACCGTTCGGCAGCTCGGCTACCGGCCAGCCCGTCGCACGGGATTGATGCTCAATCTTGGTGACCGCGTGGAGCTCGACATCACGGTGGAGCTCTCCTCCACTGAGCTGGCGGCCGTGGACGTGCGCGCCGATCGCGAGAGCAAGCGCGCCGAGCGCGTAGGCGGCAGCACCGTGGTGACGGAGAAGGAGATTCGGCAGCTGCCGATTCAGGACCGGTCGTTTGCGGATCTGGCGATTCTTGCCCCGACGACCTCCCGTGCGGGCACGGGCGGCATCATTACGTCCTCGTCCAGCATCGCGGGCGGACGTGTAACCGGTACGGACATCCGTGTGGACGGCGTGCAGGCGAAGAACACGATCTGGGGCGCGGGCTTCGGCCGCGGTCCGTACTCGATTTCCGTGGAAGCGGTGCGGGAGTTCGAGGTCGTCACGAACGTCTACGACGTGACGCAGGGGCGTCAGGGCGCCGGCGCGGTGAATGTGGCCACGCGTTCGGGCACCAACACCACCACGGGCTCGCTGTTCGTCTACAATCGCAATCAGGACTTCACCACCAAGACGAACTTCCTGGGGCAGAACATCACCAAGTTCGACAACCTGCAGTTCGGCGGTTCGCTGGGTGGCGCGCTGGTGAAGGACAAGCTGCACTTCTTCGTGGCGTACGACCGGCAGCAGGTGGCTGAGCCGTTCTCCACGCTTCAAGTGGACAACGCCGCGGATTGGGCGCGCTTGCAGGTGGCCCCGGACAGCGTGGCGCGGTTCCTCGATATTCTGCGGCGTTCGTATGGTCTCCCTGCCGGGCAGCAGACGGGCGTGTTCGACCGCGCTAACACACTGAACACGGTGTTCAGCCGCCTGGATTGGCAGATCAACGAAGCGCATCGCGCCACCTTCCGCACGACGTTTTCAAACTTCTTGTACGGCAACTCGATTCCCGATCGCGAACTGTCGGTGTTGGAAAGTCGCGGCAATCAGAAGTCGCGCGAGATTCAGTCGATGGCGTCAGTCAAGTCGAACCTCGGCGGCGCGTTCACGAACGACATGCGCCTGGCCTATACGAACCGCATTCTGGAGAACGAGCCGAACACGCGCCTGCCGCGCGGCTGGGTGAACGTCTCGTCCACGCTGCCGACCGGTGGCACCGGCACCAACCAGATCCTGCAGTTCGGCGGACAGCGGACGAGCCCCGAGTTGCAGACCGAGGAGTCGTACCAGTTCGTGGACGTGCTGCGCTGGGACCGCGACAAGAGCGCGTTCACCGTGGGCACGGACCATTCGCTGAACAACATCTCGATGTTCGTGTCGATCGAGACGGACGGTCTCTTCCAGTTCCCCAATCTCGCGGCGCTTGAAGCCAGGCGTCCGTCGTCCTATGCGCGGCTGGTGCCGATGAAGGAGCTGGAACCGCGTATGCGCCAGTGGGTGTACGACGGCGGCCTGTTTGCGCAGGGTGAGTTCCGCGTCCGCCCGAACCTGAACGTCACGGCGGGTCTGCGCGCCGACATGACAGCGTTCCTTACCGGTGGCAATCCGAACGCGAACGTGGCAACGGCGTTCAGCACGAACACCGATCTCACGCCGACCGATATCGCCCTGCAGCCTCGTGCGCAGTTGACGTGGACGCCGGGCACTTCGGGCAAGAATCTGGTCCGTGTGGGTAGCGGCTACTTCACGGCGCAGCCGCACTACATGGCGCACATCAACAACCTGCTCAACGACGGTTCGCAGCTGGCTGACGTGCTGCTCACCGGCGCCGCGGTCCCCACGCCGGACTTCGACTCATATCGCCAGTCGTTCGCCAATACGCCGGGCATTCCGCAGGGAAGCGGCGCGCGGCCCGCGTTTATCAACATGTTCGGCCCGGACTTCAAGGTGCCGCGCACCTGGAAGAGCGACATCGCCTATCAGCGCCGTCTCTTCAACGGTAACCTGACGCTCGGCGCCGCGGCGCAGTATGCGCACACGACGGAGCTGTATCGCTACGTCGACCTCAACCTGCGTGCGAGCCCCGATTTCACGCTGGCCAATGAGGCCAATCGCTCCGTGTTCGTGCCCGCGACGAGCATCACGGCGACGGGTGGCCGGAATCCGGTCCTCGCGCGTCCCTTCGCGCAGTTCCAGCGCGTGCTCGAGCTGCGGAGCGATGCGGCGCAGCACCAGAAGGCGGCGTTCGTGGATGCGTCACTGCGTTTGCCGCGCAACGGCTCCATCAGCGGCTCCTTCACGCTCAACGAAACGCGCGACAACAGCTCCTTCAACTGCTGCATCGCGATCTCGTCGGTCTTCACGCCCGTGCCGTCGGATCCGCGAATCGCCACGTGGGGTGCCAGCGGCACGGACTTCCGCCACAAGCTGGTGCTTTACGGCGCGACGCCCGAGCTCGGCGGCTTCCAGTTCAGCGCGCGCGTGATCGGCCAGTCCGGAGCGCCGTGGTCGCCCACCGTGGCGCAGGACATCAACGGTGATGACGTGGGTGCGGGCAGCTCCTTTGGCAACCAGAACGACCTCGCGTTCATCTTCAATCCGTCCACACCGGGATTGCGCACGGGCTTCGCGGACTCGCTCCGTCTGGTGTACAACAACCCGCGGAACATCGGCGCCGACTATCTGCAGGCGAACATCGGACGCATCGCGGATCGCAACAGCATCCGCAATAAGTTCGTCACGCAGGTGGATGTGCGCGCATCCCAGAAGCTGCCGAGCATCCGTGGGCAGCGCGCGGAGCTCACGCTTGACGTTTTCAACGCGGCCGCGCTGATCAACCACAACTGGGGCGCGGTGGTGGTGGTGCCTGGCGCCAACCAGACGCTGCTGAACGTGATCGGCTTCGACCAGACGACCCGCGAGTATCGCTACCGCGTGAATCCGAACTTCGGTCGTACGGTCAAGGCGGGCAATCGCTACCAGATGCAGCTGGGCTTGCGCTATCAGTTCTAAGCGGGCCGACCCGGTTCGCACTTCCGGCGCCATGAGAAGCGGGCGGATCGGCACCGTGCCGATCCGCCC
>JBBQTA010000009.1:0-179569 GCA_038213465.1 Gemmatimonadales bacterium | reverse complement strand
CCGCTGGAGCGTGGCGGCGTGTTCGGGCGAGACCGGGTGCGAGGCCAGGGGGCCGTAGCCCGTGGTCACGCCGTAGATGCGTCGCCGCTCGGCGACCATGCGCGCCAAGGTCGCGTGCGACGCCTGCATGCGCGCCCGCGCGCCCACACCCAGCGTGAGGGTGCACGCGCCGGTGGCCACATCGAAAACGTCGCGCGTGGTGAGCTGTGTTCCGATGTCACGCGTCGGCATTGTCATGCGGCCTGCTCGAGCGGCACGCCGTCGTCGGGAAGGGCGCGGCCAAGCAGCCGGTCGAAGTCGAGCACCGCGATGAGACGCAGATCGGCCTGCACGAAGCCACGCAGGGGACTTTCGGAGAGCAAGGCGGGCACCCCTTTTATGCTGCCGCGACAGATGCCGTCAACACCCAGGACGCGCAGGGCGATGCAGATGCCGTCACGGCCATCCGGATGCACGTGCACGTAGGTTGCCTCGGTGCCGTCGATGGCGCGACCGAACAGTGCTTCGCCGAGGTCTACGACCGGCAACGTGTCGCCCGAGCTCCGATTGATGAGGCGCTGGCCGTGCAATGCCAGCGCGTCGCGCTCGCGGCGCTCGATATGATCGACCATGCGAATCGGTACGCCGACGTACGCATCGTCCTCTTGCTCACCGACGCGCAGCACCATGTACTCGGCGATCGCGGTCACGTAACAGCCGAACCGGATGCAGCTCCCCTGGTTGACCGATTGCGTGAGCAGCAACTTGAAGTCGCGAATGGGCCACAAGCGCCATTGCGGTCGGTACTCCACCGTCCCGTCTGCATCGTCGGTGAGCGTCAGTTGCACGCGATCGCCGGTGTGTTCGAGTGACGCGTGAACGGTCACGAACGCCGCGCGGCCGGCCGCCAAACGCGATGTCGCGTCCTGGCTCAGCGAAGTACTGCCCAGTGCACGGAACCAGTCCGTCGCGGCCTTGAGCAAGCCGTTGGCGACGGCCGTCGGTACACGCACCGACGGATCGGGACTCGATTGGTTGAGTACGACGCGCACCGGCGCGCCGCCCAACTCGCGGATGACAGCGCCTTCGAGCGCCAGCGTGAAGTCGGTGACCGTGACCATCAACGCGCCGCCGATCTTCTCGATCACCGAGCTGATCGCTTTGCTGAGTTCGTGCTGCACCGGCACGGAGTCCGTGTGCCGACTGATCTGATCCTGCGCGAACAGCAGCGACTCGACCGCGTCGCGGCCGCCCGCGCTCGCATCTGCCATCAACGCGAAGAGGCGATCCGTCCGCTCGATGGCACCGTGCGCGGTGCCCTTGGGATCCGCGGCAATCTTGGAGACGACGAACGCGGCATCGGCATCGAGATGCAGTTCCACGACTTCGAGGATGTGCGACAGCGCGGCACCTCGTGCCATCAACGCCGGTTCTGCCGTGCCGCGCAACATCGTCTGATACTGCATCTGCAAGTTGTAACGCATCCACTCGAAGCGGAGTTCGAGCCAAATCCACGGCAGCGTCGCGACAGCCTCACTCACGTCGTCTTCGTAGCAGACATCGCGTAACGACGAGGCGATGCCGTGCATTCGCTCCTCCATCGAGGCGCACAGTGCCGTCGCCTCAAGCTCGGATACGCCGCCCAGATCGTCGATCATGACCTGCATGCGCCGTCGCACGTCTGCACCGTCGAGCACCGCGATCAGCTCGGCAAGACCTCGAGTCGTGTCCATATCAGCCTCAGGCCGCGGCCGCGAGTCGCTGCAGCACGCTGGATGCGCGCGCCGGCGATCCAGTCAACTGCCCTGCCCGCCACAGCGTATCGATGTCAAGCGGTTCGTTGCGTCGCGCCGCATGATCCGCACGCTCGGCGACGCAGATCGTTTCAGCGAGCACATCCCGTCTTGTGGCGTGATCGCGGCGATGATGCGTACCGATGGCCGACGAGGCGCGGTCGCCCATGCCCCAGCGCTCGGCGGCCAGTGCGCCGATCGGCTCGTGCAGCAGTTGCAACAACTGGTGCACGAATGCGGCGGGAATGACGACCGGGCGTCGGCGCGCCGCGCGCAGCACGGAGATGCGATCGAAGATCACGAGCTTACCGACATCATGCAGCAAGGCGATGGCGAAGGCTTCGTCCGGGTCCGCCGCGAAGGCCGGGGCGAGCGCACGAGCGAGTGGCGCGGTCCGCACCATGTGGGCCCAGACGTCGGCGGCCATCGCGTTGTACTCGCCACCCGGATGACTGAGCAGGCCGTCCACACAACTCGCCAACACCACCGCACGTGCACCGGCCACACCGATGCGATCGAGTGCCTGATCGATCGACAGGATCGTGCCGCGCCCGCTCGACATGGCCGCGCTGTTGGCCGTCCGCAGCAGACCTTGGAGCAGCGCGGGATCCTGTTCGAGTTTGCGTGCGAGTTGCGCCCGGGGGAGCGTGGGGTCGTCACAGATCGTGAGCGCTTCGCGTGCGGCGGCCGGCAACTGGCGAATCACTGCCTCCGGCCCACTCGCCAGCAGTCGCAGCAGTTGCGTTGCATCGGGGCTTTCGCGTGCATCGGGCAACGACTGCTGCAGGGCAATGGCCTCGTCGAGGCTGCGGGTCCACGCCGCCTCGGCGTTGTACTTCGTCTCCGACCCGTTTGCCGCGATGACGTTCCCGACGGGCGCATGGGGTTCAGCGACACGCACGTCAATGACGTCGTTGGTCGTAGTGCCAGCGACGGCGGGCGTTCGCATCAACGAGTCGCCGGCGCTCGCGTTGGTCGCCTGATCCGGTACGCCCGGACGATTCCGTCGGAACAGACGACGCAACAGAGCCAGCATATCAGGCGCCCACGTGCAGGTTACCCTGCTCCACTTCGTCGCGCACTACGTCGAGCAGTTGTACGGCCGTGTCGCCGAGGCGATCGCGATGGTCAGTGCTCAGCAGCGACTCGATGCGCTGGAGAATGTAGGATGCGACAGATGCGCGTACGAGCACGATCGGCGCACAGGTGCCGGTGCGGATGGTGTCATAGTTGGCGACGAGGTTGTGGCGCTGCCACGCGAAACGGAGTTCGAGCCACATGGCGGCCAGGCTGCGATACAGATCGGCCTCGTCTTCCGGATCGGCGAGCGACTGCCCCAGCGCCTGCAATTGCTCGCAGACGGTGGCGGCTTCGTTCATCACGCAATCGCGCTCGGCGGGTGAGAGTTCGACGGATTCAGCGATGTTGCGGCAGACGGGGACGACGGCTGCGGCGTCGGCAACATCAACGAGCAGGGCGGCAAGCGGTTTCATGGAGTGTGATCCGGGAAGGGGAGATCGCACCCGGGCGGCGACGACGAGAGACGTCATCGCGCGCCGGGTACACGGACATCAGGCGGCGCGCAGGCCCACGAGGACCCAGTTGGTCGCCGACGGCGCGTGGCGATAGAGGCGGATCTGCACGTTCGTCGGCTTCATTTTGTAGGTGAACGTGTAGTTGAATTCGGAGTCGAGTTCACCCTTGGCCACGCCGTCCTTGAACTTGCCGAACATGAGCCGGTTGTTCGTGCAGGGCGCGACCTGCGTGAAGAAGTTGCGGCCTTCGGCGGCGCTGACGGCTACGCCGGCCATCTCGGACTCCCAGCGGTTGTACAGCTTGATGGCGCCGTGGTCGTCCACCTGCACGATGCCGAACGGCTGCGCGTCGGCATGGGAGCGATCGATGGACGGGACCTGTGCGATGAATTCTGCTGGCACGAACGACATGAAATACTCCGGGGCGTGAGCGAAGGGAGACGATGGGTGTTCGCGCGATTACGCGAACGACTGGTCGATGACAACGTTGATGAGATCCCGCGCGCGCTTCTTGGCGGAGACCGCATCGAGAGCGGCAAGCGAGAGGCGTTCGGCGAGTTCGTCGCGCTCGTCGAGCAGCGCGGCGACCTGTGCTTCGAGGCTGGTCACCATGTCCAGCGCTCCCGTATGGCTGATGGGCGCCAGTGCGCGCTCTTCGTACAAGGCATGCAACTGCGCTTCGAACGACTGGAGCGAGGAGAGCAGAGACGCACGATCGTCGGCGCCGAGCGTGCCGGCGTAGGCCGCGTGTTCACGTTCCTCGTACAGCGCATGCAGCTGGTCGTTGAGCGAGGCGAGCGTGTCCTGCATCGCGTCACCCGAGTCGTCGGAATGCTCGCGCGCGTGATACAACTCCGCGAGTTGCTCCGAGAGACTGTCCACGCTCGCGCGCAGGTCGGCGATGGTGCGCGCGCTGAGGCGCTGCTTGTCTTCGTAGAGTGCATAGAGGGCTTCGTCGGTCGGTGCGGTTTCCGCAACCGGCGACTCGCGCTCTTCGTACATGGACACGAGTTGTGCTTCGAGACTTCCAAGCATCTCGCGCAGCTCGTCGATCGAGTCCGGGGCGCTCGCGTGGAACGCAGGTCGGAGGTCCAGGGCCAAGAGGCACCTCAGGACGGGCGTGAAGGCAGCCACCTCGTCTGGGTCGCGAGGCAGTGCCCAATGGATAGGTCGCCTCGTCGCGAACACTCGGAGATGAACGTCGGCTGCCGACCCCGAAACTTGAGTATTTGCGAAAAGTCTTTTCGGAGAGCGGGCTGGCCCGGACGGATGGGGCTGAACGCGGTGACACCACGACACACGGGACCGACACCGCCGGTTGCTTCGGTCTGCCGTCGGACTAGATTGCTCCAACGCCCCGCGGGTTGTCCGCCGGGCGTTTTTTTGTGTGCGGCCAAGGCGCCGCCGGAGACGAGATCCGCATGTTCGATTCGACAACGCGCACGATGGTGGTGGTCGGCGCGCAGTGGGGCGATGAAGGGAAAGGCAAGCTGGTCGACGTCCTCGCCGAGCGCGCCGACTGGGTGGTGCGCTATCAGGGCGGCGCCAACGCCGGGCACACCGTGCACATCGGTGAGACATCGTTCGTCCTGCACCAGATCCCGAGCGGCATTTTGCATCCGGGGGTGCGCTGCGCGATCGGCAACGGCGTGGTAATGGACCCCGAAACGCTGTTCGTCGAGATCGACGAGCTGGTTGCGGATGGCGTGGACGTCGAAGGCCGCTTGTACGTCTCCGAGCGGGCGCATCTGGTGATGCCGTACCACAAGCTGATGGATCGCGCGAGCGCCGCCAGCAAGGCGATCGGCACCACGGGCCGCGGCATCGGCCCGGCGTACGAGGACAAGGTCGCCCGTCGCGGAGTGCGGGTGCTCGACCTGCGCTATCCGGATCGGTTGCGGGAGCTGGTGAGCGTGGGTGTAGACCGCGCCAATGCCCAGCTTGAGCGCTCGGGCTCCGACGTGCGTGCGTCGGTGGAAGACACCATGACCGAGCTGGCGGCGCTGGCGCCCCGATTGCTGGCCATCGCCGAGGATGTCGGGCTGTGCGTGCATCGCGCCATCAAGAGTGGTGCGGCCGTGCTGCTGGAAGGGGCGCAGGGGTCGCTGCTGGATATCGATCACGGCACGTATCCGTACGTGACATCGAGCAACACCACCGTGGGCGGGGCGGCCACGGGCGTGGGGATCTCGCCAATGGCGATCGATTATGCGCTGGGCGTGGTGAAGGCGTACACCACGCGTGTCGGCAACGGCCCGCTGCCGACGGAGTTCGCCGAACCGCTCCAGACCGAGGTGCGCACCTTGGGCAACGAGTTTGGTGCGACCACGGGCCGCGCGCGGCGGTGCGGCTGGTTCGACGGGGTGGTGGTGCGCTATGCCACGCGCGTGAACGGTCTGACTGGCCTCGCCGTGACCAAGCTCGATGTGCTGGATACGCTTGAACAGCTGGCCATCTGTACTGGCTACAAGGTGGATGGCGACGTGCACACCGAGTTCCCGGCCGACATGCAGATGCTGGAGCGCGCCGAGCCTGTATACGAGTGGTTTTCAGGATGGCGTCGTCCGACCCAGAATGTGCGCAAGCTCGAAGATCTGCCGGCCGAGGCGCGCGTGTATCTCGACCGGCTGGAGGCGCTCTGTGACGCGCCGATCGCGTTCGTGAGCGTGGGGACCCGTCGCGATCAGATCATCGGAGTACACGCGACCGTCGTTTGATGTCAAGCGACGTGGTGGTTGCGGTGGAACTGTTGATTGCCGGGGCCGGACCGTGCGGAATCGCCTGCGCGGTCGCGGCACGCAAGGCCGGATTACGCGCCGTGGTCATCGACCGCGGCCCGATCGTGAGCGGGATCGCCAGCTACCCGACGTACATGAGCTTCTTCTCGACGGCGGCGAAGCTTTCCATCGGCGGAGTGCCGTTCATCGTGGCGACCGAGAAGCCGACGCGACGCGACGCGTTGGCCTACTATCGCGGCGTGGCCTCGCTGTTCGATCTGGATGTCCACCAGTACGAGACCGTGACTGCGGTGACGTCGCTGGCGCCGGACGCGGGCGCCGCGACGGCACTCCCGGCACGTTGGCAGGTGCACGGCACGCGGCGCAGTGGTGTCGCGGTGACGTATCATGCGCACGCGGTGGTCGTGGCCACCGGCTACTTCGGACGTCCCAATCGGCTCGGGGTCCCGGGTGAAGACCTGCCGCATGTCCAGCATGGCTACACCGAAGGGCATGGTGCGTGGCACGAGCCGGTGGTGATCATCGGCGGCGGCAATTCGGCCGTGGACGCGGCGCTCGACATGTACCGCGCCGGTGCCCTCGTCACCATGGTGCACTTCCTGCCGGAGCTCGACAGCAAGATCAAGCCGTGGGTGCGCCCCGAGATCAACGCCCGCATCGCGGACGGGAGTATCGCGGCGCACTTCTCGTCGCGGGTCGTGGCCATCGAGCCGGAGCAGGTCGTGCTGGCGCACGCGGACGGCTCGGGCGACGAACGGCGCATCGACGCGACGCAGGTTTACGCGATGACCGGCTATCTCCCCGAGACCGGACTGCTGGAACAGGCCGACGTGCCGATCGACGCGACCACCGGCATCCCCACGCACGATCCGGCGACGATGGCGACGCCGCTCGCGGGTCTCTACCTTGCGGGGGTGATCGCCTCGGGATTCGACGCGAACAAGATCTTCATCGAGAATGGTCGCGATCATGGTGATCGCATCGTGGGTCACATCATCTCCTCATCGAACCGACATGTCGAGCACCCCTGACGTCATGGACAAACTCGTGTCGCTGTGCAAGCGGCGCGGCTTCATTTTCCAGTCGTCCGAGATCTACGGCGGCACCGGTTCGGTGTGGGACTACGGCCCACTCGGCGTCGAACTCAAAAAGAATATCAAGGACCGCTGGTGGAACGCGATGGTGCGGTCGCGCGACGACATCGAGGGGCTTGATGCGGCCATCCTCATGCATCCGCGCACGTGGGAAGCGAGTGGCCATGTGGCGGGCTTCGTCGATCCGCTCGTCGACTGCAAGGTGTGCAAGGGGCGTTTCCGCGCCGACAAGCTGGAAGATGCGCGCTGCCCGCAGAAGCCCAGCAAGCAGCCGGGGCAGGCGGACCAGTGCCAGCTCACCGAGGCGCGCAATTTCAATCTGATGTTCAAGACGTACATGGGCGCGCTCGAGGAGAGTGCGAGCATCGTCTATCTGCGTCCGGAAACAGCGCAGGGCATCTTCGTGAATTTTCTGAACGTGCAGCAGTCGATGCGCCAAAAGGTGCCGTTCGGCATCGCGCAGATCGGCAAGGCGTTCCGTAACGAGATCACGCCGGGCAATTTCATTTTCCGCACCCGTGAGTTCGAGCAGATGGAGATGCAGTTCTTTGTCGAGCCCGGCACGGACATGGAGTGGTTCGCGCAGTGGAAGCAGCTGCGCATGGAGTGGCATCTCGCACTCGGATTGTTGCCTGATCGACTTCGATTTCACCAGCACAAGGACGGCGAACTTGCGCACTACGCACGCGCGGCGTTCGATGTCACGTTCGATTTCGGCGGCACACTCGGCTTTCAGGAAATCGAAGGCGTGCACAATCGTGGCGATTTCGATCTGTCGCAGCACCAGCAGTTCTCGGGGAAGAAGCTCGAGTACTACGACCAGCAGGCGAACAAGCGCTATGTGCCGTACGTCATCGAGACGTCAGTGGGCGCCGATCGTGTCACGCTGGCTGCGTTGGTGAATGCGTATCGCGAGGAGAGTGTCGAGGGCGAAGACGAAGGACGCGTGGTGCTCGGACTGCATCCGTCGATCTCGCCGATCAAGGCGGCCATCTTCCCGCTCACCAAGAAGGACGGGCAGCCGGACTTTGCGCGCGGCATTCTCAACGATCTGCGCCAGACGTTCCCGGTGGACTACGACGAAACCGGATCGATCGGCAAGCGCTATCGCCGGCAGGACGAAGTCGGCACACCATTCTGCATCACGGTCGACCCGCAAAGTCTCACCGACCAGACGGTCACCGTGCGCGATCGCGATTCGCTGGCGCAGGATCGCGTCGATGCGGGTCAGTTGTCCGCCTACCTCACGGATAAATTGGCGCGATAGCGTCGTACGCGCGCACCGCATCTCAGCCGGGGAGAATCCCGTTATGTGGCAGTGGACCGGTCGTGAACGTCCGCCGTTCGCCGAAGCGGCGAACCCGGGGCAGGAGTCGGTGTGGGATTATCCACGTCCGCCGGCAATTGTCTCCGACCCACGTGAGGTGATCGTGCGGGTCGGCGGTGTGGAGATCGTGCGTACCCGAAACGCCTTGCGTCTGCTCGAGACGGCCAGCCCGCCCACGTTTTATCTGCCGTTCAGCGACGCACTGCGCGACGCGTTTCATCCGGCCGCCGGCTCGTCGATGTGTGAGTGGAAGGGGGCCGCGCGTTACTGGACCATCGTCGCCGGCGGCGTGCGACTGGAGCGCGCTGCGTGGTCGTACGAGGCGCCTCGAGCTCCCTTCGCCGCCATTCGGGATCACGTCGCGTTGTACCCGACGCAGGCCGCATGCACGATCGATGGTGAGCGCGTCCGCCCGCAAGACGGTGGGTTTTATGGCGGCTGGGTGACGAACGAGATCGTCGGACCCTGGAAGGGCGGAGGCGGCACCAGCGGGTGGTAGGTGCGGCACGTGTCGGAGTGCGGCGGAGGCTGCATCGACAATGCGATGTGTCGAGTGGCGTTGCGCTGCGCAGTGTTGCGTTGGCGCGCTATTCGAGCGGGGCGAGCTTGCCGAGGATGGTCGGAAGGAACTCCGTCACCGTGGGATGCACCGGCAGGAAATCACGCAGCACCTGATACGGTGCATCGGCCGCCATCATCGCGCTGACAATCTGCACGATTTCATCACCGCCAATTCCGAAGATCGTCGCACCGACAAACTGGTGCGTCTCGGCATCGACGATAACTTTGATGACGCCGACCGTCTCGCTCTCTTCCTTCGCGCGGCTGACATTTCGCATTTCGTGCGTGGCGTGGAGGAACCGTCGCCCCGCGGACATGAGTCGACGCGCCTCCGTCTCGTTGAGCCCCACGCGGCCGAGCGGTGGATCGGTGTAGAGCGCGTACGTGGTAACGCGTCCGTCTGCCGTGCGCGCGCCACCGCGATGGTTGGCGAGCACGATCTCGTGATCCTGATAACTCGTGTGCGTGAACGCACCGCGGCGATTGACGTCGCCGACTGCCCAGACGCCGGGCACGTTGGTCTGCAGCGCTCCGTTCACGGGGACGTAGCCCTGTGCGTCAAGCGTCACGCCCACGGTGTCAAGCCCCAGTGTCGCGGTGTTGGGGCGACGACCGGTCGCCACCAGCAGGTGCGTGCCGCGAACGGCAATCGCCGACGGCGCGCCGCTCACCTGCAGCTGGACCGTGATCTCGTGCCCGGAGTGCCCGCTGACAGTCTGCACGGCCGCGTTGGTGAGGATCTGCACGCCCGCGTCGCGCAGCAGTGCGGTCAATCGTTCACTGACATCGGCGTCCTCCCGCGACACGATCATCGGTGACGTCTCGATGATGGTGACGGCACTGCCCAGTCGCCGAAAGATCTGGCCAAGTTCGAGGCCGATGTAGCTGCCGCCAAGAATAACCAGGTGTGCGGGAAGCTCGCGCAACGCGAGCAGCGCATCGTTGACCATCGCTCCCGATTCCTTGAGACCGGGGATGGGCGGCATGGTGGCGGTTGTGCCCACGTTGAGATACACGCGCCCGGCGAGAAAGCGCTGGTTTCCGGCGCGCACGATAAAGGCCGCCTGCTCCCCCGCACCATCGCGCCCGTCGAGTCGCGCCCAGTCTCGCACGATCGTGACCCCGCTGCTGCCGGTCATCCAGCGAGTTAATCCACTGCGCGAGGCGTCGACGACAGCGGCCATACGTTCCATGACCGCCGCAAAATCCACCGTGACCTCGCCAACCTGAATCCCAAACTCACCGGCGCGGCGTGCGAGATGTGCCACGCGCGCGCTCTTGCGCAGCGTCTTGGTTGGCGTGCAACCCGTATTCACGCAGGTGCCGCCAAGCAGGTGTCCCTCGAAGAGCGCGACCGACTCGCCCTCGGCGGCGAGTGCGGCGGCCAGCGAGGGCCCCGCCTGCCCGCTTCCAATCACCGCCGCGTTGACGCGGATCGAACGGGCATCGTCGTCACGCGGCACGGTCACGGGACGACCTTCACACCCTTCCAGAACGCGACGCGATCCGCGACGGCCTCGGCACCCTTGCGCGGTGCCGGATAAAACCACGCCGCGTTGGCGTTCTCGCTGCCGTTCACGCGCAGTGTGTAGTAGCTCGCCTCACCCTTCCACGGGCACGTCGTCCGGTGCGCGCTGTCGACCACATGCTCGCGCACGAGCGACGCGAGCGGAAAGTAGTGATTACCTTCCACCACGACTGTGTCTTCCGATTCCGCGACGACCGCGTCGTTCCAGATTGCTTGCATGCGACGAATTCACCATGGTGCGCGCGCCGAGGCGGGCGGTAAAAAGGTTAAACAGGTTCGAGCCAGGCGACCCAGAACCACTGCTGTGCATCCGTGAACAGTTCCGTCACGCGGAATCCACCGGCGGCGACGACGCGCTCGAGGCGGGCGCGGTCGTACTTGTACGAGCATTCCGTGCGCACACTCTCGCCGGCGGCAAACGTGACCGACTGCCCATCGACGAGGACATGCTGCGGTGACAACGCCTCGAGATGCATTTCGATGCGGCTTTGGGTGTCGTTGAAGAATGCCCGATGTCGGAAGGCGGACTTGGAAAACGTGGCGTGCAACTCGCGATTGAGGTGCAACAGAGCGTTCAGGTTGAACTCGGCCGTCACCCCCGCCGCATCGTTGTACGCGGCGTGGAGCAGTCGCGGATCCTTGCGGCGATCGACACCGAGAATGAGCCCGCCGTCGTCGCCGACGCAGTCACGCACGCGTCGAAGAAACGCACTCGCGTCTTCGGGGTGGAGGTTGCCGATCGTCGAGCCCGGGAAAAACCCGATGCGCCGTGCGCCCTCCGGAATCTCCGGCAAGTCGAATGGTTCGGTATAATCGGCCCAGACGGGGAGCACCGGGACGTGCGGAAACTCGAGGGCCCGTTCGGCCGCCACGTCACGCAACTGTTCGCGCGACACATCCACCGGGATGTACGCGGAGGCATCACGAAACGCGCGCAGCAAGTGGCGCACCTTGATGGCCGCCCCACTACCGAACTCGATGATGGCGGCGTTCGGTCCCACCAGATTGGCCAGATCCCCGGCATGACGCAAGAGGATGTCATGCTCCGTGCGCGTCAGGTAGTACTCCGGCAGTTGCGTGATGTCTTCGAACAGGGCCGCACCACGCGCATCGTAGAACAGTGCGGCGGGCAGGGTCTTGGGCGACGAACGCAGGCCATCGAGCACCACGTCCCGCAGCGACGTGGTGGCGACATCCGGGGTGGTGCGGTAGCGCGGGGGTGAGGCGGTCACGCGAGTTCTCCATCGGCATCGTGAGCGAGACGGATGCCCGTGAACTGCCAGCGCGCATCACTTGGGAAAAAATTGCGGTAGGTGGCGCGGGCATGGCTGGCGGGAGTCGCGCACGACGCTCCGCGCAGTACCCATTGATCGCTCATCCACTTGCCGTTGTACTCCCCGAGCGCGCCCGATGAGGCGCGGTAGCCGGGGTACGCGACGTACGCGCTTTGCGTCCACTGCCACACGTCGCCAAAGAGCTGCTGCACTCCTGATGTGCCGTCGCTGTGTGGATGCAGCGAACCCGCGTCGGCAAAACGACCAGCCACCGGATGACGCCGTGCCACGACCTCCCACTCCGCTTCGGTGGGAAGACGCATGCCGGCCCAGCGCGCAAAGGCATCCGCCTCGAAGTAGCTCACGTGCGTAACGGGCGCGTGCACGTCGACGGCGGCGGCGCCCGCCAGTGTGAACTCGTGCCAGGTCTCGTCCACCTGTTCCCAGTACAGCGGCGCGCGCCAGGCGTGCTCCTGCACCGTGGCCCAGCCGCGGCTGAGCCACAGCTCCGGGCGACGGTATCCGCCATCGGCGATAAACCCGGCGAACTCGCCATTGGTGGTGAGTCGATGCGCGAGCGCCGAGTGCTGGACATATTCGCGATGCTGCGGACCTTCGTTGTCGAAATGGAACCCGCTGCCGCTGTACCCGATGTCGCGCACACCCGCATCGAGCATCGTCCATCCCTGCGCTGATGGCGCAGCTTCCAGGCGCCCCTCTGGCCGGTATGCCGGCCGCATCGGATTCGTCCAGAACACATGCTTGATGTCGGTCACGAGCAGTTCCTGATGCTGCTGCTCGTGATGCAGGCCGAGTTCGAGGACGGCACTGGCCGGGTGCTGCGGGTCGTCATCGATCGTGGCGAGGAGCTGCCGCATGTGCTCGTCGACATGCGCGCGGTACGCGTAGATCTCCGCGACGGTGGGACGCGTGACCAGGCCGCGTTGTGCGCGACAGTGCCGCTCACCCGCCTGCACGTAGTACGAGTTGAAGAGAAAGGCGTACTTGGGGTTCAGCGTGCGATAGTCGCGGTGAAACGGGGCGAGCACGAACGTTTCGAAAAACCAGCTCGTGTGCGCGAGATGCCATTTGGTCGGACTCACGTCCGGCATACTGCTGACGACGTAGTCTTCGGTCTGGAGAGGCGCGCAGAGCTGTTCCGTCGCGCTCCGCACCGCGGCGTAGCGGATGGCGAACGACGACGGTGCCTGCGACGGTGCCTGCGACGGTGCCTCAGAAGATCGCGTGCGTACGGGAGTGGCTGACGTCATGGATCCTCGGCGGGACGCTGTGCATTCCCCACGTGTGCCGATGCACACACTCGGAGTCGAGGGACACTTCACCCCGACTGCATTCAACCGATTTCGGCGTCCCGAAGTTCCCGTGGACTGTGTTCATGACGACATTCCTTCTCCATGTCCCTCGAACTTCGCGTCACGTCCCTCACGCATCGCTACGGCGGCGTCACCGCCCTGCACGACGTGTCCCTTACGGTGGCCGCTGGTACGTTGCTCGCAATTGTCGGCGAGAGTGGTTCGGGCAAGACCACGCTGCTTCGCGCATTCAATCGCACGGTAGTGCCTGCCGCTGGGTGCGTGTTCATCGGTGGCGAAGATGTGACTACAGGGGATCCTGTCGCGCTGCGCCGGAGGATTGGGTACGTCCCCCAGTCGGCTGGTCTGCTGCCGCACTGGACCGTGCACCGCAATGTGGCGCTGGTACCGACGTTGTCGAACCGGGCCGATCCGTCCGCTGCGGCAAATGAGGCGCTCGTGCGCTGCGGTCTGCCGCCAGCGGTCTTCGCGGGGCGATTTCCCCATGAGCTGTCGGGTGGTCAGCGACAGCGCGTCGCCCTCGCGCGCGCCCTCGCGGCGCGGCAGGAACTGGTGCTCCTCGACGAGTCGTTCAGCGCGCTCGATGCGATCTCGCGCAATGAACTGCTGGAGACGTTCGCGGACATTCGTCGCGCTCTGGGGTTCACCGCCGTACTCGTCACCCATGATCTGGGCGAAGCGGCGCGATTGGCGGACTCCATTGCGGTCATGCGCTCCGGGCGTATCGAGCAGCTCGACACGCTTCGCGCGTTGATCGATCACCCGGCGACATCCTATGTCGCCGAACTCGTGCAGCGGGCGCGCGCTTCCGCGCGGGTGCTGGTGGACGCGTGAGCGCCGTACGACCACGCGAGGTCGGGCGCGCGTTGCTGCGACTGCTGCCACGCGCAGTATCACTCGCGTCGCGGCTGGTACCGGTGCCGCTACTCGCGCTCACATCGGGCGCGCATCAGGTCGCTGCGCAGCAACCGTCGGCTGCGGTCACCGCTGTGCAGGAAAACGGGTCGGCGACGCGTGACGCTGCACGGCCGATCGTGGTGGCCTCCAAACCGTTTGGCGAGTCTTTTCTGCTGGCGGAGATGTTTGCGCAGTTGCTCGAGCGATCCGGACGACGGGTCGAACGCAAGCTCGGCCTCGGCGCAACCGACGTCGCCTTTCAGGCGCTGCGATCCGACGCGATCGATGTGTATCCGGAGTACACCGGCACCGGTCTCCTTGCGATCTTGGCGGATACCGTCACATCTGCCATGCGCGCCGATCCGCGTCGCGCGTACACACATGTCGCCACCGCGAGTCTGCAACGGTTCGGCGTGACGTGGTTGCCGCCCCTCGGATTCCAGAACGGCTACGCCATAGCGGTGCGCGCCGAGACGGCACAGCGGTATCGCTTGCGTACGCTCTCCGATCTCGCGGCATCGGAGGCACGCCTGAATGGGGGGTTTACATCCGACTTCATTGGTCGCAGCGACGGCTGGCCGGGCTTGCAACGTGCGTACGGGTTGCGGCTTGCGGCCGTGCGACCGCTGGCGCCGGCCATCAAGTACGAAGCGTTGACCCAAGGCGCCGTTGACATCATCGATGGATACGCGACGGACGGTCTGCTGGCGAAGTATGCGCTGGTGACGCTGGAGGACGATCGGCGATTCTTCCCGCCGTACGATGCGGCCGCCGTGGTGTCGCGCCGACTGGCGCGGGAGGATCCTGGTGCGCTGGCGGTGCTGTCAACGCTCAGTGGGCGTTTTACGGAAGTCGATATGCGTGCCTGGAATCGTGCGATCGAAGTGGACGACGAGCCGATTCCTCAGGTCGCGCAGCGTGCGCTGGCAGCGCTCGGCGTGGGTGACGCGCTGCCACCCGTGGCGCGAGCAACGAACGGTGCCGTGGGATTCTGGTCCTTTTTCTGGGCGCGACGCGGGGAGACGCTGCGACTGGCGGGCGAGCACGCGACGTTGGTGGTGATCTCGTTGACGCTCGCGTTACTCGTGGCCCTGCCGCTCGGCCTGTGGCTGTCGTCGCATCCGGCAGCGGCGGAGCCGGTGCTGCAGCTATTCGGTGTGCTGCAAACGGTGCCCAGCATTGCGCTGCTGGTGTTCATGATCCCGCTGCTCGGCATCGGCGTGGTGCCGGCGATTGTGGCGCTGTGGGCGTATGCGTTGCTGCCGATCGCGCGCGCGACCTACACCAGCGTGCGGCTCGCCGATCCGGATGCGGTCGCCGCCATCGCGGCGATGGGTGCCACGTCGTCGCAGCAATTGTGGTGGGTACGACTTCCTCTGGCCGCGCCGGTGGTGCTCTCCGGTGTTCGCACTGCGGCGGTGCTCACTGTTGGCACCGCAACACTTGGCGCGTTCATCGGCGCGGGCGGACTCGGCGAGCCGATCGTCACCGGATTGGGTCTTGCCGATGCGCGACTCGTGTTGTCAGGCGCATTGCCCGCCGCCGCGATGGCGGTCGCGGTCGACGCACTGCTGGGATGGGCCGCGCGCCGCCTTGCACCGGCGCATCTGCGGCCACGACGGCCGCAGGGTTCGTAGCGCACGTTGAGTGCGTCGGTCGCCCAGGGATAACGTCGCCTGCAACTTCTCTCGTCCGGTGCGGACGCGTCGTCGATGACTGTCACGCAGGAACGAACAGGGGGGGACACCAGCTGGCGTCCCCCCTGTTTGCATCACGTGTGGGTGCTACGTGAATCAGCGATCGATGCGGATGCCGATCATCCCCCACGACTTGTACGCCTCGAACGACGGGTCATCGCCGCCACCACCGCGGTTCTGCCGATCGCCGACGAACGCACGCAGCGGGGTGTTCGTGAGGTTGATGAACTCGCCGAACAGCTTCACGCCGTTGCGGATACGGAACGAACCTGAAGCATCCACCTGAAAGCGTGACTTGGTGCGGGTGTCCGCTTCGGGCGTGGTGGGGTTGATCGTCGAGAGGAACGCCCCCGAGTAGTTGCCGCCGACGCGCAGCGACAGCGGTCCGCGATCGAAGAACACGCCGAGGTTGCCCGCGTTGCCGGTTTGGCCGGGGAGCGGTGTCGTCACGCCGTCGCGACCGCGCCCCGGGATGTCCGCATCGGAGGTGGTGTAGGTGTAGTTCGCGTTCAACCCGAGCCCACTCAGCAGTCCGGGAAGGAACGTGAGGTTCTGCTGCCACGCGACTTCGAAACCGTACAGGTTCGCCGTCGGGCCGTTGACCGGCTGCGTGATCTGCGTGGCGTCCGGACCAACGGCGTCCTCGGCCACCCGTGCGCGTGAGGTCGGAAAGATGAAGTTCGAGAGTGACTTGGCGAACGCGCCCGCTGCGACGAAGCCCACACTCGTGAAGTAGCGCTCGACCATGAGATCGTAGTTGATCGCCGTGGTGGCTTGCAGCGCCGGATTGCCGATGCTCGCCGTTTGCTGGCCGGCCTGCACATTGAGATACGGCACCATGTCGTTGAACTGCGGGCGCACCAGCGCCGTCGTCACCGCGGCCTTCACGTTCGTGTACTCGTCCACGCGCCACGTTGCATTGATCGACGGGAAGACGTTGGTGTAGTTCGCTGTGCCGGTCGTGTCGCTGATCGGGCGGGCCAGCGCGGTGCCGGCGGCGTTCAGTGCCACGATCTTGGCTGTGTTGTTCACGCGCGTGGCCTCGACGCGCACGCCCGGCACGATGCGCAGCGGACCGGCATCGAGCGTGGCCATCAGGTAGCCGGCGTAGACGTCTTCTCCCACCGTGTAGGTGCCACCGGCCGAGACGGTCTGGGACGTAAGCGCGTTCACGGTGAAGGCATTCGGATTGGCCGCAACGAATTCTCGCATACGCTCCGGATTGAAGGTCCGCCCGAACTGGTAGCGATTGTCGAGTAGCGTGCGACCGGTCGTTTCCGTGGTGAGCGCGGACATGAGCGTGGCCGCGGTGGCGCCGGCGCTGTTGGCGCCGACGGCGCTCGTATGCGTCGTGTTCCTGATCGAGTTGGAACGGTCCTTGAGCCGTGCCGACAGCCCGCCCTTGAGCGTGCCGATGAAGCGGCCGAACGAGACGGGGATGGACGCATTCGCCTTGGCGCTGACGTCGTCGTCGTTGGTGCTACGGACTTCGCGGACCAGACTGTTGAAGGGAAAGCGCGACGGATCGTCGAACGAGCCCGTGACGACAGAGGCGCGCGGGCGATCGGGCTCGGACACGTTGTACGCCAACGTCATGCCGCTCTGGCGGAAGCCCATCGTGAGCACGTCGGGACGGTCTTCGCTGGCGCGCGAGGTGCCGAGCGTCCAGTCGAACGCCTTGCCGCTGTTGGAGAAGTGCTCACCACCGAGTTGCGCGGTGTAAATGTCCTGAATGACTTCACGCAAGCGGAGGTCGCGATCGAACTGAGAGCCGGTCGTAGTGCCGGAGTCGGGCGTGATCTGGTTCCAGCGCGAGCCACCGCCACCACGAAAGCGAAAGCGCGCGCGCGCGCGGATTTCATCATCGCTGAAGCGGTTCCAGGTGCCGCGCAGGAACAGCTTGCTGTTATTGCCGAGCAAATAGTCGAGTGTGCCATTGGCGCCGTTGCGCTGCCGATCGACCTGCGGGTAGTCTCGGAACTCCAGCAGGTTGGGCGCATTGAGGGACGTGAATGACGGAGTGCCGGACACGCCGCAATTACGCGTTTGTGAGCACCAGTCCCCTTCCACGTTCTGCGAGGCGCGATCGTTGCGATAGTACGTGCCGCCGAACATCGCACCGAACTTCTGCGCCGCACCAAATCGCTTACCGGCGTTCAATCCCGCGTTGATCAACGCGCCGCCGCCCAGTTGGTTCTGACCGCCGGCGAACGTGCCGTTCAGCAGCGGCTGATTCGCGCGCGCGGTGCGCGTGACGATGTTGACGTTGCCGCCGATCGCGTCGGCGTCCATGTCCGGCGTGAGCGTCTTGGAGATCTGAATCTGCGCCGCCTGGTCGGACGGGATCACGTCCATGGGCAACTGGCGGTTGTTCTGCTCGGGCGTGCTCACCCGCATGCCGTTGAGCGACATGCTGTTGAGATCTGCGTTCGTACCGCGGATCTGCACGAAGCGTCCCTCGCCCTGGTCGCGCACGACGGCTACGCCCGGAACGCGCGCGAGTGCTTCGGCAAGATTGGGGTCGGGAAGACGGCCGACCAGTTCGTTGTCGATCACGCTGGTGATGGTTGACGACGTGCGCTGCTGGTTGAGCGCGGACGCCTGTCCGGCCACCTGGCCGCGCACCTCGATCGCCGTGAGCGAGGTGATCGCTTCCGAAAGCCTGACGTCGAGGCGCGCCGTCTCGCCATTGGCGACGGTGACCGGACGGGTGACGGGCTGAAACCCGATGTAGCGGAAGGTGATGCTGCGCTGTCCGACCGGCACGTTCACCGCGCGAAAGGCGCCGTTCTCCGTGGCGGCACGAATACTCGTGCCGTCGATGAGCACCAGGACACCGGAGAGTGGACGACCAGTGGCATCGGTGACCGTACCGGCCACTACACCCTGTGCGGCCAGCGGTGATGCGAGCAGGACCGCGCAGAGCGCCAGTGCCTGGCATCCGGATAAACGAAAGAGAACTGACGACACGAGCGTCATAGGAAATCGGAAGAAGGAGAGTCTCGCGAACTGGTTCCGTTACAGACCTCTATTTTTCGCTCGTTCGGTCACGGTTCGGCTCGGTCCATGTCACGAAGCGGTATCGGCGTGTGTCCTACGACCACGGTTACACTTCGACGTGTTCGACGCAGCTCCAGCGATTTCGCTGCGGTGCCGCCGGTCCACCAGTCTCCTTCAGCCGGACACCCTCCCCATGCGCAGACCCGTCGCCCTCGTTACCGGCGCCTCGCGCGGCATCGGTCGCGCCATCTCCGTCGCCCTCGCCAACGCGCACGACCTCGTCCTCGTCGCCCGTGGCGCGTCCGAATTGGAAAAGTCGGCCGCCGCCTGCCGCGATGCCGGCGCCGATGTCCGGATCTCGCTGCTGGATGTGACCGACGCGGGCGCGGTGGCCAAAGACCTGCGCGGCCTCGAGGTCGACGTGCTGATCAACAACGCCGGCGTGGCCGTGATGCGTCCGTTTCTCGAACTCACCGGCGAGGAGTGGCACCGCATGGTGAATGTGAACGTCAACGCGCTCTTTCACGTGACGCGCGCACTTTTGCCGGGAATGGTCGCGCGCGGTCACGGACATGTGTGCACGATCGGCAGCATCGCCGGACGCAACACGTTCGCCGGTGGCACCTGCTACACGGGCACCAAGCACTTCGTCATGGGCTTCGCCGAATCGCTCATGCTGGAAGTGCGCGATGCGGGCGTGGGCGTGTCGGTGATCATGCCTGGTTCGGTGGATACCGATCTCTTCCCACCGGGCACGAATCGCGCCTGGATGCTCGAGCCCAGCGACGTCGCAGAGGCCGTGGTCTTCGCCGTGACGACCCCGCCACACATGCTGGTGCATCGCCTCGAGGTGCGGCCCCTCTCACCCAAGCGGCCGCGGCTCCCGGCCGACTGATACGCGCGACGGGTTGCGCACAGCCGAATTTGGTGCTGTCGCGTATTCTTGAGCGTGGCCGGTGCGTCCAGACCGCGCACTTTGTCTCCGGCCACCGGGTCGCCCGCCGTTCGCGTGGCGACGTCGACTCCTGTTCACCGCCTTCGTCCACGGCCATGCACCAGCAGTCCCCACGCCAACTGCAGGAACGCGTCACCTCGTTGCCTATTCCCGACGTGCTCTCCGCCGCGGTGCGTTTTTTCGCGCGGCGGAGCGGCGTCTATTCGGCATATCTCGAAAAGCAGGGACCGACGCATGTGGCGCTGCGCGGACAGGGTGGCGAAGAAGTGGTGATCGCGGCGCGGACCGTTCCGGAAGGCTCGTCGGTCAGCGGGTCGACCTATCTGTTCGATCAGCAGGTGGCACAGTTCCTCGCGTCCTTGCCGCCCGCCGAGGCACTGCCGCCGGTCACCGTTGAAGCAGTGCTGTCCGACGTGGCGCCCATGGGACTCATCATATGAGCGATCTCATCAAGCACGAGTCGCGCGACGACTCGGCCGACCTGGCCCGCGCGCCGTTCGTCACGACCCTGCGCACCCGCGACGAGCCGATTCGACTGGTGGCGACCGATGCCAGCCCGCGCTGGACGGTGCGTGTCCAGGGGGCCGAGGTGTGGGATGCCGTGCGAGTGGAGGTAGTCCCGGGCACGCTGGTACGGGAAATCAAGCAAGCGGCGATGGCCGTACTGATGCCGGACGTCGAGGCACTCGATGCGTACGTGGTCAAGCTTGGCGGCTTCGAAGTGAGCAACGAAGGGGCGTCGCTGCAGGCGGTCGGTGGCGCGGATGGATCGACCTTTTTGGTCATGTCGCGCGCACGCCGGCCGGTGCGGTGAGCGCGCCGATCTTCGCCACGATGGAGCAGGGGGCAGAGGAGTTTTCGCCGGCGGCACTGCTCGCCGCTGCGCAGCGCCTGCGCGCCGAGATCGCCAAGCGCATTGTTGGGCAGGACGCGGTGGTCGAAGAGATCCTGATGGCGCTGGTGGCCGGCGGACACGCGCTGCTCGTAGGCGTGCCGGGGCTCGCCAAGACGCTGATGATCAAGTCGCTGGCCGAGGCGATGCGTCTCGATTTTCGTCGCATTCAGTTCACACCGGACCTCGTGCCCAGCGATATCACCGGCACGGAAATTCTGGAAGAAGGCGCCAACGGAACGCGTGCGTTCCGATTCGTGCGCGGTCCGATCTTCGCCAACATCGTGCTTGCGGACGAGATCAACCGCGCCCCGCCACGCACGCAGGCGGCACTGCTCGAAGCGATGCAGGAACACTGCGTGACCGCAGCCGGCCAGACGATGCGACTGCCGGAGCCGTTCTTCGTGCTCGCGACGCAGAATCCCATCGAGCAGGAGGGCACGTATCCGCTCCCGGAGGCGCAGCTGGACCGGTTCCTCTTCGACATTCGTGTCGGCTATCCGGACGAAGCGGAGGAGGTCTCGATTTTGCGCGCGACGACGGGCCGACGCGGCGCGGCGATCGAGCCCGTATTCGGTGCGGAAGAAGCGATCGCGTTGCAGCGTCTCGTGCGCGAACTGCCGTGCAGCGAGTTGGTGCTGGCCTATGCGGCCAAACTCGTGCGTGCGACACGACCGAGTGAATCCACGGCGCCATCCATCGTGCGACAGTACGTGCGGTGGGGCGCGGGGCCACGCGCGGGACAGGCGCTCATCCTCGGCGCTAAAGCGGCCGCCCTGCTGGCCGGACGTGCTGCGGTGGCGCCGTCGGATATCCGTCGCGTTGCGCTGCCCGTGCTGCGCCATCGCATCCTGCCCAACTTCGCGGCGGAAGCGGACGGCGTGTCGGCCGAGCCGATCGTCGAGACGCTGCTGGCGCACGTCGCGGCGCCATCGAGCGCGTTGTCCTGAGGCACCACTCGCCGATGTCGGGCGTTGCATGGTGACATCGTACGGGCCGCTGCTCGACGCTCTGCGCGGTGTGCGGTGGCCGGCGCGCCGTGCCGTCGGTGCGGCGCTCCCGGGTGCGCATCGCTCGCGGCAGCGCGGCACGTCGGGCGAGTTCACCGAGTACCGCTTGTACCGGCAGGGGGACGACCCCAGGCAACTCGACTGGAAGTTGCTCGGCCGCAGCGATCGGGCGTTTGTGCGACTCACCGACGATCGTGCGCTGGTGCCGACGTGGCTCCTCATCGATGCGTCGCTGAGCATGGCCTTTCCCGATCTGCGCAGCGCGTTGCCGACCGCGCCGCCAAACAAATGGCAGACGGCGAGCGCGCTGGCCGTGGGTCTGGGCACCGTCGCCAGTGCCAGCAGCGATCCGGTCGGCGCGCTGATTGCGAGCGCCGAAGGCACCACACGACTTGTCGCGCGCACGCGGCGCGGCACCATTGGCGAGTTGGCGCGCACACTCGACACGCTGCGTTGCGGCGGTGCGGTCGAGCTCGCGCCGCTGCTGACCATGACGCCACCGACCGCGCGGGTGGTCGTCATCTCCGACCTGCTGGGTGATCTGGACGCTCTCGTGCGAACCACGGCGCAACGCACCGCCGCGGGCGCCATTGTGGAATGCGTGCACGTCGTGGCAGCGGAGGAGCTCACCCTGCCAAGTGGCGCGTATCTGGCGCGAGATCCGGAGCAGATGCAGGTGGCGCGCGTGCTCGAGCCGCGTGCCACCACGGCCTATCGCGAGCGTTTCGACGCGTTTCGCGCCGATGCGGCGCGCCGCTGGCGATCCGCCGGTGCGGGATACACGGAGGTGCGCACCGACGCAGCGCTCCCGCGCGTGGTGCGACAGATCGTCTCCGGGCAAAGTCGTATGGATGCGCATCACGCGGGTGGTCAGGGTGCGGAGTCGGTGCGATGATCGCGTTCGCACTTCCCTGGCTGTTCGCGCTCGGCGTGGCGGCATCGCTTGGCGTCGTGGCGCTGCACTTTTTATCGGTGAGGCAACCGCCGGAGTTGCTGCTGCCAACCGCGCGATTTCTCGACGAAGGGCAGGTCCGCGCCCTTTCGCGCAGTGCGCGGCCCAGTGATGTGTTGTTGCTGATTCTGCGTGTGCTGGCCTTGCTGCTCGTCTGCGCGGCATTGGCCGGACCACGTTGGGCTTCAGGATCGCGCAGCACGATGCGTCTGGTCGTCGCCGATGTGGCGATGCGGGCCGACAGCGCCGCGCTCCTAAGTCTCGTCGACTTTTCCGGGAGCGGGGGGGCGGTGCGGTTTGTCTGGAGCGGAGCGTCGACGGACAGCGGACGTGTGGGGGCCGCCGCGACCGGGATGCCGCGCGGCATTCGCATCGATCTCACGGCGGCACTCCCGATGGCGTTGCGCGCGGCTGCGTCGGTGGCGACGGAGCTGCCCGACGTCGACTCGCTGTCGCTATACGTGGTGACACCGCCACCGATGCAGGTGAACGCGGACAGTTGGCGCGCGTGGCGGGCCACGTGGCCGGGCGCGGTGCATGTGCGTTCCATGCCAACGGCTTCGCGCGCAGGTGGGACGGATTCGCTGCCACAGTCGCGTGCGCAACTGCGCTTCGACACAACCGGTGTGGACGCTCGCGTCGATGATCCTGTGCGGGCGGCATTGGCGATGCGGACGGCAGATATCTCACAATCGATCACGGTGCAGCGCGCCGATGTGGAGCGCGAATCCATCCCCCCCCCCGGTCCCGCGCCGGACGTGACGATCCTGTGGCCGGTCAGTGGCGTACCGCGTGGATGGCGCGCCGTGTCGGATACCTCCAGTGCACTGGTGGCGAACGGTGTCGCATCCGTCGCGGCCTGGCCACGCAGTGCAATGCCAACGGAAGGGCTTTTGCGTGACGCTCGCGCGATCGCCTGGTGGGGCGACGGCCTGCCTGCTGCGATCGAGGTTCGGAAAGGTGCGTCGTGTGTGCGTGAGGTGGGTGTCGCGGTGGCAGCGTCGAGTGATCTGCTGCTGGACGCGAATGCAACTGGGTTCATGACTGCGCTGCTGGCGCCGTGCGGCGACATGGCAAGTGGCAGCGGCGTGCTGGCAGAGCGCCTCGATTCGGGTCGCGGTGCGGCTGCCTACGCCGCGCGCTTCCGCGCGGAAGAAGCATCGCACTTGTGGTCGCTGCCGCGCTGGCTGACTCCAGTACTTCTCGCACTCGCCCTGCTGGTGCTGCTCGCCGAATGGCTGCTGCGTGATCGCGAGGTCGCGCGCACATGACGGGTCTACCATTCGGCGCCGCTCCGGGCCCGGAGCGTGTGCCGCACGTTCCCGCGCCACACGTTTCCGCGCCACACGTTTCCGCGCCACACGAGCCCGCGCCGAACGAGCGAGAAGGGCGTGCCGCCATGCGTCCCGCTGACACGGTCGCGCTCGCGCTGGTCTCGCGCGTGCAACAACTCCTGCGCCGCGTTGCGTATGCACGCGCTGCGCTGATCGGCGTGGCGGCGGCGTGTGCCGTTGCGGTCGCGCTGCTGCTCGCGGCGCGGCAGTGGCCGGACGTTCGCGCGCTGTCGACGCCGTTGCGCGCGTTCGTCGCGCTTGTCGCCGGGATGGCGATTGCAGCGGCGCAGTCACGTGGGGCCCGCCACATCACGCTGCTGCGCACGGCGCTCTTTATCGAGGAGCAGACGCCGGCGGGCTTCGCGTTGGTCACGCTCGTCGAGCAGACGGCGCCCATCAATGGAGGCGATGCACCGAACGACGCCACTCAACTCGGCGTGCGCAGTCGCCAGCGCTTGGGCGAAGCGTTCCTTGACGCGGTCGGTGGTTCGGTGAGTGCCGAGGATCACGCGCAGGCGGCGGCGCGTACATTGTCGCGTGACCGCTTGCGCGATCCGGCGGCGTTTGGCCTGCTCGCGATCGCGCTGCTGGTGTGGCTGATCGTCGTGCCGCTGACCACGGCGCGCACCACGGACGGCACGGTGCCGTCCAGCACACCGCCGGACGACACGCAGGCCTCACGTCGCACCGCACCGATCGGCGCATGGAAGGTGCGCATCGAGCCGCCGGCGTACAGTGGTCTCCCCATACAAGAGCTGGGCAACGCGGACGACGTGCACGCGTTGACAGGCAGCCGCCTCATCGTGCTCGGCGTCGGCGCATTGCCCTCGGCGGTCGACGTGCGCGCGTCGATCGATGCGTCTCTCCCGATGCTCCCTGCCGTCGGGGCCGCAGCCGGTGGCGCGGGCACCTCGCTGACAACGCCCACGGCTGCGCTCACTGCCACCGCCGACGGTTGGCGTGCGACGCTGACGGTCGCGGTGATGCCCACCGAGCTGCGCCTGTCACGCGGCGGCGCCACGCGCTTGCTGCTGTTGGATGGCTACGGCGACTCCATTCCGCGTGTGGCGCTGCGGGTGCCGGAACGCGACAGCGTGCTGCGCCGCGCCACCGGCCGTCTGTCGCTCCAGGCCGCGATCCATGACGATCTCGGACTCTCGGGCGCCTCGTTCGAACTGATTGTAAGCTCCGGAGAAGGCGAACGTTTCACCGCGCGCACCGTGCGGGTGGCAGCGACGCGCTATACCGGCGCACGGGACGTGACGCTGCGCGCAGCGCTCGATCTCGATTCCATGCAACTGGGCCCCGGTGATATCGTGCATGTGCGTGCCGTCGCGCGCGATGCGAATCCGGCCTCCGCTCGCGAATCGGGCGTCAGCGAAACACGAGCACTGCGGGTCGCGCGTCCCGCCGAATACGACTCCGTCTCCGTGGAGCCTGCGCCGCCGCCTGAAGTGGACAAGTCGCTGCTCAGTCAGCGCATGTTGCTGATGCTCACGGAAAAGCTGGAACGTCGTCGCCCGCGCATCTCGCGTGACGTGCTGCAGTCGGAGTCGCGCAGTCTCGCGCGCGATCAGGCGCGACTTCGGCTGGCCGTGGGTGACGCCGTCTTCCAGCGGCTGAGCGGCGAGTCGTCCGCCGAGCACGCGCACACGGTGGGCGACGGCCATGACCATGGGGTGGAGTCGGTGGGCGGAAAGCTGGCCATGCCGGGCGGTGTGAGCGCCACCGGCATGATCGAGGAGGGCGACGATTCACCGGTCATCGGCATCAACAAGCCGCTGCTCGAAGCGTACAATGCGATGTGGGACGCGGGGCGGGCGCTCGAACTCTCGGACACCAGGGGCGCGATTCCACATATGCGGGTGGCGCTCGCCGCCATCGAACGCGCGCGTGCGGCATCGCGCTTGTATCTGCGCGGCAAGCCGCCGGTGGTGATTCTCGACCTTGACAAGATCCGCCTCGCCGGGAAAGACACTGGATCAACGAACGTGCGTTCGCTCCGCACGGCGATTCCACCCCGCGCGAGGGCGCGCGAAGCGCGACTGCTGTCGGCCGCCTTGCTCGCCCTGACCGATGCGGGTGCCGCGCGCGATTCGGTAGCCGTGATGCGTCTGGAGTCGCTGGCGGACGCGCCGGAGTTTGCCAATGCACTGGGCGAAGTCGTCGAGCGGCTGCGGACCGGCGGTGACGGTACCGATGCCTTCGTACGTGCGCGTCGTGTGCTCGGCGGCGTGTCGCGCGCGCCGGACGCCGCGTGGTCGCGTGTGGGGCCGCCGTGAGTCGGGAGCCGTTCGTGTTTGCGACCGCGCAGTACGAATCGGGCGACTGGGATTCCGCGCCGATGGTGCCGGCGAATGTGATCGATGCGATCGCGCGCTACACCAGCATTCCCGTGCGTCCGCAAGGCGTGTCCGTGCCCCTCTCGTCAGAAGTGATCTACGGCTACCCGCTGCTGTTTCTGACCGGCCATCTGCCGGTGCGGTTCACGAACAAGGAAGCGGAGGTGCTGCGCGAGTACTTGCGCCGCGGAGGCATGCTGTTCGTGGACGATCACAATCACGATGTCGACGGTGCGTTCAACAAGACGGTGCGCGAGGAGATCCGTCGCGTCGCCGGTCCGCTCGTGCCGCTTCCCAACTCGCACGAACTCTACCGCTCGTATTTCGTGTTCGAGAACGGCCCGCCCACCACGTCACACGAGATGAATGGCTGGGGCGACAATCTCGTGCATGAGCAACTCGACGCGGTGCTCTTCGCGTCGCGGATCGCGGTGCTGTTCAGTACGAAGGATTACAGCTCCGAGTGGAGCTATCATCCGGACAATAAGCGATTTCTGTCGGTCGACAACACGAAGTTCGCCGTGAACATCGTGGTCTACGCTCTGACGCGCTGATGCATCGTCCCATCGAAACGATCGGACGTCTGGTCGGTGTCGGCGTGCTCGTGCTGGCACTGATGCTGAGCCTGCGGTCGCCGACGGCGGACGTTTCGCGTGCGCCGCGGGCCCTGTCGAACGACGCGGTCGCCGACTCGACCGGGCGTGGTGCGGCGCTGGAGCTGTCGCGCGTGTTGCTCGACCGCGGACAGCGCGACGGCGCGCGCGGTGCAGACGCTACGGACAGCATCGGCCAGTCGGTGCACCTCACGCTGCAACGCATCCCGTCCGCGGCGCTGCGCGCCACGTTGGCCGCCGCCTCGTTGGCCGGCCTTCCGCTGGACTGGACTGACAGCACCGCCGCGCGCGGCTTGGCAGTGTCCGCGACTGCGGCCGCCGACCCGCAGGGCGGCACCATCGCGCGCGCACGCGCGCAGAACACACAGCCATTGGTGTTGCGGGACGCGGCCAGCACGCTCGACTCCGTCGCCGACGCGTCGCGCGGCCTCGCCGTGAGTGGCGCACGATTATCCGCTCGCATCGAAGCGAGGCAGGGGAGGTCGCGCGCGGCGGTGGACGTTCCTGCACAGGCGCTGTTGCGGCGCCTGCTGCTTTTTGCGCGTCCCGGTTGGGAAGCCAAATTCGTCACGGCCGCGCTTGAAGAGCGCGGGTGGAAGGTGGACGGCCGCCTGTTGATCGGGCGCAACGCGTTCGTCACCACCGGCATGCCGTCCGGCGCGGACACAACGCGCTACGCGGCGGTGATCGTGCTCGACAGTGGCGTGGTGCCGGCGGAGCCGCTGTCGCGTTTCGTGCGGCAGGGTGGCGGCGTCGTGCTGGGCGGAGACGCGCTCCGTGACGCCGCACTGCGCACACTGCATCCGGCGTCGCCCGACGGGGAGCGACCGATGGTACCCGGCGCACTGCTGACCGACGCACCGCGCCGCGGACTCGATGCATGGGAGCTGCGCCCACAGCGCAATGCGGTGGTGCTGGTGCAGGAGTCGCATGGTACGCACGCCGATCCCACCGTCGTGGTGAGACGCATCGCCAGCGGACGCGTGTTGGCCAGTGCGTATCGGGAAACCTGGCGCTGGCGCATGGAAGGACCGGTCGATGGTCTCGAGGCGCATGGTGCGTGGTGGAGCGCCCTGGTAAGCGCGGTGGCGTTCGTTCCGCAGCGGGACACGCGTGTGTTGCGGAACGATCGGCCGGACAGCGCGCGGGGCATCCCATCGGTCGCGCGCTTCGACAGCGCGATCGCCGCCGGCGCGCGCGCCGCGCAGCGATCGCCATATCCCGGTGACGCGGCCCCCTATGCCGACCTCGTTGCCCGTCTCGGTGCACCCGTCGCTTTGCCGACCGTGCGCCCCACGCCCGCGACGTCGCCAACCGTCTGGTGGCGCGCAAGCTGGCTGTGGTTCGTGGTGGCTGCGGTCGCACTCGTGACCGAATGGACCTCACGGCGTGTGCGTGGTGCCGCATGAGCGCGCGTGCTACGATCATCATCCGTGGTGCACCATTGCCCGCTCACGCCTCTCGACAGGTCCCGACGTGTCCACCTCGATAGCGTTCATCTCGCATTCCGATTGCGGCCGCCATGATACCGGGTGGAACCATCCGGAGCATGTCGGCCGGTTGCGGGCCATTCCGCGCGCGCTGCGCTACGAGCCGGAGCTGTTCGAGGCACTGCTCCATCACGAGGGGCGTCACGCTACGGCCGACGAACTTGCGCTGGCGCACGATGCGGCGTACATCGAGCGCGTGCGGCAGTTGGTGGATGCAGGCGGCGGACAACTCGATCCCGATACGGTCGTCAGCGACGGCTCGTGGGATGCGGTCACTGCGGGGGCCGGCTGTGTACTCGATGGCGTGGACATGGCTTTCGACGGACGTGCCGTGCGCAGCTTCTCCGCCGTGCGACCGCCCGGTCATCACGCCCTGCGGGATCGCGCGATGGGCTTCTGCATCTTCGGCAACGTCGCCATCGCGGCACATTACGCCTTGCGACGATCCGGATGCGAGCGCGTGCTGATCGTGGACTGGGACGTGCATCACGGCAACGGCACGCAGGCGCTGGTTGAACAGGAGGCGCGCATTCACTTCGTGTCCATGCATCAGTGGCCGTGGTATCCCGGCACGGGCGCGGCCGAGGATCGGGGGCCGCACCACAACGTCTGGAACGTACCGATGGCCCCCTCGCTGGCCGCAGAGCACTACGTGGAGGCGCTGCTCGCCGCCGTGGACGCCGCCACGGTCGACTTCACGCCGGATCTGGTGCTCATCAGCGCGGGGTTCGACTGCCTCGAGGGAGATCCGCTCGGCGCGTTCACGCTCACGCTCGATGATGTGCGTCAGATGACCCGGGCACTGGTGGAGCGCGCGGAGCGCTGGTGCGGCGGCCGTGTCGTCAGCGCACTCGAGGGCGGTTATGCACCGGATGCCGTCGCGCAGGCGGTGATGGCGCACCTGCACGCACTGCGCTAGTGCCGGCGATCGCACGATCGCGCGATCGCTCCGTCGGCTTGCTGCAGGCGCTTGACGACGGGTAGGTTCCCACATGGCCGCTGCGACGATTTTCCCTCCTGAGCCCACATCTCCGCGTGCAGTGCACGGCGCGGTGTGCGTCAAGTGACGCCCAACAACGGCGATGCGTTGCCGCGCACGATTTATCGGGCGCTCGATGGCGGCAATGTGGTGGATTGCCATCCGCGCGACATCCCGCAGCTGCTCGCCAATGGCGGTCCCCTCTGGATGGACATCGATTCGACGGTGCGGTCGCAGCATGCCCTGCTCGAAAAACTGTTCAATTTTCATCCGCTGGCGATCGAGGACACCCTCAATCCGAGTTCGCGTGTCAAGCTCGAAGAGTACGATGGCTATCTGTTCATCATCATCCGAGGCGTGGCACTCGCCGACAACACAGAGGACCCGTACGACCTCGAGACGAAGGATCTGTACTGCTTCCTCGGCTCGCATTATCTGGTCACGGTGCATGCCGGGCCAATGCCGTCGGTGGATCGGGTGGCCGATACGCTGCGTCGCTCGCCCGACCTGCTCACGCGTGGTGTTGATCGTGCCTTGCATGCCATCCTCGACGACACGATTGACAGTTTCTTCCCGATCCTGACGCAGATCGATCAGTTCATCGATGGCCTCGAAGAGCGCGTGTTCGTGCAGTTCGACGAATCCGCACTGCGCGACCTGTTCCTGGTCAAGCGACTGGTGTTGTCGTTGCGTCGCTACCTCATGCCGTCGCGGGAAGTCATGAACGTGCTCACGAACCGGCCAAGCGCGTTGCTGGCGCCCGACGTGCAGATCTATTTTCGCGACATCTACGACCACGTCCTGCGCATCAACGATTCCCTCGACACGTACCGGGATCTGCTGAGCAGCACCATGGACTCGTACCTGACGCAGGTGTCCAACCGGCTCGGCGCGACCACCAAGGCGCTCTCCGTCGTGGCCACCATGTCGATCCCTTTCGTGGTGGTCAGCGGCATGTGGGGCATGAACTTCACGAACATTCCCTTCCAGACGTGGCCGCACGGTTTTCTCGCCTTGCTGGTGCTGCAGCTCGCCCTCGGCTTCGCGCTGCTCATCTTCCTGCGCTGGCGGAAACTGCTCTAATGTCGATGCGTGGTGCATCCCATCCCACCCTGCGCGCTCCCGTCCATGTTCTGTCCTGACTGCGGTACGTGGAATCGAGCGGCGGCTGCCCGCTGCACGCGCTGTGGCGTGCCGCTCCCCGAAGTCACGGCGCCGCCCCTCGATGTGCCGGATGACGAACTCCGCGCCCTCAGACACGCAACGGGCAACCGCTATACCATCATCAAGCGGCTGGGCAGCGGCGGCATGGCGCACGTCTATCTCGCGCGTCACGCCGTGCTCGAGCGCCCGCTGGTCATCAAGGTGCTGCACCGCACCCTTGCCGACGATCCGGAAATGCGCGAGCGATTCCGCCGCGAGGCGGAATCGGCGGCGCGACTGGTGCATCCGTACATCTGCGCCATCGCGGACATGGGCGCGGCGGGACACATCGAGTATCTCACCATGCCGTACTATGCCGGCGGTTCACTCGCCGATCGACTGGCCCGTCAGCGCACGATGGCGCCACCTGCCGCGGCATCGATCGCGGTGCAGGTGGCGTGCGCGCTCGATTACGCGCATCGGCACGGAATCGTGCACCGGGACATCAAGCCGGATAACATCCTCTTCGACGAAGACGGCAATGTGGCGCTGACCGATTTCGGCATTGCCACCGCGCGCTTTCACGGGCGGCTGACTGCAACAGGCCGCGCGATGGGCACGCCGCACTACATGTCGCCCGAACAGGCCATGGGCAAGCTCGTCGACGGTCGAAGCGATCTCTACGCGGTCGGCTTGCTGCTCTACGAGATGTTGCTCGGCGCGCCGCCGTTCGATGGGGAAGACTCGTATGCCGTTGGCTACAAGCACGTGCACGAGGTAGCCGTGCCGCCGGATCAGGTGGACAGCCGTATCCCGGCGGCACTGAGCGCAATTGTGGTGAAATGCCTCGCCAAGCAGGCGGTGGATCGCTACGACCGCGGTTTCGAACTCGCTGATGCGTTACTCGCGTTTCTCGGCGGGACTGGCAGTACGCCCGACCAACGCGCCGCGCGCACCTCACGCCCCGCCGGACTCACCCCGCTCTGATATGCGTCTGCTCGCCGAGATCCTCACCGTACACACAAAGCACCCGTTCATCATCGCGCGCGGTGGCACCAGCGCGTTCCGCGTCGTATGGGTGCGGGTGCAGGATGCAGATGGTCACGAAGGGTGGGGCGAGGCCGCGCCGAACAGATTTTATGGCGAGACGGCGGAGACCGTCATGGCCGCCCTCACCCACTACGAGCCGATTCTCGCCAACGCCGACGGCTGGTCGATCGATGCGATCGAGCGCGAACTCGAGAAAACCATGCGCTGGAACGCATCCGCGCGCGCGGCGATCAGTGCGGCGCTGCACGACCTCGCCGCCAAGCGGCTTGGCGTACCACTATACGCGCTGTTCGGACTCTCGGGAACAGCCACGCCGACGTCCAGCTTCACCATCGGCATAGCACCGGACGACGAGACGCTGCGCGCCCGTGTGCGCGAGGCCGCTCCGTATCCGATTCTGAAGATCAAGCTCGGCACGCCGCGCGATGCCGAGATCGTGCGCATCGTGCGGGAGGAGGCACCGCACGCGACGCTGCGTGTGGACGCCAACGCCGCCTGGACGCCCAAGGGGGCGCTGGCCATGCTCGAACCGCTCACCCGCTACGGTGTGGACATGCTCGAGCAACCACTGGCACCGCACGATATCGAAGGGTTGCGTTTCGTGCGTGAGCGTTCACCCATTGCCGTCGTGGCCGATGAGTCGTGCATCGTGGCCGCCGACATTCCGAAGCTCGTCGGCGCGGTCGATGGCATCAACATCAAGCTGGCCAAGTGCGGATCTTTGCGTGAGGCGGTGCGCATGATCGCCGTCGCGCGTGCGCATGGCATGCGTGTGATGTGCGGATGCATGATCGAAACGACACTCGGCATTGCGGCCGCCGCGCACTTCTCGCCGCTCCTCGATGATGCCGATTTCGACGGAGCCACCTTGCTCGCCGATGATCCATTCACGGGACCCGGGATCCCGGGCGGTCGTGTCACGCTGAGCGAGGCGCCGGGGCTCGGCGTGCAGCGGCGATAGACGGTACGCGCCCACGACACCAGCGCCTTGATCGCGACGATGCCTGACGGCTTGTACGAATGCGTGGAAGTCGCATTGCCGGTTCCGCTCTTTCGCACGTTCGCCTACGCGGTACCCGCGGGCATCGCGACGCCGATTGCCGTGGGCGCGCGTGTGCTGGTGCCGTTTCGTAACCGTCGCGAGATCGGCGTCTGCCTCGGCAGCGCGGCGCCTCCGCCGGGGGTGGCGCTTAAGCCACTGCTCGCCGTGGTGGACGATACGCCCTCGCTGCCGTCCGCACTTATCGATACCGCGCGCTGGATTGCGGAATGGTACGCGGCACCCATTGGCCTGGTGGTACGTGGCATGCTCCCCGCGGCGCTCACCGGCGCGGACACGCCCAAGGCCAGCACCAGGACGCGACGTGTGGTCCGCGTCGCCCAGGAGCTGCCATCGCTGCTCCAGCGCGAAGAGACGTTCGCGCGTGCGAAGCAGCAGCGCGTCGTGTACGATCTGCTGGAAGCGCAGGGCGGCATGGCGCCGTTCGACGCGCTGCTGCAGCAAGCGTCATGCTCGGCGGGGGTGATCACGGCGATGGCCAAGCGCGGCTTGGTCGAAGTGCGCAATGAATTGCTGCAACGTGACCCGTTTGCCGATCGGGCTGGCGTCGCGCCACCGGCGACGCCCAGCGCGGCGCAGCGCGCGGCGATCGATGCGATTCTGGCCGGTGCACCGGGGCAAACCTTCCTGTTGCACGGCATCACGGGGAGCGGTAAGACGCTGGTCTACATTGAAGTCCTGCGCGCTGTGCTGCAGCAGCAGGGACGCACGGCGATTGTGCTGGTGCCTGAGATCGCGCTCACATCGCAGACCGTGGATCGCTTTCGCGGTGCATTCGGCGATGATGTCGCGGTGTTGCATTCCGCGCTGAGCGACGGCGAACGATTTGACGCATGGCAGGCACTGCGACGCGGTGATCGACGCATTGCCGTGGGCGCGCGCTCGGCGCTGTTTGCGCCACTGGAACGGGTGGGCGTGGTCATTGTGGATGAAGAACACGAGTCGAGCTACAAGCAGTCGGAGACCCCGCGCTATCACGCGCGTGAGGCCGCGATCGTTCGTGCGCGTGCCGAGGGCGCGGTCGTGGTGTTGGGGAGCGCGACGCCGAGTCTCGAGAGTTGGGAGCGATCGGAGCGGGGTTCGTCGGTGCGATTGTCGTTGCCCGATCGTGCAGCGGGCGCCAAGCTCCCGTCGGTGCAGCTGGTGGACATGCGCATCATCATGCGTGAATCCGTGGCGGCGCGCGCGCCCAATGCGCCATTCGATGAAACGATGGGTGTGCTGAGCCCCGTGCTTGCGGCGGCCATCGAGTCGCGGCTGGTGCGTGGCGAACAGAGTCTGCTGCTGCTCAACCGGCGCGGCTATTCCGCCTTTGTGCAGTGCAGTGGTTGTGGCGACGTGCAGGTGTGTCCGCACTGCAGCATCTCGCTGACGTACCACCGTGTGCCTGAAGCGCTGGTCTGTCACTACTGCCAGCACCAGCAGCCGGTACCCACCAACTGCGCGCGATGCGGCGAGGAGACGCTTAGGCGGCGCGGGCTGGGCACGCAACAGGTGGAGCGGATCGTCTCGGAGCGATTCCCGTCGGCGCGCATCGCACGCATGGACGTCGATACGACCAGTGGGAAGTGGGCGCACACGGCGATCCTCGATCGCGTTGGAGCGGGGGAGGTGGACATTCTGCTTGGCACGCAGATGATCGCCAAGGGGCTCGACTTCCCGAATGTCACACTCGTTGGTGTGGTGGATGCGGACACCGGATTGAATCTGCCGGATTTCCGGGCGTCGGAACGCACATTTCAGTTGCTCAGTCAGGTCGCGGGGCGTGCGGGACGCGGACCCAAAGGCGGCGAGGTGCTGATTCAGACGCGCATGCCAACCAATCACGCGGTGACGCACGCAGTCACGCACAACTATCTGGGATTCGTGCGCGAGGAGCTGGGGGCGCGCCGGTCGCCGGCCTATCCGCCGTTCGTGGCGTTGGCCAATGTCATCGTGAGCGGCACCGATCAGGCGCAGACCGCGGCGGCAGCGACGGCGGCTGCCGCGTGGGTGGAGCAGCTGATCGAGCAGGCACGCGTGCGCGATCTCGAACTCGTAGGACCGGCGCCGTGCCCGATCGAACGCATCAAGGACCGTTGGCGTTGGCACTTCCTGCTCAAATCGTCCAAGCCGGCCACGATGTCACGTGTGGCGCGCTACGTGGCGGAGAAGTGTCCCATCCCCCGCGTCGCGGAGCTGCGGTTGGTGGTGGATCGGGATCCCGTCGCACTGCTTTGATCGTTGACACGTCCAGGTACGCCGAGGTCGGTTCGCGACGTCGGGGTACTACTTTTCGACGTCACTACACCGCATCGATTCGCATGATCTCGCATCACCTGCAGACGATACCGCCCTACATCTTCTGGGAGCTCGATGCGCGCCGCACGGCGCACAGGTCTCGGGGTCGCACCCTCATCGACCTTGGCATCGGCAGTCCGGATCAGGCCATCCCGACCGTCGTGGTCGAGGCGATGCAGCGCGCGGCCGCCGATCGGTCACTGAGCGGATACCCGCACTTCACGGGAAATCCGGTGTTCACCGGCGCGGTCACGCAGTATATGCACGAACGCTTCGCCGTCACGATCGATCCCGTCCGCGAGGTCATCGCGCTCGCCGGGTCTAAAGAAGGACTCGCCGAACTCGTCCTGTCGCACTGCAATCCGGGCGATGTGGTACTGATCCCGGAGATCTACTATCCGGCGTACGCGCGCGCACCACAACTGGCCGGCGCAACGCCGGTGTTCGTGCCCATTCGTGCCGACGGGACACTGGATCTACACGCGATCGCGCCGGAAGCCTTGTCGCGGGCTCGCATGCTCATCGTGAATTACCCGTGCAACCCGACCACGGCCACGGTGCCATTGGCCGAGTACGCGCGTCTTGTCGCCTTCGCGGATCGGCACGCGCTGTTGCTGGTGAGCGATCTCGCGTACAGCGAGCTGTCCTACGACGGCTTCGTGGTGCCGAGTGTCTTGCAGGTGCCGGGCGCGTCGCGTGTGGCGGTGGAGTTGCAGACCTGCTCGAAGAGCTTCAACATGGCCGGGCTGCGCATCGCGTTCCTGGCGGGCAACGCGCAGGCCATCGCGACCGTGGACAAGTACCGCGCGAACGTTGGCTACGGCGTGTCCACGCTGGCGCAACACGCCGGAGCCGCCGCGTTTACGCATCACACGGCGATCGTGCCGCCGGTCGTCGCCGAATACCGGGCACGGCGTGATGCGTTGGTGAACGCGTTCAACCGTGCCGGTTGGCCTGTGACCGCACCCCACGCCACGATGTATCTGTGGCTCCCCGTGCCGGCTGGATACGATGATTGGGGGTGGGTAGACGCGCTGCTGGACGGACCGGGCGTGGTCGTCACGCCGGGCATTGCGTTCGGTGCGGCCGGCGCGGGGCATTTCCGCGTGTCGCTCGTACAGCCGGCAGCGGTACTCGCGCGTGCCGCGGCGCTGATTGTAGAGTCCGCAGCACGCGTAGGCGTGTAGGGTACGAACGCAAACGGAGGACAGCCGTTCGCTGGCGGGCGTTACTTTGCCGGGGCCGGTTCCTTGAGCGACAGGTCCCACTGCACCTGCACGGCATCTTCGATCGGGTTCACCGTCGACTGGTACGCCACGCCGAAATCCTTGCGGTTGATCGTGAATTGACCGCGGAAACGGCCGGCGCCCTTCTCGTAGAACACCATCGTGGCCGGAACGACGATGCGCTTGGTCACGCCACGCACGGTCAGGTCGCCCGTGAGGTCGAGTCTGCCCTCGGCGGTCTGCTTCACGCCGGTGGATTTGAACGTGATCGTCGGGAACTTGGCGACGTCAAAGAAATCGGGGCTGCGCAGGTGCTCATCACGACGCGTCACGCGCGTGTCGATGCTCGTCGCATCGATGGTCAGCGCCACGGACGACGCTTCCATGTTTTCCGCATCGATCTGCACGACCGCATCCCACTTGGAGAAAAAGCCGTGCGCGCTGAGCAGGCGCGAGTCGGCGACGAAGTTGATTTCGCTGTGCGCCTTGTCGATGGTGTGCAGCTTGGGCGCCAGCGGGCGCGCCGCGACGAGCACGGGGAGTACGAGAGCAACGGCAGCAAATCGGAACGCGCGCATCTGGAACCTCGGGGGTATGAACGATTAATGGTGGCCGCACCACTGGGCCATTATACTACAGCACTAAGATAAAGGGCTCCCCGGAAGTTTGCAGGGGTGACTTGAACGGGGTCGGTTGTGCCGGTGATCTTCCCAGCGGGCCGGCCGCCAGCTGTCGGGTCCGCGTTCCTTACTTTTCAGGCACCACTCGATGAGCTCACCCATTCTGCCCGACACCCAGTCCGACGCTCCGATCGAGGCCATTCCCGGGGCGGCGGCCGACCCCGAGTCGAACGCCGAGCCGGATGCTACCGGCGGGGAGTCCCAGCAGACCATGGAGCCGGTTGTCGCCAGAGTCGTGGTGCCGGACCGTGCTGACGCGCCGATCTCGGAGATCACGGAGCGGTTCTTCAAGTCGCTGCTCACCAAAGTCCGGCTCGACCGCATCGAGGAGCTGCATCTCTTCTCGCCGCTTCGGCAGGGCGGGGTGGAGACCGGCATTGCCGTGATTGCCGCGCGCGAGGAGATCGTCCCGGTTCCCGAGCCCATCGAGTTGCCGCTTTCGCTGACGGACGCCCAGCCGGTCGTCGATGCGAGAGAAATGAACGCGTTCAACGACGGTCCGGTGAAGGCAGAGTCGGTCGATGTCGAGGCTGTCCAGCAGGAACACGTAGAAGCCGAGCCTGTCGGCGCCGTGCACGTCGACCCGGTCGCGCAGGCGGACGGAGCCGAGTCGAGTACGCCCGTCATCCGCCATACCGTGTATACGGCGCGCTATCGCCTGGTGCAGAAGGGGCCGGAGCGCGGCAAATGGGAGTCCGAGGTGGTGGCAGAAGCCGAGGCGCCGCTGATCACGGTGGAAAGGGTCGTACGCGGAGTGCAGCGACGCGCCGGCGAAGAGTCGGACACCACACGCTTCACGCAGGCGCAGATTGCACGTGCGCTGCGGCTCGAGCCCGGCGTCGTGCGGTGAACAACGACGCGGCGACCATGGAGACCCGTGCCGCCGGACGCGAGGCGTTCAGGAGCTATCTGCGCGATCACAATCTCCCCGTCACCGCGCAACGGCTGGCCATCGCCGACGTCATTCTCGGCACCGACCGGCATCTGTCGGCCGACGAGGTCGCGAAGGAGCTCCGCACACACGGCGCCAACGCCGGTACCGCGACCGTGTATCGCACCATCGAGGTGCTGGTGCGCAGCGGGCTCGTGGTCGAACGCGACTTCGGCGAGGGCTTCAAGCGGTACGAAGCCGCGCGCGGAGTGCCGCATCATGAACATCTGCTATGCACCACCTGCGGACGCGTAACTGAATTTCGCGATGAACGACTCGAGCGCATGACCACACTGCTGGCCGAAACGCACGACTTTTCCAGGCAGCGGCATCGACTGGTCATCTACGGGCTCTGTGGCAACTGTCGCCGCGGCTCTGCACGCACGCGTTAGGACCATTCGCTCCCGAATCGCTGACGCTGCGCGCCGCGTTCACCGCAACTTTGCTGAGTTGACCATGCCCGTACGTCGTCGGTGCGCTGGTTCAGCGGATGGTTCGAGCGTCTGGCGGCGATGCTGCAGCCACTGACGCCCGAGTTCCTGCTTGAACGGCTGTAATCACTGCGGGCAGTGCCATCCATCCAGACACACCGACGACGCGAGAGAACTTACGCCAGGAACGGCGTCACGATTGCCGTCACCTGCGCCATCGTCAGCGGCTCGTCGAACGCCTGCGTGTAGGCGTCGACACCGCCGTTGGCCGCGGCGTTCGGCAAGGTCGCGATGGCGACCCCGCTCTGCGAGGCCAGCTCCTCACCGTTGTAGATGCCCTGCGTGAAGGCTGGCAATGAATCGCGGCTGTTCCCCGTGATCCAACCCTTGTAGCCCACGAGTCTGCGCACCTGCGCCGCGTGACGCGCCTCGACGCTGTGAATCGTCAACGCCGCAGTGAGGGCCGCCTTGTCACCGATGAGACGTGTTGCCTGTCCCTTGTACGCGCGGACGCCCGTATCCTCGAACGCAACGGCCAGCGCTTTGAAGACTTCGTATTGGCCGGCCGCGAAGTTGAAGCCTGGAAGGTTTCCCTTGGCGGTGAAATCGAACGCCGGCTTGGCCCGTGGCGTTGCCCCCTTGCCCGTCAACATCGATTGCAGCGCGGCGACGTGCTGATTCTCGTGCGTCGCGATCGTGGTGAAGATCGTGCGATCGGCGGCAGCGATCAGCCCAGTGGCCGCTGTGCCCCGCGTGTAGAACTCCGACTCGAGATACTCGAGCAGGAGGGCGAACTGCAGCACGTCGACCACATCGGACGGCGTCTGACCGTATACGTCGCTGGCCAGCGCACCGAGCGCGATCGGCACCGAGCCGAGGGCGAGGAGCGCAGCAGTCGTACTGCTGATGCCGGCCCCCTGCGAGATCTCTGCGGCACGCCCGGCAAGCGCTGATGCGATCTCCGGATCGATCATGTCGAGGGCGGAGTTGTTCTCAGTCGTGGTCATGATCGTATCATCCATTGTTGTTGGGACCCTGCACGAACGTGGACGGTGCGCCGCTGAAGCCAACCTTGTCCACGATGAAGCCCTGTGCGGCAGTGGCCACGCTCTGCGGGCGGAACGCGTCATCGAAGATCTTTGGCGCAAAATCTGCGGACTTCGGGTTGAGCAGATCGCGAATGACGGAGGCGTGTCGCGCTTCGACGGACACGATCTTTCCGGCCAGCAGGAGATAGTCAGGCGAGACGATGTACTGTGCCGCTCCGTTATACGCCGCCACGCCAAGGTCTTCAAACGTCTTTGCGGTATTGAGCACCGAGAGGCGGTCGTTGAAGTTCACACCCGGATATGTTGGTGTCGCCGTGAAGCTGTTGGTGGCGCCGAGCGCCGCCTTGAACAATTCACGGTGCAATACCTCGTGATACTTGATGTCCTGCAAGACCGCTTTCTCCGCCGCGGTGAGATTCGAACTGTTGAACGCCGCCACCACCTTCGTATAGAAATCGGCTTCGAGCTGTTCGAGCAGGTACGCGAACTGCAGGACGGCGATATCGCCCTTGGCGAAATCGATCGTGAGGGGCGTGCCCGTGTTCGGCGTCGTGGGCTGCGGCGTCGTGGGGTTATCATCGCTGCACGCAGCGAACGCACCGGGCAGCACGATCAGTGCACCGCCCATCATCATCACCTTGAGCGCTTCACGACGCGTGCGCGCGCTGCCAAGCATGCCGACATCGGCGATGCTGAGCTTTGGTCGTTCTGACATAGTTCTGACCTCGTGTGTCGTAGCCATCGGCACGCAACGGCGTGCACACCGCGGGATCGCGGTGGTTGTAATGGCTGCGGCGCAAACATCGTGCCGGATCTCTACTGCTGATTACAAACGCGCTTGATATGTTGACGGACGTCACAGAGTCCGTCTACGATTCGCCTTTCGCGAGCGAGGCGATCACCAGCGTGCGCATGTTGCGCAACGACTCCTCGGCGAACCGGCGCTGCAACCGTCGCCCCACGATGCGAAAGCCAACCCGGTGGATGATGTTTGTAATGTGCCCCGTCTGCGAGAACGAACTGATGCGGAAATGCATCGCGCCCGTTGCGACCAGCTTCGCCACCTCGAACGTGATCTCCCCGCGCTCGACGTGTCCCGCAAGCGTCTGGTAGCTGTAGCCCCAGCGCTGCTCAGCCCCGTGCTCAGTTTCGCGGACCTCGTCGAGCACACGCGTCACGCGAACCGGCAGTTCGAACGTCATCCACAAGTACTTGGCGGTGAGGAGCATCGTACGCAGCGAGAGCGGAACTTGCGGATCGAAGCGTCCGCGAATGAGGTACGCCGGTGGAAACGCGTACTCGAGAAGAATGCGGCTCGCGGCGGCGAAACTGCCGTCCGGTGTGGCCGGGCCCGGTGGTTCCGCCGGCAGCGCGATCTCCCGCGAATCGACATGCCATCCATTCGTTGCCGTATAGCTGTCGCGCTTGGCCACATCAATCGTCGGCTCCAGCTCGCTGATCTTGGCAAGTCTCTCCAGCAGCCGCTCGTCCATACGGACGCTCTCAGGCATGCGCAGCGCCTCGTGGCGCGGCATCATCCTCGTGTCGTTCGGTCGTGACCCGCACGTCGATAGGTTCGCCGGCTTCAGCCGCGCCCGCCATGGCCGCGACGCGCTGCAGAAACGTCACCCACACCTCGGTCTGGACCTGCTTGCCGATGCCCAGCGAATCGTACGCCACCTTCACCGTGTTATCACGCGCGCGCGCCCATGAGTCGATCCGCACCCGCAGCGACTGTGGGGCGTCATCGGCGTCGACCACACTGAACGTGATGTGTCCCGCCTCGGGATGTCCTTGCAGCGTGACGAGCGTGAACGACTCTTCGGTGACTTTGCACACGCGCACGCGACCGTTCCATGGACCGAGCATCGTGATGTCATACTCGTCGCCAATCTCCATCCGCTGCTCGCTGCCGACCGTCTTCTCGAACTCCGCCAGCGAGGACGGCGATAGCTCGCTCATGTTCCGCTGCATCGCGTGCAGCAATGTCTGCCGGTCCATCGCGTGCGAGGGTACTTCGAGCTCGTAACGACGATGGAGCAGATCGCCCGCTCCACTCTCCTCGGTTTGCTCTCCGTTTTCGGACCTTGGCTCTCCGTCACCGGGTCGCGCGGACGGCGACACGTCGGACACAGCGGACCCTGCCGACAGACCTCGAATGTCCGACTCGGTACGCGGAGCGCGAAGCAGCCGCAAGGCACGCAGCAGCAATGCCGCCGCAGCGGCGAGCGCGGCGATAAGGAAGGCGAGGACGAGTGGGCGCTTGTTCATTCCCTCTTCCTGTGCACGATCCAGGCCGGTCGATGGAGACTCTGCGGTGGGCAAGCTTGCAAGTGTGCCGGAACGACGCTGAGCCTCTGGTGAAACTATGCGGCGGCGTCGCTACTGGATTCGATGTCCTCGAGCAACTGCTGGCGCTGCAGCAAACGCGCGTAGCGGCCGCCAGCCGTCACCAGTGCGTCGTGCCGTCCCTGCTCCACGATTGCCCCATCGTCGAGCACGATGATGTGGTCGGCGTTGCGTATGGTGCTGATCCGATGGGACGCGATCACGGTCGTGCGCCCCGCGAGTTCGCCGCGCAACCCGGTCAGAATCGCCGCCTCGGTGTGCGTGTCTACGGCGGACAGGGCATCGTCCAGCAGAACCACGCGAGGGCGTCGGGCCAGTGCGCGCGCGAGCGCGGTGCGCTGCTTCTGCCCGCCCGACAGGTTGATGCCGCGCTCGCCCAGACGCGTGTCGAAACCGTCGGGAAGTCGCGCCACCGTGTGCGAGAGCTGGGCGATAGCGCTCGCGTCCAGCACGTGTTGTTGTGTGGCATGCGACGCTTCACGCTCATCGAGACCGTATGCGATATTCGCGCCCACCGTCTCGCTGAAGAGCAACGACTCCTGCGGGACGTAGCCGATTTCGCGACGCAACGTGTCCACCGACAGCGAGCGAATCGGGATGCCGTCGAGTAGAATGGCGCCGGCCTGCGGGTCGAACAGGCGGGGGATCAGATCGATCAGCGCGCTCTTCCCTGATCCCGTTGCGCCGACCACGGCCAAGGTGCCACCGGCGGGAACGGTGAACGACACGTCCCGCAGTACCCATCGCGGCGCGGCCGCCCATAGCGTGGGCGCGCCGTCGCTCGCGTCGCCAGCACCGTAGTCGGCGTCGAGGGCGGCACCGTCCTCCGACGTCGCCAGCGCGGCCGGATAGTGAAACGACACATGACGAAATTCGAGGGCGCGTCCATTGATTGCCGGTGGCAATGTCGCATCCCCCGCATTGGTGACGGCCACCGGCATGGCGTCGAGCAGCTCGAGCACGCGTGTCATGGACGCCGCGGCGCGCTGAAAGAGGTTGGTGGTCCACCCCAGCGCGATCAGTGGCCATGTGAGCATCGTCAGATAAATGCCGAAGGCCACGTATCCACCCACCGTAATGCGTCCCTCGATGAGGAGGCGCCCACCGACGGCGATGGTCACCGCACCGCCGAGGCCGGCCAGCAGCGCGAAGCCGGGATTCATGATGCCGTTGAGCTTCGCCAGACGCATGTTCGCCCGCAGATATCCCTCACCCAACGCGTCGAAGCGCGCCGACTCGCTGGCCTCCTGCCGGTACGCTCGCACGACGCGGACACCGGCGAGGTTTTCCTGCGCGCGCGTGGACAACTGACTGAATTGCGACTGTACGGTCTCGAAGCGCGCGTGCACGAGCCGGCCAAGCCGGATCATGAGAATTGGCAGCCCGATGAGCGGCAGCAACGCGACCCCCGTGAGCAGCGGACTGATTCGCAGCATCATTGCCAGCGCGAAGACGCCGCCGGCCACCGTGTTGACGAAGTACATGACGGCCGGACCGGCGGCCATGCGCACGGCATTCAGATCGTTGGTCAGACGCGCCATGAGATCGCCGGTGCGCCAGCGCACATACCAGCTCGCATCGAGTTGGAGCAGCCGGGCGAAGAGATCGCGGCGCAGATCGGTTTCGATACGGCGACTGACGCCGTTCAGCAACTGCCGCATGAGAAAACGCAGCACGCCGCTGGCCAATGCAGTGACAAGCATCACGCCGCCAAGGCGCCAAAGCTGCCTGCTGTCAGTACCCGCACGCATCGCGTCGATGCCCTGCCGCAGCAGGGACGGGATGACACTGGCCAAGGCAGCGGCCATTATTACAGATGTCAGCCCGACCGCAACTTGCAGCCGGTACGGGTGGTAGTACGGGAGCACACGCCCAAGCGCGCGGCGCGCTGGCACAGACTTTTTCATATCACGCTCAGGAGATGCAGCCATGCAAAAATATATGCCTCGTTCGCGCACGTCGCTCGCATTCATCGGTACCGCTCTCGTAAGTGCATTGTTCGTCACCGCGTGTGGTGACAAGCAGCCGGACACCTCGGCGCTCGCCGCGGATTCCGCGTTGAGCCGAGATTTGGCCATGGCGGCAACCGATTCCGCCGCCGCCACGCCCAGGCTGGAAGACGTCCCCGCGCCGGCGCCCGCTCCGGAGCCGGTCGCCGTCGCGCCGGTAAGGCGTCCGACGCCGCGACCGAGACCGGCACCGGTGGCGTCGACGCCCGCGCCAACACCGGCTCCGGCGCCTGTACCAGTCACTGGCACGCTTGCCGCCGGTACCACGCTCAGTTTCGCCTCCAATCAGAAGGTGTGCAGCAACACCTCCGCCGTCGGGGACAAGTTCACGGCGGATCTGACGGAGTCGGTGACGGCGTCGAGCGGACTCTCCGTGCCGGCGGGTGCCTCGGGCACGTTTGAAGTCGTCGCGGCCAAGACGGCGCAGAACCAGAACGACAACACCCTACTCACGGTGCGACTCGTCGCGGTGCAGTACGGCGGTCGGTCGTATCCCGTCGAAAGCACGGTGCAGAGTGCCGGCACGGACCGCGTGCGCAGCGCCAGCAAAGGCACCGACGCCAAGAAGGTTGCCAGCGGTGCGGTGATCGGCGCGATTGCCGGTCAGATACTTGGCAAGAACACGAAGGGCACCGTGATCGGCGCGGCGGCCGGTGCCGCAGCTGGTACGGCGGCCGCAGCGGCCACGGCCAATTACGACACGTGCCTCAACAACGGTGCGGTGGTCACGGTCCGTCTCGACGCGCCGGCGACCATTCGCGCGGCGTCGTAACGCGCGTTGTTGTCATGACGCGCGCGTGAACAGGCGCGCGCGTCCAGTTATTCCCCGAGGGATCAATAGCCGACCGCGCCGCCACTCCGGCGCGGTTCCGGCACCCCTTCCCACCCGCCCTTCACGCGCATGATTGCGTTGACGTTCACCAACGCCCGCTGCATGCGCATCGCGTGCCCCATCGCGCGCAACGAGTCGAGCACCTGCGGCGATACTCCGCCCTGCTCGAACGTCAGCGAATCCGGTAACGCCTGGTGATGAATGCGCGGCGCGCGCATCGCATCCGCCAAGGACATGCGATGCTGGATGACGTTGAGAATCACCTGACTCGTGCCGGTGATGATCGTCGGGCCGCCGGCCGCGCCCAGCACCAGCAGCACACCGCCGTTCGGGTCGAGCACGATGGTCGGTGACATCGCGCTCAGCATACGCTTGCCCGGCTGCACGGCGTTCTGTTCGCCCTGCACGAGACCGTACATGTTCGCCTTGCCCGGTTGCACCGCGAAGTCGTCCATTTCGTCGTTGAGCATGAAGCCGGCACCCCGCACCCAGACCCCCGATCCCCACGAGTTGTTCAGCGTGGTCGTGGTCGCCACCGCGTTCCCGGCCTTGTCGACCACTGAATAGTGCGTGGTGTGGGTCGGCTCGCGTGCCGCCTGCGCCATACGTGGCTCGAGCTCCGACGTAGCTGTCGCGCGCGCGTCGTCAATCGTGCCGCGCAGCGCCTTCGCGTACGCCTTGCTGGTCAGCTGCGCCAGCGGAACGTCCACGAAGGCCGGATCGCCCAGCTTCACATTGCGATCGACAAACGCGCGCTGGTACGAACTGCCCAGAAGATGGAACCAGCGCGCACTCCCATACGCCGGCAACGTGGGATACTGCTCGAGAATGTTCAACGCTTCCGCCGTCGTCACACCGCCCGACGACGACGGGGGCATGGAGACCAGCGCGTACCCGTGATATGTCGTCTTGATGGGGGTGCGCACCACCGGTGCATATCGCTTGAGGTCAGCCCGCGTGATGATACCGCCGCCGCGTTGCTGCTCCGCCACCAGCGAGTCGGCCACCCACCCTTCGTAGAACGCCTTGGCGCCGTCCGTCGCGATTGCCTGCAGCGTGCGCGCCAGGTCGGGTTGCTGGAGACGCGTGCCCGCCGCGACAGGCACACCCGCTGGGAAATACGGCGTGTTCGGCGTCACCTTGATCACGTAGCTTCGTGCGCGACCGATCGAACCGGCCAGCGCGGTGTCGACTACAAATCCCTGACGCGCCAGACGGATCGCCGGCTGCATCACCTGTGAGAGCGACATTGTGCCGTACGTCGCCAGCGCTTGTGCCATACCGGCCACCGCACCAGGTACTCCGGACGCGAGATGCCCGACGATGCTCTTGTCGGTCGGCTTGCCGTTCGCATCGAGATACATGTCGCGTGTCGCGGCGAGCGGCGCGATCTCGCGATAATCGATGGCCGCTTCGCGTCCGTCGCGCATGTGCACGATCATGTATCCGCCGCCGCCGATGTTTCCCGCTTCCGGCCACGTCACGGCGAGCGCGAAGCCCAGCGCCACGGCGGCATCCACCGCGTTCCCACCCGCCCTGAGAATCTCGGCAGCGGCGGCGCTCGCTTCCGGACTATTGCTGACCGCCATGGCCTGCGGGGCGAAGGTCGCCGATGCACCGGACGGCAAACGCCACCCGGCCGGGAAACTCGCCGCGACCCGCGTCGGAATGGCGGGATCGCTGAGCGAGGCTGACGATATGCCGGGGGTGCCACCGGAGGCGGTGCCACCAGAGGCGGTGCCACCGGAGGCGGTGCCACCGGAGGCGGTGCCACCGGCGACAGTGCCCGCGCGCGAGCAGCCGTGCAGTGCGAACGAGAGCGCGCAGAAGGCGCCGAGTACGACGGGGCGAATCGGAGCGGTGGCGGACATGCGGTCTCGCGAGGTAAGGGAGAGACGATGCTGACGCAAGTCGCGTCGGAGGGGGAATCCGTGCGGGACGTCGTGCTGCGGGAATCCGTGTGCGAAGACGTGCGCGAAGACGTGCAGGAAGACGTGTTAGAACGCGAACCGCAGGCTGGCCCGCGTGGTGCGCACGCGCCAGGTGCGGCCGGTGCCACTCGGCAGATCAGTCTTTGTGTGCCAGCCGATGCCGAAGTCCTGCACGACCGCGATGACGAAACCATTCGACAGCGAATAGCCGAACCCCGGACCCAGCGCACCACTCACATCCATCCCGGCAGACGATTTGCCGATAGGTGTGGCGAGGGAATCGCGCGTGCGCACGTTGCGGAAGCCGGTCACGCCGCCGGTCGCTTCGAACAGAGTGTGAAAGCCCGCGCCGCCACCCGAGCGGAATTGCCCCATCAGCGACCAGAGTTGCACGTTCGCATCGCAACTCACGGCGCATTGCGTCGGGAGCGCGGACTGCGGCGCTGCGTTGAACGTGCCCGACAGCGGCGAGACGGTGAGATCGACGAGCCCGTACGCCGCGGCCAGCCCGATGGACGTATAAGCATCTGTTGCACGCTCGATCGTGCCGCGCAGCTGCCACAACGGGTCATTGCCAAATTGCCAAAGGCTGCGCGACGGACCGTCGCTGATGTTGCCAAGTACCGGTGCCGCAGCCCCCCCGGAGAACCACCAGCGCCCGGTGCTGACCGCCTGCGGCGCGCGCCCTCTGATCTGCGACACCGCGACCGAAGGAATCGCTGACACGGAGACGGTGAGCCACGCCAGGGCGCGAAGCGCACGCCGTCCGGCAAGGGGAGGCAGGGCGGCACGGAAGGTGCGCCAACGTGTGCCAAGTGTTGATCTGGCTTGCGGTTCGCTCATTGCGACCGGTAAGTTAGCCGGGGTGCCAGGTCGGCGATAGCCGACGATGTGAAGGCTTCCCATGTCAAACCGCCGTGTCCGCTTCGACACTGGACCCCCGCGTCACCGAACGCAGAAATCCGCGCAGCGTCGACATCGATCTGGCCTCTCCGGAAGAGATCGTCGATCTGATCAATGCCGACGATCAGGGCGTGGCCGACGCCGTGGCGACGCAGCGCGCGCCGATCGCACAAGTGATCGGAGAGGTGGAGCAGGCGTTCCGCGCCGGTCGTCGTCTGCTCTACGTGGGCGCCGGCACGTCGGGTCGGCTTGGCGTGCTCGATGCCAGCGAATGCCCGCCCACGTTCGGTACCGATCCGCGGATGGTCGTGGGTATCATCGCCGGCGGCGACCACGCGCTGCGCAATCCGATCGAAGGCGCCGAGGACGATCCGGTCGAAGCGGCCCGTGTCATCGACGCCAACCACGTCAGCAGCGGGGATGTCGTCATCGGCATTGCGGCGTCGGGTACGACACCGTTCGTGCGCGGTGCTTTGTCGCGCGCGCGCGAACTGGGCGCACGCACCGTACTCATCGCGTGCAGCGCACCACCCGAGTCGATGCGTGCCGTGAGCGATGTGCTCATTCTCCCCATCGTCGGGCCGGAGATCCTCACCGGCTCCACTCGCCTCAAGGCCGGCACGGCGACAAAGCTCGTCTGCAACATGATCACCACCGGTGCGATGATCCGCATCGGCAAGAGTTACGGCAACCTCATGGTGGATCTGCGCGCGACGAACGCGAAGCTGACCGATCGCGCGCAACGCATCGTCATGATCGTGTGCGACATCGATCGCGACGCGGCGCGTCTCCTGCTCTCGCGCGCCAACAGCTCGGTGAAGCTGGCCATCGTCATGCATGCGTTAGGGGTGGATGCGGCCGACGCGGAGTTCCGACTCGCCGATGCCGGCGGTGTGATCCGTCGCGTGATCCCGAATGCGCCGCCGCCAATGCCCGCGTCCGTTTCCGGTAGCGATACGGGTACCGCCACCGGTGCGGGGTCCGCGTCGTGAATTCACCTGCCGAGGCGGCGGAGACGTCGACGGCGTTGACGTCCGCGTCGTCGCTGACGCGCGGCGCCGTGCTGATCGGCGTCATGTCCGGTACATCCCTCGACGGAATATCGGCCGCGGCAGTGCACTTTCACGATGACGCGACGGCACGTCCGCAGGCGCGTCTGCTCTCGTTCGCGCACCGTCCCTACACCCCCGACGAACGGCGCCGGCTGGAAGCGTCCATGCGTGCAGCGACGGCGCAGGAGTATTGCCGTCTGCACGCGGACGTCGGGGAGTGGCTCGCCGACGCCGCGTTGGCCGCGATCGCGGAGTCGGGTGTCGAACGCAGCGAGATCACGGCCATCGCATCGCACGGCCAGACGGTCTGGCATGAGGCGGGACACAGCACATGGCAGATCGGTGATGCGTCGCGCATCGCAGAGCGCACGGGACGTCCGGTGGTCTCCAACTTCCGCGCGCGTGACGTCGCGGCCGGCGGGCAAGGCGCACCGCTGGTTTCCATGGCCGACGCCACGCTCTTTGCACACGACTCCGAATGGCGCGCCCTGCAGAACCTCGGCGGGATCGGCAACGTCACCATCGTTCCCCCCGCCTCGACACACGCCAGCGGTGGATTGCTGTCCTTGCGCGCGTTCGACACAGGCCCCGGGTGCGTAATCATGGATACGGTCACGCGCGCACTGCGCCCGGATCTGCCCTACGACATCGGTGGCGCGTTGGCGTCAGTCGGACGCGTGCTCGACGACGTCGTCGCGAAGGAAATGGCGCATCCCTTCTACGATACGCCACCGCCCAAGAGCACCGGACGCGAGCTGTTCACGCGCGACTACGTCGAGCGTTTCATGATGGCGTGCGCGGCTGCTGGTGCGACAGACGAAGACATGATCGCCACGGCAACGGCGCTCACCGCGCGCACCATCGCGGCGCAGTACACGCGCTTCATCGCCGAACCGATCACGCAAGTCCTGCTCTCGGGGGGCGGTTCACGCAATCCGGTGCTCGTGCGCAGTATTGCCGACGCGCTGCACTCCGCATGGACGCAGAAGGCGCTGCCCGGGCGTGCGCCCGCGGTGCGACGCTTCGACGAGCTGTTTTTCGACGGGGAAGCGAAGGAGGCGGTGGCCTTTGCGTTGCTGGGCTATCTGCATCTCTCCGGACGGCCGGGTAACATTCCTGTCGCCACGGGCGCTCGCGGTGCGCGCATGCTTGGCGACTTCACGCCCGCCTGATGTGCATCGCCCGCTCCGATGCAGCGACGAGTGCGTGCCCGCGCGTCGAGTATGTTGTTGGAGTGCTTTATCCGACCCGATGCGATGAGTGAACAGACGCGCCGCGAGCTCGCACAGCTCCTGATCCCGACCCTGCAGTGGGTGCCGGGCACCGGTTTCGCCGAGGCGCGCCCACTGATCGAAGAAGGACTGGCCGCGGGGGTGGGTGGATTTCAGCTGGTCGGCGGCGAGCAGGACACGGTACGCACGCTCGCCAAGGAGTTGCAGCTCAAGTCACGGCATCCGCTGCTCATCGCGGCGGAGCTGGAGCGCGGCGCGGGGCAGCAATTTGCCGGGGCGACTGGTCTGCCTCCCGTCGCGGCCATCACCGCGACCGGCGACCTCGAATCGCTGCGCCGCGCCGCACGGCTGACGGCCCGGGAAGCGCGCACGATGGGAGTGAACTGGAATCTCGCGCCGGTGTGCGATCTCGATCTGCTCGCCGACAATCCGATACTTGGCACACGCGCCATGGGCAGCGAAGCGCGGCGCGTGGCGCCGCTCGTGCAAGCGTGGGTGGAAGCGTGTCAGGCCGAGGGCGTGCTGGCATGTGCGAAGCGGTTTCCGGGCGGTGGACGCGCGGTGACAGATACGCACGTCGACCTGCCGGTGGTCGATATTCCCGCCGATCAGATCAAGGAGGTCGATCTGCAGCCGTTTCGCGCGGCGATTTCCGCCGGCGTGGCGAGCATCATGACGTCGCACATCGCCTATCCCGCGCTGGACTCCAGCCGGCTGCCCGCCACGCTCTCGCGCGAGATATTGCAGTGGCTGCTGCGGCAGCAACTCAAGTTCGACAATCTCATCGTATCCGATGCACTGACGCTCGCCGGTGTGACCGATGGTCGCGACACGCCGCAGGCGGCCGTGCTTGCGCTGCGTGCCGGTTGCGATGTGCTGCTGTCTCCCGGTGCCCTGGCACCGACGCTCGATGCGCTCGAACGCGCGCTCGATGACGGCACGCTCGAGCCGGAGCGGGTGAAGCAGTCGGTGCGACGCCGGCTCAAGTGGGCGCAGTGGGCGTCGCCGCCCAACGACTGGCGCCGGCCGAGTGGTGCGGACACCGCGTGGGGGGCACTGCTCGCTGATCGTGTGCTGAAGGTGACGCACGGACCACTGCCGGCGCTGGGTAGCGTGACGGAGGTGGCCGTCGTCAACGATGACCTCGACGTGCCTGGCGCAGGGACCGTCCCCGGCAATTCGACATCGGTGCTCGCGGAAGCGCTGCGCGTGGGCGGGCACGATGCCCGTCTGGCCACCGCGCCCACCGTCGCCAGTGGTGGCCCGCTGGTCATCGCGCTCTTCGCGGACTATTTGCCGCACAAGGTGCGCACGACCGTGCGCCCCGACACCGTCGGCGCGGTGCACTCGCTGATCGCGCAGGCGGCGGCGCTGCAGCGCGGGGTGGTGCTGGTGGGCTTGGGTGATCCGCGCTTCACGACGCAGTTGGGACTGGACGTGCCCACGATCATGGCGTGGAGTGGCGATCGTGTGATGCAGCAGGCCGCCGCCCGCGCCCTGTTGCGATCGCGACGGGGGTAGGTCAGCGCGGCTCGGTCAGGGGGGCACCGTCGATCTGAAATCGCCAAGAGGTGAGGCGCCGCGCGTGCTCAGGCCGACTTCATCAAGAAGCGGATGGCGAACCAGGCCACCGCGATCCCGCCCAGCATCAGCAGGAACCAGAGCACCGGCGCCGCGCGACGCCGCCGCTCCTCCACGATCTCTTCCGGCGCGCCAAGCGTCGCCTCGTCCTCCCGGGCCCGCGCACGCGCAAACTCCGCCTCGAGCGCAGCGGCGGATGGTAACGGCGTCCCGAAGCGTGGCGTGGGATCGCTCTTGATCGTCGCCCGCGGCACGTGCAGTTCGACGGTGTCCGTCTCCGGCTCGTCGCCCATCGGAAAGGTGGTATACCCGTATTGATCGCCGGCCGTCAGCGTGGAGAGCGCGCTACCGTCGAAGCGCGCCGCGATCACGGTAATGTTGTCCGGTCCGCCACGATCGTTCGCCTGCTCGACCAAACGCCGGCACAATTCCTCGACGTCCTCGATCTCGCTGGCGAGCTGCGCGAGTTCGTCAGCGCGTACCAGGCCGGAGAGTCCATCGCTGCAGAGAATCAGCGTATCGCCGCGGCGGATCTGCTGATGCGTGAGATCGACGGCGACGTGCGCGTCGGGGCCGAGTGCCTGGAGGATGATATTACGCCGATCGCTGATATCGGCCTCCTCCTGCGTCAGTTCGCCCGCCTCAACGAGCCGCTGCATGAGTGACTGATCCTTGGTCAGCTGCCGAGCCTCGCCGCCGCGCACCAGATACGCACGACTGTCCCCGACCTGCGCCAGGAACAGCCGGTCGCCAAAGAGACCGGCCAGCGTCGCCGTCGTGCCCATCCCACGATGCTCCGGATTCTCTTTGGAGAACTGATGGATGCGACTGTTCGCCGTCTCGGTGGCAATGCGCAGCGCAGTGGCAAACGCGTCCGGCGACAGGGCGCCCTCGGACTGCCACGATGTGGCCAGCGTATTGAGCACAATCTGGCCGGCCATGCCACTCGCCAATTCGCCGGACGCCGCGCCGCCCATGCCATCCGCGACGAGGAACAGGAGGCCGTGCGCATGCACCGGAAGCGCCTTGGCCTGCTGTTCGAATTCGACCGGCGTACCGTGTTCGAGGTCCGCGACCAGGAACGTGTCTTCGTTGTGATCACGCGTATGCCCGACGTCGGTCAACGCGTACACGCGAACGAGCACCCGTGGGTCGGCGCCAGCGGTTGGTCTGGGGTGTTGCGAGTCGGAGACGGTCACAGCGTCATATGGCGGGCCGGTGCAAACGGAGGACGGTGTGGAAACCCTACGGACGGGGGCGCCAGTAGGTTTTACCGCAAGTTGCCACGTTGCTCTGCCACGGCTGTGCAGGGCAACGCTGCGTAAAGATGGCCCGTGCCCGCATGCTCGGTCAATTCGGACGCTGGACGGCGTGATCCGCGACCGTCAGGTTGCTCCGGATGCAAATCGACTCTGCCCGGACCACGCCGGTCGCTCAGCTGCGGGCGCACCGCCGAACCATCCCGATGCTGCGCCGGTCCGGTTGCTCGCTCGCCTTGGCGGCGCTGGCTGGCGGTGGCTGGGGGTGCGCCGGTGCGCGCTCAGCTGGCGAAGCTCCCAAACCGCCGCTGGGGGGCGCGCCGCTCGTCACCGGTCTGCCCCAGGTGCCCTCGGTCGTGGGCGCGCCCATCGACCTGCGTGTGCGCTACCCCTCGGACAACCAGCTGATCACCAGTCGCGACAGCAACTTCGTGCTCGGCAGTCTCGGCTCAGGTGACGTTGCGCTGACGATCAATGGCCGGTCCGTGACGGTTGCACCGAACGGCGCGTTCCTGGCCTGGCTCAGTAATCCGTCCGTTACCGTTCCCCGATACGACGTGGTGGCAGCACGCGGTGCCGACACCGTCCGTCGGACCATCCGTGTCCGATTCCCCCGACGCACGCCGCTCCCTTCCGCCGGGACGCTCCGCGTTGACAGCAACTCGCTCCAGCCAGCGCGCGGAACACACGTCCAACCGCACGAGCTCGTGCGCGTCAGCCTGCGCGCGCCCTCGAATGCGTTCCTCTGGGTGGAATACGCCGATGGCACCCGTCGTCCGATGCTTCCGCTCGCGCGAACGCAAGCCTCCGCGCTGGCGGCGGCAACCGGGCGTCCCGATCCTACTTCCGTTTCGATTGGTGGCACCGGCATCGGCGGCGATGACACTGCGCTGACGTTCGCCACGGATGTGCCAGGCCGGCGCCTGGCCGTTCGCAGCACGCTCGTGGCCGCGCGCGGCATGGACACGGTGCGACTGACCATGCCCGTGCTCGATCTTGCCGACCCCGACAGGCGCGCGTTGGGGGTGTTGCGCAGTGCGTCTGCCGTTGGCAGCGACACCGATCGTGTCGTGAATGCGCGCACGATTCCCGACGGCACCTACAAATGGCTGCTGCTCCCGGGAACGGTCCTCGACATCACCGGGCGGCAGAGCGGTTTCACGCGTCTGCGTCTCGACGAAACGCTGGAGGTCTGGGTCGCCAACGGCGACGTGCTGGCGCTCCCCGACGGCTCGGCCAGACCGCGGCGCGTCACGGGTGGCATTCGGGTAACGCCGTCCGCCGACTGGGTCGATGTGGCGATTTCGCTGGGCGAGCGCCCCGCCTTCCTGGTGGAGCCGGACGGAACATCGCTCGTGCTTACGCTCTATGGTGTGCAGGCCAACCCCGAGATTTCACCGATCTTCGGCAACGACACGCTGATCCGTCGCATCAGCTGGGAGCAGGTGACGAGCGATCGGGTGCGACTCACGCTCGACATGTCGCGCCCGGTCTATGGCTGGCTCTCCCTCTGGGACGAGGCTCGGCGTTCGTTCGTGCTGCGCGTCCGTCGCATTCCGGTGATCGATCCGGCGCACCCGCTGGCCGCACTCACCATCGCCGTCGATCCCGGCCACCCGCCGGCCGGGGCTACCGGACCGACCGGATTGTACGAGGGGGACGCCGTCTTTCCCGTGGGCCAACTCGTCGCCGACCTCCTGCGCGCGCGCGGCGCCAACCCGGTGCTCACGCGCACCTCGCTCGCGCCGGTCGGCCTGCTCGAACGCGGCGTCATCGCGCGACGCGCCGACGCGCATGCCTTCGTGTCCATACACCTCAATGCGCTGCCCGACGGTGTCAATCCGTTCACCGCCAACGGCACGAGTACGCTCTTTTTCCATCAGCCCAGCGAACCGTTGGCACGCGTGATCGAGCGAGAGCTCGTGGCGCGCTTCGGACTGCGCGACCTCGGGGTGCACTACCAGAACCTCGCCGTAGCCAGACCGTCGTGGTATCCCGCCGTGCTCACCGAAGGCCTGTTCCTCATGCTCCCCGAGCAGGAGTCGGCCATGCGCGACGTCGCATTCCAGAAGCGGTATGCCGAGGCGATCGTGGCGGGACTGGAAGTCTACTTCCGCGAGTTGGCGAAGCAGTGAGCATGCGAGCCAGGGCGCTCTTCGCCCTCGCACTCGTCGCCGCCGCACTCCTGCTCGCGCCGCGCGCCGCGTTGCGCGCGCAGGTGGATCCGCGCGGCACGGTGCGTACAATTCCCACCGCGCATTTTCGCGTGCACTACCGCGTGCGCTACCGCGCGGACAGCGGCGCTGCCGCCGCCGCGCTGGCCCGTCGCGCGGCTGCGATCGCTGAGTACGCCTACGAAGCGTTGTCGAGCGAGCTGGCGCCACCCGATGGGCCGATCGATTTGTTGCTCGCCGACAACGTGGATTTCAGCAACGGGTTCGCGCAGGTGTTTCCCACCAATCGCATCGTGGTCTACGCGGTGCCGCCGATCGGGTCGGTGGAGTTGCGCCAGCACGACGATTGGCTCACGCTGGTCATCACGCACGAACTCGCGCACATCTTTCATCTCGATCGGGCGCGTGGCCTCTGGTCCATCGCACGCAAGCTGTTCGGACGGAATCCGGTGCTCTTCCCGAATGCGTACACGCCGAGCTGGGTGAAGGAGGGACTCGCCGTGTATTACGAGAGCAAGTACACGGGCGCCGGACGTCTCACTGCGGCGGAAACGCAGGCGGTACCCATCGCCGCGGCGCGCGCGCATGAGATACCGCCGATCTCGCGCTGGAGTCTGTCCACGTCGCGCTTTCCCCGCGGCACGACGGTGTATTCCTACGGCACCGTGATGATGGGCGCGGCGGCGGCGGCGGGTGGTGACACGAGCATGCGCCGTTTTGTGGACGAGATCGCGGGGCACGTACTGCCGTTCCGACTGAACCGCGCGTCGCAGCTGGCATTCGGTACCGCGTTTTCGACGCTCGTCGAGGCGTTGCCGATGAACAACACGGCGTACTGGAGTGCCGTGGACAGCAGTGGCGACGCGCGGTGGCGGGTGCTGTCGCACGAGGGCTTCTTCGCGGAGTCGCCGCGGTGGCTGAGCGCGGACAGTGTCATCTGGTCGGCGAGCAACGGCCGCGAGGTGACTGGCGTGTACCTCACCGACGTGCGGACGCCGGGTGGCGCACAGCGGGTGGCGCGACGTAACGCGCTCGATGTGAACGCGCCTGCTGGTGGCGACAGCGTGGTCTTCGCGCAGACCGATGCGAGCGATCCGTACGTGGTGCGTTCGGATCTCTGGCGCGGCATCGGCGCACGCGAGGTGCGCATCACGCGCGACGCCCGACTGACGATGCCGGATGTGCGACGCGACGGAGCGATCGTGGCGGTGCAGTTGGCGGCGGCGAGCACGCAGCTGGTGCGCGTGAGTGCACGGGGCGCGGTCGAGGTGCTCACACCGGCGCGTGATGGAGAAAGCTGGGCGGAGCCGCGCTGGTCGCCTGACGGCTCGCGCCTTGCCGCGGTGCAGCTCACGGTGTCGGGCAACCAGCGCATCGTGGTGTTGGACACGCTTGGTGTGGTGCAGGAAATCGTCACCGGTGATCGCGCGATTCTCGCCAGTCCCTCGTTCACACCGGACGGCGGCCGGTTGGTGTGGGCGAGCAACCGCAGTGGCAGGATGCAGCTCGAGACGGCCGTCCTCGGCGCTCCGGGCTCGGCGAATGCACCGGACACCAGCAGTTGGCAAGCCGAGCGTGCTGCGGTGCGTCTGGCCAGTGCGGTGACCACCGGTGTGTACCAGCCGAGTGTCTCGCCGGATGGTCGGCGTGTGGTCGCGCTGTTGTACCGGGTGGACGGATACCATGTCGCGGTGGCCGCACTCGATACGACCGGGCCTATGGTCCGGCACAGGCCGGACGCAGCGCGACTGCGGATCGTGCTGCCTGCGCAGTTGGCGCCGGAGCGGTCATACGCGCCGCGGCGGCAGCTGGTGCCGCGCTATTGGCTGCCGGTGATCGGACAGGGGCGATCGGGCGAGGCCACGTACGGTTTGTCATCGAGCAGTGTCGACATTCTTGGCCGACATGCGTGGGCGGCGAGTGCGGTACTCAATCCGCAGCAGCGCGAGGTGGACGGCGGTGCTGCCTATCGCTACGCCGGGCTTGGTATTCCGGTGGTCGATCTGTCGCTGTCGCAATCCTGGGACGCGACCTTTCTGGTGGCGGACTCGCAGTCGAACGTCCTCGGCACCATCGCGCGGCGGCGTCGGTTCGCGACCGTGTCCGCGACCTTCGCGCGTCCGCGTGTGCGTCGATCGGCGTCGGCCACCGTGGGTGCGCAGTATGAGCTGCGCGACTTCACGGCGACTGCGGATTCGCTGTTGGGCGCGCCGGATGCGCTGTTGCGCCGTGGAACCCGCTACCCGCAGTTGTTTGTGAACAGCACGCTGTCCACCGTGCGGCGCGGCGCGCTGGCGATCGCGTTCGAGGAAGGGTTCACGCTGAGCACGAACACGTCGTACCGGTGGCGCGAGGACTTGCCGTCCACCGGGTCATGGCGTGGTGTGGCGATCGGACGCGGATATGTGCCGCTCGATCTGCCGGGGTTTTCTCGGCATGTTGTGGCGATGCGGGCGGCCGTGGGTGTGGCGGACAGCAGGTCGGCGACGGAGTTCAGTGTGGGTGGCGTGAGTGGCGTGTCGGCGGAGCTGGCGCCGGGGCTCGTGCTGGGCGATCCGTCGCGCGTGTTTCCCGTGCGGGGCGTGGTGGCTGGTGTGCAGCGAGGGATCCGCGCGTTGGGGGGCAGTGCCGAGTATCGGGTGCCGCTGGTAATGCTGCGGAACGCGCCGTCACCGGCGGGCCTGTTTGTCGACCGCCTGTCGCTGACGATGTTCTCCGACGCGGCGCGGGCCTGGTGTCCGGGCTCGTTGGCGGCGCAGCGCAGCAGTGCCGGGGTGTGCGAGCGGCCGGGTGTACGTGACGGATGGCTGGCGTCGGCCGGGGCGGAGCTCGTGATCGATGTCGCCCTGCAGTACGACCAGCCGTATCGGCTGCGGGTTGGGGGGGCGTATCCGTATGTGGCCCCGTCCGGCATCGCGCGGCGCGGCGCGCTGTATGTGAGTTTGGGTTCGTTCTTCTAGCGATATCTCGTCCCATTTTTGCGTGTAAGCAGGCAAGTCAGCGCCGAGGATGTGATAGCAGGCAAGTTGTCAGCGACCGTGCGTCATTGCGCCAGTATCACGCCGCTGAACTCCTGTCGGATTGGTGCGGCGATGCTGCGCGGCACGCCGGCTGCAGGAGCGCTGCAAGATGTTGATCTGCTGTCACTTACAGCACGACAGGCGCTGTCGCTTCACGGATGGTCGTGTATCACAGCGAAAACCATTGTGTCACATTCATGTTGGGACGGCGAGGCGATATTCTGCGGTGGATAACGCCACGGACCACGCACTTCCGTGATGCGTATCGTGCAAGATGTTGTTGGGTATGCACTTACAACGCGACTTGCGCGGCTTCACGAACGCGGTAACCTACGCGTCCCGCCGGACCCCCAACACCGATTCGGCGCCGCGCCCGAATTGATGCTGACGCCGCCCGCTCAGCCCGCCCCACGCCAACTGCAGGAGCTTTACGAATGCCCTTTCCCGTCACGCCCCCGGAAGGACCTGTCACGTTGTCCGCGAACGCGCGGACCGTCCTCGAGAAGCGGTATCTGGTCAAGGAGAAGACCGGGAAGCCGGTGGAGCAGCCGGAGGACATGTTTTGGCGTGTGGCGACCGTGGTGGCGGAGGCGGACCGTCGATACGGGGCGAGTGATGGGGCGGTGCAAGCGTTGGCGGAGGAGTTCTACTTCCTGATGACGCAGCGCCGGTTCGAGCCGAACTCGCCGACGCTGATGAACGCGGGGCGTCCACTCGGGCAGCTCAGCGCCTGCTTCGTGTTGCCGGTCGAGGATGCGCTGTCCAACGGACAGAACGGCATCTACGACACGTTGCGCAGCATGGCGCTCATCCATCAGTCGGGCGGCGGCACCGGCTTTTCGTTCTCGCGGCTGCGCAGCAAGGGCTCGATGGTGCGTTCGACGACCGGCGTGGCGTCGGGGCCGGTCTCCTTCATGAAGCTGTACGATGCCAGCACGGATGCGGTGAAGCAGGGGGGCACGCGTCGCGGGGCGAACATGGGCATTCTGCGCGTCGATCACCCCGATGTGCTGGAGTTCATCGCGTGCAAGGAAGACCTCACGCAGATCACGAACTTCAACATCTCCGTCGGCATCACGACCGCGTTCATGACGGCGCTCAAGGCGGACACGAGCTACGACCTGATCGATCCGGTCAGCCAGGACGTGACCGGGCAGGCGCGGGCGCGCGACGTGTGGGACAAGATGATCCTGGGCGCGTGGCGAACGGGTGAGCCGGGCGTGTTCTTCATCGACGAGGCGAACCGCTACAACCCGGTGCCGCACATGGGTTCGTACGAAGCCACCAATCCGTGCGGTGAGCAGCCGCTGCTGCCGTACGACGTGTGCAACCTGGGCTCGGTGAATTGCGGTCACTACGTCAACGCGAACGGCGTGATGGACTGGGACGCGTTCAAGCGCGACATCGCCATCAGCACACACTTCCTCGACAACATCATCGACGTCAACAAGTACCCGCTGCCGGAGATCGATGCGTTGTCCAAGCGCATCCGCCGCATCGGGCTTGGCGTGATGGGCTTCGCCGACATGCTCGTGCGCATGGGCATCCCCTACGACAGCCCGGAAGGGGTGGAGATGGGGCGCACGGTGATGGAGTTCGTGGACGTCGAGGGAAAGAAGGAGAGCGAGCGGCTGGCCGGCGAGCGTGGCCCGTTCCCGGAGTGGGCGCAATCGATCTTTGGTCCCGATGCGACGTGCGCACGCGACGACAACGGCGAGCGCATTCGCCCCATGCAGCTGCTGCGCAACTGCAACGTCACCACGGTCGCGCCCACGGGTACGATCTCGATCATCGCCGGTTGCTCGAGCGGGCTGGAGCCGTTGTTCGCCGTGGCGTTCATGCGCAATCAGGCGGGGGTGCGCATGCCCGACGTGAACGAGGATTTCGTCACCATCGCCAAGCGGGAAGGGTGGTACAGCAGCGAGCTGATGGAGCGCATTGCGACGACGGGTTCGGTGAAGCACGCCGAAGTGCCGGCCAAGTGGCAGGCGGTGTTCAACACGGCCAACAACATCTCGCCGGACTACCACATCCGCATGCAGGCCGCGTTCCAGCAGCACTGCGACTCGGCCATCTCCAAGACCACCAACTTCTCGCAGGCCGCGACGGTCGATGACGTGCGCGCGATCTACGAGATGGCGTATGAGGCCAGGTGCAAGGGCGTCACGGTGTACCGCGACGGTTCGCGTGACAACCAGGTGTTGAGCACGGGCGCCACCACCGATGCGGCGGCCAAGCGTGATGGCGCGCCGGCCGATGCCAAGGCGGAAGCCGCACTCAAGCGCGAGAATGGCGAACTGCTGGGCACGATCGCCGAACTGCAGAACGAACTGGAGCGCGCACAGAAGGCGCTGTTCAGCGCGGAAGCGGAGAACGCCTCGCGTCGTGCCAAGCGGTCGCGCCCGGAAGTCATGCGCGGCACGACCATCCGAAAGGACACGCCGCTCGGCGTCATGTTCGTGAACATCACCGAAGACGAGAAGGGGCAACCGTTCGAGCTCTTCCTCAACCTCGGCAAGGCCGGCGGCAGTGCGATGGCCGATGCTGAAGCGATCGGTCGTCTCGTATCGCTCGCGTTACGGAGCGGCATCCCGCTCATGGAAGTGCATCGTCAGCTGCGCGGCATCTCCTCCGATCGCGCGGTGGGCCTCGGCCCCAACAAGGTGCTGTCCATGCCCGACGCAGTCGGCATCGCGCTGGAGCAGTGGTGGCGGGAGAAGCAGGGAGTCCAGCAGGACCTCCTCGCAGCCAACCAGCAGAGCCCGGTGAGCTCGCTCACAGCGCCGCAGCCGGTTGCAGCCAATGTTCATGCTGCGCGTCCGACGGTCGGTGCCGAGCAAATGCAAACGGAAGGTTTTAAGGCACACGGTGGGGAAGTGTTCATGGGCACCTGCCCGGACTGCGGCTCGCAGCTGGAGTTCGCCGAAGGGTGTGTGAAGTGCCACGTGTGCGGCTTCAGCGAATGCGGATGAGGAGCGGTGATGCATGACATCGAGGCGACGCTGCCGAGATTGGTGGACCGGGTGCTGGCGCTGTTGCTGGCCGGCACCCTCGGCGGGGTGAGGTTGTGGGGATGAGGCAGGAGTGACCTGTCATGCCAAACGGGGCGGCTTCTCGAGAGAGAGACCGCCCCGTTTGCGCTGACGACGCAGGATGCGCACTGTTCTTGTTGAGTACGCTCGATAACGTGATCGCGACGACGGAGTCAATACCCGTGGCTGTCGCGAACCCGTTCGCTCGATGATTGCTGTTTGGCGGCGCCGGGAACATCCTTATCCCTGAGGGAATTTATTTTTCCGCGCCGCCCCGACTTTTGCGCCCGACGGAGCCACATTCAACTGACTGACATCGTGCCTGAGAAAAAGATCATCGCGGTCGTGGGAGCTACCGGCGCACAGGGTGGCGGTCTCTGTTCAGCAATCCTTGGCGACGCCTCGAGCGAATTTGCCTGCCGGGCGATCACGCGCGATCCAAACAAGGACAGCGCCCAGGCGCTGGCCGAACACGGGGCGGAAGTCGTGCAGGCCGACCTCGACGACCTGGAGAGTCTCCGCGCGGCGTTTCGCGGCGCGTACGGCGTGTACGCGGTCACGAACTTCTGGGAGCACTTCTCCGCCGAAAAGGAGAAAGCACAGGCCGGGAACATCGCCGACGCGGCACGCGCGGAAGGCGTCTCGCACGTGATCTGGTCCACACTGGAAGACACGCGGGCGCTCATGGCCGCCGACGACACGCGCATGCCGATGCTGCAGGGCAGCTACCGCGTGCCGCATTTCGATGCCAAGGCCGAGGCAGATGCGTATTTCGACGGCGTTCCAACGACACGGCTCCTCACCAGCTTCTACTGGGACAACTTGTACTCGTTCGGTCTTGCCCCGAAGAAGGGCGAGGACGGCGCGTACAGCTGGGCGTACCCGATGGCCGACAAGCGTCTTGCGGGCATCGCCGTCGAAGATATCGGCAACGTCGCGTACGGCATTTTCAAGGCAGGCCCGAAGTTCATTGGACAGCAGGTCGGCATCGCGTCGGAGTTTCTGACCATCGCCGAAATGGGCGCGCAGCTGTCAGCGGCGCTTGACATCGGTCCCATCACCTATCACGCCGTGGACGCGGACGCCTATCGCGGGTTTGGCTTTCCCGGTGCGGACGAGATGGGCAACATGTTTCAGGTGTATCGCGACTTCGAAGCCGAAGTGATCGCGCGTCGTGATCCCGTTCTCGCGCGATCGCTCGCGCCGGACATGCTCACGTTCGCCCAGTTCCTTTCGAAGCACGGAAACAGGATTCCGCTGTAGCCGCAGCGCGTGCCTGGCCCATGGTGACGGCGCGGCTTTAATGGCGCCGTCACCTCGGTGGCGTTACGGACGGTGCCATCGGATCTCGGCGCACCCCGATAAGCAGCGCGCCCGTCTGCCCCACCACGCGTCCCTGCGGCACGTTGGCGTGGCCGACGTTGTAGCGCGCCTGCACGTCGGGCGAGTAGCGCTGGCCAGCGCGGAGAGCGTAGGAGAGGCCGAAGACCGCGCCCAACCCGTGATGGAACGTGCGCTCACCGGCACTGGACGGGCGCAGGTCGTAGAAGACCGGTGCGTCCATTTGCAGGCCCGCACCGGCGGAGAGCCGCAGTCGGTCATCGACGCGGTATTCGAGCATCGGCATCAGCGTTTCGAACCCGCGTTTCCGCGCCCGCCCCGGCCCCGGGTACCGGTAGACCGAGCTGGAGGCCGCCAACTTGATGGCGAATCGACTCGGCGTCTGGTAGCCGACATGCCATCCGAGCGCGATGTCCGTGCCCCTGACCGCGGGCAGCGTAGGAAGCGCGCGCAGCGAGACGCGGGCGACACCCAGCGCCACGCCGAAAATCATGCCCGACTCGGCACGAGATCGTGGCTGGGCGCCGAGCTGCCAGGGCAGCATCGCCAAGAGCAAACTCGTCGTCATGGCAGCAGCAGAGAAACGGTTTCTATAGGACATCTCCTATATTGTACCTGTCGAGTATCTTACGCAAGCGCGGTGATTGGCGCGCGCGCTCGCTTTCTTTTCCATGGACCTTCGATGTCGCTCCGTCACGCGATCCTCGGCTTTCTTTCGATTCGGCCGATGAGCGGTTACGACCTCAAGCGCACGTTCGACCAGTCGGTGCGCCACTTCTGGTCGGCCGATCAAGCGGCGATCTACCGCATGCTGGGCGACCTGGAAGCGGATGGCATGGTGGAGTACGAACGGATCGCGCAGGAGACACGACCGGATCGCAAGCTGTTCCGCGCCACCGGGACAGGGCGTGACGCGCTCGACATGTGGCTCGCAGCCCCCGCACCCGCGGTGCCGAGACGTGAGCCATTGCTCGTCAAACTGTTCTTCTCGGGTCGGCTGTCACCGGAAGCCACGCTTGTACTGTTGCGCGCGGAACTCGACGCGGTGGAGGCGGAGATGGGAGCCTTCAAGACGTACGTGGAGGCCATGGGCGAGCGCGTCGAATCAGCGGACGCGAACGCGCGAGCAAGCATGGTCGGTCCCTTGGTGACGCTCGTCAACGGTGTGCAGTTGGGACTCGCCTATCGCGCGTGGCTTCAGCGTCTCCTGCGCGATGCGAACGACGGCACCTTCACCGCCGAGAACCTGGTGTCGCAGTTGCGCGCCGCTCTTGAGACGCAGTAGGGCCTCGTCCGTGTTTGCGGCTGCGTGCGCCTCGTTTCGCGGCAGACGATCCGCCGAAGTCGTACCTTCCGAACCAGAAGCTTTGCAGGTCTGTAGCGTACTCCACTCCCCCCATCGATGCGCAACTCACGCCACACTCCCCTCGCGCTCTGCGTTGTCGCGTCGCTCGCGTCATCGCTTTCCGCGCAGACACCCACCGGCACGCGCCTGCTGCGCACGCCAAGCGTGAGCGCGTCGCACATCGCGTTCGCCTACGCCAACAATATCTGGATTGCCGATCGCGCCGGTGGTGCGGCGCGCCGTCTGACCAGCTTCCAGGGACAGTCGCAGAACCCCAAACTGTCGCCCGATGGCAAGGTCGTTGCCTTCAGCGCAGAGTACGGTGGCAACACGGACGTGTACACGGTGCCGGTGGAGGGCGGACAGCCCACCCGTGTGACGTGGCATCCGGGCGGTGATGTGGTGCAGGGGTGGACGCCGGATGGCAAGCACATCGTATTCGCAAGCACACGAGCCACCTGGGCGCCCAGTGGCGCACCGCGCTTCTGGACGGTGCCGGTGGGCGGCGGTGTGGAAGAAGCGATGCCAATGCCGCGCGCCTATCAGGGGAAGATCTCGCCGGACGGACGTCGCATCGCGTATCGCATGCCGAGTTCCTGGGATGAAGAGCGTCGCAACTATCGCGGTGGTCAGAATCGTCCGATCTGGATCATGGACCTGAAGACGTTCAATGTGGACACGACACCGTTTGCCGGCACGAAGGAGATGGACCCGGCGTGGCTGGGTGACGTCGTGTATTTCCTGTCCGACCGAGATGGCGTGTCGAACGTGTGGAGTTACGACACCAAGTCGAAGCAACTGGCGCAGGCGACCAGGTTCACGGATTTCGACGTCAAGTCGCTGGACGCCGGTGCGGGTGCGGTGGTATTCGAGCAGGCGGGATACGTCCACGAACTGGATCCCAAGACCAGCCGCGAGAAGATCATCAGCATTACGGCGTCGGGTGACTTTCCGTGGATGATGGCGCAGTGGAAGGACGTCTCCACGCGCATCACGGGGCTGGCGCTTTCCACCACGGGCAAACGCGCAGCGGTGGAAGCGCGCGGTGAGATCTTCACAATCCCGGCGGAGAAGGGCGATGTACGGAATCTGACGAACTCGGGCGGCAGCGCGGAGATCCTGCCCACGTGGTCACCGGATGGAAAGAGCGTCGCGTACTTCGGCGACTCGTCGGGTGAATACAGGCTCTACATCGCCAGTCAGGAAGGGATGGCGGCGCCACGGGAAATCTCCCTGCCAGAGCCAAGCCGTCCGTATGCGCCGACCTGGTCGCCCAACGGTCGCCGGATTGCGTTTCAGGATTCGCACTTTCGCATCTGGGTGGTGGATGTCACGACCGGTGCAGCGAAAGTCGCCGACACCGATCCGTACTTCATGGCCGATCGCTCGGTGATTCCCAAGTGGAGCCCGGACTCGCGCTGGCTCGCATATCCAAAGCGACTGAAGTCGCTGTTCCGCGCGATCTACCTGTACGACGCCGAGACCGGCGCGACGAAGCAGGTGACGGACGCGATGGCCGATGCGACCGATCCCGCGTGGGATGCGAGCGGCAAATATCTGTGGTTCTACGCCAGCACGAACGTCGGCTTGAACACCTCGTTGCTCGACATGTCGGCATACGATCACCCGGAAACGAAGTCGCTCTACCTCACGGTGTTGAGCAACGCCGATCCGAGTCCGTTGTTGCCCGAGAGTGATGACGAACGCGTGCGTACTGACAGTACGCGTGCTGCGCCCGCAGCGGCGACAGCGGCGGCCGATTCGGCGCGGACGGCAGCGATGCCGAGCCTGGCGGCGGGGCGCTTGATACGGATCGACTTTGACGGCATTCAGCAGCGCGTGATGGCGGTGCCGGGGATTGCGGATCGAGACTACTCGTTGCTGCGCGCAGGGCCCGCGGGCACGGTGTTCTTCTGGGAGCCGGCCTCGGCATCGAGCACCGGGCGCGCCGAGGGTGGCCCGGGCGGCGGCGGCACGATTCATCGCTATCAGCTGAGCACGCGTCGTGCGCAGCCGTTCGTGACGGGCGCGGCGGCCTACGTGGTGAGTGGCGACGGCAAGAAGCTGCTGTACCGCACGGGTGGCGCGCAGGGTGCCTTGTTTCTGGTTGATGCCGATCGCACGCCGCCGGCGGCCGGCACGGGCCGTCTCAACGCCACGCTGCGTGCGTATATCGATCCGCGCGCCGAGTTCAAGCAGATTTTTGATGAAGGCTGGCGCAACCAGCGCAACAATCTGTACGTGCAGAACATGCACGGCACCGATTGGCCGGCGATGAAGAAAATGTACGAGCCGATGCTCGCGCATGTGATGCATCGCGCGGATCTGAACTATCTCATGGACATGATGGGCGCCGAGATCGCGATCGGGCATTCGTATGTGCGCGGCGGCGATCTGCCGGACGTACCGAACGCCAGCGGCGGATTGCTTGGCGCGGACTTCACGGTGGAGAGCGGCCGGTATCGCATCGCGAAGATCTACGAAACGGAAACGTGGAATCCGGAGCTGCGCGCACCGTTGTCGATGCCCGGTGTGCCCGTGCGAGCCGGCGACTATCTGCTGGCGATCAACGGTGTCGAACTGCGTGCGCCGGACAACATGTATCGGCTGCTCGATGGCACGGCCAATCGGCAGACCGTGTTGACGGTGAACGCGCGTCCAGTGATGGACGGTGCACGCCAGATTACGGTCGTGCCGGTATCGAACGAGCAGGGGCTGCGCACGCGCGCATGGGTGGAGCGCAACCGCCGCATCGTCGATTCGCTCTCGGGAGGCAAGTTGGCGTACGTCTATCTCCCGAACACCGGACAGCCGGGGTACACGAGCTTCAATCGCTACTACTTCGCGCAGCAGGATCGCGCGGGGGTGGTGGTGGACGAGCGCTTCAACGGCGGTGGTTCTGCGGCTGACTACATCGTGGACCTGCTCGGCCGCGATTTCGACGGCTACTTCAACAACCCCGTCGGCGATCGCTATCCGTACACCAGCCCGGCGAACGGTATCTGGGGACCGAAGGTGATGATCATCAACGAGATGGCGGGAAGCGGCGGCGACCTGATGCCCTTCATGTTCAAGCGGCGCAAACTGGGGCCGCTGGTGGGGACGCGCACGTGGGGCGGCCTCGTGGCGACCACGGATACGCCGCCATTCGTGGACGGTGGTTCGATGATCGCACCACGGTTCGGCTTTTTCGATCGCAACGACAAGTTCGCCGTGGAGAACGAGGGCGTGGCGCCCGACATCGACGTGGAGAACTGGCCGAAGGATGTGATTGCCGGCCGCGATCCGCAGTTGGAGCGGGCGGTCCAGGAAGCGATGCGCCTGTTGCAGACCATGCCCGATATACGCGCGAACAAGGAGCCGGCCGCGCCGGTGTGGGGCAAGCGCGGCAAGAAGTGACGTCGGCGGTGCAACGGTGCATTTGCACTCTCTGAAATGCGCCGTAGCTTCGCACCGATGGCGGCCAGCGACGCCGCGTGTCGTCCACTCATGCCGGTGTTTGGAATCTCATGCAGCCTCCCGCCTTCGATCCAGGTGAGTTTCGCACGCAGTATCGCGCGTTCGTCCACGAGCTGATCGCGATCGCGCACACCGTCTCCGCGCTGGCGACGAGTGGTGCGCGGCCGCAGTGGGCGGCATCGCTGTTTGATCGCCCGTTCGACTTTCCGGACGAGCTCGCCGACGACTCTCGTTTCGACGGCGTGCGCGCGCGGTTGCAGTCGATAGCCCTGCGCTCTGCCGGCGATGCGCACGCGACGATTGTGGCGCAGGAGGTACTGCGCGACGCGTTTCGTGCGGGCACGACGACGGGAGCCGCGGCGTCGGAAGGGCCGTCGCGAGGACCCACGCGCGGTCCGACCGGGTGGACAACTGCGAAGCCGCCCGCGCCCGACGATGGACCGACCCCGGTGGGATCCGCGCCGCCCGACGATCTCTTGCTGAGTGTGCCGGAGACGCAGGTGGCGGTGGCAAGTCCGACGGTGGAGCGGGGAAAGCAGGAACAACATCAGAATGCGGAGCGGCCGACTGCGCCGGAATTGCCGGAAGCGCGATTTCTGAATGCGGGGATCCTGAATCAGCAGCGCGACGAACCGCTGCAACTGGCGAAGGTCTACACACTGCAGATCGGTGTCGATCTGACTCGGGGTGGCGAAAGCGGCCAACTGTCCAGCGTGCAGCTTCCGACTGCGGCCTTTTGGTTCACTCCAGAGCAGACGGCCGTCGATCTCACGATTCAGTTGCGCGGTGACGGCTTCGATGTCATGCCGGCCTCGCAGGTGTTGACGGTGCCGCGACGCGGACCGTCTGCAACACGACTGGACTTTGCCGTGATTCCGCGGCGTGCGGGGCGCTGCACTCTCACAGCGACGGTCCACAAGGAGGGCAACTATCTGCTCGAGATGGAGATCAGCTACTCAGTGGGCGCGCAGGATGCGCTGCCGCCAAGTCAGCAGTCGTTCGGTCGGCCACTTGGTGCGGCGCAGGTACTCAAACCGCGCGAGATCGGGCTCGGCTTCAAGAAGGTTGTGAACGGGTACGAGTGCACCTTCCGCGACGTGAGCTTCAACACGGTCACGCTGCAACTCACGGAAGTGCAGCTCGGCGATATTGTCTCGACCGCGCGAAAGGCAATGATGAGCGTGGTGGGCCATGTGAACGCCAACAACCAACGGATCTTCCAGACGTCGATCGCCATCGACGATGCGTCGCGCGATTATGCGCTGGAGACGTTGGCCAGGGCCGGGGCCATGTTGTTCAACCGACTGTTCTACGGTCCGCTGGCGGGGCCGGACGTGAAGGACATTGGCGACGCGATTCGCTCGCGCGCGCTCAATCCGGGGCGTGTACTGAACGTCCAGATCATCGCCGATGGATTTCCGATTCCGTGGGGCATGCTGTACTTCGGCGACACGCGTGCCGGCTCCCCCCTCAGTTGGGACAACTTTCTCGGCATGCGGCATGTGATCGAGCAGTTGCCTCGTCAGGTGGACATGCATGTGGAGGACGAAACGATCATCAGCAATGCGCCGGCGCTCTCGGTGAGCGTGAATGTGAACAGTGGGATCGACGCGCAGATGAAGTCGGCCTTCGTGGCGACGCAGGTGAAGGAGTGGGAGGATCGCGCTGTCCTGCTGCAGGGAGGCCTGCAGGTGGTGACGCGCATGAGCAAGAGCGATCTGCTGGCGGCGTTGCACGCACCGTCGAACGATCAGTTGATGTACCTGTACTGCCATGCCATCACCGCGGGCCCCAACGATCCCGGCGGTATCTACGGTTCCTGCCTGGTGCTCTCGAACGATGAGCGGGTCACGTTGGAGGACCTGTATGCCGAAGCGCCGACGAGTGTGCTGCTTCCCGGCAGTCCGCTGGTATTCCTGAACGCATGTGAGTCGGCCGAGCTCACGCCTGCGTTCTATGACGGCTTCGTTCCGTACTTTCTGAGCAAGGGCGCGCGCGGTGTAATCGGCACGGAATGCAAGACGCCGGCGCTGTTTGCCACGGAGTTCGCGAAGGCGTTCTTCCCCGAGTTCCTGGCCGGCAAACCACTCGGACCGCTGTTTCTCGAACTCTCGCGCAAATTTCTCGACACGTACGGCAATCCGCTCGGTCTGTTGTACACGGTGTACTGCGACGGAGACACACAAATAGCGCCTGGCCTTCACTCCTGAGGATTCGTTCGATGCCCGTACGTACTGTTCCCGGCACAGATACGCAGTACCATCTCATCAACTTCGACGAGAACGGTGTCGAGCGTGCGGAGGCCGATGGATCGATGCTGAGCGCAGCGGTCCGTGCGCGGATTGCGGATCCCTCCGAAGGGATAACCGATGTGTTCTTCTCGAGTCACGGCTGGAAGGGCGACATTCCGGCGGCGATTCAACAGTACGACAAGTGGGTCGGCGCGATGGTGACATCGACTGATCGCACGGCGGTGCAGGCGAAGCGACCGGACTTCAAGTCGATCGTGGTCGGCGTGCACTGGCCGAGTCTGCCGTTTGGTGATGAAACCCTGGAGGCGGCGGCGGTACTCGGCGTGGACGACGGAACCAGCATCGAAGCGGAAATCGACAGCTATGCGGCGAGCATCTCCACCACCAGGCTGGCGCGCGAGGCGATTCGCATCATCCTCACCGACGCGCATCAGGATTCCGGCGAGAGCGAGGAGTTGCCGGACCATGTGCGCAATGCGTACGAAATGCTGGCGCGCGAAGCGCAAATGCCAGGTGGCAGCGACAATCCCGGCGGTGCACCGGGCGATGAGCAGGGCGAGTGGAACGCGGACGACATTTATCGGCAGGAGCGCGCGGTTGCGATTGAGGAGGCGGGAGACGGCGACGCGGGCGGTGGTGTGCCCGGTCTGCTGGGCGATGGGTTCATTCGCAGGTTCCTGAAGAAAGCCAAGGTCGGGGTGCTCCAGCAGATGTCCTTCTGGAAGATGAAGGATCGTGCGCGGCAGATCGGAGAGGGCGGCGTGCACAACCTGCTGGTCCAGCTGCAAAAGGCGGCACCGGTAACCACGCGCTTTCACCTCATGGGGCACAGCTTCGGGTGCATCGTCATGTCGGCAACGGTGGCTGGCACGCCAGGAGGTGAGCCGCTGGTCCGACCGGTGGATTCACTCTTTCTGGTGCAGGGCGCGCTGTCATTGTGGTCGTACTCGCCCAATCTGCCCATCGCGCCGGGCAAGGCCGGCTACTTCCATCGCATCGTGACGCAGGAACTCGTGCGCGGTCCGATTGTCACCACGCAATCGCATCTCGACACGGCGGTGAAGACGCTCTATCCGGCCGCAGTCGTCGTCAAATCGCAGTTCCTGCTTGGCGAGGAATACCCGAAGTACGGCGGCGTTGGGATGTTCGGGCTGCAGGGACTCGGGGCGGTCGGCACCAACATCTCCATGGAGCCGGTCACGCACGACTACGGATTTCAGTCGAAGCGTGTGTACAATCTCGAGTCGAGTCACGTCATCAAGAAGAACGAAGGGCTTGGCTCCGGCGCGCACAGCGACATCGCGCATCCCGAAGTCGCACACGCGATGTGGCAGGCGGTCCTGAGCGTGACCGTCTGATCGCACGATGACGACTCCGCCGCTTCGGCCGACCGTCGCGCAACCCACTGCGCTGCGCGTCACGGTGACGAACGCGAACCTCCAGTTCGTGCGTCACCCGATGATGGTCGGGCATTATCGCGCCATGGCACTGACGGGCAGCGAGTACACGCTGGACTCGCTGATCGGCGGGACCATGAGCACGGCGTTGCGCGTGGGGCTTTATCCCGACAAGCCGGGCACGCAGCAAATCTTCATCAACACGGCCGCGAACCACGACAATCCGCTGCAACCGCCACGTCCCGACGCGGTGATCGTGGTGGGGCTCGGGGAAGAAGGCACGCTGCGCGCGACGGATCTTGCGGCGACCGCGCGACAGGGTGTGATGGCGTGGGCGCATCGGCTGATGGACGCAGATGCCAAACGAACGCGCCCGTTTGAGCTGGCATCCGCGTTGATCAGCAGCAGTGGCAGCGGCAGCAATCCAGGGCAATCCGCGCAAATGATCGCGATTGGTGTGCGCGATGCAAATGTCCGGCTGCGCGAGGCGGGGTGGCCCCTGGTAGACCACCTGCATTTTGTCGAGCTGTATCTCGACCGCGCGACGGATGCGTGGCGCGGCGTGCAGATCCTGGCCGGTGCGTCGCCGGGCGACTTCATCCTGTCGCCTTTTTTACAGACGGGACTGGGCGGATTGCAGCGACCACTCGAGTCCAGCTATCGGGGGTCGGCGTTTGATCTGATCACCGCGGTGACGGAGCGTGATGAACGCGGCGAGTCCATGATCGGCTACACCGTGGACACGCGTCGTGCACGCACCGAACTCCGCGCGCAGGCGACGCAGCTCAAGTTGCTGCGGGAACTCACCGCGGTGGCCGCGGAGGGAAACGTACCCGACGCGCAGATCGGCCGGTCGCTCTTCCGGCTGCTCGTGCCGCTCGAGATGCAGCCATTCCTTGGCGGATCGGATGCGTTGGTGCTCGAACTCGATCGTGGCACGGCGAGCATCCCGTGGGAGTTGCTCGATACTACGGCGTCGGCGGGAGATCGACCGGGCGGGGAGCCCTGGGCCCTTCGCACCAAGCTGCTTCGCCGCTTGCGCACGGAGGAGTTTCGCGAGCAAGTACAGGACGCGAACTCCGACGGACACGTGCTCATAATCGGCGAGCCCCGGTGCGACGATCCGGCATTTCCGCGACTGCCTGCCGCACGCGCGGAGGCTCAGCAGATCGCGCAGTTGTTCGCGACCCGCGGGACACTCGGCGCGGGGAAGCTGAAGCCGCTCATCTGCGGCCCTGCCGCCACCGATGTCGGTCCCGATGCGCGGACGGTGGTGAATGCGCTGCTGGAGCGCGACTGGCGCATCATTCACATTGCCGGTCATGGCGTGCCGGCGGTGAGCAAGGCGGAAGCCGCGCGCGCCGCGTCGTCCGATGTCATGGCGGGCGATCCGCGCGGTGTAGTGCTTTCCAACGGGACCTATCTCGGACGGCGCGAGATCGGCAAGATGCCCGTGGTGCCGCAGCTCGTGTTCGTGAATTGCTGCTGGACCGGTGTGGGTGACAGCGATCAGCTGTTGCACTATCACTCGCGTTCACGCGGTGAGCGTGCACAGTTCGCGGCCGGCGTGGCGGAGGAGCTGATTGCGATTGGGGTGCGCTGCGTCGTCGTGGCCGGCTGGGCCGTGGAGGACGTTCCGGCGATGACCTTTTCGACGAACTTCTATCAGGGATTGCTCGACGGAAAGCGATTCATCGATTGCGTGCACGAAGCGCGCGACGCGGCGTGGCGTAAGGGTGGCAATACGTGGGCCGCGTACCAGTGTTACGGCGATCCGGATTGGCGCTTCGTGCCGCCCGCCGCCGGTGCACGATTGCAGCCGCAGTCGGCCGACCAAACGTACGCCGGTGTGGCGTCGTGGCGGGCGCTCTTGTTCGCGCTCGAGGCGATCGCCGTGGAGAGCCGTTACCAGGGAACGGACAAGGCGCGCAGTCGTGCGCACCTGCAATTGCTGGAGACGCGCTTTCGGGGCGAGTGGGGAACGATCGGCGCGGTCGCGGAAGCGTTTGGTGTGGCGTGGGCACAACTCGGCGATCGCCGAAAGGCGATCGACTGGTACACGAGTGCAGTGGCGACGAATGACAGCAGCGCGTCGATCAAAGCGATGCAGGAGCTTGGCAATCTCCGTGCGCGCGTTGCCCTGGAGGGCGTGGAGGCGATGCGGCGGGCCGCAACCGCCTCCGGTGACGACAGCGCATTGCCCGCCGCGATCGACACGGCGCGTGACGAGATCCATAAGGTCATCGCGATGCTGGAGCAGCTGGTAAAGTTGCAACCAACGATCGAGCGGGAAAGTCTGTGTGGCTCGGCGTGGAAGCGGCTCGCGATGTTGGAAGCGATCGCGGCCGATGCGTCGGCGGAGCTGTCGGCGATCGAGCAGATGCGGCGGCGATACGATCGCGCCGAGTCGCTGGCGCGGACCGCGCAGCATCCGGAGCTGTTCTATCCGGCACTCAACCGGATGGCGGCGGAATTGATCGTGGAAGCGTCGCACATCGGCTGGACAGGGTTCGATCCGGCGCACGTCGCGGACGTGCGTGCGAGTCTTGAGCGAAAGATCCGTGACGACCCGGACTTCTGGAGCGTGGTGGGTGTGACGGAGCTGGCCGTGTACGAGGCCGTGTCCGGTCGTACGCTCGCGTCGTCGCTGGAAATTGTGCTTGCAGACTACGAGCGCTTGCATCAGCGGGTCAGTGCACCGTGGATGTGGGCCTCGGTATACGACCAGTCGCGATGGGTGCTGGGCAAGTACGTGGTCCGCGCGCACGACGCCGAGGATGCGGCAGCGGCGGCTCTGCTGGCGCGCCTGAGCAACATGGCGACCGTGATCTGAGCATGCCACTCGACGTCCGCACCATTCTCGTGGTGATCACCATCGTCAGCGTGACGAACGCGATCGCCGTGCTGCTGGGTTGGCAAGGCTATCTGCGGCAGCGGCAGATGGCGTGGTGGATGACATCGAGCATCTGTCTCGCCTGCGGCATAGTACTCCTGATGCTGCGCGGCAGTGTGCCGGACGTGGTGCCGGCGATCATGGGCAATCTGTTCGTGCTGATCGCCGTATGGTCGATGTACGTTGGCTGCCGTGTGGCCGTGGACCTGCCGTCGGCGTGGCGAAGCAGCGTGCTCCTGGTCGCCGCCGTGATGGCCGTGCAGCTGTTCTTCTTCGTGGTCGTGCCGTCGCTACAGGTCCGTACGGTGTGGATGGCGACCACGCAGAGCGTCTTCGCACTACTGTCCTCATCGGTGCTCTTTCGCTCCTACGGGACGCGGGTCACCAGCGCTCGCCGAACCGCCGCCGTGCTGCTCCTGCTGCTTGGCCTGTCGATAGTGGTGCGGGGTGCGTTGGCGCTGCGGAGCGGGTCGCCCGCGATGCTGCTTGGCCTGAACATCGGCGTCGCGTTCAATCTCTCGTTCGCGCTGCTGCTCTGGTTATTGCTGTTGTTCGTGCTGATGGTGATGAGCGGCGAGCGGTTGCAGACGGAGGCGCAGCAGGCGCGTCTGTCTCTGGACACGCAGACGCAGTCCGGGGTGGAGGCACTGCGCGAGAGCGACGAACGGTTTACGCTCGCCGTGGAGGGGTCGAGTACGGGCATCTGGGACTGGGATGTCGCCTCCGACACCTTCTTCATTTCTGCACTCGGTAAATCGCTGCTGGGGCACGCCGATCACGAGGCGTCGGCGAGCTACGTGGAGTGGTTCACGCGCGTGCACCCGGACGATCTGTCGGTTGCACTCGACTCCATTCGCCGCTATCTCCGGAGTGGCGACACGCATTTTCTGCTCGAGCACCGGCTGCGTCATCGGGACGGTTCCTATCGATGGATCCGTTCGCGCGGTGCCGGACGTCGTGACGCGGGAAACCGGGTGTATCGTATCGCCGGTTCGATCGAGGACTTCACCGAGCAGCGTCAGGCCGCCGATGCGCAGGCGTTTCTCGCACGACATGCGTACGTGGGTGCGCGCGAGGAGTTCTTCGACTCGCTGGTGCGCTATCTGGCCATCGCGTTGCACGCCAACGCCGCGTTCATCGATCGTCTCTCCTCCGATGGTCTGCTGACCTATGGTGAGGCAGCGTGTGTTGACGGACGATCAGCGCCGCTGGAGACGCACGTCGTACAGGACTCGGTGATGTCCACGTTTGCCAACGATGGATCGCAGACGTTCGCCGCTGGGGTGCGAGATCTGTTTCCTGAGGATGAGCGGATGCGCGCGTTGCAGGCGGAGAGCTATGTCGGCATCACGCTGCGCAATACCAATGGACACCCGATTGGTCTGCTGTCGGTGGTTGGCACACGACCGCCGCGTGATGTGCGTTTGCACGACTTGCTGTTGCCCCTCTTCGCGCTGCCGGCCGCGGGTGAACTGATCCGAAAGCAGGCGGACGAGGCGTTGCGCGCGCGCGAGGAATACTCGCGCACCTTGCTCGCGAGCCTGCCCGCAGGTGTGGTGGTGCACGCCCCGGACACGACGATTCTCGACTGCAACACGATGGCGTGCGCGTTGCTGGGATTGACGGTGGACCAGATGCGGGGGAAGACTGCCATCGACCCGGCGTGGGCTTTCCTCCGCGAGGATCGCACGCTGATGCCGTTCGCGGATTTTCCGGTGAACCGGGTGGCGCGCACGCAGGAACCGGTGAAGGGGCTGGTGATTGGACTCGCTGTTCCGGGTCGCCCGGCCATCACGTGGGCCGTCGTGAACGCCTATCCGATTCGTGACAGCGCCGGAGAGGTACTGCAGATCGTGGTGACATTCGTCGATGTCACCGAACGCATTCGCGCGGAGGAAGCGCACGCGCAGTTGGAAATGCAGCTGCGGCAATCGCAGAAGATGGAAGCCGTGGGTCAGCTCGCAGGCGGTATTGCTCACGACTTCAACAATCTGCTGACGGTGATCACGGGGATCGCGGATGTTGCTGCGCACGGATTGCCCGCCGACAGTCCGATCCGTCTCGATCTGCTGGACATCCAGCGCGCGGGACAGCGTGCGGCGGTGCTCACGCGTCAGCTGCTCGCCTTCGGCCGCCAGCAGACGATCACGCCGGAAGTGCTGTCGCTGCGCGCGCTGATCGAGGGCATGCAACCGCTCCTCGCGCGCGTGATCCGGGAGGACATCACGCTGGTGCTCGAGGCTGGAACGTCGAGCGGCGAGGTGCTGGCGGATCCCGGACAGATTGAACAGTTGCTGCTCAATCTGGCGCTGAATGCGCGCGATGCCATGCCGCAGGGAGGAACGCTCACCTTCGAACTCGCCGACGTCGTACTCAACGAGGCCTTCTCGCGTACGCATCCGGGCGTGCGACCGGGACCGCACATGCGCATCAATGTGCGCGACACGGGCACCGGCATGGATGATGCCACGCGGGCGCGCATCTTCGAGCCGTTCTATACGACGAAGGAGCCGGGCCGGGGCACCGGGCTGGGACTGGCGACGGTGTACGGGATCGTGTCGCAAAACCGCGGCGCGGTGGATGTGGAAAGCTCGGTCGGAGACGGTTCCACCTTTTCCGTGTATCTGCCCGTGATCGGCGCGATCGACGAACGGGCGGACAGTGCGCCAAAGCGGATGCAGACGCCGCGCGATGTGGATGCCAGAAGTCTGATACGCCTCGAAGACGAGGCGCCGCCGCGCACAGGCAGCGTGCTGGTCGTCGAAGACGAGACCGCGATTCGACGCCTGGCGCAACGCATTCTTGAGAGTGTGGGGTATACGGTGCTGACGGCCTGCGACGGCGTGGATGCGTTGCGCGTCCTGTCCGATCGCGGAGCGGCCGTCGACTTGCTGCTGACCGACGTAATCATGCCAAACATGGGCGGTCCCGAGCTGGCGTCCCGTATCGGCGCATTGTATCCCGGCACCAAGGTGTTGTTTGCATCCGGATATGCAGGCGACGCGGATCTGCGACTCGACGAGATTGGTGCATCCAGTAACTTTCTGGGCAAGCCGTATCAGATGGTGGAACTGATCCACCGGGTCGACGAGATGATGGCACAGACGAGTTGACAGCTCAAACGAGTTGATGGAGCGCCGATGTTGCAGCGGACAGTGGACGGCGGGTTGCATCGCGTGTTGGATGCGCCCATCGGCAGACGCGATTTCCTCGCGCGCTTCGGCCTCGCGGCGAGCGCGCTGGCGCTGCCGTCGCTCTCCAGCGAATTCGTCTTCGCGCGGCTGCGCTACGACTCGGGCGATTGGGATTACAACCCCAAAGTCTGCGCCAACGTTCTCGACACGGTGCTGCAATACACGGGCATCCCCGTGCAGCAGCGCGAAGCCGTGATCACTGCCGACTCGGCCGAGTTGTCGTCGTTTCCGTTTGTCTTCATGACCGGGCACAAGCTGGTGCGGTTCAGCGAGAAGGAACGGCGCGGACTCGTTCGCTTTGTGGAGAATGGTGGGCTGCTCTTCTCCGACGATTGCAATCACGACGTGAACGGACTGTATGCCAGGTCGTTCGAGGCCGAGATGCGAAAGGCGTTCGGCAGCGACACGAGCGTGCTGGCAAAGATTCCCAACAGTCATGCCATGTACCACGCGTTTTTCACCTTCGATGGGCCGCCGCAGACGAGCCACGAACTGAATGGATGGGGCGACAACGTGGTGCACGACTATCTCCGCGGGGTGGAGCGCCACGGGCGACTCGGCGTCGTGTATGCGAACCAGGACTACGGCTGTGAGTGGGATTACAGCTGGAGGAACAAGAAATTCCGCACGAAGGACAATACGAAATTCGTGGTCAATCTGGTGGTGTACGCGATGACCTGAAACGCGTGAACCACCCAGTGCGGGGTGGTGGCCAGCACTGGGTGGTTATCGGACGTGGGCGGAGGGTGGAGATGTGTGTCGTTCAGTCGAATGCCGCCCCCACCATCATCTTGCGGATGAGCAGCCACGGCGAGCCGTGCGAGATCGAATTCGTCTGCGTCGGCTGCCCCTTGGCGTCGCCGCCGGTGCCGTGCTTCTGATACTCGTTCGGCCCGGTGATGCCGTCGAGGTTCCCCCAGAAGTCCGTGGTGATGGCGTTGTACGTCACGTCGGTGCACTGACGCGTGATCTTGCCGTTCTTGATCTCCCAGAACATGTGGCCACCGAACTGACCGTTGTAGCGCTGCTGGTCGATCGAATAGCTGCCGCGTCCGTCGATCATCACGCCGTCCTTCACGTCGGCGATCAGTTCATCGCGCGTGGGCGAGTTGGCCGGTCCGGGCTCCACGTGCACATTGGGCATGCGCAGGAACGGATAGTCGCGCCACGAATTGCCGAAGGTGCACCCGCGGCTGAAGTCCTCCCCCACCAGATGTGCCGTCTCGCGATTGGTCTGCAGGCCCACCAGCACACCGTCGCGAATGAGCGGCCACTTCATCGACTTCACGCCGTCGTCGTCGTAGCCGACCGAGCCGATCCCATCGTCGGTCTTGTCGCACGTGACGTTGAAGATCTTGGACCCGTACTTGAGCTTCCCCACATCGGAGAGCTTGACGAAGCTCGTGCCCGCGTAGTTGGCCTCGTAGCCGACGATCCGATCGAGCTCGGTGGCGTGCGCCACAATCTCGTGAATCGTGAGCATCGCGTGCGACGGCGATAGAATCAGATCGCGCAGTCCGCTCGAGCCGAGTGGCCTGGCAGTGCAGAACTCGACCGCATCGTTGGCCACGCGTTCTGCGGACGACAGCAGGTCGGAGCGCTCCGCCACCTCCCATCCGCCGGCAGCTGCAACACCCGGATAGTTGCGCGTCTTGGTCACATCGCCAACCTTGGCCGTGACGGTCAGCGTGGGTGATGTGGTAAAAAGCTCCTGCTCGATGTACGACCCTTCGCTGGACGCGAAGTAGCGCCATTCGTAGCTGTGCGTCGCGGCAACGTTCACCGCTGTCACGCCTTTCACGGCGCCGGCCTTGTCGGCGATCGCCTGTGCCCACGCCTGCTTGTCTGTCTGCGAAACGGACGTGGGATGCTTGACCATTGGCGTGATGAAGTTCGTCACGTACGCCGGCACCGGCGCGAGCTTGAGACTTGCGCGCTTGGCGATGGCGCTGGCCTTGGCGACTTCCGTGGCCACACGCGTGATGCGACGGATCTCGTCTTCAGTGGTGATGGGGCTCGATGCGAACCCCCACACGCCACTGTGTACCACACGTACACCAAACCCTGCGGCCTGCCGATCCGCTTCGGCGGGAATGCCGCGTGCGAGTGAACCGCCGCCACGCCCGCCACCACCGCCCCTTCCACCACCGGCTCCAGGTCCACCACCAGGTCCACCGGTGCCCGCCGTGCGGAACGTCGCGTTGCCGCCGGGCACATTGGCGGTGAGGGTAAAGCGCACGTCGGCGTACGTGCAGCCGCCGAGTTTCGCTTCCCTGAGGACGATGTCGGCCATCCCCTTGAACTTCGAGTCGGTCACACGACCTGTGGGTGATGTCGCCACGATCTCCGCCATCAGATCGTGCGCGTACAGCGACAGGGCGGCAGTGGCGCCAAGACCCTTCAGAAAATCACGTCGGGACGGGCTCATTGGTCGGTGCCTTGCTCAGACGGCGGGAGAGACGGACGTCATGTAGAACTCTTCGATCCGCACGGGCGGAATGAGAGCGGCTGATCCAAGTTCGAACGACTCACCGAGTCCCATCGGCACCGGCTTTCCGACGAGCGTGAGATTGTTGTAAGCGACGAGAGGCGACATATTCCAGCGGAAGTTCTGCACCGTGCCGACGATCTCGCCATTCTCGATGAGAAAGAGCCCGTCGCGCGTCATGCCGGTGTTGAGCAGCGGCTGTCCCTCACTTGGCACGCTGCGGATGTACCAGAAGCTGGTGACCAGCAGGCCGCGACGCGTCTGCTTGATCATGTCGTCGACCGACAAGTTCGAGCCATCCATCACGAGACTGGAGTTCGGCGTTGCCGGCTGACCCAGCGCGAAATTTCGCAGCACACCCTTCTCGACCCACGTCACCGGCGCCGCCGGCTTGAAGTCGTTCAGGATCGTGTTCTGACGCAGCACGTCGTTGCCGATATCGCTGCGCAGCGTGAACAGATCGCTGAAGATCTTGTCGCCCTGCTTCTTGCCCGTCATGAACGAGCCGGCACCACCGAAGGCACCGCCACCGAACAGACCACCACCACCACCGCCGCCCGGCGGTCCGCCTGGAGGAGGTCCACCGGTCGGCGGCGCACCGTCGCCCGGCGGGCCGCCACCGCGACCACCGAACGCGCCTGCGCCGCCGCTGTTGAAGATGCCCGTCATCAGCGAGAGCAAGCGCGCGTTGGCGCGCGGCTCCAGGATGACCGTGTAGCGCCCCGGTTCAATGGCCTTCGCATTCCGACTGCGCAGCGCCTTGTTGGCGGCGACTTCTGTCAGTGCCTTCGCATCGACCGAGCGGATATCCTTGATGCCCATCGTCGCGGCGAAGCCGGAGCCGCTGCCATCCGGCATGCGGCAGGTGAGAACGAATGCCATCTCAGCGTTGCGATAGTAGGCGAACAGCCCGTTCGAATTCGCCCGACAGGTGGTCTGATCGATCTTGGGGATGTAGCCCGCGCCGAGTACGCCCTTCGCTTCCGCGAGGTCGATGCTGTTCCTGACCATGCGAGCGCGTTCGGCCGGCCCGTAGTTCACCATGTCGGGTAGCGCAGAGTCCACGGGCATGTACGTCTGCGGTTCCATCAACGCCGGAAGATTCGGGTTATCGTTGGCCGCCTGCGCCGTCTCCAGCGCCTCGTTGAGCATGGCCTGCAACCCGGCGTCGCTGAAGTCGCGCGTGTTGGCACTGCCGGACTTCTGGCCGACGCGCAGCGTCACGGTAATTTGCCGATCGTACTGCACAAGGTTGGTGGTGATGGACGAATTCGCCCACCGAGTGCCGGATCGCTCGCCGCCGGTGACGTTGACCTCGACGGCGTCGGCTTTGGCCATGTTCATCACCTTGTCGACGAGGGCTTTGACTTCTTCGCGGGTATACATGGCGGCAGAGCGTAGGGAATGCGGCGGGGGCTGTCAAGAATACCGGAGCGCGAACGCGGCCCTCCTATGAGTGCGTGCGGCGGGGTGATTTCGTTGACGTGCGGGCAAGAGGCCGTGCACCCGCTCAGGCGAGCCCACGGCGGCGTCGGGACCACCACTCGGCGCCAAGTGCCAAGGCAAACGGAATGATCCACCAGCGCGATCGCATCGGATACCACCGCTCTGCGCGAGGCGCTGCCTGCACGACGGCCCCGATGGAGTCCGCGAGCGCCAAGAGCGTCGACATCGACTCCACCGAACCGCCGTGCGTCGCGGTCCAACGTCGCAACAGATCCAGCCCCTCGGCGCTGGCGTGCCGTCGTGCGCCGTCGATCCGGACTGCCGTCTCCGACTGGCCACCATCCGCCGTGACCACCAGTCGCGCGTCGAACGGAACGGCGTCGTCCGAGGGCGATCCCAGTTGGGGCAGGCGTAGCGTCCCACGCAGCGAGCCAATGGCGCCATCTGGCCAGAGTCTTACCGGCTCGCGGCGCGTCGAGTCGCGCTCCGTCCACTGCAGATGCGCTGCCACGTCGGTGCTGATGTCGGCGGTACGGCCTTCGGTGGCATACGCCAAAGCGGCGTCGCGCAGCACGACGCGCACGAGTGCGGAGTCGGTCGGGGCGAGCACGTTCGGCGTGACCGACACGACGAGCGGAGGCACTGAAGCGGCCGCAGCGTTGCCGATCAACTGCTGCCACGTGCGGTCAAACGCCGACGTGTCGGGATCGCGAAAGCGCCATGCATCGAGCGCGCCGCTCACGAGGAGCTGGCCCGCGCCCACGCTCGTCTGCCAGACGATCGATCGGCCGGCGGCATCGACGAGTCGCGCCTCCGCACCCGCGGACAAGTTGACGGGCGAAAGAACCTGTGTGGCGAGCAGCGGCGCGCGAGTCGCGCTGACACTCGCCCTCGATGATGCAAGGAACGGCGGCGCGCGCAGCGGCAACGCGGTCGGCGACGTATGCATGCTCCAGTCGGCGATTCCGGCCACGCCGGTGAGCCGGTCCGTTGCACCACGCGCAGGCGTATCGAAGAGCAGGACCACACTGCCGCCCCGCTGGCGCAGGAACGATTCGACGCCATTGATGTCGCGCTCGCCGAGTGCGTCGGGCGCACCCAGGATGATGAGCTCGAACGGCGCGAGTGTGGACGGATCGTCGAGCGTTGCTGGCGCGCGACCGGCGGTCGTGCTGATCGCGCGCGAGGTCACGATGCGGCTGGTGACCGCAAACCGGGGATCGCGCTCAAGCGCACGTCGAACAAAGGTGGACATCCACGACGGTCGCGGATCGTAGACGAGCACGTTCCACGCGCGTTCGTCCACGGTGACCATCGCATCGGCGACGGCCGATGCGACGGTGCGCGACGCGTCGCCCGAGGACGCGCTCGTGGCGCCGGAGATCGAGGCCTCGACGCGCAGTGGCACGCCGCCGGGCAGCGCGGGTACGAACGCCAGCGTTGGTTGCAGGATCGTATCGCGGCCAGTGAGGCGATACGTCTGCCGATCGAGCAGCGCGTCACCGTGGCGGAGCGTCAGCGTGAGTGTGCGGGTGGATTCGTGGTTGCTTGCGCGCGGCGATGAACTGGCTTCTCTTGCGGATTCCTCGCCGGTCGGGATAACGCCGCGTGCGACGCCGCCGGCCGACACGGCGACGGTAATCCGGAGTTCCGTGCTGGCGTGCAGCGGCACGCGATCAGGCACGTCCACGCGTGTGAGACGCACGGCCGCGCGATCGGACGCGTCGGTCACGGCGAAGACGGGGGTCGCGCCGCGCTGCAAGGATTCCGGCAACCGGTCGCCGACCAATACCGTGGCATCCGCCATCGCGAACGATCCGCGCACCACGCGGGCCGTACCGCTGAGCACACGCGACACCGAATCGGCATGCTCCTGCTCCTCCACCGGATCGACCGCGATCACCGAGACCGTGGGGCGTGCACGGCGTTGAATGGTGATAGCCGGATCGATTGCCGCGAGCAGCGCGATGCCAAAAGCCAACGCACGCAGCATCCACACGATCCGATACCTCATCGCCGCGGCACTCGATTCCGATCGCGTTTGCCATTGCGGATGCTCTTGCGAGTCTTCCCGCGGTCCACGATCGCCCCGCGGAGCAGTCGCGCGGTGAACGATGGTCCGCCACTGCCGGCGCGCGGTTGTGTTTGCCGCGCGACGTCCGCCAACGCAACCACCGCCGAATCGAGCAGGGCGCGCGCGTTGTCGCGCGAGTTGCCGGAGACGGCACGTGACGCGTCGGACAATTGTCGCGCCACCACCTGCAGGGTGACGTCCGATGGGTCGATGCGCAGCACCGACTCCGCCAGCAGCGAGAGTGCCGGGCGACTGCCGGTGGCACGGCGCGACTCGCTCCCACGATCGCCACGGCCAGGATCCGCGAGGTCGGCCAGTGCACGTCGCAACGCCACCTGACGTGGATCGATGGCGGCGCTGGGCACCGCGCGACGATCGGAGCGCGCGTCGGCCAACTGCCCGGTCAAGCGACGTGTTTCGTCGAGTGTCTCGCGTTGGCTCAGAGCGCGCAGCAGAATGCGCGTACGCGCGAACGCCATCTCCAGTTGCGTCACGGCCGACTTCTCGAGCGCCAGCGCGCTCGTCAGCTGCACGTTGGTCAACTCGGTCGCGGCGCGACTCATGGCGCGAATGGCGCGCATCAGTGCCATACGGCCGCGGTTTTCCAACCGGCCGGCCAGAATATCGTCCTCTGCTTCCGCCTCGGCTTCCTCATTCAGGTCGTTCATGTCGGCGTCGGGATCGGGCTCGTCCGCCAACTCGCCACCCATCATGAAGACGAATTCTGCACGTACCTTTCGCTGCTCTGCGGCCAACTCCTGGGACGCACGCGTGAGGGAGTCCGGCGGCATGGACGCGCGTCGCGCAATCAGTCGCTCCGTCTTGATGACGATCATTTGCTGACTGACGGCGTACCGCTCCTGATCGGGATCGATGGCAAAGCCGGCGACAGCATCGCCGCCGATCGCCACGATCTCCGCGATGAGTGCATCCGACTCCTGCGGCACGGAGCCAGGTCGCCGGTCGGTCGCCACGGCGCGATACACGACCATATCACCGCGCGACAATCCGAGCGGAGCGAGCGGCCACCGTGCGCGTGCCGTCCACGCACGATCGCTGCCGCGCGTCAGGGCCAATGGCACTTCACCATCGGTGAACGTGAAACGCTCGCCGGAACCGGAGACCTTGGTGTAGCGCAATCGCAGCGACTCCAGGGCAAGATCGTCGCCCGACTCGATCGCCAGATCGATCACATGCGCGGAGTCGCGGACGAACAGGTCGCGCGTTGGCGCCGTGATGCGCACGCGCGGCGCGTGGTCGGGATTGACGGTCAGCCCGACGAGGCGTTTGAGACCGTCACGCTCGGCGCTGTCAAACGGCGTGAGCGCGATGAATCCGTCCGTCTCCGCTGCCAAGGTCACCTGGAAAGCACGACCGGCGTCGCGTCCGACGCGCTGCACACCACGCGCTGTTTCAACACGGAGCGAATCGGCGCGGCCAAGCACCCGCATTGACAGCCGACTTCCGGTCAACGCTTCCACGCGCGACGGATTGCGCACCATAGTCGGCGCTTGATTGGCGTACGATGGCGGCGTGACGGTCACCACGATCTCGTCGATGCGGGGAACGCCCGGTGCTGCGATCGAACGCGCCACACGCGCGACGTCACGCAAGGGTGCCGAGTCGCGTGCGGCAACCAGCGCCACCGACGCCACACCAATGGTGAGCGCGACCAATGGACGGCGCGCCGGAACGAGCGCGGACAGGTCCAGCGTGGCGACGACGCGATCCGCTTCGGCACAAACCAACGCCTCGACGCGTGATGCATCGGGTGTCGCGTCGGCGCTCGCGCGTGCAAGTTCATTCGCAGTGAAGATCACGTTGCGCGACGAGGGCGCGCCGCGCTCGATCAGCTGCGCGCTGGCGCTCGTCGTACGCGTTGTACGGGCGATCTGCATGGACGCGCCGGTCAGGGCGCACAGCACCGTGATCGCGGCCGGAAAGAACGCGTGCGATAGCGTGAACGGTAGCGCCCCGTCACGCGATCCGCTCCCGGCGGGCACCGCGACGAGCATGATGAGTGCGGCCAGCACAAGTCCCGCGGCCGCACCTTGCGCCGCCGCAATCCATGTCACACGCGCGGTGACGCGATCGACAAACGCGGCGACGCTGGCACCGTCCGATGCGACGCCGCTCGTTAATGGCGTCATGCGCGCACCGTGCTCCGCCGCAGCACCGTCTCCACCACCAGCAGGAGCACCACGCCCATCCAGAGCCATCGCCCATCGGAATCGGCCGTCATCGCATCCGCAAACACACTGCGGCCCTGCGTTGCGCTTACGCGCGGTCCGGTCGGTGCGTTGTCCGTACGGCCCGGCGTCGCGGCTGCCGCGCGCTGCCACTGGGCCAGCTCGCGGTCCGAGAGCCTGGACGGCTCACGCTCCGCCAACTCGTTGGTGGCGCCGTCGTACCCGGCGATCGCTGCAGCAAGCGCCGTCACGAGAACCGGTGGCACCTCGCGATGTAGCAGGAACGCGAGTCGCGAGGCACCACGCCTCGAATCCTGGGCCGCGAGAATAGCCGGGACACCATTACTGAAGTAAGCGATGGGAAGCCCGCGTTCCACGTCCACGGCCGCCCCGGCGATCGCACCCGCGCTGTGCTGCACCATCGCATGTTCGCGGAGGGCGGCGATAAGCTGCAACATCCACGCTTCGCGGGGCAGGGACAGATTGGTCTGTAACGCAGCTCGATTCGGAGCGTCTGCTGCGATCACAACAATCTGCTGGGCGGACAGACCAACGCCGGCACCGCTGTCCCCGTCCGAGCTGGTGGCGGGCACGACCTCCCTGGCAATGTCGATCGCCTCGAGCATGCGCGTCCGATCCCTCTCGCCCGACAACAGCGCCACCCGGCTATCACCGCGCGCTTCACCCAGCGGCCGCTCGCTCCACTTGACCTGCGTGCGTGCGCGATCGGTGCCGTTGGCACGCGCGACCGCGCGCACGGTCACGTCGCCAACAGCACGCACCAGCAGGGCACTGTCGGCTGCGAGCGTGTCGCGTGCCGCCGTGTCGCGTGCCGCCGTGTCGCGTGCCGGACCAGTGTGCGCGCGCCCTATGCGCACCAACCGGATCCCAACATCCGCCGGAATACGCGCCAGATCACGCGCCGACAGCGCCGTGCGCTGAAAGTCGGAGACAATGGCGATCTCGCGTCGCTCGGACTGCCCGGCCAGCCACGAGACTGCACCATCGATTGCCGTGGCGGGTGACGCGGTCTCGATGCGAATACGCACGCCACCATTCGCAGTCGTCGCCAGCGCCGCGACCGTACGGTCGACGGAATCACGAAACGCAGACGGACCGCCCACGGCACGAACCACGCTGGCGCTCGTATCCACAATGACCAACCGCGCCATCGACGCGATGAACGCCCGCTGTCGCGCCGCGGTCAGCCAGCGTGGTTGCGCAAGCGCTGCAACCGCCAGCGCGAGCGTCGCCACGCGCACCAGCAACAGTGCCATATCGTGCAGCCGTGTGCGACGGGTCGGCAGCATTCGGCTGCGCTCGAGAAATCGCAGTGTCGGAAACCGCTGCGTGCGCGCGGGACCGCGGCCGAGCAGGTGGATGAGGATTGGCACCGCGAGCGTGAGCAGTCCCACCCACGCCCACGGCTGCTGCCAGATCACGACGCCCCCGGCGCCGGGTCGGTCGACGCAGACGCGCCGTGGCCCGTTGCCGAACCCGCACTGCGCGTGTATCCCGCAGCGCTCCGCCGGCCGCGCCGCAGCAGGTAGTCACGCAGCGCAAGTTCCGGCGCCGTCTCGGTGGGGATCAGCGCGTAGTCGATGCCGTCGCGCAGCGCCTGCGTGCGACAACGCTCGAGAAACGCCGTCACCGTGTCCCGATAGTCCGAGGCGATCGCACCCGCGTTCACCAACTGCCGCACGCCCGATTCCGCGTCTTCGAGTGCCACCTGACCACTGAACGGCAGCGTGCGCTCCGCTGCCGAAAGCAGCTGCAGCATGGCCACGTCATGACCGCGTTGTACCACGCGACGCAGTTCACGGCGAGTCTCCTCCTCGGCGTCGTAGAAATCCGAGAGCACGATGACTACACCGCGTCGCTGCAGCAGCTGCGCGCCACGCGCGATCGTGCGTGCCGGGTCCCACGCGCCGTCGGGCACAATGCGATCCAATCGTGCGAGCAATGCACGCAGATGCGGGCGACCGCCGCGGGCCGGCACGTACCAGAGGCCACCCCTGTGCATCGTCATCATGCCCACCGCATGCCCCTGCTCGGACACGAGATAGGCGAGCGCTGCGGCGATGATCGTCGCGTAGCGTGCCTTGGACACACCGGATTCCGGAAACGCCATCGAGGCACTGTTGTCGAGCACCAGCATGACCGACAGATTGGTCGTTTCGCGGAACTGGCGCGTGTACAGCCGGTCGCTGCGCGCGTACAGTTTCCAGTCGAGATACTTGAGATCGTCGCCGGCGCGATACGGGCGATGCTGACGGAACTCGGTGCTGTAGCCGTGAAACGGACTGCGATGTCCGCCGGTGCGCAGACCCTCAACCACGAGACGCGCGGCAAGTTCCAGGTCGTCGATGGCTGCGACGACATTCGGCGACAGGGCAGACACTAGCGGTGCTCGGCGGCGCGTGTCACCTCAGGGCCTCACGACCTCGAGCAACCTGCCGATGACATTGTCCGGCGAGACGCCATCGGCCTCCGCCTGAAAGTTCACCAACAGGCGATGGCGCAGCACCGGCAGGGCCATACGAGCCACGTCGTCGGGCGCGGGCACGGCGCGCCCGTCGAGCAGCGCGGCCGCCTTGGCACCGAGCAACAACGCCTGACCGGCACGCGGTCCGACGCCCCAGCGCACCCACTCCTGCACTGGTGCCGGCGCCGTCGGGTCGGCGGGACGCGTGGCGCGAATCAGTCGCAGCGCGTAATCAACCACATTCGATGCGGCGGGCAACTCGCGCACCAGCATGCGCGCGGCTTCGAGCGCAGGTCCCGTGGCGACTGGCGATGCACGGCGCTCTACGCCGGTGGTCGTTTCGGCGAGGATGCGACGTTCGGCGCTGACGTCTGGATAGTTGATGACGACGTTGAACATGAACCGGTCGAGCTGCGCTTCCGGGAGCGGATACGTGCCCTCCTGCTCGATCGGGTTCTCCGTCGCCAGCACGAACAGCGGGCGCTCGAGACCATAGCGCACACCACCCACGGTCACCTGGTACTCCTGCATCGCCTCCAGCAGCGCGGCCTGTGTACGTGGCGGTGTGCGGTTGATCTCGTCGGCGAGAATGATGTTCGCAAACACCGGTCCCGGAATGAAGCGCACACGTCGCTTGCCGCCGGTCGCATCGTCCTCGATGACTTCCGTCCCGAGAATGTCGGACGGCATGAGGTCGGGAGTGAATTGAATGCGGCTGAACTTGAGGCTGACCGCGTCGGCGAGTGTCTTGATGAGCAGTGTCTTCGCGAGTCCCGGTACGCCGCGCAGCAGGCAGTGGCCGCCGGCGAACAGACAGGTGAGCACTTCGCGCCGCACATCCTGTTGTCCAACGATGACTCGACCGATCTCGCGATCGAGTTGCGCACCGAGGGCGCGCGCGGCCTCGAACGCCGCGGCAGTGTCGCGCGGAGTGCCAGTCGCGGCGACGCTGGTGGTGTCGGGAATCGGGTTCACGGTCGCGGAGTGTAGTGCGGGGACTTCCGGCCGGCCAGATCGCACGGCCACGCCCGTCTGCTCACTGTACGCCCGGGCTCGCGGTTCCGCTGGACACAGGCCAAGAGGTGGTGCACGGTTAGGGAGTCGCTTCGCCAATTGTCTCTCTCCTTCAGCCGTCGTGCCCATGCCCGGTTTACGTCATCCCCGTCCCGACCTCCCGCGATCGCGCGCCGCCGTTGCACTGTTTGCCGCGCTGGTCGTCATCGGTGCGTGCTCGCGCAGCACGTCCACCAGCTCCGTCGGGGTGGGTGCGGGAGCGATGGGCGGCGTCGTATCGGCACCGTCGACACGACCGGCCGTGGCGGCGCCCGTAGCCGGCGTGCAGAGCGCGCGTGGCATGGTCGTGTCGGCGAGCGCGATCGCCAGTCATGCGGGACGCGACGTGCTGGCGGCTGGCGGCAACGCCATCGACGCCGCCATTGCCACGGGGTTTGCACTGGCCGTGACGTATCCCACGGCCGGCAACATCGGCGGCGGCGGCTTCATGGTCATCCGTTTTCCGGACGGGCGTGCCACCACGATCGACTTCCGCGAGCGCGCGCCCGCCGCGGCCACGCCGGAGATGTTCACCGACTCGACTGGCGCGTACTCGTCTCGCATTCACCATCGCACGCACCTGTCCGTGGGCGTGCCGGGCACCGTGGCCGGATTCGCGTACGTGCACGGCAAGTACGGCAAGGCACCGTGGACGTCGCTGGTGTCGCCCGCCGTGGCGTTGGCTGGCGACGGCTTCGATGTCCCCAGCGGACTCGCCGCGTCGCTGCGCGGCGCGTTGCCACGCTTCACGGCGTATCCCGCCAGCGAGGCGGCGTTCTCCAGGAGTGGCGCGGCCTATGCGCCCGGAGAACGGTTCCGTCAGCCGGATCTCGCGCGCACGCTCGCACGTATTCGCGATCAGGGGCGCGACGGCTTCTACACCGGCGAGACGGCGCGCCTGATCGCCGAGGAAATGCAGCGCGGTGGAGGCATCATCACCGAAGCGGATCTGGCGCAGTACGAGGCGAAGGAGCGGGCACCGATCGTGGGGACGTATCGCGGCTACGACATTATCTCCATGCCGCCGCCCAGCTCCGGCGGGGTGGCGATGGTCGAGATGCTGAACATTCTCGAAGGCTTCGATCTCAAGAGTGCGGGGCACAACGGACCGCAGTATGTGCATCTCGTCGCGGAGTCAATGCGGCGCGCGTTTCTCGATCGGGCGCGTTTCCTGGGCGATCCCGATTTCGGACCGATTCCGGTGGACAAGCTGACGAGCAAGGCGTACGCAACCGACTTACGCCAGACGATTGAGCGCGACCGTGTCACGCCGTCAGTGGCGTCTCAGATCGCGCAGGGATACGAAAGCCCCGAGACCACGCACTATTCGGTGGTGGACGCGAATGGGCTGGCGGTCTCCGTTACCTACACCCTGGAGGCGGGGTACGGGCTTGGCGCGGTGGTCGCCGGCGCGGGGTTCCTGCTCAACAACGAGATGGGCGACTTCAACGGCAAGCCTGGGCTGACTGACAGTACGGGACTGATCGGCACGACGGCCAATCTGGCGCGACCGGGCAAGCGCATGTTGTCGAGCATGACGCCGACCATCCTCGCCAAAGACGGCAACGTCGTCGCGGTGATCGGGAGTCCGGGTGGACGCACGATCATCAACACCGTGCTGCAGGTGGTGCTCAACGTGATCGATTTTGGCATGCCGATACAGGAGGCCGTGAACGCGCCGCGCTTTCATCACCAGTGGCTGCCCGATCTCCTCACCGTCGAGCGCAACGGCATCGCCGTGCCCACGGCCACGGCACTGCAGCTATACGGACACGTGGTGCGCTTCGGCGGCAATCAAGGCACCGCGCACTCGATCATGGTGGACGCGCGCACCGGCATGCGCATCGGCGCGGCGGATCCGCGTGATCGCGACGCCGGCGCGGTGGGCCACTGAGTGCGAGGGCCGCGAACGTACACGTGACCGAATGAAAACGGCGCACGGCACGAGATCCGTGCCGTGCGCCGTTTCGTTTCTGGTCCGACCGAGCGACTACTTGACCGTAAACGCCGCGTGTGCGTTGCTGCGATCCCACATGATCGCGATGATGCCGCCCTTCGCGGCCGGCTTGACCTCGATGGTCATCTTTTCCACGACGGCCGGCGTCGGTTCGACCGTGAGCGGGATGCGCACCAGATCCTGCTTGGCATCGTACTCCGTACCCCACTGTTCGGTTTGCTTGTTGACGATCAGCATCCACTGACCGCCCTGATCGAGCAGCGTGTAAAGCGTGTACGTCCCGGCGGGCACCGAAAGACTGCCGAACTGCAGCCTCTTGTCGGTCGTGAGATGCGTGGCCTTGTTGGCACCCGTGCGCCACACCATGCCCCACTTCATGTCGCCAAGTCCACCAAAAATTTCGCGGCCACGCTTGGACGGGCGGCCGTAGTCGATGAAGATGTTTGCACCGGCGATCGTGGTCTTGACGGAGTCTCTCGGGGAAGCCGGTGCCTGACCCGGGCGAGCGGGCGCCATGCCCGCCATGCCACCCTGGGCCGCGGCCGGCAAGGAGATGAGCGACAAGGCGGCGACAGTGGCAGCACTGCAAATGAGCGAATGACGAAGAGACATGTCGGTGTCGGAAGGGTATGGGGTCGGGAACAGGCGGCAAATGAATCGTGGTCGCACAACGACCAATAATACCGCGTTAGTCCCCGGATGGTTTCCTTTTGGCACAAACCACGCTTTGGCCCGCGCGCGCTACGCTTCCGACGCGAACGCGCTGCAGGTGGCTCGTCGTCCTCCGGTGTTGCGGTTACTCTCCCTTTCATGACCTCGATGCGCCCCGGTTCCCTGCTGTCTCGGACCCTCCGCCTAGCCGCCTTGCTCGCCGTCGCGGGCTCGCCGGTGCAGGCGGCACGCGCGCAAACGCAGAGGCAGGTGCTGACGCCCGCGCGCGCGCCCGCCGCCAAGCCTCCCCAGGCATCGGCGACGCTCCTCGACAGCATCGGCGACTTCGCACCGCTCATCGCGCGATTGTCGGAATCGGGCGGGTATTTCGACACGGACAACCTGATCTCGAACGAGAGCAGCTACCTGCACGTGATCGGCGCGCTCGAGCGACTGCAGGTGAAAGGCGGCGCATACATCGGCGTCGGACCCGACCAGAACTTCTCGTACATCGCGCGTATCGAACCCCGGATCGCCTTCATCGTCGACATCCGGCGCGACAACCTGTTGCAGCACCTCCTCTTCAAGGCGCTCTTCGCGCGCTCGCGCAACCGCGTCGAATACCTCGCCCTGCTGCTTGGACGGCCGGTGCCGCGCGAGGTACAGCGCCTGTCCGATCAGACCGCCGAACAGCTGGTCGGAACGATCGACGCCCTGCGCGCGACACCGGCCAGCACGCGTGCGGCTGCCAACATCATTCTCGCCGAGGTGCGGCGCTACGGTGTGCCGCTCACGCTCGCCGAGCTCGCCACCATTCAGCGCTTCCATGCTGCGTTCTTCGCGGGCGGACTGTCGCTGCAATTCACATCGGCCGGGCGCCCGCCGCAGTGGTACTATCCCACGCTGCGGCAGCTCGTCCTCGAAAAGGACCTGCGCGGACAGTATGCCAGCTACCTCGCGCGTGAATCCGACTTTCAGCTGCTTAAGTCGATGCAGCGCCGGAATCTCATCGTGCCGGTCGTCGGTGATCTCGGCGGCGCTACGGCGATGACCGCGGTCGGACGCTACATCGCGCAGCGTGGTGACAAGATCTCGGCCATTTACGCGTCGAACGCCGAAGACTACGTGATGCGCGGCGGGGGATTCGATCAGTATGCGCGCTCAGTGCTGTCCATGCCGCGTGACGCGCGGAGCGTATTCATCCGCAGCTTTTTCGGAGGCGAAGGCGGACACCCCGACAACGTGAAGGGCTACTACAGCACGCAGTTGCTGCAGACGATCGACGATTTTGCAGCCGACATGGCCACCACGGGCTACCGATCGTATCGCGATCTCGTGCGACGACACGCCGTGCCGCTGCGCTGAGTCGCTCACAGGCGCGCTTCGACTCGCGCAAGCCGTCCTCACGAAGACTGCCACGAAGCCGCGCACCCATTGCGAACTGATCTGTAACGCGGCCGTAGATCGCGCGTGCCGAAGCCCGTCTCTGATCAATGTGTTCCGAGCGGGGTAGCTTATCGACGAGACCGCACCGCGTAGTCAACCGGGAGGGGCGCATGGACACGACGACCAGAGATCGCAGTCATTTCAGCAGAGTCACGCGCTGGTGGATGCTGCTCATCATCACCTTTGTGCTCCTGCTCACATCGACAGCGGGAGCCGCACGCGCGCAAGGCAGCTGGACGTTGATCGGTTTTGTACGCGACGAACTTGGCCAGCCCATTGAAGGGGCCGAGATTTTGATCGGCGGCATGGAGACGCGCGGCATCACCGATGTCGACGGTCGCTTCCGGATTCCTCGCGTGTCACTTGGCCTGAGCTACGTCGGCGCACGACGGCTCGGCTACCTCCCCGTCGTGGACCTCGTCCGCCTTTCTCCCACCGATACGCTCGAGTTCATTCTCGACAGGCTCGGACAGCGCATGGATACGGTGAAGGTGCGCGCGCGCGCTGAAGCGGCGTGGGAGCGCGACGTGCGGCGCTTCGCGTGGGTGACCGATGCCGCACGCAGTGGCACGGTGCTGACCGACCGCGACATCTCCAGTCGCTCACCGATCTACACCAGTGATCTCTTTCGCGCGAAGGCGGGGTTCAACGTCCTGGGTGATGGCGCCACCGCGCGCGTGATCGGATCGCGCAGTCGCTGCTCGCCAAACGTGTTTCTCGACGGGCAGCCGGTCGTCGGCTTCAACGTCAACGACATCATCCCGTCGTCGATCAAACTGATGGTGACATACCCGGGGCTGTCGGCGCTCCCCATCGAACTGCAATCGCTGCGGGGCAATCCGAATTGCGGCACGATCGCGATCCTCACGCGCTGACGGCAATGGCCGGCTACCGTGCGCTGCCCAACCAGTTCCAGATGATGCGTGAGCAGTCGCCGATCAGCAACTCGGCCACAGTGCTATTGTGTGCGCGGTCGGGGACCGAACGCAACAAGGGGCAATCCGAAGATCGCCCCTTGTTGCAATCGTTGCTGCGGGTGTTGCTCCGCAGCATGTCCCCCCCGGGACCGATCCGACCAACACGCACACCTTCACTCCAACCGACACTTCACGACACACTGTATGACATCCCCGCGCCAGAGCGCGAGCATCGGTGCACGCACAGTGCGTGCCGACGCCCACGCGATGTCAGGCGCGATATGAGACACGATATCAGGCGCGGCGACGACGTGCCGCGACGCCAACGACTGCAGCGCCGATGCCCATGAGCGCGAGCGAGGACGGCTCAGGAACGGTGGACGTTCCGACGGCGCCGGCGACACTGACGTTGTCCAGAAAGTCGCCGTAACTCGTCTGATTCCCACGGCCACGGAATTCGATCGTCGACGGGCCAGTGGCGAGGAACATCGTGTTCACGTTCATCCACGCATACGGCGTCATGATTTGACCGGTCGACGTCAGGAAGACAGAATTCAGATATACATCGATCTGGCTGTAGCCGTTGCGGTCACGTGGGCGATGCGCGGCCCAGAAGTCGAGCGTGTACCACGAACCGGCGATCGTGCCGAGCAGCTGCTGAATCGTTGTCGCGCTGTTGACCTGTAGTTCGATATGGCTGTTGCCGTCCTTTGCGGCGAACCCATTGAACGAATTTGTCCAGCGCTCGAACGTTCCGCTCTGCACCGTGCCAAGCGACGTCCAGCCGGTGACATTGGCATTCGGGTAGTCCGCGCCGCTGCGCACCGGCCCACCAAGCTCGAAGCTGCAGTTCTGGACGAGGTTGCCGATCAGCGTCCGGCAAGACTGGGCCGAGACGAGCGACGGAGACAGGAGCAGGGCGGTGAACGTGGCGGTTGAGACGAGGCGACGAAGCATCAGAAATTCCGGAGAGAAGTTGCAGCACTCCAGCGCAAGGCCGATGCCAGACTCGGCCATACTTCGGAACCATGGCGTAAGCGATTGTATGGTCACGACTTGCGTGGTTCGTTCGCGACGTGCGCGCCGGCTTCGGCGGTCCGACTGCTGGTGGCCCTGTCGCGTTCATGCGACCTCTGCTGTGGCAATCGTGGCGCAATCGGCGCGGGCGGTCGCGGCGCACGATTGATTACAGACGACGTAACAAACCGGTGCTCGGTCTGGAGGACCGGCGACTGGTGGCACGGTGCCGTGCGCGAAACCACGCCCACCACCGGACACGTAGGGTGGACATGACCGAGCCTCGTATGGAAGCGAATCGTCGATACACGCAAAGTGAGATCGCGCTCATTCTTGAGCAGGCGGGTGCCGCGCAGGAGATGACGCGGGAGATGGCGCAGGAGTCCACGCCCGGCGCGGCTGTGGTCGAGCGCGGCGAGGGACTCACTCTCGCGCAGTTGCAGGAGGTCGGCGCCGAGGTCGGGATCGCGCCCGATTTTGTTGCCCGTGCCGCGCGAGCCGTCGAGCGAGGCGATCTCGTACCCACGCAGCGGCATACCTGGCTCGGGATGCCAGTCGGAGTGTCGCGCACGGTCGATTTCGGGCGTACGGTGAGCGACGAAGAGTGGGATCGCATCGTCGTCCGATTGCGCGAGACCTTCGAAGCGCGCGGCCGCCTGCAGCGCGAAGGTGCCTTCCGTCAGTGGACCAACGGCAACCTGCAAGCACTGCTCGAGCCGACGGCCTCGGGCCATCGGTTGCGGCTGACCACGCGCAAGGGCGATGTCGCGAGTCGCGTCTGGCTCAGCGGAATGGCGATGGGTGCATCGACGCTGATCTGGACGGCGATGCTCGCGCGTGGCGGCACCCTCGATGTGGGTGCGCTGGTGGCGGCCACGGCGATGGGGCTCGCCGGTGCGGCGAGCATGCTCACGATGGGCTTTCAGCTGCCCCGCTGGGCACGCACACGCGCGTCACAGATGGAAAGCATCGCCGCCAGCACGCTCGACGTCGACCGCACACTGCCACGCGCGCAGTAGTCGCGCGCTTCCTCACCACACGCGACGCGTGGTCATTCGTCGTGCGGCTACTTCCGCCGGATCACTTCCATCGATTGCAGCGCATCGCCTTCCTGAATGCGATCCATGATGTCGAGCCCGGACGTGACCCGCGCGAAGACGGTGTAGTCGTGATCGAGACGGAAGTTGTCGACGAGGTTGAAGTAGAGCTGCCCGTCGCCGGTGTCGCGCCCGCGCGTGGAGATGCCGAGTGTGCCTCGTAGCTGGCGCGTCAATCCCACTTCGTCGCGCATGAAGCCGGTCGAGATGCCGTCGAACTCATCGGCCCCCGGACTTCCACCCTGCACCACGAAGTTCGGCACGATGCGATGCAACGTGAGTCCGTTGAAGCGTCCCGACTCGGCCAGCTGCACGAACGTCGCCACGGCAAGCGGCGCTTCGTCCGGGAGCAGCTCGAGCGTGATCGTGCCAAGCGCACGGATGCGAATGCGCACGGTGGTGCCGGCCAGCGCACGAATGGTCGCGTCGCTTGGCAGTGGTTCAACCGGGAACGCGGAGACCGGCGGAATCGTGACCGATTCTCCCGCTTCGCGCAGCCGCTCGCTCAATGCCACGATCGGATCGCGATAGGTCGACCAATTGCTTGCCGTGAGACGCGCCACCGTCGTACGCAGCTGCGGCACGTGCGTCGCAAGGGTGGGCGTACCCTTGAGCTGTGCCGCGGCAGCCAGGAGCAGGCCGGCATGGCCGCTCGACAGCGCACGCAGCGCATCGTCCGTGGTACTCATGGCGGCAATGCCGACATTGGGTGCACTGTCGCGTGCCAGCGTGGCCAGTGTCGTTGAATCCCGGAGGATCTTCGCCGCTGTCGCCGCATACACGCGCTCCTGCCACACACGCGCCGACGCCGATGTCGGCAGCGCGGACTTTGCGAGCGCCGGCGCGATGCGGGCCAGCGCGACCAATGCGTGCGCACGCATGCGCCATGTCGTGCCATCCACCAATGCTTGCTGCAGGGCGGGGGCGAAGGTGGACGCCGCGCACTGCTTCTCGCCAATCAGGTCAATGGCACCAAGGGCGACATGTTCGCTCCGATCGCGCATCGCGACGACGGCCCGCTCGCACGTGCCATCCGCGCGGAGCGCCTGGTAGCGCACCAGCGGCGAGTCATCGTCCACCCACTGCTGCGAGCCGAGCACCGCCACGCGCCGCACTTGCGCGCTCGGATCGCGCAATCCGATGGCAAACGTCGCGGAGTCGCGGTCACCGGCCGTGGTGAGCGCAATCAGCAGCAACTGCCGCAACTCGGCGCCCCGATTTGCACGAACGGCGTTGCGCATCGCGGTGACCGTGGCTGGCGCGGGCCTGAATCCGCGCCCGGCCTTTCGCACCATCGCCTCGAATCCACGTGCCGCACCGATGCGTGCCACGCTGTCGCCGTCGGCAAGTCCGGCCACCAGTTGTCTTTCCACGCGCGCGGGTCGTGGTGTCACACGTCCAATCGTTTCGTAAATAACTGCCCGCACACCACCGTCGCGCTCCTGTGCCAGCAGTGCGGTGAAATCGTAGTCGGCGTTCAGTTGTCCCAGCGCGTTGATCGCCTCACGACGCACGTCGGCATGCGAGGCGCGAACGAGCGGCGTGACGCTGTCGCGCAGGCTGGGTCGCTCGAAGCGGCCGAGTGCGCGTACGGCCTGGCGCTGCAGCGCCGGATCGCTGCTGCGGGTGGCCGCCATCAACACCGATACATCGGCGCGACGTGCGTGCTCTGCCTCCAGCACCTGCCGCGCGGTTGGCGTCTGCCGGGCGGTGGGCGTCTGCATGAGCAAGGGCAGCATCAGCAGCCACATCGGTGTCTCGCAGTCCTGAGGGTGAACGGCAGCGCCCACACGGCGCATCTTCGACAGTATCGAACGGTATACGACAGTAGGTGACAGTTCGCGACAATATGCCTCCCGTTCCGGCTCCGTCCATTGGGAACCATCGGGGGCCCCTGCGCCGTGCGTTGCCGACCCGTGCGGCGCGGCGGATATTGGCGAATGCCTGTGCGTCGTCCGGACCCGCCACCAGCCCTCGAGTGAACCGATGCCTGCTGTCCGTCGTGCCCCACCCTCTGTGACGTGGCGCATCGCCCGTCCGGTCGCGGCGACCATTCGTGGGTCGACCGCGCTTGCGGCGATTGTGCTCACGCTGATCGATGCGCTCGGCGGCGGGCTGTTCGCGCAGTCCCGTCCGACCGTGGAGCAGTTCCTTTCGCCGCCGTCCCCGCTCACGCTGGCGTCTGCGCGCAAAGCGGATCGTGTGGCCTTCATGGTCTACGATCGCGGCTTGCGCAACGTGTATACGGCGGCGGCGCCGACCTTCGCGCCCGTGCGGGTCACCAGCTTTCTTCAGGATGACGGGAACGATCTCACCGACGTGTCGCTCTCCGACGACGGCTCGATCATTGTGTTCGTGCGCGGCTCCGCGCCCAACCGGTTCGGCTGGGTGGCCAATCCCTCGCACGATCCGGCCGGCGCGGAGCGGGCGATCTGGGCGGTGCGCAGCACTGGCGGTCCGGCGTGGCGCGTTGCCGCCGGAGCGTCCCCCGTACTGTCACCCGATGGACGGTACGTGCTGTTCACGCGCGACGGACAGATCTATCGCGCGCGGGTGAAGCGCGGTGCGCCGTACAGTGCGATGGACACGGGCGGCGTGCCGTTCATTCGCGAGTGGGGGCGCAACGGCAGTCCGCGCTGGTCGCCGGACGGTCGCAAGATTTCCTACGTGAGTGACCGCGAGAATCATGCGTTTGTCGCCGTGTACGATGTGCCGACGCGCACGGTGACGTACATGTCGCCCAGTGTGGATTGCGACGGCGGCCCGACGTGGTCGCGCGACAGCAAGCGGCTGGCCTTCCATCGTCGGCCTGGAACGCCTTTTGGGTTGCACGTCCAGTCGGGGCAGGGAGGGATCGGCAATCCGGCTGGTGCGGCCTCGGCAGCGGGTGTCGGGCAACCCGGCGCGCCGGCCAGCGGGTGCGCTGGTGGTGGACGCGGCGCGGCGTCACCGGCGATCGAGGCCGCCAACATCAATCCACTGCGCCGCTCCCCGGGATTTTATTCGTCCACCTTTGCCCGTGGGCACACGCTTGAGCTGCTCGTGGCGGATGCCACCACGGGTGAAGCGCGCGTGTTCTGGCACAACGCACCGGGCGACAGTGTGTTCACGACGGCGAATCGCATGATGTGGGCGGGGGAGCATGTCGTCATGCCGGTGACGGTGCCCGGCGACGAGTGGGATCGTTGGTACTCGATCCCTGTGAGCGGCGGCACGCCGGTGCGGCTCATCACCACCAACGGCATGATCGAGGACGCGACGTCGGTTGCGCTGTCTCCGGATGGCCGCACGATGTACTACTGCACCAATGCCACCGATATCGAGCGTCGGCACATCTGGGCAGTGCCCACGGCGGGCGGCACGCCGCTGCGCCTCTCGTCGGGCGATGGCATCGAGACGTCTCCGCAGCCGCTGGCCTCGGGTAAAGAGCTCGCGGTGATCTACTTCGACGCAAAAACGCCGGCGTCGATTGCGTTGGTGCCGACGGCGGGAGCGACGCCGCGCGTCGTCTTCCCGAAACTGGCCAAAGGCTTTCCGACCGACGCGCACGTGACGCCGGAGATCGTGATTACCAAGGCGCCGGACGGGATGGAGATCCACAACCAGCTCTTTCTTCCGCCGGACCTCACGCCTGGAGAAAAACGGCCGGCGATGGTGTTCGTGCACGGCGGCCCCGCACGGCAGATGCTGCCCGGCTATCACTACATGCAGTTCTACCACTGGGCGTACGCCTACAATCAGTGGTTGGCGAGCCAGGGGTACGTGGTACTCTCGGTGAACTATCGGAGCGGTGTGGGCTACGGTCGCAGTTTTCGTCAGGCCGCCAATCTGCAGGCGCGCGGCAATTCGGAGTACCAGGACGTGCTCGCGGGCGGCAAGTATCTGCAGCAGCGGGCCGATGTCGATCCAGCGCGCGTGGGCATCTGGGGGCTCTCGTATGGCGGCCTGCTCACCGCGCAGGCGTTGGCGCGCAACTCGGACATCTTCGTGGCCGGCGGCGATCTGGCCGGTGTACATCTCTACGGCAACGTGATCGACACGGCGAGTCTCGCGTTTCGCTCCAGTGCCGTGGGGGCCATCGACGGTTGGAAGTCACCGGTGTTTCTGGTGCACGGCGACGACGATCGCAATGTAGACTTCGCGCAGACGGTCGGTCTCGTGCAATTGCTGCGCGCGCGCAAGATCTATCACGAACTGATCGTGGTGCCCGACGATCTGCACGAGTCCATGCTGCACCGTAACTGGATCGACACGTTCGATCGGATGGGCGTGTTCTTCAAACGGTTCGTGTGGGACAAGGAGCAGCCGAAAGCGATGAACTAGCCGCCTGCCGCGGACACGGTGACGCGAATGGTGCGATCGAGTTGCGGATACTCCCGATCCATGAACGCGCCCCGGGGTAAGAGTGGACGTGCGACTGGTGCAGCGCTCTCATGCAGTCCAACATTGTGCATGCCGAACATTGACGTCCGACCCATCTCGCTCGACGATATCCGTGAGGCGCGCACCCGCATCGCCGACACGATCATTCGCACGCCGCTCATCAAGCTGCCGCTGGGGCCGGGGTATCCGGACATTCGACTCAAGCTCGAAAATCTGCAGCCGATCAATTCGTACAAGCTGCGCGGTGCCGCGAACGCGGTCGCGCTCATCCCCGAGGCCGATCGGCGGCGCGGTGTCTGGACGATCAGCGCCGGCAATGCGGGACAGGGTGTGGCCTACGCGGCGCGTCAGGCCGGTGTCCCGTGCACGGTGGTGGTGCTCGAGACGGCGCCGCAGGCCAAGCTCGATCGCATGCGCGCGCTTGGCGCGACGCTCATCCCCGTACCGGTGCCCGTTGCGTGGCAGGCGATGGGGGCGCGCGCGTTCCCGGGCATGGATGGCGTCTTCGTACATCCCTTCGACGACCATGACTTCATTGCCGGCCACGGCACGATGGGGTTGGAGATCCTCGAAGACGCACCCGACACGAAGGTCGTGATCGGTGCGGTCGGCGGCGGCGGCTTGCTCGTCGGTGTGGGTAGTGCGATCAAGGCGCTTCGGCCGGACATTCGCGTGATTGGCGTGGAGCCCGAGACGGCCGCGCCCGCCGCGCTGTCGTTCGCCAAAGGATCGGCGCAGGAATTCCCCAATTGGCAGTCCACGTTCGTGGACGGCGCCGGCGGACGCACGATGTTCCCGCGTATGTGGGAGCGATTGCTGCCGATCGTGGACGACTATCTCGTCGTGACGATCGACGACACGAAGCGTGCGGTGCGCATGCTCGCGGAGCAGTCGCGTGTGGTCGCTGAAGGCGCCGGCGCGCTCTCACTTGCCGCGGCGCTCAGCCGCAAAGTTGGTGAGGGACCGATTGTCGCGATTGTCTCCGGCGGCAATATCGACATGAGCGTGTTCACCGACATCGTGAACGCCGCCGCCTCGGCGCGGCGCGCGTAATCCGCGCGCTACCAAGCGCGCTGTGTCAGACGGACTGGCGAGCGCGCACATTTGGAGGCTCATTAAAGGCGAGCGATCACCTACTGCATTGCCGGACGACGGACCCCTGCACGGAGAAGTGAAATGATTGAACTCGGATCGGTGGACGCGGGCGTGCCGGATGAAGATGTGGCAACCTACGCCAAGGAAGTCGAGCGCGTCACGCGCGTGCCCCTGACCAGTGTGAAGGACGGCGTGGACAAGCTGGTCAGCAAGCCCATGCCTGTTCCGCCGCCGAACGTCATGCGCGTAATACAGGTCCAACGGGCGCTGACCGAGATCGGCTTCTTTCCCGGCGGCAAGGCGGACGGCATATGCGGCTATCGCACGCAATCGGCCATCCGGCTATTTCAGGAGTACGTGCGGTCGGTCGAGACGCGCGATGGCCTGCCGGATGGCCGCTTCGGCGCGCAAACGCAGGTCCACCTCGAACGATGGGTCGCGGGAAAGCAGCGCATGCTCTGGGCCCCGACCATTGACGCATGGAACGCCGGCAACACAGTTCCCGGAGAGTACACCGACTGGCTCGCGTTGCTGGAGAAGGTGAAGCAGCAGTATCTCGCGTCGCCCAGTCGCGAGTTGAGTCTGGTCAATGCATTCGCGTCGTCATCTGACACACGCAAAGTGGCCGACTGGGACTTCTCCGCGGCCGGCAACATTCATCTCGTGGGTATTCGCCGCGCCGAACTCCGCGGCAAGTTCGACGACATCTTCGTGCTGCTCATCAAAGGATTGGTTTTCAAATTTCAGGGGACAACGGAGCCGGGCGCCTCGGATAACCCTGCCGGCCCGCCGTTCCTCGTGCCCGGACAGCACAACTATCACTTCGGCTGGCATCGCAGTCAGTATCTCGCACTGCGGCCGCAGAGCAACGGCGTGCTGATCGTGCGCGCCGGCAGCAACCGCACGATCGAGGAATCCGACCTCGACAAGGGGCTCGAACCCAACGCCACCATCAACATTCACTGGGGTGGACTCGGCATGACACGCGATGTGAACAGTTGGTCCGAGGGCTGCCAGACGATTAACGGCTCCGTGTACATCAATGCCAGCGGCACGCTGGTGAACTGCACGGGTTTCGCCGCCACGCTGTCGGGCGAACCGACCAAGAACCCCAGCAAAACGCGCGGCGCCTACAACGTGCTGCTCGATCTCGTCAACGCACTCGGCGGCGATCTGCCGGGCAACAATGTGAAGTACACGCTGCTGCCCGAAGCCGACCTTGCGCTTGCACCAGGACTCGCGCAGGGGTTGAAGGATGCCCGGAAGCTGGCGGTGCAGAACGCGTGACCCGTACGCCGACGGTCGGGTAGCCGCCGCCGGCCACATGCGTTTGGCGTCACACATTTCGTCCCAATTGTGAGTTATCGCACATGCAGCGCCCGTCATCGGCATGGGTATTGCGAGATACGGACGAGTGAGCGGGGCGAGTGCATGTGGCAAGAAATCGCCCGAGCGTTCGCGGTAGGAAGCCACGTCGGACGACGACCAAACACAGCGCAGGAGCTGATCATGAACGTATCACAGACCGTTGGCACGCTGGCCTTTCTCGCGATGGCGGCCGCGTGCGGCAACACGGCGGATGGCGTCAAAAAGGACGCGGAGAACGCCGCCGAGAAGACGGCCGAGGCGGCATCGGCTACCGGTGACGCGATGGGTGGCGCGGTAGAGACGGGGCAGGTCAAGACGGCCATCATGGCGGATTCGCGCGTGGATGCTGGAGATATCAACGTCGAGACGGATGAGGCCAGGAAGACCGTAACGCTCAAGGGATCCGTGAAGACGGAAGCCGCAAAGGTGATCGCCGGTGAGATCGCGACAACGAAGGCGGTCGGCTACGCCGTGATCAACGACCTCGCGATCAAGCCGTAACCGTTGCCCGTTCGCTTTGCGTGCGTCAGGGACGATACACGCACGCAGACGCACGCGGGCCGGTGCCGGTGCCGGTGCCATATCCGCCGTTCATCAGCACGCCACCACCACCCAGTAATGATGCGGCCGAGAACTGCCCCTTTCCGCGGTCCCATCGCGAACGTACCGCTGCGAGGATCGAACAGCTCCGTGCTGCGGTACACACGAAGCCGTTCCGTACCAGATCAAAGATCTCAGCCGATGCAGCAAGCACGGACCGCCCCGCGCCAAATCCACCGATCAGCAGCACGCGTTCGTCAGAGAGTCTCGTCGCCGTGTGACTGTGTCGCAGCACTCGCATGCGGGGGAGCGCGAGGAAACCCGCCGCAGCAGAACGTTTGGTGCTATGCGCCGAGCCACTGCTCGAGTGCGGCCCGGAAACGAACCGCGAGGGGTGCACGGAGCAGAGCTCGCATCACCTGTGCGTCGCGCGGTGTATCGAACCAGACGGCATTCGCCATCGCGATCGTCGCATCGGCGTGGCCGGAACGCTCGACCGTCGCCGAGCTCTCTGCTGCAACAGTCCCCTCGGAGACGACACGCACGTAGGCACCCGGGCGCCTCGCGTCAGCAAATCGCTTGACGAACGACGGCATACCCATACGCGTTGCCAGCGTGTTGCATGGAATGCGCGGTGCCGTGAGTTCCAGCGTAATGCCGTCGAGCACGATGCGATCGCCGATGCGTGGAGTGTCCCACCACCGGTCAAGCGTCAGATTCTCGCCGAAGAGCCCGGGTTGGCATTCGATGCCGAGTTCGGAGCTCCACCATGCGTAGTCTTCGGCGCTGTATAGATAGAGCGCCTGATCGGGACCACCATGGTGCTTCGTGTTGCCGACCTTGTCGCCGTCAAGTCCGAGGGTGCGCACCTGAACGCGCTCGGCGGTGGGTCGTTTGTGAATGCCCGTGCGCGTCTTCGCCAGCTCGCCCGTGAGCGGCGTGAGTCCACTGAGATTGACTGACAGCAGGCGAATGGCGTCGGTCATGGGGCGAGGTGAAGGCGTATGATGCGGCTCAAAGCGAGACCGTCGGGCGTCGCGAGCGTCGGATCAGCCAGACGACGACGATTGTCATCAGCAGCAGCGGCAGCACGACGAACAGCAGCACCTTGAAGGCGACGATGGCCAGGAGTCCAACGGCGAGGATCGTCAGTACAGGGATGCCGAAGATTGCCATCGACAGCAGCGGCCGCAGCGCGAAGAGCTTGAGAATCATGGACAGCACCGGGACACTCCGATCGGGGGGGGCAAATCGTCTGCGACGCAAATTACCACGATCTGCACTTCTGCACTCTCCGGACGTTCCCACGGGCTGCCCGGTTTCAGCGACGGCATCAGTACCCTGCGACAGCGTCCACGATGTTACGCAGCGGCTCATTGTGCTGGAATCGTCGGAGATTTTCACTGAACAGCGCGCACACGTCGTCCCAGTGCGTGGCCCGAAAGCCGGCACTATGTGGCGTGATGACGACATTTGGCAGCTGCCAGAGCGGACTGTGCTGCTCCAGTGGCTCGCGCTTGAACACATCGAGTACGGCGCCGCCCAGTTGACCGCTCGCAAGGGCATCGCACATGGCACCGTCGTCCACGATGCCCGCCCGCGCCACGTTCACCAGCAACGCGCCGGCGTTCAACCGCGCCAATTGCGCCGCGCCGATCATGCCCTGTGTCGCCGCGACACCTGGTGCGCAGAGTACGAGGATGTCGCATCCGTGCAGCGCCTCATCGAGACGGTCTGCGCCGTGTACCGCCTCCACCCCGGGCGGCAGGTTCGCATCCGGGCGTCGCTTGACGCCGGTGACATGTATGCCGAACGCCTGCGCGCGTTTGGCGATCTCGACGCCAATCGTACCCAGTCCGACAATCGTCATGCGCTGTCCGTGCAGCTGCCACGGCCAGCTGTCCACGAGATCGTTCTGAATCCACACGCGTTGGCGCTGCGCGGTCATCGTCCGATCGAAGCGGCGCGACAACAGCAGAATGCCGCCCATCACATGCTCCGCGATGGGAATGGCCTGCACGCCTTTGGAGTTCGTTACCACAACACCCGCCGATGCAAGCGCCGCAAGTGGAAGCAGCCCCTCCACGGCGGCGGCGGGCGAGTGCACCCAGCGCAACGCGGGCGCGGTGGCGATCATCTCTGTTTTCAGCAACGGCGTGAAGCAGGCATCGACGTTCACGATCGCGCGTGCCGCGTCGTCGAGGGTAGACACGCGAACGAACTCCACCTCGGGGAAGGTGCGTGCGAGCGCCTCGGCATGCGCATCCGGAATGGACCACGCCTTCACCGGCCACTGAATGAACACCAGCACGCGCAACCGTTTCATCGGCGACGCGGCGTGGCCGCGTAGAGCGTATGCATCGGACCCGCGGTGTCGTGTGCACGCACGCGTAACGTCTCGACGACAAGGCCCGCGTGGGTGAGCGCCCCGGCGAAGCGCGGATCGTCCCCCACCGACCAGTACACGATCGACCCGGTCTGGCGCAGGGCGGCCACGGTGAGCGCGATACCCCGTTGGGCGTATAGTCGTGCATTTTCGGACATGAGCATGCCGTCCGGTCCGTTGTCGGTATCCAGCATGATCGCGTCGAAGCCGGCCGGATTGTTGCGCAGCACGTTGACGACGTCGTCGTGCACGACGCGGACACGCGGGTCACGCATCGCGTCGAACGAAAGCTGGTACGCGGGATCGGCGTTCCAGCAGATCACCTCGTCCACCAGTTCGGCGACGACCACTTCGGCATCGGTCGCGAGTTCGCGCAGCGCCGCACGCAGTGTGAAGCCAAGTCCGAGTCCGCCGATCAGCACGCGCATGCCGCCGAGCGCCTTGATCGGCGCGCAGGCAATTTCGGCCAGGCGGTCTTCGGAGAGGTGACGGCGCGTGGACATCAGCTCCACCCCGTCCGCTTTGATCAGATAGGCCCCGTCGTGGCGATAGAGTGTCAGCACTGTCCCCCTGGGCGTGGTGGCCACACCGAGTCGTTCCAGAGGCTTCATGGCGTGCCGTGGTGCGACAGGGTGGGGCGCGGTGCTGGCGGCGCAACGCGGAAGCAGGTGCCGAAGGTCATGCGGGAACGATAGTCGGGGCGGAAGGGTCCTGCCGTGGCGATGCCGCGCTCTCCGTGGTGGCCAACGGGAAGCCAGTCGACGGAGTGACTAGATTACCCGGATGGCAACGGAAAAACTGTACCTACTGATTGGCCCCGACGGCTCACGCGTCAGCAGCACGACGCCCGGCACTCTCGGCGGCTACCGCAAGGAACGTCGTTACGGGCGCCTCGATTGCAAGGTTGCACGTCGAGCAATAGACAACGGCACCGGCTACGAGCAGCAGCGTGTGTTCTTTGCAGACGAGGTGACCGCCATCGCCGCGGGGTATCGTCCGTGTGCACGCTGCATGCCCGAGGAATACAAGACGTGGAAGGCGAAGCAGCGTTAGCCGCAGCGGACCGGTCGTTGCGCATCTTCATGGTCGGCGGGACCGGAACCATCGGCCGGGCCACCGTGCGCGCGCTGCTCCGGCATGGGCACGAGGTCGTCTGCTTCGTGCGCCGCCGCCGCGACACCGGTGTCGCGCATGCATGGCCGGACGGCGTTGTCGTGCGCACGGGCGACGTGGGCATTGTCGGCGCGATCACGCGCGAGGGATTCTGCGGTGAGCATTTCGATGCGGTCGTTTCCTGCATGGCTTCGCGTACCGGTACGCCTCGCGACGCGTGGGCGATCGATCATCAGGCACAGCTGAATGTGCTCGCCGCTGCACAGAGCGCCGGTGTCCGACAGTTCGTTCTGCTCTCGGCGATCTGCGTGCAGAAGCCGTTGCTGGCATTCCAGCACGCCAAACTCGCGTTCGAGCAGGCGCTGATCGACTCGGGGCTGACGTGGTCCATCGTACGTCCCACCGCGTTCTTCAAGTCGCTCTCGGGGCAGGTGGCGCGCGTGCAGCAGGGGAAAGCCTTCTTGCTCTTTGGCGACGGCACGCTCACCGCCTGCAAGCCGATCAGCGACGACGATCTCGCCGAGTTTCTGGCGACCTGCCTGCGTGATCCAGCGCGTCAGGATCGCGTGCTGCCGATCGGCGGGCCGGGCGACGCACTCACCCCCCGCGCGCAGGGCGAGCAGCTGTTCGCGTTGGCCGGGCGCACACCGCGTTTCACACAGGTGCCGGTGCGCATGCTCGATGTCATCATTGGAGTGCTCGGCACGCTCGGGCGCATCATTCCGCCGCTGGCCGACAAGGCGCAACTGGCGCGCATCGGACGCTATTACGCGACGGAGTCGATGCTGGTCTGGGATGCGAGCCGTCAGCGCTACGACGCCGATGCCACGCCGTCGTTTGGTAACGAGACGCTGGCCGATCACCACGCGCGCTTGCTGCGCGGCGAAGCGACCGACGATCGGGGCGAGCACGCGGTCTTCTGACGACCGCGCGCTCGCCGCCGACGGTGCTACATGGCGAGTGCCTGGAGATCCTGCAACGCCTTCTTGAGCAAGTCGATCTTGGCTGGATCGCAGTCTCGGCTGCCATCGAGATCCGTCACCAGCTTGGTCAGTCGCGTATTGCGCGCCACCCCGCTGGCCTTCTCCGCATTGGTAATCTGCGAACGAATATCGCTGAGGCGGGATGCTGCCACGCAGCCTTTGCGCTCGAGCTGGTCGGTGTAGGCCTTCGCCAGCGCAAAGCTGGGCGGCCACACGATCTTGGGCTGACCCTGCGCGTTGAGATAGTCCCACTTCACCGTGTTCGCGGCATCGATCTCGTTCTGCGAGATGAACTCGCTGGGCATGAGCTGGGCGACATCCATGCCGCGGGCGATCTCCGAGCTCACGATGCTGCCGTTGTACCAGTACACGGACCACGAGCCGCCCATCTGCATGCGCGTGCTGTCCACCGGCCCGCGATCGAAGCTCGCGATCTCCTTCGGATGCGCGGCGTCGGTCCAGTCGAACACCGAGATGCCGCCCTGATACCACGACTGCACCATCACGTCGCGGCCGGGAATCGGAATGAGCGAACCGTTATGTGCAACGCAGTTTTCCGCCGACGTCTGGTAGGTCGGAATCTTGTAGTAGCTCTCGAACTTCATCTTGCGGTTTTCGATCGTGAAGATCGCGTTCGCGCCCCACTCCGGCTTGTCCAGCGGGCGACACTTCGGTGAACCGCCGCCGCCCCATTCGTCGGAGAACAGAATCTTCGTTCCATCGTTGTTGAACGTGGCCGAATGCCAGTACGCGAAATTGGAGTCTGCCACGGCATCGAGACGGACCGGGTTCACCGGATTGCTGATGTCGAGCAGCAGACCGTGCCCTTCGCAGGCACCGCCGGCCAGCCCAAGCGCCGGGTACACCGTGATGTCATGGCACTGCGAACCCTCGCTGATCGTCGACGGACCCGACGCTGCTTTCGCGGGCGGCTTGTCACCACCCTGCGCGGCAAGAATCTTCATCACGTTTGCGTTCACGATCGGCCGCGCCGCTGCCGTGTCGGCCGCATTGGCTGTCGTCGCCCCGCGCGCCTTCATGATGCTGTCGAGCACCGGCTTCACGAGTTGGTCGGGGAGCACGACTTCCGTCTCCATGGCCGGCACCATGATCGTGAACGCGCCCTTCGCCTTTGCCGCATCCATCTCCGCCTTGTCGGCGGGGGAGGCGCCGTGGCTCTTGGTGCCGCCGAGTCCGGCGAAGATGTTTGCGCGTCCGACGATGGCGGCCTTGGACGGCTCGGCGAGTGGCACCTTGATGATCTCGATGCGCAGCCGCGACGAATTGGCTTCATTGCTCGCGACGTTGGCCACGCACTCGGACACCTCGCCGAACGGGCGAATGCCGGATGACCCGGATACGTAGATGTACACGTTCTCCTTGTCCTTGGGATCTTCCAGCACCGTGTGCGTGTGCGACCCGCGGCAGGTCTGCACATTGGCCACCAGCTTCGGCTCACGGATGTTCGTGATGTCGAAGATGCGCACACCACGCATACGCTCCTTGCTCACCGGTTCCTTGACACCACCCGGCTTGCAGTCGATACGGCCGTTCATCGCCTCGGCCGACATGAACATCAGGTTCTTGTACACGGAGACGTCGTTCTGCGACGCCGGGCACTCGTACGCGACCACGAGCTTGGGCTGCGACGGAGTGCTGATGTCCCACACCACCGGGCCGTTGTAGTTGCCCTGGATGACGTAGTTGCCGGTGAAGGCGAGATCGGAATTCGTTTCGCCAAGAAATCCCTTGGGCGGCACGGCGCGGGCGATGACCTTGAGGTTCGACGTGTACTCGGCTGCGTCGAAAAGTCCGGCCTTGAGGGTGTTGCGGGGATCCGAGGCGGGAGACGGCGCCAGATCCGGCTTGCGCGCGGGAGCGCAGGCGGCGAGCGCGGCCGTGGCCACGAGGACCAGTGTGGAGCGCAGGTGGAGAGCGTACATGGGCGTCACAGTGGGCGGAAGTCGGGTGGGGGGAGGCAGGGCCGACGCGTACACAGTCACCGGTGAGGAAGATGCGGTGGCGGACTGCGATCCGGAATATGGTGAGCTGTACGTGGCGTTCGGGCGGTTGGTGTCAGTCTCCGCGCGCGCGTGGACGTGCGGAATCGATCGTCGCCGACACGATCGAGTCGAGAGCGGGGAACCACTGCTGCAAGTAGCTGTTCCCCTGTCGGATGATGCGCGAGTGGTTGGGTTCCTCGCCGTATTCCGCGTTCAGCCGGTCCACGACCTCCATCCCATCCACGACCTTGCCGATCGGCGCGAAGAGTCGCTGCCCGTCGAGCTTGCGCGCGTTGTCGCCGGTGCTGACGAACAGTTGCACGGCGCGCGAATTGGGTCCCGACGCGGCAAAGGCCACCGTGCCACGCGTGTTGCTCGTACGCATTGGCTCGTCAGGGATCGTGGCTTCGTTCCACTTGGCGTTCACCGCCGGATCGCCATGGGCGCCGAACTGCGCGATAAACTCCGGCATCATACGAAAAAAGCGCACGCCGTCGAAGTAGTGGATGGTGACCAGCTCGTAGAACCGGTCGGCGCCGCGCGGCGACAGCGCACGGGTCACCGCGACCGTGAAGACGCCCTTGCTGGTCTCGAACGTCACGCGGAACGCGTCGGGGCTGCGCATTGACGTGGCGGCCGGCCCCGGAATCAGGCGCGGGACCGACGTTGCCGCAGTCTCCGCCGTCGCCGGTGGCGTGCGAGGCTCGGCGCAACCGCAGAGCAGCGCCAGTGCGGCCGCGCCGACGCCGCCCAGTGCGCGACGCGCAGTGCGACGAATGGCACGACCGAGCGGGAATGGGGGCGAACGCATGCCGCAAAGTACAGACGCGAAGGTTGGCTGTGAACCACGATGGACGGCATCCTGCTGCCGGCGGAGATTACGCGTCTCGACCGCAGTCTTCCTCCACGCAGGAATGTGCCGATGGTACGCTCCCCCCGATTTTCCGCACGCTCGCTTGGTGCGTTGATGCTTGGCGCGTTGATGCCTGGTGCGTTGATCGGTGCGCTGCGGCCATGGCCGTGATGGCCTATATCGCCGCGGATCTCGAGCAATCGCTGCCGCGCTGAAAACGCGCGATCGACGGGCGTTTAACGCGGGTCTGCGGTCACGCGTCGCGGTATTCCGCACGATTGCGCGTTTCCCACGCCCGCACGTCATCGAGCGCTTGCCGGTCATCGGCGGCGTAGCGTCGTCGCGTGGCCGGCGTTGTGACATCCTGTGACGACGCCTCGAGAAGCGACGCGATTGGCACGCGCCAGTGCTGCCAGTGAGAAAAGTACGTGTCGGCGGTGCGCCAGTCGTTTGCACCGCCGGACTTGAGCGCATTCAGCAACGGCTGATTGCCGACCGCCGATTTCGGAAAGAGCGGCACGGCGGCGCAGTGCGTGTGCGAACCGTCGGTGCCGCGCGCTGCGTCGTCATGATCTCCCACCACCACCCCGACGATCAGGAAGTCATGCGGACCGACGACGGCGCGGTCGCCGTGGACGTCACGGACCGCGTTCGTCTGCGCGCCTCCAGCGGTGCGCAGGGTTGCGGTATCGAGCAGGACCACGAGCCCGGGCGTGACTTCGTCGCTGGTCAACTGCATTTGCTTGTCGCGGCCGGCTGGTGTGGTGGGTGCGGTTGGTGAAGTGGTTCCAACGCGCTCGGTATCGGATAAGGGTCGACACCAAATATCGCAATGGTGGGTGCGAACTCAAGCCGCTGACGGCGGTCTCGACCGCATCGGGCCCTGACGCTGCTGGCATCGAAAGCGCAACAGAATGGCAACTGCCGTTGTTTCCACGCGGACAGATGCGAGTTTGGACGCTGAACTTACGGAGTTCCATGACCTCAATCCGGTAGCGTAGATGCCTCACTTTCGTTCTGGCGCGTTCGTATGGCGAGCGGTTCCGCTTGCTATGGTCGCGATGTTTGCCGCCGCCTGCTCCGATCGCGCACTGCCAACGGCGGTACCGCCTGTTCCGGCCGGTCCGCGCCTGAATGGCTCCAGTGCCACCGAACTGTTCATCTCCGAGATGATTGAAGGCAGCTCGAACAACAAGGCGATCGAAATCTATAACGGTACCGGTGCGCCGGTGAGCCTGTCGGGCTACAGCATCGCCATGTACTTCAACGGCAATCCGGCCTCCACGCTCAACATCCCGCTGACCTCCACCGCCTCAATCCCTGCTGGCGGCGTGTTCGTGCTCGCCCAAGGCTCGGCGAATGCGGCGATCCTCGCGCTGGCCAATCAGACCAATGGCTCGGGGTGGTTCAACGGTGATGATGCCATCGCGCTGCGCAAGAATGGCGTAAATATCGACGTCATCGGCCAGATCGGTTTCGACCCCGGTACAGAATGGGGGGCCTTATTGGTTAGCACCGCTGACAACACCCTGCGCCGGCAGTCGATGGTGTGCGCCGGTGATGCCAATGGCGCAGACGTGTTCGACCCGGCCGTTCAGTGGGACGGTTTCGCGGTCGACAACATCGTCAACCTGGGCCAGCACACCGCCGCGTGCGGTACAGTGACGCTCACTCCGCCGGTCGTGTCGGCCACGGTCCCGGCGAACAACGCGACCGGCGTGCAAGCCGGTGCGAACATTCTCGTAACCTTCAGCGCACCGGTGAGCGCCACAGGCTCCTGGTACGCCATCAGTTGCTCGGTGACCGGTGCGCATCCGGCAATCGCGACGGCCGATGCCGCGAACACCACGTTTACGCTCAACCCTGACACCGACTTCTCGGCCGGCGAATTGTGCTCGGTGACCATCACGGCGACACAAATCGCCTTGGTCGCGGATGCGACCATTACGATGGCGGCGGACGTCAGCTTGAGCTTCACGATCGACAGCACGCTGAGCTGTGTGGGCCCTATCCCGACGCGGATCTACAGCGTACAGGGGAGCGGGCTCACGTCGCCGCTCGTCGGCACCGTGGTGAGCACCGAAGGCGTCATTGTGGGCGACTACGAAGGCACCGGAAGCTTGGACGGCTTCTATCTGCAAGACGCGACGGGTGACGCCGATCCCGCCACGTCGGATGGCATCTTCGTGTTCACGCCTGGGGCGTCGGCGGTGTCCGTCGGCCAGCGTGTCCGCGTGCGCGGGACGGTGTCCGAGACGTTCGGCCAGACCCAGATCGGTACGGTCACATCGGTGCTCTCGTGCGGCACCGCCTCGCTGGTGCCAGCCCCCGTCGATATCACACTCCCTCTCGCCACTGCCACGACGCTCGAACAGTACGAAGGCATGCTGGTGCGCTTCCCGCAGCGCTTGTACGTGACCGAGCATTTCCAACTTGGTCGCTTTGGCGAGGTTGTCGTATCGTCGGGCGCTCGACTCTCGCAACCCACGAACGTCACGACCCCGGGTGCAGCGGCGGTCGCGCTGCAAGCAGCCAACGACCGCAACCGCATCATTCTCGATGACGCCGCGGGTATTCAGAATGCGGATCCGATTGTGTTTGGTCGCGGGGGCAACCCGCTCTCGGCGAGTAACACGCTTCGGGGTGGCGACTACGCGGAAAACATCATCGGCGTCCTCGGCTTCGGCTTCAGCAACTACCGAGTGCAGCCCCTCAACTCTCTGGGCGGCGGTGTACCCAATTTCATCGCGGCCAATCCGCGTCCCACCCCGCCGGTGAACGTCGGCGGCACGATGAAGGTCGCCGTACTCAACCTGCTCAACTACTACAACACGTTCGGCTCATCGGCTTGTCGCAACGGTTTGACCGGCAGCACCAATCAGGATTGCCGTGGCGCCGACAACACGACCGAGTTCAATCGTCAGTGGGCGAAGACGGTCGCCGCCGTTACGGAGATGGATGCGGATGTTGTCGGACTCGTGGAGCTCGAGAACGACGGGTACGGCGCGAGTAGCGCGATCGCGGACCTGGTATCACGCCTGAACACCGCCGTGGGTACCGGGACCTATGCGTTCCTCGATGTCGATGCGGCAACCGGTCAGGTCGATGCGCTGGGCACAGATGGCATCAAGGTGGGAGTCATTTACAAGCCCGCCCGCGTTCAGCCGGTTGGCGCCACGGGCGCCCTCAACTCCGTCGCGTTCGTGAACGGTGGCGATGGATCGCCTCGCAATCGGCCCGCGCTGGCACAGGGTTTTGTCCAGCTCTCCACCGGTGGCCGCTTCATCGCTGTGATCAATCACTTCAAGAGCAAGGGGAGCGCCTGCAGCGCTGCCGACGCGGGCGACGGACAGGGGAATTGCAACGCGGTACGCGTGCAGGCAGCAAACGAGCTGCGCAACTGGCTCGCGTCGAATCCCACGGGTGTGGTTGACACGGACGTGTTAATCCTCGGCGACCTGAATTCGTATGCGAAGGAAGATCCTATCACTGCGCTGACCGGTGCTGGCGGGTTCATCGACCTCGTCAATGCCCGCATCGGTGCGCTGGCGTACTCGTTCGTGTTCGGCGGACAGTGGGGTTACCTCGATTACGCACTCGCCTCATCGTCCATGAATGCGCAGGTCACGGGTGTGACTGAATGGCACATCAATGCCGATGAGCCGCTGGCGCTCGATTACAACACGGAGTTCAAGAGCGCCGGACAGGTAGCGTCGCTGTACGCGGCCGACCGCTATCGCGTGTCCGATCACGATCCGATCGTGCTCGGCCTCGCCTTAAACAGCGCCCCGCTGCTTTCCATCACGCCACCGGCTTCGTGGACTGCCGGGCAACCGGGCAACCTTGGCGTGCTGTTCAGCAGCACACGCGGCGCGCCGTTCACGGTGCGTATCGACTGGGGTGACAACACGCCGATGACGCAGTATGTCTCCACCATCGCACCGCGCACGCCGATCAACCGTCCACATACGTACGCCGCGGGTTCGTACGTCATCATGGTGTCGGTCACCGATCGTTCCGGCGTGACCACCAAGCAGAATCTCCGCATCACGGTGCCGTGATGCTCACTCTCCAGACTCCCATGAACCTCGCAACCACCACTCGCGTCCGGCGCATCATGCGCCAGACGCTCGGCACCGCAGCGATGGCAGTCGCGTCGCTTGCGCTCTTCGCTGGCGAGGCTGCCGCGCAGCCCTCCACGCTCACCATTGGCGATGCCACGAGCGCCATCCAGGGTGGCCCGTTGGCCGCGAATCCGCTCGACGGCTCTGTCGCGCTCGGGCAGACGTTCCGCCCCGCGTGCCTCACCACTTGCTTCCTGGAGAACTTCTCGTTCTGGCTCGACGGGACGTTCGCCACCAACCCATCCACGCTCAGCTTGCAGGCGCATCTCGCGGTGTGGGACGGGACGAAGGCGACGAACGTGCTCTACTCGAGCAATGTGTTCTCCGGCCCCGCCGGCCCCCCGCAGCAATACACGTTCTGGACCAGCTTGACGGCCGTGAACGCCGCCACGCAGTATGTCGCATTCCTGACGGTCGCCGGCGTGACGCAGGTGCCTGCCTCGAACGCAACCGCGTACTTTCAGGTGGTTCAGGGCGCGCCGGCGGCGTATACGAGCGGGTTCTTCGTGTTCACGAACTCGGGCAGCTCGCTGGCCGATCTCACCTCGACGGCCTGGGATTATCCGGGCGACCCGTCGAACCAGGATTTGCAGTCGCGTTTCCAGGCAAACTTCGTTTCGAACGTGGTGCCCGAGCCGTCGTCCTTCTTACTGGTCGCGGCCGGGGCCGCGCTGTTGCTCACGTTCGGGCGGCGTAAGCGGGCGTAGTTGCAGAGGGCGTTCGAGCCCAGCATGCCGCGAAGCGCCCGCGTGAATTGCGGACGTAATCTGTAGGCCGAAGCGGCGATGGATGCGAAAGCGTCCATCGCCGCTTCGTCTCGTCCGGGCTCGCCTGGCGCACAGCGGCGGCGGAGCGGTTGCGCAAGCAAGCAAGCTGACGGTCTAATACGACTCGGCCGACCCTCCACGTCGGAAGGATCGGCCGCGTTTGTCAGCGCCGCGGCGGATGGCTTTCCCGCGCGGCTGAGTCACCGTAACGTGCGATACGACTACGCGGCGCGTGGCGTACGACGACGAAGGCCGAACGCGAGCACGAGTCCCGCGCCAACCAGTACGACGGTGGCCGGCTCGGGAACCACGTAGCGCAGGTCGCGGACCACGCCATACGCGCCGGAGAACTCCACGAAGTAAACATCGGACTGGGCGCGAACGATGCCGCGAAACGCTCCAACATCCGTGTCGCTGAAGTTTCCGGCGATGGGAGCGCTTTGCGAGACGTCAAACACGTCGAGCACGTTGCCGGATCGACCAAGCAGGCGAATGAAGAAGTTCACGCTGACGTCGGGATCGTAGTTCACCACGCCACCAACGCCGTTCACGCCAGTGGCGAATCCGAAACGCATCCACCCCGTGAGGTCGTTCGTGCCGGCGAACACGACATTGGGATCAGCGCCCCATTGGCCGTTCGAGCCGAGGCCGTACGCACCCTGACCGAGTACGCTCGGCTGCGAAGACGTGAAAGTGATGCCGCCGGGGAGCAGTACCGGGCCGGCGGTGAGGTTGTAGTCGCCAGTGGCCTGGCTCGACAGGTCGATGGTTTGCGCCGAGGCAAACGGATTGCCTGTGGCGCTGGTGAACTGAATGCCTTGCGCGCGGGCCGTGTTGGCCGCGAGCAGGAGGACGACGGTTGCGGCGAGCGCAGAACGGATAGTCATAGGAATGGTTTGTGATGGTGTATGGAAGTGTTACGGAATGCGCGTGATACGTCCCGAGCCGCCCGCGGGATACTGCGTGGACGTCACGGTGCCGCCGAGGCCGCCTATGCTCGTCGGGGCCGTGAGGTAGTTCTGCAGCCCGAGCTGATAGACGATGCCGATGGACGTGAACGGCGCGCCGCGGTAGGGCGACTGGTCACCCCCTTTCGCGAGGAAATCGATGGTCGCGATGTCGACCGGGGAGGCGCCGGAGACCACCGCACCGTTCTGCACGAGCACGGTGCCGTCATTGAGCGTGACGGTGCGAATCCGCGTGCCGGGCGTCGTGACAAGACCAGCATTGGTGACGATCTGTGGCGTTCCCGAGACCTGCCACTCGAACGTGAAGCCGGCCACCTGCAAGAAACGGCCGTCAATGAACGAGACACGAGAGACGGCGTTCTCCAGAATCTCCTTGAACTGCGTCGCCGGGATGTTCGGCACGATCGACACGAAGTTCGAGAACGGGAGAATGTCGAACGTATTCTTCTCGGAGATGTTGCCGACAGGAAGCAGCGTGCCGTTCCGAATGCCGCCAGCGTTCTGGAGCCCGACCTGCGGTAGAGGAGCGCCGACGATTACCGCTCGTTGCCGCGACTGCCAGAGGAGGGCATCTGCTGTCAGGTTGCCAAGGTTGGTCTCGGCGGTGCGCACATTGTTGCGAATGCCGTCCAGTGGGACGAGGCTCGAAGCCACAATGCGGGCGGCAGATGCCGCATCGTACGCGGCCACGGGATCGGTCACGAGTGCCTTGACGGCTGGGTTCTCCGCGACCGCGTCAGGAGCAACGCTCGACACGCGGATGGGTCCGCTCTGAGTCGCGACGTGCACGATTTCGCCGGCGGCGTCGAAGCCGACCACAAGGCGGCCAAGATAGGCGTAGTCGCCACGCGTGGTGATCAGGCGTACCGTGCGGCCGTTCACGTCCGTGGCCACCCGCGGATAGTTGCCCGACGGTACATCACCGGGCAGATAGAGTCCGCCAACAGGCCCAAGCAATTCTTCACCACCCCCGGTCACCACGACGTCCACGCCGCGCAGCTGGGGTACCAGCGCCAAATCTTCCTGCAGCGACTGCAGGTGGCTGATGAAGATGATGCGTGTCACACCGGCGGTGAGCAGGCGATCCACTTCGGCATTGACGAGTCCAGCGACATTGAGCTGCGCAACGACACGACCCGGGCTCGAGATCGCGGGGAGAAGCGGCGTGGTCGCGCCAATGATGCCGACCTTCCGCTGCGCGACGGTGACGATCGTGCTGTAGTCCGTGAGGCGCGTGCGCTGCGGAAGCGCGAAGGCAGCACTCGGAACGATCCGGCTGGATGCGGCCAGCACAGCCAGCGTGGGATCGGCGGAGACATCGAGGTTCGCGCTGATGAACGGCGGCCTCGTGCGCGTGAAGCTGTTCACGAAGCGTGCGAAGACATCGGGACCGAAGTCGAACTCGTGGTTGCCGATGGCGAGGGCGTCATAGCCGATCAGGTCGAGTCCGACGGCGTCGTAGAAAATCGGACCCTGGAGGCTGGCGTTGAGCTGGCTGCCCGCGAGGTAGTTATCGCCCGACGACACGAGCAGAGAGCCGCGCGCGCCGGTGGATCCGCAGGGCGTAGTCGCGCCCCGGCCGTTCGCTGCGGCCCGCTCGCGCTGCACGATGGTCGCAAAACGCGCGATACCGCCGTACGCCTCAAGCCCGGGGCCGACATTCACGATCTTGCTTTCGCCGTCGTTGTTGTGGAGGAGCGTCAGGCACAAGTCGACTGACGCCGTTGCGGTGCCGTTGGCCTTCGCGACGAGCCCCGCTGGGCTCGCCGGTGGGGTGAATTCGGGGGAGCAGGCGGCCAGCAGGACCGCGGTGGACAGGAGCGCAATGCGACGCATCGGCAACTCGGTGTAAATGGTGGCGCTGCAGCGGGGAGCCCGCCGCGAGACAGCTAAGCTTGGCGTCAGCGTGTCTCACCTTGAGCGGCCGTCCGTCACGACCGTGCGCCGGTTGCATCACATGCCAGGCGGCGCCGTCACTTCGGGCGCGGAACGCGCAGGCGACGCGCAGGCCGCTTGGTCAATCCTGGAGTCGAACTCGGCGGTGCGCGCGCCGCTGTGGTTCTACGCGCTCGGCTCCCACACCGCGCACGACTCGTGCGCATAGTCGGCGAACCGCCGCGGCGCGGCGCCCGTGATGCGCTCCACGGCATCCGTGGTGCGCTCGGCATAACCGAGCTTGCAGTAGCCAAGAATCATCAGGAGATGCTCGACGTAGTCGGCCGGTAGTCCCGTCTGGAGCAACGGTGTACGCATCGCCATCGCCTCGGACGGCACGTCGAGATACGTGATCGTGCGTCCAGATTCACGCGAGAGGAGCGCTGCCACTTCGTCGTGGTCGAGTGCTTCGCCGCCCGTGAGGTCAAACGCCTGATTGTCGTGATCGCGGGAGGTAAGCAGCGCGGCGGCAACCGCGGCGATGTCACGCGCATCGATGAAGCTTCCCTTCGCCGAGCCGGTGGGCAGGATGATCTTCCCTTCAACAAGAATCGGTTGCAGCCAGAACGTCTGGAAATTCTGCATGAACCAATTCGCTCGAATGATGTTGTACGCGATCCCGGACGCCTCAGGATGCCGCTCGGCGCGGCGCAGCGGCGCCGACTCGTCCGCGTCCGCGCCCATCGCGGACATCAGGACGATCTTCTCGACGCCATGCGTGTGGGCCGCGCCCACGAGCGGGTTGAGCAGCGCGTCCTGATTCGTCCGACCCGGCGGCGAGAGGAGAAACACGCGATCGACCTCTGCGAGGGCCACGTCATGACCGGTGCCCGCCGACAGGTCGAGATGTACCTGACCTGGTTCTGCCGCGACGCGGCTGGTGGCGCGACGCACGACGTGCCCGGCCGCCGTCAGCAGCGGGATCAAATGACCCGGAGTCAGGTGGCCACGCACACCTCCGGCATCACGGACCGCTGGGCGCGTTGAAAGCGTCAGCGTCGACCAGCCGCCACGTGCCCCGTGCGAATGATCGCGGACGCCTGTTCCGCCGATCCGGACAACAGCAGGCCACGATAGCCCTGCGTGATACGATCGCCGAGAGTGGCCGCCGTCGCCGTCATCATGCTCGGCATGCCGGCTTTTTCGCCGAGATTGCGGACCTGCTTGCAGGCTGCCTCGGCGCCGGCAGCGTCACCGCCCATGTCGCGCGTCAGGCTGCCGATGCCGCAGGAGAACAGGCTGTAGCCCGGTACCGCGGCGATGGCGCGCATGTCGGCGATCGCGCCCTTGTCTTCGACCATGAGCATGGCGATCACGTTGCCCGCCGGATTGGCCGGTGACCACACCTGCGCGCCGGCGTCGGTGAAGAAGCTCACGGCGAGCTTGGCTTCGACGGCAGTGCGCACATGCGGAATGACCACGCCATTGGCGCCGAGTGCCAGCACTTCCTTCACACGGGCGCGGGTGCTGTCGGCGCCGGCTGCCTCGATCGTGGGGATGCGCACCAATAGCGTAGGGCGGGAACGCGCCAGGCTCGCCCTGATTCCCGCCACCAGTGCGCGAACAGCGTCTGCATTGTAGGTTCCTTCGAGGTTCAGGAAGAGGTAGTCGAGGAGCGGATTCTCGGCGAGCGTGCGCGCCCCAGCCGCCGTGTAGACTGGCGGCAGGCGTTTGCCCGTGGCGTCGGTGGCACCGGGAGCGCGCTCACTGGGCACGAACATGCCGAACGCGGACCCGCCGGATTTCCAGAGCGAGATCGCCGTGGACGTTTGCGCGGCAAGCGGTGCGTTCGCCAAGGGCGCGCCGGTCGAAGCGGACAGCAGTGCGGCGAGTGCAGGCAAGACGGCGAGTGATCGGGTACGACGCATTGGAAGTGTTCCCACGGGTGATCCGGCGAAGTGTGTATGTGGGGGAACTACGCCGGCCGCATGCAGGGCGTTGGCGCTGCGCTCCACGACCGTCCACCATGGCGTTGTCGGGGATGTGCCAGGTGCGAATACTGTCCTTCGGAAGTAGCATCTGCGCAGCACCGCGTGCTCTGGTGTTGCATGGCCGTCGTCACCTGCCCGGATTCCCACTCCCCCCCGGTTTCCATGCTGCTCCCGCGCAAAGTCAAGGCTGCTCTCCTCGCGCTCGCGATCGGCGCATCGATCGCACAGGCGCAGCAGCCTCACCACGATGTGACAGGAAAATGGCTGGTCATCGGATCCTCGCCGACGGGCCCCGTGTCTTCGACCGTGCTGCTCAAGCAGGAGGGGGACGCCCTTTCGGGGGCGATCGAGATCGCGCGCGTGGGATGGGCCAAGGTGACGGGGCGCGTGCGCGGCGACACTGTCCGCTCCGTGTTTCCGCTCACGATGCAGGGGACGCCAATCGAAGTGCTGGTGACAGGCGTGTTAGTGGGGGCGGATAGCATGTCCGGCATGGTCGAGCTGCCGAATGACATGGGCAGTCATCCGTTCACCGCGCGGCGTCAGCTCCTGCCAGCGCCCGACGATGTCAGCGTGATTCGCGCCGACTGGCCGGTCTTCCGGCCGCCGCCACCGCGCGTGGCTCACGCCGCCCTCGACCTCGCCCACGATGCTTCCCTTGGCAGGAGTCTTCATGCAGTTGGTTCGCCCGATCCCGCAGCTGCTGTCGGTCGCCATGATCGCCGCGTTGGCAGGTAGCGCACAGGCGCAGTCTGCTCCGCGTACGAACGTCTACGGCAATCCGCAGCGCGTCACCCCGGCGCCCACCAAGTCCGCGATCGATGTGCGCGACTTGCAGATCCGCCTCTACCAATTTGCCGACGACTCCATGCAGGGGCGGCAGGTGGGGCGCATCGGGAACATGAAGGGCACGGACTACATCGCGTCGGAAATGAAGCGCCTGGGACTTGTGCCGGCCGGTGATAACGGCTCGTACTTTCAGGTGCTGCCGTATCAGTTGCGCAAGTTCACGAACCATTCGCGTGTGACGGTGGACGGAAATCCGTTGGCATGGAACGCGGACGTCGTGTCCGTACCGGGACAGCGCGCGCCACGTCCGATCGCCAATGCCGATGTGATCTACGGCGGCGTAGCCGGTGAATCGAATACGTGGGTCGACGCGTCGAATACGGCGGGGAAGTTCGTGGTGATGGCGCCGTCCACACGGTCCGCGGCACCGCAGGCTGGACGTGGCGGCCCGGCACCCGCGCCCACGCCGTATCCGGACGCGGCGGCGATTGCGGTGGTTGATCTCGACGCCCTCACACCTGCGCAGCGCAACGCGATCAACGAACCGACTGTGGCCACATCGGCGGCGGGTGGGCGTGGTGGACGAAGCGGTGCAGCGCCGGCCACCGTCGATTCCCTCACGCTCCTCAAGCAACAGATTGCCGCGTTGAACCCGCAGGCCTCCATTCGCCTCACCCGTGACGCCGCCACGCGCCTCTTCAAGGGCAAGCCGCTCGAGGCGCTGAGCCCGGGAGCGATGGGCGGTTCGGTCACGGCATCACTCGATTTCGTGTCGCTGCCGACCGAATGGGCGCGGAATGTGGTTGCCGTCATTCCCGGCAGTGATCCCGTGCTGAAACATCAATACGTCGCGATCGGCGCGCACAACGATCACGTGGGGCTGCGCGCACCGGTGGACAAGGACTCGATTCGCGCCTACAACATCGCGCGCAACCGCTACCTGCTGGCCAACGACATGAATCAGTTGACGGCGGCGGGTAAAATGCGCGACGATGGCTACACGGTGAACATGGACAGCATTCGCAAGGTCTATCCGAAGCCGCGCATCGATTCCATCAACAACGGCGCGGACGACGACGGCTCGGGCTCGATGGGTGTGCTCGAGATCGCGGAGGCCATGCAGGCGATGCCGGTCAAGCCCAAGCGCTCAACGCTCTTCGTGTGGCATACCGGCGAGGAAGGCGGGCTGGTTGGGTCGGCGTTCTTCGTGGCCAATCCGACCGTGCCACTGGACTCCGTTGTGGCGCAGATCAACGTGGACATGATCGGCCGCGGTCGCGCCGACGATCTGCCGGGCGGCGGTGACGACTACGTCGGTGTGGTCGGCTCGTTCTTCGACTCGAAGGATTTGGGCGAGACCGTGCAGTCGGTCAACAACAAGCGCAGCAAGCCGCTCGACCTTGATTACAAGTTCGACAAGCCCATTGTGTGGGGCGGCTACAACAACATTTACGCGCGCAGCGATCACTACAACTATGCACGCAGCGGTGTGCCGATCGCCTTCTTCTTCACCGGATTGCACGGCGACTACCATCAGGCGAGCGACGAAGCCGAGTTCATCGACTATCCGCACTACGCCAGGATCACGCACTACCTCAAGGAGCTGGTGGTCGAGGTGGGGAACGGACCGCGTCCACGACTGAACGGCACGCAGCCCGCCAGGCCGCGCGTGATCACGCCGTAAGCCACGCGCGACGCACCATCGGAGGAATTACTGCAACGCGACGGGCGCGGCTGTCATGGTCGCGCCCGATGTGCGCCATCGCGCCTCGGCGCGGCGATTGTTCAACAACGCGCCCGCCGATCGTCAGCGGGCGCGTTGGTTCGTGAGGCGCGTGAAGAACAGATGCGAGTTCATTCCCGGATTGCTCGGGCCAAAGCTTGCGTTCGACAAGTGATGCAGGGTGTAGCCGAACGCCAGTCGCGCTGAGCGCGTGGCCTGCCAGTGCAGAGCAATCGACGGGTTGACGGTGAAGTTGTACTGGGTCGCCTTGCCGAAGGGGACGACATCGCTGAACCAGGCGGCGCCCGACGTCACCTGAAAAACGGTGGCCATGCGCGGCGAGTGCGTGAACTCGACCTGAGCGCTCAGCGGCGAGATGCCGAAGCCGTAGCTGTCGTGCGAGAGATAGGGTCGCAACCGCGCGGGGTCGGGTGGCTGGCCCGGATCGCGGAGCACCGGCGGAATGCGCGTGACTGGTGCGCTGCTGTTGACGAGCAGCAGCGGCAGCAGTTCGGCGACCCAGCTGAAGCGCGCCCCTTTCCACTCGAACAGGTCGCGCGTCCACTGCACCCCCACGATACGCATGAAGCCGTTCACGCTCTCGTTGTCCGATGCCGTGTACGTGCCGACGGAACCGCCCACCCAGAAATTGAAGCCGTTGCGCGGTGGGAGCCGACGGAAGGTGCCGGTCATGACGCTGTCGCGCGCACCGCCATTGAGCACTGCCGACTCCGGTGTTGATGGGCTCTGCGCCATCAGCGCGGTCGGCGCCCCCGCCAGTATTCCTGCGGAAGCCCATGTCATCAGGGTTCGTTTCAAGCGCACCAGAGCAAACCCACCGCTGGCCGCACGCCCAGCATGCGGAACCTCCGATCGATCGGCCCCACTGTCCACTCGCAGACACAGCAACACGATTCGTTCTCCCCCCGTTTACCAGCCCACCGCGCGCGCGGACGTGCACGCGTCCGGTCACTCCCATTCCGTCCCAACACCGGCCGTCACGTTGCAAGCAATCTCTGCGGTACCAAACCGTTCCGCAAATCGAATCTGCGCCTTGAAGGCCGACGTGCAGGGACGCGGGCTGCCGCACAAGGCAACCGTACGGAACCGGCGTAAAGTGTGCGGTGTGTTACCACTGGAGGAGGGTGCGGCGGAGCGCACGCCGCAGGGATGATGCCCCGTGCCGGTGGTGGAACCGTTGCGGACGGGTCTCGGGCTCGTCACGAATGAACGAAGCCTGTGACATATTTGGCGGTGACCCTGACGACGTGCGGCCCCGCAAAGCGGCCGATTCACCAGCGGGAGAAGTGGCAATGGGAGATGCAGGTCCGACGGGCGACACGAACACCACCAACGACGGCGCGATGCCGCTGGAACTTCCGCTCGCCACCATGACGGAGTTGGCGCGGCTCGATCAGGCGCGCGCTGAATTGCTGCGCGTGCACCGTGCGCTGCTCGAGACGGAGCGCGTGCGCTACGAAAAGGTGCGGGGCCGCATCGTCAACAACAGTGCATTCCTGCAGCTCGTCATCGCGGATCCCTGGTTCGACTGGCTCCGCCCGATGGCACAACTGGTGCTCCTGATCGATGAGCGAACCAGCGACAAGAAGTCGCCACTCGGCGGTGCGGAAGCGCGGGCGCTGTTTGATCGCGCCCGTGCGCTGCTGCGCGCGGATTCCGACGGCGATGCGTTCCAGCGCCTGTTTGCGGAATCCGTGCAGTCCTCGCCGTCGCTGGCCGTGCTGGCGCGACAGGTCGCGGCGTCGCTCGGCTGATGCGGCCTTCCGGTCTCGCGCGTGCGGCGGCGGCTACCGTGCTCTTGGTGACCAATGCCTGCAGCGCGGGCGTCCCGCCGTCCGCCCGTTCCGTGAGCAGTCGGTCCACGACTGCCCCGCGCATGACCTACGAAGCGCAGTTCGACGTGCTCTGGGAGCGATTCCAGGCCGTCTATCCGTCCTTTGAATACAAGGGTGTGGATTGGCGTGCGCAACGCGCGACCTATCGTACGCGTGCAGTACGCGCGCGTTCGCAGGACGAGTTCATCGCGGTCGCACGCGAAATGCTGGCGCCGCTGCACGATCTGCACGTGTGGTTCGTGGACCCGCGCGGCGCCGTGGTGCCGACGTATCGTCCGTCGGCGTACGCCAACTTCGAGTCGCGTCGCTGGGAGCGCGCCTTGCGCGACGCGAGCACCGTGTCGCGCGGCGGGGGCATGGTCGAGGCGACCGTGGGCGGCTACCCATATCTGTTCATCGGTTCATGGAAGGAACCTGCCGACGCCGCTACGCTCGACCTGGCCATGGCGCGCATGCGCGATGCGCACGGCGTGATCATCGATGTGCGTACGAACAGTGGCGGCAGCGATGCGACGGCACTGGCACTCGTCTCACGATTCACGCCGCGCCCCATGGTCGCGTCCTTCGTGCAGACGCGGAACGGGCCGGCGGTGACCGATCTCGAAGCGCCGGTCGCGCGCGTCGTGTCGCCGCGAGGGCCGTGGCAGTTCACGCGGCCCGTTGTGGTCATCGCCGGTCGGGCGGGCTTCAGTGCGACGGAGAGTTTCGTCGCGGCCATGCGCACCCTGCCCAACGTCATGGTCATCGGCGATACGACCGGCGGCGCGTCGGGCAATCCGGCCACGTACCCGCTGGGGAATGGTTGGCAGTTCACCGTGCCGCGCTGGCTCGAGTACGGTCCGGACAAGCGCGCCATCGAAGGGCGGGGTGTCGCCCCGACGCTGGCCATTCCGTGGACGCCGACCACGTACGACAGCGAACGGGACCCGCTGATCGACGCCGCGGTGGGGCTGCTGGGAGAGCGCAACGGCGTCTATCGCATTGCGCCGGCGATCGAAACGCCGGCGCCTGCCGGTGGACAGACGCCAGCTTCCGTTCCTGCTCCCACGCCAGCGGCAACCGCTGGGGGCACCGGCGGCCCGCGTGGCGGCTGACAACGTTCCGATCTGGGACGATGCCCCCTGGACTGCACCGAAGTTGCTGGACGGCGCCACCACCACCGGGACCTGCGTCATCGGGTTGGGCGGCTCGGGACTGACGGTCATCGAGGAGTTGCTCGATCGCGGCGAGGATGTGGTCGGGGTGGATGCCGCCGACGTGGCGGCCGGGGCCGCGGGACGGAACGGCGGCTTCCTGCTGGCAGGTGCCTACGACTTCTACCACGACGCGGTGCGCCTGCACGGTCGCGACCGGGCCCGCGCGATCTACGACGCCACGCTGACCGAGATGCACCGGATTGCGGAGGCGGCGCCCGGCACGGTGCGATTCACCGGCTCGCGTCGTCTGGCCGCCACGACCGCGGAGATCAAAGACTGTCGTGCGCAGCTCGCCGAGATGCAGCGCGACGGGCTGACGTGCGACTGGCGTGACGACGCGGACGGTGTTGGTCTCTACATCCCCGGCGACGCGTCGTTCAATCCGCTCGCACGCTGCCGCATCCTGGCCACCAGCGCGACTGACCGCGGCGCGCGACTTTTCGCACGTACTCCGGTGACGCGAATCCGCACCGGCGTCGTGGAGACGGCCAGCGGGACCATCCGCTGTCAGCGCATCATCGTGGCGGTTGACGGCCGGCTCGAGCAGCTGTTGCCTGACCTCGCCGGCCGCGTGCGTACGGCCCGCTTGCAGATGCTCGCCACCGCTCCCACCAGCGAGCGCACGATCCCCTGTCCGATGTACTACCGCGAAGGGTTCGAGTACTGGCACCAGTTGCCGGGCGGCGAGATCGCCCTCGGCGGATTTCGCGATCACGGCGGCGCGGCCGAGTGGACCCCGTCGTCCGAGCCGAGCGCGCCCGTTCAACGGGCATTGGAAACGTTCCTCCGCGGCCACCTCGGTGTCACGGCGCCAATCACCCATCGGTGGGCCGCCTCGGCCGGTTACACGGACACGGGACTGCCCGTGGTCCAGCAGGTCCGACCGGCGCTCTGGGCGATTGGCGGCTACTGCGGCACCGGGAATGTGATCGGGGCGCTCGCGGCGCGGGCCGTGGTGGCGGCGGCCATCGACCACGCGTACGCGCCGGCGCGCCTGCTCCTCGGCCCCCAGTGGGTGCCGGACGGGCCGGTGGCCGGCGGCGCCTAGGCGGTCCGGCGCACGCGGCGTCGGGGCGTCGGGACCGCCGAGGTGGACCCATGTGGCGGCGTGTCCCACCCGAATCGTGAGCGGGGCGGTTGCCGTCGATATCGCGTGCGCCACGCGCGCGAGCGTCCCCTCGATCGGTGCGCAGCGTCTCGCTGTTTCGATGATCCGGATCCGTTCCCTGGCCGTGAGCCGATTTTTGTCAGAACGGGGTGCTGTATGGTGTCGGGGCCCACTCTTCCCGCCGCAGTTCCCCTCTTCACTTCAGGAGTCGCTGTCATGAATCGCGTCATGTCCACCGTCGTGCGTGCTGCCACGGCAATGTGTTTGGTATCCTCGGTCGCTAACGCGCAGATGCGCAACGTGACCGTCACGGTCACCAACCTCGCCGCTCCGAGGAGCGTCAGCTTCGCGGCAACGCATCTGGGCTTTCACCAAGGGGCGTTCGACTTGTTCAACATTGGCCAGGCGGCTGGGGCTGGAATCGTGTCCGTGGCAGAACCCGGCACGGGCATCCAGTGGCAGGCGGACCTCGCGGCGGCAGATCCGACGGCGACGCGCGGCTCCATTGCGGGGGGCGCGTTGTTGCCGGGCCAGTCCCGCAGTCGGACGTTCCTTGTCAACGCCGGGCTCAACCGCTTCCTGACTTTCGCGGCGATGGTGGTCCCCAGCAACGACTTCTTCATCGGCAATGACAATCCGATGCAGTATCGGATGTTCGACCCTCTCGGCAACCTGCTGATCAGCAGCATCTCGCAAAGAGCGCGTCAGATCTGGGATGCTGGTTCGGAAGCATTCGACCCTCTGAATGCCGCCTTCATTGCCGGCGGCACCGCCGCTAATCGGACTCCGCAGAACGGCGTCGTCTCGTTCAACTTTGCGGAGCTGGCGATGTTCGATGGCCAGACGACCAATGGCGGATACGTGTTCGAGAGTGGCCTGTCCGCGGACCAGGAAATCTATCGCCTCGACTTCACCTCGACCACAGTCGTGCCGGAACCGAGCACGGTGATTCTGATGGCCTCCGGCCTGCTGCTGCTCGGTGGCGCGATGCGCCGGCGGAGCGCGCAACAGGCGTGAGCAACAAGAGCGCGCGAGGCGACGCGGCAGCGCATCACTCGACGGTGCCGTAAACGTGATGAAGGCATGCGCCACGCCCGCATGCCATCCGCCGCTGTTCTGCACCGCAGATGGTCGGCGGTTCGGAACAGTGGCGTTACGCGCGAGATGACATGATTGCGCCCGTGTGCCATACACGTGAGATCCGATGGTCGCGGCAGGTGCTTCAGCACGCGTGCGCCGGACTGCCTACGCACCGGAGCGCCTGCTCCTCGGCCCCCAGTGGGTGCCGGACGGGCCGGTGGGCGCCGGCGCGTCGCGAACGTGAACAGGATGGTCCTGCTCGCGGCGCCCTGGTCACACCGACAGCAGGCGCCCGACCGCCTCCCGCAGCTCCGACACACTGTACGGCTTCTGGATGAACGCCGCGTGTTTATCGTCGACGAGGAATGATTGTGACTCGTTTTCGGTGTACCCGCTCACGAGCAACACCGGGGTCGGGTGGCCTTCCTCACGGATCTGTTTGAGGAAGGCGGTGCCGCTGAGTTCAGGCATCGAGACGTCGCTGACCACCAGCGCCACCGTGTCGGACATACTCCGGAACAGGGCAAGGCCGGCGCGTCCGTCATTGGCCGTATGCACGACGAATCCCACGCGCTCGAGAATTCGGCGAGTCGCCTCACGCACGCCGGCCTCGTCGTCAACCACCAGCGCTACCCGTCCGCCTCCGATCGCCGGTGCCGCCGCCGCCGGATCCGCTGCTCGAGGTTCCACCGGCACTACGCTTGGGGGGAACAGCAGCGAGAAGGTGGTCCCCATTCCCACCGTGCTCTCCACCCGGATTGCGCCGTGGTGTCCGCTGATGATCCCGAGCACTGCGGCGAGACCAAGACCACGGCCTGTCAGCTTCGTGGTAGAAGAAGGGGTCGAAGACGAGATCGAGTGTCTCTGCGGTCATCCCGTGACCGGTATCCGCAATCATCACCTCGATGTATTCGCCAGGGACCAGCAGATCCCCACCACGAAAGGTGTCCAGGTACTCGCGGTCCGCCGAGCGCACGCGCGTAGTCACCACGATGTCGCCGCCCGCCTCGTCGAGGGCCTCGGACGCGTTCACCATCAGGTTCATGAACACCTGACGCAGTTGCGTCTCGTCGGCATCGATCGCCGGAAGGTCGGGCGCCAGTCGATACGCGACCGATGCGACGGGACCCGTGACCACGCGAAGCAGCCTCCCCATCTCCTCAAGGAGTTCCGATACGGAAATCGGGCGCACGATGAACCGTCCACGGCCGGCGTAGGCGAGGAGCTCGCGGCATAAGGCCGCACCGTGTTCTGCCGCGGTGCTGATCTCGGAAATGTTCTCCGACGCCCGGGCGTTCACCGGTAGCGCCTCCACCGCCAGGGTGGCGTTCGCCAGAATGGTCGTGAGGAGATTGTTAAAATCGTGCGCAATGCCGCCGGCCAACATGCCGATACTCTCGACTTTTTGGCGGTGCATCATGTTCTGCTCGAGCCGCAGGCGCTGCTCTTCGACGTGTCGGCGGGCCCGGATGTCGGTGGCGATATAGAGCGTGCCGAGCAGGCGCCCCCCATCGTCCGTAATGCGGTCGACCAGGAGCGAAACCGGCGTCGTGCCACCGACCGCCGATTTCGCTTCGACTTCAATGCGTGCGTCTGCGGCGCCGTCTTCGCCGGACAGCACTACGTTGCCGTTGCCCCCCGTCAGCGGCGCCACCCCGAACACCGCCTCTGCAGATGGCAGCTGATCAGCGCTGGCACCGGTGAGTTCCAGAAAGGCCCGGTTTCCGTACACGGACCGCCCGACATCATCGGTCATCGTGATGGCGTCGCTTGCCGCGTCCACGGCGGCGCGGATGCGGGCGAATTGCAAGCGCGTGATGCGCTCCAGCGCGGGGAGGAGCTCAAGCACGATTTCGACGAGGACGCCCCGTACGTCCTCGGCGATCAGGACCTCCTCGCGAGTCCACGGGCGGGCGCGCCCGCGACGGAGCTCGCGCCATTCCTCGAACGAGCCACGGGGCGAGAGCCGGGCGACTCCTTCCGCATCCACCTGGGCCTTCGTGGGCACGCCCGCCCACCGTACGGTGTGGGATTCCTCGGGGCGGAACCACAGGACGAACCTCTGACGGTCACCGCCGAGGTTGAGCGCGAGCAGGCCGCTGGCCACGGAGGCGAAATCGGCAAACGCCGGGTTGACGATTCCAAGACCATCAAACGAGACCACGCTGTCCACGCCGCGCTGCCGCAGCCACGTGATCAATCCGCGCACGTCATCGGTCGAAGGCGTCGTCCCTCTGATGTAGACGCCGTGCTCGGTCACCACGGCCAGTCCCTCGCTCGGAATGATCTCCTGCAATTGCCCTGCGACCTCCTCGAGGTGACCACCTGAACGGAGCAACCGCTGAATGACCGACTGCTGCGCGCGTGTCGCGCGAGCCCATGCGGACGCGCGCATGAGGTTCACCTGCACCGTCAGCTGCACGGACACGAACTCCGACAGCACGTCGCTCGCCTCCCGCATGGCGTGCGAGGGCCACTTGGGGGTGCGGTGATGGCAGGCGATCAACCCCCACAAGGCACCGTCGATAATGATGGACACCGTCAGAGTAGCCGCGACTTTCATGTTGCGCAGGTACTGCAGATGCACGGGTGACATGCTGCGCAGCACCGCGTAGCTCAGGTCCAGCGGACGCGCCGCGATCGCCGCATTGGCCGCCACCAGTGACACCGGAGTGCCATCCACATCCCCGAGCGCTCGCACTCTCGTGCGCAGGTAGAGCGCCCGCGCCTGCGCCGGAACGTCGGCGGCCGGATAGCGAAGGCCCAGGAAGGGTTCGCCATCGTCGTGGCGCGCCTCGGCGACTACGGTGCCATTGTCGTCGGCGTCGAACTGATAGATCATGACGCGGTCATAGCCGGTGAAGCGGCGCACGGCATCCGCGGCGCTTTGACAGAGCGCGTGCAAGGCCGGTTCGCCGAGGGGCGCCGAAACCACCGGCCGGAATTCTTCGGCGATCGCCAGTCGCTCCCGCGCGGAAGCCGCGGTGGCCGCTACGGCGCGCTGTACGGCGTTCGAGACAGCCGACACCGTGCTCGCCAAAGCGACTTCCAGCGTGTGGTGCGGTGATTCATCCACCAGCTCGACGATCACCCGATTCTGAAAGCGGTGCGCGCAAACGGTGCACTCGGCCGGTAATGCGGGGAGTGCTGTGAGGTCAACCAGTAGAACGCAGCCCTCGCCGGTATCGCGCAAGAGCGTCCGAATCCGCTGTACGAGTTCCGTGCCCAGCGTGGTCGTGGCAGGGCTGGCGAGGATGGAGGCCAACGACCCACCGAAGAACGTCGCGGCGTTGGCACTCGCGACGAGGATGGTCTCCAGCTGGTCGTCCAGGCCGAGCAGGACGCCCCGCGGCTGGATGCTTCCGGGGATATGGATGGGCTCGGACGCACAGCGCGCAAGCGCGTCCGCGTTGATGTCAACGGCATTCGCAACGTTGCTCATGTCGGCATTGCGATCAGGGGAAGCTGCAGACAACTTCGCAAAGGCTCCGTCGAACCCATCATCTCTCAAAGGTACGGCATTATTTATGCCTTCCACCAGCCCCGAGTCCCACGCACGGCTCGTCCGTGCGTTGCGCGAGCATCCGGACGCCATGATCATGGAACTGGCACGTACCCATGCCGTCTCGGAACTCGAGGTCCTCGCCGTGCTGGGCCCTCCGCGCGCCGTCCCGCTCGATGCAACGCGCTGGGAGGCCTTGCTCCGGGCCCTGCCGGCGTTGGGAGCGGTCCGGGTCATCGTGTCCAACGCCGGCGTCACCACGGAAACGCGGGGAACCTTTGGTGGATTTTCACTGACCGGCGACTATTTCAACGTGCAGACGGCGTCCCTCGATATGCACCTGCGTTGGGCTGCGATCGGGGGGGCCATGGCGGTTGAGAAGCCCAGTCATCAGACCGGGCGTCCGACCGCGAGTATTCAGCTGTTCGACCACGATGGCCACGCGATTCTCAAGATCTTCCTCGTCTTTGGCGAGCGCGAAGACGACACGACGGCGCGGCGACAGGCATTCGCCGCGCTACGGGAGACCTTCGCCCGGTAGCGGCGTTGGAAGCCTTGTCGAACATGAGCGGCGAGCCCGGCGCCGTTTGCACGCGGCCATTTACCATCGGCGCGCTGTGCGGGCCTGTGGTGGTGGCGTCGGCGCTCGACTCACCGGACAAGCCGGCGCGCGTACTCGTGGCAGCGGTGCGCACGTAGATTGCAGGGTACGCCGTGTGTATCCCCCGACGCCCCTCCGATGGTCCTGCGCCTCCCCGCCGTCCTCCCCGTGACGTTGACCTACCAGACGCCCGCCCTGCCGTCGCATGATCGTCCGCATGTTCACCCACCCGCTCGCGCGCGCGCGTTCGCACGCCGTTCGGCCTCGGCGATGCTGGCGACAGCGCTGCTCGCTGCAGGGGGCGCAGTGCAGGTGCAGGCGCAATCGCAGGGGCGGACGACCGGACAGGCGCATGGACAAGTGCCCCGGCCGACCAAGCCGGCGACGCTCCCCAGGGGCGTCGAGATGAAGCTCCCCGCGACGGCGCGCATTCCAGACACCTTCGAAGAACTCTTTGCCTACCGCGACGCACGCGCGACGGCTGCGCTTGGCTATCTGCGTTGCATGGAGTCCACCATCGCCGCTCTGCGCGCAGGGACGCTCGGTGCCGTACCGCGTGGCGCATCGGTCACCTGCGTTCAGCAGGGAGAGGAATGGCGCGGCGTCTTTGGTGAGCTGACCGACAGTGCGCCGGGCATTCGTGTGCAGGCGCAGTATGCCCTGCGAGGCGAGGGGATGCTGGTGCGCGACGCGATCGATACCGCACGTGTGAGCGGCACAGCGCGTGCCCTGTTGCGTGGGCTTTCCACACCCTTGGCGCAAAGCAGGGCAGCGGAGTTCGTGCCGGTGCCGCTGCCGCAGAACGGGTATGTCGAAGTGTGGCTGGTCCCGCTCCCCGGCAGTCCGGCACGCGTGACAGTCGGCGGCGATTCGCTGATCCAGATGAGCGGCGATGGGGTACGTGAACTGGGACACAGCCGGACGACGTCCGCGCTGCGACAGTTCGCCATCGAGCCCGCGTCCGGCTCCTACACGCTGCGCAGCTCCGAAGAACGTGTGCCGTTGCTGAGCGAACTCCTTGTGGCGCGCATGGCGCTCGGCGTGGTGGCCGAGGTGCACGTGCGCACCTACCAGTACGATTCCGTCATCACGCGCACGTCGCCGGGCTGGACGCATACGCGGCGCTGATGCCCCTCTGCGGTCTGACGTTTCGTCTGGTGCTCATGGCTTCGCTCCTCGCGCTCTTATGGCCTCCCCGACAGCCGGCATCGGCAGACAATGTCCTCGCGCCGTGTCCGTCCACGTCCAACTGCGTATGCACGGATGCGGGCAATGCGTCGCAGCGCGTACCGACGGTGCCGTTCACCGACGCCGCCGAGTCCGCGCAGGCGCGGGCACGCACGGCGCTGTTGGCCGAGCACCGCACCACGGTGGTGGCCGAGCGTGCGGGGTATCTGCGCGCCGAGAGTCGCAGTCTGGTGTTCCGCCTCGTGGATGACGTGGAGATCGTGATCGATCCCGCCGCGCATGTTTTCCGGTTCCGTTCGGCGTCGCGCGTGGGGCGCAATGATCTTGGCGTCAATCGCCGGCGCGTAGAGCGCCTTGTGAGCCGACTGCGTCGCACGGAGGCGCCGTGATGGCGCGCGCATCCGGCGTCTCCATTCGTCAGGCAGTTGCCGCGGATGTGCCGCTCATTCGCGAGCTCATCGAAGGGTTGGCAACGTACGAGAAGTTGCGGCACGAGTGCGTGGCCACTGACGCGCTCCTGCACGCGTCGCTGTTCGGCGAACGGCCGTACGCCGAAGTGGTGATCGCGGAGCGCAACGGCAGTGCGGCGGGGTTTGCGCTCTTCTTTCACAATTTCTCGACCTTCCTTGCGCGGCCGGGGATCTATCTCGAAGATCTGTTCGTGCAGCCCGCGTATCGGGGGCATGGCGTGGGCAAGGCGCTGTTGCAGCATCTGGCGGCGCTCGCGGTGGAGCGCGGCTGCGGCCGTCTCGAATGGTCCGTGCTGGACTGGAATGCGGACGCGATCGGCTTCTACGAAACACTGGGCGCTCGTCCGCAGGATGAGTGGACCGTCTATCGCGTCACGGGCGATGCCCTGACGCAGCTCGCAACCGGAGATGCGTGACATGAGCGAAGAGACTGCGCGGACCACCACTCGGCGCCATGCGCTGCGCCTGATGGCAGCCGGTATGGCGGGCAGCGTCGTGCTGCCGTCGTTGCTGGCCGCCGCCCAGCGCGCGCGACTGGCCGGCGAGGCGACTGGAGACGCCCTTCGCATCGAACGGATCGGACTGCAGCTGTACTCGGTGCGGACGGCCATGGCCAAGGACCTCGCCGGCACCATCGCCGCCATCGCGGCAGCGGGCGTGACCGAGCTGGAGTTCGCCGGCTACTACGACAAGGACGCGGCGTGGTGGAAGCATACGTTGAAGCAGCATGGGCTCACCGCGCCGTCGGTGCACATCCCGTTGCCCGCCACCGATGGCGGATGGGATGCGCCATTCGCGATGGCCCGGGAGATCGGTCACCAGTGGGCGATCATGCCGTATCTCATGCCCGGCCAGCGCACGTCGCTCGACGACTGGAAGCGCGTCGTAGCCCGGTTGAACGTCGCCGCCGAAAAGGCCAAAGCCGCGGGGCTCGAGTTCGCGTACCACAATCACGATTTCGAGTTCGAGACGGTCGGTGGCACGACCCCCTATGAACTCATCACTTCGGGTACGGACGCTTCGCTGGTGAAGCTCGAGCTCGATCTGTACTGGACCGTGAAGGCAGGGAAGGATCCGCTGACGATCATGTCGTCCATGCCTGGCCGCGTGACGTGCGTGCACGTGAAGGACGCGGGCCCGCTGCCCGAGCGCAAGATGATGAACGTCGGCGCCGGCACGATCGACTTCAAAACGATCATTGCCAAGGGTCGTACAATAGGGCTGCAGCACTGGTTCATGGAACACGATCAGCCCGCCGATCCGATGGCGTTCGTCAAGGCCAGTGCGGCGGCCATGAAGACGCTGTAGTCCCTGCTTCGCCACCCCCTCCCACCCGGTGCGTTCAATGATTCTGCACAGTCCGCTTCCGCCCATCGACATCCCTGATGTGCCGCTCACCGCCTATGTCATGCAGCGCGCGGCGGAACTGCCGGACAAGGTGGCGATCGTCTGCGGAGCGACCGGCCGAACCTACACCTACGCCGAGTTGCAGCAGAACATCATGCGCGTGGCGGCGGGACTGCATGCGCGTGGCGTGCGCAAGGGCGATGTGGTTGGGCTGGTGAGCCCCAACATCCCCGACTTCGCCGTCGTATTCCTCGCCATCACGCAGATCGGTGCGATCTGTTCCACCGTCAATCCGATCGCGACCGCCGAAGAGATCGGCGCGCAGTTCAGCGATTCCGAAGCGGTGGCGCTGGTGACGATTGCGCAGCTCGCGGAGAAGTGTCAGACGGCCGCGCGTCTGGCGACCACGGTGCGCGAGATCTTTGTCATGGGCGAGTGCGCGCTCGATGGAATCCTGCCGTATGCGGCGCTGTTCGCGCATGGCGACATACCGCCGCAGGTGGACATCGATCCGATGCACGACATTGCGGCGCTTCCGTACTCGAGCGGCACCTCGGGAGTTCCGAAGGGCGTGATGCTCACGCATCGCAATCTCGTGGCCAACCTGACACAGATGTCAGTGGCGGGTGCGACGCTGAAGGCGGATGTCGTGGTCGGCGTGCTGCCCTTCTTTCACATCTACGGTATGACCGTGATCATGGGCGGCACGTTGCTCGCGGGCGGCACGATCGTGTCGCTGCCGCGCTTCGAGCTCGAGCCATTCCTGCAGGTGCTCACCGATCACCGGGTGACGATCGCGTTCGTCGTGCCGCCGATCATTCTCGCGCTCGCCAAACATCCCGTCGTGGCGAACTACGATCTCTCGGCGCTGCGCTGGGTGTCGAGTGGCGCGGCACCGTTGGGGCACGAGCTGTCGCAGGCGTGTCATGACCGGCTGCACGCGCGCGTGTCGCAGGGGTACGGCCTCACCGAAACCAGTCCCGTCACGCACTTTCATCCGGTCAACTCGGAGACGGTGGAGTACGCGTCGGTCGGGCCGCCGGTGGCGAATACGGAGTGCCGCGTGGTCGATCCGGTGTCGGGGGAAGATGTCGCCACGGGCGAACGCGGCGAGCTCTGGATTCGCGGACCACAGGTGATGACGGGTTACTTCAACAAGCCGGAAGCGACGTCGATGTGCATGACCGCCGACGGGTGGTTCAAGACTGGTGACGTGGCTGTGTGCGACGAGAAGGGATGGTTCATGATCGTCGACCGCGTGAAGGAGTTGATCAAGTACAAGGGGCTGCAGGTGGCACCGGCAGAACTCGAGGCGGTGTTGCTCGCCCATCCGGACATCGCCGATGCGGCGGTCATCCCCGTGCCGGACGATGAAGCGGGAGAGATTCCGAAGGCGTTCATCGTGTCGCGATCGCCCCTCACCGCGGAGAGTGTAATGGAGTTCGTCGCGTCGCGTGTGTCACCGTACAAGAAGGTGCGCCAGGTGGAGTTCGTCGAGGCGATCCCCAAGTCGCCGTCGGGGAAGATCCTGCGCCGACTGCTCGTCGAAAAAGAGCGCGAGCGCGTCGCGGCGCGATGAGACGGAGCGCCCCGACACGGTCTCGGTGGCGAACGGCGATTCAACGAACACCGGTGCCATGAGGCCGCGTAACGAGCGACCGTGCGGGTCCTGCGTGGCGCGCACTTCGTTCACGAGCTCGAGTGCCGTTTCGGTACACGGCGGCAGCTCGCGATCGGACGTGCCGAGCGGGGTCACGCGACTTCCCCATTTCACAAGCAGCGAGCAGTAGGTAAGACCACCGCCGAACGCCGGCATGAGGATGGTCGCCCCAGGAGTAACCCGCCCACCTTCCAGCGCTTCCACGAGCGCGACGGCACCGTCGCCGCGCTCATGTTGCCGTACTTCTGCACGGTGACGATCACCTTCTCCATCGGAATCTGCGCGTATTTGGCCACCGCCTCGATGATGCGCAGATTGGCCTGATGCGGCACGACGAGATCCACCTGCTCCGCGCGGATGCCGTGGTCGCGCATGACCCGCGTGGATGCATCGGCCATCGCGTGCACGGCGCGCTTGAAGATGACCTGCCCGTCGAAATCCCAGAGCGTGTCGCCGAAGTTCACGTCCCGGCCGGCATATGTGCAGCCGATACCGCGCACGCGCAGACTCTGCCGCGCCTCCGCATCGCAGCCGAGCACACTGCCAAGCATCCCCTCTTCGTGGTCGCTGGCCTGCAGCACGACGGCCGCAGCGCCGTCGCCAAACAAGACGGCCACGTTGCGATTACTCCAGTCCATGTAACGGCTGATCAACTCCACGCCTATAACGATCGCGTTACGCACCATGCCCGTGCGGATCATTGCCGTGGCGGTGGCGAGTCCGTAGCAGAAGCTGGTGCACGCGGTGTTCAGGTCGATCGCGGCGGCTTTGGTCGCGCCGAGCGCGAGTTGCACGCCGGAGGCGCTGTTGGGCACCAATTCGTCGTTGCTCACACCGCCGTAGATGATCAGAGCGACGTCGGCCGCCTCCATGCCGGCGCAGGCCAGTGCGCGGGCCGAGGCCACCGCGGACAGATCGATGGCGCTGACGTGGGAGATCCGACGCTCGCGCATGCCGGTGCGCGAGGTAGTCCACTCGTCGGACGTGTCGAGGAACGAGGAGAGATCGTCGTTGGTGAGGACGGCTGGGGGCATACAGGCGCCTTATCCGGTGATCGCGGCGTAGGTCATGCTGGCTGGTCAGGAGGAGGGATCGCAAGTATCGCAGGGCGCACCGCAATTGACGAGTGTTTCGCCGGGGGCCATTGCGAGGCGGCGTGCTGGCCGTGCTTGGGTTCTCCCTGCAGCTTTCTCCGATGACTTTCGATCTCGCGACGCGCTTTCTGGAGCGCTCCCGTCACTACCTCGGCATTGAGTATCCGTCCAAGATCCGTCTGGCGCTGCAGGCCATACCGCCGGAGCAACTCTGGTGGCGCGCCAACGCATCGTCGAACAGCGCCGGCAACCTCGTGCTGCATTTGTCGGGGAATGTGCGCCAGTGGATTGTCAGTGGCGTTGGTGGCGCCGGCGACGTGCGCGCACGCGATGCGGAGTTCGCGACGCGCGACGGAGCGCCACTCCCGGAGTTACTGGCCATGCTGGACGCCGCGTGCACCGACGCGACGGACGTGCTGACGCGGCTCGATGCGGCATCGCTCGCCGAGTCCCGCCTGATCCAGGGGCGCGAGACGACCGTGTTCTCGGCCATCTACCACGTGGTCGAGCATTTCGCGGGGCACACGGGGCAGATCATTCTGCTGGCCAAGGCATTCACGCCCGAGGCCGTGCGATTCTACGACGATACCGGCGGCTTCGCGAAACCGCTGTTCCTGCCTGACAATCGGTCCGATGTGGAGTAGGCTGACCGCCCCTGTTCACGCGCCGTACATTTCCCGACGCTGTTTGACGTTCCCACCACCGCCCCTCCCATGACATCCTCCCGACTCGGCGTAGGCTTCATCGGCTCCGGCTTCAACGCGCGCTTCCACATGCTCGGCTGGAAGGGCGTCCGTGATGCTGATATTCTGGGCGTGTGGAGCCCGAACGCGAAGAACGCCGCCTCGGCCGCCAAGTACGCGCGCGAGCTCGATGTCGGCGAATGCAAACCGTACAAGAGCATCACCGACATGGTGGCCGATCCCGCCATCGACGCCATCTGGCTGAACGGACCCAATCACGCGCGCATCGAGAACGTCGAGGAAATCTGCGACGCCGTCACGTCCGGCAAAGGTACGCTCAAGGGCATCGCCTGCGAGAAGCCGCTCGGACGCGGCGTGGCCGAAGCGTCGTACGTGCTCAAGCTCGTCGAGAAGGCCGGCATCATGCACGGCTATCTGGAGAATCAGTTCTTCGCACCGCAGGTGACCACCGGCCACAACCTGATGTGGAAGCGCGGTGCGGCGGCCACCGGTCGGCCATACCTCGCGCGCGCCGCCGAAGAGCATAGCGGTCCGCACATGCCGTGGTTCTGGAACGGCGCCAATCAGGGCGGCGGCGTACTCAGCGACATGATGTGTCACTCGCTGCTGGTGTGTCGGCAGCTGCTCACGCCGCCGGGCGAGTCGTTGCGCTCGCTCCAGGTCAAGCGCATCACCGGACACATCGCGTCGCTCAAGTGGTCACGCAAGGAATACGCGGCCATTCTCAAGAAGACGATGGGCGTGGATTATCTCAAGACGCCGTCCGAAGACTACGCCAGTGTCAACGTGGAGTTCGAAACGCCGGACGGTCGCATCGCCATCGGCGAAGCGACGACGAGCTGGAGCTTCATTGGACCCGGCCTGCGGCTCAGCGCCGAGTTGCTCGGCCCCGAATACTCGATGAAGTGGAACTCGCTCGAGTCTGGGCTCGACCTGTTCTTTTCGCGCGAGGTGAAGGGCAAGGCCGGCGAAGATCTGGTGGAGAAGCAGAACGCCGAAGTCGGACAGATGCCGGTGATCGCCAACGAAGCCGTCGCGTACGGCTACGAAGCCGAAGATCGCCACTTCGTGCGCGCGTTCCTGGGCAAGGAGAAGCCGGCGCTGACGTGGCACGACGGACTCGATGTCGTCGAGATGCTGATGGCGGCGTACATGAGCGCGGAGTCCGAAAAGACGGTGCAGTTCCCGCCCAAGGGCCTCGGCAAGTTCCTGCCCGCGGTGGCGCAGGGGAACTGGAAGCCACGATAAGGGCCACGACCGAGTGCTGAGCGGTGAGTGCGCCAAGCACTCACGCGCTCGACGGCTTCACAATGCAGTCAGCGCGAGCAGCATCTCCCGCACGACCACCGGATTGGTCGCGTTGGCGTGCACTTCGCGTACGCCCGACCGCGCCACGACATCACACACGTTGTGCGCGCGGACGCCCCCGCCGGCAAGAATGGTCAGCCGGTCGCCGGCCTGCTGCTGCAATTGCTGCAGGCGCGCCACCCCGTCAAGCGCGGACGCCGCCTGTCCGGCCGTGAGGACGTAGTCCACGCCCAGCGTCAGCAGCGCGTCGAGTGCGATGGTTGCATCGGGCGTGCGATCGAAGGCGCGATGAAAGGTGACCTTCATCGGACGCGCGAGCAGGAGAAGTTCCGCCATGCGCGTCACGTCCACCGTGCCATCGCTGTGCAGAACGCCCGTGACCACACCGTCCACCCCGAGTGCACGCGCCGCGACGATATCGTTCTTCATGACTTCGAGATCATCGGTACTGTAGACGAAGTCGCCGTCATGCGGACGGATCATCACGTGCAACGGGACATACAATTCGTCGCGGCAGCGTGCGATCAGCCCAAGCGACGGTGTGGTACCCCCGGACCCTGCGCCGCACAGTTCGATGCGGCCCGCGCCGATCTCCTGCGCCTCACGGGCAGAGAGAATCGAGTCGCAGCAGGCCTCGACCAGCGGAATCGTCATCGTCAGCGACATGGCTACCTGCTCAGTGTGCGGTGGCCACGGCACCAATGCCGCGCGCCGGTCGGAATGCCAGCAGGAACACCACGAAAACGGCTACGGCACCTATCGCCGGCACCATCCACACCGACGTCCAGTCATGTGAAGTCGCCTCGCCCGCCGATGACGTCACGAAGCGATCGACCACGCTTCCCGAGACCGCCGCACCCACGAAATAGCCGACGCCATTGGTCACGAGATTGAGGAACCCCTGTGCCGCCGCGCGCACCTTCGGGCCGGCGATTTCGTCCGTGTAGATCTGGCCCGCGACGAAGAAGAAATCGTAGGAGACGCCGTGCAGCAGAATGCCGACGTAGATCAACCACATGCCCGCGCCCGCGTCGCCGCGACTGAAGGCGAAGTAACGCACCGCCCACGCCAGCATACCCGCCAACATGATCCACTTGATTCCCAGCTTCCGCAGTGCGAGCGGCAGCAGCAGCATGAACACGATCTCGCTCCCCTGTCCGAACGACATGATGCCGGCCGCGTTCTGCACACCGATCTCGTTCATGAACGGATTGGCGAACGCATAGTAGAATTGCAGCGGAATGCACAGCAGGAACGAACCTAGCACGAACACCGCGAAGTCGGGGCGCTTGAGCAACTGCAGCGCATCCAGGCCGAGCGCATCGCGCGCGCTGAACGGCGCCCCCTTGGCACGCGGCGGCGTATGTGGCAGCAGCAGCGAAAAAAGACCGAGCGCCACGGAGCCCGCCGCCGCGATCTGCATGGGAATCGCGAGCTTATCCGCCTTGAGAACGAAGCCCACGAGCACGCCCGATGCGACGATCCAGCCGATGGTGCCGAAGACGCGGATCATCGGAAAGTCGCGCGCCGCATCGGTCACGTTGTGCAGCGAGATCGAGTTCGTGAGCGAGAGCGTCGGCATGTAGCACAACGCATACGCGAGCAACAACGGATAAAACGAGCTGAACTCCGTCTGCAGCGACATCATGTACATCAACCCCGCGCCGAGCAGGTGCAGCACGGCGAGGAGCTTCTCGCTGGCGAAGAACCGGTCCGCGACGATGCCCATGAAAAAGGGCGACACGATCGCGGCGATGGCGGTGGCCCCGTACGCGCTGCCGATCTGCGTCCCGGTGAAGCCGAGGGTCGATCCGAGATAGGTCCCCATCGTGACGAACCATGAGCCCCAGACGAAGTACTGCAGGAACATCATCACGGACAGGCGGCCCTTCGTTCCCATTATGGGAGCTCCCGGATACGAAAGCTGCGATACCAGACGCGATGAATCCGGAGGCCGAAAGAGGCTCGCGTGCCGAGGCCGTCGGCGGGCCACGCCCCGAACTCACGGGCCTGCACTTGCGTTTTTGGGCGCGCGTCGAGGCGGGCGGGGACGGTCAGGCAGGCGGACATACGACGCTCCGGAGAGAACCAGCGGGAGGGAGGCGGGCGCGGGTATGGTACGACGCATCCCGCCTGGGCGAAAGGCGCGCGGGAGTTCCGCGGCCACTTCCGCTGCCTGCGCGGCCCCGTTGCATTCCGTCAGGCGGCTCCGACACGCACTTTCCGGGTGCGCCGCTGCCGTGACAGGACCCGTGGTTGGGATCAGACGCGATGCGCCGTGATGACATTGTGACGGCAATGGCACCGGATGTGCATCTGCATTGGGTCGAGGCGACCGAGGGGCTGGTCGCTCATCCCTTGCCATGCGGAGCGCGACATGGGATTGCCTTGGACGGCGATCGTCGGATTGCTGATAGGTGCATTGACTAACGCAAGCATGCCCGGACGTGACCCCGGCCACTTGATCGTGACGATGCTGCTCGGCATGGGAGGTGCCGTCCTCGGCGCCTTCGTCGGACGGTCACGCGGCTGGTACGAGACTGGGGACGCGGCGGGGTTGCTGCTTGCTGTCGCCGGTGGGGTGGTCATGCTCGCCGTGCATCGCGCACTCGGCCCGCGGGGACGGGCGCGCTAGGAGAGGCGTGCGCGATGGCGTCTGGTGAGACGGCATAGTTGCTTTCGTCTGCTATCCTCCACGTCCCCACCCTCCGGAGTGTCATCCATGTCCGTCGCCGTCTCTAAGACGTCTCCCGATGCGCTGCGCTATCCGATCGGGAAGTTCGATCGTCGCGTCGATTACAGCGGGGAGGAGCGCGCCACGTCGATTGCGCGTATTGCCGCGCTGCCTGCCGCACTCGCGGCCGCGCTGAGCGGCCTGAGCGAAAGCCAGTTCGAAGTACCCTATCGTGACGGCGGATGGACCGTGCGACAACTCGTCCATCATGTCGCCGACAGCCACGCCAACGCGCTGATACGTCTCAAGCTGGCGTTGACGGAGCAGGAACCGGCGATCAAGGCCTATGATCAGGATGCCTGGGTCGAACTGGCTGACGTGCGCGACGTCTCACCACTGGTGGCGGTGGCGATGACGGCCGCCATCCACGAGCGGTTCGCGGCGCTGCTGCGCGCCATGCAGCCGGACGATTTCGCGCGCGGCCTCGTGCATTCCGAAACCGGGCGCATGACCGTCGACACGCTGGTCGCGCTCTACGCATGGCACGGCGATCATCATGTGGCGCACCTCCGCGCACTGCGCGAGCGACTCGCGCGGTGACTACGGACGCCCTTCGATGATGCGTGCCGATTCGCCGACGATCGCCACGTTCGACGTGCCCGGAATTCCGAACAGCGAGTACAAAATGCGGTTGGTCGGGACCGTGAGTGTGCGCCACTCGGTGCCGTCGTAGCGCAGCACCGTGCCGCTGTCGCCGGCGGCGTAGATCTCTGTCGGACTGCGTCCCCAGATCGTGCGCACCACGCGCGAGGTGGGTAACGATTGCATTTGCCAGCTGACGCCGTCGAAGCGCACGATCGTGCCCGAGTCCCCGCCGATGTACACATCGTTGGCACCGGTGCCCCAGACGGCGCGCAGCCGCAGACTGGTGCGTACCGGCACGGGCACACCCCTCCAGCGACCGCCGTCGTAGTGCAGCACGACGCCCGAATCGCCGACGACATACACGTTCGCCGGATCGCTTCCCCAGACCGCGCGCAGAAACTGCGGCGTGCCGCTGGCTTGCGGCGTCCAACCGCTGCCGTTCGTCTGCAGAATGGTGCCGCGTTCGCCGACCGCGACGTACTGCCCCGGACCGCCACTCCACACGGCGCGCAGCAGGCTGGTGGTGGGCGAGGATTCCCGCGTCCAGGTGCTGCCATTGTAGCGCAGCACGGCCCCCGTATCGCCCACGGCCACGATATCCGACGCACTGCTGCCGCTGATGCTGTACAAGTCGTTCACGCCGGGCACGACGGCGGGGGTCCAGCCGCTGGTGCCGCGCTGAAAGACTGCCCCGCCCAATCCGACGGCGAACAATGGCCCGCCCGTCGCGCCGAACGTGGAGAGTAGAGCTGGGTCGGAGATTTCGGTGGTGGCGGACGCTCCCGCACCAACGCCACGCACCGACAGCACCGTGCCCCACCAGCCAGCGAGCCGCAGGGAGCCGTCACCCCGCCGCGTGATGGCGCGCAGGTTCTGGCCGGTCCCCAGCGACAGTGCGTTCCATGCAGTGCCATTGAAGTGCCACACCGTGCCAGTGTTCCCGACCGCGTACACGTCGTTGAACATGCGTCCGGTCATCGCAAACAGATTGGCGCGACCGGGAGTGGCCATGGTGCTCCACGTGAAGCCATCGAAGCGCACCACCACGCCGCCCGCGCCCACCGCGAACACATTGCCGACGCTGGTTCCCCACACATCGAAGAAGGGCGTGGACGACGGGACACTCATCCGCCGCCACGTCGTGCCGTCGTAGCGCAGAATGACGCCGTTGTTGCCGACCACGAACAGGTTGGTGCTGTTCGCGCCCCAGATCCCCCACAGGTCGTCGCCCACGGTGGAGGCCATCTGCGACCAGCGAGTGCCGTCCCAGCGCATGATCGTGCCGCGGTCGCCGACGGCGAACACCTCGTCGGTGGAGAGTCCCCACACCTCGAGCAGCGCAGCCGTGGTATTGCTTTCGATACGTCGGAATGTGGTGCCATCGCCACGCATGATCAGACCGCCCGTCCCCACGACCCAGATGTCGCTGGGGGACGTGCCCCACACCCCGGTCAGTGTTTCCTCGGTGCCGAGATCGACACGTTCCCACGGGCCGTCGGCGCGCGAGCGGAGCAGCATGCCATTCTGTGCCGCGCCGTAGGTGGTGCCGTTGCCGTCGTCCCAGATGCCCAGCAGCGTCGCATCGGTGAGTCCGGGTCGGGTCACGCTCCATTGCGTCACGCCGGGCGAGTTGGGCGTGACGGTGACCTGCACCAGCGCGCTGAGCGGGCCACGGATGCCGTCGGTGCTGGCGGTGATGCGGGCGACGCCGGGCGAGATGCCGCGGATGAGGCCCGAGGCATCGACCGTGGCGACGGCGGGCGCATCGGTACGCCACGTGATGGTCACGCTCGACACGAGCACACCCGTGCTGTCGCGTGCTTCCACGGCCACACGGCGATCCTGCCCGGACTGCACAAAAACCGACGCGGGCAGGGCGGCAAGACTCGACACGCGCGTCGGCGGTGCGATCGGCGAGGTGTCAGTGGGCGTCCGCTTGTCGCACGCCGAGAGGGAGGGCAATGCGAACGCGCAGAGCAGGGAGAGCAGGACACGACGGGATCGCATCCGATGGAGGCTAGCGAGGCGACTTGCAGCAGCGCAACGGGCATCCCGTCCGCTGCCGTGGTGCCGCGGTGCCCTGCTGCCGTGGTGCCGCGGTGCCCTGCTGCCGTGGTGACGCAGCACCGTCGCTTCCGCCGTGGGCGACGTCGTGCCGCGCACGGCCACTGCAGCGCGCACGGTGTTCACCGATCGCATCGACCCGGGCGCCGTGAAGCGCTGCATCGAAACGCTCGCTGCCGACTCCATGGAGGGGCGCGCTACGGGATCGGCCGGCGGCGCACGCGCACGATCTCGTCGTACGATCTCGCCACGCCGTATCATCATCCAAAGGATGACGCGAGCGGCGTCGATGTCGCGCACAGGGCGCAGGCGATCGCCGGCACAGCGAAAGCGTGGCGCTTGCTGGCCGATGGACCCAAGCCGGGGTGGCACCCGGGGGCCGTCCGGAAGCAGCCACCCCGCGCGGGCCGAGGTGAGTCGGTGACGCGTACGGCGTGAGGTCGTAAAAACGGGGGGCGCGACTGGATGTCGCGCCCCCCGTGGTCATCGCACCGTCGCTACACGGAGCCCTCGTCGATCACGGGCAACGCGCGAGTCCCGCCACCGGGCATCGCTCTGGATCGCGCGTCGGCGCACTCCCCTGACCGCCAGGCCCGCCGAAGGTGTACAGGGGCAGTTGGAGCGTCGCCAGCTCACGACCGGGAATCGGCAAGTGCACGGGCGTGTTCTCGGGGAGCGTCTGCCAGCCGCGGGCATCGAGAAACGCGATCACGCCGTTCGTGCCCAGCCCTTCGATCCCCTTTTCGTAGCGCAGGGCGTCCCACAAGCTGCCGCAGTCCCCGTTTTCCTTCCGCGGCACGCAGCCCGCCTCGTTGGGCGGTCCGTCCAGCGTAACGGGCGGCAACTGCCCGTTGGTCACACGGGTCTTGTTGATGAGAGGCACCGCCTCGGCCGCGCGTCCCAGCCGGATGAGCGCCTCGGCTTTCAGCAGATCCATTTCCGCCACCGTCATCGCGACCTGAGGCCCCGTCTGCCAGGTGAGATCCACCCCGTTGCGCAGGTAGTAGTAGTGCGACCACCGATACGTGCCGCGATCGGCCGCGAAGATGTTGTTCAGGTTATATCCCACGTACCGGCCGGGCGCGGAGGGTCCTGTGGCCCCCTGGATGCGCCGATCCCGCGTGCGCAATTGGAACGGAAGGCGGTTGTCGTTTGCCGTGGCCACCCACGTGCGCCACCCGTTGGTCGAATCGGCCGGCCCGATGAGCCAATAGCTCGGCCGACCGAAGTCCGACGGCCGTCCGGCTGTGCGCAGGCGGGCCAACAGTCGCTTCCAGTCATCCCACAGGATGTCCGGCTGGGCGATCGGCGCGAAGTCCTGCGTGATGCCCGCATCGACGCGGCGGATGACCTCCTGCCAGTTCACCGCCGCCCGCTCGGCACGGGACCTGGCCGTGTATACCAGGATGCGCGCCGCATACGAGTTGGCGAAACGCACGAACTGGTCCCGGCTCATGCTCTGGAAGAGCCAGCTCTCCGCCGGGAACGCGATGGTCGGGTTCGCGCCGGCAATGGCAATCGCCGAGTCGAGCTGACGCACGGCATAAGTGGAGACGTCGCGGTAGGGCGTGAACTGCGGCGTCTTCAGCGTATCGAGTTTCGTATTTTCATCGATGATGGGCCCCTTGTCGAAGTAGAACCCGATGTGCCCGTACGAGAGCCCCTGCATCAGCTTGCCCATGGCTTTGGCGCGGGCAGTGCGCGTCGGGCTCTCGATCACCAGCCCGCGGTTGATCGCGCCTACGACGTCGTTCACCGACGACACGGTGCGATAGAGCTGGTACCACGGCGTTTCATTGACGAGTCGCCGCACGTTGACCTGACTGTTGTTCCAGCTCACTCGCGGTTCGGAGGAGAGTTCGAGCTGGCCGAAGTCGGCGAAGCCCGAGGTGACCTCGCGCGCCATCGTGCTGAACGCCCACGAGGGATAGTCGTCGTGGCCCGCCACCGGCCACCACGTGCGGAACGAAGTCGCGACGAACGTCTCGGTGGTGAGTGGCTGCGACGTCGCGCGGGCCGCATCCGGCCGGTTGGGATTCACGACATCGAGATCCTGGCAGGAGGCGGCTACGAGGGCGAGCCCCACCGGCAGGGCGTACTTCTTTATCTGGTTAGTCATGTGATCGTGGCTCGCCGGTCAGAAGATGATTTCGACGCTACCCGTCAGCGTGCGATATCGCGGGTAGTCGAAGCTGTCGAAACGATTGAGGACCGTGCCCACTTCGGGGTCGTAGCCCTTGTAGCTGGTGAACGTGAGCAAGTTGCGACCAATGAGCGACAGCGATGCCTGATTGGCGCCGAGGCGCGCGAGCGCGGCGTTGAAGCTGCGCGGCAGTCGGTACTTGAGGCTGAGTTCGCGCAGCTTCACGAAGCTCGCGTCCTCCACGAACCAGTCGGTCGGGCTGTTGGCCGCATATAACGCCACGAAGTAGTCGGTGGTCTTCTTGAGCTCCTGCGGCTTGCCGGCCTGATCGACGTCGGTATGGCGGCCGTACTGGTACATGCGCTGGCGCGTCTGGTTGTACACGTCACCGCCCACCTGCGCATCCCACAGCATGAACAGCTGCACGCTGCGCCAGCCGATGGTGTTGGAGAGGCCGAAGCGGAAGTCCGGATTGCCGTCACCGATGCTGAGCACGGCCGCGTTGCCGAGCGAGTCCACGGCGGTGATGGGCTGTCCCCAGCGATACACGCCGTTACCGATCGTGGCGTTCGTGCCCCACAGGCGTTTAGTCTGCCCGTCGGTGTACTGATTGCCCGGCCCGACCCACACCAGTAGCCCCTCGTCATTCACTTGGAACTCGTTGGCGCGCGTTCCCACGCTGGCCGGAAGCTGACTGGCGTTCCGCATGAAGCCGAACCCGTACATGTTGCCCAGCGTCTCGCCGGCGCAGCGGAAGGCGATGGTATTGGTGGTGAAGCACGACCGGTTGAATTCGGTGATCGTGTTGCGATTGCGATCGGCGACGAGGCTGGCCCGCCAGGTGAAGTTCGGCTTGCGAACCAGCTGCGCTTCGAACGTGCCTTCCCACGAGTTGCCGGTCACCGTGCCGGCGTTCTGCCACTGGTTGGCATACCCGAAGTACCCCGCCAGCGGAATGAGGATGAGCTGGTCGGTGGTCGTCTGCCGTGCGCGCGAGAGCTGCAGTGAGTAGCGATTTTTGATGATGGCGTCGATGCCGATCTCGGTTTCTCTCGAAAATTCGGGCTTGAGGAAGCGGTTGCCGAGATTCTGCTTTACCAGACCGCCGCCCTCCACGAAATTGAACGTCTCGTACTGGTCGTTGAAGTCCGGGCGGCCGCCGGCGGTGCCCTGCGAGGCGCGCACCTTGAACTCGCTGAACAGTGACTTGAGCGGGAACCAGCCTTCTTCGGACAGGCGATACGCCCCGCTCGCGCGATAGAACCAGTTTTCCTGCTCCTCCGGACCGAACAGCGAGCTGCCATCGCGGCGCGCCAGACCGTCCACAATGATCTTGCCCAGGTAGTCGGCGGCGCCGCTGACAAAGAATGAATTGGTCTTGATCGTCTCGCTGGTCGAGGAGACGAAGCGGATGGTCGCGTTGTTGAGGCTGTTCACGCCGGGTGTGGCGAAGATCTGCCCATTCGCGTTCACGAGATCGTTGGTCTCGCGCTCCATGAGGCCGCGCACCGTGCTGCGCAGCGTGAAGTCGCCCATACGCTTGAGCAAGTTGGCCGACAGCGACGCATTCAGTGCATTGGTGATGCCGCTGAATCGCGAGAGTTCACCCGGACCACCGTTGCCGAAGCCTTCAGTTTTGACGCCCTGATCGAGGAAGAAGTCGTTGGAACGGTCCGAGCGGTCGTAGCTCAGGTTGCCGTCGACCGTGAGCCAGGAGCGCGGCGTATAGCGTCCTTCAACGCCGCCCTGCAGGCGCGCGCGATTGCGGTTGTTCCGCTCGGTGGACAGCACGTAAAGCGGGTTCTCTTCGCGTCCCTCGAAATCGGGCTGGAAGATGTACGGCGTACCGTCCGGATCTCGCTGGCGCAGGTTCACGTCCGGCGCCTGATTGATCAGGTCGAAGAACACGTCGCCGTAGAGATTCTGGCGTGTGGAGCGGCTGTAGTACGTGCTCACCCCGAACTGCAAGTCGCTGCGCGGTCGGTGATCGAGGTTCAGGCGGAAGTCATTCTGGTCGTAGCGGCCGCTGTTCAGCACCACGCCGTCTTCGCGCGAGTTGACATACGAGAAGAGCCAGTTGGTCTTGCCGCCGTTCTGCGCGATGTTGAGCGAATTGCGAGCGAAGTTGCCCGGATCGAAGAACTCGTCCACCTGGTTGAAGAATGTGCCGGGCGCGTAGGGCCGATCCTGAAAGCGCTCGGATGCTGGCCGCGGCACGCGCTGTTCACGCGGTACGACCTGGCCCGCGGCGTTGGTATAGGCGCCCGTTTCATTCGCCAGAAAGAAGTGGTTCTGCGCCCAGTCCACCTTGCGGGCCAACGAGTTCGAGCCGTACTCGGAGCGCACGGTAAACTTGGTGGTGCCCTCCGCGAGGTTGTTGCCACGCCGCGTGCGGATCTGGATGACGCCGGCCGAGGCGCGCGAGCCGTACAGTGAGGCGGCGGCGGCACCCTTCACCACCTCGACGCTCTCGATGTCCATGGACTGGAGGTCGGCACTGGCCGCGTCAAATGACTGCGTCTGGATGACGCCATCGACGACGACGAGGGGCGAGTTGCCCTTGCTGATGGAGGTCGGCGTGCGCAGCTGGATATTCGTACCGCCACCCGCCTGGCCGGTGGGCACGACGCTCACACCGGCGATCTTGCCTTGAATGGTCTCGAGGGCGTTTGTGGCCGGGACCGGCGCATCCTCGGCCGACACGCGACCGACGGAGAACGGCACCCGGGTTCCACTGGCCGGGTCCACAACCCCCGTGGTCACGATCGCCTGCAGGTTGAGGGCTGCGACGTTCATCCGGATGTCGTACGTGAGGGTCGTCCCGGCGGCAATCACGATGTTGGACCGCACGACTCGCCGATAGCCGAGACGGATGGCCTCGAGCCCATAGGTGCCGGCGGGCACGTTCGGGAAGAGGTAGCGACCGTCAGTTCCGGTACGCGCTTCGAGCCGGGTCGTGCCGCGCGACAGCAGCAATTGCACGGACTGCAGCGGCTGGCCGCTTGTGGTGTCCGTGACGACACCAGTCATCCGGCCCGCGGCCTCACCCTGCGCCTGCGCCGGTGCGGGGTCGGAAACGCAGACCAGCACTGCCGCCAATGTGCATGCCGCGGCAAATCGGGAAACCATCAAACCTCCGGGGAGTGGAAAAGCATCGGTCCTCTCTCCTGCACATCCGGTCGCAGAAGAGGAGATTCCGTCGATGCGGCGGAAGTATGTGTCGTGCTGCCACGACGCGCGAGGCATTGACACCCGCCATCGCCAGTGGGCTGACCGCCGTGCATCTTGACGGATGTCCGCGCACACCGCGCGTCCACGTTAACGAACGGCGCCGCTGAGTCGTCAATAGCGGCGGCACTGTCGTGTCCCGTCGCCTCCATCCGCTGACCGTCTTCCCTCGGAGCACCCGATGTCGTTCCAGTACGTGCGTGGTGTCACGCTGGCGCTGTCGCTGTCCCTGAGCGCCGGTCTGATGGCGTGTGGCGGTGGCGACGGTGGCGGCACGACACCACCCACCATACCGCCGCCGCCCCGGGAAGCCACGGTCACGCGCATCGATGTCACCTCGCCCACGGGTACCATCAGCGCGCAGCAGGCAGTGCAGCTTTCCGCCACCGCGCGACTGAGCGACGGCTCGTCGAATGGCGCGCCGAACGTGGCGTGGAGCAGCAGCGCGGCGAGCGTCGCCACGGTCAGTGCGAGCGGACTGGTCACCGGTGTCGTGGCCGGATCGGCGACCATCAGGGCCACACTGGGCACCGTGAGCGGGACCACGAGCATCACGGTAGCCTCCGCCGCAGGCGTCCTCTCCGTGGTCGCCATCACGATTACCGAACCCACGGTGCAACTCGGTCAGACCACGCAGGTCACGGTGGCCGGACGGGATGCTTCGGGTGGCCCGGTGTCACTCGGGGCTCGGCCGATCACCTGGACCAGCAGTAATGCGACAATCGCCACGGTGACTGCGAGCGGCGTGGTCACCGGCGTAGGTGTCGGCACAGCCAACGTTCAGGTATCGGTGGTGGATGGGGGCTCCACGCGCACCGCCACGGCACCGCTTGTCGTGACCGGCGTTGCGGGTGCGCCGAGCAGCACGGACATCGCCATGCCGGGACTCACCTTCAGCCCGTTCGAAGCGGTGGTCAGGCAGGGCGGCACGGTGCGCTTCATTTTCCCGTCGCTGCCGCACAACGTGATCTGGGACCCGCGCCTGAGTGGCCAGCCAGCCGCGCCGACCGACATTGGCGTGCTCTCCAACACCGTTGTCTCGCGCACCTTCCCGAACGTGGGTGTGTTCCCCTACAAGTGCACGCTACATCCGGGGATGGACGGCACGATCATCGTCTCGCCATGAGCGCGTCCTGACGCGCGCGTTACGCCGACGCACTCGGGAAAGGGGGACCCGGGCAGGGGTCCCCCTTTGTTTTGCACGATGCAGCGGCGACGCTTACGGCTTGGTCACACCGCGCATCTGCGGTACAAAGCCGGGGAACACCGTCGACAAATTCGCGTTGCCGAGCCGGTTCCTGACCACTTCGGCGAGAATGTCGCGATGGTCGAGCGTGACCTTGAGATCCTGGCCGTTCTCGAGATTCGTGCGATTGAGTCCCGGCCAGCCGTTGGTGAGCACCTTGCCGCCGGCAATCTTCTTGCCCATCGCGAACGCCACGTTGCCGCGCCCATGGTCCGTGCCGCGGTTGCCGTTCTCGCGCGCGTTGCGACCGAACTCGGAGACCACCACCACCGTCACGCCGTACGCGGTCGAGCCTTGCACCACATCGGCGTAAAAGGCAGCGAGCGTGTTCGAGAGGTCGAGCATCTTGGTGTGCATGTACCCACCGTCCAGCGTGGCGATCGGACCTTGCGCCGCGTGCGTATCCCAGCCGCCGTTGAAGGCGTGGATCGCTTCCACGCCGACGTCGGCCTTGATCAGCGCCGCCGCCGACCTGAGCGCGTTGCCGAAGCCCGAGGTCGGATACACCGCGCCATTGGCCGGACGGTAGCCGCTGAAGTTGATCATCTGGAGCAGCGACATCGTGTTCGTCGTATCGAGCGCGTTCGCGCTCACCGGCTCCGCGGCCGTCGCGTAGTTCGTGGACAACCACTGCGCGCGCGCCGTACCGGTGGAATTGCTGCCGCCGATGGCGGCGTTCGCCGGATTCGGAACCGGCAGTGCCTTCGGCGCTCCGGAGAGCGTCTGCGGCATGCCGGTGGTGAGGCCCAGCGCACGCAACGGCGCGTTGGAACGCATCGGCGCGACGGTGGCGAGATGACGACCCAGCCACCCCGACCTGAGACTCGGATCAGCCGGCTTGCCCACTTCCATGTAGCGTTGCGCGTCGAAGTGCGAGCGCGACGTGTTCACCGAACCAGTGGCGTGCGCCACCAGCAAGTCGCCCGCCGTGTACGCAGTCATGAGCGGTGTCATGCCGGGTGAGAAGCCGAAAAAATCGTCAAGTGCGGTCAGCTTGGGTCCCGTCCCCGCGGCATCGGGGCGAGCGATGGCAATAGTCGGCCGCCCCGTGTAATAGTCGGGATCGCCGAACGGCGCCACGAGCGACATGCCATCGACACCGCCGCTCAAAAACACCGAAATGATGATGTCGCGGCTGCTCGACGTCTGCGCCAGTACTACACTTGGCAGCCACGCGGGCAGAAATGCCGCCACACCGAATCCGGTGGCGGTCATGAGGAAGTCGCGTCGCGCAAGCGAGTGATATTCTGTGCAGCCGGCGTCGAACAGTTCGTCAGTCATGGGTGCGACCTGGGGAACGGTGATGGGGCGCTACGCGACGACGTCGGAGGAACCGCGTGCGCCGACTCAAGACCAGCTGACTCAGTACCACTGAAACGGATTGGCACTCGCGGCGAGCGACAGCGTCTCCCGCACGCGTGCATCGTTGTACGTCCCGGCCCGCAGGTAGTCGAATAGCTGCGCCTTCAGCGCGGAAGTCATCTCGCCGCCGTACATGCGCGCGTTGATTTGCGAAACCACCCCCTCCGGCGTGTCAGGGGTGCGGAACGGCATCGAGTCCACGCGGGTCTGCGTCGCACTGTTGCGATTGGCCAGGTCGGACATGAAACTCCATCGGCCGAGGACGAGTCCACTCCACCAGTCCACGCGATCGGGATAGCCGTTGGGCTGCTCCCAGTAGAACATCGGCTGCCCCATCTGGTCGGCGCGCTGACGCACAGACCGCACGTTGGTGATCTGCGCGCCGAGCGCACGAATCCCCGACGCCGCAAGATGAAACGGGCGCTTGTACTTGGCAGGCGTCGCCAACAGGTGCTTCGCCGACAGAATCGTGCGAATCATCGACGGGATGTCGCCGTTCGTCGCGGTGTACGTCGCCATAGTGGCATCGATCACCGCCGGCGACGGCGTGTACGCCAGCAGCCAGCGCGCCATCTTGAGCGAGATGTACCTGGCCGTGCTCGGGTGGTCCACGAGCATCTGGATCGCCGCATCACCTTCGCTCTTCTGCACTGCGGCCGCCGCGGTGGTGGCCATCGCCGGAAAGGAGCGCCCGAGAAACGTCTTCGCCGCGCGATCATGGAAGGTGGTGTTGAACGAGAACGTCCCTGGTCCGGTGGTGGTCCATCCGGTGAGGATGCGCGAGAGTTCGGCCACGTCCGTCTGCGTGTATCCACCGTCCACACCCATGGTGTGGAGTTCCATGATCTCGCGCGCGTAGTTCTGATTCGGGGTGGGCGTGCGACTGCGATTCTGGTCGAGGTAGACAAGCATCGCGCCGCTTTCCGCGGTGGCTTTGAGCAGTGTCTTGAAGTTGCCCATCGCGTGCTGCCGGATCACGTCGCGGTCGTCGACCATCTTGAGGTAGCCGACCTTGTTCAGACTGATCGTGAAGTGATCCGTCCAGAACTCGACCATCCGTTCCTTGAGCTGCCGCTTGGAGAACGCCGCCCGATAGAGCGTGGCATCGCTCAACTGATTCGCCACTTCACCGCCATTCTGTGCCACCAGCTCAGCCGGCGCCATGGCGGTCATGGGCAGGCTCGTGGTCATCAGCGCATCGAGTGCGGAATCATCGATGGACTGCGGACGCAGGTGATAGTCGAGATAGCCCGCGTACCCGAGATTGCGCGCGAGCGCGACCTCTTCCGGAGCAATTCCCATCGTGATGCGACGGACGAGCCGCAGCACGGGATCCTTCCAGTCCGCGGCCGCATCGCGTTGCGTCCCCGGCGGCGACGACGGCGGGAACGGAGTCGCCCGCCCCTTGGTCAGCTGCGCTTCGGCAGGGCCGGCAGTGGCCAGCGCCGCGGCCGCACCCGCACCGATTGCGAAGAACCGGCGACGACTTGGCATCGTCTCCTCCGGTGCGGTCGCGGGCGGCAGATCCTGTTCCAGTGTGTCCAATCCGGGGGACGTTCGCATCCGTATACCTGTGTGCGGGACTGAGGCGTGGCTGATGCGCTGCTAATGCTGCAAAGGAATGCTCGGTGTCCCGAGCCCATCTGTCAACGCAGGGGTGAGACGGAAGCGACGGGTCGAACGGAACGAATCGTGTCGTGGTGATACGAGCCGCGCGCCGGTAACGGTGTGGCGCGCGCGGGCGGTGCGGCGGACTTCGTAAGGCAGACGATCAGAGCGTGCTGGCGTTAATTCCGTAAATCGCCTGAAGCAGTGCCAGCGCCACGAAGCCGACTAATCCGCCGAAGCCGAGAATGAGCGCGGGTTCCACCAGCGTGACGGCTTGTGTCAGTGCCCGCTGCACGTCGGCGTCTGCCGTGTGCGCGGCGCGTGACGCCAGCGTGGCCAGGTCGCCGCCAACCTCGCCCGCATCGAGCAACCGCACGGCAAGTGGCGGCAGAATCCCGTCCAAGGCGGCGGACAAGGCGCCGCCCTCGCGCACGCGCTGTTCGGCGCCCTCCAACTCCTGCTGCAGCTGCCGGTTGTTCACCACCTGACGCGCCAGCTGCATTGCGCTCAACAGGCCGACTCCAGCTTGCAGGGCAACGGAGAGCGTACCCGTATACGCGGCGGCGCCCCGTGTCCGTTCGAGCGGACCTACCACCGGCCATCGCAACAGCGCGCCGTGCCAACGCTGCCGCTGCGTGGGGTTGGACATCGTGCGGCGCCACGACACCACGGCCAGCACGCTCCCAGCCAACAACACCCACCAGCTGCCAGAGAGTGTCGTGCTCAGGCCGATCAGTAATCGCGTGCTGAGCGGAAGCGTTCCGCCGTTGTCGGCAATCAGATCGGCGAAGCGCGGCACCACGACCAGCATGATCACGGCCACGCCCACGATCGATGCCACGCCCAGCACGGCGGGGTAGACCAGGGCGGACCGGAGCCGGCTGCGCACCGCATCGCTCCGCTCCAGGTGCTCGGCCAGCAGCAGCAACGACGCGTCCAGTGTGCCCGAGGCCTCGCCGGCGGCCAATGTTGGTGCGAACCAGCGGGGGAAGAGCGCATGCGCGCCCACGGCGGTGGACAGTGGTTGCCCGTTGCGTACGGCGTCGCGCACCGCGGTAAACGCACTCCTCGACGCGTCGTCCGGTGCCTGCGTGCTGGCGTAGCCGAGGGCGCGGTCGAGAGGAACGCCCGCCGCGACGAGGGTCGCGATCGCTCGGGTGACGACCGCGAGGTCGCGGGCGCTCGTGGTCCGGCGGGTGGTAAAGGACCATCGTGTTGCTCCTGCCGCTGGACTCAACGTCCTGCCGCGCGACCCGACATTCGAGGATCCGGCGGGAGCCGACGCAAGCGCAGTGACCCAGAGCAGCCGCCGTCGCAATACGTCGATGGCCTCGCGCTCCGTGGAGGCGTCGATCTCGCCACGCACCACCGCGCCGGTGGCGTCGGCCGCTTCGTAGCGCCAACGCACGACAGCCGGTCCGAGGTCTCGTTCGAGGTCGCTCACGCGCGGTCGCTCACGGCGCGGTCGCTCACGGCGCTTCTTCCTCGCTGACCACGCGCGCGACTTCGGCGATCGACGTCCGTCCGTCGCGCACCAGCCGCCAGCCGTCTTCGCGCAGCGACCTGACGCCGCGCGCGCGCGCCATGGTTCGCAACGATTCCAGCGACGCTCCACTCACGAAGGCATGACGCATTCCCTCGTCCAGCGCCAGCAACTCCGTGATCGCGGCGCGACCGCGATAGCCGGTGCCCGCACACGTCGCGCAGCCCGCGCCGCTGCGCACGTGATCGATCGTGTCGTCAGCCAGCAGCGCGCGCTCCTGCGCGTCGGGGGCGCGCCACGCGGCGCATGCCTCGCAAACCGTGCGCACCAGGCGCTGCGCCAGCACGCCATGTAGCGTGGCTGCCAGCAGATACGGGGCAATGCCCATCTCCACCAAACGCGGCAGCGCACCCGTCGCGTCGGTGGTATGCAGGGTGCTCAACACGAGATGGCCAGTGAGTGCCGCCTGCACGGCGATCTCCGCGGTTTCCGCATCGCGCATTTCGCCGACCAGAATCACATCGGGATCGTGGCGCAGGATGGCCCGCAGCGCGTTGGCGAATCCAAAGCCGGCTTTCGCATTCACAGGCAATTGCACGACGCCGTCGAGTCGGTACTCGACCGGATCTTCCACCGTGACCACCTTGACGCCCGGCGTACTCCGTTCGGCGAGCGCGGCGTACAGCGTCGTGGTCTTGCCGGAGCCGGTGGGGCCTGTCACCAGCACCAGCCCCGAACTGCGCGCCAGCATGCGCATGAGCTGCGCCAGGGTCGCGGTGGACATGCCAAGGTCGGCCAGCACGCGGGCGTTTGCATCGCCGCCGCCATCCAGCAGGCGCAGCACCAGGCTTTCGCCGTGCAGCGCGGGGAGCGTGGACACGCGAATGTCGATCTCGCGCGCTCCCACGCGCACGCGCGTGCGCCCGTCCTGCGGCAGCCGACGTTCGGCGATGTCGAGACCGGCCAGCACCTTGAGTCGCGAGAGGACCGCCGCCTGAAAACCGCGGCCGAGTGTTTGCGCATCGTGCAGCACGCCATCGAGCCGCAGGCGCACCCGGAGTCCTGCATCGATCGACTCCACGTGAATGTCGCTGGCGCCCGCGTTGACCGCTTCGGCAAGCATGGCGTTCACCACCTGGACGACCGGTTCACGACTGGCCAGCGCGCGCAGGTCGTCCACCGATTCGGAGGCCGCGCCGCGCCACGGGTCGCTGTCCATCGGCGACGCACTTACACCACGCGGGGCGGCCACCAGTGCCGCGCGGATGTCCGCGGCCGGCATCGGGACCGTGCGCACCACCGCACCCAACGCGCGCTGCAACGCATCGGCGACCAGCGGCGGCAGCGCCCCGTCCGCAGCAACGAGCACCTGCGCCCCGTCGAGCGACAGCGGCAGCACCGCATGCTCTTCGAGCCAGCGAGCCGGCAGGCGCATCGCCAACTCGCCGGTCGCTGCGGCCCGCAGATCGCGCGCGTCGCTCATTTGGCATGTTCCCGCGAGCGGTTCACGGCGTGTCGGGCTCGCTGCCCGGCGGCGGCTTCTTCCCGGCGGGCGTGCCGTCCAGGGCGCCCGGCGAACGTCCTTCCATGCTCTTGCGCACGCGCTCGCGAATCGCGTCGGCGTCGGTGTCGGAACGTACCAGATACGGCGTGACGAAGATGGCGAGCTCGGTGCGCTGCCGGTTGACCGTCTGCCGCTTGAAGAGCGCACCGAGGAAGGGAATGTCCATCAGGAATGGAATCCCCTGATCCTGCGTCGTGCGCGACTCACCGATGAGTCCCGCGATGACCACCGTCTGTCCGTCGCGCAGTACGGCGCGTGTACTCGCTTCGCGCGTGGAGATGATCGGCGCGCTGAGGGCCGCCGACACGGTCTGCTGCGTGAGGGTGCTCACCTCTTGCAACAGCTGGACGGAGACGTACCCGTCGTCGTTGATCGTGGGCAGGATGGACAGCTTGGTACCCACGTCCTGGTATTGCACCGCGCGATCGATCGAGATGTCGTTGCCGAGTCGTGTGGAGGAGATGAACGGCACCTTGCTGCCGACCAGGATCGTGGCTTCGCGGTTGTTGGCGGCGAGAATCTCCGGGGTGGAGAGCACGCGCACATCGCTGGTGGTGGCGATGGTGCGGAGCAGGGCACGCACGCCGGTGCCATCGAGACGGACCAGTCGCAGCAGCGCCGAGGTCGAGCCGGTATCGGGGAACTCCGGGTTGCCGAACTGCGCATTCACGTCGCCGCCGCGATTGACCGCCGACCAGTCGATGCCGAACTCGCTGCCGCGTCCCAGCGCAATTTCGGCGATCGTCACTTCAAAGAGCACCTGCACTGGGCGCGTGTCGAGTGCGTCGATCGTTTCCCGCAGCAGCGGAAAATTGGGCGGCGCCGTGCGGATGACGAGCGCGTTGGTCGGACTGTTGGCCACGATGGTGGTGCGGCCCACCAGCAGACCTGCCGCAGAATCGCGCGGTGTCGCCGGCAGCACCGTGGCCACCGCAGCGCTCACTCCATTTGCGCCGCTGTTGCGCGAGCGGAACGTTTCTGCCTCGCGCTGTCGAAAGGTGTCCAGTGCGCGCGAAAGCGAACGGTCGGCCAGCGATCCCGATGCATTCGTAGCCACCGAGATGCCGAACAGCTGTCCCAGCGCGCCGGCCAGATCCTCCGCGGTCGCGTACTTGAGATTCACGACATAGGTGCGCAACCCCGACTCGCCGGCGGGCGACGCATCGAGCGTGCGCAGCAGATCGAGATAGCGCGCAACGTTCACGCCGCGATCGGTGATCAGCAGTGCGTTCGATCGCGCAACCGGCTCGATGCGGGCGCCCTTGGCCATGATCGCGCGCAGCGCGTCGGCGCCTTCGTCTGCACGGATGCTCTGCAGCGGCACCAGTTGCGACACGAGGCCCAGCGGGGGCGGATCGGGGAAGTCGAAGCCGGTGCGCAGCGTTCCGGTGGCCGGCGACTTCTCGGTCGGCATCACCTGCCCGATGTTCCCCTTGTTCACCAGCATGAGGTCGTGCGATTCGAGGACCGACTCGAAAATGCTTTCCAGATCGCCCGGCTTGAGTGTGGCCGCCGTGGTGAACGTGACCCGCACATCGGGCACGTCGGTGACGACGACCGTGCGGCCAAGCATGGATGCGAGCGTGCGAATGACGTCGGCCAGTCGCGCGTTGGCGAAGTCGAGTGACGTGCCGCGCGCCGGCGGACCCGCGGACTGCGGCGCGGTGCGTTGCTGGGCACCGGCGACGTGCGGCGTCAGCGGCAGGACGAGCAACGCGCCCGTGGCGATCAGGGCGAGCGCGACGGCACGGTGGGCCGCCGCCGCGTGGTATCGTGCGACGCGCATGCGCGGAGAAGTCACGGCAGGTTCTCGAGGGAGTCGGGCGACGTGCGCGGCGCAAGCCGCAGCGTGCGCGATCCGGTGGACGAAGCAACAACAACACCGTGGTCGGCGATGGACACCACGCGATAGCCCGCGCGGCGTTCGCCGACCGCCATGAGTCGCGGGATCGCGTCGGCGCCGGGAAGCTGCAGCAGGGCGCGTCGCTGTCCATCTTGCGTGACGATGCCAAAGAGCTGCGGCCGACTGGACTCGTCGACATCCGTCGCCGTCGCGGCGTCCGCGCCGCCGTCCACGCTCGCGTCATTGTCCATACCCACGGACACGGTGCTCCCGTCCATACCGGGCGGCACGAACGCGGTGGCCGGCGCGCGACGCGACGCACTGAACAGATTGCCGGCGACGATCTGTGTCCCGGTCGAATCGATCGCCCTGCCTGACGACGAGGCATTCGTGCCGCGCTCCGCCGCGCGCGCGACAGGCACCGCACTGATTGGGATCGGCGTGACGGTGGTGCGACCTGGCCACACCAGCAGCACTGCGGCGCCCACGACTGCGACCACGGACAACGCATCGAGCACCCGCACCGCGCGCCTCACTCGATCACCACCGGCGCACGCAATGAAATCGTCACCTGCAACACGTCCGCCGCGCCGCGCAGCGCCGAATTCTGCTGCACCGTCATTCGCTCCACCCGTACCACGCGCGGCGCGCGCGCCAGCTGCTCCAGCAATGCGGCCAGTCCGATCACATCACCGTAGGCGGTCAGTGTGGCCGGCAGCGACACGGTGCGGGCACGAACGCCGGCAGCATCGGCCGCGGCCACATCGCCATCCACCGGCGCAACACGCGACTCGCCATTCCGCTCGCTATCCTGTGCAAAATCCTGCTGGAAATCCTGTGCGATGTCCTGTTCGACATCCTGCGCGACATCGAGTCGCGTTACCACGAGATGCGACGCGTCGGCGGCATCGGTCAGCAGCGACTGCAGCGCACTCGCCGCCAGCGTGAGTGAGCGGGCGTGAAACACTCTGCGACCGCTGGCGGCCAGCGCAGCCTCCCGTTCGGTGGCGCGGGCTTCCAGCATGGCGCGGGCGACCATCAACCCAGCCAGTGAATCGGCTTCCAGCCGAAGCGCGCTGATCGCGGCCTCGCGCCGACTCCATTCGCGGGCGAACGGCAACACGATCCACGTCAGGGCGAGTGCTACCACCACGACCAGTGCACCACTCACGACGACCCGGCGCTCGCGCGCCTGCCCACGATCAGCGTGTGGCACGCGGACCTCCGCTCACCGACGCGGTGGATGCCGCGCCGCGCGCCTGCGCCGTGAACGCAATCGAGAACGACTCGCGCTGACGCCCTCCATCCAGAAACCGCGTGCTGGCCGCCAGGATGCGGACATCGGCGAAGCGCGGATCCGCGTCGAGCAGCGGCACGATGCGCGGTGCATCAAACGCGCTGCCGTCCAGTCGCCACGCCGCGCCATCCCAGTCGAGACGCTGCACGAACGCATCGCGTGGCAGCACGGTACCAAGTCGCGCCAGCACGGCAGCCGGCGTGTTCCCAAGCCCCGCCAGACTGTCCGCCTGTGCGAGCAACTCGCCTTCCAGCTCGGCCCGTTGCGCGCGCAGAAGCGCGAGCCGCGCCGGCTCGGCCTCGCTCGCCAGACGCGTGGCCTCCACGCGCAGCGCGTCGTACGTGCGAGCACGCCAACGGTCCGCCGACCACGCCAACGCGACCACGGCGGCGGCGGCGATCGCGACCGAACGCAGCAGCCGTCCAGACCGGCGCCGCTCGATCCGCGCGTGCGTGTCCGCATCCAGCAACTGCTCGTGCACACTCACGTTCACCGCGTCGGTCGCCGCACGCAACACCGATGCGACATCGAAGGCGTGTGCCGCGGACTCTCCCGCAGCCGACGCGCGCGGCAAGTCCGAAGCGCCGGGTACCGCTGAGGCCACCCGACGTGTCTCCTGCACGACGCCATCGCGCACGATGATCAGGCCGACCTCCGCGAGCCCACCGTCCACGTGGAGTGCGCCGCTCGCGCCGCTCCGGGCACACGCCCAAGGCAGCGTCACTACCGCGTCCACCACACCCAGGGCACCGAACGCACGCACCCACTCGGCAAGCAGCGTGGCCGGCATGGCGAAGGCCAGCCCGTCGCGCCACGAGACGGCCGCCGCCTCGGCGAGCGGGAAGTACCGGTCGGCGTCGCGCACCAACAGCTGTTGCCGCGCCGAGGCGCGGAGCGGAGGAAGCTCCGGTCGCGCAATCTCCAGCCAACCAAGACCAACGACCAGCACGATCGACTGCGCAGTACCCAACGTGTCCTGCAGCCGGCGCACCGCCGTCGAGGGCTCCGACGGTGTCCACGGCACCTCGAGGATGGTGCCGGCACCTGCTCCCGGCACGGCGAGCGCGCGTACCCGTGTCGCATCGAGGAGCAGCGCAATGCGGCTCATCGGCTCGACTCCCGCCACCGCACCAGACGCAATCCGTCCTCGGCGACGTCGTACAGCGCCTGGATTTCGCGCGTCACACTGCTGCCTTGCTGCCAGCCGCGCGCGATGCACAACAGTCGCCCCGGCCGGTCAATGAGGGTGCCCGTTGCCGCCGCACGCACCAGCGGGGACGCCGCCCGCTGGTTGATGCGACCGTCTCCGTCCACGGTGAGTAGCGGCGCGAGCTGCGCGAACGCGCGCACATCCACGCGTCCGCTTCGCTGCAGCGCTTCGAGCACCTCATCCAGCGATTCGAACGGACGACGGAACCGGGCCGATGGCGGCTGGCCGAGCAGCGCAGCCCCGAGCGAGTCGCGCATCGCCTGTGCTTCCGCGTCGCGTGCATTCGCTGAAACAGAGCTTCCTGTCGACGGAGCTTCGCCGCGCACACGCGCCACGATCGACTCGGACGCGCGGCGCGCATCGTCGATGTTCATGGCTGTGCGAAAGATGGTCGCAAGTCCGTCAGCACCCGTCTCGTTCACGTCGAGTCGCGCGCTCACATCCAGCACCGTCACGGCGAACACGCCATCGGCGAGCGTATCCTGCACCAATGGCAATGCGCCCGCCTGCTGCGGTTCCAGTCGCGACAGGAACGCGTCGCGACGTGTGCTGTCGCCTGCCAACGCCGAGAGCGAATCGTCGATCACTGTCGTGGCAGCCACGATCCCGCTTTCCGCCATGGCACGCGCAGTGGCGAGTGCGCGCCCATTCGCCGCCACTTGCGCACTGCCGCGCGCCGCGCTGCTGGCTACCGCGGTCACGGTCGCCAGCAACACCACCGTCCAGAGGACGACGACCAGCGCGACACCGGACCGACGTCGCATCAGCGCACCACCGCGAGCGGGTCCAGTGCCACCGCCATCCTGGCGTGAACACCGCCGGCAATTGCGTTCTCGAAGAGCAGCAGCACCATCGCCGGACGCGAGAGCGCATCCGGCCAGTCGGTGCGCCACGCAATGGTCTCACCCGCCCGCTCCACGTCGCGCACGCGCACGTCCATCGCCTGCAGGTTCGGCACGCGCGCGTACAGTGGCGGCTGCGAGGGATCGGTCGCGCCGGCTCGGTCGAGTGGCTCGGCGTTGAGCGTCAGACCGTTCCGGTCGGCGGCGACCGTCACCCGCCACGGCGCGCCGGTGCCGAACGGTTCGCGCACTCCCGTGGAGAGAAAGACCAATCGGACATTCGTTGCCCCCGCGCGCTCGATGCGCAGCAACGGCTCGCTCGCCCGTCCCACTGCCGGTGCGTGCCGCAGCATGTCGGTGAGCAGCGCCTGCATGCGCGCTTCCGACTCCAGCGTCTGCTGATGCGCGGACACGCGCTCGCGCGCCGTCGTCGCGGCACTGAGCGCAGCCGCGGCAATCGCCAGCACGATCGCCGTGAGTGTGATCGCCGTGACGACCTCGATCAGCGTGAAGCCGCGTCGCCTCATCGGGCAGCCCTCATCGCGTGCGCTCCATCTCGGACCGGGGCAACGACGTCGCGACCCGCGCCCGATTGACGGGACGGCGCACCAGCCGCTGCACGCGATACGTTCCGCCGCCCGGCAGCGGCACCGTCACCTCGACCACCTCTACCGCGCGATCACTGCGCCAGGAGCGGCGTGACACCGAAGCCACCGCCGGGGTCGAGGGACTGCGTGCACCGATCGTCATCCCGCGCGTCGCGGCGCCCGCCGGGTCCTTCGCGTCCGGAAGCGGTTCGTCTCCGAGCGACGCCGCCGCCAGCGCCGCTTCTCCCACGCGCACCGCCTCCGTCCACTCGGCGCTCGATCGCTGCAACTGCACCGCGCCGCGCGAGAGATCGAGGCAGGCGATCCCCACCAGCGCCAGCACCACGAACGCGACGATCGACTCGAGCAGCGTCATGTCGGCTTATTGCAGCGGAGAGTGTGACGTTGCTTCCCACGCGCAGGCGAGCGGATCGAAGCGGCTCGTCGTTGCCGTCGTGCCGGTCGGGACACAACTGCCCATCGCGTCCATCGTCACGATCATCACGGGCCTCGCTTCGCCTCGGCCATCGGTCGAGACCGGACGCGAGTTCGTCGGTCTGCCGTCCACGCCGGAGGAAAGTCTTCCCGCTTGCACCGTTTCTCCGTCGCGTAGCGCGACCAGCGCCCACACGCCATCACTGTCGAGACGGAGTCGCAACGGTTCACCGCGGCGGACCGCCGTTCGGCGCGCCGTGGTGAGCATCGCGCGTGCATCGTCCTCCACGTCTGCCCCGCGTCGCGGCAGCGACGGATAGACGACCGCCGCGGTGATGCCGAGGAGCAGGATCACGACGAGCAGCTCGAGCAGCGTCACGCCGTGGCGCTCGCCGCACAAAGACCCCCGTGGTCGCATTTTCGTCACGATGATGCGCAATCTCCCAGCGAACGAAGGACAAGTGCGTGAAGCGGTGAGCGGACGTCCCGCTCCAGACAGACGATCCACGCCTCGTGAGGATGCGCTGAGATTAACCCTAACGCAAAGCCCCACCCGACGATGAACCGTCGGGTGGGGCCGTCACTTGCGTCCGCAATGCTGAACGGCCGACTGGCGTTACGGCTTGATCAGGGGCTTCACCTGCGCCGGCACGTCGAACGCCGTCGCGGGCACCGCGTTGAATTTCACGTCGCTCGTGGTGATGACCATCTTGTTCGTACCGGCGGTCTGCTCGAGCTTCACCGGTACCTTCACGCCGTCGAACGTCTTGTACTCGCTGATCGACTGCGACATCTGCATTTCACCCATCTGGGTCGTGCTCGACGTCTCGCCACCCAGCAGGAGTCCCGTGGCCACGGAGAAGTACTGCGTGGACTGCGTGCCGCTGCCCTTGCGCACCATCAAGAGCTTGTACGCTTTCTCGCCGTTGAAGTCGGTCACAGCGACCGTCTCCATCTTCTGGAAGCGCTCGGGCGTGTAGAGCATGTTGTCGTGGAAACCGGCGTTCTCCTTCATCTGCTCCAGTTCCTTGTCGGCCAGCAGGCGCGGACCGGACATGGGATTCAGATCCCACCCCACCGTGCCGTTGTAGCCGTTGAGCACTTCGCCCATGCCGGGGATGGTCGTCCTGGTGGCCATCTTGTTGGGCGCGGCGGCATACACTTCCATTGTCGCGGTGAGCCCCATGGCCGGAATCTCGAGCGTGCCGGTGGAGGTCATCGACGTGAGCTTCATGATCGCGTCCTTGCCGCCGATCGCCGTGACGTATTTGGCGATCACCTCGGACGCTGGCGGGAGCGGCTGCGCCGCGACGGGCGAGGCCCACGCCAGCGAGGCGACGGCCACGGCGGAAAATGCAGAGAATGCGGAGCGGTGTAGAAAAGCCTTCATCGGTCGTTCCCTGAGTAGTGTTGTGCTGCGAAGATGGACGGGTACGCCGTCCGTGAACTCACTGCGTTACTGCGGATGTGGCGTTTGCTGCGGCGCGCGCGCCGCCCAGAGGAGGGCCGCGTCGAGCGCTGGGTCGCGGCCGGACAGGAGCGCCGCCTTGGTCAGTGGAGCCACGACATCGGGTCGTACCCCGTCGCCCTCCAGTGGCTTTCCGCTGGGAGAAAGAAAGTCAGCGATCGCATGATACAGCATGTCACCGTTCGGTAGCCGTTCCATTACCGCCGGGAGCGCCTGACCGGACGTCTGCGTGCCAAAAACGCGGGCCCGGCCAATGGCCTGCAGTCCGCCGGCAAAGATCTCCGTGGTGCTGATGGACAGTTCATCGACGACGATCGCCAGTGGCCCGAGGAACGGCTTGACTCCCTGGGCCTTGGTGTCGACGCGACGCGGATTAGCCACGAACTTGAGCGCCAGTCCACGCTGGCGCATGGTGCCGATCGTTCGCACCGTGTCCAGAAAGTGACCGGCGATACCCATCGACATCCCACCCACGCCGCCGAAGTTGCCGCGCAGATCGAGTACGATTCCGTCGGTGTCGCGAAGCGCGTCCACCGCGGAGTCGAATTGCGACGCGAGTACCGGCATCCAGATGTTGAAGCGGATGACCCCGATCGTCTTGCCGTCCCGCGACAGCCGGTCGTAGGACAACTGCGCGTTCAACGGCGGCAGATTGCCGAACTTGGCCGTCGTTCCGGGCTCCGCCTCGCGGACGAGCGCCACGGAGCGGCTGCCCCCCGCGCCATCTCGGAAAACGGTGATCGCGGTGTCGCCGACCGGTCCCTGCAAGCGCTCCGTGGCCAGCGAGAACGCCGAGAGTGCGGCACGGCGCGGGTCCATGGAGGAGGGGATGCGGGCCAGTGTCGGCGCGAGCGGACACCCCGCCACGGCGTCGAGCACCCAGCCGGTCCGTACGCCGGCGCGCTCCGCCGCGCCGCCCGCGAGCAGGCCGGCCACGACCATCTCCCCGTTGACCTGTCGCAGAGTGACGCCGACGGAGCCACTCCGGTCATTGGCGGCAGCGGAGCCACCCCCGGTGGCCACGTCGCTCACCTCGCGCGGAATGATCGCAAAATGGGACTGTCGCAGGCTGGCGACCATCTGCGACAGCACCGCGCGGAGCGCCCCGGTCGTGTGTGCGGCGGCGGCTTTGGGGCGGAGCGAGTCGCGCACCGCGCGCCAATTCACCCCGTTGTAGGTCGTATCCCAGTGCGTGCGCGCCACGATCGACCAGGCCGTATCGAATGTCACCAGCGGGTCGCTGATCGGGGTGTCGTTGAGAGATCCGGCTGTCGCGGTCGGCGCCTTGTCCTCGCAGGACGCGGGCGTGATCACCACCGATGACAAGGGCGACGCGGCGGACGCGCGCGCCGGCCGCGCCCCAGCGCTGCCATGACAGGCCGAAACGAGCGCAACGGCGAAGGCCGCTGTGCAGCGAACAACGAGGGACGATGACGGGCGTAGCGGGGACAGACGTCGCATTCCAGTGGGGATGAGTGGTGTGATGAAGCGTACGCGGCCGCGGTGCCCGGGTTTCGGTCGAGACCTGAACGTGACGAACCCTCGCGAGAGTCCCGCGCCGTGGGTTACCATGAAAGGTCTTGAACTCACAAAAAGCCCAGACATGTCTACTCGTCTACATGAACTGCACGGGGCCGGCCAGTCGCTCTGGCTGGACTATATCGATCGCGCCATGCTCTCGAACGGCGACCTCGCCCGTCGGATCAGCGAGGATGCCCTGACCGGCATGACGTCCAACCCGACGATCTTCGAAAAAGCCTTCGCGGACGGGACGGCGTACGATGCGCAGGTCGCATCGCTGGGGCCCGACCTCTCCGACCGGGAAGTGTTCCAAGCGGTCGCCGCCACCGATGTACGCGACGCCTGCGATCGCTTCCGCGGCGTGTACGACGCCACGCAGGCGGTAGACGGCTACGTGTCCCTCGAAGTATCACCCGACCTCGCCCGCGACGCGGACGGCACGGTCGCCGAGGCACACAAGCTGTGGACGTTGGTGGATCGCCCGAATCTCATGATCAAGGTGCCGGGCACCTCGGAGGGCTCCGACGCGGTGCGACGTCTCATCGCGGCGGGGATCAACGTCAACGTCACGCTGCTCTTCGCCATTGAGGCACATGGGCGCGTCATCGAGGCGTACATCGCCGGCCTCGAGGAGCGCGCGGCCGCCGGCCAGGCGATCGACCGCATCGGCTCCGTCGCCAGCTTCTTCGTCAGCCGTGTCGATTCGGCGATCGACAAGCAGCTCGACACGCTGGCCGCCGCCGCCGACCCCACGCAGGCCGACACCCTGCGTGCCCTCGGCGGCAAGGCCGCGATTGCCAACGCCAAGCAGGCGTATCAGCGGTTCCTCTCTTCCTTCGCCGGCGCCCGCTGGGACGCACTCGCGGCGCGTGGCGCCCGCGTGCAGCGTCCGCTGTGGGCCAGCACGAGCACCAAGAATCCGTCGTACCGAGACGTGATGTACGTCGAAGAACTGATTGGACCGGACACGGTGAACACCCTGCCGCCCGCGACACTCGACGCCTTCCGCGATCATGGCGAAGTCCGCCTGTCCGTCACGGAGAACCTCGACCAGGCGACGCGCGACCTGGCCGCGCTCGACGCGCATGGCGTCACGCTTTCCGCGGTCACGGAGCGGCTGCTTGCGGAGGGATTGGCGTCGTTCGAACAGTCGTTCGTCACGCTGCTCGCGGGCATCACGCGCAAGCGCGCCGCGCTCGCAGGTTCACCTTCACACGCTTCCGGAGCGGCCGCCGTTGTCAGTCACTGAATCGGGCAATCACGAGTCGACCATTTCGCGTACCGGACCGGAACGCGCCGCCGCGTCCATGTCCGACAGCGACTCCTCCGCGAGCCCCTTCCGGCGTCGCCACATCGCGCGTACAAAGATCGTCGGCACGCTCGGCCCGGCCAGCAACACGGCGGACGGCATCCGCGCGCTCATCGAAGCCGGGCTGGATGTCGCACGCATCAACTTTTCACATGGCACCCACGACCAGCACGCGAAAACCGTTGCCACCGTGCGCGAAGTCGCCGCGGCGCTCGGTCGCCCGGTCGCGATCCTCGGCGACTTGCAGGGGCCGCGCATCCGGATTGGTGATCTCGACGCACCGCGCCAACTCGACAGCGGCGCGACGGTCGTACTCGTGCCGGAAGCACACGTCGCCGAGGGCGAAATTCCGATCACCTACGACGATCTTGCCACCGACGTCTCGCCCGGCAATCGCATCCTGATCAACGACGGCCTGCTCGAACTGCTCGTTACCTCCGTGGACGCACCGCGCGTGACGGCACTGGTGGTGCACGGCGGCACACTGTCCAGCCACAAGGGCATGAACCTGCCCGGCATCGCCGTTTCCGCGCCCTCGCTGACCGAGAAGGACAAGTCGGATCTCGAGTTTGCCGTGGCCCACGACCTCGATGCGCTCGCCCTGAGCTTCGTGCGGCGCGCCGATGACATCGAGTCCATGCGCGCGCTGATTCCGAGAACGATGCTCATCGTCGCCAAGATCGAGAAGGACATCGCGCTGCAGAACATCGAGGAGATTCTACGCGCCTCCGACGCGGTCATGGTCGCGCGCGGCGATCTTGGTGTGGAACTGCCCTTCGAGGAAGTGCCCATCGCACAGAAGAACATCATCGCGCTGGCCAATCGCATGGGTCGACCGGTGATCACAGCCACGCAGATGCTCGAGTCGATGATCGAAAATCCGCGCCCAACGCGCGCCGAAGCGAGCGACGTGGCCAACGCCATTCTGGATGGCACCGATGCCGTCATGCTCTCCGCCGAAACGGCCGCCGGTGCGTATCCGCGCCTGGCGGTCGAAGCGATGCGCCGCATCATCACGGAAATCGAGACGCATCCGCGCCCGATTCAGACGCCCCGCGCCGAACGTCGCGGCACGGTCGGTATGAACACCGAAGAAGCGATCGCGGCCGCCACGGTGGCCGCGGTACGCATGCTCGATGCGCCGCTCGTGGTCGTATTCACGAAGAGCGGCTTTTCGGCGCGCATCGTCGCGTCGCACCGCCCGAGCGTGCCCATTCTCGCGCTCACCGACCAGCCGCGCGTGTGCCGGCAGCTGTCGCTGGTATGGGGTGTCGTTCCGCGCCTCGTGCCGACGGCTCGGGGCTACGATCACATGGTGGCCATGGCGCTGCGCGAAGCGTCGGACCTCGGACTGGTCACCAAGGGCGACCGCGTGGCCGTCACCGCCGGTGTGCCCTTCGACGTGCCGGGAACGACCAACATGATCAAGGTCGAAACCGTCTGACGCGACGTGCGTGCAGTCACCGGCAGACTCGCGTAACGCAGCCGTGATGCGGCCGTGAAACTGACGTTCCTCGGGACCGGAACGAGTTTCGGTGTACCGCAGATCGCGTGTGCGTGCGCGGTCTGTCGCTCCACCGATCCGCGCGACAAGCGCACACGGTGCGGGGCCGTCATCGAAACGGACGACGGCACCAGGCTGCTCATCGACACGCCGCCGGAACTGCGGTTGCGGCTGGTGGCCAGCGATGTGCAGCACATCGACGCCGTGCTCTTCACCCACGAACACGCCGATCACATTCACGGGATTGACGATCTGCGGGCGTTCACGGTGCGGCGCGACACGCCGTTGCCGTTCTTCGGCTCGCACGAAACGCTGACGACCATCAGCGCGCGCTTTCCCTACATCGTCGACGAACGCATGCGTCCGCTCCCAGGTACGACCAAGCCGGAAGGACGGCTGATCGAGGTGATACCCGGCACGCCGTTTCGCGTCAACGAGACGGACGTCATGCCCATTGCCGTGCCGCATGGACGCACCGAAGTCCTCGCCTTTCGCGTCGGGGCGATAGCCTACGTGACCGATGCGAAGTCCATTCCCGATGTCGCTGTCGCCGCGCTGGCCGGCGTGCGTGTGCTCGTGCTCAATGCGCTGATGCATCGCACACACCCCACGCATCTGTCCGTCGGCGAGGCGGTTGCGGTTGCGCAGCGCATCGGTGCAGAGCAAACGTTTCTCACGCATCTTACGCACGAATCGTTTCACGCCGATCTCGCGGCCGAACTTCCGCCTGGAGTCAGCCCCGCGTACGATGGTCTGGAGGTTGACTGTTGATGGTCGTCCGCCCGTGGGCCATCGTCGCGCCCGGTGTGCCGCTGCCAAGACCTCGAACCCCATCGAGACTCCAATGACGCTCGCGATCGATTTCACGAACATGATGGCCGGCGCGCTCCCCGACGGTGCCGGTATCACCGATGCGCAGTGGGACGCGGCACGCCGTGCCTTCGAACGTGCCCACGCCGCCGTCGAGGCCAGGCGCGACAGTCTGGGCTTCCTCACGCTCCCCATCAACGAGGCGCTCCTCGCCAACACGCTCGCCGTGGCCGAGCAGGCCCATGGACGATTCACCGACGTGCTGCTGCTCGGCATCGGCGGGTCCGCCCTCGGTCCCATCGCGTTGCGCACGGCGCTGCGCCCGCTGGCGTGGAATACACTCGACCGCGAGGCGCGTGGTGGCTTCCCGCGCCTTCACGTGCTGGACAACGTCGATCCATCCACCATCGGCACGATGCTGACCCGCCTCGATCTCGCCAACACGCTGGTGCTGGTCGTCTCCAAGTCGGGCGGCACAGTCGAAACGATGGCACAGTATCTCATCGTGCGCGAGGCGCTGGCGCGTGCACTGGGCGAAGAGCGCGCGCGCGAACATCTCGTCTTCGTCACCGACCCTGAAGTCGGGGCGCTGCGTCGCATCGCGCGCGCCGAGGGGATCACGACCCTCGACATTCCGCCCAACGTGGGCGGGCGATTCTCTGTGCTGTCACCCGTCGGTCTGCTGCCGGCGGCGTTGATCGGCATCGATGTGCGCGCGCTGCTGGCAGGTGCTGCCGACCTGACCGCGCGGGCGGCCTCCCCCGATCCCGCCGCCAACCCCGCCGGTGCATTCGCCGTGCTGCAGTGGATGGCCGATACACAGCACGGGCGGCATGTGCAGGTGCTTATGCCGTACACCGATCCACTGCGGGACATCGCGCTCTGGTTCGTGCAACTCTGGGCCGAATCGCTGGGCAAGATCCGACCCGATGGCACGCACGCTGGTCCGACACCGCTCCCCGCGCTCGGCGCCACCGATCAGCATTCGCAGGTGCAACTCTTCATGGAGGGACCGCTCGACAAGACGGTGACCTTCATCGCGGTGACTGGCCGCACCGCAGACGGCCCGATCCCGGCCCGGCATTCCGACATCCCGGAACTGGCTTACCTGGGCGGGCACACCCTCGGCGAGCTTCTCGATATCGAGCGCCGAGCCACGGCCGGCGCCCTGGCCGCTCGCGGCCGCTTCAACGCCACCATCTTCCTGGATGCCGTGGACGCGTGGCATCTGGGCGCACTCATGCAGACGTTCGCGCTCGCCACCGCCTATGCCGGAGCGCTATATGGCGTGAATGCGTTCGATCAGCCCGGCGTCGAGCTCGGCAAGAATTTCGCCTATGCCATGCTTGGCAAGCCCGGGAGCGAGGCGGCGCGGACCGAATGGGACGCGCTCCCCAAGCCGGACCCCCGTTATCGCGTATAGTTGGTGCCGTCGCGAGTCAGAGTGATTTCGCCCGCGACCTTGCCGCGATGGTCCCGATCGTGGGAACTTTCATGAACGTGCGCCTGCAGGTGGCGCGTTCGCCTTTTTTCACATGATGCCGCGCCGGTGGCGCCGTCGCCGCCGGACAGGATTCCCCGACGAATGACCAACACGACTTCCTCGCCCGCACTCTTCGGTGGTGCAGTCACCGTAGACGGCGGCCAGGTGCGCCTGCACGATCCGGCAGCGCTGCAGTCCGCTCACCTCGACGCGCTCGTGCGACAGGCCGTCTTCGGCGACGAAGGCGAACGCATGGTCGCCCGTTGGCTCGTGTGGGAGCTTGGACAGAGTGTCGGCGTGCGTCCCGCGTCCATTCACGAGCTGTACCTGGCGCGTGGGGCGGGAAAGTGCAGCGGCTTCACCGTGCCCGCGATCAACGTGCGTGGCGTCACGTACGACACGGCGCGCGCCATTTTCCGCACGGCGCTCGCCCTCGATGCGGGCGCCTTCATTTTTGAGATTGCGCGCTCCGAGATTGCGTACACCGAGCAACGCCCGTCCGAGTATGTCACCGTGATTCTCGCGGCCGCGCTGCGCGAAGGCTTCCGTGGACCGGTGTTCATTCAGGGCGACCACTTCCAGGTCAACCACAAGAAGTTCGCGGTGGATCCGGTCACCGAAGTGAATGCGGTCAAGGCGCTCGTGCGCGAAGCCGTGGCGGCGGGCTTTTATAACATCGACGTCGATACCTCGACACTGGTCGATCTTTCCAAGCCAACGCTCGCGGAGCAGCAGCGGCTGAACTACGAAGTCTGCGTGGATCTCACGCGCTACGTGCGCGGCGAAGAGCCGGCCGGCGTCACGATCTCGATCGGTGGCGAAATCGGTGAAGTCGGCACGGAGAACAGCACCGCGGCCGAACTCGAAGCGTTCATGGACGGCTTCAATGCCACCTTGGCCGTGCAGGCGCCGGGTATGGCGGGGCTCTCCAAAATCTCCGTGCAATCGGGCACGTCGCACGGTGGTGTGGTGCTCGCCGACGGCTCCATCGCCGACGTGAAGCTCGACCTCGACACGCTCGAAACGCTCTCCAGAATCGCGCGCGACCGGTACGGCATGTCGGGCGCGGTGCAGCACGGCGCCTCCACGTTGCCCGACACCTCGTTCCACAACTTCCCGCGCACGGAAACGGCGGAGATCCATCTCGCGACCAATTTCCAGACGATGATGTACGATCATCTGCCGGAAGCGCTGCGCGCCGAGATCTACGAGTGGCTGCGCGAGAACGCCAAGGAGGAGCGCAAGGTGACCGACACCGACGAACAGTTCTTCTACAAAACGCGAAAAAAGGCGATCGGACCGTTCAAGACGCAGCTGTGGGCCATGCCGGCGGAGAATAAGGCGCGCCTCGCGGCCGCGTACGAAGCCAAGTTCGAGTTTCTGTTCCGCCAGCTCGGTATTGCCGGTACGAAGGAAGTCGTTCAGCGGTTTGTGACGGCGCCGGAGCAGCACCGGCCGCTGCCAAGCGGCGCGAGCACGATTGTTGCCGCACCGGATGACGCGGACCTCAGTGACTGACCGGCGGGTACGCATACGGGAGTGTGCATACCCGCGGAATGTACACGGTCGCGATTTTCTTTCTTAACGGCCGCCAAGCGGCAGGAGACCTAGATGGCACGATACGAAGAGGAGGACGATCGCGTGGTGATTGTCGAGCGCGACACTCGCAACGGGCTCGGCATGATGCTGCTGGGCTTGGCCGTGGGTGCAGGCGCGGCGCTGCTCCTTGCGCCTGCCACGGGTCAGGATACGCGTGATCGGCTCTCGCGCGAAGCGCGCCGTGCCGGCCGCAAGGTGAAGGACATGACCGACTCGCTCGGCGAACAGGTCACTGAAAGTGTAGGTCGCACGCGCTCGCAGTTCGATGAACAGGTCGATCGGGCGCGCGGGGCCATCGGCGCACGGATGACCGCGGTAGGTGAGGCCATCGAAGCGGGACGCGACGCGGCGGACGATTCGCGGGACGATCTCGAGCAGGCCGTCGCTGATGCCAAGCGCGCCTATGCCGACAGCCGTCGCGCCTATCGCGAGGCGCGCTTCTCACGTGGCCGGCGTTCGCGCGAGCTTGATGACGTGGCGATCGACGCCGCTGCCGACGCACCAGACGCCGATCACGCTGACGGTACTGCGACGGAGGGCTGAGGCCGCCGGAGACGTTGTCCGGCGCGTCTGGAATCAGAGCGCCGAAGACAACGTACTCTTCCTCGCGGGCGGGCTGGCGTTCAACATCCTGCTCGCCCTCGTTCCGTTCCTGCTGTTGCTCATTGCGGGACTTTCGCTGCTGCTCGGGAACCGTCCCGAGCAGGCAGCGGCCACCGTTACGCGGCTGGTGCAGGCGCTGCTTCCGTCCGACCCGAACGCGGCGACCATACTGCTCTCGGACATTGTGGGCGACGTGCTGCGCACGCGTGGCTCGGTCGGTGTGTACTCCGCCATCGGCTTCGCGTGGTTCTCCACGCGTCTCTTCGGATCATTGCGCAGTGTCCTTGCACTGATCTTCGACGGCATCGATCATGGCATCGTCAAGGGTAAGGTCTACGACTTCGCCTACACCCTGATCGCCACGTTCGCGGTCGTGCTGTACGTGGTCTTCTCGGCCTATCTCGACCTCGCCACGACGCGTGGACTCGCCCTCCTCGTGAACATGGGGTTGCGCGAGTCGGCCATGAGTTGGATTGGCTACGTGATCGGGCGCGCCGTCGCAATCGCCGTCGTCTTCCTGCTCTTTCATGCGCTCTACCGCGCGCTGCCCAGACATCGGCCGTCGCGGCGTGCGGCCGCCGTCGGTGCAACCACGGCCGCGATTCTGTTCGAAGTAGCCCGCTACCTCTTCACGCTCTTCGTCGCGCGCTTCGATCCGAGCTCACTTTACACCGGGTCGATTGCCGCCGTCGTGGCGGTCGTGTTCTGGACGTATTATGGAGCATTGCTGTTCCTGCTGGGCGCTGAAGTCGCGCAGGCGTATGCGCTACGAAGGTCCACACCCAAGACTGAGGCAGTGTGACCGTTCACTTCACGTTCGATGCTCCGCTCGACCTGCGCAGCGATACTGTGACGCGACCGACCTCGGCGATGCGCCGTGCCATGGCCGATGCGGAGGTCGGAGACGACGTGCTGGATGGCGATCCGACCACGCGCCGACTCGAAGCGATGGTCGCGGAACTGCTGGGCAAGGAGCGCGCACTCTTTTTCCCGAGTGGTTCGATGGCCAACCTGTCGGCCATCTGGCTCCATTCGCAGCCCGGCACGGAAGTGTTCGTGGACGCCGAGTCCCATATCGTGAATTGGGAGATCGCCGGAGTGGCGGGACTGTGTGGCGCACAGATTCGTCCGGTACGCGGCGCGGGGCTGGTATATACGGCGGCAGACCTGCAGGCATCGATCAGACCCCCGTCCGTGCACGCGCCCGATGCGTCGATGGTGTGCATGGAGAACACGCACAACGGCGCCGGCGGCGTAGTCACGCCACTCGCCGAAGTGCGCGCCATCAGCGCGCTGGCGCGGCAGCATGGCCTGCGGGTGCATCTCGACGGCGCACGCCTGTGGAATGCGGCCGCGGCGTCGGGGACATCGCTCGCAGAATTCGCCGCCTGCGCAGACACGGTCATGGTCTCCTTCTCCAAAGGGCTCGGCGCTCCCGTTGGCGCAGCACTGGCCGGCTCCGTGGAGGTCATGACGCGCGCCCACAAGGTGCGGAAGCGCTTTGGTGGCGGCATGCGCCAGAGTGGCATCCTGGCCGCTGCGGCATTGCACGGTCTCGAGCATCATCTCGCGCGCGTTGCGCAGGATCACGACGCCGCGCAGCTGCTCGCCAACGCCGTCGTTGGTGCCGCCGGCGCGACCGTCGTGCCGCCCGACACGAACATCGTCATGATTGATCTCCCCGCCGCCAATGCCGACGACGTAGTCGCGCGCGCCGCCGCCCTGGGCGTCCGCGTCTCGTCGTGGACCCCGTCGCGCATCCGTGCCGTCACCCATCTCGACGCGCCACGGCGTGCCGTCGCCGCCGCCGCCCCCCTGCTGCGTCAGGCCATCGAACAATCCCTCGCAGTTGGCTTCCCCCTCACCCACGATTAACTTCCCGTCGCTCCGGGTCCCGAAGGGCACCAGCCTGCTAAATCCGTCAGGACCCCGAAGGTAGCAGCGGCATGTGGAACTGGCGTCGCTTCGTCAGGCCCGGAGTATCGCGCGCGGGAGGACCCGCTCCGAAAGGAGTCGGACCTCCCGCGCGCTTTTTGGTCCGCATCACTCGGTCGGCCTCGCGCTAAATTCCCGCCATGTCGCTCGCTCTCGCCCGAAAATACCGACCGCGCAATTTCGCCTCCGTGGCCGTGCAATCGCACGTTGCCAATACGCTCAAGGGTGCCATTGCCCGCGGACGCGTGGCCCACGGCTATCTGCTCTGCGGCCCACGCGGCACCGGCAAGACAACGCTCGCACGCGTGCTCGCCATGGCCCTCAACTGCGAACGGCGCGGCGAGCCGGAGCTGCAGGGCGAACCGTGCGGCCTTTGCACGAATTGCCAGCGCATCTGGTCCGGAAGCGCATCGCTTGATGTCGTCGAGATCGACGCCGCCTCCAATCGCGGGGTGGATGACGCGCGCGAGTTGCGCGAGCGCGCCATGTATGCGCCGTCGGGCGAAGACGGTTACAAGGTCTACATCGTCGACGAAGCGCACATGCTCACGCGCGAAGCGTGGAACGCGCTGCTCAAGATCCTCGAAGAGCCACCGCCGCGCGTGGTGTTCGTGTTTGCCACCACCGAACCGCAAAAGATCGCGCAGATGGCGGCGCCGGTGCTGTCGCGGTTGCAGCGCTTCGATCTCAAGCGTATCGGGCCCGCCGAAATCCGCGAACGACTGGCCATCGTTCTTACCGAAGAAGGCGTCGCGTACGAGGACGACGCACTGGGCATGATCGCCCGCGCGGCCGACGGTGGACTGCGCGACGCGCTCTCGCTGACGGATCAGGTGCTCTCCATCGGCGACAGCGCACACGTCACCGCGGATCGTGTGCGCAGCGCCCTCGGGCTGGTCCCCGACGACGAATACCTCGCGCTGCTCGATCTCATCATCGAGCGCCGCGCCGCCGATGTCTTTCCGGCGGTGCAGCGACTGGCCGATTCGGGTGTCGACTTTGCGCTCGTCATAGCCGGACTGGGCGAACTGCTGCGCGCGCAGTTGGCGATCGCGCTGGGTGGAAACATGCCGGAACTCCCCGAACGCATGCGCGCCGCGCTGACGGAGCGAAAAAGTCGGGTCGCTGCCAGCGATCTGCTGCGCATGCTGCACGCGCTGCTGGAACTGGAGCCAACGTTCCGCCGCAGCGGGCAGCCTCAACTGCTGATTGAGACGCTGCTCGTGCGCTTCGCGTTGATCGATCGCACGGTCGAACTCGAAGACGTGCTCAGGGGCTTTGGCGACGAAGGGCGCGACGACCCGCCCCTGCGTCGCGCCGCGCTCGAGGCCCGCGGCGCCTCCGCGCACGCGCTGCCGCCCGTCCCACCAGCCGCAATCGCCCCAGCCCTTCCCCCACCGCCCGCGCCCGCGTTTGTGCCGCCCGTTCCGCGCTCAGCGACGCAGCAGGTGGCCCAGGCCGCCGCGGCGGCTCAGGTCGCGCAGGCCGCCGCTCCGCCACGTATCGCGCCTAGCGACGATGCGGCACCGCCGCCACCGCTCGAGCTGGTGCGCGAGAAGTGGCCGACCATAGCAGCCGCACTGCGCACGGCCGGGCGCGGCATGGTGGCCCAGTCCCTGCACCGCATGCAGCCCATCGAGGTGCTGGCCAACGGAACGCTGGTGCTCGGCTACGACGCGGTCGATGACATTGCCGTCAAGGCGGTCGAAAGCGCGCGCGGTGATGTCGTCGCCGCGGTGCAGGGCGTCGTGGCAGGGGTGACCGGCTTCGTCCTCCGTGTGCATCGGTCGGCGAACGAGCAGCCCGCCGCGCGCCCCAACAAACGGCTCACGGCCGAAGTCGTGCAGAAGCAGCGACTGGAACAGTTGCAGGCCAGCGACCCGTTGCTGGACGCGGCCGTGCGCGTGCTCGATCTCGAACTGCTGGACTGACGATCCGACCAACCACCTACGCCCGTCGCACGCCGACGGCTACCTTCCGACATGACAGACTTCTTCAACATCCTGAATCAGTTCAAGGACATGCAGGGTCGCCTGCAGCAGGCGCAGGAAGGTCTCGCCAAGCAGTCCTTCATGGCGGCCTCCGGCGGCGGCATGGTATCAGCCACCTGCGACGGCAAGATGCAGCTCACCAAGCTCAAGATCGACAAGTCGGTCGTGAACGCGGATGATCTTGAGATGCTCGAAGATCTCATCGTGGCCGCCGTCGGTGAGGCGCAGAAGAAGGCCGCGCAGGCGATGCAAATGGAGATGAGCAAGGTCACCGGTGGCATCGACCTTCCGTTCAAACTGCCATTCTGAGCGCCGCCCGCCGTACCGCCGGCATTCGCGCGAGCCTCACGCCATGTCCGTGATCGATGAGCTGACCAGTGAGCTTGCCCGTCTCCCCGGTATCGGTCGGAAGACGGCGCAGCGGCTCACGTATCACCTGCTCCGTCAACCGCCGACGCAGAGTCTCCGGCTGGCCGAGGCGCTCGTCTCGCTCACGCAACGCGTGCGCGCCTGCGAACGGTGCCAGAACTTCACTGAAGCGCCGCTGTGCGCGCTGTGCAGCGATCCGCGCCGCGATGCGACGACGCTCTGCGTCGTCGAGCAAGCAGCGGACATCGCCTCCATCGAACGCGCCGGCGAGTTCCGCGGGCTCTACCACGTGCTGGGCGGCCGCTTGTCACCGCTCGATGGGGTGGGCCCGGACGATCTGGCGATCGGGGCGCTGCTGGCCAGGGTCGAGCCCGAAGGCGTACGCGAAGTGATTGTGGCCACCAATCCGTCGCTCGAAGGGGAGGCGACGGCGTTGTACGTCCAGCGCCAACTGGCGTCGCGCCCGATCCGCGTCACCCGCATCGCCCGCGGACTGCCGGTGGGCGGGGACCTCGAATACGCCGACGGGGTCACCATTGCCCAGGCCCTCTCGGCGCGGCGTGACATGTCCTGAGTACGCGTGATGCCGGGGCGCCGGAGGTTACTTTCTAACGCCTCCGAGCGTTGATAGTGCACGACTCCTCGATCGGGGAGTGCGAACCCGTTCTCCCCTACGCTCCCCCTACGTTCATGCCCGTCGGCGCCGCCACCTGGTCGTTCACTGAGGACGATTTCGGGGCCATCACCATTACGCTGCAGCGATTCCTCTACGACGCCAAGGCGCGCTGCGCCCTCATCGTCGATCGGAGCGGGCAGCTCGTGGCCACCGTGGGCGAGCCGCCGAACTTCGACGCCACCGCGTTTGCGACGCTCACGGCCGCCGATTTCAGCGCCAACGATCAGCTGGCGCGCCTCATCGGCGAGACGGACTTCAGCGTGCTCTTTCATCAGGGCGAGCGCGAGTCGATGTATCTGGCCGATATCGCACGACGCGTGATCCTCGTCGTGCTCTTCGACAACCGCACCACCCTCGGATTGGTCCGCCTGAAAATGAAAAGCGCCGTCGATGAGCTCACCAAGATCTTCGACGGGGTCTTCTCGCGTGGCGGTACGTCGCTGAATACGCCGCCCGGTTTCCTGGCCGGAGCCGAAGACGAGATCGACCGGCTTTTTCAGTAAGGGGCGCCGACGATGTCGATGATCAACTATGCCTCCCGCGAGATCAACTGCAAGATCGTGTACTACGGTCCGGGACTCGGCGGCAAGACCACCAATCTCGAGTACGTGTATGGCAAGGTGTCGCCCAACACGCGCGGCAAGCTGATCTCGCTGGCCACGGAAACCGAACGTACGCTCTTCTTCGATTTTCTTCCGGTCGATCTGGGCACGATCCGTGGATTCCGCACCCGGTTCCATCTGTA
>JBBQTA010000008.1:0-184570 GCA_038213465.1 Gemmatimonadales bacterium | reverse complement strand
CGATCGCGAACGACGCGGGCTTCGCCGCGAGCGGAACCGATGCGGCGGGAGGACCGCCTCGCTTCGACCAGAGCCGAAGTTTTCGTAAGTAGGACCTCGGGGGCTACGGCGCTCGCGAGCAGTGCCCCCAACACCGCAGCGCTGGGCGCGGGCCGGTCGCGACAACGTCTGCCCGTACACGGTCCCCTTCGCGGCGCAGCCCGCGCTGTTCTCGATAGGCAGTTCCGGGCGTCGCGGCGGCGTTCACCGAGGCGCGCGGACCAACGACGATCGCGAATGACGCGGGCGCGGCCGCGAGCGGAACCGATGCGGTCGCGAGATCTTCTGGGGTCCGCAGGAGTCGAAGATGTGGAGGAGTGGACTGTGCGTAATGTCGCTCGTCGCGTGCAGTTCCCAAAAAATTGGCGAAGGTCCCTGTCGTGCAGCGACAACATCTGCCCGTTCGCGGTCCCTTTCGCGGCGCAGCCCGCGCTGTTCGCGATGGGTCGTTCCGGGTGTCGCGGCTGCGTTCGTCGAGGCGCGCGGACTAACGACGATTGCGAATAACGCGGGTTTCGCCGCGAGCGGAACCGATGCGGCGGAAACACCGTCGCTCGTCCGCAGGAGTCGCACTTTCTGGGTTTGGGCACGCGCGGGTCTCCCTGGATCGCGCCAGTCTCGCAAAAAAAGGCGAAACGACCTGCTCAGGCCCGACGATGCCCGCGCCCACTCGGCTCTATTCGCGGCGACGCCCGCGTCAATCGCGATCGCAGTCGGTTCCCGCACACGCGCCGTTCGCGATCTTCCACGAACGGCGCGTGCGCACAGAGATCAACGCACGCCGGCGCCCGAGACGGGCGTGGTGTACGCCCACGGCTGACGGGCCAGCGCGCGCTTGCGTGGGTACACCTCGTCGAGCGTGTTCGCGTCGTACAAGCGTCCATTCATCATCACCATGCTGATCGTGTTCGTGTTGCGGATGTTCTGCAACGGATCCTTATCGAGCACGATGAAGTCCGCGAACTTGCCGGCCTCCAGCGAACCGATCTCGGTACCCAAACCGATCGCTTCGGCGCCAACGATCGTCGCCGAACGCAAGGCGTCGTACTCGTTCAGTCCGCCCGACTGTACGAGCCAGAGTTCCCAATGCATGCCGAGGCCTTGCAACTGGCCGTGGCTGCCGACACCGATCTTGCCGCCCGCTTCCACCGTCTTCTTCACGTCGGCTGCGTGCTGCCACATCGCGTATTCTTCCTTCACGGCGAAACCGGCAGGGCCGGGCGCGTTTCCCGCGCCGCGACGTCGGATCTTGCTGTCGAAATCCACGGGGTGTGTAAAGCGACGCAGCTTTGCATCGTCGATCAGATTCTCCGTCTGATAGAACCAGCCTTCGCCGAACGGTCCGCCGTACTCGACGATCAGCGTCGGCGAATTGACGACCCCCGTCTCCTTGTACCACTGGAAGACGTCGTTGTACTTGGGCGTGATCGGCAAGGTGTGTTCGATCCCCGGATAGCCGTCGACGCCGTGCGTGATGTTGAGCTTCTGATCGAGCCCGCCTTCTGTCGTGGGCATGATGCCAAGCTCCCTGGCCGCCATGATGATCCACTGCCGCTGCTGGCGGTTGCCGCTCATGTACATCTTGAGCGTCTTCGTGTCGTAGTACTTGGCGTAGCGTGCCATGATATCACGCGCGTGCGCCAGATCGCGTACCGGCTCCGACGAGAAGACGCCGGGACCCGTCGTGTAGATGCGCGGGCCGATCATATCACCCATCTCGACGTGATCGTTGTACGACAGGAAATCTGTCGTGGCCGTCTGCGGATCGCGCGTGGTGGTCGTGCCGTACGCCAGCGTGGCGAGGTACTGCCACGTCTGTGTGTTGTGGATCTGCGGAGTCAACCACTGTGGATGGTAGTGCGTGTCCACAAAGCCCGGCATGATTGTCTTGCCGCTGATGTCGAAGACCTGCGCCTCCGCAGGAATGGTCACCGTGCCGCGCGCGCCAACCGCCACAATGCGGCTGTCGCGCACCACGACGTCGGCGTCGTCGATGATCTCCTTTCCCTTCATCGTCAACGCGCGTCCGCCGCGAAAGACGGCGACGCCACGCGGCAGGTCGCGCGGCGCATCGAGCGCGACGCGCACCTCGGCAGGCTTGTAGCCCGGCGGCGTCTTCCTGGTGGTGTCTGCCTTCGTCACGGAATCGGAACGGGCAACGCTGTCCTTCACCGACTTCGTCGTGTCCGCGCGAACACGCGCCTTCGCCTTCCCGTCCACCTTGAGCGAATCGTCCACGACTTTCGCCCGATCGAGATCGTATGTCCACATCGCGTTGCCAAGCGACCATAGCACCGTGCGACCGTCGGCCGTCCACGAGGGGAACTCGCCACCGATCGTGTTCAGCTTCCGCACCGGAACCGGGGCGGCCGCGGGCGTGGCGACATTCACGGTGGGCGCCGTGGTGCCGATCTGCGCCACGGTGATGCTGTAGAAATCCATGCCGACCATGGCCAGTGCCTGATCGCCCTTGGGGGCCATGATGACGAGGCCGGCCGGCGGCGGCTGCGGCGGCGAGGGTTCGCCCTGCTCATCGAAATGCGTGCTGCCGAAGCCACGCACCGCGCCAAAGCCGAAACCGCTCGACACCTCCGCGCCGATCGGTCGTGCACCCCGACCGCCGATGTACTGCCCGGCACCGCGAGCGACGAGCGCTGCATCGAGGCCCACTGGTGTGTAGCCGTCTCCATCCGCACCACCGGCGCCCGGCGGCAACGGTCCCGTCACCCGCAAGTGCGTCTTCAGATCGGTGCCGTCCCAGCGGAACGACTGCAGCCCCGCGCCACCGTAGGCGAAGATGCGCGCCGTGTCCTGCGTGAAGTGCGGCGTCCCCATGCCACCACTCGGCATGATCGCGTTCACGCTGCCGCCGGCGGCGGGCAGCCAGACGAACTCCGCCGCAGCAGGACCAAAAAACGCACCCCCCGCTTCCTGCATTTCGCGCGCAGCCGCTCGAAGCGCAACGATGCGATTCGTCGAGGACCACGCGAGATCGGTATACAGCGCGCCCGTCGTCAGCACACGCGACGTCCACGCACCCTTGGTGTCCTGCGTCGCGCGCACGATGCTGCCGCCGCGTGCGTCATGCCACGTCACAAAGGCCAGCGACTTGCCGTCCGGCGACCACACGGGATTGAACTCGCCGATCTCGCCCGTGGTGACACGCGTGGGCGCGCCGCTGGGCAACGGCATGACGTGAATGCGCCCCAGTGCCGAGAACGCAATCTGCTTGCCATCGGGCGACGGGGCGATGTCGCGGATCTGACGCGCTTTGAACGTCGAGGCGGTGTCGATCTTGTAGGCGAACTTCACCTCCGGACCCATCTCCAGCTTCACTTCTGCTTCGAACGGAATCTTAGCCGGCGCCGATTTGTCGACCGGCACGCGCCAGATTTCGCCGCCGTACGTCACGACGATCGCTTTCGAGTCGGGCGTGAACGAGTAGCCCGGATACGCATCCATCGGTGCGCGAGACTCGATGTCGTCACGCTGCACCGGGAACGCGAGCCAGTCTTCACGCTGCGTCTCGAGATCGCGGATGCGCAGGCCGGTCTTCGTCTCGAAGCGGGTGCCGTACACGAGATACTTGCCATCGGGCGAGAGCGCCGGACGGAACCCCGAGCCAAAGCGCGTGGACATCTGCGACGCGCGCCCGGATTCCTTGTCCCACACGTACAGCTGGTACTGCGCACCGATGCTGTTATACTGCCAGTCGCCATTGCGCGCCGCGAACCACAGGTAGCGCGGATCCTTGCCGTACGCGGCACCGACCATCTTGAGCGTCGGTGGCGGCGTGGGCGTGGCGGAGAGTGGGAGCCCGTTGCCGCCATCCACGTGATACTGCCACAGCTTGGCCGTACCCCCGAGTCCGCCGGAGCGCGACGCGATGATGTACTGTCCGTCCGGCGTCCACTCCGGTGACACGTACATGTTCGTGTTGCCCTTCGTCAGCTGTGTGGTGTCCTTCATGTCCAGCGACAATACCCAGACGTTCTCACCGCCGGATCTGTCGGACACGAAGGTGAGTCGGTTGCCGTCCGGCGAGAATCGCGGCTGGGCGTCGTAGGCCATCCCGCTCGTCAGCCGCGTCGCCTTCCCACCGGTGATCGGCATCGTGTAGAGATCGCCGAGCAGATCGAAGACGATGGTCTGGCCATCGGGGGAGACGTCGAGCGACATCCATGATCCGGTGGTGGTCGTGAATGTGGCGGTACGCGCCGACTTGAGGGGAAGCGTGACAACGGGCCCCGGTGACGTGGGCGTCTGCGCCGCGGCGTGCGGGGGCAGCACAGCGCCGGAGGCGAGGAGCGCGGTGAGCGCCCAGCGACGGACAGGATGTCTTGATGTCATTGGCGGGAACGACGAGGTGGGGGAACGAGGAGCACCACGGAAACTGTGGCACGTGCGTGAGAATGGGGAGAGCGGATGCGATGCCGGACCGCTGTCGTGCGGATTGTTGATTCGCGCGCTTCGGTCAACGCTCGCGCGTCACGGCACGCGCGTCACGGCGCCCGCCTCAGCGCTTCCACATCAACCAGACGCTCGCCACCAGGCCAATCGTACCGATCACGCCGCGCATGAGCGTTTGCGGGGTGCGCTGCGCGAGCCCGGACGTGAAATAGCCGCCGATCACGGAGCCGACAGCCATCGCACCGGCGATGGGCCAGTCGACCACACCCTGCGTGGCGAACGTGATTGCGGCGACCGCGTTGAAACAGGAGCCGCACACATTTTTCAGGCCGTTCATCTGGTGGATGTTGGTCAGCCCCATCAGGCCGAGGCCAACCAGCATCAGAATGCCGGCGCCCGCGCCGAAGTAGCCACCATAGATCGAAATGGCCAGCTGTAGCAGCAGAAAATGCCATGGTGGCGATGGCAACGGGATCGAACCGGCTGCCACGCTCGGCGCGTCCGTGCTCGAACGCGAGCGGCGCAGCAGCCACTCCGAGACCGGACGCTGCACGACGAACATGACCGTCGCTCCAAGCACCAGCCACGGCACCAGCGCCGAGAAGCGATCGCTCGGCGTGGACAGCAGGAGCCACGCGCCGATCAATCCGCCCACCAGACTTGGCACAGCGAGATGCAGGGCCCAACGACCTGCACCCTTCATCGCCGTGCGGTAGCCCAACAGGCTGCCCATGGAGCCTGGCCAGAGTGCGACAGTGCCCGTGGCATTGGCGACGATGGGCGGTACGCCCAGTCCGACGAGGGCAGGGAATACGAGCAGCATGCCGCCGCCCGCGACGGAGTTGATCGCGCCACCGAGTGCGGAGATGCCGGCGATCGTGAACAGTTGCAGCGGTGTTGGCATCGTGTGACGATCAGCTGCCGGTCGACGCGGCGCCGTTCCGCGAGGCGCCGTTCCGCGAGGCGCCGGTCGATGACGCGTGCTTCAGCGATGCATCGTTCGCCGCGGCGGCCGCCACCGCCCGCGCCAGGTCCGCTTCGTTCAGCGCGCGTTGCGCGATGCGCGCGAGCAGCAGGCCGAGCACCACCGTGACTACGATCCCCGCCACGAGCAGCGTGCCCGAAATCGGCGATGAACCATCGGGGTTGGGACCGGCACCCGTCGCGCTGCCGTACGCGGCGTACGTAAAGACAATCGGGGCCAGACCGAAGGTGCCGAGCACGAAATCGCGCAGTTTCACCCGCGTCACACCGAGTGCGTAGTTGGTGAGCACGAACGGCACGGCCGGCGAGAGTCGCAGCAGGAACACGAGACGCAGTCCGTCTTCGCCAACCACGCGATCGATTGCGGCGAGGGTGTGATTCCTGGCCACGCGTTTCGCCACCTGCGCGCGCGCGACATAACGACCAATCAGGAACGCCGCCGTGCCGCCGAGCAGCGCGCCGATCATGACCAGCAGGCCGCCCTTGAACGTGCCGAACACCGCGCCGCCAGCCATGGTCAGCAGAAACGCCGGCAGCATCAGCAAGACGACGGCAACATACGCGCCCACAAAGGCGATCGGTGCCCATGCACCCAGCGTATTCACCCAGTCCGCGAGCTGCGGAAGCCACGGGGAAAGCATGCGGCCGACCAACAGGCCAAAGACGATCGGGATCGCCACCCCCACGGTACGGGAGATGGTCTTGAGGTCGAAACGCATCACGTACAATAGCCGACTCTCGCGGCGAAGTGCCCGGTCGAAAACGCGAACGCCCGACGCGCGCGCGAGGCGGGCCGGGCGTTCTCTGAAGCTCGCATACGGCCGATGGCCGCACGCGTGACGGCACCACGACTACACGAACGACTCCCGAGGCTACTGCAGTGGCTTGCTCGGCCGTTTGAAGCCGCCGTTCAGCGCGTTCAGAAACAGCTTGTAGGTGCCATGGGCCTGCGAACGGAACAGGATCTCCGGCCCGAACAGCCACACTGTGCCCTGTCCAACGTTCGCCTCGGCCATCGCCACGCCGTCCTTGAGCAGCTCCTGACCCCACGCCCAGCCCGACAAGAGCGGCGCGGCGTTGTCAAACACGGCGAGCGGACGCACACCCTTGGCCGCGGCATCGGGGCCAAGCTTCATCACCGGACTGTTGTCGAACATCACCGCCGGACGCGGCGCCATGCCCGCCGCGATCGTGGACGACGTGTCGAGCTTCACCTCGAGCACCGAGCCCGGGATGTAGTACTTCTCGCCGGCGTACGCCTTGCCGTTCGCCTCGGCCATGTAATTCTCGATGGGAAGTCCCATCGCCTTGCCGACGCCGATCGACGAGCCAATAGCCACCACGCGGCCACCCGCCTCGACGAACGCCTTGAGTGCGGGTACCGACTTGTCGCTCGAGACGCGGCCCAGCTCCTTGCGATATTCGGCCGGAATCAGCGTCGTGTCGGGCGAGCCACCGAAGCCGCGACCAGCACCGGCCTCACTGAACATGCCGTCGGTCAGCACGATCACGTCGTACCTGGCCTTCAGGTTGCCAGCGTCGATCTCCTGCGGATACACCGTGGTGTAGCCGAACTCGAATTTCTCGAGAATCAGGCGCGTCCACCCGCTCGGCATGTTGCCGCCGTAGCGGTCGACGAGGGCAATGCGCAGCGGCTGCACCGGCTGCGCCGTACCCGGCTTGCTGTTGGCCGCAGCGAAGTTGACGCCGAGGTCCTGCGCCGACTGCGCGACGATACGGTCGGCGGCGCCACCGGCCGGAATGAACCACGAGCCAGCCGGCCACGTCATTTCGCCGTCCTTGAATTCGGACGGGATGCGCGACGCATTGACCTTGGCCTTGCCGAGGCGGTTGGCGACCGTGGCGGCGTCATTCACCGAGGCATGGATGAAGTAGCCGGCCTTGCCCTTGGCGACGGTGCCCGCGGGCATGGACGTGATGCCGTTGAGCTTCTCGAACGGACCGGTGAGGCCGTCCAGCACGCGCTCGAACTCGATGCCCATCTGGAACGCGAGCGTCCAGCCGGCGTTGTCGTAGGGCGGAATCGGCGGGCCGCCCGGGTAGCGAAAGTCGTTCGGATGGTCCTGCGGTTCAAACATGTCGAGCACATGCGAACGGAATGCCTGGTCAGTCTTGATCACCCACGAGCCGGCGGGGAATGCTTTCCCGTTTGCCGTGAACTGTGCCGTGGCCTTGTACACGTCGATGCCCGAGTACTGCAGCGCGCGAATGAACTTCGTGGCCGTCGGGAAGTCGGTCTGCGCGCTGGTCAGGACGTACGCGCGCGGGTCGCGGTGTTCCGGCTTCTTGAGCTCCGCCATGTAGCGGTCGTTGGTCACGGAGCTCGCCACGTTCGGCGTCTGACCTCCGCCGCGCGGCCCGCCAGCGCGAGTCTCCGCCGGCGCCGTGCCACGGTCCTTTGTGATCTTCTCGACCATGGCCGCCACACGCTTGGGCGAGATCGTCCAGTTGTCCTTGTTGCCAGCGTTGATCTGGTCCTGGCCCATCACCCAGCGATTGAACAGGAACGTCTCCCGGTATCGCGACGCCATGTCGAGGAACGCGTAGTTCGCGCTCACCGAGTAGTCGACGGACTGGCGGAAATGCCACTCCTGCGGCTCGATCGGCATCGGGAGACCGGCCGACCGCACCTGGCGATCCGGGACGAGCGCGATGCGCATCGGCGTCGGGTTGCCGATCGTTTCCGTGAGGATGCCGATCTGGTTATGGTAGTAGCCGGTGGTGCGGAGGCCCCCGTTCCACCACGTGCTGTAGTTGGAGCCGGCGCGGAAGGTGACTCCCGGCTTGTGCTCCAGCACGAAGCGGTGGTTGAGCGCCGCGCCCACGAGATCGAGGCCGGTGATCATGGCCGGGTGGAACCAGAAGTTCGCGGGGTCCCGGTAGGGCGGCGCGGCCATCACCGTGCCCGTGGGACCGGTCTGGTGATGGTTGTACATGATCTGCGGGTGCCACTCGACGAACAACTGTTGCGACATGTTACGCGTCTCGGCCAGCGCGTTCATGTACGAGTCGCGGTTGTTGTCGTGACCCGCGTATTTCTCGTAGAGCCGCGGAATGGTGGAGGTGGTGCGACGGAGCTTGTCCGGCTCCTTCATGTACCAATTGGTGACCAGCTCCATGCCGTCCGGGTTGGCGTGCGTCATCAGTATGACCACGTCGTTCAGGATACGGACTGTTTCGTCATCGGTGCGGCTGGAGAGCTGGAAGAGCGTCTCCATGAGTTGCTGGGCACCGAGCACCTCCGTGGCGTGCAGTCCGCCATCGATCCAGAAGATCACCTTACCTTCCTTCGCCATGGCGGCGGCGGCGGCGGAATCCACCCCGTCGGCCTTGGCCAGCTTGGTGGAAATCTCCTTGTAGCGGGCGAGCTTCCGGTGGTTCTCGGGGCTCGACACGATGGCCATGATCTGCGGGCGGCCCTCTTCGGTGAGGCCGATGGTGTCCAGTGTCACGCGGTCGCTTTCGGCGGCGACCTTGGCGAAGTAGGCGTGCAGCTTCGTGTAATTGGGCAGCTCGTAGTCGGCTCCGATATCGTGGCCGAGGAACTGCTTCGGCGACGTGGGCCTGGACTGGGCCGAGAGCGTGGCGGGCAGCGCCGCAGCACAGAGCAGCGCGGCGGAACGCCAGGCGGCGTGACGCAGGCGGTTCATGCGGGGAGGGGTGAAGATGGTCATCGGAACGCCTTGGGCACGGGATTGGACCCAGTGGAGAGGGCCCAGAAGGCATACGATGGGGGTGGGGGCGGCGTTGGGCGAGGGGCAACTGCGGCCAACTGCGGCCAACTGCAGTTGTGGGACGAGCCCGGCGGGGAGAACTTTGGGCCATGCGTCGGGTAGCTGCCTGATATCCCGACTTTCCGCAGTTGCCCTGTCCCCGAGTTCACGATCCCATGACGTTCTTCCCGAAGCATTCCAGCGTCCGTTGCGCGGTATTTGCATCCGCCGTAGCGGCGCTGTCGCTTGCCGCCGCTCCGCTCGCCGCGCAGAGCACCGGCGCCAAGCCGCCCGCCCCGCCGGCCAAGTCCGGCATGGAAGGGATGGACCACAGCAAGATGGATCACGGCAAAATGGACCACGGCAAGATGAGCGGAGGCAAGGCGGGCGCCGCGGAGCAGCACGAGGGCATGTCCGGATGGAAGGAGCTCGACGCCTACCACATGCTCATGATGGCCACCTGGCATCCGGCCAAGTCCAACGGCGATGTGGCCCCGATCAAAGCCAAGGCCACGGACATGGTCGCCGCGGCGAAACTGCTCGCCGCGTCTACGCCTCCCAAGTCATGCGCGACGCCGCAGCTCAAGGACGCGGCCAATAATCTCGTCCCGCAGACGCAGGGCGTTGCCGACCTGGTGGCCAGGCAGGCTGCAGACGGCACCATTAAGGACGCGCTCAAGCTCCTCCATGACAAGTTCGACGTGCTCGAAGAAGGCTGTAAGCCAATGAAGCACTGAACCGAAGTACGGTTAATTGAGTACCCGCGACTTGGCACCGCGCAGTTGCTCTGCGAGGTGCCGGGTCCCGCGTCACGATCTCAGACGATCTCGCATGCCCCGCCGGCACAGGCGATCACATCGGCCAACGTGGTGCGATCGTCGCGCTCGCTCAGTGCCGTGTAATCCACCGGCGTATACGACAGCGCGTTCCACTTCAAGAGGTCCGCGTCGGTGACGACCTCCTCGCGCGGTGCCTGCATGTAGATTTTGTCGCCCGTTTCGCGCAGCAACGAAATGCCGGCGAAGTACGCGCGATTCGCCCAGATGAAATCGTGCACTGCGTTCCACTCGTCGTCGCGCACGGTGACCGTGTTCGACACGTTGTGATGCAGTCCCGGATTGAATTGCTCGTGCCGGCGGCCGGCGCACACCCAATGTTGCTGCACCACACGTACGTATTCGAGAAACTGCACCGCTCCCACGTCGGCGCGCAGGATCGCATCGGCGTTGGCCGACACTGGGAAGGTGATCACGTCCGTCGTCTCAGGGTCCCACACCGACGACTCGGTCATGTGCGGATTCTGTTGCTTGAACCACTGATACAACGGCTCCGTGCGCGCCGCCTGCACGCGGCGGAAGTAATGCCGCGCATGATGCGGATGAATCCCGGACGCCGCCCCCAATACGAGACTGGCCGTGCCTTCCGGCTTCACGCACGTGATACGTGCCGCCGGCGCGATACCGAGATGCCCGGCAATCGCCGCGTTCGTGTCGAGACACATTTGCGCACCGCGCTCGAGCACCGAGGGATCGAGCAACAGGTTGGGTCGCTCGAGAATGCCGCAGATCGAGACGCCCAGCAGTGCCTCGCGATCGTTGATCACGCGCGTCACCGGTCCGAGATAACGGATGTCGGTGTACGCCGCCTGCAGTGTGCCCAGCAGTGCCGCCGCCTGACAGCTCGCCAAAAACGTCGCTTCGTCGTCGCAGGCGGCCGCGTTGATCGTCGTCAGATTGCACATCTGCCAGCCGGACAGGCGCGTGCCCACGGCCACATCGTCATGCCCGCGCGCGATGAGCTGCGTACGCGTCTGCTCGTCCACCGTGAAGGCCGGTGCGAGGCCGATCTCCACGCACGGATTGGCACCGTATTCCGGATCGTCCACGAAGTAGAAGCCCGGCTCACCAAACTCTTTCTGATACTCGAACAGGCGTGAGAAGTCTCGCTCCTGCACCGTCTCGCGTACGAGCACGGCGGAGTTGTTCGATTTGCCGCGCTGCGGATTGGTTTCGAACCAGTTGCCCGTCTTGGCCGACGCCATCTCGTCATCATCGGCAGAGAACAGACAGATCGTCGCCGAGCGACGGATGCCGCCGGAGAGCACCGCGACGGCCACGTGCATCATGATGTCGTACACTTCGATCGGACGCAGCGCACGACCCGGCACCTGCTCCAGCACGCGCTCCGCGGCGACGAGCGCCTTCTTGAGCGGCAGATGTCCTGGCGCGCGACCGCCCGAGGTGCGCAACGGCCTGCCACGCGGACGGATCTCGCTGTAGTTGAACTCAACCTTCGTGCCGTCGAGATAGCTGCGGAACAGCACGTCGAGCGCGTCCGCCCACCCTTCGAGCGTGTCCGGCACGGTGTGATGCACGACCGGGAGTTCATTCTCCGGCGCACGCAGCGGGAAGGCGGGCAACTGCGCCACATGCTGCCGCTGCACACTGAAGCCGACACCCGTGCCCGAGAGCAGCAGGAAGAACGCCTCTTTGAATGCATCGAGGCGGTTCATGTGAGTGAATGCGCAGTTGAACATGCGCGCGTGGTTCGCGTCGATGGCATCGCCGCCGAACTGCAACGAGCGCATCGACGGCAGGATGGCTCGGCGCTGCAACGCCAGTTCCGTGTCGTCGAGCAGGGCGCGCAACGTCTGGCCGCCGAGTCCCGCAACGGGTGCGTCAAGACGGCCCGCGAAGTGCGCGCGGTGCATGTCCATCACCCGCGTGAACGCTTCGGCCGGTGTTTCACGACGACCAAGATCGGCCCGGTAGCGTGAGTAACGCGAGAGGAAGATGTAGTCCTGCAAGCCATTGTCGTCGTGCGCGGCGAGCCGACGTGTCGAGCGCGACGCGCGATAGATCACGTAGCGCTTGGCAATGTCCCAGTGCCCGCGCGCGGCGATCATCATCTCCACGACGTCCTGGATTTCTTCCACGGTGGGTGTCCGCTCCGCCGTCTTCCGTTCCACGGTGTTCACCACCAACTGCGTGATGGCCAACACCTCGGAGAAATCGGTGAAGCCGAGGCCGAAGCGCGCACCGGCATCGTCCGCATGCGGGTTGGGCGCGTTCTCGTAGCGCGAAGCGAAGAACGCGAGCGCGATGGCTCGCGTGATGCGCTCGGGGTTCCAGGGGGCCGAACGTCCGTCCCGCTTGATCACGGCCGGAATGCTCGGCGCGGGCGCGGCGGGCGCGTACGGCGCGAACGACAATAGGGGCGATGGCGCGATGGCAGTCATTTGTTGCTCCGGACGGATGTGGGACCACTGACAGCACGTGGAGCGCACACCCCCGAGGACCACCACCATCGCCAGCGTTGGCCGACCTGGCCCGTCGCGTCGACAAAGGCTCCCTGCGGTAAGACGCAAGGAGCCCAGCGGCGTCGCCAATGCGCGAGGCACGGGCGACAATCCCCGGCACTTCCTCCCTCGAGGGCGTGCGCGGACTCCGGGTATCTGGCAGGTCTTCTGGCTCGGGAATCATCCTCCGAAGTCGCCTTCCCGCATCGTGCTGACGCAGTGGCTGCAGGCTTCGTCGTCCTCCCTCACAGCGGCGGGGCCGCCCCGGATTCACACCGGGTTCCCTCTTCGCGTCACCCGCCGAACCGGCAGCGGACGACGACCAGCACCTATGTTTTGTCCGTTCAGCGGTCAGTCCGACACGAGGGATGAACCCTTGCGCGGCTTGCCCGCTTTCGCGAACGATGCAACATCGACTTCCCCAGCGACCCTGTCAAGCGACAGAGTCAGGCGGGCACGACCACGCCTTCGAATGTCCCCCGTCGCACCGGCGCACCGCGGCGCACGTGCCACGCTCCGCGCGCCATTACGTCCTGTACGCCGTGCGCCGCTCCTAAAACCACCAGGTCGGCATCGGCTCCGACCACCAACCGGCCTTTGTCAGGCAGTCTGAGCAATCCGGCGACATTACTCGTGAACGCAGGCAAGATGACCGGTAGTGCGTGGCCTGCGCGCAACAACTCGGCGATGGTTTCGATCAGCGCCGCGGAGTCGCCCACGTCCATTTGCGCCACACGTCCCGAGGCGTCGAAGGTCGGCAGACACCCACCGCCATCGGAACTCACCGTCACCCGATCCGCAGGTGCACCGCTCGCCAGGTAGCGCGTGAGCGCGTCCGCCGCACTCCACGCATCCTCGCCTTCGCGCACGGGGAACGCGGTGATGTCGATGTGGCAACCATGCACGGCGAGCGCCACCGCTTCGTCGAAGAGCGCTTTGCGCCGGTTCACATGCGTGGGGTTAAAGACCCGTGCCGGCAATTCGCTCGTGGACATCGCCTCGCGCACCAATGCCAGCCCGCGCGCGCCGTCGCCCACATGCAAGTGCACGATCCCGGCCTTGCCGGTCATCAGTCCCGCCACATGCGCCTCGGACGCGATGCGCAGGAGTTCGTCGAGTGTGGGTTGGCTGGAACGGTGGTCGCTGATCGCCACTTCCCCCACGCCGATGATGCGATCGATCTGCGCGATGTCGCCGCGCACGCTGCCGGTGAGCGTCGTGGGCGGCAGGTGATAGCCACCCGTGTGACACCACGCGCTCAGCCCTTCGGCGATCAACGCGCGCGCGGCGACGACGAGCGAACTGGTCGAACGCGTCACATCGTCGGTGCCAAGCACGCCGATCGCGGTGGTCACGCCGCCGCGGGTATAGCGCGTGAGTGCGGGAGCGGGAACGCGCGACTCGGGCCCCGACTCGCCGCCGCCGCCGGTCAGGTGCACATGGCCGTCGATCAACCCGGGAATGACGCGCGCGCCGTCGAGATCGACCACGGTGACGCCGAGCGTTCGCGGCAATTCCGGCAGTGCCGTGCCGATCCAGAGAATGCGCTCGCCGCCGATCAGCAGGTCGCGTGAACCCAGCGGCTCAGGGGCGAAGAGATCGGCGTTGCGCAGCAGCGTCAGCGGGGACGTGATCATGGCTGAACGTTACCGAAGCTCGCTCGACGGCGTTAGCTTGCGGGTTCATGCCTTCACGCCTGCATCCGGACGTCGCGCGAGGCTGGATCATCCCCATCGGTGGCAAGCTCGCCGATGCGGAGATTCTCGATCGCTTTGTCGCACTCAGCGGCGGCGCACAGGCGCGCATAGCCGTCATCCCCACCGCCTCGAACGAGCCGGACATCGGCACGTACTACGAGCGGATCTTCGCGCGGCATGGCGTGAAGGACACGAAAGCGCTCCGCTTCGAACGCCGCAGCGACTGCGACGATCAGGACTGGCTCGACTGGCTCACGAGCGCGACGGGGATCTTTATCGCCGGTGGCAATCAGCTCAAATTGACGGCGACACTTGGCGGGACGCCCGTCGCCAGGATCATGCGCAGTCGCAACGCGGCCGGGGTGCCCATTGCCGGCACCAGCGCCGGCGCCGCGTTCCTCAGTGAACACATGATCGCATTCGGTGAAGAAGGCTCGACACCGCGCGCGGGCATGGTCACCATGTGCGCCGGACTCGGACTGACTAACCGCGTCATCGTCGATCAGCACTTTCGCCAGCGTGATCGCCTCGGCCGCTTGTTGACGGCACTCGCGTACAATCCGTTTTCCGTAGGACTTGGCGTGGACGAAGACACCGCCGCGTTCATCGGACCCGATGAGATGGTGGAGATCGTCGGCAGCGGCGCGGTGACGCTCGTCGATCCCAGCGAAGTCGAATACTCGTCGATTGCCGACGCCAAGCCCGGCGAACCGGTGACGCTGCTCGGCATCAAGGTGCATGTACTCACTCCCGGCGCCACGTTTAACCTGCATACGCGCCAGCCCACCGGCGGCAGCGTGTTCGCTTCCGGCGACTAGACCAGATGGAAATTCTCGATCGCTCCGTGTACGTCGGGCCGAGTCACTACGCGCATTTTCCGGTCATTCGGCTCGAACTCGATCTCGGTGCACTCGAGCACTGGCCCACCCGCAAGCTTGGCGACGCGTTCATCGACGCGTTGCTGGAGGCGCTGCCCGGGCTTCGTGAGCACGGCTGTTCCTACGGAGAGCCCGGTGGATTTGTCCGTCGTATGACGGAAGACGACGGCACGTGGCTTGGACACGTGCTCGAACATGTCGCCATCGAATTGCAGAACGTCGCCGGTGTGAAGGTGACATTCGGCAAGACGCGCGAAACGTCGCGCCCCGGCGTGTACGACGTCGTGTTCGAGTATGAGCAGGAAGATGTGGGGCTCGAGGCGGCCGACGTGGCGCTCGACCTGCTGCACCATCTGCTGCCGGGCGAACTGCGTCCATCGAGTGCCGATGCGTCGTTCGATCTCGCCGCCCGCCGTGACACGTTCATTCGCTATGCGCAGCGTCGTGCGCTTGGACCGAGTACCGCGAGCATCGTGCACGCCGCTGAAGCGCGTGGTATTCCGTGGATGCGCCTGAACGAACAGAGTCTCATCCAACTTGGCTACGGCTGCAATCAGCAGCGCATTCAGGCCACCATCACGGGACGCACGCCGTACATCGCCGTCGATCTCGCGAGCGACAAGGAAGAGACGAATCACATTTTGTCGCGCCTGGGCTTGCCGGTACCCAAGCAACGGCTTGTGCAGTCGGCGGAGCGCGCGATCGCGGCGGCCGAACGCATCGGGTATCCCGTGGTGACCAAGCCGTACAACGGCAATCACGGTCGTGGCGTGTCGATCGCGCTGACCACAGCGGATGAAGTGACGGCCGGTTTTCTGCGCGCGCAGGACATCTCGCGCAGCGTCATCGTGGAGAGCTACATCACGGGGCATGATCACCGCATGCTCGTGGTCAACGGCGAACTGGTCGCGGTGTCGAGGCGAGAGCCGGGCAAGGTCGTGGGCGATGGCGTGCACACCATCGAGCAGTTGGTCGCCGAGGTCAACACTGATCCGCGTCGCGGCATCGGGCACGAGAAGGTGCTGACGCAGATCGAACTCGATGAGCAGGCGCTCGGCTTGCTGGCCAAGCTCGACTACACAGCGCAATCGGTGCCGCCCGTGGGGCAACAGGTGTATCTGCGTCTGACCGCCAATCTTTCGACGGGCGGCACGGCCACCGACATGACCGACGTCGTCAGTCCCGACAACGCCGAGATGGCTGTGCGTGCCATCCTGGCGATTGGTCTCGATATTGGTGGCGTGGACTTTCTCACGCCGGACATCACGCAGTCGTACAAGGATATTGGCGGCGCGATCTGCGAAGTGAACGCGGCGCCCGGCTTCCGCATGCACATGGCGCCCAGCGAGGGGCGTCCGCGCGATGTGGCGGGCAAGGTCATCGACATGCTGTTCCCGAAGAACGCGCCGAGCACGATTCCGATTGCCGCCATCACGGGCACCAACGGCAAGACGACGACCGCTCGATTGCTGGCGCATATCCACAAGTTGGCCGGACAGCGTGTCGGACTCACCACGACAGACGGTGTCTACATCGACGGACAGCGCACCGTAGAAGGCGACATGACCGGCCCGACGTCGGCGCGGATCGTCTTGAGCGATCCGGCGGTGCAGGTGGCCGTGCTGGAGACGGCGCGTGGTGGCTTGCTGCGCGCCGGCATGGCCATGCGGCATGTGGACGTGGGGGCCGTGCTCAACATCCAGCCCGATCATCTCGGGCAAAAGGGGATCGATACGCTCGAGCAGCTGGCCGAGGTCAAGCGCACCGTGGTCGAGATCGCGACGGATACCGCGGTGCTCAATGCCGACGATCCGCTGACGTTGCGCATGGCGGCGTACACGGATGCGAAGCACGTGTGCTATGTGACCATGGATCCGGCGCACGACATCGTGCGCGAGCATATCCGCGCCGGCGGGCGCGCCTGCGCGATCGAAGCGGGTGTCAACGGACAGATGATCACGATCTACGACCACGGCGCGCACATTCCGCTGTTGTGGACGCATCTCATTCCGGCCACGCTGGAAGGCCGCGCGACGTTCAACGTCCAGAACGCCATGTTTGCCGCGGCGATGGCGTTTTCGATGGGTGTACGGTTGGAAGACATCCGGCACGGCTTGCGCACCTTCGACACCACGTTCTTTCAGGCACCCGGTCGGCTGAACGTGTACGACGAACATCCGTTCAAAGTGCTGTTCGACTACGGCCACAACGCGCATGCGGTGGCGGCGCTCTGCCAGCTGGTCAACCGGATGACACCCAAAGGCCGGCGACTGTGCGTACTGGCGGCGCCCGGCGACCGCCGCGACGAGGACGTCCTCGCGATCGCGAAGGTGGCGGCGCACGCGAACTTCGATCATTACATCTGTCGTCGTGATGACGCCCGGCGCGGACGCGCGGAGCGCGAGGTACCCGAGATGCTTGCGGCCGCGTTGCGCGATGCCGGCATTCAGCAGGATCGGATCACGGTCATCGTGGATGAGCAGCAGGCCATCGAAGGGGCGCTGCGCATGGCGCGCCCCGGCGACCTGCTGCTGGTCTTCGCCGATGCGCTGGCGCGCGGGTGGAAACAGATCGTGAACTTCAGCCCGGACGCCGACGCGTATGTGGTGCCCGCTCCGCGCGCGGCGCGATCGGTCCCTCGGGCCGCCGTGCTGGAAGAGGGTCCCGCCGACGATCTTGAGCCAGCCAAGGCCGCGGTGGTGCGTGAAGAACCGCAGTCCCGCTGGACGACGACCTCGGAGGATCTTGTGCTGCTGCGCGACGCACGCGGTGTCATCCTCGCCCCCGACGCCAACGACTAGCCCGTGACGGCAATCCCACCGGGCGCGCTCGATGCGGGAGCGACGCCCGAGCCGCCGCCGTATCCGTCACCACGCATCATCGATTCGCGTCGAATGATGGGGCCGAATGTCTACAGCGACAGCGAAGGCGCGGTGCTCGACGTGCGCGTGGCGCGAGATGAATCGGTGCTGCTCGCGCAGTTGTGCGCCGAGTGGGAAGCGGCAGTGCACCAGCTGAACGACGCGATGCAGTCGCCCACGTCGGTGACGTCGGTGCACGCCGATGTGCCCGATGCTGGCGAGCCGTGGATTGGTGCGTCGCTCTTCATCGAGGTCGCGGTGGATGTGCTCATGACCGCCACCGAGCTGAACGAACAGGCGTGGGTCATGGCCGAGCAGGCAGTCGTCAGCGGTCGCACGCCGCAGACCGACGATGTGATCGGCGAGCGCCTGCGCGCGGCGGCCACGGCGGAGCGCGCCTCGCGCTCCAATCTGACGATGCTGCGCCGCACCGCGATTCAACGGCGGCGCACGGTCACCTTCGACGACGAGTTTCTGTCACTCGGCAGCGGTGCGGGCGCGCTGGTGTGGCCGCTGCCCGAGGCGCCCGATGCCGCATCGGTCGTGTGGGACACTGTGCGCGATGTGCCGATTGTGCTCGTGACCGGCTCGAATGGTAAGACCACCACCACGCGATTGGTGGCGGCGATGTGGCGCGCGGCTGGACGTGTCGCCGGTTGGTGCTGCAGCGACGGGGTGTGGGTGGGTGATGAGCAGCTGAACAGCGGCGACTTTTCGGGGCCTGCTGGCGCGCGCGCGGTGTTACGTAACGACCGCGTGCAGGCGGCGGTGCTCGAGACTGCGCGAGGAGGAATTTTGCGCCGCGGGCTGGCCGTGCATCGGGCGAACTCGGCGATCATTACCAACATTGCTGCCGACCACTTCGGCGAGTACGGTGTACGCACGCTGCACGATCTCGCCAGGGTCAAGGCCGTGGTGGCGCACGCCATTGGCCATGACGGATGTCTCGTACTCAATGCTGACGACCCGACGCTGCGCGAGCTGGCGCCGGCGCTGTCGGTGCCGCTGGCGTGGTTCTCGATGGACGCGTCGAATCCCCTCGTGCTGCAACACGTACGTCGTGACGGCGATGCGGCCATTGTGCGCGACGACCGCGTCGCGTTGCACGTCGATGCCACATGGCATGATCTCGGCGCTGTCGCGGACATGCCGCTCGCACTCGGCGGCACGGCACCGCACAACATCGCCAACCTGCTGGGCGCGGCGCTGCTCGCTGCAGTCAGCGGTGTTCCGGTCACGGCGATTCGCGACACCATGTCCACGTTCGGTGCGTCGCCCGACGACAACCCGGGACGACTGCAGGTGCAGCACTTTGGTGGGCTGACGGTGCTGCTGGACTACGCGCACAATCCCGAGGGACTGGCGGCATTGTGCCGGACCGCCATGACGATTCCCGCCTCGCGACGGCTGCTGGTGCTTGGGCAGGCGGGCGATCGCGACGACAAACAACTGCGCGCGCTGGTGCGTGCCGCGTGGTCTGTGACCGTGTTCGATCATGTGATCGTGAAGGAGATGGAGCGGATGCTGCGCGGGCGGTCCGTTGGCGAACTGCCCGCCCTGTTTCTGCACGAGCTGGCGCGACTCGGTGTGGGTCCGGCCGCGGTCGAGGTGGCGCCCGCAGAACTCGACGCCATACGTCGCGCGCTTGCCTGGTCGCGCCCCGGGGACGTTCTCGTCTGTCCCGTGCATGTCGAGAAGCAGGCGGTACTGTCGCTGCTCGCCCAGCTACGCGCGCAGGAATGGACGCCGGGGGCCGCGCTGCCGTAAACGGTGATTTCGCTGTCGCCGTGCGGGACAAATCGGTAGATCCGGATGCGAGTGAATTTCAACACGCTTGTCTCGTCCAGTCGATGCGGTAGCCTGGGAGTATGTCGCGTCGATCGGCGCGGCCCGTTTTCGGCATTGCATTCGCTCACGGGGACATCATGGATCACTTTGCCCGATTCACTCGAGCGCTTCCTCGCGCTTCGGCGGCCGCCGTCGCGCTTGGCGCAGCTCTGTTCGTCGCTGCAGACGCGCGGCTCGTGGACGCTGCAGTGGCCAGCGTGTCGCGCGCCACCGGCGTCACGTTCTCCTATCGCATCACGTCGAGCGCAGCCGACAGGAAGCAGCGTGAGGCTCGCGATCTGCTGGCCACGGTACGTCTGCAGGATGCAAACATCCGCATGGACTACGTCGAGGGGAAGAACCCGATCGGTCAGAAGAACGGCTACACCATCGTGCAGGGCGACAAGGGCTTGTTCTACATCGTCAACCCGAAGGACAAGCAGGCAATCCTCATGACCGCCGACGGATTTGGCAGCGGGTTTGGCGCGCTGATGAACAATCCGATGCTGAAGATGACCATCAGCAACACCAGCTTCCGCTTCAGGGATCTCGGGGCTGGTGAGGAAATCCTCGGCTACGTGACGCGCAAGGTGCGGACGTACTACACCAGCACCATCGAGATGAAGATGCTGCTGATCAACAACAAGACGACGACGTCCGACTCGAGCGACCAGTGGATCGCCAAGGTCGACTTCGATCCGGGCAGCCTCGAGGCGTGGGCCAAGTCGTTCGCCTCCGGCGTGAAGAGCAGCAATCCGGAGCTGGCGGCGGATCTCGCGAAGTACACCAACGAGTACGGCCGTACCGGTATGGCACTCAGGTCGGTCACGTGGTCCACGCAGACGGATAAGAAGGGCAAGGTCACGGCGGACACGTTGACGATGGAAGTGACGGACATCAAGACGGGTGCGCTCGATGCGTCGCTGTTCAAGGTGCCGGACGGGTTCGAAGTGCTCGACATGAGCAAGCTGATGCAGGGCGCGGGCGGCATGAAGTAGATCGCGCGGTTTCGAGTTGTCGGCTTGCGCCGGCCGGATTGTCGCGGGCGCGCGGATCGCGGCACCGGGATCGTCCAGTCGCCGTTTGCTGCGCTTCGCGAAGAGACGGCGCTGGCCGCCCCGTCATTGCTGACGCTCGCGCATCGGCTGACTGGCGAGCGGGCGGACGCCGAGGATGTCGTGCAGGACGTCTTTGTTGGTTTGCCGGAGGCGATGCGTCGGTACGAGGATCGCGGTGCGTTCGGTGCGTGGCTCCGTCGGGTCACCGTTCGGCATGCGCTGATGCGTCAGCGAAGGGCGAAGGGGCGGCGCGAGGAACCGCATGGCCTGGAAAGCGAGATGCTCCCGGCGCGGGCTGAGCCGTCCTCCGATGTACACGAACTGGTGGAGCGCGCCGTCCGCGCGTTGCCGGAGCCGCAACGACACGTGTTCGTGCTGCGCATCGTCGAGGGCTATTCGCATGCGGAGATCGCGCGACTACTCAACAGCAAGGTCGGCACGTCGGAGGTGCGACTCTCTCGCGCACTGAAGGTGCTGCGTGGACTTCTGGGAGACCTGCGATGAACGTTCCGTTTCTGCATCCGATGCCGAGCGCTTCTCCATCTGGCCCGCATTTGCCTACGCCGCAACGCCGCCGCAGAACGCCGAATCGGAGTATCCCGCGGTGACCGGGTTGAACCCGAGGCTCGTGCAACGCGGTGAACGGGTAAACGTTTGCAGCTCAGCGTGTGCGTACTTCGACTACAAACTTTTTAACGCGCAATCGCTGCGAGTCGCCGACACCACTTGCGGGGCGAGGTGGCGTGGCGCGTGGTCACCAATGAGGAAGTGCTGTCGTCGTGGAGCAGCAGGGTGGACACCGCCTGGATCCGGCAGAGTGACTTCCGACTGCTCGTGCGACGGTACTCAGGGCTCGGGAGCCGAGTCGCGCAACGATCAGTCGGCGACTCCATTCTCGAGCAAACATGGGCAATCGGTTTGCCGCCCGAGTTGCTGGCGAATATCGAGCCAAAGTTTCGTACGAACACCACGCGCATTCCTCTGCGCCAAGGTCGCGTTCTGGTCACCGATCCATCGTCCTTCATGCTGCTCGTGCGCATGCTGCCATTGCACGCCACCTGGCGCGGCAGCATCGACGTGAACCGTTCGCTCACGCCGGCCGTGCTCGCGGCCCCCCGCTCCCTCAACAGCTCAGCGTCCAACGCGACTCCACCGTCTCCACGTTGTGGGGCCGCATCTCCTGCTGGCGGGTGGTACTGCACACCGGCCCCCCGCCCGAGCGATGGTACGTGAGCAAGGAAGGGCACGAAGTCCTGCTCGTCACCGGTCCCGCCGCCATGAACTGGCCCCGCTCCCGCCTGGATCTGATCGGCCGCTACGTGAAGTAGCGCCACGCACCCCACCGTCACCCAGCCCCGCACTGAACGAGAGACCGGCCGAGCCTGTCCCGGCGCCGTCGCTGCGCGAAGCGCAGCAAACGGCGAGTGGAGCAGGTCCGGCCGGTCTCAAAGCCCAGCGCCGGGCGATAACTGAAAGCCACAACTACATGGCGATCTTCTTCGCCTCGAGTTTCTTCTTCTGCTCGCGCAGATGCTCCTCGAGCTTGAGGCGCGGAATGCCGCGCTCCAGCCACTCTGGCGCCTTCTCACCCTTGAGATAGCTGTCCCAGTACTCCATCAGGCGCAGCGAGTAATCCTTGCGGTTCTTGAGTTGCGACAGGCCGTGGTTCTCGCCCACGTACTCCAGCAGGATGACGTCTTTGTCGAGCTGGCGCAGCGTGTTGTAAAACGTAATCCCCTGATTGAAGTCCACCGCGCCGTCCTTGTCGTCATGCAGGATGATCAGCGGTGTCTTGATCTTGTCGGCGTAGCGATTCGGCGAGTTGCGCTCGTACGCCTCGCGGTTCTCGATGAAGTTCCCCTTGAAGCGTCCCTGGGAACTCTGGAAGATCGGCTGGTTGGCGCTACCCGTGTTCCAGTACACCGAACTGTACATGCTCACCATGTCCGTGAGCGGCGCGCCGGCCACGGCACTCTTGAAGATGCTCGTCTGGCCAATCAGAAACGCCGTCTGGTAGCCGCCCCACGAGTGACCATGCAGACCCACGTTGGCCGAGTCGACGATGCCCGTGCGAATGGCCGCCGTGACCGCGGGGACCACACTCCACACCGCGCTCATCCCTGGATCGTTCAGCTTGTAGACGATGTCCGGCAGAAATACCGCGTAGCCGCGCGAGTTGTGCACGCCGATCAGCGCGTTCGGGGAGCTCGAGAAGTTCGGCGACTGGAAGCTGTTCAGATTGTCCGACTGCAATTCGTAGATGAAGACGAGCGTCGGATACTGCTTTCCTTCCTGATAGTTGGCCGGCAGATAGAGCGCGCCCTGCAACGAGTCACCCTTCTCGGTCACGTAATTCACCAGGCGTGAACCCGCACTCCACGCGACGCCATTCATGTTCGGATTCACTTCGGACAAACGCACCGAATCGGAAATGCCGCCGGCACCGAACGACACGCGCCAGTAATCCGGGAAGCGAGTCGCCGTCTGGATGGAGGAGACCCACACATCCGCGTCGCGCGCCTTTATTGGGGCGTGGCGCGCATCGCGCCAGCCCGTCACCGCGACCGCGCCCGGCTTGGAAGGATCGATACGCACGATCGCTTCCTTCTTCGTGCGCGCCTGTTGCGCCGCCATGAACACCGGCTTGGTCAAGTCGATGTCGCGTTCACGCGGGTCGGTCGAGATGCGCCGTGTATAGCGTACGCGTTCGCTGCGTCCGTTCACCGTCAGATTGGCCCAGCTCTTTCCGGACATGCCGATGCGCCACACATCGTAGTTGTCGCTGATCAGCGCAAAGCGGCCGTCCTTGCTCCAGCCCACGATGTTCGTGGAGGGGCGATCGACGTTGTGGTCGTCTTCCGTATCGATGAATGACACCGGTGCGCCACCCGTCGCGTTCACGAGGACCTTGGTCGCCACATCGTACGCGTGGAAGTTGCCGTCGTCCCAGAACAACACCGTGCGGCCGTCCGGCGACAGCGACGACGCACCGCGCAGCGCTTTCTTCACCAGCGTCCGTGTGCCCGTGCGGGCATCGGTGAGATACAGGTCGCGGCGCTGGATGCCGTCCACACTCGTCTTCCGCTCGTATGGCTGATTGTCCGTGCCCAGCAGCAGCCGGTCGCGTGCACCCAACGTCCCCGTCCGCACGACGTCGTCGGTCAGCTGTAGCACCTTCATTGTGGTCGGCTGATACACCGCCATGAAGGAGAAACTCTTGTCCGCGTGCTCCTGCACCATCTGCATCGACTGCAGGCGCGAATCCTTGCCATGCCAGAGAATGAGCGACGGCCGTTCGTCGTCCGCGAGGGCGTCGCCCTTGGGGAGCGGCGGTGTGGCGACGCGCAAACCAATCACCAGCGCATCCATGGTTTCGGTCCAGCGCGGTGCACGATCAGGGCTCACTTCCATGCCGTCGGGTACACGACCGCGCCCACCGGTGCCGACCGAAGCGAGCACCGGTGCCTTGCCGCCGACACCCGACATGGCAAAGACACCCCACGTCGTGTCGGTGCCCGCGCTGTCCAGCGTCCCCTTGAGAAACGCGAGCGCGGGGAGCGTGTCGCTCCACCCGAGACGGCGATAGATCGCCTTGTCCGCGTCGAGCGACCGTACCGTCCCCAACGCCAGATCGCGTATCTGTACGCCATTGCCCAATTGGTCGCGCGCGTCGATGGTGTACGTCAGCCACCCGCCGCGATGATCGAACGCGAAGTCGCCCACGTTGCCGATGTTGAACACCGTCTGCGCACCCAGTTCGTGCAGCAACAAGTCGGTGCCATCCACGCGGCCGACACCGCCGGCCAAGGGACTGCCACCCATACCGGGCGCACCAGGTGCAGGCGCGGCACCGCCGCCCCCCCCACCGCCACCGGCCGGCGCGTCCGGGCCGTAACCCTGCAGCGCTATCCAGCGCGGCGACTCACCGCCAAGCGCGATGCGACGGATCTTGTCGAACTCGCGTGTTTCGCCCGTGGCGAGATTGACGATCAGCGCCTTGGATTGCACCGGACGACGCGCGGTGCGCAGTCGCTTCTGCTCGGCAGCCCTGGGATACACGAGCATGGCCGCCCACTTGCCATCACCGGACAGTTGCATCGCCGCATTGCCGCCGTCGCCGCCCCGACCACCCGCGGCCGCCGGCGCTTCGCCAATCGAAAATCGATGTTCCTTACCTCCCGCCGCTGTCTGACGAATGACGACGTCCGCGTCACCTTCGTTGGGTGCGACGGTATAGGCGAACCAGACGCCATCGTTGGACATCGCCGCGCCGCGGATGGACTTCCAGGCGGAAATGTCTACGGGCGTGATGGGCTGCGGCGCGGAGGAACGTACGGCGGCAGGGCGGGCGCCCGGCGACGCCGGGGCGGCAGTAGCAGCCTGCGCGGCGAGGATCGACGGGCGAACGGCGCAGAGGGCGACAAGTAAGACGAGGTGGGTGCGTCGCCGGCGGAACATGGACATCGGGCAGGCTCCAACGAAGAGGGTCTGCGCGAAGATACGGAGCGGGGTCGGCTCGGCAAAGCGGCACGGGCCGACCCGCGCTCAGGGAGGGGTCACGCTAGACCGTCGTGCGCGCCCACGGGATGATGTCCAGACGTTCGAAGGGGATCGACTCACCGGAGTTCTCATCCACGCCAAACGTCTCCGGCGACGTCGTGATACGCTCGAGAGCCGCATCGATTTCGGCGATCTCCGACGACCGGCGCGTGGCGATCGAGGCCTCCAGTTCCTCCCTGGCGACGTCCGTGCCCAGGTCTGCAGCATGCGTCGGGAACTTCGAGCTGTCCCCGGCCTGCTCCTGACTGTCCTCGGCGGCTTCCGCGCCGGTGAACTCGTGCAACTGACCGACAATGCGCGTGCGCTCCTCATGAAGACGGGCTTCGATTTTCTGTAACTGCTTGTGAGTCAATGGCATCGGACCTCTGATCAGAAAGTGCGCCGGTTGGCGGATGTCACGAAAATAGTCCCGCCAAATACCCCACGCCCGGCCGAGCGATCCGCTGATCCATTGACATCTATCTGTACTAGAGCGCATAGTACACCATATGCTCCCCTTCACTGTCGTTCTCACGCCCGGCGAATCGCCGTATCGACAGATCGTCTATGCGGCCACCAAAGCGGTCGTCTCCGGCGAACTGCCCGAGGGCGCACCGTTCCCGTCGGTCCGGGAACTGAGCCAGTCGCTCAAGATCAATCCCAATACCGCACACAAGGTCGTCGCCGAACTCACCCGTGACGGGCTGCTTGACGTGCTGCCCGGGCTCGGCACCATCGTCGCCAGGCGCCGCATCGCCACCGCTGCTGAACGCGCTGCCCTCCTGTCGCGCGAGGTGGAGCAGGTCGTGGTCGAGGCCATGCGCCTGAGCCTCACCGAAGCGGATGTCCAGCAGGCCGTCGCCGACCGGTGGCGCGAGCTCAGCGCACCGGACGCAGCGGGAACACTGCTCGATTCGTCCACCCTCCACGGAACGCACGCATGACGCGCGAACAGACAGGCCCCACGAGTCCAGCCGTCGCGGTGCACGGGCTCTCGTACCGGTTCGGCACGGAGCCAGTGCTCGATCGGCTCGACCTCGACATTCCGCAGGGCGCGCTGTACGCGTTGCTCGGCGCCAACGGCGCGGGCAAGACCACCTTGCTGCAACTGCTCGCCGGCGCGCGCCCGTTGCAGCAGGGAACGGTCCGGTTGTTCGGCGCCGAGCGGCACCGACTGTCGCCGATGCAGCGCCAGCAGATTACCTACCTCGCGGAAGGGCAGGAGCTCCCGTCGTGGATGCGATTGTCGCAACTGGAAGCGTTCTGTGCGCCGCTGTACCCCACCTGGGATCACGCACTTGCGCTGACGTTGCGCGCGCGTTTCGACCTCGACCCGCGGCAGGTGATAGGGAAGATGTCGCGCGGTCAGCGGATGAAAGCGGCGCTGCTTTGTGCGCTCGCGCCCAAACCACGGCTGCTGATCATGGATGAGCCGTTCACCGGCATGGACGCCGCCGTGAAGGATGATCTCGTGCGCGGACTGCTCGATGCGGCGAGTGTCGAGGGAGCCACGGTGTTGCTCTGCTCTCACGACATCGCCGAGATCGAGCCACTGGCCGATTGGGTTGGCATCCTCGATCGCGGACGTATGCGTGTGTCCATGCCCATCGACGAATTGCGTGCCCGCTACAAGCGCATCGATATGGTGACCGAGGCGTCGCTGCGCATGCCCGAGCCGATTCCGGCGAACTGGGTGTCGGTTGAGCGTGCCGGACTGCGACTGAGTGTGCTGATGGAGCAGACGGGTAATGCCCGCGAACTGCCGGCGCCGTTTCGCGGTGCAGCGCGCATCGACGTACGCGACGCGTCGCTCAAGGAGCTCTACATCGCATTGGCGGGCAAGGCGCACTCGCAATCAGGCACCGAGGTGGGCGCATGACGACGATCGGGCAGGTCTGGCATCTGGTGAAGAAGGACGCAACGCAGCTGCGGTGGTGGTTGCTTGGCTACCTTGTGCTGTCCGTGATGGCAACGCTGACCGCCACACAGATCGTCGAGAACGAGTGGGGTGGCAGTACCACGATCTTCGCGCCGTCGCTCTGGCTGCTGGGCGGTGTGATTGCGGCGCTGCTGGTGCAAGCCGATGCGCCTGTAAACCCGCGTGCATTCTGGGCCAGTCAGCCCATACCGACGCGCGCCGTACTCATGGCCAAACTGTCGCTGTCCGTCGTGTTGCTGCTTATGCCCCCGCTGCTGGGAGAACTCTTGGCGTTGCGCTACTTCGGCATCACCGGTACCGAGTTCGGTTCGTTGATGCTGCACTCCGTGTGGCTTTACAGCGCCTGGCTGTTGATTGCAATGCTCGTGGCATCACTGACCAAGCGCTTTGCCGGCTTTGTCGCGACCGTGATCGGCGTCCCCGTTGCGTTCACGATAGTCGCCATTACGCTGGACGATTGGTCAGGGCAGTTGGACATGGCGTGGGTTCCGCGCGCCCTGCTCCAGTTGCTGGCGACGGCGGGTTCGGCCGTCCTGCTGACGTTGGTATACCGGAAGCGCCGCGCGGGACGCCCGATGCTAGGTGCGGCGGCGGTCATGTTCGCAGCGGGAATGTTGGCGGTGACACGACCGGCGGCGCGCGCAGAGCGACCGACGCTGGACGCCGCGAATGCGCCGAGTATCGAGCTCGATGTCGTGTCGTTCGATGCGGAGCGTCTGCGGCGCAACCGTGAGCTCTTCGTGCAGCTCACGGCGAAAGGCATGCGGGCTCCGTACCGGTATGCTTTGCTCACGGATTCCACCGCAGCAACCTGGACCGATGGCGCCAATACGCCGTTGTGGGCACCGCTGTTCATGAATGACGTACCAAAGCTCTTTGGCGGTCCGGGCGCGGGCTCGGAGCTCGGTACGGTTGCCGTCATGCTTCCGCGGAGTTCTGCAGCGAAGCCCCGCACCGGGACAGTCACGTCATTTCGCATCTTTGGCGCCGTGGAGACGCTGACGGCCGAGCGTGTGTTGCAGATGGAACCGACCGGACGCGCCGAGCGCCGTGACGGTGATGTCCGCGTGCGGTTTGCTGGCGGCGAGGCCGATGGTGCCGGTGTCTCGCTGCAGATGTTGACGGTCTATCGCGCTGGCGTACACGTGCGCGACCTCTTCGCTCTGCGGCGGCGCTATACGGCGCAATTGGTGTGGCCGGATCGCGCCGACACGGTGGAGCTGGCGATGGGGAACGTTTCCGATGAGGATCGTATGATGGTGCTCCCCGGCGCCAGTGTGCACCGCGTCAGTATCCGTCAGAACAGCGACGGGCCTTCGCGCGACTCGCTTCCCGCGCCGCTCGCTGAGGCGTCGCTCGAGCTGATTCGGTGGACGCCCGTTGCGCGCCGGCCGATTGTGGTGACGCGAACGGTGCCGTAAACGCGCGATCGTGTGCAGCACCGTGCGCTGCGGTACTCTTCGCAGGATGAACAACCCACGTATCGGAGGCACGCGCGTACGCCGCAATTGCGTCACACTTGGCGTCCTCCTTGGCGGGAGCTTCGCGATGTCGACGTGTGTGGATGCGCAGGCCACTCCTGTGGTACCTGAGCCTTCGTCTTTCTGCTTTCGCGGACGTCCTGCACCGACCTGTTCGTCCTTCATGATCACCGAGGTCGGTGCCCACCAACGCGTGGTAGGGTCCGTCACCCGGTACAGTCAGTCTGGTTTCCAAAGTGGTCCGCCGGATGAATACTCGTCGAACGATCTGGGGAACCAGCTCACCTTCGAGATCGGCGTGATGAAAAACCGTCCGCCGCAGACAGCGCGCGGCGCGACGGTGATGGTGAGCTTCGGAACGGGTGCCTCGCTCGCGGTGAAGGGGCGCTACCGCCGTTGGCTCTCGCACGAGGGACTGGCCATCGACCTCGGCGCGGGACCGATACTGCTCGGACGCGCGAATTCGTCGGCCGGACCCAACACACCGGGGCTCACGGCCGACGTGGCGCTCAACGCGCGCGACTTCGGCGCCGTGGTCGCGCGCGCAGATCTGCTGCGCGCGAATGGCAAGACCGCGTCGGCGTTGTACGGCGGCGTGCGACTGGGTTCGCAGCCAGCGCTAGTGGCGTCGGGCGTGCTGGCGGTCGGATTCGTGCTCATCCTGCGTGCGCTCAACGACAGCTTCGACTAGCGCTCCGTGGCCCCGCGCGAATACGCACACCAGCCGGAGGGCCACACCACGCAGCACACGACGGCGCTCATCTGGGTATCGTCGACCTGCTCACGGTTTGCCCGGGTCGCGTCGCGGTGGGCTTTCCATCGTCGATCGCCGCGACACCGTTCACGAAGACGTAGCGCATCCCGACGGCGGCGAGCGTCGGTTCGACGTATGTACTGCGGTCCTTCACCGTCGCCGGATCGAACACGATCACATCGGCATACCTCCCCTCCCGCAGCTCGCCGCGATCGCGCAATCCGAACACCTGCGCCGGCAGCGAGGTCGATTGATGCACCATCGCTTCGAGTGCCAGCACGGGACGGTCGAACACGAATTCGCGCAGCTTCTTGGGGAACGTGCCGAATTTGCGCGGATGTCCGTCGCTGCCGTCCGAACCGGTCATGACCCACGGCTCCTTCGACAGCAGGTCGATATCCGTCTGCTGCATGTTGAACGACGCGACGCCCGACCCGCCGTTCCGGATCACCACGATCGCCGCCGCTATCGGGTCGATGCCCATGCGCGTGGCGATCTGCGCCAGGGTAAGTCCCTGCAGCGACGTGTCGCGCGGAGTCGTCAGCAGAATCGCCGCCGCTCCGCCGCGACGCCGCAGGTTGTCTTCCATCTCACGACGCAGTCTGGGCAGCAGCGTGTCGTCGTTGAAGCGCCTGATCAACGCGGCGGTGCCGCCGTCTTCCGCCCAGCGTGGCACCACCGCCGCGGTCAGCGCGGTCCCACTCGCCGTGTACGGATACTGATCCGCATAGATCTTGTCGCCGCGGGCGCGGGCCGCACGAATCATCGCGATGAGCGAGTCGCTGCGCCCCCAGACGTCCACGCCGAGTGCCTTGATGTGCGAGATGTTCAGTGTGACACCGGCGTCGTGCGCGATGCGCATGGCCTCGTTCGTGGAGGCGAGCAGTCCGATGCCGAACGAACTTTCGTCGCGCTGGTGCGTGTCGTACACGCCGCCGAAGGGCGCAATCTCCCTGACGAGCGCGATGACTTCCTCCGTGCTCGCGAAACTGCCCGGTGCGTAGAACAGTCCCGACGACAAACCCATCGCCCCGGCCTGCATGGCACGGCGCACGAGCGCGCGCATGGAGTCGATCTGCGTCGCGCCGGCCGCATCCGCGCCGCGCCCCACCACCGTGCCGCGCAGGGATCCCTGGCCGATGAACACACCCGCGTTGGCGCCCAGCCCGTTGCGGGTCCAGGTGGCGAGCGTCGTGCCCACGTTCACCGGACCACCGCCATCGTTCCCCGTGAGGACTGTTGTCACTCCTTGCAGCAGGTAGCCATCCAGCCGACTCGTGCTCGACTGCTGCAGGTCAACGAGGACGTGCGCATGCGGATCGATAAACCCCGGCGCGACGATCAGTCCGCGCGCATCAATCGTGCGCGTGCCCACGACGCCACGTGCCTTCGCATCGCCTACGAACACCACGCGATCGCCTCGCAGCCCGACATCGGCCACGCGCGACGGTGCGCCGGTGCCGTCCACCACGCGTCCGCCAGCGATCAGGACATCGACGGTGAGCGACTGCGCCGCCCGAGCCCTGCGCTCGCCATTCGCCAGCGCTGCCCCCGCACCAAACGGGAGCGGCCCGGATCGCCCACCGCCGTCTCGGCGCGCAGCGCAGCAAACGGCGAATGGGAGATCCGGGCCGCGATCCGCGCCCTGTCCGGATGCCCGCGTCTCTTCCGGCGCGCCGCCCAACGCGAGCAGCGGTAAAACCAACCCAGCCGAGATGATCATGTCCGCGAAGCTACGACCGATCGTCGCACACGACAAATCACCACCGAAGGATGTCAGGCGTCGAGCGCCCTCGCCAGCAGCGCCAACTGTCCACCGTGATAGGCCGCATGCTCCACCGCGCCGTTAAGCATCGTGACGACATCGTAATCGCGGTGCCTGATCGGCTGCAGCAGCGTCTCCGGCGGAAGCACCTGCACCAGCTCGGCGAGACGTGCGTAGACGTCGCGCAACTCGTCGGTCACTTCACGCCAGGCCGCTTCCGTGCCCACGCGCGGCACCGGCGGCCAGTCCTGCGCGGTATCGATGTCGACGGTGGCCTGCCCCGTGAGCCGAGCGATGGCGAACCCCGCCCAGGCCGACATGTGCAACGTCAGCTCCCACGCGCAATGTGCACCGTCCACCGGCCGTACCAGCGCCGTGCGCGCCGTGAAGCGCAACAACAGCTGATCGACCGCGGGGCCATGCCACATCGGCCCCACGATCGCACGCTGCAACCGCCCGGCAAGTTCGCGCGATGGATCGAACGCGCCCGGCGCACGTGCGACGCTCACGGCGTTCAATAGCTCATGATTTCAGCGTACGCCGTACGGAACGTTTCCACCTGCGGCAGGATCGCGTCCTCGAGACTGGGTGCATACCCCACGAACGTATCCGTGCTCGCCACGCGCTTGACCGGTGCATCGAGCCACGCAAAGCAATCGTCGGCGATGCGCGCCGCGATCTCCGCACCGTAGCCCCACGAGATCGAGTCCTCGTAGGCCACGATCACGCGCCCGGTCTTCTTCACGCTCGCATACACTGCCTCCTGATCCCACGGCGAGAGCGTGCGCAGGTCGATCACTTCCACCGACGGTCCGCCCTCTTCTGCGATCTGGTTGGCCGCCACGAGTGCGCGCTGCACCGTCGCGCCGTACGTCACCAGCGTGATGTCCGTGCCCTCACGCACCGTGCGCGCCTTGCCGAACGGAATCATGAAGTTGGGGCCGGGATAGCGCCCCTTGTTGTACGTCTGGCGATAGAGGTGCTTGTGCTCGAGGAAGATGACCGGATCTTCGCAGCGGATGGCCGTGCGCAGCAGGCCGTTGGCGTCGAGCGCGTTGCTCGGGCACACCACACGGAGTCCCGGCGTGTGCGTGAACAGCGACGCGCCCGTCTGCGAATGATAGATGCCGCCGCGGATGTAGCCGCCGTACGTCGTGCGGATGACCACCGGCGCGCTGAACATGTTGTTCGAGCGCCAGCGCATCGTTGCCAGCTCGTCGCGGATTTGCATGTACGCCGGCCAGATGTAGTCGAAGAACTGGATCTCCACGACCGGCTTGAAGCCACGATGTGCCAGACCGATCGCGCGCCCGACGATATTCGCTTCGGCGAGCGGCGAGTTGTAGACGCGCGCACTGCCGAACTTCTGTTGCAAGCCCCACGTCACCTTGAAGACGCCGCCCTTGCCCTTGACCTTGCCGAGGTGCTCGTCGCGCGACACGTCGGCCACATCTTCGCCAAAGACGAGAATGCGTTCATCGCGCGCCATCTCGTCCTTCATGCACGTGTTCAGCAGGTCCACCATCGTCGTCGGCTCACCGGAAAACTGCGGATCGTCTTCCGTGTCGAACTGTTCGCCGGTCGGATCCACATCGGGCGAGTACACGCCGAAGTACACGGTGCTGGCGGCCGGCTGCGGCTGCAGCAGCGCATCGTCCGTCGCGGCCAGCACCTCGGCATCGACCGCTTCGCGAATCGCCTCGAGCTCCGCGTCCGTGGCCAACCCATGCTCCCGCAGAAAGCGCGGGAAGGTCGTGATCGGATCGCGCGCGGCGTCGGCGTCACGCTCCTCTTTCGGGCGATAGAACACTTCGTCGTCCGAGAGCGAATGCGAGTACGGCCGGATGACCTTCGCATGCACCAGCGCCGGGCCCTTGCGGGCGCGGGCGTACTCGGACGCGCGCGACAGCGCTTCATAGGACGCAATGACGTCGCAGCCGTCAACTTCCTGGATGTACAGCCCCGGAAATCCGGCCACGAGCCTGGAGATGGAGCCGCCCGCCGTGCCGACTTCCACCGGCACCGAGATCGCATAGCCGTTATCCTCGACCACGTACACGATCGGCAGTTTGAGATTGGCCGCCGTGTTCATCGACTCCCAGAACTCGCCTTCGCTGGTGGTGCCGTCGCCCGTGGTGACCATTACCACTTCGTCGTCGTGAAAGCCCTCGGTGATGCCGAGCAGCTTGGCACGCATGCTCGCCTCGGCCGCACCGACCGCGTGCAGGAACTGCGTCCCGGTGGGCGAGGACGTGGAGGAAATGTGAAAGTCCTTGTGCCCCCAGTGGCTCGGCATCTGGCGACCGCCGGAGTTCGGATCGATCGCGGCGCCGACCGCGCTGTAGAGCATCTCGTTCGGCGTCATGCCGAGCATGAGACAGAGCGCGCGGTCGCGATAGTAGGTGTAGAACCAGTCGTACCCCGACCTGAACACCAGGCCGGCCGCGCAGAGCAGCGCTTCGTGGCCGGCCCCCGAAATCTGGAAGAAGATCTTGTTCTGCCGCTTGAGCTGAATCTCCTTGTCGTCCACGCGACGTGACATGTACATCACGCGATACACGCGCAGGAGCTGCGCGCGGGACAGCGGCAGTTCGTCGGTGGCGCTCTTGCGGGCGCGGGTTGGGCGAGTCGAAGTAGCCATCGGGAAGAAATCTCGGGGAGAGGCGTGCAGTGGCGAAAGCTAGCCGCTCGACGCGACGGAGGTAGCTCCGGATTCCCGTGGATGTCGGGCCCTTCGTGGTTGACATGCGTGCTGCGCGTCGGGAAGATGTTGGGAGATGACATTCGCTGCGCTTCGTCGTCCCTCGTCACATCCTGCCCCATCCAATGCACGCGCCCACCGCACCCATGTCGCCAACCACCGGCCATTGCATTTTCTGCGATCTCATGCGCGGAGCCGCCGAGGTGTCCATCTGTTATGAAGACGCGACGGCGATCGCATTCCTCGATATTCAACCGGTCAACCCCGGTCACGTGCTGATCGTCCCTCGCGAGCACTATGAGACGTTACAGGAGGTCCCGAAGGCCGTCGGCGCGCACCTCTACCAGGTTGCCACCAAGCTCATCCCCGTAGTGCAGACGGCGTCGGGCGCGACGGACATGAACATCGTCGTCAACTCCGGCGCCGCGGCCGGTCAGAATGTGATGCACTATCACATCCACCTCATTCCGCGCCGCGAGAACGATGGCTTCGACGTGCCGCTTCCGTTCCCCGGCTCGCAGATGCCCAATCGCCAGCAACTCGATGCCATGGCGGCCCGCATCGGCAGCATGCTGCGCGATCCGCTCCGCAAGGACGGGATGAAGGTCTGACCCGCGTCACCCAAATGCGCGGAACGCCGAGTGCGGGGAGGGTCCGCTCGTTGCCGCATCGTGGCAAAGATGCGGCGGCGGGACTCTTGACCGCTGCCTGAACAGAACCCTAATGTGGCTGTGTGATGACGCGCGACTGCCGGTCGGCATTTGCTCGCTCTCGCGATAGTCGATGTTGCGAATGTTCCGTTGGACGGTCCCCGTGTTTGCTGCGCCACTCCACCCGGTTTGTCCAGGAGGATGATGCGCTCCACCCGTGGTTCATCTCGTACGCGCTGCCCGGCGCGTGGCCGCCGCCTCCGCCGCTGCGGTGCCTCCATTCCCTCCGTGCGCCAGCGTGGAGTGCGTTTCAACACCCCTCCCGACGGGCCGTCCGCCGTCGCCATCCGCCCCGACGTGAGGTTTGTCGCCTCCGTCGGGGTGTCGTCGTCGGCGGAGGGCTGAGATGGCGCGACGCTCAGCACTCAAACTGTCGCGCGGCGGCTGTCGCCACGGTGCCGATGGGCACGGCAGCAGTGGTCACGGGGTGCGACCCTCGAGACGCGCGGCGGTGCGCTCCCGCGGCTCGGTGACGACGACGAAACGCTCGGCCCCGCGCCGGCTTGTCACACTGCGCGCCGGCGGCGTGGTGCATACGTCACTGAAACGGGCCATGCGCCGCGCGGCCCTGCGCGACTGCGGGGAGCGGTGTGTATACTGCGCCACGCACCTCGATCAGCGGACCGCCACACTGGATCATGTCCTGCCGCTCGCTCGCGGTGGCGCGCACGATCCCGGCAACCTGGTGGTGGCCTGCGGCCCCTGCAATCGACTGAAGGGCGACCTCGTACCCTTCGAGTTCTTCGCACGCCACCCATGGGCCGGTGCCAACTTCGTGCGCTATGCACGCACGGTGCACCGGGCACTCAAGCGTGGCGCACGACGTGCAGTAAGTCTGGCGTTCGCACGCGACAGCGCGGTGGCCGCATGACGGCGGTGGCCGCATGACGGCGGTGGCCGCATGACCTAGGCAACGCCCTCACTCCCTTCCCGAGCTAAGCAATGCGGTGGACGCCCGGCAGTCGCAGCAAGAATGTCGAAGACCGGCGCGGGGCGACCGGTGGAGGGGGCGGGGGACGTGGATTCGGCGGCGGCGGCGGGCGCGTCGGACTCGGCGGACTCGTCATCCTGGTCGTGCTCAGCGTCGTCTTCAAGCGGGATCTGGTCAGCGGGGCCATCGGGCTCGGCGACGGTGGCGGACCGCAGATCGAATCGACGGCCGACGGCGCGCCACCGCCCGTCAGCAGCGTTCGCGAAGACTCGCTGGTGCTGTTCATGGAGAGCGTGCTCGACAGCACGCAGGTGCAGTGGCAACGACTATTGCCGCAGTATCAGCCGGCCACGCTCGTCCTGTTTCGTGCCGGGGTGAATTCCGGATGCGGTCCGGCGGAAGCGGCCTCCGGACCCTTTTACTGTCCGGCTGATCGAAAGATCTATATCGATCTTTCTTTCTTCGACCAGCTTGACCAGCAGTTCGGCGCGCCGGGCGATTTTGCGCAGGACTATGTGCTGGCGCACGAGATCGGACACCACGTGCAGAATCTCGTGGGCACGGAACGCGAACTGCGCACGGCGCAACGTGGCAATCCAGGGCTGCAGAACCGACTGTCCGTCGCGATGGAGTTGCAGGCGGATTGCTTCGCCGGCGTCTGGGCCAACAGCGCCGCGCGCAATGGGCAGCTCGAGGCGGGCGATCTCGACGAGGGACTCGGCGCTGCCGCCGCCGTGGGAGACGACCGACTGCAGAAGATGTCCACCGGCCGCGTGAATCGGGAAACGTTCACGCACGGCTCATCCGCCGAACGTCGCACCTGGTTCAAACGCGGCTTCGACAGCGGCGATCCAAACCAGTGTGACACGTTCGCGCAGGTGAAGTAGTGTTGACGACTTCGTCGGGTGTACTGGAGGAGATGCGCTGGCCCGAGGTGCGCGATGGGTCGTGGCCCGTGGCGATCATGCCGTGGGGGGCGACGGAACCGCACAATACGCATCTCCCCTACGGCACGGACACGATGCTCGGGCGCACCGTGGCCGCGCGCGTCGCGCACGCGTGCGCGACGCAGGGCGTGGGGGTGCTCGCGTTGCCGCCGATGCCGTTCGGCGTAAACACGACGCAACTCGACCTGCCGATGACGTTGAGTGTGATGCCGAGTACGCAGCTGATCGTGTTGCGCGACATCATGTACAGTCTGGCGCCGCATGGCGTGAAGGCGTTGGTATTGCTCAATGCGCACGGTGGCAACGAACTGCGGGCACTCATGCGCGAGTTGCACCCCGAAGCACCGATGCTGCTGAGCCTCGTGAATTGGTGGCAGGCGGGCGAGCATGCGGTGTTCTCCGAACCGGGCGATCACGCGGGCGAACTGGAGACGGCGGCCATGCTGCACATTGCGCCGGAGCTGGTGGGCGCGCGGGAGACGTGGAGCGACGGGGCGGTGAAGACCAGCGTGTTTGCGGGCGTACGTCGCGGCTGGGCGTGGATGCCGCGGCGTTGGACGCAGGTGACGGCGGATACTGGCGTGGGCAATCCCCGGGCCGCCAGGGCCGAGTCGGGCGCTCAGTTCGTACAGCAGGCGGTCGATCGCATTGCCGAGTTCTGCATGGAACTCGCGAAGGCCAATCCGAAGATGCTATATCGGTGACACTCCCCGATTCACGCATCTCCCCGAACGCTGTGGAGTTTTTGAATGCCTCTCCCGCAGTCCGCCGACGTGACGGTGACGATGAGCGACTATGGTGGCAGGGGTCGCCGGCACTGACGGCGGGGACGCACATGGTCAAAGTCGAGAACATTGCCGGGCAGTCGTATGAAATGGTGCTGCTGCCGCGTGGCTATCTGCCAGTGAACCTGCCAGCGGGTGAGTACGCCCGCCTCTGCTTCCTGCCGGACGCCGGGGACGGCAAGACGCCTGTCGAGCATGGCATGATTACGTAGATCGCGGTGAAGTAGCGGGAGCGAGGGCAGCCGCGGACGCATCGCTGTACGGTGCGGCCGCTGCCAACGGCGTGATTGTCATCAAGACCAAGCGCGGTGCATCGCGCGATGGCGTGCGCTTCAACTTCCGCAGCGAATATGGCATCTCGGATGTGAACAGCGCGGACTACGGGCAGCCGATCAATCACCCGATACAATTGGACGAAACGGGCACCCGATTCTGCGTGACCGGTTCCGGCGCCGCCGCCGCATGCTCGCGCACGTTCAACTGGATGCAGGAGATGCTCCGCATCAACGGGGTGAACGCCGACACGACACGTGCGCAACAGAACGCGCAGTTTGCGTCACCCGGACTTGGCGGTGGTGAACTGCTCAACGTCTATCAGGCCAATCAGTGGCCGGGACAACGCTATAACACGTTCGCGCAACTCGCGAAGCAGAATCCGGTCACGCTCAACTTGGCTTCGACCCGATTTCGTGCACGCCTCACTCGCTCCGAATCACCCATACCGACGGCGTCGCGTACGACTTCGTCAGTCGTCGAGGTGCTCCAGCAACGTGCGCGCATCCTCGGCGGCCCGCTGCATCTCCAAGGGAAGTGACGCCGCGTACACGCCGCGCACGCGCCCTTGGCTGTCCACCAGCAGGACCGTTTCGGTGTGCGCGATGCTGGCCACGCCGTACGTGGAGCCGTCTCCGATCTCCACGAAGAACGACGAGGCAGCCAGCGATGCAAGCTGCGCACGGTCGCCGGCGAGCAGGTGCCAGCGCGGATCCGTCAGTTGGTGCAGCTCCGCAAAGGCTTTCAAAGCGAACACGGAGTCGCGTTCGGGCATGATGGAATACGAGAGCACCTGCGCCCGCTCGTCGGCGCCGATATTCCGGAGCGTCGTAGCCACGTTGCGCGTGGTCGTGGGACAGATGTCGGCGCAGTGCGCGAAGAAGAAGTGCACCAGCGTGACGCGTCCGGTGAGAGAGTCCCGGGTCATCGGCCGCCCATTGTGATCGCGGAAGCGAAACGGCGCGACCTGGTGCACATGGCGTCGCTGGGCTTGCGTGGCACTCATCCACACCGGCGTCAGGGAGGCATCCCCGAAGAACGGCAGCGGATCCGGCGCCGAACAGCCGCAGGCGGCGAGCAACAGGAAGGCGCCCAGCAGTGAACGCGTAGCGATGTTCATCGCGCACTCGCCGTACGCAGGTCGCCCACGAGGTCTGTCACCGTGGTGGAGTCGCGTGACCCGGTGCATCCGAGTGCGCCCAGCAGGCCGTAGCGACGTCCGTCGCGAACGACGTAATTGGAACGGATCGATCCGTCCGCATTCCACATGCGTTGTTGGCCCGCTTCGTGGCCGGCAACGAAATTGAATTCCGAGACGAGCCGTCCATCCGGTGCCCACTCCCGCGCGACGCCGTGCATGAGCGCGTCGGCGTATTCGTAGGTGAAGCGTTTCGCCCCGTTCTCGTGCCACCCCCGATGAGTGCCGACCTCCCGGCCATCGCGATACGTGCGGGCGTACTGCAGTGCTCCGTCGCGGAACCATCCGCGCACCGTCCCATGCAGTCGTCCGTTGTGCAGGGGGGCCATACGACGCACGGTGCCGTCCGCGTCGCGTTCGCGCACCACGGTGCCACCGCGACCGGCGAGCGTCAGCCCGCCTGCCACCGCCAACGCGAACAGCGAGATCACGCCGACGATCGTGCGACGCGGGCTCATCGCCCAACCGTCCCCGGCGTACCGGCAAAGCCACTCCCGTTGATGTACGGCGCATCACTGGTGGTGTGGTAATGATAGATGCCACCCGGGAACTCCTTCGTGGGAGACGTATGTCCGTGTGCTGCGTCGAGATTCGACGACACGAGCAGGACGCCGTTTTCCATGGGGCCGTATACCGGGTATCCGTCGAGCAGCACTCCAACGAGCGCGTCGCGCGACGTACGCGTGAGCCAGCGCGGCTCCACGTGGTAGTGATACTGTCCACTTTGCTGGGGATGCCCGTCGTACTGATCGAACGAGTCGATCTCCCCGGTCAACGGCTGGTTTGGCCCGGCATACTGGTTGAAGATGGCGATTCCGTTCGCCGCGATGCCGATGGGGCCAAGTGGCGTGGGCGACGGGGAGGCCGCCTTGGTCGGTGCCAAGGGGATGCGAAACGTAAGTTGCTGCTCGATGATGCGGTTGGGGTTGAGCACGAACTTCGTATTGCTCCCATTGTACGCCTCATGCATCGCATTGCCCGCGCCGTAATACGGGCTCTTGTGATCAGGCAGGTCCTTGGTCACGATGACGACGTTGGCGCCTTCGACGGTCATGCTCACCACGTTGCTGAAGTTGCTGGCGTAGAATGCCGGCACCGAGCTGCCCACGACGGGCGGTACATTCGACTCGTCGGTGGCTGTCGGAGCATCGCCAGTACACGCGACGAGGGTCACGGCGAGGGCGAGGGCGGTTCGGGTCATGGCGCGAAGTCCTTGAGCGGGAGTCGATGGCGAGCGTCATTTGTCCAACACCCGTCGTCCGCTCCACCCGACCCGGCGGTGCCTGCTGCGGTGTACGCGGCATTCGTCGCTGTGCCGCCTGGCGCATCCGCACTTCCAAAGTCACTCTCTCGTTCCGCGAGGCTCTCATTGACCCGTCGTCGATTTCTCGGCGCCCAGCTCCGCGAGTATTCGCGTATCACGTGGTTTTTTGAGCGAGTCTTCTGGGCAATGCATCTGGCGTCTCCCAGTCGGCTGCTGGGGACGAGCCGGGTGGCACATGTTAATTCCGCCGCCTTTCGGGATGATCCGCGCGCCGCGACGGTACGGCGGGCGCGTCGCACGGAGTACTACCTCCTCGTGTGGATGTCGATCGAGGCGGGGCTGGTGTTGCTGTCCGCGATGTCCGTGTCGCTCCCCGTGTGGATTCCGGCCGTACTCGTCTCCATTCGCATCCTCGACATCTTCCAGTCGGCGGTGAATCTGAGCGTCTTCGATCAGCTCCGGACGGACGAAACGATCGTCATCTCGTCGGCGGTCCGAACGCTGGTCCTGAGCTTCCTGAATTACATCGAGCTCCTGGTGTGTTTCGGAATCCTCTACGCCAGCATGATCGGCCGGCTCGCGGGTGCGCAGCTGTGGACCAATGCGTACTACTTCAGCGTCGTGACGCAGCTGACCATCGGGTACGGCGATATCCGGCCAACGGGATCGCCAAGCTCGTGACCATGGTGCAGGCACTGATCTCAGTGGCGTTCACCATTTTGATTTTCGGTCGCATCGTGTCGGTCCTTCCGCGTATCGACAGCGTCCTGAAGCACGGGGCAAAAGACTGAACGACGGCCCCCCCGCACCGGGCGATCGGCGTTCGGCGCTACACCGCAGGTTCGTCATGCATGACGAGCGACCGCCACTCCCGCGCGATCTCCTGCACGGCGAGCGCGGCGGCGGGGACCGCCGAGGTCATGTGGAGGAATCCGTGCACGAGACTCCCCTCGCATCGTTCGCGAACCGTCACACCGGCGCTGCGCAGCGCGGCGGCGTACGCCTGCCCCCTCGTCGCGCAGCGGATCGAATCCGGCGGTGACCAGCAGTGTTGACGGCAACCGCGCGAAAGCGCTCGCACGAAGTGGATTGACCTGCCATGCGCGTTCTGGCGGAACAGCCCTCGGGACGTAGAAGCTGTCGAAGGCGGTTATGTCGCGTTGCTCGAGCAGATATCCCTGCACGAACGCCGTTCGCGACGCGGTGTCTGCGTTGTTCGTGACCGGGTAGATGAGCAGTTGCGCACGGACCCGACTCCCGCGCCCGGCCACCGTGTGCGCCACCACGGTGGCGAGATTTGCTCCCGCACTGTCGCCTCCTACACACACACGAAGCGGATCGGCCCCCAGCGAGGCCGCGTTCGCGAGCGCCCACTCGACCGCCGCGATGCTGTCGTCCAATGCCGCAGGGAACGGATATTCCGGCGCCAATCGGTAGTCCACGCTCAGCACGTGGGTGTGTGCGTGCAAACAGAGCAAGCGACACGGTTCGTCGTGGGTCTCGAGATCGCCGATCACAAAGCCGCCTCCGTGAAAGTACACGACGAGAGGCGCTGGTCTGCTCGACGATTCCCTCGACACGTAGTGCCGGACACGTATCGGCTGTACGCCGCCCGGTATGGTGCGCTCGTGCACACTGCCAACCGCAGTCGGCGTACGAATCAGCGCCGACGCTTCCTGACGGTAGCGCAGTCGGCCAGCGGCGGGCGTCGGTTCACAAAAACCAACGCGCCCGATCAGTTCCTGCATGCGCAAAAGGAACTGTACGTGCGGATCGAGCGTATAGCCATCGACGACCTTCGCGTTGGCACCGATCGCACGGAGCAGCAGTGAACCGCGAGCCTTCCCGGCCGTGCGCGAACGCGGCCTCGAGTCGGTGCTTCACAGTAGTTGGGGTGTGGTGTGTGACGCCGCGGGATAGTCGAAGCGAATCGGTGCTTGGTCCTGCCGCGTTGCGCACGCCGCGCGTCCGTCGCTACTGGAGGCGCACAGTCTGCGCGATATCATCGGATGCCGCGAAGTACAACGACCGCCGCTGATCGCCCGGCACGGCCAGCACGACCACGAGATTCTGCTCCGTCGGAAATTGCTCGAAGAGCAGGGCGTTGCGCACGGTGAGCGACGCAGGCTGCCTGCCGGCATCGAGCTGCAGCACGTACACATGCACTGCCCCGCCGACCGGATCGGCTTCACGCGAGGATTGCAGCAGTCGCGCGCGCAAGCGGCGGCCGTTGGCATCCACCTGCACGCGCGCATTGAAGTACGCGGTCATCAGCGAGTCGGCCGCCTGGTCGGTGGCAAGCATGAACGCGGGTGCCTTGCCGAAGCCGCGCAGCCCCTTCTCCAAGTCGTCGGCGAAACAGCGCACGCGCCAGAGAATCACCCCGTTCTTCACGACGACACGCGACTGCGTCACATGCACTTCGTGCAGGCGCGACGCGACGATCGCAGTGGCGTGTGCAGGCGCCGTCGTCCGCAGCGGCCACGCGAGCAGCAGCAGGGCCGCGACGGCTGCCGGTATCATCCGACTGGCCGCACGGGCTTCTTCCACGTGTTGTTGCTACGGTCCACGTCGGCGTAGCCCTCGTCCGGATCGACCGTCACGCCAATGACTTCCTTGTCGCTGAAGAAGCCATGCGTATGCGCCTTCTCGTTGCGACGCCACGCTTCGGCCGGAAGTCGGATCCGCTCCTTGCTGCCGTCGGCGTACTCCACCTCGATCTCGATCGGGAGCACCAGCCCGCCGCGATTCTCGATCGTCAGCCGATGGTAGAAGCGGCCGCGGTTGGTGTTGCCGGCGAGCACGGTGGCGTCCTGTGACTCGACCTTGGTCAGCGCCTGATTGTTGTTGTACGTCGTGTAGAACCAGCCGCGCCAGAAGTAGTCGAGCTGCTCGCCCGCACCACTGGCCAACGTGCGGAACAGGTCGGCCGGCATGGGATGCTTGAACATCCACTTGCTCGAATATTCGCGGAACGCCAGATCGAAGCGCTCAGGGCCCAACACCTTCTCGCGCAGTATCACCAATCCGGCCGCGGGCTTGCTGTAGCCGTTGTTGCCGAATTGGCGATGAATGTAGTCCGACTCCGTCATGAGCGGGACCTGATTCATGTCCTTCATGTAGTCCACGATATTTGGCGCCGGTCCGCGAAGCATGCTCGTCGGCCATGCCTTGTCGAAGTCGAGCGAGCCGTAATACTCGAGGAACGAGTTCAGCCCCTCGTCCATCCAGGTCCATTTGCGTTCGTCGCTGGCCACGATCATAGGGAACCAGTTGTGCCCGACTTCGTGAATCGTCACGCTGGCCAGCGCGTACTCCTGTCGCTTGCTGAACGTCCCGTCGGCCGCCGGACGGCCACCGCAGAAGGCAATCATGGGATACTCCATGCCGCCCACGGAGCCGTTCACATTCGAGGCCTGCGGATACGGATACTCGAACGCCAACCGGCCGTAGGTGGCCATGGTCTGCGCGATCGCCTTGGTCGAGACGGTACTCCAGAGTGGCACCGCCTCGCGCGGATAGACCGAGTGCAACTCGATCGGCCGGCTGCGTGTCGCGTACTTGAATCCCGCCGCGTCCCAGACAAATGTCTTCGACGACGCCCACGCGAAATCGCGCACGTTCGCGGCAGTGAAGCGCCACGTCAGTGCGCCTGTACCGGCCGGACGCGACGAGGGCTTCATCACTTCATCGGGACGCACAATGAACACCGGCGTATCAGTCGCGAACGCGGTCGTCAGGCGGGCACGCTGCGTTGCCGTGAGCACCTCCAGCGGATTGGCGATGGCACCCGTCGCACGCACGATGTGATCACGTGGCACGGTCAGACTCACATCGTAGTTGCCGAACTCGAGGTAGAACTCGCCCTGCCCAAGAAACTGGTCGTTCTGCCAGCCGTTCACGTCGTCGTACACGGCGGCGCGGGGAAACCACTGCGCCACCTCGTAGATCCAGCCATCCTTCACCTGCTCACGCACACCGCGGCTGTTGTTCCCCGCCTCCGGCACGGTGAAGGACCAGTCGATCTCGATCGTCGCCGACGCGCCCGTGGGCAAAGGCGTGGGAAGCTCGACGCGCAGCTGCGTGCCGTTGATGAGATAGCGCGTCGGCCGCAGCAATCCCCGCGACAGCATCGTTGCCACACGCGTGATGTCGTAGCCTCCAAATTCGTCCGTCTCCGGCAGCAGAAATGCGCGCGCCTGCGGAGACAGCGTGGCCGGCAGCGCATCCTTGCTCATGTTCGCGCGACTGTTCTTCCTCTCGATATTCTGGTCGAGCTGGAACCAGATGTACGTAAGCGTGTTCGGCGAGTTGTTGCGATACGTGATGCGCTCGCTGCCGGTGATGGCGTGTTTGGTGGTGTCGAGCGTCGCCTTGATGATGTAGTCCACCTGCTGTTGCCAGTAGCGCGGGCCCGGCGACCCGGAGGCATCACGGAAATCATTCGGCGACGGCCATTCATCCAGCGCGCGGAACGACGACTTGTTGGTGCGCGGATTGGGCTCGGCGTTGAGCCACTGCTGCGCGTGCACCGTGAACGGCAGCGTGAGCATCGCGCCGCATGATGCGGCGAGAATGAATCGGCGAAGGACAGGAAGCATGACGACGGATTCCACGCAGCGGTAAGGAAGGCGACGGCGGCCGCGCCGCGCACCAACAGTCTCTACACAGTGTCTACGACATTGCCTGCGTTGCGCCCGCGAGTCGTTGCACGAGCAGCACCGTCGCCATACCACACGTAACGACGGCCAGCAGTTGCACCCAACGCGCACGTGGAAGAATGGCACGCACGACAACTCCACCCACGCCCAGCACGACGGCCAGAATCAGCAGTTGTCCCGACTCCAGTCCCACATTGAACGCCAACAGCGGAACCGCGATGTTTTCCCCGGCGCCCAACAGGGCATGAAGAAACGTAGCGAAGCCGAGTCCGTGAATGAGACCGAATCCGGCGGCCAACGCGTAGCGCCCTGCTGGGAATGCCAACGGCGCTGCCGCGTCACGACGCTCCGTCGCGCGCCGCTGCTCCACCAATGCCAACAGCGCCGTGGCCATGATCGTCACGGGGATGAGGGTCTCCACCAGCGCCGACGGCACCGACACCAGCCGTAACGTGGCCAACGCCAGCGTGACGCTGTGCCCGATGGTGAATGCGGTGACGAGGATCGCCAACCGCCGCCACTCGCGCAGTGTGTACGGAATAGCCAGTGCCACGACAAACAGAATATGATCGTACCCGGCAAGGTCCGCGATGTGGCGGAAGCCCAGCTGCAGGTACACGAAGAATTCAGAGGACACGGCCGTGCGGGATTGGTGGCGGAGACGGTGCCGCGTGACGGCCGGCTAGAAGTCCACCGGGCGCAGGTACGACTCACCGATCCCAGAGCTGCTCAGCAGTGCGGTCGAGGGCGGCCGCCGCTTCCAGTGCGTGCTGCTCAGCCGGCGTTCCACCAGTTGCAGTTCATGCTCCTGAAAACCGCGCGCGCGCATCGCTTCGTGCGAGAAGCCGTGCAGCAATCCGTTGAGAATATCATCCGCGCGCGCATAGCTGATACCGAGGTCCGCTTCATCCGTCTGGCCGACAATGAGGTCCGCCGTCGCCGGCTTGGTGACAATGACTTCAGGCACGCCGAGTTGACGCGCCAGGGCCCACACCTGCGTCTTGTACAAATCGCCGATGGGATTGACCGGCGGCGAATCGTCCGCGTGCCACGTGAAGTAGCCAAACAGCCGCTCCGTCTTGTTGCCCGTGCCCAGCGGCAGCGCGCGATAGCGCGCGGACAGATCGAAGAGCGCGATCATGCGGGTGCGCGCCATGATGTTGCCGCGACGACCACCGTCGGCGTCCGGTTCGTTGACGAGGTACCCGTCCACCGCACCGGAGATGTCGACAGTCCGCGCTTCGATTCCCAGCGCGTCGATAACCAGCTGCGCGTGCTCCAGCGACTCGGCGCTCGACGTGCGGTACGGCATGCGCACGGCAATCACGTTCTCCTGGCCGAGCGCGCGCGCGGCGAGGAATGTCGTAACGGCGGAATCCACACCGCCGGAGAGTCCGACCACCACGCGACGAAATCCGCGACGCGTCAATTCTTCGCGCAGGAATCCCGTCAACCAGTTCGCCGTCAGTTCGGCGTCGATGTCGAGTGGCGGCGGCCCGCCGTGTTCGCGCATCGCGTGCCGAATCACCGGCAGGGCATCGGGCACCGCTCGGGCGAACGCATTCGCCTCCGTCAGCGCCTCCACCGGCACCTGGAATTCGCCCGTCGTGAAACCGCGGCTGCTGTGCAGCAGATCGGCCGCCGCCGGCTCGGCGCCATCGTACCGAAGTGCGGACGGAACGCCATCCTGCACGCGCTTCACGTTGTCGAGGACATGCGGCAACGCGACCCGCAGATCGCTCAACAGCGGCGCATCGGCGCGCGCGCGCACGAGGTCGTCGAGATCGAGCGTGACCGAGAGGAACGACTCTTCCCACACCGGTGCGCGACCACGCACGTCACCGCCCGGGCCGACCAGCATCGAGCAACCGAAGAAGCGCTTGCCGCCCTCGGTGCCTACAAGGTTCGCGAGCGTCGCGTACATGCCATGCTCCTCGGCGATGTCGCGCATCAACCGCTCCCATCGCGCGGCGCTGTATGGTCCCGGAATGCCGTCCTCGCGCGGCCAGACGCCTCGCGCCGGTGCCGCCGACGACACAAAGACCACTTGCGCGCCGTCGAGAGCCGCAATCGTGCCGGACATCGAGTGCCAGGCATCCTCGCACACCAGGAGCGCCGCGCGCCCCCATGGCGTCTCGAACGCACGAATCTCACTGCCGCGCTCGACGAACCGTTCTTCGTCGAACAGACCGTACGTCGGGAGGAAGTTCTTGCGATGCACATGCCGCAGGATCGGCGGGCCGTCGTCCAGGCCGATCGTGATATACGCGACGCTGTTGTGCAGCGTGTCGCGCCACCGCTCGTAAAAGCCGATCACCACGTCGAGCGGCACGCTCTGGCGGCCGGCCGCCGCGCAGGCGGTACGGAAGGCGTCGTCCAGATCGTAGGCGAGGGCGCCGGCCGTGCACGCCACTTCCCGCACGCCGCCCTCAACGAAATAGCCGGAGAGCGCCGTTTCGGGGAACTGGACGACTTGGGGACGCGGCATGAGCGTCGCCGCCTGCGCGCAGAGCGCGCCGATGCGGGACAGGTTGGCAGCGGTATCGCCCTTCTTCGGGGCGAACTGGCAGATGGCGAGCGTCAGCGGGCGAATCGGGTCTCCGGGCATGCCTGCAAGCTGTGACAGGTGCCACAGCCGATCAACTGAGTGCGGGGTATGTATTTTGAGCCTCATGTTGAGACCCCCTGCTCCGACGTGCCCCCGTCATCCGCACTACCCGCCGCGCATCCCCGCTCTGGGGTGGGTGGCGCTTGTCGTTGCGCTCTCCGCCGCGCCACGGGACGCCCGCGCGCAGTCCGGAGCGACGCCGCCGCCGGCACAGGGTACCGGCGAGGCATGGCAAATCATCACGCCGCCACAGGCCACGCTCGTGCTCGGGCGGGATGGCGTCATGATTGGACAGATGGGGAAGGAGCGGCGGCTCAGCATTGCCATTCGCGTGCTGCCGCGCTATGTGGGGCAGGCCTTCATTGCCGTGGAAGACAAGCGGTTCTATCAGCACGACGGCGTGGATCTGGTGGGCGTGGCCGGTGCCATCAAAGACGCCGTGACGAAGGGCAACCTGCGCGGGGCCAGCACGATCACTCAGCTGCTGGTCGGCAACATGCATCCCGACCTCATCGACCGGCGCGACGTCTCCGCGCGGCGCAAACTCCGCGAGCAGCAGGCCGCGCGCGAGATGGAGCAGCGCTACAGCAAGGAGCAGATCCTCGAGGCGTTCCTCAACCAGATCTCGTTCGGACGCGGCGCGTACGGCATCGAAATGGGCGCGCGTCAGTTCTTCGGCAAACCGGCCGCAGAGCTGACTCTCGCCGAGGCGGCGTCGCTGGCGGCGATGCCCAAGAGCCCCGTGCAGTACGATCCGGCCCGCTACACTGAACGCAATCGCGTGCGCCGCAACACGGTGCTCGCCCTCATGGCCGAGCAGGGATACATCACGCCGCGGCAAGCCGCCGCTGCGCAGCGTGAACCGGTGCGCACCGTCGCCGCCAGTCCGCTGGCCGCGCCCTGGATCACCGACATCGTGCGTGTGCAGGCCGAGCGTGCCGGCGTGCCGGTGATGCAGGGCGGCTATCGCATTCACACCACCATCGATCCGGCGCTGCAATTGGCCACGCAGCAGGCCGTGTCGCGCGGCCTCGACGAAATCGAGACGCGTCCGGGCTTTCGCGGCACGCCATGTGCACGTCGCGGGCCCGGTGACAGCGCGGCGCCGACGCAAGCCAAGACGCGCCCCAGGGTGTCGGCCTGTCTGGAAGGGGCGGCCGTGGTGCTCGACCCGGCCACGGGCGACGTGCGCGCCCTGGTCGGCGGTCGCGACTACGCGCGCTCGTCGTTCAATCGCGCCGTGGATGGCAACCGGCAGCCCGGCTCCGCGTTCAAGGCGTTCGTCTATGCACAGGCGCTCGCGGAAGGCCTCACGGCCAGCAGCATCGTCGCCGACACGATGCTGCGCATTCGTTTGGACAACGGACAGACCTACAGCCCGGACAACGCCGACAACGCGTTCCTTGGCAAACTGACCATGCGTGACGCGCTGACGCGGTCGCGCAATCCGGTGGCGGTGCAACTGGCCATGTCGGTGGGCATGGACTCCGTCATCGCGCTCGCACGACGCGCCGGGCTGCGGGCACCCATCGCCAGCTATCCGTCGAGCGCGCTGGGGGCATCGGTCGTGCAGCCGCTCGACTTTGTCGCCGCCTACGCCGCGTTCGACAACGGCGGCATGGCCCTCGAACCGCGCTTCATCACGCGCATCGAGGATCGCACCGGACGCGCGGTGCACTCGCCGGCGTCTGCGGCGCCGCGCCCGGCCATGGACCCGCGTGTGGCGTTCATCATGCGCGACATGATGCAGGACGTGGTCGATCGCGGCACGGCGACCGCGCTGCGCCGCATCGTGCCCGCCCGTATACAGGTGGCGGGCAAGACCGGTACGACCAACGACAACACCGATGTGTGGTTCGTCGGCATGACGCCGGAGCTGGTGACCGGCGTCTGGCTCGGCTTCGACAAGCCGGCCATGATCTCCCCCGGCGCGGTGGGCGGCACACTCGCGGCCCCGATCGCGGGACAGATCATACTTGCCGCCTACGGCGCGCGCGCAAGCGGCACGTGGACGCCACCGGCGGGCTTGGTGGGGCTGGAGCTCGATCGTGCCAGCGGCAAACCGGCCGATACCGCCACGCCCGCCAAACGCCGGTACACCGAGTGGTATCTCGAAGGGACCGAACCCGGCGCGGTGGTCTGGCCGTGGAGTCTCTTCCGCTTCGGGCCCATCGGTCACTGAGCGGTCGCGGAGTGGTCGCGGAGTGGTCGCGGCCGACCGGGCGCGGACGCACCGCGCGCCTTTTGCGCGGACGGACTGCGTAGCACTACGGAGGACGGCACAGGTAGTCCACCGAATGGTGCAGGAACGGCACCACGGTGAGACTATCGCCCATGCATCCCCGAGACGTCGACATCCTGCCGCTCGCGCGCCACGCGCGCGCCGGCCATCGCTCCGCCGCCGGGCGCCGCGAAGCTGGCACCGGCATCATCATGATGAATCTGGGCGGGCCGGCCACGCTCGACGAGGTCGAGCCGTTCCTGCGCCGCCTCTTCGCCGACCGCGAACTGCTGCGTCTCCCTTGGCAGGACGTTCTTGGCAAGTTCATCGCCAAGCGACGAACGCCGAAGGTCCGTGCGCTCTACGAAGCCATCGGGGGCGGCTCCCCGATCCTGCGCTGGACGGAAGCGCAGGGGGTGGGTATGTGCGCGCGCCTCGACCAGCTCTCACCGGCGACAGCACCACACCGGTTCTACGTGGCCTTTCGCTACGCGCAGCCCTTCGCCGACGATGCGGTGCGCGCCATGCACGCCGACGGTGTCACGCGCGCGATCGCGTTCACCCAATATCCGCAGTGGTCCTGCACGACTACGGGCTCAAGCCTCAACGATCTCTGGCGCGCACTCAAGCGGCAGGATCTCGAAGACGCCTTCGAGTGGAGCATCGTCGATCGCTGGGGCGAACATGACGGCTTCGTGCGATCGGTTGCCGGAGCCATCGAAGATGGACTGCAGCAATACGCCGCCGAGGAGCGCGACGATGTGCTGCTGCTTTACAGCGCGCATTCGCTGCCGCTCTCGGTCATCGACCGTGGCGATGCCTATCCCGCCGAAGTCGCCGCGACGGTCAGTCGCGTGACGCAGGAGCTCGATCTCCCCAATCCCCATCTGCTCTGTTACCAGTCGGAGGTGGGACCGGTGCGCTGGCTCGGCGCGAGCACGGAATCGGTCATCCGGCAATTGGCGGCACAGGGACGAAAGAACGTGCTCGTCGTGCCGATCGCCTTCACCAGTGATCACATCGAAACCCTCTCCGAGGTCGATCTCGAGTACGCGCACCTGGCCAGGTCCCTCGGCATGACGGGATTCCGGCGCGCGCCGTCGCTCAACGCACGGCCGCAATTCCTCGATGCACTGGCCGATATCGTGGTTTCGCACGTGGACGCAGGACGGCCGTGGAGCGCGCAGTACCGCACGCGCTGTCCGGGGTGCACGAACGATGCGTGCCGCGGAGTGCCGAAGAAGGTGGCGAGGGGGACGACGAGTCCCTTGGCTGATCAGGTCGCGCATGCATCGGATGCACTGATGCCGGTGGAGTCACTGGCGGGCCGCTGAGATGTTGCTGCTGCCATTTCGCACGGGCGAGCGGGGCCTGAGCGACGCGACCGCGACCGCCTCCGCGCCGCCGCAGCCCCAGCAGGCCGCGACGCTGGCGAAATAGCGGTTCGCACGAGAGCGTGTGGGTGACCGGCGTTGTTGCGCAGCCTCGTACGGCGTCGCGCCGCGGCCGCAACCCGACACCATGACACTGCGAATCGAGCAACTCTCCAAATCGTACGGTCACGGTGCGCGCGCACTCGATGACGTGTCGCTGACTGTTCCCGCTGGCGTCTTCGGACTGCTCGGACCCAACGGTGCCGGAAAGTCCACGCTCATGCGCACGCTGGCCACACTGCAGCAGCCGGACAGCGGTCGTGTCCACTTCGGCGACATCAATGTCCTGACGCAACCTGAGCAGCTGCGCCGCGTGCTCGGCTACCTGCCGCAGGACTTCGGGCTCTACCCGACCATGCGCGCCGCCGAGATTCTCGACCACTTCGCGACGCTCAAGGGTCTCACGGTGAACGCGGAGCGAGCCGAGCGCGTCCAGGCGCTGCTGCAGCAGGTGAACCTGTGGGAGGTGCGGGGGCAGCGCGTCGGCGGCTTTTCCGGTGGCATGCGACAACGACTCGGTATCGCCATCGCGCTCATCGGCGCGCCGCGCCTGCTCATCGTGGACGAGCCGACCGCCGGTCTCGATCCCGCGGAGCGCAATCGTCTGCTCGACTTGTTGACGGATATCGCGGGCGATGCGCTGGTGATTTTGTCCACGCATATCGTCGACGACGTGCGCGACATCTGCTCACACATGGCGATCCTCAACGACGGTCGGGTCGTGGTGCAGGGTGAGCCGGCGGCGCTGCTCCAACAGGTGCGCGGGCGCCTGTGGAGCAAACGCATCGCGCGCGAGGCGCTGGACGGGTATCGCGCGCGAAACGACGTGATCTCCACGAGACGTTCGATGGGCATGGTGTTGCTGCATGTCTACAGCGAGTCCAACCCCGGCGACGGCTTCACACAGTGCGAGCCCGATCTGGAAGACGTCTACTTCCATCGGCTACGGTAGCGAGTTGCACTCGATGGTTGACATCGAAATATTCGATGGATGCGCGTCTTTCATTCGCGTGACGTTGGTCTAGCTTCCGGCAAGAAGGGGAGTAGCACCGCGGGCGTGTACCCGTGCGACCGATTCGTCAAGACTGCGCCTGCGAGTGCGCACGGATCGGCCGGGCTCTGCATCCACACGAGATGTCAGACTGCGCGAGACCTTCGCATCCACTGTGCAACGGCATGGTGGCGTTGCGGAGCCGCTCGCGCTTCGCGCCACGTCTGCCCCCAGCTGACATGCTCACGAGCCCTTTCACGACCGCGCGCTCGGGATCCTCCCGTTTCGCGCCGCCCTTAACGTCACGTTCAACCTCGCATGCCGCGGCGGGAGTACTGCTCGCGGTCGCCGCGCTTTCGCTGACCGGCTGTGCCACCATCCAGCAGGACGAAATCGGCGTGAAGACGCGCTTCGGGCGTGTCGCCAGCGGTCCGCTGCAACCGGGCGCGCAGTTCGTGATTCCGGGAGTGAACTCCGTGCTGCGCGTCCCGTCGCGCGTCGTGAATCGCGAGGTCCGCCTCGAGATGCCGACGCGTGAAGGGCTCAACGTGTCGGCGGAAGTCTCCATCCTCTATCGGGCACGCCCCGACCAGGTGGCGCGCATCCTGGAGAAGAGCGGACTGCGCTACGAGGACGATGTGATCATCCCCGTCTTCCGCTCAGCCGCCGCGGACGTGTCAGCGCGCTACATGGCCAAGGATCTGCACTCGGGCGTGCGCGCGGGGATCGAGTCCGCGATCCGCACGCAAATGATGGCGGTCCTCGAGCCGCGCGGGTTCGAGGTGGAGAACGTGCTGCTGAAAAGCATCCGATTGCCCGTCGACCTCGCGCGCTCCATTGAGGAAAAGCTGGAGGCGGAGCAGCGCTCAGAGCAGATGCGATTCGTCCTCGACCGCGAACGGCAGGAGGCCGAACGGCGCACCATCGAGGCCACCGGCATCCGCGATGCCTGGGCCATCATCGCGCAGGGACTCACTTCCTCGATCATCTCGTACCAGTCCATCGAAGCGTTCCGCGAGCTGGCGCGCAGTCCGAACGCCAAAGTGATCGTCACCGATGGCAAGACGCCGATGCTGCTTTCCGCAGAGACTGCTCCGGATACGAGCATGCCCCGCACGATGCAGCCATCGACCTCACCAGCCACCTCACCAACGAGATCCCCAATGCTTCCGTTGCCGTCGTCATCGCCGGCCTTATCCCGCAGGCCGTGAGGACGTCGCCACGCCGTCGCCTCGCTCGGCGCCTGTACGCGACGCCACTTGCGTGGGGTCTCCTCGTCGGACTGCTCTGCGCCACACCGCTGCACGCGCAGTGGTCGGTGGCGCCGACGATGGCGCTCGGGCTGTCCATCCCGACCGGCGCGCTGGGTGACGTCGCAAGCGAGGGGGCCGCACTGAAAGCGGGCGTCTGGATTCGCGCGCCGCGTGTACCGGTCGGACTCTCCGTCGAAGGGCTGTACACGCACCTCCGCGGCGGTGCGAACGGTGCCGCATCGAAAAGCAGCCGCGTCGGTGGACTGCTCGCGAACATTACGACGAAACGTCATGCGAGACGACTCGAACTCTACGGCATCGCTGGCGGTGGCTACTACTGGCTCGACGGTCCTTCCACGTCGTTCGTAAGACGGAATGCGCCCGGCCTCAACGTTGGCGTGGGCGAGATTATCGCTCTTGGTTCCAACGACTACTTCATCGAGTTGCGCCTGCACGCCGTGCGCACGCCCGCGCAGTCCGGTGAGCGGTGGACGACCTTCATGCCCGTTCTGATGGGAGTGAGATTCTGATGACGCCGATTTCCCAATCTCGCGCGGTGCGTGGCGTGGCGATGCGTCTCCTCGCCGTCGCTGCGTGTGTCGCGCTGGCTGCGACGCTCTGGCCACGCGACGCTGTCGCACAACGCACCATGCCCGTCGACCGGCGACCAATCCGCATTGCCGTCTTCGACTCCCGGCGCCTCTTCGATTCCATCCCCGGTCGAAGTGAAGTGGAGTCCGAGTTTGCACTCGATCAGGCAAAGGCGCGCACGATGGTGGCCGCCGCCTCGGATTCGCTGCGGTTGGCGCTCGATGACCTCGTCCGCGCCGATGAGCGGCTCACGCCACGGGAGCGCGAAGCGGGCAAGCTGCACCTCCGCGCACGCGAGCTGCTCGTGGAACAGATGGTCGAGAATCTGGATGTGGTCATTCAGCAGCGAATGGATGAGCTCCGACGGCCCCTCCTCGTCCGCATGCACGAGGCAGTACGCGCGGTGCGTATCCGCCTGGGCTACCAACTGGTGCTCGACCGTGCCGTCGGGGACGGATTGGCCATCGATGCTGACGACACGATCGACATCACCTCCGCGATTCTGATCGAGCTACGGAAGACGACGGCGGGCCATGTCCCCGTTGGCGCCGGGCGCGGCGCGGCTCGCGGCCTGGCATCGAAAGCGGGCCACTGATGCGCGCCACCGTGTACCTCAATGAGCTCCGTGCGCGCCGCGAGCGATCGCTCCGCGTGGAGCATGTGACCAAAAGCTACCCAAGCGGTGCGCGCGCCCTCGACGACGTAACGCTCTCGTTTTCATCGGGGCTCTGCGGCATCATCGGGCCGGATGGTGCCGGCAAGTCGACGCTCGTGCGCATCCTCGCCACGGAGGAGAAGCCCGACCGCGGTGCGGTACGCTACGATGGCATCGATGGGCGCGCGCATCCCGACCGGTTACGTGCGGCGGTGGGCACGGTCGCGAACGTCCCCCCGGTCCCCGCAGCTGTTCCCGTGATCGTGGCGCTGGAGCACTTTGCCGCGCGCTACGGTTGGACGGAGCGCCGGATGCGCCTGGCTTGGGTTGAGGCGAAGCTGCGCCAGGTGGGTCTTTGGGAGACGCGCGGTCTGCGGATCGGGGAGTTGTCCGATGTGATGCGATGGCGATTCTCCGTCGCCATGACGCTGCTCACGTCTCCGAGCGCGCTGCTCCTCGACGAACCCACCGCGGCACTCGCACCGGACGATGCCGCCGCATTCATCGCGATGCTGTGCGAACTCGCCGAGCATCGGTTGGTGGTCGTCGCGACGCAGGATGCACGCACGTTACGCGACGTGGCCACCCAAGTGGCGGTGCTGCATCGCGGGCGCGTATTGCGGGAAGGTGCCGTCGACCGTCTGGTGGACGATCTGGCCGGTCGCGTCTGGCGCGGGATGTCATCACCGGTGGAGATGCAATACATCGTGCGGCGGCACGTGGTGCTCGGGTCCACTCCCGCTCGGGAGTCCGGTGCAACCGTCCACGTCGTCGCCGACGAGTCGCCCGGGCCTGGTTTCGTCCTCGTGGAGCCAGACCTGATGCACGTCTATCAGCATAGCATGGCATTGGCCGCACACTGAACGACCGTGTCACGCACATGGCGGTACACACATGGTGTCATGCACTCTCGTGCGTGACGAATGTGATTGCGGCGTCGGACACTGGCGTTTCGACGCCGGACACCGCATGGGCTCAGCGCGGCGTGTGCTCCTGCGCCCACGCATTCGCGTCCGCGAAGAACGCGGGCAACTCCAACTCGAACCGCTCCGTCGCGCCGGGCGGCTGCCATGCAAGTGCCTCCGTTGCGATGGACGGTGTATTGCTGCCGGCACTCCACACCTCGATCAACTCCGACGCCAGATCCACGATCCAGTATTGCTCCGCTGCCCCGTTCACGTACAGATGCCGCTCTTCGTGCCGGTCGAGTCGCGCCGTCGAGCGTGACAGAATCTCCACGATGAGAAGCGAACGCTCGGCGATCGCTGCGGCGGACGCACCGGGGCCTGCGGTATGCACGCGAAGATCGGGCTGCACGACAGTCCGCCGGCCAAGCACGAGGTCGGACGGCGCGATCCATACCCAGCCGATATGCTGTGCGCGGGCGTCGTTCCGCAGGGCCACACCGAGTTCCAGCACCGCCTGCTGATGCCGACGCGTCGGTGACGGGCTCACAAACAGCGCTCCGTCGATGCATTCGTAGCGGTTCCCGCCCCCGGGAATCGCCTGGATGTCGGACACAGTCCATTCGCGGGAGTCAATCGCTGGCATGGCCATAGTGTCGGCTCGGCGGAGGGGAATGCGCAAGGGGCGAACATGCGCCGAGGGTGCACGCGTGTTCGCCCCTGCTGTCATCGTTTCATCGCCGGAAGGATCCCGGCACTGCGTGGCTGACTACACGCCGACCAACTCTTCGACCGCGATTTCACTTGGCGTGCGGCCCCCATCGACCAGAGCGATGCTCAACACATCGGTGAGCGTCTCGACCGGATAAAATGTGAGCTGCTTGCGTACCTCGTCCGGCACGTCCTCCAGATCGCCCTCGTTCGCCTTCGGCAGAATGACATGCTTGATACCGGCACGATGCGCACCAAGCACCTTCTCCTTGAGTCCGCCAATCGGCAGCACGCGTCCGCGCAACGTGATCTCGCCAGTCATCGAGACATCGCGCCGCACCTTGCGGTTGGACATCTCGCTCACCAACGCGGTGGCGATCGCGATGCCCGCGCTTGGACCGTCCTTGGGAATCGCGCCCGCCGGCACGTGGATGTGTGCCTCACTCGCCGTCTTCACACGATCGGCCGGAATACCCAGTCTCTCCGCGTTGTTCGTCGCGTAGGTGAGCGCCGCCCGCGCGCTCTCCTTCATCACATCGCCCAATTGACCGGTGAGAATGAGCGAGATCGGTCCCACTCGCACCATCTCCTCGTCGGCATCCAATCGTGGCTTGGAAACGCCGCGACGGATGGACGCTTCCACGAACATGATGTCGCCACCCATCGGTGTGTAGTACATGCCCGTGGAGATACCGACTTCGTCATGCTCGGCGGCACGCTCCGGATGCACCTTCGGCCGTCCGAGCAGTTCGCGCACTTCCTCGGCGCTGATGACCTTGTCCTCGATCGTGGTGTTGTCACCCGTCGCCACACGACGCGCGACCTTGCGGGCCACCGCACCGAGCTGGCGCTCCAGTTGACGCACCCCGCTCTCGCGCGTGTACTTGCTGATCACGCCCATCACGGCCTCGTCGGTGAACGTGAGGTCGCGACCACCCAGACCGGACTCCTCGAGCTGACGCGGAATGAGATAAGTCTTGGCGATGGCCGCTTTCTCGCTCTCGGTGTAACCGCTGAAGTCCACGACTTCCATACGGTCCAGCAGCGGACCCGGAATGTTCTGGATGAAGTTCGACGTGGCGATGAACAGCACTTCGCTCAGGTCGAACGGCACGCCGAGGTAGTGATCGGTGAAGGAGTCGTTCTGCGCCGGGTCGAGCACTTCCAGCAGCGCACTCGACGGATCGCCCTGATAGGACGAGCCCAGCTTGTCCACTTCGTCGAGCAGGAAGACGGGGTTCTTCGTGCCCGCCGTCTTCATTCCTTGAATGATGCGACCGGGTAACGCGCCGACGTACGTACGACGGTGCCCACGGATATCCGCTTCGTCGCGCGCACCACCCAAGGCGACTCGCACATACTCGCGGCCGAGTGCCCGTGCGATCGACTTGGCGATGGACGTCTTGCCGACACCCGGCGGTCCGTTGAACAGCAGAATCGGGCCACGCGCCATGACGCGCGCCTTCGCTTCGCGCGTGTCGGTAATCGTGCGTTCGGTGTTGCCGTTGGACGACGTGCCAGCCGCATCCGGATCGTCCGCCTTGAGCCTGGAGATCGGGAATTCGCCCGTGGTGGCCACTTCGGCCGCCACCTGCTGCGCGCGCAACTGACGCACGGCCAAAAACTCGAGCACGCGATCTTTCACGTCCTTGAGACCGTAATGATCCTCCTCGAGAATCTCACCGGCACGCACGAGCTCGAGGTGATCGTCTGACCGCTTGCTCCATGGCAACTCGGCGATCCACTCCAGGTACGTGCGAATGACCTGTGCTTCCATGCTCTCGCGACCGGCACGCTCGAGACGTCCGATCTCGCGCTCCACTTCGGCGCGCGCTTCCTTGGGCAGATCGAGCTTGGTCAGCTTCTCGCGGAGTTCGGCGATTTCCTTGCCCTGATCGTCATCGCCGAGCTCTTTCTGAATCGCCTTGAGCTGTTCGCGCAGGAACATCTCGCGTTGGCGGTCGCCGAGCTCTTCCTGCACTTGCGATTTGATGTCTTCCTGCGCTTCCAGCAGGCCGATCTGGCGTTGAACATGGACGAGCACGCGACGCAAGCGCTCTTCGACGGAGAGCGTCTCCAACAGTCCCTGCTTCTCGGGGACCGTGAGTTCGATGTAGCCGGCGACGAGATCGCTGAAGCGGCCCGCATCGTCGACCGAGTCGAGGACCTGGTGCACGACTTCCTCGGGGAGACCACGCTTCTCGCCGAGTTCCGCGGCACGCTCGCGCGCTTCTTTGTGGAGCCCTTCGAACGCGGCGTTCTTGAGGTCGAGCGGCATCATCTCTTCTGCAGGTACGATGACCGCAACGAGATGACCGTCCTGCTCGGTGTACTGCAACGCCGTGGCCCGCTGCTCCCCCTGCAGGAGCAACTGCACGCCACCCAGACCACGCTGGATCTGACCGATCCGGGCAATGACGCCGGTGGTGAAGAGGATGTCGGCGGTCGGCTCTTCTGTATTGTCGCGCTGTGCGACAGCAAAGACGAGACGATCGCCCTTGAGGGCGGTCTCGATCGCCCGCAGCGTGCCGGGGCGGCCGGCCGCGATCGGAGCGGTGATTCCGGGGAACATGACTGTCCCGCGCAGTGGCAGGACGGGAAGCGTTTGGCGCTGGCCCATTCGAACGATCCTGGATGAAGAAAGAGGATGAGCCACGGTGAGTTTGCACGTTCCGCGCCACTGGTGCTGCGCCATTGAGGCAGGGTTTGACGCAATTGCTGTTGACTCTGCCGTTTTGAGCTGCCAGAAGCGCACGCCGCGAACACACGGCCCTTGGAGACTCGCGCGCTGCCGGACGACGGCTTCGATTACAGGTACGGACTCGGCGTCATGGTAGGCGGGGGATCGGCGACGGGTTGCCGGTACCAGGCGCACGGTGGCGCGCGTGTCGGGGTGGGAGCCACGCGTCTCGTAACGGGTTGGTGTGACCGACAATACCAGCATCAAGGGCGGGTATTCCCGCACGTACCAGTATCTCAATCTCGCGTCACGCACCAATACCGCGTCTCCGCTGGATGCCTGGGAGCCGATCGGCCGGTACATCAAGCCGCAGCAAAGCGATCAATTGGCGATTGGCCTGTCGAGTACTCTCGACGATGGGCGATACGAGTTCTCCGTGGAAGCCTATTACAAGACGCCTGAGAACACGCTGGATTTCGTCGATGGCTCCGATGTGTTGCTCAACCCGCGCATCGAGACCGCGATTGTGCAGGGCGACGGGCGGGCCTACGGCATGGAGTGGTACCTGCGCAAGCGCGTGGGGCGTACGACCGGCTGGATCAGCTACACGATGGCGCGTGCAGAGAATCGATATCGCGCACCGGGGCTCGCGGGCGCCGGTATCAACAACGGACCGTATTTCCCTGCGCCGTCCGACAAGACGCACGAGTTGTCCATCGTGGGGATCCGTCCACTCGGCGCGAAATGGACGTTCGGCACAACGTTTTCCCTCGCGAGCGGTTTGCCCGTCACCTATCCGAGCAAGCGCTACCTGGTGGATGGGTTGCTGCTGGCGGAATACGGCGCACGTAACGCGGCGCGACTGCCCGTTTATCACCGGCTCGACGCCAGTTTCACGCGGGCGCTCGGCCGCGGTGAACTGCAGCTCGGTGTTTACAACATCTACAACCGCTTCAACGCGCAGTCGATGGCGTTCCGTCAGTCGAAGTCCAATCCGCTGGTAATGGAGGCCGTCCGCGTCTCCATTTTCGGCGCCGTGCCGAGCATCAGCTACGGCCTCAAGTTCGGAGGAGCTGCCCGATGCAAGCCAACAACAGCCCCGTGCGCAGGTGGTGCGTGATGGTGGCGCTCCTGGCCACGTCTGCCTGTGAGAAGGTCGTCAACATCACGGTGCCGGAAGGTGCAAAGCAGCTGGTGGTCGAGGGGCGACTGGAGCGGGTGCGTGGCGCCGTGACCGGGCAACAGCGCATTCGGCTGACCACGACAGACGCTTATTTCAGCAATACCGCGTTACCGCCGGCGCGCGGCGCCAGCGTGCGCGTGGTGGAAGAGGGGGGCCGGGTGGTGTCGTTCGGCGAGGTGGTCAACGAGCCCGGTGTGTATGCCACCGCCGACCTGATCGCGGTCCTGAATCGGCGCTACACGCTGCAAATCATCTACCAGAACGAACTATACGAAGCAACGGACGTCCTTCGTGCGGTTCCACCGATCGACAGCTTGTACGAGCCCGTGTACCGGTTCTACCGGGCGTTGTCCGATCCGTCAGCCAACGATGGCTCTCCGTTCGCCGTACCGCTGGCAAGTGTGCGCGGCAACATTTCCAACCTGACAACTGCCGCCAATCGGCCGCTCGGCTACTTCATGGCGACAGAAGTGGCGGAGGCCCGGGCCGTTGTGCCGTAGCCACTCAGGCGAACGCGAGCGAAACGGGGCCGCGCGACTGCCGGTTGCGTGGCACTGTTGCAACTTTTCGAGGACCGTGATGCGTAGGGGCTGCCGACCACGTGCCGTGCCCGCGGGTAGCCAATCCCGTGGGCCGAGACACTGAGCGTCAGTCTGCTTCGCTGTCGCCAGTTCGTCCCCGGTGCTACACTTGAGAAGCCGGTTAGAACCCCTCGATTCCCCAGCGAGTGCCCGATTCCGTAGCCCCGTCCACAGAGGACGCCGAACTCCGAGCGCACGTAGAACAAGCGCTCAGCGCCTCGTATGAGGTTGATCAGGAGATTGGACGCGGTGGCATGGGTATCGTCTACCGGGCCCGCGACAAGCGCCTGAAGCGCGTCGTCGCCATCAAGCTGCTCCCCCCTGAGCTCAGCTTCCGGCGCGACATCCGTTCACGCTTTCTGCGCGAAGCGGAGACGGCGGCACAGCTCGGCCATCCCAACATCGTCCCGATTTACTCGGTCGACGAAGTCGGGAATCTCGTGTTCTTCGTGATGGCGTGCATCGACGGTGACAACCTCGCCAAGATGCTGCAAAAGCGCGGGCCGCTGCCGATTGAGAATGCCCGGCGCTGGATCACCGAGGTCGCGGACGCGCTCGCCTATGCGCACGCGCGCGGCGTGATTCATCGCGACATCAAGCCCGACAACATCCTGCTGGACGGCATCGACGGGCGCGCGCTGGTCACCGACTTCGGCATCGCGCGCGCGATGATGGACAGCGGCGAATCGTCGCGTCTGACGGCCACCGGAATGGCTATCGGCACGCCGGCGTACATGTCCCCGGAACAGGCGTCCGGCGATCGTCAGCTCGATGGCCGAAGCGATCTGTATTCGCTTGGCGTGGTGGCCTACCAGATGCTCGTGGGCGAGCCGCCGTTTGTGGCCAACACCACGCCGGCGCTGCTGGTCAAGCATCTGGCCGAAATGCCGGTGCCGATTTCGCAGCGCCGTTCCGATGTCCCGAACGATCTGGCGATGATCGTGATGCGGCTGCTCGAGAAGGCGCCGGAGAATCGATTCCAGAGCGCGACTGATGTCGTACAGGCGCTCAAAAGCGGCATCGTGCCCGCCTACACGCAGGTCGCAGCGTCCGGCACGGGCGCGCCGGTCACGTTCAACGGGGCGCCCGTCGGTGGGATGCCGCTGGGCGGCATGCAGGCTGGGGGCGCGAGTTCGTCCGGTCCGGGCTCGACGATGTCGCCGTCGTACTCGCCGCCGGCATACTCCGCGCCCGCGTATCAATCAAACACGCAGGCGCAGCCCACGCCGTACGGCGCGAGCTATGCCGGCAATCAGTCAGGCGAACATCTGCCGACAGCATCGGATATCGTGCGGTGGGATGCGGAGCCTGTCAAAAAGTTCCGCGGCAAACTTGCGCCGTACCTGTTCGTCAACGGTGTCATTGTCGTCTTCAGTGTGTTCGGTGATCGCGACCTGCTCGGCGTCACCAGCATCTGGACCATCTTTCTCGCGTGGAAGTACGCCAAGCTCTGGTCGGACGGTTACGACTGGAAGGATGTCCTGCGACAGCCGCGTCACCGCATGTTCGGCGAGGTGCTTTCGGACTTGGGTGACGGAGTGCACGCCACGTTTTCGCGGCAGAAGCGCGAGGAGTTGCGCGCGCAGGGGAAGCTGCGCAACCGACTGTCCGGTGTGCTGACGCCGATGGGGCCAGGCGGCGGTTCGTCGGGCAGCGGCGCCCCGTTGGCGTCCGCCTCGGGTGGACGCGTGGCGCCCGCGGCACCCGTGCGCGACGACGAACTTGGCGAGTATGCACCGGCCGTGCGCAGCGCCCGCGCCGATCGCGAGGAAATTGCACGCCTGCTGTCAACGATTCCGGCCGCTGAGAAGTCGCGTATCCCCGATGTGGCCAGCATGGCGATCGACCTCGTGAACAAGATCGAACAGATTGCGCTCGATCTCGCGCGCTCGGATCGTGAGCACGGCGGCGGCGACCGCGCGGCGGTAATCGAGTCGGAGATCGCCACGCTGGAAGCCGAGGCCAATCCGCTGGATACGCAGCGTAGTGAGGGCCGCGTACGCCGGCTCGCGCAGCTGCGTCGTGATCGGCGCGCCCTTGCGGAAGCATTGCGTAAGCGCGACACACGGCGCGGACAGCTGGAAAGCTGTCGTATCGCACTCGAGAATGTGCGACTCGATCTCGTGCGACTTCGTACCGGCAACAGCTCCGTGCAGAGCGTGACGCAGGTAGCCGAGCAGGCGATGGCGTTGGCTCGCGAGGTGGACATCGCGGTGGCTGCCGCCAATGAGGTGCGCGACCTGACACGGCCGCGTACGTCGAACGCCGCGGGCTGAGTGGCGCATGCCTGACGTCACGCCCGTCGTGCCGGCGCGCGCGGCGCCGGGGAAATCCGACGCGGCGAAGCGACGTGCGGAAGACGTGGCGGATGCGAACATGCTCCGCGACCGAGTCATCGCCGCATTCGGTGCGCAATATCTCATTGGCGACGAGGTGGGTCGCGGTGGAATGGCGGTCGTGTACGCCGCGGAGGATGTGCGACTGCAGCGCCGGGTCGCGCTCAAGGTGCTGCCGCCCGATCTCGCCTTCCGCTCCGATGTGCGCGAACGGTTCGTGCGCGAGGCGCAGACGGCGGCGCGACTCAATCACCCGAATATCGTGCCCATCTACGCGGTGCACGAGCAGTCAGGCGTGGTCTGTTTCGCCATGTCGCTCATTACGGGCGAAAGCGTGGCGGCATGGGTGTCGCGCGAGTCACGTCCGCGGTTTGAAGCCATCGCGTCCCTGCTGGAGCAGGTCGCCGACGCGCTGGCGTACGCGCACGCGTCCGGCGTGGTGCATCGCGACATCAAGCCGGACAACATTCTGCTCGATGGCGAGTCGGGGCGCGCGATGGTGACCGACTTCGGCATCGCGCGCGCGGCGGAAACGGGCACACGACTGACGCAGACCGGCATCGCCGTCGGGACGCCCGCGTTCATGAGCCCCGAACAGGCCACCGGCGAGAAGGATGTCGATGGCCGCAGCGATGTCTACTCGCTCGGGGTGGTAGGCTACCTCATGCTGACCGGTCGTCTGCCGTTTCTCGCGCCGTCCACCCCCGCCATGCTGTTGGCGCACGTAAGCGAGACGCCGACGGCGATCTGGTCCGTTCGGCCGGATGCGCCGCGCGTGTTGGTCGAGATTCTCGAACGGTGTCTGGCCAAGCGTCCGGCTGACCGTTGGGAGAGCGCGCAGGCGCTGCGCGATGCGCTGCGGCGCGCCCAGCGTGACGGCTCGTTGCAGGCTGCCGCGCCGTCACCAGCCCACTCGCGATCGGCCCCGCCGTCTCCAGCACCGGGCGCGCGGCGCGCAGCGGCTGATCCGCGTGAGCGCGAGCGCTTGCAACGGGCCCGTCTCGACTACGCGGAGCGGCATGGGCATCGTGCGGAAGACTGGAACCCGCGCATGTTGCACACACCGCAACCGGCGAGCTCGTATCCGCTTGCGCCGGTCACCGCATACCCGCCCCTGCCGCTGCCCCCGACGGTACCGCCACTGAATCCGCTCGGCGAACAGGTCGAGCGCTTCCGGGCGCTCGTCGTCTCGCGCGTGGTGCTGATGGGTTTTCTCGGCTTCATCAACGTCTCGTCAGGCGTCGATTTCCCGTGGGCCATCTTCCCGGCGATCGGCATGAGCATGGAGCTGTTCGCGCGCCGGCGCGAGTTGCGTCGGCAGGGTGTGCGCTGGTCGCAGATCTTCGGTCGCGCCGACGAGATCGACGGCATCCCAATCGATGCACGAGCGCTGGCGCCGCCCCCCGAGACACGGCAGGGGTCCAAGTCCAGGCGCATCGCCGCGGCAGTCACGGACTTTCGCAAACGAGTGAAGTGGCTGGCCGGATCCGCCGCCGTCTCGTTCGGCTCTCTGGTGATCGGCGCCAGTTTCGAGGCCGGACCGATGCTCGTGCCGTGCATTGGCGGACTGCTCGTGGCCATGGCTGCGTTGCAGATGTCGGTGGTCTCGGGCATGCGCCTGCGCCGGCTGGGCGTGCCGCCTGGCGCGGCGCTCCGCCGTGATTGGCAGGTGCTGCTCGCTGTGCCCGACGACCGTCCACGCGACGTGCGCATGCGAGAAGAGATCGACCGCCTCGTGGGCACGACGGTGCTCGCTTCGTCGTATGGCGACACGGTTCGCTCAGCGGTCGATGACCGGCTGACCATTCGCGAGGCATCTGCTCGGCTGACCGATGCCGACAAAGCCATGATCCCCGACGTCGAGCCCACGGCTGATGCACTGATGGAGCGCATCGGCTCGCTGGCCACGGGATTAGAGCGATTGGAGCGCGACCTGCCCTCGCGCGCGCTCCTTGAGTTGGAGGCGCGTATCGCGGCCGTTACCGCAGAACCCACACACACGCCGGATCATGAGCGTCGATTGACACTGCTCTCGCGTCAACGCGACTCGTTGGCGGAGCTGGTCTCGCGCCGTGACACCATGCGGCACCAGCTCGAGAGCGCTACGCTGGCGATGCGTTCGTTGCGTTTCGACATGGTAAAGCTGCGCACGATGGGTGTCGGTGCAGCCATCGCTGACGTGACGAATGCAACACAGGAAGCGCGTGCGCTGTCACGCGACATCGGCCACGCCGTGGATGCGGCCGAGGAACTGCGCCGGTTGTAACGACGCCGTTTCTCCGGCAGACCGATCGAGCGAATCAGCGGTCGTCCCACTCCTCGAGGCGCGCTTCCATTTCGCTGACAAGCGCGCCGTGGCCAAAGCGCGTGGCGGCTGCCATTCCCTTGTCGATCGCGGCACGGGCTTCCGCATCACGATCGAGCGTTTTAAGCGTCTCGGCGTAGCGCAGCCACCCGTTCCCCTCGTCGTCGTACCGTGTGAGATAGGCGGCCAACTCCACCTCGGCGTCGGCGTGCAGACCGGCCTTGAGCAGTTCGTTGGCCAGCCCAAAGCGGGCCAGCGGATTGTCCGGCTGCGTGGCGGCCATCGTGCGCATCGTGGCGAGTCTATCGGTCATTGTCTGTCGTGTAGTGAGTGTCCAGGCACGGGTTCCCGTGCCGTCTGCATGGCAAGCATCGCACCAATCACGGTGCCGAGACGATCCGGAGCCTCCTCCGGCGCCATGTGTGCGGCGCCCTCGATGCAGTGCAACGTCGTCCGGTCGTCGGTGGCCTGCTGCAGCGCAGCGAGCAGTCGTGTCGCGCGGCCCTGGGGCATGAACGGATCGGCCGCGCCGAGCACGAGCGCGACCGGGCAATGCAGCGCGTGCGGCTCCAGCGCGGCCGATGTATCGGCGGTGGACTGCGCGAACGCGCGTAACTGCGCGCACGCGGTGTCCCTCCCGTGTTTTGACCGGAAGCCTTTGAGATAAAGGTCCAAGGCAAAGACGCCGGAGCGGCGCTGTGCGAACGCGGGGAGCAGCGCCGAGTGCAGGGTGGACGCGAGCCAGGATGGCGAGAGGCGCGACCAGAGCGGTACCAGCGGCGCGAGCCGACGCAGGCGGGCGTTCACGCGGGCGTCGCGTGGGTCACGCGCGAGCAGGCTGGGGTTGACGAGCGCCAAGTCTTCCACCTGATCGGTGCGCAGTCGGGCGACGCAGGTGGCAATGGCCGCACCCATGCCGTGCCCGATCAGCGTCGCGTTGCGCACGCCCATGACGTCCAAAAGGGCGATGAGTCGGCTGGCGTGGGCGGCGACGGTCATTCGCAGCACCCGCGGCGGGTCACTGCGACCGTGTCCCAACAAATCGAGCACCAGCACCCGGCGTCCCTTGGGCAGTCTCGGCAGCAGATCCTGCCAGAGATGTGACGTGGTGAACGCGCCGTGAATCAGCACGATCGGATTGCCGGCTCCGCGTGAGCCGAACGCGTAGCAATAGAGGCGGGCGCCGCCGAGGTCGACGAACTCGCCGCGCATCAGCGGGTCTGGGCGGGATGGAAGGACATAAGCCTCCAGCAATCTCGACCGGGGACAGAAGCGTGACAAGCGACCGCCGGAGGCATAAGGCGGCGTCTGGACCGGCGGAACGCACGACCGGGGCGCCGCACCGGCGCCCCGGTCGTGATCAAGCTCGTGCAGTTCTACAAGCTGGTGGTGTGTTCAGACGCCCGGACGACGGGGCATCATCGCTTCCATATTCTTGTCGAAAACCGGCTGCTGGTCGTTCGTCAACACGGCCTTGATACTCTTGATCTGCTCGGTCTGCAGCTCGCGAGTCTTCTCCATCATCGCCATGCGATCACCGCCGCCCTGCATTTCGGCACGCATCTCTGCCTGCTTCCTGGCGGTCTGTGCCATAACCGTGTCGATCTTGACTTGCTGGTCGGCGGTCAACGTGATGCCTTCGAACATGCGCGCCTTGCGCTGTTCCATGTTCATGCCGCCGCGACCACCACCGCCACCGCCGCCACCCTGTGCCTGAGCGAGAGAAGCAGCGCAGCCGAGCGCGAGCGCGAGTGAGAGAACGCGAAGATGAGTCTTCATGTGGGGAGTTTCTAAGGTGGGTGTCGGGCAGTGCTCGCCTCGCATCCGCGTGACTGCACCTGCTCGCGAAGAGTAGACGTACAGGTCCGCCCGCCCGTTAAGGCAGCAGGCGTTGGCGGACTCATCAGGTAAACGTGCATTAATCGTGAACGGAGGCTCTGCGCGCCTGAGCGCGCCCGGACGCACAAAATGTCGCGCGGAGCTCGTGGTAACCTCTGGCGGAATGTTCGGACGCGCGTAGAATAGCCCGATCGTGACCCTCCCTACCTCGATCCCCGGTCTTTCCTTCGGCAGCCCGGTGCAAGCGCCGAGTTCCGCTGCGGCCCACGCGTCCGCCGAGCCGACCACGTTTGCCATCGGCTGGCTTCTCGCCAATGCGCCACCATCGTTGCAGTATCGCGCGCTGACGCACGTCGCGCAGTACAAGCCAACGGAGTTCAGTCTGGCGCGGGTGCCCTTCGGCTCGAAGTTGGGCTGGCGGCTGTTGATGATGCAGGAATCTGACGGGTCGTGGCCGGGTGGATGGTTGACGGTGCCGCAAGGAGCCGAGCTGGTCGGTGTGGGCACGATCGTGGCGTACCGCCGGTTGATCGAACTTGGGTGGGACCCTGAGTGTCCGGCGCTGGCCACGACCAAGCGCGCGTTGTTCCGATTGCTGGCGGAGGACAACGATCCCGTGCTGCTGGGCGAGTTGGGGGCATTGGCGACGGACGACGAATTGATCAAGCGCGGTCGGCTGATTTTGCGCGAGGCGGCGGCGGCGGCGTTGGCGCAGGCCGGTTACGAGGCGGATCCGCGTCTTCGCGGCGCGGCTCGCCGGCTGCTGGACCGGGTTGGTGCGTACCTCAAGTCGCCGGTGGTGCTCAAGCCGTGGTTGCGGCTGGGTAACCAGCATGTGCTGGCGGCCGAAGCGAGTGCGCCGTCCTTTCACACGTTGCTCATGCTGGCGCACATGCCCCAGTTCCGCAGCGAGCATCATGAGGTGATGGACCGGTTGTACACGTTCGTCACGCAGCCGTGGCCGCGGCAGCAGGCGGTGCAGCAGGTAGGCGCGCACCTCGTCGAGCAGCCGCATTTGGTGCTGGGCGATTTCCTGCCTACGCGCAATGTGATGGACGCGGACATGCCCTCGTCGCTGGCGTGGCTGGAGATCATGGCGCGACTGGGCTTTCTCAAGAAGCATGAAGGGTGGCAGCGCCTGTTCGAGCGACTGCTCGATGATCGTGACCGCAAGGGCGTGTGGCATCCGCCGCGCTCCGTGGTGATGCCGGCGCAGGTGCCGAATTGGTCGTGGCCGGTGATGCCGCTGAGCGAGCGCGATGGACCTGTGGATGCGGCGTCGATCGACGTGACGTTCCGTCTCGGACTCATCGCCCGACTGTCCGGTCGCGCGATCGACCTGATCTGAGTCGCGTCGGGCACCGGCGGCGGCGATCGCACGGTCGCCGCGCCGGACGCGTGACGCGGTTAGTTTTGTGCCAACCACATGACTGCACTCGACAACGACACCACAGATGACGCGGCGACCGTCGACGCGACCACGTTCGCCGACCTTGGGCTCGCCCAGCCGCTGCTCGATGCCCTGCACGACGCGGGCTACGAACGGCCGACACCGATCCAACGCGAGGCGATTCCCATCGCGCTGAAGGGGCGCGACCTGATCGGTCTGGCGCAGACCGGCACGGGCAAGACCGCCAGCTTCACCCTGCCCATCGTCAACCGGCTGCTGGGCGGGCCACGACGCACGCGCGTGCTCATTCTCACGCCGACGCGCGAGCTGTGCCTGCAGGTCGAGGAGAGCTTTCGCAAATACTCCAAGCACGCGCCGATCGATGTGATTCCGGTCTTTGGCGGTGTCGGCTACGAGCCGCAAGAGAAGGCGTTGCGCGGCGGCGTCGATGCCGTGGTTGCGACGCCCGGCCGCCTGCTCGATCATCTCGAGAAGGGGAACGTGGACTTCACGTATCTGGAGACGCTGGTGCTCGACGAGGCCGACCGCATGCTTGACATGGGGTTCGCACCGCAGCTCAACCGGATTGTCGAACAGATTCCGCGCTATCGACAGACGTTGCTGTTCAGCGCGACGATGCCGCCGGAAGTCGAGGCGCTGGCGCGCAGGTACCTGCGCAAGCCGGTGGTCGTGCAGCTCGGTCGACGTTCCTCTGCCGCGACGACGGTCACGCATGCCGTGTATCCGGTGCCCCGTCAGCGAAAGAACGAACTTCTGGTGCATCTGCTGTCGGCCAAGCACCATGACTCGGTGCTGGTGTTCACGCGCACGAAGTCGGGCGCCGATCGTGTGGTCCGCGATCTGGAGCAAGCGGGCATCGACGCGGGCGCCATGCACGCCGACAAGTCGCAGCAGCAGCGCATGCAGGCGCTCGAGGACTTCAAGAGCGGCAAGTTGCGCGTGTTGGTGGCCACGGACATCGCGCAGCGCGGCCTCGACATTTCGGGGATCACGCATGTGATCAACTACGACGTGCCGCAGCAGCCGGAGGACTACGTGCACCGTATCGGCCGGACTGGTCGCGCGGCAGCCACTGGCGATGCGTACACGTTCATGTCGGCGGAGGAGATCGGCATGGTGCGCACGATCGAGCGCACGATCGGGCAGGAAATTCCGCGCGTGTCGGTGCCGGGCTTCGATTTCGGGACGACGGCGGCCGGCTAGTCGGCAGCGGTGGGTGGCATGCATGTTCATTTCCGGCTATCTCCGAACCCGACCGAGCCGGGAGATCGTGACCGTGTCCGCGCTCGTTCCGCGCCGGAGCACCACGCGCAGATTGGACGCGCCATAGCCGAGGCCGGACGCCGTGTAGGCCATGGAGTCGCGACTTGCCTCCAGCAGGACCGCGCGGTGCCGCGTCAGCTCGAGTCGCGCCAGCGTGTCGAACGCCGCATGCACGACCACGCGACCGGCCGACGCGTCGAACCGTACGGCGGTGCGGGTGCCCGTGGCCACGGCTTGGTCGCGCGCCATGGCCAGCAGATCTGCCACGTCGTTGGCCGAGCTGCGTGTGATGGTCGCGTTGAGCAGGCGTGCGCCTCCGGCAACGCTGAGCGAGAGCAGCAGGCCGCTGACCAGTAGGACCCAGAGCTGTTCGACCAATGTGAAACCGCGGACGTCGCGGAGCGACGCGTTCGTGTGCAGCAAGCGTTCCCTCCATTCGGGTCGCTCGCTATATCACACCGGGCGGTGCACGATGCACCATCATTTTACTGCGCGTCCAGACGCCGTGTTGCATCACCGGGCGCGCCCGATCACACCTGACTGCGGGTGCGCGAATCCCGAGGCGGAGTACCGATGATGTTTTCGTGGCGGGTCTGGCGCCGGCAGGGCGCTGTGCTGCTTGCCCTGCTGCTTGCCCTGCTGCTGCTGCCGCTCGTGGCGGCCTGCAACGGCGCCATCGTGCCCGCCGGGGACATGAGCACCAGTCAGGCCGTGATCGATCTCGGCAACATGCTGGTGCAGATGCGCGAGGAGAACGCGGATTTGCAGGCGCAGATCGACTCGCTGCGCGCCGTCACCGCGTACCAGGACACGATCGTCCGTCAGTTGGCGGGGGCGGCCGGACTCCCGATGCGGCCCAAGGCTCCTGGCATGTTCTGAACGGCGCTAAGTTCCGGCGGTACATTCAGCAAAACGCACTGACAGGTCCTACGAAGCCCTTTCCCGACGCTCCATCCGATATGCGCATCGCTCTATCGACCGGTGGCGGTGACGCCCCCGGCCTCAATGCGGTCATCCGCGCGGCCGTCCTCTCCGCCCGTACCCGCGGCTGGGATGTGCTCGGCATCAAGCGGGGCTATGCCGGGTTGCTTGGTGAGGACGAGGTCATTCCGCTCACCGCCGAAAGCGTCAGCGGCATCGCGGGTACCGGTGGCACCATTCTGCGCACGACCAATCGTGGCAGCCCGTTCGCGTATCCGATTCTGCAGCGCGACGGTTCCTGGAAGGAGATCGACCGTTCGGATGAACTGGTCGAGAATGCGCGCAATCTCGGGATCGAGGCGATCATCTCCATCGGCGGCGACGGGTCGCTCAAGATTGCCTCGATGCTGGCCGCCAAGGGGATGCGCATCGTCAGCGTGCCGAAGACGATCGACAACGATGTGGCCGGCACCGTGACGACGTTCGGGTTCGACACGGCCGTGAACACGGCGCTCGAGGCGATCGACAAGTTGCATACCACGGCCGAGTCGCATGACCGGGTCATGGTGCTCGAAGTGATGGGTCGTGATGCGGGCTTCATTGCGCTGCATGCCGGTGTGGCCGGTACGGCCGACGTGATCCTGATCCCGGAAATCGAGTGGGACATCGAGCGGGTGTGCGAGAAGATCATGGCGCGGGACGAGGCCGGTCGCCGCTTCAGCATCGTGGTCGTGGCGGAAGGCGCCAAGCCGCGCGGTGGCGCGAATTCCATCATCGGTGCATCTCTCCCAGGACAGGATCGCCGACTGGGTGGCATCGCCGAACGGCTGGGCTTCGACATTCAGCAGCGCACTGGCAAGGAGACGCGTTCCATGGTGCTCGGCCATCTGCAGCGCGGTGGCGCGCCGACCGGGTACGACCGGTTGCTGGCGACGCGTTTTGGCGCGGCCGCCGTGCAGGCGATCGCCGACAAGCAGTGGGGCAAGATGATCGCGCTGCAGTCGCCGCATTTGGTCTGCATTCCCATCGAGGAAGTGCTGGCGGAGACCAAGCGCGTTGACCCGCAGCACGATGTGGTGCAGGCCGCGCGGATGATCGGGATCAGTTTCGGCGACTAGACCGCTGCCGCGTCACCGAGGAGTGACGACCGGTGTCTGTGCGGGGAGACGCTGGCCGGGAGGTGTCGCTGATGCGCGGCGATCTGGAACCCCGGGGGTGTCGCTACGTGTATGACTTGCCGATACTTACAGCGCAGATGAGGCGAGCCTCGGGAGTCGGGTTGTGTGGCATGGACTCTGCGAAGTGTTGACCCCGAAAGGAGTCGCGTCGTGAGGGTGAGACGCGATGTGGGTGTCCCGATGGAGAAAGTGATGGCCCGTCGATTTGTGTACGTTCTGACCGCAACCGTTGCGCTCGCCCTGTTGTCGGCCGCGCAGGTGACCGCGCAGGCGCGTCCGAGCAAGCCCGAAAGCAAGGCCGACAGCATTCCCAATGCGTATCGGCCGCCCGCCGGCATGTGTCGCGTGTGGGTCGACGGCGTGCCCGCGTCCATGCAACCGGCGCCAACCGATTGTGCCTCGGCGGTGCGCAACAGGCCGGCCAATGCGCGCGTCGTCTACGGCGAATCGGAGAAGAAGGGCGGCGGCAAGGTGAACGAGCCGCCGATCAAGAGTTTTTCGCGCCCCGGCGAGAAGAAGCTGCCGCCCCTCGTTCCGCCGGAGGTCTCGCAGATCGATCCGCGATATCAGCGAGACATTTTCGAGAGCAAGAAAGTGACGGACGAGCAATTGCACGGAGACCGGCCGGCGTTCACGCCGGCTTTGTCGTATCCGTCGGGCACCACGTCACCGTACGGGCCCATGGGGTCATACAGCGGGTACGTGGGACCGAACGGCACCAGTGTCGGCACCGGCGCGATCACCGATCCGCGCTACTTCAACAACAACCCGAACGTACAACCGCCGGGGTTCGGCTCGTCGGTCTGTCTCGACCGCGACGGCGACGGCTGGTGCGACGATCTGCGCTTCGGACTGCCGACGTGCCAAGACCTCGACAAAGACGGACGCTGCGACGACCTGCCGGGGTTTGCGTCCCAGGCGTATCCGCAGACGCTGCCGCGCATGGCGTCGGTGCTTGACGTGGTGCAGGGCCGGACGAACACAGAAGTGATGACGTGGATCGGCACCAATGAATTTCAGCTGCGTGTACCCGATCAGGGGCGCGGTGGCACGCCGTGGCGCGCGATCTTTCTGGACGGGGCTGGCGAGTTGTTACAGGTGTGGACCGACGTAAATAAGGATGGCCTGGCCGATCGCGTGGAGATTTTCCGGAACGGTCAGCGCGTGAAGCTGCTGCAGCGGTAGCTGGCGCTACGACATTGCGTGTCAACGACGCAGCAAACAATGACCATATGTACCGGCGTTTAGGTTTCGTGTCAGGAGACCGACACTTCTGGTGACACATTGCAGATGATCCCAGCTCTGATAGGCGCGGCGTGCCGGTTTTCCGGTCGCCGCCCCCGCGCCTCGAAGACGAAGCGCTTTTGATTGGGGGGTCGGGCGGTGCGACCGGAGACTGGGAATGCAGTGGTTCAACAACCTCGCTATTGGACGCAAGCTGGCCATTGGGTTCGGCTTGTTGGCAGTGGTGCTGGCCGTCGTGGGTGCGCAGGGCATTCGTACCGCGAGTACGATCAACGCGTTGCTCGCCGACCTGAATACCAAGCACTCGCTGCCGGCACTGAGTCTGAAGGAGGCGAATGTGCAGTTCATGCAGATCTCGCGGGCGGTGCGTAACGCGATCCTTGACGAAACAGCAGAAGCGATCGGCACGCGCGAGGCTGAAATCGTACGCTTCGACTCTGCGTTCCATGCGGAGTTCGCCGCGTACCAGTCGCAAATCCAGAAACCGCAGACCAAAGTCGCCGCTGCCGCGCTCCTTTCTGCGTACGAGCGACTGCGCCCGCAGCAAAATGCGGTCGTTGAACTCGCGCGGGTGGGTAACGACGCCGGCGCCCAGTCGCGGCTTGCCGGCATCCGTGCGCAGGCGGATTCGATCGATGCCCAGATGGACGCACTCGATGCCGACAAGGTGGCGATGATGGAAGCGGCCGTGGCGGCCGGCGCTTCGGCATATAAGGCGAACATGGCCATCCTGCTCTCGCTGGTGGTGATCGCGTTGTCGCTGGCGGCGATCGCGGCGCTGGGGATAACGCGCCCGATCGTGCGTGCCGTGACGCGGCTGCGAGAGGTGGCGGATGCGATCGCCGTCGGCGACGTCAATCAGGCTATCGACGTGACGAGTGCCGACGAGCTGGGGCAGCTGGCGACCGCGATGCGGCGCATGGTCGCCTCGCAGAAGGAATTGACAGCGGCGGCAATGGCGATCGGTGCGGGCAACCTTTCCGTGACGGTGGCGTCGCGCGGCGACAAGGATGCACTTGGGCAGGCGTTTGTAGGCTTGCGCACCACGATGGAGCGACTGGTTCAGGAGACCGGGACGCTGGTCACGGCGGCGAAGGCCGGTCAGTTGGCGACCCGCGGCAACGCGGCGCGTTTCCACGGTGTCTATCATGCCCTGGTCACCGGCATCAACGACACGCTCGATGCCGTGGTCACACCGATCAACGAGGCCTCCGAGGTACTCGGCCGGATCGCGGACCGCGACCTCACGGCGCGCGTCGTCGGCGATTACAATGGCGACTTCGCGAAGATGAAGCTGTCCATCAATCTGGCGGCGGAAACGCTTGACGAGGCGATAGCGCAGGTGCATGTCGGCGCGGAGCAGGTCGCATCGGCGGGACAGCAGATTGCATCGGGCAGTCAGGGCCTTGCGCAGGGGGCGTCGGAACAGGCCGCGTCGTTGGAAGAAGTCTCGAGCAGCCTGCAGGAGATGACCTCGTCCACCGAGCAGACGGCAGCGAACGCACGGCAGGCGCGCGACATGGCGACCGCCGCACGCGACCGGGTCGCACAGGGGCAGGCGAGCATGCAGCGACTGTCGAACGCGATCGAACAGATCCGCAGTTCGAGCGATCAGACGGCCAAGATCGTGAAGACGATCGACGAGATCGCTTTCCAGACGAATCTCCTTGCGCTGAACGCTGCCGTCGAAGCGGCACGCGCCGGCGACGCCGGTCGTGGCTTCGCCGTCGTCGCCGAAGAGGTTCGCAATCTCGCCATCCGCAGCGCGGAAGCCGCCAGGACGACGACACAGTTGATCGAGGAGTCGGTGCACAATGCGCGCGCCGGCGTTGACTTCAACTCGGACGTCACGGGGCGGCTGGCCGAGATCGACGCGGATGTGCGGCGCGTCGGTGAGGTTGTGAGCGAGATCGCCATCGCCGGTGAGCAGCAACGCGATGGGGTGCGGCAGATCAACGTGGCTGTGACCGAGCTGAACACGGTCACGCAGCAGGTCGCGGCCAATGCTGAGGAATCGGCCAGCGCGTCTGAAGAGCTGGCCGGTCAGGCGCTGACGCTTACCAATATGGTGCAGTCGTTCCAGATATCAGATGCCATCGGCAGGGCGCCGTCACGGTCGACCAGCGGGCACTCGTCCGGGCGTCGCTCGCGCCCGTCGCGCAGTACAGGTGCGCGTCAGGCACCGTCACAGGACGGTTCGTACGAATCGGACGGCGTGCTGGCTAGCTTCTAGCGATGTCGCAGTCCTGGTATCGCATGCAGGTCACGAGGTGGTCGTTGACCATCCCCGTGGCCTGCATGTATGCGTAGCAGATGGTCGACCCCACGAACTTGAAGCCGCGCTTAAGAAGATCCTTGCTCATCGCGTCCGACTCGGCGGTCTTGGCCGGCACGTCCCGCATGTGTGTCCATGTATTCGTGCGTGGCGCATCGCCGACAAACTGCCAGATGTAGCGGTCGAACGACCCGAACTCCTGCTGCACGCGCAGCGCGGCCTGCGCGTTCGTCACCGTGCTGGCGAGTTTGCCGCGGTGGCGAATAAGCCCCGCGTCGAGCACCAGCCGGTCGATATCGCGTTCGGTGAAGCGCGCGATCGCGTCGATGTCCCACAGCACGAATGCGCGGCGATAGTGCTCGCGCTTAGCCAGCACCGTGGACCAGCTTAAGCCTGCCTGCGCGCCTTCCAGTGTCAGGAATTCGAAGCGCACGCGGTCGTCGTGCACCGGCACGCCCCACTCGGTGTCGTGATACTTGATGTCGAGCGGCCTGGTCGGCCAGGGGCAACGAACTTCACCCTCCGTCGCGCTGTCGTTCATTCGCCATCCGTGCGCGGCAGCGGTTTCCCATGTCGCGCCAGTGCGGCGGCGCGGGCGTCGAGGGTGTCGGCGAGCGTGTCGTGGCCGGCGGCACGTTCCAGATCCGCTTGCAGGCGAACCAACTCGCCCCAGAGATAGGCACGTTCCGGATCGCCCAGCAGGTTGGCAGCCGACCACCCGTCCAACCGTTCGAGCATTGCGCGTTGCGGGCCGAGCAGGGTGGCAATCGCCTCGCCGGCCTCACGCTTTACGTCCTCCACGGCATCGCCACTGCCCAGCCGCGCGCGAAATCGGCGAATGGCCGCGGCCGCCTGCTGGATCATCCGCATGATGTAATCGTCTCGCGCGGCGGGCACCGGTGCTCCTGCTCAGGGGGTCAGCGGGGTGTCCGCCCCGTCGTTGTTCGCGTCGTCAGTGTTGTCGTCCACCAGCGACAGGGGCGGCACCTGATGTCCGTCGAGAAACGCGAGGGCGCGCTCGAGTTCGGGTGACGGCACGTGCAGGGTCACGCCACCGGCGACGCCGCCCTGATACGCGAAGCCGAAGATTCCAGGCGCGTTGCTGCGCACGAGCACCGGAATACCCAACTCTTCGAGTGCGCCCTTGACCATGTCTGCCTCGAGACCGGTGGCATACGTGCCCACCTCCACCCATTCCGCGCGTTCGTTCTCGTGATCCATTGCCGCCATGCGTGCAGCCTCCAGGTATCGTGAGTGGACAGCGGGAAACATGCCCGCGTTCGCTCTGGTTGGATACCCGCGGTAAGTTGCGGTGTGCGCACTCCCTCCGACCGCTATCTCCCGCAGGACCGCGACGCCTTCGTCGCCGCCAAACCGGCCACCGGCCGCATCATCGTGATCGCGCCGACCCGCGCGGCGTGCGAGACGATCGAGCTCGCGGTGGGGTTGCATCTCGACACGTTTCTGGAGCGGACCAAAGGCACGGAGCTGCGCGGGCTGGCGGGGAGCGGTCAGGGGTTCGGGATCGTGGCGGGGACCGGTACGGGCAAGACGCTGGCCATCCGTCCGATCGCGGAGACCATTCTGGGCACCACGTCGCTACGCGTCGGTGTGGTCAACCGCGAGCGGGAAGCGCCCCCCGAGATGCCCTCGTGGAACGTGATCATCGTGACCACCGGCATCGCGCGCCGCTGGTTTCAGGATGGTGACATCCAGGCCAACGATACGCTGATCGTGGACGAGATCCACCAGACCAGCGCCGAGTTGGAGCTGTGTCTGGCACTTGGCAAGCGCGTGGGCTGCCGGTTCATCTGGTTGTCGGCGACGGTCGATCCGGCGTTCTACTCGCGCTACCTGAACAGCGCGGATGTCTTGCAGGTGTCGGCGTTCGATCCCAAGAAGGCTGCTAAGGTCGAAGTCGAGCGCAAGCAGCCGCTCAATTTTTTGGACGAGAAGTTTCTCTCCAAGCTGGCACGCTCCGAACGTGGCGTGGCGATCTTTCTGCCGACCCGTGCGTCGGTGGAGGAAGCGGCGGAATGGGTGCGGCATCGCTACCCGCGCATTTCGGCGGCGCACTACCATGGCGGCGAGCCGATTCGCGTGATCCGGCCGTTCCTCGAAGGGACGATTCCCAAGCCGTTCTTTCTGGCAATGACGGCGGCGGGGCAGAGCGCGCTGAACGTACCGGGGCTCGACACGGTCATCATCGACGATACGCGCTTCACCAACGTGATCGACCGCGGACGCAACGTGCTCACGCGCGTGCACCTCGGCGCCAACGAGATCCTGCAAATGGCAGGGCGCGTGCATGGTCGCGTGGAGCACGGGCGCGTACACATCCTGAGCGACCGCGATATCCGCTTCGAGGCGTTGCGTCCGACCGAGCCCGAGTTCCAGTTGGCCGGCGATTCGCAGCGGGTCGCGTTGACGTGCGCCGGGCTTGGCGTGCGTGCGGATGAACTCGACCTGCCCGTGCCGCTCGATCGCGCCGCGTATCGCAAAGCAGTCACGCATCTCGAGTCGCGCGGTCTCATCGAGAACGGTCGGCTGACGGGATACGGCAAGGCGATCGAAGCGCTGCCGGTGGACCGCGCGTGGGGCGAATTGATCGTGAACGGCGACGATGTGCTGTTGCCGGTGCTGTCGGTGATGAGCGGCGTGGAGTCGCTGCATCGCATGACGCGCGAGAATCGCGATCTCGAGGGGCTTGTGTTGCGCGGCAGCGATCATCTCACCGCGTACAACCTGTACGCCGAGGGCTTCACCGCGGCGGGCTATATCGGTGATGTCTACGGGCTGTCGCGACATCTGTTCGACGCCGAGCGCGTTGCACTGTGGGCCGAACGTCGCGGCGTGCTGGTGAAAGCGCTGGAAGATGCGGCGCTGGCGATGGCGAGTGTATATCGCAGCGTCGGGCTGCCGTTGCCGGCCGCGATGCCGATGGCGCGCGAAGGCACACACCGGCAGTTCGCGGATCTGATCGCGAAGTTCATGCCGTTCGATCTGGTGATCGAGGAGCAGACCGCAGACGGGCAGGAGGCGCGCGTCTCCAAGACCAGTGTGTGCGGCAGTTGGGGCGCTGTGGCCGGGACGCTGCGCTATTTCGCCGATCGCTTCGGCGTGCCGCGTGCGTCAATCGAAGGGACGCAGCTGCCGATGGATCTCATCAAGCAGTATGCGCAGCGGCATCCGCCGGAGTTGGGCATCGACGCGGATCGCAAGCATTCGCCGGTGTTGCTGCGCCGCAAAGTCACCTACTTCGGGTTCGAGTTGTCTCGCGAGTCGGAGCCGCTGACCGAGTTCCCGCCCGACCTTGCGCTTGCGGCACGAGGGGTACTCGCTGAAGCGGCGGCACGCGGTGAGTTGCGTCATGCGGCCGTGCGACGCAATCAGCCCTTGGTCGAGGAGATTCGCGAAACGTGGCGCCGACTTGGCGGTGTCACGCCACGACTCGGTCAGGCCGAGCTGGCCTCGTGGTACGAAGCGCAGATGGGTGACGCGACCGATTGGGAGACCGTACGCGGCCTGCCGCTCAAGCTCGATCGACGCGCCTTCGTGAGCGATGAGCAGCTTGCGCTGGCGCGCGCGTTGCCGGGTGCCGCGGAGATCCGCGACCGGACGGTGCCCATGGAGTACGATGTCGAGGAGACGGAGCGCGGGTACCTTGGTGTGGTGCGACTGCGTGTCCCCGAGAAGCTCGCGCGATCACTCGTAGACGCAGAGATCCCCGAACTCGACCGGCCGGTGCGATTCGTCGTCCCGCGCGGCCAGCGCGGCTCGGTGCGTGCGGTGACCCTGCTGGAACTGCAGCAGAAGCTCGACCTGCCCTTCACCGAAGAGGAGCAGGCACGCGCGACGCAGGTGAATCGCGACGAGCAGGACGGTCGTCGGCGCGAACGGCAGGTGCGCGACGTGCGCGGCGAGTTCCAACGACATGGCAAGCGAGGCGGTCCCGGCGCGCGCGGCCGTGACGGGCGCGGTGGTGGTGGTGGCCGGAAGCGTCGCTAGACCCCGCGTGCAGCCATGCTGCGCCGATCCGTTCGTTGGTCCTACGTGCGCAGTGCCAGTGTCACACTCAATGCCAGCAGCACGGCGGCGGGCACAGATTTGCGGAATGGGTCCTTGATCTTCACATGCATGAGAATCGCACCAACCATGAGCACGGCGACGACCACCGCCGCAAGCTTCACGGGTACGGGCCACACGAGTCCGGCGAGGAAAATCACGCCGGCCATGACTTTCAGCAACCCGACGATGTAGAACGCCGCCGAGGGCAGTCCGTAGGCATCGAACTCTTCGCGCAAGGATGTCGCCACGCCTCCACGGTACGCCGTGCTGCGATCCCTGCGAACCGCCCATACGTTAAGCAAGGCAAGTCCGAGCAGCAACTGCAGGATGTGGTTCACGTTCACGGCAGGCATGACCAGCGCTCCAGATGTATTAATGTTCGGCGCCGCAGGACGACCCGATCGCCCGAGCCGTGGCTATGACCATCGCATACCACATATCGACGGTTCTCTCGATCGGTTTGTTCCTGTGGTATGGCGGTGCCTGCCTCGTCGCTAACGGCATGGCCGCCGAGTTCAGGCGTTTCGGTCTAAGCCGCTATCGGACACTGACGGGCGCGCTCGAAGTGCTGGGCGCCATCGGCCTCGCGGCGGGCTATGCCCTGCCGATCGTTGGCGTATTCAGCGCTGTCGGGCTCGCGACGCTCATGCTGCTCGGCGTCGTGACGCGGATTCGGGTCCGCGATTCGATCCTTGAGTCCGCGCCGGCAGCATTCCTGCTTTTCGTGAATCTGTTCATCGCGTACTATGCGTGGCAACACTTGCCGCGTGCCTCGGGGAGCGGCGCATAAGCAACGAACGCCCGCGTCAGGCGTGTTTGCGGACGATCACCGCGAGCCCCGCGGGTGGCGTCGGTCGCCGCTTCAGCAGGAAGTCGGGTACCTCAGCGGCCGGAAGCGGTCGACTGTACAGATAGCCCTGACCGATATCGCAGTCGATGGAGCGGAGATACTGCTCCTGCGTGATATCCTCCACGCCTTCGGCCACCACTTCGACAGACAGCGAACGCGCGAGTGATACGATGGTGCGCACCAGCGCGGCGTCGCGGTCGCCCACGTCGATGCGCTTGATGAACGAGCGATCGATCTTGAGCTCGTCCACCGGGAAGTATTGCAGATAGCTGAGCGACGAATAGCCGGTGCCGAAATCGTCGATGGCCAGCCGCAGGCCGAGCGACTTGAGCGATTCGAGTTTCTGTCGCACGATCTCCGGTTCGCGCATGACGTCGCTTTCGGTGATCTCGAGCACGAGACGGCGCGCGTCGAGTCCGGACACGAGCAGTGCCGTACGCACATCGTCCACGAGCCCTTCATGGTCGAGCTGTTTGGCGGCGATATTGATACTCACCGTTGGCGCGTCGCTCTCCTGACCGGACCAACTCGCGGCGAGTCGGCACGCCTCGAGCAGCACCCAGCGCCCGATGGCGATGATGAGTCCCGTTTCTTCGGCGATCGATACGAAGCCGCCCGGCGACACCGTGCCGCGTCGCGGATGCTGCCAGCGAATGAGCGCCTCGAAGCCTTTAACCCGCCCGCTGTTCAAGCGGACGAGCGGATGGAATTCGAGGTAGAACTCCTCGCGCTCGAGTGCGAGTCGCAGGTCGCCCTCCACTTCGAGCCATTCCATCGCTTCCTGGTGCATGGACGGATCGAAGGTGCGCACGCACGCCTTGCCTGAGGCCTTGGCCGCGTACATGGCAGTGTCCGCATTGCGCAGCACACTCTCCGCATCGTCCTCGACGTTCGCCAGCGCAATGCCGATACTCACCCCGACAACGACCTCTCGCCCGCCGAGCTCCATGGGACGTCGCAGGACCGTCAACAATCGCTCAGCCAGCACCTCCGGCTGCTCACTGTCGCTGGCCGACTCGAGCACCACGGCGAACTCGTCGCCGCCGAGGCGCGCCACCGTTTCGCCGGCGCGCACCGTGCCGGCGATCCGTCGCGCGATCACCTGCAACAGCTGATCGCCGATGGCATGGCCGAGCGAATCGTTGACCCGCTTGAACCCGTCGAGATCGAGCAACAGCACGGCAACGCGTTGCTCGCCGCGTGTGCGACGTTCGATCGCATGGTGCAAGCGGTCGCGGAACAGCACACGGTTGGCGAGTCCGGTCAGCTCATCGTGGAACGCCTGGCGGATAAGTTGCCCTTCCATCCGCTTGCGCTCGGTGATGTCCTGAATCATGCCAACCAGGTGGGTGTTGCCCACGCCGTCAATGTCGACGCGCGAAACCGTCAAGCTGCCCCAGACGAGATGACCCTCCTTGTGGAAGAAGCGACGTTCGATCGTGGCCGTGTCACGAAGTCCGGCGCGTAACTGGCGGCCGAGCTCCGCGCTCTCGGCGATGTCCTCGTCGGGTGAAAGTGAAGACGCCCGGCGCCCCACCAGTTCGTGCGCGTCGAAGCCAAGCAGGTGCCGCGAAGCGTCGTTCACCTCGAGGATGATCCCATCGATCGAGAGGACGTGGATGGCCATGCCGGCGTACTCGAAGAAGGCGCGGAACCGTGCGTCACTGTCGCGCTGCGCGCGTTCGGAGACGCGTTGCGCCGTGACATCGAGCACGTGGACGAGGACCGCATCCTGCCCGTCGATTTCGCGGGCGCGCATCATCAGCTGGGCTTCGAGCTGCCGTCCCGTACCGGTGAACAGCATCTGCTCCCGCGGCTCGGCGGTGTCGGCGATCGGCGCGTTCGACGAGACGCACGTGGCCACCTGACACGACTCGTAGCCGCACAGGTTGAGCGACTCGATCGGTTGTCCAATCGTTTCGGCGGCGTCATGCTCGAGCAGACGTTCCGCGGCGCGATTCCACGCGAGCACCTCGCCGCTCGCACGTGCCACGGCGAACATGGCAAGCGGACTCTCGTCGAACAGCCGACGATAGCGGCGTTCGCTGCGTTGCATGCCGTCGTAGCGCGACTGCAACTCACGCGACAGCTCGCCCATGGCTACGTCGTCCAGCTCGCGCTCGCGATCAAGGTCACGGAGCAGGGTGCTGACGGAATTGAGCACGCGTACTACGACTTCCGGCGGTTGCTCGGCGCCGAAGTGGCGACGTAGATGTCGAACGATGAACGGATGCACGCTCACAGTTCTCCGATCGTGGTGATCGTCATGGTCTGGTTGTGCAGGACCGCGCGGGCGAAGTCGCGGCCGTCGCTGGGCGGGGCGATCTCGCCGTTGCCGTAGAAGCCGATGACCGGGCTGCCGGCGGAGACCAGCACCACTTCCTCCGTCTCTTCCTCTACACGGCTTCGCATGATCGCCCGACGGCCAATGCACGAGATGCAGAGGGTCAGGCTGGCGTTCGGATTCGACGCATGGGCGGCGCGCGCGGCCTCACCGGCGCCGTCGATCAACTTGTCGGTCGTTGCCCGCATCAGGCGGACCGTGCTGCCTTGTGCGATGTCGCCGGCGAATCGCAGCGATCCCTCGGCTTCATCGATGCTCAGGATAGTGCGCACGGTGACGGGCGCTTCCGCATGCGCCCGCACGGCGAGCGGGAAGAGCAGCGCGCTGCCGGGCAGTTCCGAGGCGAAGGCTCCGAGATAGCGTTTGTACACCTGGAGCGCGATCTCGCCGTCGAGCGTGTACACGACCGTACCGTTGCTGCGGCTGACAATCCGCTCCGGTCCGAAGTGATCCCATCCGCCGACCGAGCCGGTCCCGATCCGGAGGGATTCGCCGGCGAGGCCGATGGCCACCACGCGGCCCGGTGCTGGAACACCGTTCAGGCCGACGACGGTGCGCGTGAGTGCCGGCCCGTTGGACGCCAGTCCGCCGCTGACGCTGACGTGCGCCGGTAACGATGTGTTCAAGCCGTCGACGAACTGCGCGCCGTTGAGCGAGAGGCCCTCAGCGAACACCAGGACGTGCTGCAGATCGGCGAGGTCGGCAAACGACCGGCCGATGTCGGTACCGATCGCGTGGCTGCGTTCAATGGCGACGCCGTCGCGTTGAACGGCGTGCACGGTCGCCGTGGTAAAATGGAGCACGCTCACCGTGACACGGTCGTCGTCCACCACGGCTTGGGAGATCTGCCCACCACCCGAGCAATAAACGTGCGTCGCACCGGGCCAGCGCGCCGCGACGTCGGCGAACCAGTCCGCGTCGGGGGAATCCACCGGACCGAAGCTCAGGATGAGGGATGCGGTCGGATCGGCGTCGACGGGGATCGGCGCCAGCCAGCCGGCATCGCATGTCCAATCGAATCTCTGCACCTGCATGTCGCCGACGCTCCGCGGTCTGGTGCCCGCAAGCGACGGCTAGGACGGTCGAATGCGGGCGGTGTAGGTCTCGGTGCGCTCTGGAGTGAATCCGCGCGCGATGTAATTCGGGAGCGCGGCCGGACTGTCGAGCGTGCACGTGTGCAGCCAGACACGCGATGCATCAAGCGTAAACGCCTGCCGGACCGCTGCGGCGATGAACCACGCGCCGAGTCCCATGCCCATGACGCGCAGGTCCAAGCCGAGATACACGATTTCGACGGATCCGTCGTGATGGCGTTCGAGTTCGAAAAATCCGATCGCGTCGTTCGGGGGCGCCTCTGCATTCGTCGGGTGCGAGGTGGGCAGGGCATCGGCGCGCAGGTGGAAGACCTGCACCTCGGCGCGTGCGAGATGTGCCGCGAGCCGTTCGTCAGGCCAGGCGTCGCGATCGTGCCATTTCCAGGGCGCCCCGATGTCCGCGTACAGTCGTCGCCAGACCGATACGCTGCACGGATCGATACACTCCAGCTGTGGCTTCGCTGGCGGCGGGGGCCGATCACGCAGTTGGTCGAGTCGATCCATGGCGAGATACGTGCGAACGACGTCGGTTTCGATCTCGGTCTGAGTTTCGTTAGGACTCGCAGGTCCTATCGCGTGTGGCTGATGACTTCGGTCCGAACTCATGGCCAGAACTGTCACGTAGCGCTAATCGCTTGTCAAGTAACGGAGTAAACGAATTTCAACCGCCCGCTTGCGAGTAGGACCGAGTGGTCCTATCTTCTGCTCCATGACAGATCGCCGAACTCAAATACTCGATGCCGCCGCGACGCTCATCTCCGAGCGCGGCTTCACGTCCACCTCGGTGGACGATGTGATTCGTGGGGCGAAGCTCAGCGGGAAGAGTCACTTCTACCACTACTTCAAGTCCAAAGACGAGCTCGGCTACGAAGTGCTCAACCGGCAGTTCGAGCGGTTTTCCGAGCGCGGTCTGGCCATCCTGCGCGAACCCATGATCGATCCGCTGGAGCGACTGAATCTCTTCATCGACGCGGTCGTCGCGTTGCAGGCGGAGAGTGGCGGGCGTCGGGGCTCACCGTTCGGCAATCTGGCGGCGGAGCTCGCCGACGCACACGAAGGGTTTCGTGTCCGCATCGAAGCGGTCTTCGAGCGCTGGGCAAGCCAGATCCGCTCGCTCTTGTGGGAAGCACGGCCGCAGTTGCAGGACGATGTCGACGCCGTTCGACTGTCGCGGTTCATCATCGCCGCACTCGAAGGCGCCGTGCTGATGACGCGCGTCAAGCGCGACCTGACGGTTCTCGAAGGCATCGCTCTCGATCTTAAACGCTTCATCCTGATGCATGTCCGCGACGGTGCCGTGGCGCCGATTCCACGCGGTGTCGAGCAGATGTACGCCACGCGCGAATGACGCACAGCACGACAACCGGATGGAACGCGTCGGTTCCGACGGCAACGGATGACAGCGACTGCTGCGCAACGCGCAGACTGGGGGACGGGGCCATGGTGAGTTTGAATGCGGTCGCAGTAGAGCAGGCGATGGAGACATCGGAGACAGTACAGATCTCCGCCGAGGAACGCGCCGCGCGCCGCGCGCAGTTCGAACGGGAAGCCCTCGTGCATCTCGACGCGTTGTATTCGTTCGCGCTGAAACTGGCACGGGCACGCGATGACGCCGAGGATCTGGTATCGGACACACTCCTGCGCGCGCTCGAGCGGTGGGAGCAGTATCATCTCGGTACGAATATCCGCGCCTGGCTCTTCACAATTCTGTATCACGTGTTCGTGAGCCGGAAGCGGCGTATCGATGCCCGTGAAGTGCAGCAGCCCGAGGATACCGAGGGGTGGGCGATGTTCGAAGCGGTCGGCGAGGCCGATCCCGAGGGCCGCTTCTACGATTCGTTCCTCGACGATGAGGTGACGCGGGCGATCCGATCCCTGCCCGAGGAGTATCGCTCGGCCGTGGTGCTCAGCGATCTGCAGGGACTGCGCTACGCGGAAATCGCCGACGTGCTCGGGGTGCCCGAGGGAACGGTCAAGTCCCGGTTGTTTCGCGGCCGTCGCCTGTTGCAGCGCAAGCTGGCCAACTTCGCGGTCGAGATGGGCTACTTGAAAGAATCGGTCGTGCGTGCGGTTGTCGCACCGACGGTCAGCGTTTCGGCGGCCAGGCCGGCCTGACGCGCGGGCTATTCAGCACTGTTCGGGGGGCGATGCTCGCGCGCGATCACCCCTGCTGTTTTGGCCAGCTCCTGCAACGCACGTTCGACCGTACCGCTCCAGTGGCGCAGCGTGTCGCGCAGTTCACTCAGCTCCGTCCTGGTGCGCGTGGCATCGCGAGAGGCGTCGTCGTGCAGTGCGCCCAACTCGATCACGCGATGGCGCAGCACGTCCATGGAATCCGCGAGTCCGTTACGCTCTCGCTCCGTGACTTCGAGCAGCTCGTGCACACCGGCGCGCGTTTGCGTGAGCAGCGTGCACATGGAGCGCCATGCATCGCGCTCGAGGATGAGCTGGCGACGCGCAACCATGTCTTCGGAGAGGCGTTCGCGCAGCTTCGCGAGGCGCTGCACCAGCGACCCGTTGCCGTTGACTGCGGTGCCCGGTCCGAGGACCGCCAGCGCGGCTTGTAGCTCCCGATCGAGTTCGTGAGAGCGTCGCGTCTGTTCGTCGCGCGCGATCCGTGTTTCGTCGAGTGTGGTCAGTGCTTCACGCAAGGCGCGCAGTTCCACGGCAATGCGTCGCATACCGCGCATATCGCCCTCGGCCACGAGCCAGCGCAACAATGCCACGAACCCGCGCTCAAGCGTGATGTCAGACGTGTCGCTGGACGCCGTTTCGAATGCGTCGTGCGCGCCACGGGGGGCGAGCGCGTCCGGTGGAGGAGTCCCGCCGTTGCGTGCCAGCGCCGACGCATGCGGCGGGCCTGCGTATGGGGGGGCGTCGTAATCGGTGCTGGCGTGCGTGAATGTCATGAGTCGGCCGGACTGCGTGAATCGCCGATCGCGGGGCGGGACTTGTCCTTCGCCCGGTGGCGCGCGGCCTTGGCCCGATTGCCGCACGTGCCCATGTCGCACCAGCGACGCAGCCCGTTCTTTGTCGCGTCCACGAACACACGATAACAACGTGCGTCGGCACAGCGGCGCACGCGCCCCAACTCTTCACGCGCAAGCGAGTCGCCGGCGGATTCGACGATCGGGATCATGAGACCCGCGAAGGCGTCGCCGGTTGGCACGAACGAGCGGACGTAACTGCCGTCCGCGGAGCGCTCCACTCGGCGCGTACCGGCGCTGCGACCGAGGACGCGATTGATCTCCACGACCGCGTCGTCACGCACCCGTTCCGTCGCCACGCCGCGTTCGGCCAGCACACGCAGCGCAGCGCGCACGCGGCGAGCATCGACAAGTGTGGCGGCGGCTGCCGCCGGTTGGAGCTGGGCACGGCGTCGGATGCCGTCACATCGTTCATCGTCGAGTGCGTTCAGTTGGTGTAGCCAGGTCACGAGCGCGCTGAAGTCGCGCAACAGGTCGCCGCCGGGCGATTGCGCGGCGGAGTCGGTGTTGACGAAATCGAGCCACAGACGCGACCGCGACGGCGCGGGCTCAGGCCCGGGTTGCCGTTCGCTGGCGTCGGCCCGGCGTGAAGGCGCGGAGGTGACGGGCATCGCAGACGGCTAGGTTACTCCACTTCGGGGCTCCGAGCAAGCAGCGGTCCTGCTCGCCTGCGCTCTGTGGCCCGTCCGTTTCATTTCCGATCCCCCCGAGATCACCGTATGCCCCCCGTCATTCCGCGTCGCGTCGTCGTCGGCTCGACCAACCCCGTGAAGATCGCCGCGGTCCGTTCGGTGCTCGCGCGAGTCTCCCCAGAAGTGGAGGTGTCGGGTCTCGCCGTGGCCAGCGGGGTCCCCGATCAGCCTTTCGGCGACGCGGAAACCATTCTGGGGGCAGAGACGCGGGCTCGGCGCGCGCTGGAGCAGACCGGGGCGGCGCTGGCCGTGGGTCTGGAAGGGGGCGTGGTGGAGGAACCCGATGGCACGCTGCGGACCTGCGCGTGGGCCGTCGTCGTTGGTCGCGACGGCCAGCGCGGTGTCGGCGGGTCGCTGGCGATACCGCTGCCGGGGGCCGTGGCGATGCTCGTGCGTGGCGGTATGGAGCTCGGGCACGCGATGGACGAGATCGCGCGGACGGTCGGCACGAAACATGGCCGCGGCGCGGTGGGCATTCTGACAGCGGGACTGATCGACCGGCAGGGCGCGTACGAAACGCTGGTCACCTACGCGCTGGCCCGTTGGCTGGCCCCGGCCTACTTCGACGAGTCGTCCGGTCGGTAGATGAGGACGGGCAGCGCGGTGCGACGGACGACTGCATCCGTCACGCTGCCGAGCATCAGTCGTACCAGACCGCTGCGACCGTGGGTGGCCATGGCTAGTGCGCCTGCGCCGGATCGTGTCGCTTCGTCCAGAATGGCGCGCTCGATTTCCAGATCCGACGTGGCGTGGGTGGTGGTGCCGGGCGGACACTGGGCGAGCATCCGTTCAAGGTACGATTCACGGCCCTGCTCCTCAGCCGTGAGCGCCTCCGGGTCGGCCAGCAGCTCGGTGCCGAACGGCGACATGGGCATGGCTTGCGGTACGCTGACCGAGAAGAGCGCCATCGTGAGGCCCAACGACTGCGCGAACGTGCTCGCGTGCGGCAGCATGCGTTCGGACAAGTCGGATCCGTCGAGTGGGCAAAGCAGCGTGCCGGTGGGAACGGCGGGCAGATCGTCGCTCCCGCCGCCCCGCACCAGAAGGACGGGGTTCACGGAGCGCGTGAGATAGGTGGTGGCCACACTACCCAGCCGGAGGCGGGCGAAGCCACTGCGCCCGTGTGTGGTCATCACCGTGAGGTCGGCATCCACCTCGTTCCCGTACTCGAGCAGTGCTTCGACCGTGGTGCCTTCGAGGAGGCGTGCCACGACCGCAATTCCTTGGGCGGCGAGCGTTGCGGCCTCCGTGTCGAGCAGGCGCTGGCCCTCGGCGCGGCGTTCATTCACCAGTTCCGCGTCGTAGATCGACACGGCGATCTCGCCGGCCACGAACGGGATGAAGTTGCTGGGGTCGTGCACCAGCACCAGATGCACCGTGGCCTTGGTGCGCTGAGCAATCGCGGCCGCGACGGGCAGGGCCTGTGCGCTGAAGGGCGAACCGTCGATCGGGACGAGGAGAGTACGATACATGGCGGTCACGGTAGGAGAAACACATGCGTGCATCCAGCGGGGAACCCGACCGAGGGAACTTCAGGATAACTTAGACGCTCACGGACCGGTGTGCGCCGCCGACCGCGCGCACTCCGACAGAAGACCTCAACTTCGCCATCGATGGCCGCCGCTCAACCATTCATTTCGCACGATCGGGTCCGATGGGCTGATGTCGACCTCGTCGGCATCATGCGCTTCAGCGCGTTCACCCGGCTGTTGGAGAACGCCGAGCAGGACATGCTGCGCGCGGCGGGACTGCCGTACGAAAAGATCTTCGACGGTCCGTCGGTGTGGATGCCACGCCGCCATCTCTCCATCGAGTACTTCTCGCCGGCCCGGATCGACGACGCGCTGCAACTGGTGACGTACGTGTCACGACTGGGCGACACCTCATTGACGGTGAACGTGGACGTGCGATCGTCCCCACGAAACACGCTGGTGGCGTCCGCGGCGATGGTGGTGGTGTGCGTCACGGTGGCGACGTTCGAGAAGCGCCCGCTGCCGCGCATGGTGCGAGACGCGCTGACGCCATTCGCCTGCACGATGGAGGAGGCGCGCGCCGGCTTGCCGGGGCGAGTCGCCGGTGGTGGCCATGGATCGGAGGCCGGGGTCGCCGGCCTGCGCTAGATTCCGGAACATGACTGAAAACATGACGACGTCACCAAACACGCCGGACGCGCCCGGGTTCACGTATGTGCGCAAGGGGTTCGGTCTCAAGGCCGAGGTCCAGCATACGCTTGCTGCGGACTATACGGGCCACCTGGTGGACCTGCTGCGTTCGCGCGAGTACACGCTGACTGCCGGGGACACGACGGTGCGGCTGGCCAAAGAGTTTGGCTTCTGCTACGGCGTGGAGCGCGCGGTCGACTACGCGTACCAGACGCGCATCAAGTTTCCGGAGCGTCGCATCTTTCTCGCGGGTGAGATCATTCACAACCCGCACGTGAACGCGAAGCTGCGTGAAATGGGCGTTGTGTTCCTGGCCGCCAGCGGGAAAGGGTTCGACTACGCGCAGGTGCGCGCCGAGGACGTGGTGATTTTGCCGGCGTTCGGCGTGACAATTCAGGATTTCCAGACGTTGCGCGAGCTTGGGTGCGTGGTGGTCGATACCACCTGTGGCTCGGTGCTCAACGTGTGGAAGCGTGTGGAGGTGTACGCACGCGACGGTTTCACCTCGCTCATTCACGGCAAGTATTACCACGAGGAGACCCGCGCGACCGCGTCGCAGGTGGAGAAGTATCCCGGCGGACAGTATCTCGTGGTGCGCGACATGGCCGAAGGCGAGATGGTGACGGACTACATCGAAGCCAAGGCGGGGAAGTCGACGGCGCGTCCCGCCCTGACGCGCGAGGCGTTTCTGGAGAAGTTCGCGCGCGCCGCGTCGGATCATTTCGATCCGGACGTGCACCTCGAGCGCATCGGTGTGGCCAACCAGACCACGATGCTGGCGCGCGAATCGCTGGCGATCGGTGCGACGGTGGGAGACGCGATGTCGCGCGCGTACGGCGAGACTCATCGCTCCTCGCACTTCCGCACCTTCGACACGATCTGCAGTGCGACGCAGGATCGGCAGGATGCGGTGGTGGAATTGCTGCGCGAGCCGCTGGATCTCATGGTGGTCGTGGGTGGCTACAACTCGAGCAATACGATCTCGCTGGCCGCTCTCTGTGCGGAGCAGGTGACCACATATCACATTGCCGATCCGAACGAGATCGTTGTGGCGTCGAACACCGTGCGCTACCGGCTCATCGGCGCGCATCACGCGGAAGAGCATCGCGCGGAGTGGCTGCCGCTGACGGGACCGCTGCGCATCGGCATCACCGCGGGTGCGAGCACGCCAAACAACAAGATCGGCGATGCGGTGGCGCGAGTCTTCGCGATTCGCGGTATCGATCCGGCGTCGATCGTGTAGGCCACGCGGCCGGGCACGGAGCGAATTGCGATGGCGGGCAGCATGCAGCGCTTTGCGGCGAACGGCGGCACGGCGAACGGCTCCTGGCCACGCCGCCGCACGGTGGCGCGTGTCCAACGACGCCGGTGGACGCGTTGATGGCGGGGATTGCTGCGGCGGGTGCACCGTACGAGTTGCAACGCTACGACGCCGGGCCATGCATTCGCCAACGACACGCCTCCGACGGCGTACCACGCGGAGGCCGCGGCGTTGGCGTGGACGCGCTTGGTGGAATTCCTGTATCGCACGCTCGCGTGAGGTGGAACGGTGACCGACGGCGTTCCGGAGTGACGCCGCGAGTGCGTGCGGGGTACAACGTCAGGCACGCTGACGTCTCCCATCGCCCCGGAGGATTCTTGCATCTGTCCCTGTTCGCCTCGCCTGCCGTTCGCCGCGTTCGCACGATGTCGGCATTGGTCGCGACCGTGAGTGGTTCGCTGGTCATTGCCGCGTGTGGCACCAACACCGCGCCGGGCGACGACCTGACCCCTGGCGAGCGGGTCACGCCGGCCGTCGACTCACTGCGCACACTACCGCGCACTTTGACCGCCACGGAACGGACCGGCGTTGCCAGTTCGAATCAGTTCGCGCTCTCGCTGCTCAAGCGTGAGGTCGCGGCCGGCGACAGCAATGTCTTGCTCTCGCCGCTCAGCGTGTGGACCGCGCTCGGGATGACGATGAACGGCGCCGCCGGCCAGACGGAGGCCGAGATGCAGCGCGCACTCGGCTGGGGCGCGACGCTGCGCAGCCAATCCAATGTGGCCTATCGCGACCTGCTGACGCTTCTGCCCATGCTCGATGGCACTGTGAAGGTGAAGATCGCGAACGGCATCTGGGTGCGGACCCCGCTAACCGCAGATCCTGCGTTCGCCAGCGATGTGCGCCAGTACTTCGCGGCGGAGGTGCGCTCGGCCCCGACTGCGCAGGGGCTGTTCGATGCGGTGAATGCGTGGGGCAACCAACAGACGGAGGGGATGATTCCGAAGGTGCTGCAAGGTCCCCCGCCCGACGACCTGCTGATGTTGCTTGCGAACGCGGTCTATTTTGACGGGGCATGGCGTAACGCGTTCGATACGAAGCTGACGGCACCCCGTCCGTTTCAGCTCGGCGAGGTCGCCGGACGCAACACGGTCACCGTGCCGACCATGCTGGGCATGGGCGGATATCGGGCGTACGACCGGCCGGAGTACACTGCGCTGGAGCTGCCGTATGGCAACGCGGCATACCACATGCTGGTGCTGGTACCGCGCACGGGTACGCTCACTGCGCTGGTCACGAGCCTCGATTCGGCCAGGTTGGCCGAGATTTCGTCCGGGTTGCGGGAGATGACCGCCAGTGCGCCGCTGCTGCTACCCAAGTTCACCGCGCGTGGGTCGCTCGAATTGTCGCCCGCGCTCAAGGAGCTGGGGATGCCGCGTGCGTTCACGGACAACGCGGAGTTTCCCCGACTGCTCGGCAGCAGGGTCAAACTTGCCTTCGTGCGGCACGGTGTCGTCGTGGAAGTGAATGAACGTGGCACGCGTGCCGCGGCCGTGACGGCGGTAGGTGTCGTGCCCGTGTCGGCGCCGCGCGGCCATACGGTCGATCGGCCATTCGCGTTTCTCATTCGTGAGCGCTTTGCAGGGACGATTCTCTTTGCGGGCGTGATACGGGACCCTCGATCGTGAACGCAGCGCGCCGTTGGACGGAGCGGCTGTGGATGGCTGGAGCGAGCCTGCTGCTGGCCGCATTCGTGGCGTGTCGCGGACCAACGGTGCGTGGCGGCGGCGGTGATGCGGCCGTACCTGCGTCCGCACCCGTTTCAACGACTCCGCTGGGTCCGCTGGCAACCAGTGGTGTTGTGCGCATGCTGCTGGTGAACGACGTGTACGTGATCGATACGTTGCGCGATGGCACTGGAGGTCTGGCGCGCGTGGCGCACCTGCGCGACTCGATCGAGCGCGCCATCGGTGCGCCGGTGCTCTTCGTGCTCGCCGGCGATGTGCTCAGTCCGAGTGTGCTTGGCAAATGGTACGGCGGCGCGCAAATGGTCGATGCGTTCAATACGGCGCGACTCGACTACGCCACGCTGGGGAATCACGAGTTCGATGGATCACGGGCCAACCTGCTGCAGCGCGTGGCGCAGTCGTCGTTCCGGTGGTTGTCCGGTAACTGCGGCGAAGCAGACGGACGGCCCTTCGCGGGTGTGCGCGGCTGGGACACGGTGCGCGTGAACGGCGTACGTGTCGGGATTTTCGGCACGACGATCGCGCCGCCAGGCGTTACGTACCCGGCGTACGTCGAGTGCCGCTCGGCTGACAGTGCGACCACGCGATTGGCGGATACGTTGCAGCAAGCGGGCGCCGAGCTGCTGGTCGGCCTGACGCACCGCAACATGTACGAGGACACGACCACGCTGGTGACGGAGTCGCGCATTCAGGCCATCCTCGGCGGGCACGATCACGACGGTCGGCGCTTTGCGCGTAGTGGTCGGTTGATGGTAAAGGCCGTCTCCAACTCGCGCACGGCCGTGCTCGTGACCTTCACGCGGGAGGACGCCGGCTGGCGCGTGCAGGATAGCGTCTTCACGATTGGCCGTGGCATGTCCGACGAGCCAAAGACGGCCGCCGTGGTGCGCGCGTGGAGCGATACGCTACGTCGGCGTATCGGACCGGATCGCGTGCTCGGGAACGCGCCGAGGCCGATCAACGCGATCGACTCGCTGTCGCGGCGGGAGAGCTCCTTCGGCAATCTCATCACGGATGGGATGCGAACAGGCGCCGCGGCCGATGTCGCGATGATCAATTCCGGCGCGTTGCGGTTTGATGACGTGATGGCGGCCGGTCCGATCACACGTCACATGTTCGAGGGGGTCTTTCTCTTTGCCGACGAAACGCGCGCCGTGACGTTTTCGCTGTCGGGAGCGCGCTTGCGCGAACTGCTGGAGCATGGCGTGTCGCGTGGTCGATTGGGATCCGGCGCATATCCGCAGGTGAGTGGGGTGCGGTTTTCCTTCGATGCGCGAATGCCCAACGGCGCGCGGATCATCGGCGATCTGAGGCGCGACGACGGGCGCGTGCTTGGCGCGGGCGATAGCATTCGCGTCACCTTTGTTTCATATCCGTCCTGTCGCGGCGGCGATGGTTACAAGATTCCGGAAGCGGCAGCTGCGTGTGCCGTGCTCGATGCGGATCCCACCGCGATGCCGCGCACGGTCGATCTGGTCATGCAGCATCTCGAATCGATGGGTGGGCGCATCGTCGCACCGCCGATGGGGCGCGTCACCCGTCTGGATCGCTGAGCCGTCTGTTTCTCTCACGCCGGAGCACTGCCGATGTCTGCTCTCGAACAGATCGTTTCGCCGCAGGCTGACGCACTGGCGCGGCTGCGACTGGATGGCAAGGTCGCGATCGTGACCGGTGCCACGCGCGGCATCGGACTCGCCATCGCCACGACGTTCGCCCGGGCCGGCGCGCAAGTGGTAGTCTCCAGCCGCCGCGCCGAGCAGGTGGAGGCCGTGGTGAAGCTGCTGACGGACGAGGGGCACAGTGTGGTGGGCATTCCGGCGCACATGGGTAAGGCCGCTGATGCGCACGAGCTTGCGGCACGCACGGTCGAGCACTTCGACGGCATCGACATCATCGTGAACAATGCCGCGACCAACCCGGTGTTCGGCCCACTGCAACACTCCACCGACGAAGCGTTCGAGAAGATCTTTGGCGTAAACGTGAAGGGGCCGCTCGAACTGTGTCGCACGGCGCACACAGTGATGGCCTCGCGTGGCGGTGGCGCGATCGTGAATATCGCGAGCATTGGCGGCGTCTCGCCGGAAGCCGGTCTCGGCTTGTACAGTGTGAGCAAGGCCGCGCTCATCTCACTTACCAAAGTCATGGCGCAGGAGTGGGGGGCGGACGGCATTCGCGCGAACGTCATCTGTCCGGGGCTCATCAAAACCAAGTTCAGTCAGGCACTGTGGCAGGACAAGGAAATTTCGAACCAGGTACTTGGCCACCAGCCCATTCGGCGCATCGGCATGCCGGACGATGTGTCTGGACTCGCGCTGTTTCTCGCGTCCGATGCGTCGTCGTACTGTACGGGTGGCGTGTACATGGTTGACGGCGGGTACCTCACATGAGTGGCGCGACGCAGGTCGCAGTCGATCTCGACGCCTTGCTGTCGACAGCACGCGCGTTTGTGCGGGACGAACTGGTGCCGCTCGAGCCAGCGATGCTGCACGCGAGCTGGGCGTCGATCGAGCCGACCCTCGCCCGGTTGCGTCTGCGTGCGAAGGAGCTGGGATTGTGGGCACCGTTCCTGCCCGAATCGCTTGGCGGGCTCGCGCTGCCGCTCGACGCCTACGCGCGTCTCTCCGAGGTGCTCGGGTGGACACCGTTCGGACCGTACGTGTGCAACTGTCAGGCGCCGGATGTCGGCAACATGGAGCTGCTGTTGCAGTTCGGATCGGAGGCGCAGCAGGCGCAGTTTCTCGAGCCGTTGGCGCGCGGCGAGATGCGTAGCTGCTTTGCGATGACGGAGCCTGAGCACGCCGGCTCCAATCCGGTGTGGATGTCTACCACGGCCGTGCGTGCCGGCGATGCGTTCGTGGTCAACGGTCACAAGTGGTTCACGTCCAGCGCCGATGGCGCCGCCTTTGCGGTCGTGATGGCGGTGACGGATCCGGACGCGCCAGCGGCGCATGCCCGCGCGAGCCAGATCATCGTACCGCTGCCGTGCGAAGGGTACACACTCGTGCGCAACATTTCGGTCATGGGTGACGCGGGCGGGGGCTGGGCGAGCCACGCCGAAGTGCGCTTCGAGAACGTGCGTGTACCGGTGGCCAATCTGCTGGGGCCGCAGGGGGCGGGCTTTGCGCTCGCGCAGGAGCGCCTCGGTCCCGGGCGCATCCATCATTGCATGCGCTGGATCGGCATCTGCGAGCGCGCCTTCGATCTGATGTGTCGTCGCGTGTCCGTACGAGAGCTGGCGCCGGGTGAGCTGCTGGCGGGGAAGCAGTCGGTGCAGTTCGCGATCGCCGAATCGCGTATCGAGATCCACGCAGCGCGACTGATGGTGCTGGACGCGGCCGCCAAGATCGCGCGCGAAGGACAACAGTCGGCGCGCGAGGAGATTGCGTACATCAAAGTGTTCGTGGCCAACACGCTGCAGCGCGTGCTCGATCGCGCCATTCAGGCGCACGGCGCGCTGGGTATGACGGACGATACGCCGCTGGCGTGGTGGTACCGGCACGAGCGCGCGGCGCGCATTTACGACGGCGCGGACGAGGTGCACAAGACGGTCATCGCACGGCGCGCACTCAAGGCGTACACCAGATGAGTGACGGCACGATCGCCGTGCGCAGCGGGGAAGATCTCGATGCGCTCGCGATACTCAACTGGTTGTCCATCGAGGTACCGCTGCTGGTACCGGCCGGCGTGACCATCAGTGTGCGACAGTTTCCGGCAGGTTTCTCAAATCTCACGTACCTCGTGACGTTGGCCGGCGAGGACGCCACGCGCGCATTGGTGCTGCGCCGGCCGCCCCGTGGCGTCAAGCCCGGCGTCGCGCACGATGTCCTCCGTGAGTTCCGTATTCTCGAGGCCTTGCATCCGCTCGACGTGCCGGTTCCGCGACCGATTGTGCGTTGCGACGACCCGTCGGTGATCGGCGTGCCGTTCTATCTGATGTCGCATGTGGACGGCGTCGTGTTGCGCGGTAGTGTGCCGGCGGAGCTTGGCAACGCCGGTGACGCACGCGCGGCGCGGTTGGGCATACTCTCGCAGACGTTCGTGGAAACGTTTGCGCAGGTGCATGCGGTGCCGGTCGATTCGGAGCCGCTCCGCTCACTCGGTCGCCCGGATGGCTACGTAGCGCGTCAGGTACAGGGCTGGAGCAAGCGGTGGCTGGCGGCGCGCACGGACGACGTGCCCGATCTCGATCGGGTCGCCGCGTGGCTGGAGGCGAAGCGTCCTCCGGAGCGCGGCGCGTGCCTGGTGCACAACGACTTCAAGTATGACAACCTCGTACTCGATCGCGTCGACCTCACCCGGGTGCGCGCGATTCTCGACTGGGAGATGGCGACGATCGGCGATCCGCTGATGGATGTCGGCACGGGTCTCGCCTACTGGGTCGAGGCTGGCGATGCGCCGGTGCTGCGATCGCTCGGCCTTGGCGTGACGGCATTGCCCGGCAGCATGTCGCGATCGGATCTCGCCTCCGCATACGGCGCGGCGAGCGGTCGGGACATGAGCGATGCGCCATACTACTTTACGTTTGGTCTGTTCAAGGTCGCCGTGATCGCGCAGCAGATATACGCGCGATCGGTGCAGGGGCTGACCGCCGACCCGCGCTTCGCGCAACTGGGCGAAGTCGTGAAGGCGCTCGGCAGTGCCGCGGTGCATGCGGCGAGTCGGGGAGAGTTGTAGCCGTGCGAGCATGTGGAGGAACGACCTGCAAGCGTCACGGGCAGAGCAGCGAATGGAGGAACGACCTGCAAGCGTTTCGGGCAGTGCAGCGAACGTCACCGGCATATCGAGCCTTCGGTGGAAGTGCTCCCGAGCCGCCCTCGTTGCACTTCATGCGCTGGCGCTCCACCAGGCCGGGAGTCAGAATGCGCTGCTGGTGAACGTCGAAATGCGGTGATGGTGAACGTCGAACGGATCGGGGAGATGAGCGAGAACCAGTGGAGCAGCGTTCGTCGAGCAGGCACCCTGCTGGCAATGCTGATGGCACCGTCAGCGCTGTTGGCGCAGGGCACGTCCCCAGCGCCGCGCGCCGCGTCCGAGATCGTGGGGTGGGTCGTGGACGCGGTCGGCAAGCCGATGGGCGACGCGGAAGTGCTGATCGCCGGCACCTCGCGGTCAACCCGCAGCGATGCGCGTGGTCTCTGGCGCTTCATCAATCCACCGACAGGCCCGCACGTCGTGCTGGCGCGCGAGATCGGTTACGTGCCGTTCGCTCGCGAAGTGATCGTGGGGCGCGCGACGAACGACACCCTCACGCTGCTGCTGCGCCGCTATCCGCGTACGCTGTCGACCGTGGAGGTCACCGCCCGCGCGAACGTCGCCACAGCCAGCGCAGTGGCCCAGGGTGAGCGTCTCATCCAGATGCGCGTGGGTGCAGGGCGATTGTACACCCGCGACTACATCCTTGAAACGCGCCCGTATTCCATCGCCGAGCTCCTGCAAGGCGTGCCCGGCATGACCATTCAGCGGCTCCGCACCAATGGGAGCGACGGCGAGGTCGTGGCGACGATTTCCCGTAACCGGGGCGGGGCGAGTGGTACCCAGGGCGTGGCGAACGATGGGTTCTCCAATCCCTGCCCGATGCAGTTCTTCCTCGATACCTCGCCGATCGAGGGCGATCAGGTGGGACGCCTCGATCCCTCCATGTTCCGGAGCGTCGAAGTGTATCCGATGAATGTGGTGATTCCGGGGTTGCCACAACGTGGCGATCGCTGCGGCGCGATCGTGATCAATTCGTTTCGACGCTGAACGCCAGTTCGCCGGTCGACGTTTTCATGAAGGTTCTGGCGTCGCGGCGCAGCTGGCCATAAGATGCGGCGTTCGGGTCCCTCCCCACCCGTGCCTTCGCGCCCCCACTCCCCTGATGACGATGCTCAAACCGTTCCTGCGCGTAGCGTTGCGCGTGCCGAATCATGCGCTGGCCGCGACACTTGCGGCTGGTATCGCGTGGTGCGCGATCCCGCCGTCGCTCCTTGGTGCTCAAGCGGCCGCCGAGACCGCGCAACCGACCCGGCGCGCGCGGATCGTGGGTCTCGTCACCGACGTTGCCACCAAGCAACCGCTCCCAGGCGTCAACATTTTTCTCGTCGGCACGCCCATCACCGCGAGCACCGGGCCTGACGGTCGCTTCGTCATTCCGAGCGCCCCGGCCGGTATCTACAACATCGATGCTCGTCGGCTCGGCTATGGCCCGCAACGGATCAACAGCGTCCGGTTGGTCGCCGACAGCGTGATCACCGTGAACGTCACGCTCAGCGTGACCTCCACACGTCTTGATGAAGTGACGGTGTCCGGCAGCATGGATGCCCAATCCGTTGCCAAATCCACGATCACCGTCGACAAGATCACCAGCGAGAATATCCCCGTCATGCCGACCGGTTCGGCCGCCGGACTGATTGCCGGCAAAGTGGCCGGTGTCGCAATCACCCGCCCGAGCGGCAAGCCGGGCAGCGGCGTCAACATCGTGCTGCGCACACCCATCTCCGGCATCACCGAGGATGGAACCCCACCTTCGCCGCTATTTGTGGTCGACGGCGTGTTCCTCAATCAGGCGCAATCGGTCACCACGCAGGACATCGAGTCGATGGACATCGAGTCGATCGAGGTGATCAAGGGGGCGGCGGCGGCGTCGCTGTACGGATCGCGCGCGGCGGCTGGTGTCATCGCCATCACGACCAAGCGCGGTAAGGGCCTTGCCCTCGGCACGACGCAGTTTCAGGCGCGCACCGAGACAGGCACCGATCAATTCCAAACGAACCTGCCCAAGAACCAGCACCATGCCTTCCGGCAGGACGCCAACGGGAACTGGCTGAATGCGCAGGATCAGATCGTCCCGCGGGCGCAGCGTGCGCTCAAGCCGCTCGGCATCATGGACGCCCCGTTCACGTCGCAGACCTACGACCACCCCAGTCTGTTCTTCAGTCCGGGCAACACGACCATTCAGAGTTTGCAGGTGCAGGGCAACGCGGCCGCGACCAACTACAACCTCGCCTACACCCGCAACGTGTTCGGCGGCGTGATGGAGAACAACGAGGGGTATCGCCGGCAAACGCTCCGCGTCAACCTCGACTCGCGGTTGAATGAAAAGCTTAACGTGGGCGTGTCGGCGAACCACACGCGAGGCCAGGACGACGCGTCGAGCCCGAGCTTCAACAATTTCTATCGGATCGATACCGACGTGAACCTGAAGGAAGCCGATCCGTTTCCAAAGGTCGGCTTTCCGTACAAGATTGTTCCGGATTCGGTGTCGCTGTTCGCGAATCCGCTATACCAGCAGTTCATCGCCGACGATGTCATCCGACGCGCGCGCACGTTGCTCAACGCGAACGCCAGCTATCGCCCCTTCAGCTGGCTCTCGCTCGCGGGTGATGCCAACTACGATCGCGGTGATGTCGCTCGGACGACGTACACCGCACGCGGCACCCCGGTGGTGTCGACGGCGGCGTCGAATCTGGGCACGCTCAGCCAGAGCACCGGCAGCCTGCGGGAGATCAACGAGGTCACCGACGGCTACATCATCACCGGCACGGTCTCGGCCACGAAGGCCATCGGCGATCTCACGGCGCGCCTGTCGCAGCGCGGCGAGACGCGTCGCGAGTACGCGCCCAGCCTCACAACCACCGGAACCGATTTCGGCACCGAAGGACTCAAGGCGATGTCGCAGGCGCGTACCCGCACCACCGCCAACAGTATCACCGACTATCGGGTGCTGGGCGCGATCACCAACCTTGGGCTCAGCTTGAAGGAGCGTTACATCGGCGACTTCCTCTGGCGTCGTGAAGGGAACTCGCTGTTTGGCGCTGCGAACCGCTGGAATACCTTCGGCCGCGCGTCCGCCGCCTGGATTCTGAGCGAGGAAAGCTGGTTCCCCATGCCTGCGTTCAATCAGTTCAAGCTGCGCTACAGCTATGGTGTCACGGGCGTGAGCCCGAACTTCAGCGATCAGTACGAGGCGATGACCAACGACGGGACGGGCGCTATTCGCCGCAGCAATCTCGGCAACGTCAACATCACGCCAACGTTCACGAAGGAACAGGAAATCGGTATCGACGTCGCGTACAAGTCCCGCCTGTCGGCGACGGTCACCTACGTGCGGAACGACAGCAGGGATGTATTCGTGAATGTGCCGGCACCGGCCGTGTCCGGCTATCAGCTGGTGCGTACGAATCCCGCGTACATCGGCGGCAACGTGCTCGAAATGACCCTGCAGGGTGCGGTGCTGACCAACGCAAAGGGGCTGCGCTGGGACATTCTCGTTACGGCGGACAACCAAGCACAATTCACCCGGCAGTTTGGACGTACCTGCTTCGACGACGGCCTCCAGTACAAGTGCGACGGAATTCCGCTCAGCGAGATGTGGGGCAACTTCAATGTTCGGGATCTGTCGCAGTTGCCCGCCAGGCACTCGAACTCGCTGGCACAGTTCAATGTCAACGACGACGGCTGGGTGGTGCCGGTTGGAGTTGGCAACACATGGCGAGACGGCGTCGCCAAGGGACTCTGGGGCAGCTCCGTCACCATCGATGGCACCGCTTACGGGTGGGGGCTGCCGATCCAGCAGCGTGATTCGACGGGACAGCTCACGTACGGCCGCATCGGGGACAGTCAGCCCCTCATGCGCTTCGGCTTCCAGAATAATTTCCGATACAACAACTTCCGCTTCTTCGTACAAACCACGGGGCAGTTCGGCGGCGATGTGTACGCCAACAGCAACCAGACCTACTACGCCTCGGGTGACCATCCGGATGTCGACCAGTTCGGTCGCGCCGACGAGCTCAAGAAACCGGTAGCGTATTACAATCGTGTGTCCAATAACAACAACCTGTTCCTCGCGAACTTCGTCGAAAGTGCCGCACATCTGACCATCTCGGAGCTCATGCTGGGCTACACCGCAGACGCGAAGCGCTGGCCTTTCTTGTCGAAGGTGGGCGTGTCCCGCGCGCAGGTCGATCTGATCGGACGCAACATGCGCACCTTCACGAACTACACAGGCCTCAATGTCATGGCGGGCTCGCCCACCGTGCGCTTCGACGATGCCACTTATCCGATGACGCGGACGCTCACGGGCGTCGTCACGCTCACCTTCTGACCGAGGCCACATCATGCATACTCCTGTGTCCCGCCCGGTCGCCGTCCGCCGCCGCGCCGCCGTTTTGATCGGTACCATCGCCGTTGCCTCCATCGCGGGCTGCGTGGATCTCGCCGTCACCGATCCGAACAACCTCAGTATCGCCACCGTCTTCAATAACGCGGCCAATACGGAAGCGGCGCTGATTGGCTCCTGGAAGGCCTATACCCAAGTCAATCGCGGTACCTGCCCCACGTTGATCTACAGCCTCTGGGGTCACGACATCACGACCACCAGCGTCACGTACCTCGACTTCGCCACTGAGCCGCGGCTGCCCATCAACAACCGCGACAACGTGAACTGCGCCACGCGCAGCTCGTACTGGATCCCCTACGAGGCGTCGGCGGGTGCCCGTGAGGCCTTTATCGGAATCCGGGATAACGAGCTCAAGTTCGGCACGATCAACGCCGCCACGCCGAATGGCGCCGACACGCCCAATCGTCGTCTCTTCGCGAAGTTCATCATTGCCATTTCGCAGCTCAAGGTCGCCCTCACCAGCGACCAGGCGTACATCACGGATACGATCACACCCGCCCTGAACCAGACGAACGTCACGCTGGTACCGTGGCAGGACGTCCTGGCCAACGCGAAGGCGCAGTTGAACGTGGCGATCGCGGAAGCAAAGGCCGCACCGAACTTCACCTGGCCAGCGCTGTTCATCAACGCCCGGCCCATCACGCGCGATGAGCTGGTGCGGGTGATGTATTCGTTCCTGGTGCGGGCCGACGTATACTCGCCGCGCACGCCCGCCGCGCGGGCCGCCGTGAACTGGGGCGCGGTGCTCGCGCGTCTGGACTCCGGGATCACGCGGGATTTCGGTTTTCAGGCCGATCCTGCAGTGGCCGGCACTGGATCGACGTACATCAACAACTCCTTCGCGCAGAGTACGGTCCGTATCCACAACCGACTCCTCGGCCCTGCGGATACCTCCGGCAACTATCAGGCGTGGGTCGCCGCGCCGATCGCCAACCGTACGGCGTTCGTGATTACGACACCAGACCGTCGTATTCATGGGGCGACCAATAACGTCGCCGGGACCCGCTTTACGCGACTGACAACGACCATGGCGAGCGCGTCCAACGGTGCCTATCTGACGTCCTTCTATCGCTCCACGCGGTATCTGAATGCGGCGGCAGATTCGGGCAATCGCGCCTTCATTCAGGTGATCTCGATGGACGAAATGAAGTTCATCCGCGCCGAGGCACTGTTCCGGGTCGGGCGTTTCGCCGAGGCCGCGGCGTTGATCAACCCAACGCGAGTGGCTGCGGGACTGCGCCCCGTGGACGCGAACGGCCCGCCGGTCGGCCGCGATTGTGTGCCGCGCAAGGACAATGGCACCTGCGGCGATCTGTTCGACGCCATTCAGTACGAGAAGCGCATCGAACTGTATCCCACCGAAGGAGACATCCCGTGGTTCGATGCGCGTGGCTGGGGCAAGCTGGTGTCAGGCACGCCGTTCCATAACCCGGTGTCGGGGCGTGAGCTGATTTCCCTGGGTTTGCCGTTCTACACGTTCGGCGGCGTGGGATCACCGGGCACCGCGCCATAGGGCAGTTGCGGTTCGCAGTGACGAGGGGGCCGTGCGATCCAAGCACGGCCCCCTCGTTCCTTAGCGCCCGCCGTACCTCGTGCGAGTCGCCTACGGCTTCTCGCTGATGTTGGCGCAGCCCCACACGTTCTGATCGTTCGGCGCCACCTGCGGATCGAACACACGTACGTAGTAGCGCTTGCCGCTCTCGAGTTTCGGAATGGTGGCCGTGGCTGAGCCCCCGCCATCCATCTGGGTTTGCGCCTGCGTGAACGCCGCCTGCGGCGCAATCGGCGCGCCTTGGTCGTTGCAATTGCCGGCCACGATATCCCAGGCAATGCGCATGTCGCGACTGCCATTGCGAAAGGTGATCTTCGCACGCGACTGTTTGTCGTTACGGGGCTCGACTGTCACGTCGGCGGAGCCGCCGTTGCGCAGTTGGTTGACCGTCGCGAACCACTTGCCCGACTGCGCTGGTGTTACAACGAGGCCGACGCTGAGCGCGGCGGCAGATAAAAAGAGAGCGAGAGACCACATCATATCCTCCGGGATGTCAGGCGTGGGGCATAGGCGCTGCTAAACAAGGTATGCTGACGGGCAGTTGTTGGTCGCGCGCGAGCCCGACCTATCGGCGCGCGTCGATGAGCTTCACATCATATTGGCGAAATGCGTCGTCGCTCGTCACGATGTGGCAGCCTTCCACTTTCGCTGCGGCGATGATCAGTCGATCAAACGGATCGTCGTGATGGCGCGGCAGTGCGCGCACCGCCTCCGCATGCGCGAACGTCACTGGCAACTCGAGAAATCCCCCATCCGCAACCGCTTTGGCTGGACGACGGGTGGTTCGCAGCTTTCCCAGTGCCGACTTGATCGCGATCTCCCACCCCGATGCGGAGCTGACATATACCTCCGACGCCTCCTGAATGGCGGCCCGCGCGGCCCCGCCGAGCCGGGGGTCGTTTGCGTCCCACCAGATCAAGGCGCTCGTGTCCAACAGCAGTGCAGTCACTCTCTTCACCCTTCGAAGGCGGTCTGCACATTCGGTGGCAGTGCGTCGTCGAAATCGTCCGATACGGTCCACTTGCCCGCACCCTTGCCAGGAGTGCGCGTCACTTTGGCTGACAACGCCACCAGACGCGCCTGCGGTTCGCCGTTGCGGGAGATGATGATCTCTTCGCCGCGGGATGCGCGCTGGACCAACTCGGACAGGCGCGCCTTCGCGGCGGCGACGTTCACGGTTTTCGGTCGACTCATGGCTGCCTCCGGGTAGTGACCAGTGTAGTCAACTCAACGTAAGCACGGTGACCATGATGGTCAAACTGGGTGGGAATGGAAACAGCACCGGAAACAGCCACAGGAACAGGGACGTTTCTCGCGGGCCTAAGCCGGATACACCTCGAAGATCCCTGCCGCGCCCATCCCACCCCCGATGCACATGGTGACCAAACCATACCCCCCGCCGCGCCTCGCAAGTTCATGCACAAGCTGCGTGGTGAGCTTGGCACCGGTGGCGCCGAGTGGGTGCCCAAGTGCAATGGCTCCCCCGTTCACGTTGGTGATGGCCGGATCGAAGTTGAGTTCCTTGATCACGGCGAGCGCCTGCGCCGCAAAGGCTTCGTTGAACTCGATCAACTTGATGTCGTTGAGCGTGAGTCCGGCACGTTTGAGTGCCTTGGGCACAGCGTTGATCGGGCCAACTCCCATAATGTCGGGCGCCACGCCGGCCGTGGCAAAGCTGACGAAGCGTGCGAGAGGTTTGAGACCGAGCTCCTTCGCGCGGTCAGCGCTCATCACGAGCACCGCTGCTGAACCGTCGGAGTACGGGCTCGCGTTGCCGGCCGTAACTGAACCCGTCGGCACGAATGCCGGGCGCAATCTTGTCAGTCCTTCCAGCGTCGTATCGACCCGCGGGCATTCGTCGGTATCGAACATAAATTCGGTCACCGTCCTGGTCGCACCGTTCCACGCGTAGCGCTTGACGGCGATCGGAACGATCTCCGACTTGAACACACCGGAAGCCAACGCCTTCGCTGCCTTCTGCTGGCTCTCAAACGAAAACTGGTCCTGTGCCGCGCGTGAAATCTCCCAACGTTTTGCGACGTTCTCTGCAGTGAAGCCCATGCCGATGTAGCTCTCGGTCCTGTCGGGTGAGAGGCGCGTATTATAGCCCGACATCGGCACCTGACTCATCATCTCGGTGCCACCGGCGAGCACCGTATCGCCCATGCCGGCGATGATGGCCTGCGCTGAATACGCGACGGCCTGCAGCCCCGACGAGCAGAATCGATTGACGGTGGCCGCTGATGTTTCGACGGGGAAACCGCCGCGCAGCCAGGCCAGACGCGCGTGGTTGAGTCCCTGCGATGCTTCGGGCATGGCGCATCCCCACTGCACGTCTTCGATGCTCGCGGCGTCGATACCCGCGCGATCGATTGCAGCTTTCATGACGGTGGACGACACATCCACCGGGTGAACGCCGGCCAGCGAACCGTCTGCCTTGCCACGGGCGACGGCGCTGCGCACGGCGCTGACGATCACGACTTCGGTCATCTGCGAATGCTCCTCAATGCGAAGTGAGCGACGTTGGTGGGCATGCTCAATTGCGCAGCGGCTTGCCGGTCTTGAGAGTGTAGGCGATGCGTTCCTGCGTCTCCTTGGTACCAAGGAGACGCAGGAACTGCTCGCGCTCGAGGTCCAACAGGTCCTGCTCGGTCACGTCGCGCGGCGTACCGTCGCCGCCGCAGAGTACGTAGCCGATCGCACGGCCAACACGCACGTCATGTGCTGATGCCTGTCCCGCTTCTTTCGCGGCCCAGAGGGCGTACTCGATGTTGCCGAGTCCTTCACGACCAAGTGCGCGCACGGTGCGTTCAATTGGAGGGAGGTAGCCCGGGGCGAGATCGAGCACGCGCGCTTTCGCATCGGAAATCTGATGATCGCGATTCATGCTGATGCGGTCGGTCGTGCGCAGATACCCAAGTGCGCGTGCTTCGTGCGCGGAGGTGCTCGTCGTTGCAAACGCGATGATCTTGAATGCGCGCTTGATCGCAGCGAAGAGGTCGACTTCTTCGTAATTCTGCAACTCGGCGGTGAAGCGAATCATGAGCTCCTTCGTGCCACCACCGCCCGGCAACAGGCCTACGCCCGCTTCCACCAGGCCCATGTACGTTTCGGCGTGCGCCTGCACCCCGTCGGCATGCAGCGTGAACTCCGCACCGCCACCGAGTGTCATGCCGGCCGGTGCGACGACCACGGGAAACGGCGCGCGGCGAATGGACATGACGCTGTCCTGAAACGCCTTGATCGATGTGGCGATATCATCCCACGCACCCGCAGCGATGGCGAACGAGACCTGCGACAGATCGGCGCCCACACTGAACGCGCGCGTGTCGTCGTTGCCGATGACGAGCCCCGCGTACCCGCTCTTCTCGACCTTGCGCAACGCGCTCGCGAGACCGGTAAGCACCCCTTCGCCCAGACTGTTCATCTTGGAGCGGAACTCGAAGCAGGCCACGCCGTCACCGAGGTCGATGAGACGCGAGAGGCCATTCTCCTCGAGCACGCGGCCGCTCTTGGCCAATCCGGCCAGCGAGATGCGTCCGGGAATGGTCGGCAGCGGCTCGTAGGTGCCGTCAAACGTGAGGTACTCGCCATCGCGATAGAAGCTGCCGTGCGCCCGCTCCAGCAACGCCGGCGTGACCAGACCGCGTGCCAGGAACTCTGACGCCAACCAGTCGAGACCAAGCGCGTCCATGACCTGAAACGGACCCGCTTCCCAGCCGTAGCCCCACTCCATGGCGCGATCGATCGCGACGATGTCGTAGGCGAGCGTGTCGGCGAGTGTGAGCGCGTAGTGCGCCGCATCCACCAGGTGATCGCGGAGAAACGCACCCTGCGCGCCGGGCGTCTGCCTCGCCGCCGGCAACCGCTGCGCGATCGGCGTGCGGATGGCCGCGCCGATATCACCACCTTCGAGTCGCACTTGCGGCACATACGCCGTGGTCTTCCAATCGTACGTGAGCGTACCGGTCCTGGTCTTGGAGTAGAAGCCACCGCCGCTCTTGTCGCCGAGCTTCCCTTCGGCAACCATGGCGTGCACCCAGTCGGGGAGCGCCATGTCTTCGCCCGTCGCCGCACTGATGCCGTTGGTCACGTGCGCGAGCACGTCGAGACCGGAGAGATCGGCCGTGCGCATGGTGGCGCTGCGCGCGCGGCCTATGAACGCGCCGGTGAGTCCGTCCACTTCATCGATGGTGAGGCCGTGCTCCATCATGCGGCGCATCGTGCCGACCATGCCGTATACACCAAGCCGGTTGGCAATGAAGCCGGGCACGTCCTTCGCAATCACAATGCCCTTCCCGAGGGTACGCTCGGCGAACTCGCGCATCGCGCCGATGACGGCGGGGTCGGTATCATCCGTGGGGATGATCTCCAGCAGATGCATGTACCGCGGCGGATTGAAGAAGTGCGTGCCAAGAAACCGGCGACGGAACTTCTCGCTGCGTCCTTCGAGCAGGGTGGACATGGGAATGCCCGAGGTGTTCGACGTGATGATCGCTGTAGGTTTCATCAGCGCTTCCACGCGCGCGAACAACTGCTGCTTGGGTTCGGCCAGTTCGACGATCGCTTCGCAGATCCAGTCGCACTCGGCGAGCAGACCGAGGTGGTCCTCCGTGTTGCCGGTGCGCACGCGGGCGACGGCCGCGGCTTCCATGAACGCGGCCGGCTTGGACTTGACGGCCTTGGCCAGGCCATGGCGGGCCGGTGCACTGCGGTTGGGCGACTTCGCATCTGCGTCGCCCGGGATGTCGAGCAACACGACGCGGCAGCCAGCCGATGCGGCAAGCGCAGCAATGCCGCTGCCCATCGCACCAGCGCCGACCACGCCGACGGTCGTCACACGCATGTCTGTTCTCCTGAAAGGACCGGGAAAAGATTTCGCTCGGACCAGCGGTCCGGAAGGGGGCGAGCGGAAAAATGCGACGGTTTCGTCACGTTTCCAGCCACCGTGCGGAATCCAGATCGCATCCTGTACCGATGCGCGGTGCCCAGTGCAATTCGGCACGAGCAACGCCGTCACCCCGAGAGAGAAGTGTCATAGCGCTACTCGGCCGCCATGGATGCGTTTACGGCTGACAGCGCGCGAAGCCCGTACGCTGGGGACAAGTTGGTGAAGGGAATGGACCGTGAGCCGACCGCCATGTTGGACTCGCTCGTTCGCCATGTGAATGCACGTGTCGCGCTGGAGACGACCGCGCATCGCGACGCACTCGCTGCGAGTCGGCGCTGGCTGATCGGAGCGTTGCTCGTCGGAGGCGTTCTTCTCGTGACGTTGGGTCGGCGCGCGATCCGCTCCAGCATGCAGCCGATTCTCGCCGTCGCCGCGCCTGTCGAGCGTGTGCGGAGCGGGCAGGCAACGCAGTTGCCTGTGCGCAGCAACGCCATGGCCCGCGGTGAGCTCTCAGTTGCGCCCTCAGTGACCACCGCTCCACTTCGTCTCGGGCGGCTGGACGAACTGGGTGCGATCGGCGACGCGAGTGATGCCATCGGTGCACAGCTCGACCGCGCCAACGAGGACCTCGCGCACGCATCGGACATCCTGTCCACGGTGATGCGCCGCATGCACGCGCAGATTCGCCGTGTCGAGGAGGGTGACTTGATGGTGGAGGTTGCCGACACCAAGTCCGTCGCCGGTGTTCGCGTGACAGCCGGGGTCTTCGACGAACTCGCAGTCGCCATCACGCAGGCCGTGCTCGCCGTGGCTGCACCGCTCACGGAAGCGAACGAGGTGATGTCGCAGGTCGCGACGGGAAACTTGCGCGCGCGTATGTCCGACGCACGTCGCGGACGTTTCGCCGAACTGTCGAGCGCCGTCAACGCGGCCCTGGCGAGACTCGCGGATTCGCTGCTCGAGGTTCGCGACGCGGCCGAACAGACACGGCACGACGCTGCGATCATGGCCCGCGAAAATCGGAGCGTCAGTGCGCGTGTCGCTGGGCAAACCGACGAAGTACATCGCGTGATGGCCACCTTGACGGGCGCCGCGGATGCGATCGTCCGATCGGCTGGCGCAAGGCACGAGCTCAGGACGGAAGCCGGGTGCGTCGCCGAGTCGATGGGAAGTGCCGTGTCGGAAGTGACCCGGTTGGGTCCATGCGTGGAAGAGGTCAAGCGTTCGAATGACGAGAGCGCTCGGGTCGTCCGGACGATCGACGAGATCGCGTTCCAAACCAACCTGTTGGCGCTGCATGCGGCGGTCGAGGCCGCACGTGCCGGCGACGCCGGTCGCGGCTTCGCCGTCGTGGCCGAAGAAGTGCGCGCGCTTGCCCTGCGGAGCGCGGAGGCGGCACGGCAAACAGGTGCGTTGCTCGTGGCGTCAGTCCACCAGGCCGCCGAGGCGGCAGCGCAGGCGCAGCTCGTGAACCGGGAGCTCGCTGCCCTCCGCACGCACGTCGATGCGCTCAGCGCCGGCATTGTTGAGCGTGCGTCAGAGGTGCAGGCCGAAGCGCGCGATGTCGCGGTGGTCGCGCAGTCGCTCGATGTCGTCCGCGAGTCGCTCGTCGGCACGTCGCAGTCGACGACCGAAACGGCGGATCGCGCGGACGAGTTGGTTTCCGCCGCGGACGCGGTGCTGTCACTGGTGAATCGTCTCGACCTTGGCGCGTGCTCGCCCGGCTCCGCTGCGACCGTCCCAGGGGCCGCAGTGGCAACCGATTCACCGACGACGCGGTTCGCGCATCCACGCGCGCCCTCACCGTCGCCACGTCGTGCATCGACGTTGAGGTAGCACCACCGCTCGCGGTACACGCAGGGGATTGCCCCAGTGCGAGCGCGGCCGAGGTGTTTACGTCTCCTGTGACGGGTCGTACCCGCGGACATCGGCGTAGTAGCCACGGATGCGCGCGATCCCGGCGGCCGGGTCGTCCTCGTCGGCGGTGACGGTCGGGCCCATGCGTACGATCTTGCGCGACCAGTCCAGAGCGACACAGCAGATCGGCACATCGGCCCGCTTCGCCACATGCCAGAATCCACTCCGCCATTCGGGCACGCGCCGGCGGGTGCCCTCCGGGGCGAGCACCAGCACGAACTGTTCGCGCATGGAAAATTCCCTGGCGGTCTGGTCCACGAGATTCTCGCGCGAGCTGCGCTTCACGGGCACGCCGCCGTTGGCGCGCATGAACCAGCCGAGTGGCGGACGGAAGAGCGAATCCTTGCCGAGCCATCGCACATCGAGTCCCAGCGCCCATTTCACCGCGAGTCCGATCGGAAAATCCCAGTTGGACGTGTGGTGCGCCACGATCACGACAAATTTGGGAAGGTTTGGCATGGCGCCCTCGAAATCCCAGCCGGCGCGGCGCATTAGCCAGTAGCCGAACTGACGGAGGAGGCGGCCGCGTGACTGCGGAACGCGCGGCCCGAGGCGCCATGCGCCGGTGCGGGCGTGATCGGAACTGGGTTGGTCGGGCAGGGGTGCGGCGTTGGCAGCTGGAACGCTGGCGAGGGCGGTTGTCATCGCGTTCATTTGACACATGCCTCACAAGATTCGCAAGACCGACCAGGAATGGGCCAGCGCCCTCACGCCGGAGCAATTCCGCGTGGCACGCGAGCATGGCACGGAACGCGCCTACGGCGGCGAATTCTGGGACCATCACGACGACGGCACGTACAGCTGCGTGTGCTGCGGCGCCGCACTCTTCGCCTCCGACACGAAGTTCGAATCCGGAACCGGGTGGCCGAGCTTCTTTACCCCTGTTGCCGCGGACGCGATCGAAACCACGACCGATCGCAGCTGGTACATGGTGCGCACCGAGGTGCACTGCGCGCGCTGTGACGCACACCTGGGTCACCTGTTCGACGATGGTCCCGAGCCGACCGGCCTGCGCTACTGCATCAACTCGGCATCGCTCGGGTTCGTGGCCGCGTCGGAGGTGCGTTGACGATTCCGGCGCGTTCCCCCACGATGGATGGCCGTGCGATTGCCGTCCGTGCAATCCGGGCGGGTTTGAGCCTCGCGCTCGCCATGTCGACACCTGCAGCGCGTCTCGCCGCGCAGGCCAGCGGAGATCCATCGCGCCCGGAAGCGCCGCTCGTGCTGCGCCTGCCGTCCAGCGCCCGCATCGCGGCGATGGCCAACGCCGGTATCGCGTCGAACGACGGCGATGCGATGCTCTACAATCCGGCCATGCTCAACGGCGCACGAGGTATGGCCGCCTCGGTGCAACGCTACGGCGCATCTGGCACGGCGGGCGCGATCGGGACGGTCACGCAGGTCGGGTCGCTCAATCTCGGCGTCGGCGCGCAGTTCCTCGATTGGAGCGCGCCGAGTGGCACGTCGTGGAGCGACGCCGTGCGACCGGGCGCGACGCGGCTGTCGGATAGCGGTGGCGTTGCCGCATCGAGCAGCGCGTTCACGATTGGCGTCGGCCGCACGATCAAGGGTTTGCGGCTTGGCGCGAGTGTGAAGTATGCCGAAGACCGCTTTGGTGGAGCGCACGACGGTACGTTCGCCGTCGATCTCGGACTCGTGATGCCATTCGGTCCGGCGAATTTCGCGGTCGTGGCACAGAATCTTGGTCCGTCACACGATCTCGGTGGTCCCGACGGCCTGTTGCCGCGACGCATCGGGGTCGGCTTTGGCGGCGGGCTGTATCCGCTCTTCGAGCACTTCGACATCGGCATGCAGTCGCAACTCACGCTGGAAGGCAATCGCTTCGTGCGACCGTCGGGGGGCGTCGAGATCGGCTACGTGCCCATTGAAGGCGTGTCCATAGTGCTGCGCAACGGACTGCGACTCCCACGCGAACGCGATGAATCACTGGTGACCGGCGGACTGGGGCTGGTCGTGGACCGCGTGTCGATCGATTATGCGATCGAACCGTTTCGCGGCGGTCGTGCGGCCTCGCATCGCATCGGCGTTCGCGTGAAGTAGCAGCGTCGTCGTCTCGCAGGCGCCGTTTACGGGCAGACGAGCCGGCCGCGCGGCAGCGGCATCGTGCACGACCTGGTCGTGCCATCGATCGTAATCAGCACTTTGGCCGTGGCCGTGCCATCGTACGTGATCACTTCGCGGCGCGTGGTGTTGGTCGCCGCTTCGCCGGTGATCGTGTTGACCGCTCGCATGCTGCGCGTGACGCTGCCGGAGATCGGAGAGCTGGGCGTACCCGCGGTGCTCCTGGGAATGATCAGGTTGACCGTCGTGTCTCCTGACGTGCGCGTCGCCGTGAACGCCTTTCCGTCGAGGTTCGTGCCGCTGCTCGCTTCGCTGCCGCTGGCGGTACCATTCACGGTGCGACGTGTGCTGGCTGCGGACAGGCCCGTGGTGACGCGATCGCTGATGCTGCGCACGGTGGCCGTGACATTTTCCCGGCGAGTGGCGGTGCCGGTGACGGTGATTCGTGTGCGGTTGTAGTCCGTCGTGCTGTCCGGTGCGGCCTGCGCCGTGCCGCTCAGCGTCTTGAACGTGTTGATGCGCGAAACAGTAAGACCGTTGCGCGTGGTCGGGGCGCAGGTCACGTCGTCGGTCGAGGCGGCGAACACACAGGCCGAATCGAGTCCACCGGCAAACGGTCCGCGCTCATGACCGCGTCCACGCACCTCGCCGCCAACGAAGGCTCCATCCATGCCGCCGCCCATCAGGCCCCGCATCCCGGGGCCGCGCGGACCACCGTCACCACCGGCGTAGCCACCCATCGCCATGCCGGGAAATCCCAACGCCGCACGGTCCGGCATCCAGGGCAACAGCGCCGAACCATCGCCCGCCGCGAACGAGCTCGTGACTTCAGTGAATCCAGCCGGCGCGGAGTTGAATGCGCTGCTCGCGGAGAGCAGGTCCGGCGAGCCGACATCGTTGTTGCTGCATGCAGCGGCGCCGATCAGCGTCGCGGCCATGGCGAGTGCGTAAGTACGGGAGCGACGCATGCGGAGATCCTCGGGTTCGGTTGTCTTGGCATCGGCGGCGATTGCCGGACGAGTACAGACGTTCTGGGCAAGGAACACACCATGCCGGAACGATTCTACGCGTCGCCGTCCCGCGCGAGAAACGGCGCGAGTCGTTCGCGCAACATGCGTAGCGCGCGACTCATGTTCGCTTCCACGGCTTTAACGGACACACCGAGTTGTTCGGCGATCTCGCTGTAGCGCAGCCCGCGTTCGCGACTCATGACGAACACTTCGCGTGTGCGCGGCGGCAACTCGGCGATTGCATCGGTAATCGTCTGCGCCACTTCACTCCGTTGGACTTCGACGTCGGCGTGCTCCGCCGGCTCGGCCAGCGCTTCGACGTAGACGACCGACTTCTTCTGCACCGCCAGATGCCGCAAATGATTGAGCGCGCGATTGCGCACTGCTTGCATGAGGTAGCCGGCCACGCTGCTGTCGGCGGCCAGCGCGTCGCGTCGGCGCCAGAGTTCGAGAAACACATCCTGCGCCAACTCTTCTGCCACGCCCGGATCGTGCAGGACGCGGTTGGCCGATCGGACGACCGGCTCGTACCACTGCCGAAAGATCTCATTGAACGCTCCGTGATCGCCGCCACGCAGGCGGGCCAGCAGGTCACGATCGTCCACGCAGAGTGAGCAGGGGTGAGCAGTGGGAAGCGCAAAGGGCCGCGTTCGCAGGGCCATCGTTCCGGATGCGATGCGCAGGTATACTACCGACGCGCGCATCGGCGGTACACTCCGATGCATACGCTGACGGTCGATGCGTCCGTTGGTTATGTCGGCTGGTCACGTCGACCCGGTTCGTCGTTCCCTGGGCGGACATAGGGTGCCCCACTGCTTCCGTGTTCACTCGTCATGAAGAACGATCCCGCGCCGTCGTCGTCATCAGGTCAGGAGGCCGATTGGGAGGCGATCGCCCGCTTTGTGGCGGGTGAGAGTGATGCCCACGAGTCGGCGGCGGTGACGTCGTGGCTGGCGGCGCACCCGGCGGACGCCGCCCTCGTGAGCGCTATCCAGACGCGCGCCGGCCGGCTCGACGCGCGGGCCGAGGCAGTGGCGAACGTCGCGGTGAACGTGGAGGGGGCGCTGGGGCGGGTGCGCAGTCGGATCGCCGCCGAGGAGATCGTCGTGTCGCCGAAGGTGCCCCAGCTGTCGGTCAGTCGCGGCGGTGCGCGTTCCGGACGCGGTGCCAGCGCCGCTGGCGCGTCGTCGTCGCGTCTCCGGTTGTGGCAGCTCGCAGCGCTGGCGTCGGCGGCGGTGTTCACGTTCATGGTGGTCCGCCGCCCGGCCGTCCCGTCGCCCGCCGAGGCGCAAGTGTATGCCACCACGGTCGGCGCGCGCGATTCCGTGCTGCTGTCCGACGGGAGCCGGGTCATCCTCGCGCCGGGCAGCACGCTCACCGTCGCGGCCGGTTTCGGCACGGCGTCGCGCGAGGTCACGCTCGAGGGCGCGGCGTTCTTTGAGGTGGCGCACGACGCGGCGCAGCCCTTTACCGTACGCACCCGGCGGGCGGAGATCCGCGACATCGGCACGGCATTTTCCGTCAAGACCGACGAGGCGGGCGCGGTCGCCGTGGCCGTCACGCACGGCATCGTCGCGCTGCGCGGTCTCGACAACGGCTCGGCGCCGGCCGTGGAACTGCGGGCGGGCGACCGGGGTGTGGTAGCAGGAGCCGATGTCGCGGTCGCACGCGGCACGGTGACGGAGGACGATGTGGCGTGGACGCACGGACAGCTCGAGTACCGTGATACGCCGATGTCCGAAGTGCAGGCGGACGTGCGGCGGTGGTACGGCCTTACGCTGCGGCTTGATGGCGTTGAGCTGTCCAAACGCACTCTGACCGCGTCGTTTTCGGCCGACTCCGCGTCGCAGGTGGTCCGATTGATTGCGCTGGCGCTGGGCGCAGAGGCCGTACAGCGCGGAGATACTGTGGTGCTGCAGATGACAGGACGGAATTCGACACCCTGAGGCGCATGCAGGCAATGCGGATGGCGCGGCGCACCTTCGTCGCAGGCGCGATCGCTTCGGCGTTCGCGCCTGCGGCACTCGCCTATCCGGTGTTATCGGCGCGTGTGTCGGTCGCGCAGCACGCTGGCGCGCTGCTGGCGGGGGTGTCCATGCCGCCGGATCCGGCGTGCATCGTGCGCATTCCCGCCGTGGACCGCAATTCATCGTGGGCAGCGCCGCTCGACCGCATCGTGACCCTGCGGCAGCACGATGTCGCGCTGCGCGATGTGCTTGATCGAGTGGCCAGCGACGCCAAGGTCGATCTGTCGTACAGCAGTGAACTCCTGCCGCGCGACAAACGCGTGTGCGTCTCGCTCGAGCGCGTATCGATCGGCGCTGTCCTCGAGACGCTGCTGGCCGGTACCGCGCTGCGCGCCATTGTCATCGGCAGTACACAGGTCGTGCTGGCGCCATCGCGCGCCACGCCCACCGGCGACGTGGTGACGAGCACCCGTCGCGCCAGTGTCCTCGATCGCGTCGTGGTCACGGGGACGCCGGATGGCGCGTCGCAGCGCGGATCGCCGTTCGCACTCGACGTCATCGAAGGAACGACGCTCTCGACGCTCGGCGTCTCCTCGCTGGGTGCAGCGCTGGATCTCACTGTGCCCGGCATGTGGAGCTGGGCCGCCGCGGCGGGCTCGGTATCGGCGCGCTACGGGAGTATTCGGGGTGCGAGTTCGTTTGGCGTGAGCGCCCCCAAGATCTATCTCGATGGCATCGAGGTGGCGAACCCGCTGCTCGTCACGCAGCTCGATCCGGCGCGCATCGACCGGGTGGAAGTCATTCGCGGACCGCAGGGCGCGGCGCTCTACGGCGCCGATGCGATCAGCGGTGTGGTGAGCATTCTCACCCGACACGATGGGACGCCAACGGGCGCCATGCGCGTGCAGGTGGCGTCGAGCGCAGGCATGGCTGCGACGTCGTACGCACCCCGCGATGCGTTCGTCCAGGAGCACACGCTGTCGCTGCGGTCGGGCGTCGGCAAGCGCACCGTCGGACTCGGACTCAGTGCCGGCACAGTGGGGGCGTACGTGCCCGGTGCATCGGAGCAGCGTGTACTCGCGGACATGGATCTGCGCCTCGTCCGGTCGCGCAGCATTCTCACCGGGACGGTGCGTTACAGCATGCAGCGTGCGAACGCGAGCTCCCACCTGTTGCTCGGCGGACTCCCGCCCGCGCTCAGCGGCACCGCGCGCGCGAATCGGCTGGGCGCGGCGCCGGGGCTGGCGGACGAGCGTTGGCGCACCTTCGCCGGCGCGCTCGATACCACGCGCTATCCGCCGCCGCGCGACAGCACACGATTCGCCGGTGACAGCGCGATCGGACAACAGACGTCGCAATACACCGTCGGCGGGACGATGACGATGATGCCGTCGCTGCGTTGGACGCACACGGTGATCACCGGGGTGGATGGTTATCGGCTCACGGGATTGTCCAATGCGGGATTGCCGTCGCCGGCGATCACGGCCGTGCAGCTGACCAACGCGCAGGGCGCAGCCGATCGCGGTTCACTGCGCTTGCGCAGCGTGGGCCGGTTCGATCTGGCCGATCGCACCTCGCTCAGCGTGACGTTCGCCGCCGAGCAGGCGGTCTTGCGGGCGGTGGACGATCTGAGTGCGCAGCCGATTCTCACGCGTGTCGTCAGCAGCGTGGGAGCAAACACGAGCGGTACGTCCGGCACTGGCGGTGCCGGTGGCGGAGCGCCGGGCGGCGTCAGTGGCGCGACGGACGGTGGGAAGGGCGTCGTATCCGGAGGCGCTGGGGCGAACGCGCAGAGTGCACCGCCCGGTGGCACGCAGTGGACATCGCTCAATCCGCCGACCGCTGGATACGCACTGGGGCGGCAGGCGTTGCGCACCACCTGGTCGCAGAATGGCGGTCTCTCCGCGCAGGGCAATCTGGCGTTCGACGACCGCTGGTTCGTCGTGGCCGGCGGCCGTGTCGAGCGCAGCACCGGTATCACCGCCGATGCGCAGGTGGCATTGCTGCCGATGCTCGGCGCGGCGTATGTGCACGACGTGCGCGGTGTCGCGCTCAAGTGGCGCACGGCGTACGGGACCGGCATTCGCCCGGTGCAAAGTCTGACGCGCGGCGCGAGCTGGATGGGACGCAGCGCGATACAGGCGGCCAACTCGCTGCAGCCAGAGTCGCAGTCGGGGGTGGAGACGGGTGTGGACGTGCTGGTCGGTCGTTCGCTGGTGTTGCACGTGACCCGGTTCGACCAACGCGCCTCGGGGCTCATCCAACCGGTTGCCGTGACCACCCTCACGCCGACTGTTGGCGGACGCACTGTGCGCTCGATGTCGTATCTGCTGGAGAATGTCGGCGCGATCACCAACCGCGGTTGGGAACTGCAGGGGAGCACGCAACTGCGTCAGCTCTCGCTCGCTGCCACGGTGTCGCTGGTGGACAGTCGCGTGGCGCGTGTGGCGTCGGGGTACCGGGGCGACCTGCGCGTTGGCGATCGCATGCTGGATGTGCCGGCGCGTACGGCAAGTGTGAGTGCCACCTGGACCGCGTCGCGCTGGTCCGCCTCCACCGGGCTCACGCGCGCCGAGGACTGGATTGGATACGATCGGCTGGCCATCGGCGAAGCGCTGGCCGAGTCCACGCGCGAGGGCGATCTGAGCGGCGCGATGCTGCGCAACTACTGGGTCCGGTACGGCGGGGTTTCGCGGTTGCGTGCCAACGTCAGCTATCGGCTGGTGAGTGACGTGTCCATGCGGTTGAGCGGCGAGAATCTGCTGAACGTACAGCGTGGAGCGCCGGATAACGCAACCGTTACGGCCGGACGCACGCTCTCGTTCGGCTTGCGTACGTCGTTCTGAGGATCGGTACTCCGACGGACGTGAGCACTCACGCGTCCGTTGCGCGGCGCCTTACCGCCCCAGCGATGTCAGACCGATGTCGTCCACCATGACTGCGCCCCGTTTCGCGCGATCGAAGACCAGCCGGATCGCGCGCAATCGCGTCGGATCGAAAGCGGCATTCGCTTTCACGAACGGCTCCATCGGCACGACGTACGTCTGCATCACCGGTTCGGCGAGGGTCGGGAAGTTGGTCTTGTCCTTTCCCCGGCGACGGTAGATGTAGCTCTCGATCGGTCGGCGAACGGCGCCGAAGTCCGACAGCGGCAGGCGGGCCGTGCGCCCGTCTGCATCTTCAAGTTCGAGTGTAAAGTCCGGCGGGGTGGAATCTTTCACCGGCTTTTTCGCGGGCGGCTTCTTCGCGGCGGGCTTTTTCGCCGCACGCTTGGCACTGTCGCTCTTCGCGCTGTCCGCCGTGGCCGTGGTGTCGCGCGGCAGCTTCCGCGGTCCCGGCGACTGGTCCGTCGAACCGACTGTCAGCAGGAGCGCGGTTCGTGCCGTGGGCTGCCACGCGGCGCGCAAGGAATCGGAGATTGCGACGGTGAATCGCGCCGGCGTGCGTGGTGTGACGGTGTCCTTGCCGAACGGCATGTTGTTCCATCCGACCGTTGCGGCGTTGCTGCCGAACGTGCCGCCACGTGCACGGCCGGTCACGTCGCTTTCCTTCCACACGGACAGCGAGTCGGCGCTGATGCGCACGCCTGGCACCGTACCCGTGGTCACGTCGACGTCCTCGTCGAAGGTGGCGAGATAGCGCGCGTTGGCGTCGGCATACCGCGTGAGATACATCGTGGGCGGTAGCCAGTCGCCCGCGGCGCGATGATCGCGGAAGAGGTCGCGGTACTGCTGGTTGTCCTGCAGGGTGGTCTCGAGAAAGGCACTGATCACGACACGGCCGAACTGGCGCTGCTGCTCGCCCGGAATGAGCGCCTTGAGGTTGAGCGAGCGCACCGAGTAGCTGCCGTTGTCCCGGTCGTTCCACTCGGTGTTCCACTGCCCGTGATTGGCGCGGTACATCCAGATCGCACTCTTGAAGGCAGGGCCCGGCTTGGTGTACCGCAGCCGGTTGTACTGTGACAACCCGTTGAACGTGCTCACGTCGCCATCGTGCGACCCGTGAATGACGAGATAGCTGTAATCGGCCACCGGCGTCGGCTCATCGGCGGGGCGGTATTGCCCGTCCACTGGTGCGATCGCGACGATCGCCTTGATGTCGAAGTTGAAACCAAGCTTGACGGTGGCGTCGTCGGGATAATACGGCAGCCGGTTGAACGCACCGGCAATGCCGACCGCTTCGCCGCCGCGCGAATGGCCCATGAGCGCGATACGCGACATGTCCACCTTGCCGAAGAGCGGCTTGCCCGCGGTATCGTTGAGCGCGCGGAAGACTTCGAGATGCTTGAGCAGCATCCATCCACGTGCATCGTTTTCGCCCCGAATGCCTCCGTTCAGGAAATTCTCGTCGATCGAGGCGAGAATGAACCCGCGTGAGGCCAGCAGCTCGCCGAGCCAGGCGTACCCGGGGTCGGAGAACTCCTTCATGTTGTGATTGCCGTGTACCACCAGCACCAGCGGGAAGGGGCCGTTCCCCTCGGGGACCCAGACCCGCGCGTTCAGGGGGAACTTGGTGTTGTCAAAACCCCAGTAGGACTTGCGACTTTTGGCCGCGGCGGGTTCCATGCGGGCGAACGGCGACGCATCCACCGAGCGCGTACGGTACGTGAGCGAGTCGCGGTACTCGGCCCGGTGTTTGTCGCCGCCGGTGCCATAAAACAATCGCGTGAAGGCCAGAGGGCCGCGTTCGCCCGGATTGGGCGCTGTGATGGAGCGCCGGGCGAGCACCCGATCGGCGTCGTTCGGAGCGAGGGTGAGTGGCTGAGCGCAGGCGCCCAGTGTGGCAGCAAGCCCGGCGAGGGCGAGCAGGGGCGCCAGGCGGTGCGCGATGGGGCGGGGGGGCGCCAACGGGCGCCGCGCATTCACGCGCACCGCATTGCGATTGGGAAACGGAGTGATCACCTGTGCACGATACGGGGCGGGGCTCTCGCGCGCCACGTCGTGACGTGGCATGTTCGGGCGCATGGACCGTCGCCATTTCGTCTCCGCCCTTGCAGGAGCCGCCGCCACGCCCGCCGTGGCCTCCGCGCTCTCGCCGACCTTTGCGCCGGGCGCCGTGCGTCGTCTGCTCGATGCCGTGGACGTCGCCCGAAGTCGCGGCGTCCGGTTGCTCGATCCCGACGCGCCACGTTGGCAGGGCGATGCAGCGCAAGACGCCGCCTTCGCCGCCGATGAGGATTTCTGGGAGCCGATCCAGCGCGCGTTCGAACTCGATCGCACGTGGATCAACCTGAACAACGGCGGCTGTTCGCCTGCGCCCACCCACGTCATGGATCAGATGATCCGCGATCTGCACTATTCGAACGAGCTGCCCGTCATCCACATGTGGCGCGATCTCGAGCCGCGGCTGGAAGTGGTGCGGCGTGAACTGGCGGCGGAGTTCGGGTGCGACACCGAGGAGATGGCGATCACGCGCAACGCGTCGGAAGCACTGGAGACGCTGATCTTCGGCATCGATCTCAAGGCCGGCGACGAGGTCATCGTCAGCAACCAGAACTACGGACGCATGATCACCGCGTGGAAGCAACGCGCGCGGCGCGACGGCATCGTGCTCAAGGAAATCTCGTTTCCCGTGCCGACCACGTCGCCGCAGGTGATCGTGGACCGCTTCGCCGCCGCGATCACGCCACGCACGAAAGTCATCGAGATTACCCACATCACCAACCTCACCGGCCAGATCCTGCCGGTGAAGGAGATCGTGACGATGGCGCGCGCGAAGAATATCGAGGTGTTCGTGGACGGCGCGCATTCGTTCGCGCAGTTCCCGATGTCGCGCGACGCGCTCGACGTGGACTACTACGGCACCAGTTTGCACAAGTGGCTGCTCGCGCCGATCGGCACGGGTTTTCTGTACGTGCGCAAGTCGAAGCAAAGGGCGATCTGGCCGCTCATGGCCGCGTCGGTCGAACAGGACAATGACATCCGCAAGTACGAGGAGATCGGCACGCATCCGGCGGCGAATCACAACGCGATCGGCGTGGCGCTGACGTTTCATCGCGCGATCGGCGCGGGGCGCAAGTTTGCCCGTCTGACGTATCTGCGCGACCGCTGGGCCAAGCGACTGCTCGCCGAGGGGAACGATCGCGTGACGATGCTCACACCCATGGATTCGCCGTGGGGCGGCGGCATCGGGAACTTTGCCGTGAACGGGCTGGATCCGATCAAGTTAGGCAACTGGCTCTTCGGTCAGCACCGTGTCGTGCAGACACCGATTGTGCATGCGGAGTTCAGCGGGATCCGCGTCACGCCCAACGTGTATACCACCGTGGACGAGATTGACCGGTTCGCCGAGTTGGTGCTCAAGGCGATGCGTTCCGGACTCGCGTAGTGCCGATTCCCATCTCCAGATCTCCTATGCACACACGCACGCTCGCGGCCGCTGCGGCCGCGTTGATGTCTTCGGTCGCATTTGCATCCGTGCCTGTCGCCGCACAAGCAGGTGCGCCGTCATTCGAGGGTGCAATCACCATGCGGGTCAGCGGCGGTCGTGCCGACGCGCCGATGCAGGAGGTCGAGTATCTCGCGCACGCGGGCAAGGTGCGCATGAACCTCAAGTCGCCGATGGGTTCCATGTCCGTCATCGGAGTGCCGGCGGACAAAAAAATGTACATGCTGATCGCTCAGCAGAACATGTATTTCGAGGTCCCGATGGACGTGGACGCTTCGCGTGCGGCCAACGCGATCGCGACGGCGCCGGAGCCCAGGATCACGCGCACCGGCAAGATGGAAACGATCGCCGGCTACCAGTGCGAGCACGTGCTGGTGGAGTCCCCGCAGCAGAACGCGGACGTATGCATGGCGCGCGGACTTGGCCCGTTCATGAACGCGGTGAGCGCGATGGGGAGCATGGGACGCGGTGGCAGCGCGCTTCCTGCGTGGCAGCGGTCGCTGGCGGCGGACGGCGCATTCCCGCTCAAGGTCACCAGCACGAACGGCACGGTGATGCTCGAGGTCACGAAGATCGAGAAGAAACGGTTGGCCGATGCGCAGTTCGCCGTGCCGGCCGAGTATACCAAGATGGATATGCCGCGTCGCCCGTAGTCCCGCAATATCGCACCGTCGGTGTTTCCGACGGACACGGCGGGCGAGGGGTGAAACCTCTGGCTCGCCGTCTCGTTAGTGGAATCAGCAGCACGGCGATGACGCCGGACCGCGAAGTCACCCGGAGGTACTCATGTTCTCGTTCCTCGCACTCCTCATTTCGTTTGGCATCGCCATGGCCGCGGCGGTCGTGCTGCACAGCGTCGCGCGTCGCTTCGTCCGTAACCGCCTGCGCTACGTGGACGCGGTGCAGAAAGGGATCGCGCCGTGGCTGGCCGGAGGCGTGGCGTTCCTCGCCGGCTCCGTCCTCGTGCCGATCCTGCCGTTCGTCGGCCTTGGCACCGCGCTGACCGCTGCGTTCGCGGTTGGCTCCGGCGTCGCCGCCGGCGCGAAGGACATCCGCAACGGCACGTCCCCGGTGGTCTACGGCGGCTGAGCAGGCGGGCGGCGACGCGGTGACGGGCTACATCCAGTACTCGTACTTGCCCGTCAGCAGCACGTAGGTCGAGAGGGCGGCGTTGGTCACTGCGTGCACCAGCACGAGATCTCCCAGCGATTTGGTGCGCCACATCCACCAGTTGTAGATCAGACCGCAGGCCAAGCCGACCTCCCAGTAGGGGCCGTGCTCGCTGGCAAATAGCAGCGCAGTACCAACGAACGCGAGTGTGGTGTACGTGCCAAGGGGTACTTTCTGCCAATCGTTGTTGACGATCCAGCGCGGCAGCCATCCGCGCCAGAACAGTTCCTCGAGGATGGGCACGAGAATGGCGGCGCGCAGAATGCGCAGCAACAGCACCAGCGGATCGGACAGTTCAGCGGGCGCGATCGAGGTGGTGATCGTGCCCGTGATGTCGTTCTGGAAGAGCCAGTGCGCTCGCCAGCCCGGGATGAGGGCATCCGGCGCGACCCACAGCGCACAGACCGCGAGGCCGAGCGCCACGCTGGCGGCCGCGTGCTTGACGCGCAGCCCGCGCACGATCGCTCCCGATGCGAACACGAGCACGAGTGTGAGCACGCTTACCCGAAAAACCGACTCCCACGGCTGTCCGAATGGCAGCGACGGCGCGACGGCCAGCAACAGCATGAAAACGGCGAACGGGGCGATCCACGGCAACGACGGGTAGCGATCAACAAGCGTGGTCATGCGGACGAGGCGAAGGTCGGAAGGGAACCAGCGTGCCTGGGGGACGTTGTACTTCTTCAGTCCGCAACACAACAGCGGACGTGGACGTACGGCAAGCATCACACGATAATCCGGTACTGGTGATGAACCAGTTGCCTCAAGAGTCTCGCCAATGATCCGCGCGCCTTTCACCGCTCACCGCGCCCGCACGTCCGAACCCGGCGTCGAGAACGGTCAGCTCGCCATCGAGCGGTTGATCCTTTCCCTGCTCGAGGTGCGTCACGCCGACGCGTCCATCTGCCCGTCTGAGGTCGCACTGGCGATCGATCCGGCTGAGTGGCGCGGGCTGCTGCCGGTGATCCGTCTCGCCGCGATCCGCTTGGCCAGTGCAGAGACCATCGAAATCACGCAGCAGGGCGTCGCCGTGGAGCCCGACGGACGCCGGCGCGGCCCGACCCGTTTGCGCCGCGGTCCGGCCTGGGGACAGCGCGACTAGCCTTCCCGAATGAGCATCGCGTTTGCGCCTCCGAAGTCCAGCAGCAGCACGTCACCGGCGCCATGGGTGATGCGTACGGACATGGAGTGCGGCGCGGCGGGATTGTCGGTATAAAGCACATCGCCATCAACGCGATAACGCAGTTGAACGACCTGATCCTTCCCGCCCACATCGATGTGATAGTGCAACCGGCCCTCGTCGCGGAACTCCATCCGGACCCCAGGCGCAAAGTCCAGTGCAGCGTCGGCGCGCAAGAGACGCCAGGTTCCCAGCAGCCAATGATCAACCATGGCAGATAAGATATCCGGAGCAATCACCGTGCAATACCGAGGGGGAGGCCGAGCGCTTCGCCGCGTCCGAGGCGCCGCCTGCAGCATCCTCGCGCTGGCGATGTCGGTGGGACCGGATCGCTCCGCGCTGCCTGCGCAGCCCGCGCCGTCCACGCAAATGGTGGCGTCCATTCCGGCCGCGGCCACGGTCGATCACGCGGCCTACGATGTGCTGCTGCGCGCCCATGTCGTGGACGGACTGGTGGACTACGCCGCCTTTGCGCGCGCACCGGAATTCAGACGTTACCTCGCCTCGCTGGAACGGGTGGACCTGTCGCGCCTCGACGAGGATGAGCGACTGGCGTTCTGGATCAACGTGTACAACGCCTACACGATCCAGCTCATCGCGTCCGAGGGCGAAACGCAGTCGATCCGCAACATCGACAAGACACTCGGCGTGCTCCGTCTCAAGGGACCGTGGAGCCGACCGTTCGTGCGTGCGGCCGGTCGCGTCCTCACGCTCGACGCGGTGCAGCACAGTATCCTGAGGGCTGAGTTCGCGGAGCCGCGAGTGCACTTCGCACTGGCGTATGGCGCGCTCGGAAGTCCACCGTTACGCGGTGAGGCGTACACCGGCGAGAAGCTCGAAGCGCAGTTACACGATCAGGGCTACAAGTTTCTGCGCGAGTCGCCGACGCAGAACGCGGTAGACAGCATGTCGGTGCAATTGAGTCCGATCTTTACCTACTATCGCCGAGACTTTGCTTCCACGCGCGCCGACCTTGGCCGCTTTCTGGCCCCCTGGTTCGAAGGCGATCAGCGGAGACGTTTGGAGTCGGGACGCTTTTTCGAGCGCCGCACCACCTTCGATTGGTCGCTCAACATCCGCGGAGCGAAGCGGGCGACGGTGCGACGCGAGCCGGCGCCGGTATCACCCGCCGGCAAGCCCACGGCGGCGCCCGAGCCGGCGAAGTAGGCCGTGCTCGTGTCCTGGATGATCTCCGTCATGCAGCGTTCGGGTGTGGCGTTTCGCCCAACCGCCGATCGGGTCGCGCGGCGGCGTTTACTGCCAGGACGCCGCGACCACGCCGGACGCGTTCTGCACAGAAGGCACCCAGGTCAGCGCGACCAACTGGACGTGCACGTCGCCACTCTTGGCGGCGATCGGCGTGCGGTCGAGCGTTTCCTGCTGCGCGTCGAACGACTCGCCGAGCGCATCGATGTCGCCCTGCAATTTGGATTCGAGCTCCGCATACTGCGCCTGCAGCGCGGCAACGCTCTCGGCAGCTCGCGTCACGTCGCCCGACTGCTGCGTGGCGCGGCCCATGCCACGGGCCGCGGTACCGACCTTGCCGAGCGTGCCCGCATTCACCTTGCCGCGCCCGAAGACGGCGCCGAGAATTGCGCTACCCACGGAAATTATTGTGTCCATCTTTGCCTGACTGGCCTGCGCCTGTTCACGCTGCACCGACTGCTCCGCGCGTCGGATGCGTTCTTGGAGCGTCGACAACCTGAGGGCGTACTTCTGGCGCAACGTCTCCACCCTGGCATCACGCGATTCGCGCGCGAGCACCTGCAGGCGGATCCGGAAATCGCGTTCCGACTCGCCGCCCGCTGAGATGACCTTGAGCGTCGGGCTGCGCAGCACCTCGACCTTCTCGTTGGTCACGATCCACTTCTGGAACGCCTTGGTCCACGCGGCGTAGCTCTTGGCTGCGGTCGCCGCGCGCGGTACCGCGCCGAATGTCGCGTTGCCACGCGGGCTGCGTTCGAGCGCCTTCGGATCGATCGTCACGCGTGCTGCTGCATCCCACTCGAGCGTGATTGGTCCGTCGTCGAGCGAAGCGAGCAGGGTGACGCGTCGTTGCTCAGTGATGCCGAACTTTGCGCTGGCAAACGAGACATCGGCGAGCGCGAGTACGGACGGATGGTACGAGCGCGTCTCATCCTCCCCGATGGGCGGCAGGAAAAACTGCGGCACATCGGGGGGCAGCACCGGCGCACGAGCGGTGCCGTTCGCATCGAGCGAGGACATGCCACCACCCGTGGCGGTGGCGATCGATGCGACCGGCGTGGCCCCGGCCGGCGCAGTGCCTGATGGCGGCGGGGCGTGCGTGGTCTGCAACGTCTTGATCTGCTCGCGGGTCATAGGGCCGGCGAGATACGACATCGTCCAGCGTGTTTCGAAGGTCACCGGCGCGGGCTCGTGCACGCTGTGCAGCAGAAAGACCCGCTTCCCAAGGCCGGCGATCGTCTTTTCCATCGCGTCCTTGTCGAAGGGCTGTCCGCTACTCGCCCCTTCGAGTCCTTCCATCACGCGCATCTTGTCGCGCTCCGTCTGCAGCCGGCCGATGAACCATGTGCCGGTGTTGGACAAGCCGCGATAGTCGAGGTCCACGGGATTCTGCGTGGCCAGCACGACGCCCAATCCGTAGGCGCGCGCCTGCTTGAGCAGGGTGAGCAGCAGCACTTTCGACGGCGGGTTGGCCACCGGCGGCATGTAACCGAACAGCTCGTCGATGTAGAGGATCGCACGCAGCGAGCCGGTGCCGGGCTGCGAGCGCACCCAACTGAGAATGTCCGCCAGCAAGAGCGTCACAAAGAACATCCGCTCCGCATCGCCGAGGTGCGCAATCGAGATGATCGAGCCTTTCGGCTTGCCCGACGCGTCGTAGAGCAGGTTGGCCGTGTCCAGCGGCTCGCCCTTGAGCCAGTTCTGAAAGCCGGGCGCGGCGAGCAGGTTGTTCAGCTTCATCGCCAACTCCATACGGTCCTTGGGCGGGAAGACCGTATCGAGCGGCATCACACCGACGGTGGAGAAGGGCGGTGACTGGATGCCGCCGATCAGCCCTGCCAGATCGAGATCCTTCCCGTCCATCCAGGACAACGCGAGCAGATTGGCCAGCAAAATGTGCTCTCGGCTGGAGATCGGATCGGCGTTGATACCGAGCAGTGCCAGCACGCTGGTTGCCGTCGCGTCCACGCGCTCCCGTAAGGCTTCGCTGTCCTCGATGATCGCGGCCGGCGGCGCGACGAACGCGCGCAACAGCGAGATGGGCCGTCCCGCCGTGCTCCCCGGCGTGTACACCGTGATGTCGGCCGCGTCGGTGAATCGCTGAATGCGTTGACCGTCCTGCCCCCAGTTGGCCAGTCCATCGTGCCATGCCTTGGCCTGCTGTTCCGCGAACTGCTCCGTTGAGACACCGGCGTTCGCCGCTTGCTGCGGATCCACCCACGGGCGGAAGTCAGCGGGCGAGAGATCTGGAAAGCGAAGCGCGAGGTTGCCGAGGTCACCCTTGGGGTCCACCGCAATGACCGGAATGCGATCGATCAGCGCTTCTTCGATGAGGCCGACGCCGAGTCCGGTCTTGCCGCTGCCCGTCATGCCGATGATGACCGCGTGCGTGGTCAGATCCCTGGCATCGTAGAGCACGAGATCGTCGCTGCGCGAGCGGGAGGCGAGATCGAAGCGCTTGCCGAGGTAGAAGGCGCCGAGCTTTTCGTAGTCGGTCATGGTGATGGTGATGGTCACGCAGAGGGTGACGCGGGTGGTGTCGTGTTGCGATCAGGGCTTGATCGGTTGCCCTCGATATACTGCCACGGAGGACCCTTCCGCTATGAACGTGGAGAGGGTGGGGGCCTGCAGCGCCGCGGCCACGCGCGCACCATAGAGCGCCGCGAGGTCCGCCTCGATGAGACAGTCGGCGGCGAGACTGATGTTCCACGGCGCATGCACGACCTGATACTCCAGCGTGGGCTTTCCCGGGCGCCGCGTGTAGCCCCAATAATGCTCGGCGATGAACGCTTCGATCGAGTCGCGTCGCATCGGGCGCGGCGGCGTATTGGACATGGCGAGGACGCGCTCCCACGCACCGTCCCGTTTCCATTCGTAGGCGAGCGATCGCAGTGCACCACTGCTTGCTTCGGTGAGTTGTGCTTCCGGCACGGCGGCACGGCGCATCGGCCGTGCGACATATGGCTCGCCGTAGAACGTGCGCGCGACGAACGCGATCGCCCAGCGCGGCACCATCTCCTGAATGAAAGTGACTCCACGTCGCACACTGCCGTCCGGCATCGTGCGTCTGACATAGAATCGCAGGTTCACTTCGGGGAACCGCACGTGAAACGGCACGCGCAGGCCCAGCACACGCGTGTCGCGGAAGTCGAACGCAACGATGCTCGCCAGTGCGTCGCCTTTCCAGAGGTCGAGCTCCGTGCCGGGCGCGAGATGGGGTCGCAACAGCGCCGGATCGATCGCCCACGTCGCCATTACGAGATCGTGCCAGGCGGCAGTGAGAAAGGGACGCGCAGCAGTCGGCATGGACGGGTCGATTGGCATGTCGGGCGTGGTGTCGTTCCGCGTGCCCGGTGACGCTGATGTACTGCTGCTCTTCTATCGTCGCGAGCCGTGGTGAGTACGTAGGGCGTGCACGCTGCCGCTAGGCGGCGACCGGCGTGGGCCGCAGTCGCTCGGCTTCGGCCAGGTCATGCAGAAAGCCGAACGCCTGACCACCGCTCATATCCCGGGGCGTGAACTGCCTCGCGCCCGAGTGGCGAAGCAGGAGGGCGCGTCGGCTCGCCGTGGGCGCGTCTTCCCATCCAATGAGCTTCATCGCCCATTCGGCGAAGGCGCGCGTATCGATCGCGGTGGCCTCGAGGATTTCGCACTCGGCGTGCCGCGGATCGCGCACGATCTTGTTGTACAGCCGACTGACCTCGAACCGCTCGCCCTCGAGCGCCTGCAGGAACGCGCCACCGCCGTAACAGAGGACGCCCGAGATGGCCAGCGCGCTGTTGTGACGGGCCGCTGCGTTCAGGAGGGAGGTCAGTTCGTCGTATTCCAATCCCGGTGCTGCCACGCTTGCGTAGATCAGTCGGAAAATAGGCATGCCGTTGGTATCGACCGAGCGCCAGCAAATCTGAAGTAAGGCCCGCGCCGCGATAATACATCCGCGGGTGGGGTTCGGACCGTGGTTCCAGTCACGCTCATGTTTTTCGCAGGGTTGCCGATACATAAGGGCGAGGCGACGCCGCCGGGCTGGATCATGCGGGTGTGTGCGTTAGAGGCATCAGATGGACGATTTGCTCCGTGACTTCCTGTCGGAAAGCGCCGAGAATCTCGGCAAGCTGGACAACGATATCGTTGGCCTCGAGCAGCATCCGGACGATGCCTCGCGCCTGAACGGCATCTTCCGCACGATCCACACGATCAAGGGCACCTGCGGCTTTCTCGGGCTCGCCCGACTCGAAGGTGTCGCACACGCGGCAGAGAACGTGCTGGACGCTCTGCGCAGTGGGAAGATTGCCGTACGCACGGCGCTCATCGGTGACGTGCTGGCCGCGGTGGACTGCATCCGGATGATCCTCGATCACCTCGAGCAGACCGAAGCCGAGCCCGAAGGCGACGACGCGCCGCTGATTGCCCGTCTGGAGCAATGGCTGCCGGTGTCGCCCGAGCTTGCAACTCCGATGGTCCCCGCTGAAGGGCCGGCTTTCGCCGGTCCGACCGGGATCGCGCCGTCGGCGCCCGTCGTCCTCCCGCCGACCGTTCCGCCGCCCGGCGACCTCGCGCCCGCCGATCCCGCAACCGCCGATCCCGCGCCCGCCGCCGGAAACGAGTGGGAAGGCATCGAGCGCCGGAAGGCACGCAAGGACGACGGCGCGGGCGAGCAGCATCATTGCGCCGACAGCACACTGCGCGTCGGTGTCGAGCTGCTCGACCAGTTGATGAACCTCGTGGGTGAGCTCGCGCTCGGACGCAACCAGCTCATGCAGTTGGCGGCCGCCAACGAGGAGTCGGAGTTTTCGAGTCCAGTGCAGCACCTGAACCGCGTGACGACCGATCTGCTCGAAGCGGTGATGAAGACGCGCATGCAGCCGATCGGGAATGCGTGGACAAAACTGCCGCGGCTGGTGCGCGATCTGTCGCACGCCAGCGGCAAGCAGATCACCCTCGACATGCGGGGGGCGGAGACGGAACTCGACCGCCAGATCCTGCAGGCGATTCAGGATCCGCTCACGCACATGATCCGCAACTCCGCCGACCACGGTGTGGAGTCCCCGGCGGCACGTCGCGCTGCCGGAAAGTCCGAAGGCGGAACGATTCGCCTGAGCGCGCGACACGAAGGCGGTCATGTCGTCATCGAGATCGCGGACGACGGGGCGGGCATCAGTGCGGCGCGGGTGCGACGCAAGGCCGTCGAGCGCGGGCTGGTGAAGGCGGACGCCGCCGACGCGATGCCGGAAGCACAGGTGTTCCGCTTCATCTTCGAACCGGGATTTTCAACGGCGGAACAGGTCACGAACGTGTCCGGTCGCGGGGTCGGCATGGATGTCGTGCGCAGCAATATCGAATTGATCGGTGGGACGGTCGAACTTTCCTCACGCGAGGGGCGTGGCACGACGGTACGGGTGAAGATTCCGCTTACGCTCGCGATCATCTCCGCGCTGCTCGTCGGCACTGCCGGCGAAACGTTTGCGGTACCACAGATCGGCGTCGTGGAGCTGGTGCGCGTCACGGAAGAGCAGCGCGGGCTGATCGAACATGTGCATGGGGCGCAGTTCTATCGACTGCGCGACATGCTGCTGCCGCTGGTGCCGTTGCACACCCTGCTGGGCCTCGACGTCGCCGAGCCCTACGAGACGTACAACATTGTCGTGTGTCAGGTCGGCGAGGCGCGTTTCGGACTCGTCGTGCAGGAGGTGTTCGACACGCAGGAGATCGTCGTCAAGCCGGTCGGACGATTGGTCAAGCATCTGCAGGCCTATGCGGGATGCACGATCACCGGCGATGGCCGCGTCATCATGATCCTCGATACCAGCGGTATCGCCACGATGGCCCGTGTGTCGAGCAACGAAACCCGCGAGGAGGCCGCTGAGGCCAGCAAGCGTTCCCTGGCACTTGCGCAGGACAACTCGAAAGAAAGTGTCCTCCTGTTCGATGCCGGCTACCCTGCGCTGCAAGCCGTGCCGCTCTCGCTCGTGGCGCGACTGGAGGAGTTCCCGCTCTCGGCGATGGAGGAGGCGGACGGTTGCTTCCTCGTACAGTATCGCGGCGCGCTGATCCCGGTGATCGGGGCGCACCCGACCATGGATCTCCGCGCGCGAGACCCGCGACCGGTGATCGTCTTCAACGATCGTGATCGCACGATGGGTGTCGCGGTGGACGAAATCCGGGACATCGTCGAGGATCACATCCAGTTGCAGCGCGGTGCGACGCGGCCCGGGGTCCTCGGCGTCTGTATCATCGCCGAACGCGCGACGGAAGTGATCGATACGGACTACTTCCTGCGTCGTGCGCATGGCGACTGGTTCTCACAGCGCGACGCGTCGTCGGGTCACCGCGCGCCGCCGAGTGTGCTGCTGGTGGACGACTCACGATTCTTTCTGGGCCTGCTGGCCCCGGTCATTCGCGCCGCCGGCTACGCGGTGGAGACGGCGCCGGACGGGAAGGATGCGCTGGCGCGGCTCGAGCAGGGCGAACGCTTCGACCTCGTGCTCAGCGACATCGACATGGCCGTGGTGGACGGGCTGGCATTGGCGCGCGCCATTCGCGCCGATCCGCGCTGGTCGGGGATGGCACTGATCGCGCTCACCGCCCGGGACACGCCGGAGGATCGCAGTCGCGGCACGCACGCCGGCTTCGATCACTACCTCACCAAACTCGATCGCGACCAACTGTTGGCGACCATGCGCAACGTTCTCTCCGTTGACCGGATCGCTGCATGAGCACACCACGTCGTACCAGCTCGGCGACTGCCGTGTCCGCGCAGGCGGAGTACGTGACCTTTCGCCTGTCCGGACAGTGGATCGGCATTCCGGTCATGATCGTGCAGGAGGTGCTGGTGGAGCAACGTATCGCGCGGGTGCCGATGGCGCCCGATGCGATTGCAGGGTTCCTGAACTTGCGGGGACAGATCGTCACGGCCGTCGATCTGCGTACGACCCTCCGTCTCCCCGCGCGACCGCCGGGTGCGGAGTTCATGAATGTGGTGGTGCGACATGAGGGCGAACTGTTCGCCTTCATGGTGGATGAAGTGGGTGATGTCGTGTCGGTGCCAGCGGATGCAGTCGAACCGGCACTCGCGACAATCGATGCACGATGGCGCACGGCCTGCATCGGCATCGTTCGCCGCGAACACGGTTTGCTGGTGGTCATGAACGTCCACGAACTGCTCAAGCTCGAGCAGACGTCCGTCTGACCACCCGCGTCGTCAGAAATTTCTGGCCACGTCTGATCTGCGAGCCGACGCCGGCTCCGACCACGCGCCAGGCAGCAACTCTCCGGGCAGGACCCCTCGAACATGCCAAGCAATCGCACCATCTCCAAGCCGTCGCGCACCGTCAAGCCGACGAGCCGTACCGGCGCCAAGCCAGCCATCAGCAAGGCCACCACGCCGACGCGCAAAGCGGCGGCACGGGCGTCGGCCGTCCTCCCGGCCACGATCCCGTTCATCGACGACACCGAAGGCGACTCCTCCGACGCACTGTTCGCCGACTATGAAGGGCAGGTCATCGGGCTGAACAAGTCGATGGCGGTGATCGAGTTCCGTCTTGATGGCACCATCATCACCGCGAACGCGAACTTCCTGCAAACGCTCGGCTACACGCTCGCCGAAGTCGAGGGCAAGCATCACTCGATGTTCGTGGACGAGCAGTACCGCACCAGTGCTGAGTATCGCGAGTTCTGGGCGAAGCTCAATCGCGGTGAATACGAGACGGCGGAGTACCGGCGCATCGGCAAGGGTGGGCGCGAGGTGTGGGTTCAGGCCTCGTACACTCCCATCCGTGATCGTGCCGGCACGTTGCAGAAAGTGGTGAAGTACGCCACCGACTGCACGGTGGCCGTGAAGCAGCGCCACGAGTCGCAGCTCTTCAAACCGATGGTGGAGTCGGCCAAGATCAACCTGATGCTCTGCGATCTGGACTTCACCATCACGTACATCAACCCGGCCTCGCTCGAGACGCTCAAGAGCATCGAGCAGCACCTGCCGATCAAGGCCAGTCAGATCGTCGGCGCCAAGATCGACATTTTCCACAAGGATCCGGCGCACCAGCGTGCGATGCTGGCCACCGACAGGAACCTGCCGCACAACGCCAAGATCCGGGTCGGACCGGAAACGCTCGATCTCAACGCGGTGGCGATCTACGATGCGGCCGGCAAGTACGTCGGTCCGATGGTCAACTGGTCGGTGGTCACGCCGCAGGTGAAGCTCGCCGACGACTTCGAGAGCACCGTCCTGGCGATCGCCAATGTGGTCAGCGCGTCCTCGACGGAACTCGAGGCCAGCGCGCAGGGCATGGCCGCGTCCTCGGAGCAGACCTCGCGCCAGGCGCAGGCGGTTGCCGCCGCGTCCGAGCAGGCCACGCGCAACGTGCAGACGGTGGCCAGTTCGGCCGAAGAACTCACCGCGAGCATTCGTGAGATCGCGGGGCGTGTGCAGGAAGCGTCGCAGATTTCGCAAGTTGCGGTGCGTCAGGCCACGCAGACGACCGAGACGATGGCCAAGCTCGGGATCTCGAGTCAGGAAATCGGGCAGGTGGTCAAGGTCATCACGTCGATCGCGCAGCAAACCAACCTCCTCGCGCTGAACGCCACGATTGAAGCAGCGCGCGCGGGCGAGGCGGGCAAGGGCTTCGCCGTGGTCGCCAACGAGGTCAAGGAGTTGGCGCGGCAGACGGCCAAGGCCACGGAAGAAATCGGCAGCAAGATCGCCGGTGTGCAGACTGAAACCGCATCGGCGGTGGCGGCCATCAAGGAGATTGCCGGGGTGATCAACAAGATCAACGAGATCTCCACCACGATTGCCGGCGCGGTCGAAGAGCAGAACGCCGCCACGGGCGAGATCTCGCGCAATGTGGGCGAGGCGGCACGCGGAACGGCCGAGGTGAGTTCCAGTATCTCCATGGTCACCCAGGTAGCGGCGGAGGGCGGTCGCACGGCGGAGAACATCCGCAATGCGGCGGGCGGATTGTCGGTGGAATCGGAGCGGCTGAACGCGGCCGTGATGGAGTTCCTCGGCAAGATGCGCAAGCTCTAGTCGGGCGCGACCTGCCCCGCACGATCCCGTGCGGGGCACCCACAGCGAGTGAGGCGGGCATGAAGCGCATTCTGGTGATTGATGATTCGAGCGCGATTCGCAAGGCGATCCGTCGCATTCTCGAACAGATGGGGTACGAGGTCGAGGAAGCAGCCGATGGCGAGAAGGCGATGGCACTGCTCGCGGTGGACTGTCGCTTCAGCGCGATCCTTTGCGATATCGACATGCCCGTGATGGACGGTCTGTCGTTCCTTGGCGCCGTGGCGCAACACGCCGAGCTACAACTGCCGCCGATCATCATGTGCACCACGCACACGGCATTCGAGAAGATCCAGACCGCGCTGACGCTGGGCGCGACCGAGTACATCATGAAACCGTTCGACGCCCAGATCATCGGCTCCAAGCTCGAAGCCTGCGGCGTGTCGTAAGTGACCAAGAACGCAGATGCTATCCGTGTCCTGATTGTGGACGACAGCGCCGTGATTCGCGGCGCGCTCGGGCGCATCGTGGACTCGGAACCGGACATGCTGGTGGCAACGACCGCGCCAAACGGTAAGGTCGCGCTCGACGCGTTGCGGCACACCGCCGTGGATGTGGTACTGCTGGATATCGAAATGCCGGAGATGGACGGACTGACGGCCCTGCCGCGGATCCTTGCGCTGTATCCGCAGACGCGTGTCATCATGGCCAGCAGTCTGACGCAGCGCGGTGCCGAAGTGACCATGCGCGCCATTGCGCTGGGCGCGTCGGACTACATCGCGAAGCCGGCGGCGAAGAGCGGCGCGGCCGCGTTGGCGGCAATCTCGGTGGAGATCGCCTCCAAGGTCCGCGCCATTGGACGCGCCGCACGTGGGCAGGCGCAGGTGCCGCGCACCGGCGCGGTCGTTCCGGTCCGCACGGAACTGCTGGCCACGCGCGGCACGGAGACCTCGCCCCGGATCCTGGCGATCGCATCGAGCACCGGCGGACCGAATGCGCTCGCGGATGTGCTTTCCGCGCTGCCGCCAGGTTTCACGCTGCCGATTCTCATTACGCAGCACATGCCCGCCGTCTTCACTGCGCTGTTGGCGCAGCGGTTGGAGCGTGACGCCGGTCGCCCGTGCGCCGAAGCACGCGACGGTGAGCCGATTCGCAGCAATCACTGCTATGTTGCCCCGGGTGAGTTCCACATGATCGTCCAGACGAACGAAGGGCAGCCGTACATCCGCCTCACCAAGACAGAGCCGGAGAATTTTTGCCGGCCCGCCGCCGATCCGATGCTGCGATCACTCGCGGCGATCTACGGCCCGTCCACGCTCGTGGTCGTGCTGACCGGCATGGGCGAGGACGGTCTGCGTGGCTGTCGCGACGTGCATCAACGCGGCGGACGCATCCTCGTGCAGGACGAAGCGACGAGTGTCGTGTGGGGGATGCCAGGCGCGGTCGCGAACGCCGGCCTGGCGAGTGCCGTGATTCCACTGCCGAAGATCGCCGAGTCCATCATGTTGTCCTGCCGCGGAGCGCTTGCCGCATGATTGCCCCAGCCGACTACAGTTTCCTCAGCGATCTGCTCAGGAAGCACAGCGGTCTCTCGCTGGGTGCGGGGAAAGAGTACCTCATCGAAAGCCGACTGCCGCCGGTTGCGGTCACGTACGGCCACGCGGACGTGAATGCGCTGATCGCCGCACTGCGCGCGGGCGCGCCTCCGACGGTCGTGAAGTTTGTGTGCGATGCGATGACGACCAACGAGACGCTTTTTTTCCGCGACGGGAAGCCGTTCAGTGCGCTTGAGAAGGAGATTCTGCCTGCGGCGGCGAAGCGCGCGCGCGAGCTCGGTCGTCCCGTGCGCATCTGGTGCGCGGCGAGTTCGACCGGGCAGGAGCCCTACTCCATTGCGATGACCGCGGCGCAGATGGAATCGAAACTGGCCGGCACCAAGGTCGAGATCACCGCGACCGACTTTTCGGCGGCGGCACTCGCGCGCGCCAAAGCCGGCGTGTACAACCAGTTCGAGGTGCAGCGCGGCCTGCCGGTGCAGTTGCTGATGAAGTACTTCAAGCCGGTCGGCACGGAGTTCGAGTTGGTGCCCGACATCCGGAACCGAGTCACGTATCAGGAGATCAACCTGCTCAATCCGTTTCCGTCAGCGTGGCAGTTCGACATCGTGTTTTGCCGGAACGTGTTGATCTACTTCGACGTGGCGACGAAGAAAGACGTGATCGACCGGATGTCGCGTCTGCTGACACGCGGCGGATGCCTGTTGCTGGGCGGAACGGAAAGTACGCTTGGCATCACCGATAGCGTGGTGCGCGTGCCCAATCACCCGGCCGGTGTGTTCTGCAAACCAAGTGAGATCGCGATGCACGCCGCGATTTCCCAGGCGGCCTGAAGTTTCGGGAGGAGTGCGCGTACGCACGTGGGCGCGTGCGTACGCGTTGGCGTCCGCGCGCGCGTCTCCGCGCCCGTTCCTACAGGTCGGTGTGCACTACTCCAGCCAGACGTCGACCTGACGATGCGCTTCGGTCAGCGAGAAGATCGGACGCGGGTAAAGAACGACCTGCTCGTTGAGGTCGCGGGTGATCGCATCGAGCGGGATGTCTTCAGCGTAGATCTTCGCCACGACGTCCGCCGGGATGAGCTCGATCAGCCATCGGGCGCTTCGGGAGGGCAGCGCGACACGCACGCGCTCTTCCCCGTCACGTACCACGCGGACCATCAGATTCTTCGCGGGTTCGTCCGGCTTCGCGCTGCCCGAACCGGCACCAAAGAGACCGCGGACCCATGTGTAGGGACACTTCGACATTCGCCGTTACCGGAGGGAGAGCTATACACGGCGGCGTCGCCTTGCCCTTCTCAGTATCGACCGCACACACACTTAGCTGGAGTGTCCATCGCAGGCTTTCTTCTGAACGGACGACGGCCGCCGCGGCTGCTGCGCCGCACAGCCGCCCACCCCCCGGCCGCGTGTCTAGAACTCCCGGCGCTTCATTTCCTTGAAAATCTCCTCCGCCTCGGTGCCGGACACTGGCTCCGTTCCGCCGCGCGTCGCTTCGAGCGTCGGATCGAAGGACGGACGAACCTGCTTCTTGGGCTGCGCAGCCTTCGCGACAGTCTTCTTGATCAGGGCCTTGAGCTGTGAGTCCTTCATGTGCACTCCGGGCAGAGGGAACATGGAGGTTGTCGCACAACGCATCGGCTGTAAAGCACCCTCCCACCGATCGCACATCACAACTCGGTGACGAACGACGCACCGGATCAACCATCCACCCGGTCGCCGGCGGCGCGACGCCGTCAGCCGCCCCAGCGGTCGCCCAATTGCTTGCCGACATACACGCCCGCGCCGGTGCCGACCATCGACAGGACAAACGCGGTGAAGACGCCGACCTGCTCGCCGGCGTACCAGCCGAGTGAGCCAAGGACGAATGTGCAAAGCGTGATGAGCAGTCGATGCATGGCGTGAGCGGGGCGGAGAAATCGCCTGTCGAGCGCGGCGTGGTAACGGGGTAGGACACTGTGCGGGTCGCGGCCGTGCCCCCTTCCGGGCAGACGACGAGGAGCGCGCAACGGCACGTTTCCCGGTGGTGCTGAGAGTGGGCGAGGCCGTTCCGTGACAGGCCAAAAATTTCCGTTGACAGTTCGTCCAGACCGTGCTAGCGTCTGGCACCACAAATCAATGGACGGGCGCGCTAAAGCGCGTGGATGCGGGGGCAGCAGGCGACTTCGGGGACCTGACTAATCGCGGGTCCTTTTTCTTTAGCCGGACTCCTCTTGAATTGTGCCTGGGCCGGTATCGACGGATATCGGTAGCCCCACGCGGGGGGCATGTCCGCGAACAACGAGTGCTCGGTGCGTACGGCCGGGCCGGACTCCGAACACACAGCGACAGGAGCAGTGCCATGCGTACGACCGGTAAGGTGAAGTGGTTCAACGATGCCAAGGGCTTTGGTTTCATCACGCCCGATGACGGCTCGAAGGATTGCTTCGTCCACCACTCGGCCATCCAGGGCGGCGGCTTCCGCACCCTGGCCGAGGGCGAGCGCGTTGAATTCGACATCGTGCAGGGCCAGAAGGGTCCTGCGGCGGAACAGGTCACAAAGGTTCGCGGCTGATCGCGGTGTTCGTCGAGACACGCTGAAGCAACGGGCCGCCGGCATCATGCCGGCGGCCCGTTGTGTGTTGGGCGACCCGATGAGCTGCGACATACTCCTCGCCGGCTACGCACCACCACCGAGCACCGGCATCACGTCGGCCACCAAGGCCGGCAGTGCCGCGCGCATCTCGGAGAGCATCTCGTCGGTCAGCCCGAGCCACGCGAGGACGTCGCCCTGCGGCGCGTCGCTGTCGACGCTACGCGCGTATCCCAGCGCGCTGCGCGCCGCGAGCAGGTCGGCCACATGCACAATAGCCGTGAGGCGACGCTGCTCGTCCGGCAGCTCCATCGGCTCGTGATGATGGGCGCACACGCGTCCCAACGACTCGGGGAACCGCCAGGCCTCGCACAGGGCCGCGCCGAAGGCGTCGTGCGAGGCGCCGATGACTTCCCGCTCGATGTGACGAAACGACCGTTCGGGCTCGCGGGCGGCGATGGCCACGGAGGCGAGGAATGGTTCGCGACAGGCCTGCAGTTCCACGATCATCCCGATGTCATGCATCAACCCCGCCAGAAACGCGTCGCTCGGGTCGACCCCCGACTGGCGCCCGGCGATCAGTCTCGCTGCGGTCGCGACCGCGATGGAGTGATGCCAGAGCTCACGCGGCTCGAACCCGTTTGTTGCGGTCGCCACACGAAACATTCGCGCGAGACTCGCCGCCACCGCGATATTCTTCACGGCCGCAAAGCCAAGCACGACGATCCCGGTGTCAATCGACGTGACCTCCCGACGCTGACCGTAATACGCGGAATTGACGATCTTGAGCACACGGGCGCTGAGCGCCGGATCTCGCGACAGCACGCGATCAAGGTCGTCCCCGGTGCAGTTGGGATCGTCCGCCAGTCGCATCACTTCGAGGGCGATCTCCGGCAATGTGGCCAGCTGCCCGGCGCGCGCGATCGCGGCGCGGATCAGCGTCGGCGCGTCTGCTGCTTCAGTCCGAACAGTCGAAGACATTTACGGTTTCGTGATGAGAGCACTGCCGTGTGGCTACGTCAGTGTTGCGCTGCCCGCTTCGACCTCGACGCACGGCAGCGCGACGCCGTGCGCAGGGTTCGGCACGATGCCGAGCAGTCGGGCGATGTCCGCTTCCGCCATCGGACGGGCGAAGAGATACCCCTGCCCGAATCCGCAGCCGAGCGCCTGCAGCAGCACCACTTGCTGTTCTTCCTCGATGCCTTCGGCCACGACCGTGAGTCCGAGATTGTCGGCGAGCGTGACGACCGCGTGCAGCAGCGCTGTGAAGTCGCGGCCACGCTTGGCGTTCTCAACGAAGGAACGATCAACCTTGAGGGTATGGATCGGGAATTCCTGCAGGCACGAGAGAGACGAGTAACCGGTCCCGAAGTCATCCATCGCCAGGCGAATGCCCGTGGCTCGCAACTCCAACAGGACCGCTATCGCCGTGCTTCGATATTGCATGATCTGCGACTCGGTCACTTCCAGCTGCAGCTGCTCGGTTCGCATGCCGAGCTCATGCAGCACTCGCAGAATTCGCGGCACGAGCTCGGCGTCGCCAAACTGGAGACGGGAGAGGTTCACGCTCACATACCGTGGGGCGGCTTCAGGTGCGACAACGTGCCAACGCATGAAGGCCTCGCATGCCTCGCGCAGAATCCAATTGCTCAACGGCAGAATAAGGCCTGTTTCTTCCGCGATCGGAATGAACTGGTCCGGACCAATCGCTCCGCGCACGGGGTGCCTCCACCTCACCAAGGCTTCGACGCCGTGCACTGAACGGTCCTCGAGGGAGAAGATCGGCTGGTAGGCCAAATAGAGCTGGTCGGTGCCGAGCGCGTCGCGGAGGTCGTTCTCGGTGTCCACGCGCGCACGGAGCTCTTCGCCCATGCGCGCGGTGAACGTCGCATGACATCCCTTGCCAAGGGCCTTCGCTTCATACATCGCGATATCGGCGTCGCGCAGCATTTCGTCCGCCGTTTCGTACTGCGGTGCCGCAATCACCACGCCGATGCTTGCGGACGATCGCACGACGTGGTTGCCCAACTGATACGGCTCCTTGAGCGCCAACTGGAGCCGGTCGGCAACGGCTGACGCGGCTTCGATGGTATCCACACCCTCCAAAATCACGACAAATTCGTCGCCGCCAAGCCGCGCAACGGTCGTCCCCATCGACTCGCGCGACACGGTATCCTCGGTGCGCAGATTCGCCCGCAATCGTCCGGCGATACCCTTGAGCAGCAGATCACCGACCTCGTGCCCGAGGGTATCGTTGACCATCTTGAACCGGTCGAAATCGAGAAACATCAGGGCGAACGAGAGTTGCTGATCCTCCCGTGCGCGCTCCATGGCCCGAGTGAGCCGATCATTGAGCAGTAGCCGGTTGGCCAGCCCCGTCAGGCGATCGGTGCGGGCCGAGCGCGTCATTTCGGTGAGCATCCGTTGGCGTTCAAGCACCGAACCGACCCGTGCGCGCAGCTCGGCAGCCGCGAACGGCTTGCGCACATAGTCCAGTGCCCCGGCATCGAAGCACGACGTCAGCGTCCGGTGATTCTCGCTGCCGGTCTCCATGACGACGGGAATCTCCGCCAGTCGCGGATCCGCTTTCAGCTGCGCGAGCACGTCAAGCCCGTTGATGTCGGGCATCTCGAGGTCGAGCAGGACGAGATCGGGCGACGACCTGCGGACGAGCGCCAGCCCTTCGGTGCCGCCGAACGCGCTCGTGACGCGTGCACCGAGCGGCTTGAGCATCGCGCTCACCAGCGCATGAATCGACCGGTCATCGTCGATGAGGATCACCGAAGACGGAACAACACCAATCGACTCCTCAATCGTGTCGGTCACGACAGGTACCTCGTGTTGCCGTTGCTCGATGCGGCGGTGGCGTCGTTTTGCAAAGCCCAACCGGCGACAGCTGCCCGCGCGCGCGCCTGAAGCACGGTCAGGGGCGCGCGGAGTTCGGACGTGTCATTCGCCCGTCGGGCCGATGTTTCCAGAACCCGCGCTGCGTCGCTGATCGTCGGGAAGCCATACCCGCCGGCTGCGCCCTTGAGCTGATGTACGAGCGCCGCCACCCGAGTGCGATCGTTGTCGTCCAGCGCAACGCCGATCGCGTCGACCCGGCCGGGAAGATCTGCCAGAAACTGTTCGAGCAATTCGGCCATGTCCGGCTCGTCCGCGAGTTCGCTGAGCAGCAGTGTCGGTTCCGCGTACGCGGCAGCGGTCGCCGGGTCGTCGAGTTCGTGTGATTCCGAGGACCACGGGTGGCCTGTCACGCGAGTGGGCAACGGAAACAGATTCACGTCCGTATCCGCAGGCGCGAGCCACCGCGCGCAGGTGCGGATCAACAATGCGCGGTCGATCGGCTTGGTCGCGTAGTCATCACATCCGGCATTGAGACATTTTTGCCGGTCTTCGGCCATCGCATGTGCGGTGAGTGCAATGATCGGCAGCGTGGAGCCCTGTGCGCGCAACGCGCGCGCCAGCGAATAGCCATCCAACTCGGGCATCTGCATGTCCGAGACCAACAGGTCGAATGGCGCGGCGGTCAGCGCGGCCGATTCGATCGCGTCGAGTGCGATCCGACCGTTGGCCGCGATGGTGACCACTGCGCCAGCTTTGCGCAGGTGAAACGCAATGAGCCGTTGGTTGTCCTCTCCGTCTTCCGCGACCAGAATGCGCCCGGACAGCGCGGGCAGCGCGTGCGGTGTTTCGTGATCGGCGCGCGCCGGCTCGTCGCATGCGTCCAGGTCGTGGATCAGCGCCGCATGAGGGACCGGAACGAGCGGAAGTTCGAGCGAGAAGCGTGACCCGCGGCCGGGCGTCGTGAAGTCCAACCGGACCTCGCCTCCCATCAGCGTGGCGAGCCGTCGGCAGATGGTCAGGCCAAGACCGGTCCCACCGTGCTTCCGCGTCACGGACGCATCCGCTTGCATGAACGGCTGAAAGAGCTGTTGTGCCTGCGCCGCACTAATGCCCGGTCCGGTGTCTTCGACCTCGATGCGAAGCATCGGCGTGGGCGTTCCCGCAGACACCATCGCCCGCACGTCGATCCGTCCTGACGCGGTGAACTTCGTCGCATTCCCCACCAGATTCATCAGGATCTGTCGCAGGCGCGTCGGATCGCTGAGTATGCGATCGGGTACCGGCGTCGCCAGCGTCGAGCGCAGCGACACGCCATTGCCTGCCGCCCGTTCGCGCATGAGACTGTCGATGTCCCGCAGTACACGCGAGACATCCGTCTCCACCTGTTCGATGATCAAGCGGCCTGCCTCGATCTTGGAGAGGTCGAGGATGTCGTTGATGACCGTAAGCAGGTGCTGGCCGGCTCGTCGGATGGTATCGATGGCAGCGATGCCCGGCGCGGCGCGTGAACTTTCCTCCAGTTCATCACGCAGCACTTCGGTAAACCCGAGGATGGCGGTGAGTGGCGTGCGGATCTCGTGACTCATGTTCGCCAGGAACTCGCTCTTTGCCTGACTTGCGAGTTCCGCTTGCGCCGCCATGTCATTGGCATGCGCGGTGGCCTCTTCGAGAATGCGATTGGTCTCGGAGAGACGCTCGGTCATCCGCTCGGCTTCTCCCCGGGCTTCGGCGAGTTGCGCTTCGCGTTCGACGGCCTTGGTGACATCGGTGACGGTGCCGAACATCCCGATGATATGCTCGTCATCGTCACGGCGCACACGCCCCTCGGCGCGCACATAGCGCACGCCATTGGCACCTCGGCTCGTCTGCAGGTCCATCGAATACGCGGTGCCATGTGCTGCCGCAGCGGCGACGGCCGCCTGCAAGCGTGCAGAAGATTCCTCCGCGTAGTCACTCAGGTTTCCAGCGAAGTCGGGCGGACCATCCTTCCCATCGCGACCGAACATCACGTATATCTGCTTCGACCATTCGATTCTGCCGGAGCGCAGGTCGAACGACCAGCTCCCCATGCCGGCCACCGCTTGCGCCTCTTCGAGCAACGCGCTCGCACGTTGCAGGGCGTCCTCGGATTGCCTCTGTGCGGTGATGTCGAAGCGAATCGATACGTACTTCTCTACCGCGCCGTCGCTGTCGAGATACGGCACGATGGTGCTGTCCACCCAGTAGAGCGCGCCATCCTTGTTGCGATTGCACACTTCACCGCGCCAGGCGTGGCCGTGTCCGATGGAACGCCAGACGTCCACCCAGAATTCGTGTGGATGAATGCCCGAGTTGAGCAAACGGTGGTCCTGACCGATCAGCTCTTCGCTGGTGTAGCCGCTGATCCGGCAGAATCCGGAGTTCACATCGACAATCCGCCCACGACGGTCCGCCACCGAGAGAATGGAGTGCTCATCGAGCGCCGCCCTGAGCGCGTCCACCTCGCGAAGCGCCGTCTCCGCCTCGATGCGCGCACGCGAAAGCTCCAGGGCAGCCTGCTTCTCGGACTCGATATCCTGAATGGAACCGGCCAGCCGTTGCGCGCGTCCTGTCTCGTCGCGTTGTGCCTTGCAGCGCATGCGAAACCAGCGGTACGTGCCGTTCTCCATACGCAGACGAAATTCGCAATTGCACGCGGCGGCATTGCGAATCAAGACGTCGAGTGTGGACAACGTCGTCGCTCGATCCTCCGCATGCAGGCGATCCTGAAACTGCGACGGCGTGATGCGAGGGAAGACGCCGTCTTCGGGGACGCCCACCAATAACCAACAACGGGGCGAGAGCCAGAGTTCATCGGATCCGATGGTCCAGTCCCAGAGACCGTCGCTGGTGCCTGCAATCGCCGCGTCGTAACGCGCCTGTGCTTCCTCCGCGCGTGCTTCCGCTTCCTTGCGCGCCGAGACATCGAGCAGAATCCCCGAGACTCGTAGGGGCGCACCGTTGGCGTCGCGTTCGGTCACTCGCCCAGCGCCCAGCACCCAGGCCCACCTGCCATCAGCGCACAACAGGCGATGCTCGCATGTGTATTGTTCCGTACGCGCTTCAAGGTGCGCCGTGAGCAAGTCCCAAACGGCCGTCTTGTCATCGGGATGTATGCGACGGTCCCACTCGCTCACGTGGTTCGTGAAGCTCAACGGGTCGTAGCCGAGCATCGACGCAAACTGCGTGTTGTATTCGTTGTGACCGCTTGGCACGTGCCAGTTCCACGTACCAAGGTTTCCGCCCTCAATAGCGAGCTCCAGGCGCTCCCGCTGCGCCACCTGCTCGGAGATGTCCGTCTCGATCGCCAGAAAGCCTGAAAACACGCCCGCTGTGTCGAACGTGGGCTGGATGTCCAGATGGAGCCAGTAGTCGCGCCCGCCCTTGGTCCGATTCAGGATCTCGCCGTGAAAGCCAAGTTGGCCATTGAGCGCCTCACGAAGCGCGCGCACGGTTTCCGGTGACGTCCGATCGCATTGCAGCAGCTTGCCCGGCGACTGGCCAATCGCCTCGGCGGCCGTGTAGCCGGTGACCCGGGTAAAGCCGTCGTTCACCCAGGTGATCTTGCGATCGACATCGGTGAACACCACGGCGTTGCTGGTCTCCTGCGCGGCCATACTCAAGCGCTCGAGTTCCGCGTGCCGATCGGAAGCTGCGCGATGCTGCCGTTCGACCAGTCGGACCACCGGCTCCACCACGAAGACCGTCGCGATCACCAGCAGGAGCACCAGAATGGCGGCGAAGACGGTCTGGCCTTCAACGGACGCACGATATTCCTGCTCGCTGAAACGCTGCAACGAACTGACGGCGCGTTCCTGCTGTGACAGGAAGGCATCGGTGAGGGCCAGCGCCGCTCTGACACGTGCTGGCTGCTCCGCGCCGGACATCGTTGCCGGGCGCGCGGCGTGTGCGAGCGCGACGCGCGTCACCTCCGATGAATCGAGCGCGCGTTTCGCTTCGCGCAGTCCAACGTTACCCTGCGCGATCAGCGAGTCTACGAGCCGTCGGATCGCTGCACCGTCCGCATCCATGCGATCGAGCGTTGTTCGCAGATGGGCCGTGTCTACTTCGCCAGCCGTCGTCGCCACGAATCGCGCGGTCATCTGGCTCAGCATCCGTTGCCGTCCGGCCAGATTCAGGAGTGTCGCGCCGAGCTCAGCCCGGCGCGTGACTCCTACTTGAATCGACACACCAAGCATCACGGTAATGGCCAGCACCGCGAACGCCGAGAGAATGGCGACGCGCACGCGGCGGTGCGGACTGCGCGCGACGCCGCCGGTTGCCGACGCCCCGGGAGGTACAAATGAGGACGACGACGGCATCACGGTGCGGGCAGAAGGGGCGCCAGGTGGACAGCACTGACACGACGGCGCTATCCGACTTATCGGCTCGGCGCCACCAGAGCTGAAGCGTCCGGGTGCTAGACCTTGTGCGTAGAGAGCAAAAGACTGGTCTCGGAGTTGGAGATCCCCTTGATCGTGCGAATGCCGCGCAGCGCCTCGTCGAAGGTCTCGAGACTGTCGGTCCCGAGTTCGGCGATGATGTCCCATCGGCCGTTGGTGGTGTGCAGCGCGCGCACCTCGGGGTAGCCACGGAGCGTCTTGAGAATCGGGTCGGATCGATCGCCCTCGACGCTGATCATCATGACGGCACGGACGCGGTGGGCGGCCGCTTCCGGCGTCGTGCGCACCGTGAAGCCCAGGAGCACACGCTTCTCGATCAGCTTGTCGATGCGATTCTGGACGGTGGCGCGGGACACGCCGAGCTGCTTGGCCAGCTGGGCGACGGACAGCCGGGCGTTCTCACGGAGGAGTGAGAGGAGTCGTTGATCCTTGCTATCCACGGCAGCGGAGTACGGTCGGTGGGTAGGTGAGCATACTGTACACTATGCATAGCAGTATAATAAGAAACCAATACACAATTGTGCAGTTGTCTGGCTTGTTGCTAACTACGGCGTTGGCGATGTTCCAGCCGTTCGACTCAGCCGTCACGCTAGTCCGGTCGCCGGCCATCGTCTTCCGACTCCGATCGATAATGAACACGCCTGATCCGAGCAGCTATCTCCCCAGCGGAGAGTTCTCGTCCGAGTTCCCGATTTCCCGGACCGGCGCATTCCGGCGGCCGCATCCATTGCCGCGAACCGGGATCGCGCAGTTGATTGGCGTCCCGATGGACCTCGGCGCCAGTCGACGCGGTGTGGACATGGGGCCGTCGGCGGTTCGACTCGCCAATCTCAGCGCGCAACTCGAGGCGCTGGGTGTCACGGTGGAGGATATCGGCAACATCGCCGTGTCCGACCGCAGCGCGATCAGCGCCGACCCATCCGCGCGTCTGGCCGCCATCACCGAGGTCTGTGCCGTCCTGGCGCGTCTCACACACCAGGCGATTCGTGACGGCAAGTGTCCGGTCGTGCTGGGCGGCGACCACTCGCTCAGCGCCGGCTCCATCGCGGGAACCGCCTCGGCGCTGGCCGAGCGCGGACAGCGGGTCGGCGTGCTCTGGCTCGATGCCCACGCCGACCTCAACACCCCGGAGTCCAGTCTGAGCGGCAACGTGCACGGCATGCCGGTGGCTCATCTGCTCGGACTCGGGGATCGGGGCCTGTCGCATCTCTCCACCGTCTTTCCTGCCGTGGACATCGAGAATTTCGTGTACGTCGGCCTGCGTGATCTCGACGAAGCAGAAAAGGGAATGATCAATGCGCGCGGCATGCATGCCTTCACCATGCGTGAGATCGACGAGCGTGGCCTGCGTGTCGTGATGGACGAAGCGGTGTCCATCGCCATGGAAGGCACCGGGGGCATGCACGTGTCGTGCGATGCCGACTGGATCGACCCGCGCGAAGCACCGGGTGTGGGGACGCCGGTGCGCGGTGGCGCCACGTTGCGTGAAGCGCACCTCGCGATGGAGATCATCCACGATTCACGCGCGATGGTGGCCATGGACCTGGTGGAGATCAATCCGATTCTCGACCGACAGAATCACACCGCAGAACTTGCGGCCGAACTCATTGCGAGCGCCTTCGGGCGCCGCATTCTCTGAGGGGACCACCACCATGTCCGACGCAGTCATGATGCTGTCCGCGACCGACGAGTGCATCGCACGTGAAGAGACGTGGGGGGCACACAACTACCATCCCCTCGATCTCGTCATCGAGCACGCATCGGGCGCCTGGGTGACCGATGTCGAAGGGCGACGCTATCTCGATTGTCTCAGCGCGTATTCGGCGGTGAATCAGGGGCACTGTCATCCGCGCATCCTCGCCACGCTGGTGGAGCAGGCGTCACGCGTGACGCTGACCTCGCGCGCGTTCCGCCACGAGCAGTTGGGTGGCTTTTGCGAAGAGTTGGCGACGCTGTGCAAGATGGAGATGGTGCTGCCGATGAACACGGGCGCCGAAGCGGTGGAGACGGCGATCAAGGCCGCGCGCCGGTGGGGCTATACGCGCAAGAACATTCCTGACGGCGAGGCGACGATCATCGCCTTCGAACAGAACTTCCACGGCCGCACCACCACGCTGGTAGGGTTCTCGTCGGAGCCGTCGTACCGCGAGCACTTCGGGCCGTTCGCACCGGGCTTTGTGCTGGTGCCGTTCGGGGACATCGAGGCCGTGCGCCGCGCGATGTCGGCGCACACCTGTGCGGTGCTGTTCGAGCCGATTCAGTGCGAGGCGGGTGTGCTGATGCCCCCCGACGGATTTCTGCGCGCACTGTCCGCCTTGTGCGCCGAGCGTGAGGTGCTGCTGATCGCGGACGAGATTCAGACGGGACTGGGGCGCACGGGTCGGCTGTTCGCCTGTGATCACGAGGACGTGCGTCCGGACATGTACATCCTCGGAAAGGCGCTGTCGGGTGGGTTTTATCCCGTGTCCGCCGTGGTGTCGCGCCGCGAGGTGCTGGAGGTGTTCGGCCCCGGCTCGCACGGCAGCACGTTCGGTGGCAATCCACTGGGGTGCGCAGTGGCACGCACGGCGCTGCGTGTATTGCAGGAGGAGTCGTTGGTGGAGCGTTCGGCGACGCTCGGCGCGTGGTTGCTCGATCAGCTGCGCGGCATCGCGCATCCAGGTATCAAGGCCATTCGCGGACGCGGGTTGATGATCGCGATCGAGTTGCACGAACCCGCGCGACCGTTGTGCGAGGCGCTGAAAACCCGTGGCGTGTTGTGCAAGGAGACGCACGGCGTCGTGATCCGCATTTCGCCGCCGCTGGTCGTTGAGCAGGACGACCTGGCGTGGGCGGTCGAACAGTTGCGCGCGGTGTTCGCCGCGCACACGCCCGTCACGGGTGGCCAGATGTCGTAGGCGGCAGCGGCGGAAAGGCACGCTCGGTCAGCGGGGGCCGATGCGCAGCGACGCGGTGGCCAGCTGCACTTCGCGCAGGAAGCAAAGCAGTCCGGCGATGAGGGCGAACATGGCCAGGACGAACAGCGTCGCGATGGCCAACGACACGTCGCGATCGAAGAAGGCGCTGACGAAGATGCCGGCGATGAGGATACACACCAGCAATGCCGCCATGGTGAGCAGACTGATGCCGAGATTTGCCATTCGCGCGCGCCGTGAGAGAATGCGCAGATCGTCCACCAGCACGATGCGTGACTCCTGGGTCGCGCTGAAGTGATGATCCTCCAGCAGACGCGCCCGGTCGATGATGCGACCCAATCGATTGGTCAGGACGACGAGCAGCGACGCGATGCCGGTGAGCAGGAAGACCGGCGCCACCGAGATCTGCACGACGTGAACGAGGGCATCGACGCGGGGGTCTGATTGCATGCTGTAACCTACCACGCCGGGCCTGGGTGTCGGCGTGCCGGACCGTGGCAGCATGCCCTTGCCGCCCGCGGAACGGCCGCGCAAACTGGCGCATGACCACGCACGCATCGACTCCCGACGAGCGACTGTTGGCGAGCTGGGACGCCAACGCCTCCGCGTGGACCGCAGCGGTTCGGGAGCATCGCATCCCGAGTCGCCGCGCCGGAACGGACGCAGCGATACTCAATGCCTGCACTCGCCTGGCGTCATTGTCCGTATTGGATGTCGGTTGCGGAGAAGGCTGGCTGGCGCGCGCGCTGGCCGACAGCGGTCGGCGGGTGGTCGGGATCGATGCCAGCGCGGAGTTGATCGCGCAGGCGCGCGCGCACGATGTCTCGGAGGGTCGTGCACGCTATGAAACCGTGAGTTACGAGCAATTGATCGCGGATGCGACGTCGGCGGCGGGACCGTTCGAACTGATCGTGTGCAACTTCGCGCTACTTGGCGATCCGCTCGTCCCCCTGCTGTCGGCGTTGGCGTCCCGACTCGCGCCAGCAGGGCAGTTGCTGATTCAGACCGTGCACCCCGTCATGGCAGTGGGCGAGGGCGCTTACGTAAACGGGTGGCGCGAGGAGACGTTTCAGGGCTTCGGCGTATCGTTTCCGGCGGCGATGCCGTGGTACTTCCGCACGCTCGGTTCGTGGGTGACGGAGCTCGACGGGGCCGGATTGCGCATCACTGCGCTCGGGGAGCCGATGCATCCTGACAGCGCACGACCGCTGTCACTGCTGCTGCACTGCGCGGCCGATGTCGGTCAGTCGATCGTTCGTCGCGAGTGATCGATCAGCGGTTGAGCAGCGTGTTCACTGCGGTCACTAGCTGGGCCGTACTAAACGGTTTCTCCAACAGAACATCGATGCCATGAGATTTCGCGTTGCCGGCCGTCAGCGTGCTGCTGAATCCGGTCATCAGGATCACCGGAATGTCGAGATGGCGCTGCCGCATCGCGAGAACTAGGCGATCGCCGGAGAGCCCCGGCATCGTAAGATCGGTGACGACCACATCGAATGCGTCCGGCGCGCCGTCAAGGTGTGTGAGCGCGCTGGCGCCGTCATGATAGACGGTCACCGTGAGGCCGGCGCGGTGCAGCGCCCGTTCGGCGAGGCGCGCGAGCACAGGCTCATCTTCTACCAACAGCACGCGACCGCTGCCGGTCCCGCGCGTCTCGAGCGGCACCGCCACCCGTTGTATGAGCGCAAGCGTGGTCAGCGGGAGTGCGACACGCGCCGTGGTGCCAACGCCCACTTCACTCTCGAGCTCGAGTCCGCCTCCGTAGCTCGATACCAAGCCGTGCACCACCGAGAGTCCTATTCCGGTACCTTCGCCGACGGGCTTCGTAGTAAAGAACGGCTCGAAAGCGCGCGCGCGCACGTCGGCCGGCATGCCGGTCCCCGTATCCTGTACGCTGAAAAGTGCGTGTCCATCCGGCGGCGTCCCTGCGGTGGTGAGAATCACCGTGAGTGTGCCTCCGCCGGTGGCGCGCATCGCGTGTTCGGCGTTCGTGCAGAGGTTGACGATGATTTGCTGCAGCGCGGTCGCATCGCCCAGCACGACGATGGGGTCGTCGGGGATGTGCGTAGTCAGCGAGATTGTCGTCGGAAAGACGCTGCGGAGCAGTCGCACGCTCTCGATCGTCAGCGCGCGCAGGTCGACCGGGACGTGATCGTGATCCACGCCACGGCTGAACGTGAGAATCTGCTGCACGAGATCCCGCGCCCGCGCGCCTGCCGTTTGGATTTCGCGTACGTGCTCGTACGTCGAGCCCGGAAGCCCCGTCTCCGACAGCGCGATCTCGGCGTGGCCCAGCACAATGCCGAGCATGTTGTTGAAGTCGTGCGCGACGCCGCCCGCGAGCGTGCCGAGCGCCTCCATCTTCTCCTTCTGCCGGAGCCGCTGAGCCAGCGCGAGTTGCTCGGTGTCGTCATCCACGTTCCCCACGAAACCACGGACGGTGCCGTGCTCGCGGATAGGCGCGGCCCGCAGGCGGACGTGGCGTTCGGTGCCAGCTGCTCCGACAACGCGAAACTCGAGGCTCGCGGCGCTGCCTGTGCTGACAGCGACTCTCCAGTCGCTCAGAACACGGTCGCGATCGTCCACATGAACGCCGGCGATGAAGCCCCATCCGAGCAGCTCGCCTTCGCTCACGCCCCAGATAGCGGCGAGTCGCGGATTGGCGTAGCTGCAGCGGCCATCGACACCGGAGAGAAAGACGCCAAGTGGGGAGGCGGTGGACAGCGTTCGAAAGCGCTCCTCGCTGGCCCTCAGCGCGTCTTCCGCCTGTATGCGCGCCGTGACGTGATTGGCGAGCACCGTGACGCCGACCACACAGCCGTCCGTGTCCAGAATCGGCGAGAACCGGTGTTCGGTGTGCACGATGCTGCCGTCCACCTCTACAGCGCGCGTGGAGGTGAACCGCTCCCCGGCGCGCGCCCGTGCGTACCAGGCAACCCACGGTATGCGAAGTTCCTCGGGATCGTCCGGGGACAGCACCGATTCGCCGATCTCGAGCGCACGTCCGGTTGCATGGCGCTGGGCGTTCTGAAAGGCTCGGTTGGCGCTGAGCAGCCGCCCTTCCGTGTCGATCGCCCAGATCAGGGCGTCGCTGTTGTCGAGCATCGCCTCCATCCGCTGCCGCTCCCGAACCAGCTCCGCGATGAGGCGGCCGTACAACTCACGGTCGATCGTTTGGCGAGGTGGGACACTGGTCTCGGCGCCATCCGGTGCTGAACGGGCTGTCGGCGATAGATTGACCACGTACCCGACCCAATCGGCCTCGGTGCCGGGAACAAAGGCGCAGACCAGCAATACCGGCACGCGGGTGCCCATTCTGTGCACGAACTCCTTTTGGTACGGGACCGTGTAGCCGCCGGTCCGCCGTGCCTGCTCCATGCCGGCGCTGTCACGGTGCAGCCACTCAGGCGGCGTCATGGCCCGCCAGTTCATGCGACCGGCCGTCAGGTCGTCGTGGGTGTAGCCAACCATGCCGAGAAAGAGTTCATCGGCATCGGTGAGGATGTCACCGGTGCCGCGGATGAAGCCAACGGCAGCGAGCGGAGGGGCCATGCAAAAATCTACCAATGGGGGGTTACGCTGCGGTTCGGAGCCCGCCGTCGGCAGCCACTGTTAATGTCGGGCGCGGCGCGACCCTTGGCCAGACGACTGGTCCTGATTGGCCTTCGCGACTATATGTCCAGTCACTTGTGACCCTGCAGGGTCCCTGCTGTTGTTATCACGACAGGGCAGGGCAAACGAGACTTGGAGCGAAACGAATGAATCAGAAACAGGTGCGACGTGGCGCGCTGGCAACGATACTCGCGCTGCTCGCGTCACCGGCGCTGCTGGTGGCACAAACAGGCACCGGTACGGTGCGTGGCAAGGTGACGGACGCGGCGAACGGACGCGGACTCGCTGAAGTCCAGTTGATCATCGCCGGAACGCGTGTGGGCGCGCTCAGCGGCCCCACTGGCGAGTTCACCATCGTGGCGGTCCCCAGCGGCGCGCGCACGATCACGGCGCGGCGGCTCGGCTACTCGCCGGCGAACGCGCCGGTCACGATCACGGACGGCGCAACGGCGACCGTCGATCTCGCGCTGCGCGTGAGCGCGGTGAATCTCACCGAGGTCGTGGTCACCGGCTCGGCGGCACCGACGGAGAAGCGCAAGGTTGGGACGAGTATCGCGTCGGTGGATTCGACCACGATCAGCCGCGCGCAGGCGGTCACGCTCGATCAGGCGCTGCAAGGGAAGGTGGCCGGTGCGCAGATCTCGCAGAACTCAGGTGGACCGGGCGGTGGCGGCCTCTCAGTGCGGCTGCGCGGCACGAACTCGTTCATCTCCGGCTCCGATCCGCTGTATATCGTGGACGGCGTGATCGTGGACAACGGCTCCTCGCAGCTGATCGATCTGGGCGGCCGGTCGAATCCGCAGAACCGTCTTGCGGACCTGAACCCCGCCGACGTCGAGCGCATCGAGATCATCCGCGGCGCGGCGGCGGCGGCGCTGTACGGTTCGCGCGCGAACAACGGCGTCGTGCAAATTTTCACCAAGCGCGGCACGATCGGTAAACCGCGCTTTTCGTTCAACAGCCGGTACTCGTCGAGTGAATTACGCGAACAGCAGCCGTTCAATCTGTATCCGTTCGACGTGAACGGGCGTCCGGTACGGCGCTTCAACTACCAGGACGACATCTTCGCGCGCGCCGTCGGCACCGACCAGAACCTCACCGTCGAAGGCGGTAACGAGCAAACGCGCTACTTCCTCAGCGCCAACGCATCGGCGGAGGACGGCATCCTGCGCAGCACGTCGTCGCGGCGGCAAGGCGCGCGCGTCAATCTGCAACAGACGCTCGCCCCCAAGCTGATCGCCAACGTGACCGCCAACTACGTCACGACGCAGAACCAATTTCAGGCGTTTGGCGAGAACAACGACTTCGGTATCATGGGTTCGCTCTTCTTCGCGCCCACGAACGTGGACTTCCGCCCGGTCAACGGCATCTATCCGTTGCCGCCGGCGCTGGGCACCAACCCGCTGCTCGCCATCGATCGCATCCGCAATCCGCAAACGATCGATCGTTTCATCGGCTCGACCAAGCTGACGTGGACGCCGTTCTCCGATCTCATTCTCGACTACACGATCGGTGTGGACAACACCTCGTTCGAAGCGCGCCAGTTCATTCCGCGGAATGCCGTCCTCGGTTCGGCGCCTAACTCCACCGGCCGCTCCCAGTCGGTGGTGCAGGGGAACCGCATCGTCAACCAGGATGGTGTGGCCACGTATTCGTGGAAGCCGCTCGGCGCGTTCGAATTGCGCACCACCGGCGGCTTCAACTATACCAGCCAGACAGTGCGCACAACCAATGCGGTCGCAAACGGACTCGCGCCGGTAGGCGACCTGGTGAGCGCGGGCTCCGTGTTCAGTGCCGGACAGACCGAGGCGGAGTTGCGCACGCTCGGCTTTTTCGGGCAGCAGGAAGTCGCCATCAAGGATCGCCTCTTCCTCAGCGGTGCCGTGCGATACGACGCGTCGAGCACGTTCGCGCCGTCCGAGCGCTGGCAAGCTTTCCCCAAGCTGTCCGCGTCGTACGTGGTGCTGACCGATCGCAGTGGCTTGGTCAACAATGTCCGGCTGCGCAGCGCGCTGGGGTGGGCGGGCAGCCAGCCCGGCATTCTGAACGCCTATTCGCAATTCATCGCCTACACGCAGCTGCCATTTGCGGGACGTCCGGGCTTCGTGAACGATGTCACCTTCGGCAACCCGACGCTGCGCAACGAACGCGCGCGTGAGTGGGAGGTGGGCACCGAGACCGGCCTGCTCAACGGCAAGGTGTCGGTGGATGCGACGTACTACAACCGGCTGGTGTCCGATCTGCTGTTCTTCCGGCCGCTGGCCACCAGCACGGGCTTCTCGCGGCAGTTCTTCCCCATCGGCAGCATGTCGAACAAGGGCGTGGAGCTGATGGTCAAGGCGCAGGCCGTGGACCGGAGCAACTTCAAGTGGGCCACGACGGCCACGTACACGAGGAACAGGAATCTTGTCGAGTCGCTGGACATTCTCGACTTCCAGTCGGCCGGCGGCTACCCGAACCGCATTCGCGCCGGTCAGCCGGCGGGTGTGTTCTACGGGTCGTACGCGGCACGCAACTGCGTCACGGGCGCACTGTTGCTCGACTCGCTCGGTCGGTACCGTCGCAGCAACCAGGCGGTGGACCTGGGCAATGCGGCGCAGCGGCGCGCGATCAGCGGCGGCACTTGCAACGATTCGCTCAACGCGGTCATCGGTGATCCGAATCCGTCGTGGCTTGGCTCATTGCTCAACGAAATCACGCTTGGCAAGAAGCTCCGCTTTCGCATGCTGCTGGACGGCGTGTTCGGCAACGACGTGATGAATCTCTCCACGCGTGCGCAGAATGCCGGCGTGGCCAGCAACTCCAAGGAGTTTGAGCGCGAGCTACTGCCGTATGGCGATCCGCGCAAACTACCGCCGGGCTTCAACGCGCGAACGCAAGGCATCTTCGAGTACTGGGTCGAGGACGGCTCCTTCGTGAAACTGCGCGAACTGTCGGCGACGTACCGGCTCGATGTGCCGGGCACACGCCGACTCTTTCGCGATGGCGTCGACCTGACGGTCTCTGGTCGCAATCTGGCCGTGTGGACCAGGTACAGCGGCTACGATCCCGAAATCAATCTCTTTGGCACGAACGCCGGCGGTGCCGGCACCGTGCAGACCACCGCAGCCGATCGCGGTTTCGACTTTGGCGGCTATCCCATTCCGCGCGTGTGGTCCGTCAGTGCGCGATTCACTTACTGACCCGCGGAGACTACTTCCCATGCGAGTGATCAAGCAGAGTGCGGTACTCCTGACCGCGATGACGCTCGGGGCGTGCAGCCTCGATCTGGAGAACCCCAATTCCCCGACGGAAGCGCAGGTCACCACCAACGTGGATGGCGTGATAGCGCTGGCGACGGGATTGCAGTCACGTTTTGCCACGTCGTACGGCAACTTCGCGTACACCGCAGGACTGGTGACCGACGAATTTGCCGCCACGAGTGCCGCGTTGATCTCCATCAGTGATGCAGAGCAGGGCGCCGTCCCATTCGGCACCGGCATTGCGGACAACGTCTTCAACGCCGTCTACCGCACGGTGCGCACGGCGGACGATCTGCTGGCAGGCGCCGAAGCGCTGTCGGCGCAGATCGATCCCGGGACGCGCAGCGGTTTGCGTGCACTGGCGTTCACGCTCAAGGCGGAGGCACTCGGGGAAGCACTGCAGTCGTATCAGCAGATCCCGATGCAGACCTTCGGTGTGACCGCACCAACGTATGTCGCACGCTCGGTGGCGTTGCCGCTGGTGCGCGCGCTGCTCGACTCGGCGGCGCAAGTGATTGCGACCACGCCGCCGAGTGCGTTTTTCAACAACAGCATCCTCACGCCGGGTCTGAACCTGCCCAACGTCATTCAACTGTTCCGTGCGCGGTACGCCCGGATAGCGAATGATCACGCGACCGCGCTGTCGGCGGCGAACCTCGTAGCGCGCTCCGGGACGGGGGCGCTCTCGCTGCTCACGTTCCCCGCGCCGACGGTGAATCCGTTCGCGGCAGTGACCGGTGGCACGCAGGGCGTTGCCGTGCGCCGGCAGTGGCGGCTGTCCATGTTGCCGCAGGATCAGCGGTTCACGTACTTCGTGATACCCTCCACCACGCTCACCGGGCGGATCGGCGCGCTGCTCGATCCGTTCAGTCGCTGGGCCAATCCGCAGGCGCCCTTCCCGGTCTATCAGCCCGATGAAGCGTTGCTGATCAAGGCGGAAGCGTTGACGTCGCAGGGCAACCTCGCGGCGGCGCAAGCGGTGCTCGATTCGGTGCGCACGGATTGCGCCGGCGGGCGTGGTCTCGACGATCCGAAGGCGTGCCTGCCCGCGCTCACGGGGCAACTCACACAGGCAGCGCTGCTGACGGAGATCTACACACAGCGTCGCTACGAACTGCTGGGCACCGGTCTCCGCTGGGAAGACGCGCGTCGTCGGAATGCCGTCCGCGGGCCTACCGCGGCGCCGGGCGTGCCGACCGACGGACAGCGGTGCTGGTTGCCGTACGCGATCGGCGACCGCAACGCGAATCCGAACGCCAGCTTTTCCGCGCTCCCTGACCCGGCCGAGCCGACCACTTTCCCCGCCGGCTGCCCGGTACAGTGAGGATGACCACGATGACCATGACTGCAGGCACTACGGCGCGCCGCACGGCGATGTGCTTCTGCGCCGTGCTGCTGGCGACGATCTCCGCCTGTGGCACGAAGGACGCGGAGAGCCCGCTCGCCCCCTCTGGTGCGCAGGGACGCGTACGCTTCGTGAACGTGATCACGGACACAGCGCGCGGCCGCGTGAACGCCATCCTCGAGCAGGTGCCGTTCGGGGTGAATCTCACCTATACCCAGAGTACGCCCGCCTCGCTGGGGGCGCCCAACACGGCGCTGTATTCGGCGATTCTCGCCGGCGCACGTACGCTGGTGCTCAAGCGCACGGCGGACACGAACACCACGATCGCCACGATCGCGTTCACGATGAACGACGGGCAGGATCGCACCATCTACGCGGTGGGTGGCGCCGGCGGCAGCGCGGTGACCACGTTCCTCACGTCGGACGAGAATACAGCCGTACCCTCGGGCCAGACCCGCGTACGGGTGGTGCACCTGAGTCCGACGGCCGGCGCAGTGGACATCTTTGTCACGGCACCGGGCGCGGATCTGTCGACGGCCACTCCGACGATTGCCAACGTCGCGAACCAGAGCGTCTCGAACTACCTGACGGTTGCCGCGGGCGCCTATCAGATCCGCATCCTGCCGGCAGGGATTGCGCCGGCGGCGCGTGCAGCGGCCGTCGCGATCAACGTGGCGTCGCTGGTGTTGCCCGCTGGCACCGGTCGCACCATCGTGGCCGCGGACAACAGCACCGGCGGCGCACCACTGCGCGCGTTCGTGCTCAACGATCAATAGCGAGTCCATCGCTCTTCAGCAGGAACCCGATGATCGGTCGGGCGCGCGCGAAGCAGGTCACAACGGGCCGTTCATCGGACAGAGTATCGTACTGATGCGTGGCCCGTCGTGCATTCTGTCGGGCGTCTCCAGCATGCGAACCAGTGCTACGGTCCGGATTGCGGTATGAATCTTGAACTGCAAAGCGAGTGTGAATCCACCCCGCCCTCATTGGACGGGTGGGCCGTCGGGCGATTCCCTCGTTCTTCCATCAATCCTCTCCGGAGACTTTTCATGCTTATGACGCTCGCAATCATCCTCATTGTGCTATGGCTGCTCGGCATGGTCAGCGCATACACGATGGGAGGTCTGATCCATGTGCTGCTCGTCGTCGCCATCATCGTCATACTGGTCCGAGTAGTTCAGGGACGTAAGGTGCTTTGAGCGGAACACATGAGTACCGCTAACGCAGCCGCAGAGCGGCTGTCGATAGCCAATGTGGGCAAGCTCGGCTGCAGCGAAATTGGCGCACGTCCTCGCTGCAGTCGGCCATGAATTCACGCGCAGAACGATCGCGAGCGGAGGCGACCGATGAACTTCTCGTCGGTCCCATCCGTGGAGAATTGCTTGGCGCCGACCACTTGGCCGCGCGCGCGCGCGCAGTGGCGCGTGGGCAGCGGCTCGTTGCGGAGCAACTTCCGCTGCGTCCCGCCCGCCTGCTGGCTCGGCTGTCCGAAACGCGGCGCATCCTCACGGATGCACAGGTGCGTCTCGTGGATGCCACGGCGGCCGGCGTGGATGCGGGTCCCGCTGCAGAATGGCTACTCGACAATTTCCATGTGGTGCAGGAACAGTTGCAAGAGGTCCGGGCGAGTCTGCCAGGCGGTTACTATCGCGAACTGCCCGAGCTGAGCAACGGTCCGCTCGCCGGCTATCCGCGCGTGTATGAAATTGCGATCTCCGTCATTTCGCACTCCGAGGCCCGTATACATCCGGAAAACCTCGATGTGTACGTGGAGGCGTTTCAGACCGTCAGCCCGTTGAGTGTTGGTGAGCTGTGGGCCATGCCGGCCATGCTGCGTCTGGGACTGATCGAGAGCGTGCGCCGCATGACGTTGCGCACCGTGCAACGACTCGATGAGATCGAGTCGGCGCGCGTGTGGGCTGACCGTATTCTCTCGGCCAGCGCACGTGGCGGCTCCGAGGTGCGCTCAGCACTCCGCACCTTCGCCGAGGCAGAGCACGAGCTCACCCCGCATTTCGTTTCGCGTTTCCTGCAGTCTCTGCGTCAGGCGGAAGGGGCATCGCCTCCGCTGCAGTGGATCGAACACTGGTTGCGCGACGCGGGCGTGATTCCGGAACAGGCGATGGTGCAGTCCACGCAGCGGCTCGCGCTGACGCAGATCATGATGGCGAACAGCATCATGAGTCTGCGCGACATCGGACAGCGCGACTGGCGGCACTTTGTGGAGCAGCAGAGCGTCATCGAGGCCGTGCTGCGCAACGATCCATCGGGGCACTATCGCCTGATGACGTTCGCGACGCGCGACAGCTATCGGCACGCCGTGGAACGCGTCGCCAAGCGGTCGCGGCACAAGGAGCCGATCGTCGCGCAATGGGCAATCGATCTCGCACGGCATCATGCGGACACCGTGGAGGGCCGTGCCGACAATGCGACGGATCCGCGACTCGGACATGTCGGCTACTACCTGATCGACGACGGGGTTCTGGAGCTCGAGCAGATGGCGGGCTATTCGCCGACGGTCGCCGAACGCGTCGAACGCTACGTGCGTGCCAAGCCCAACCTCCTCTTCATCGGCGGCGTGGCGTTCACCACGCTGCTGGCCACACTCGCGGTCACGCTGCTCGTGGACGCGGTCCCGCGGCAGTCCCTGTTGTTGGTGCTCCTCGTCACCTTCCTTCCCGCGCTCGACATCGCGGTCAACGTGTTGAATCAGCTCGTAACCGCGCTGCTCCCGCCGAGGGTGCTGCCGCGACTCGATCTGCATGAACATGGCGTGTCCGCGGAGTACCGCACGGCCGTGGTCGTGCCAACGCTCTTTGGCGATCGCAACGATGTGCGCGAGGCGCTGGAGAATCTCGAAGTGCAGTTCCTCGCCAACCGCGAGGAGCATCTGCACTTCGCGGTGCTCAGCGATTTCACGGATGCGCCGACGGAAAGACACCCGGACGACGACGCGATCATCGATGCGGCGCTGGAGGGCGTGCGGTCCTTGAATGAGCGCTACGCGGACGGGCAGACAGATGTGTTCCACCTGCTCCATCGCCCGCGCCGCTGGAATCCTGCCGAGGGCGTCTGGATGGGGTGGGAGCGCAAACGCGGCAAGCTCTCCGACTTCAACCGTCTGTTGCGCAGCGAATCGCGCGACGCATTCTCCGTCATCAGTGGACCGCTGGATGACCTCCGCGCCGTGCAGTTCGTCATCACCCTCGATGCCGACACCGTACTGCCGCCGGATGCCGCGCCGTCGCTGGTCGGTGCGATGGCGCATCCACTGAATCGCGCCGTCTACGACGTGGGGCGCGGGCGGATCGTGCGCGGCTACGGCATTCTGCAGCCACGCGTGGGCATCGCGCTGCCGAGTGCCAATCGGTCACGATTCGCATCGATCGCGTCGGGACATCCGGGCGTCGATCCGTATTCCACCGCCGTGTCCGACGTCTATCAGGATCTGTACGGCGAGGGAAGCTTCACGGGGAAGGGCATCTACGATGTGGATGCATTTCAACTGGCCACGCACGGCCGCTTCCCTGAGAACACCCTGCTGTCGCATGACCTGATCGAGGGCAACTACGCGCGGGCCGGACTCGCCACCGATGTGATAGTCTACGATGACTACCCGTCCACGTATCTGGCGTACACCATGCGCAAGCATCGCTGGATTCGCGGCGACTGGCAGTTGCTGCCATGGCTCAAGCGGCTGGTGCCCGGGCCCGATGGAGGAGAGCGAAACAGACTGTCGCTGCTCTCGCAGTGGAAGATCGTGGACAATCTGCGCCGCAGCACGGTGGAGCTGTCTCAGTTGCTGCTACTGCTGGGTGGCTGGACACTGCTGCCCGGATCGCCCGTGCGGTGGACGCTCATCGGCCTGGGCGCGATCGTGGCGCCATGGGGCACGTCGTTACTGCTGGCCTTGGTGCGGCCGCCGCGCGATCGCTCTTGGCGGGCCTACTATTCCGCCGTGCGTCAGGACGCGGCGATCAGTCTGCAGCAAGCCATCTCAACGCTCGTCTTCCTGCCACATCAGGCCTACATCTCGCTCGACGCGATCGTCCGCACGCTCTACCGCATGCGCATCTCGCGGCGCCATCTGCTCGAATGGCGTTCCGCGTCGATCGTGGCGCGCGGCCACGTGCGCGGCGGTGCGGTCGGCTTTGGTGCCATGCGCGTGATGGCGTGGACGATCGGGATCGGCGCGGCATGTGTGTCGGCGCTCGAGGGATTTGCCCAGACGTCGCAGGGGCTACCGCTGCTGCCGCTGGCCCTGCCGGCCATCGCGATGTGGAGTGTCGTCGTGCTGTGGATCGATGCACCGCGTCTCGCGAAGCGACTCAGCACGCCGTCGAAGCCGGAACGGCGGTCGCTCAGCGCGCCCGGTCGCGATACGATTCGCCGCTACGCGCGGTTGCACTGGCAATTCTTCGAGCGGTTCGTGACCCGGGAGACGCACTGGCTCGCACCGGACAACTATCAGTCTGCGCCCCGGCCCGTCGTGGCGATGCGCACCTCGCCCACGAATATCGGACTGCAGCTGCTGGCGACGGTGAGTGCGCACGATCTCGGCTTCATCGCGGCGGATGACATGACGTCGCGCCTTGAACGCACGATCACCACCATCGAGGGGATGCGTCGCTATCGCGGGCACTACTTCAACTGGTACGATCTGCACGATCTGCGCGTGCTCGAGCCGGCCTACGTGAGCACGGTGGACAGTGGCAATCTGGCGGGCCATCTGCTCGCGCTTCGCCAGGCCTGCCTGCACATCGGCGCCGCCGAAGCGGACGTGATGCGCGGGCGGCTCGAGTCGATTGCCGATCGCGCGTACGCGATCTTTTCGGAGATGGAATTCGGCTTCCTCTACGACAACGCGCGGAAGTTGTTCACGATCGGGTATCACCCGGACTCGTTCACCGCCGACGCGTCGTTCTACGACCTGCTCGCTTCCGAGGCGAGACTGGCCAGCTTTGTGGCGATCGCCCGCAACGACGTGCCGGTGGAACACTGGTTCCGGCTTTCCCGCATGCTCAACCGTTCGGCGGGTGCCACGTCGATGGTGTCGTGGAGTGGCAGCATGTTCGAATTCCTGATGCCCTTGCTGGTGATGCGATCGTGGCCGGCGACGCTGTTGGAGCAGACGTACACGGGCGTGGTCGAGCGGCAGCGCACGTATGCGCAGCGTCGCAACATGCCGTGGGGGATCAGCGAGAGCGCCTACAACGTGCGCGATCGGGAGCAGACGTATCAGTACCGCGCGTTCGGCGTACCGGATCTCGCGCTGAGGCGCGGACTCGGTCGCGATCTCGTGGTCGCTCCGTATGCAACGGCATTGGCACTGCAGGTGGCTCCGACGCGCGCGCTGGAGAATCTGCAGGCGCTGGAGGCACTCGGCGCACTCGGCGAGTACGGCTTCTGCGATGCACTGGACTACACGCGTCCCCCCGTGGGCGAGCGGTTCGCGTTCGTGGCCACGTACATGGCGCATCACGTCGGGATGTCGCTGGTGGCATTCACGAATGTGCTCCATCAGGAGATCTGGCAGGCGCGCTTCCACGCCGATCCTCTGGTCAAATCGGCCGAACTGCTGTTGCATGAGCGTGTGCCGCGCCGATTGACGATGCAGGATGCGCAACAGGTGCGGCCCGATGAGGCGCGCCCAGACAGCGAACGCAGTCAGCCAGTCGTGCGTGAAGTCGATCCTGCAGAAGGTGACGGCCCGCGCATCGCGCTGTTGGGGTCGATGCCGTATACGGTCATGCTCAACCACAGTGGGAGCGGATTCAGTCGCTACGAGCAATTGGCCGTCACACGTTGGAATGGCGACGGCACCAGCGACGACAGCGGACAGTTCTGCTACATCAACGATCTGACCGCGGGACGAGTCTGGTCCGCGGCCCAACGCCCGTTGGATACGCAGCCGGACTGGAGTCGCGCGTGGCTGGCCTCGGATCGGGTGACCCTGCGGCGCGTCGACGGCGATATCGAAACACGCATGGAGATCACCGTCGTGCCCGCCGATGCCGCCGAAGTCCGACGCGTGACGCTGACCAATACGGGCGGAACGGAGCACATCATCGAACTCACCAGCTATGGGGAGATCGTGCTGAATGCGCCGGATGCCGATCGTGCCCATCCCGCCTTCGCCAATCTCTTTGTCGAGACCGAGTGGCACGGCTGGTCCACCGCCATCACCGCGACGCGCCGTCCACGCTCCGCGCACGAGCCACAGTTGTGGTGCGTGCACGTGGTGGACGAAGGGCGCGACCGCGTGAGTGATGTGACATGCGAGACCGATCGCTCCCGCTTTCTCGGGCGCGGGCGGACCGTGCGCGATCCGCAAGCATTGCAGGCCGTGGGCGCGCTATCCATGACCACGGGCGCCGTGCTCGATCCCATCGTCGCCCTGCGCACGCGCGTGCGCGTGGCGCCGGGACAATCGGTGAGCGTCGCGTTCACCACGCTGGTGGCCACGTCGCGTGAAGTGGCGTTCGAGCTTGCCGGGCGCTATCACGATTCGCACTCGGCGCAGCGCGCACTCGATCTGGCGTGGACCTCGACGCAGATCGAACTCACGCAACTGGGGATCACCCCGGCGAATGCCGCAGCCTTCCAGGATCTTGCCGCACAGTTGCTCTTCAGGGGCGGCAGTCTCGCGCCGCCCATCGATGAACGGGAGCGCAATCGCGGGTCGCAGCCGCGGCTCTGGCCGTACGGCATTTCCGGCGACCTGCCAATCGTGCTCGCCACCATCGACTCGGTGGAAGGTCTGGCGACGCTGCGCGATCTCTTTGCGGCGCATCGTTATTGGCGGCGTCGGGGCGTGCGAGTGGATCTGGTGGTCATCAATGCGCATCCGTACGACTATCTGCAGGAGTTGCGCGACAGTATCACCGAAGCGATGGTCTCGGCGGACGACGCCGAAGCCGTGGATCAGACCGGTGGCGTGTATGTGCGTCGTCGCGACACGTTCCAGCCCGACGACTATCTCATGCTGTCGGCGACGGCACGCGTGCACATTCCCTGTGATGGACGTCCATTGGCACGCGTGGTTGTCGCGGCCGACGAACGCACGCGTGTGCCTGCCGGTCGCGCCAGTGCATTGGAGTCGATCGTTTCGGCGTTGCGGCCGCTTGTGACCCCGCTTCTTCCACGCGCAGGGCGCTCGCGACCGCCCGACGCGGACAGTGCGGTGCCGCGTGCGCCGCTGCTTTTTGACAATGGCATCGGCGGAATGGACGAGCAGGGCGATTATCGCATCACGGTGGATGCAGGACGCCTGCCGCCCGCACCGTGGGCAAACGTCATCGCCAACGCGCAGGGTGGATTCGTGGTCTCGGAGCGCGGCAGCAGTTGCACGTGGGCCGAGAACGCGCACTTCTTTCGGCTCACGCCGTGGCACAACGACCCAGTGTCCGACGTGTCCAGCGACGCGATCTATCTGCAGGACATCGACTCGGGCGATGTGTGGAGTCCCACACCGGCGCCGATCGCCGGCGACTCCGCATACGACGTGCGGCATGGTGCCGGCAGCACGACGTTCAGCCATCTCCACACGGGCATTCATACTGAACTCCTGCTCGGCGTGCCGGAGGATGCTGCCGTGAAGCTGAGCGTGCTGCGGCTCGAGAATCGCACCGATCGTGCGCGGCGAATGACCGTCACCACATACGTGGAATGGACGCTCGGTGCGCGACGCGACATTGCGCAGTCGCAGGTGCGCACGCGGCATCTGCCGGAGTATCGCGCCATCATCGCGCAGAATGCGTTCGACGCCTCGTTTGCCAATTGGGCAGCATTCGTGTCGTGCTCGGAGCCCGTCACCAGCTACTCCGGCGACCGACTCGCCTTCCTCGGTCGTGGCAGATCGACGGCGAATCCGGCAGCGTTGCAGCGGGGTGCGCTGGATGGGAGAACGGGTGTCGATCTCGATCCATGCGGTGCGCTGCAGATGCAAGTCACACTCGCACCGGGGGAAGTACGGGAGATTGCCGTTGTCCTGGGCGCCTGCCCGAGCGAGCCGGAAGCGAAGCGCACCATCGAGCGCTTCCGGTCGGCACGCGCGGCGCGCGCGGCGATCGCGCAGTCGGTCGATCGTTGGCAGTCACGACTGAGCGTGGTCACCGTACGGACACCGGACGCCGCATTCGACGCGATGATCAACAAGTGGACGCTCTATCAGGCGCTCGCCTGTCGCGTCTGGGCGCGCGCGGCGCTGTACCAGAGCAGTGGTGCCTTCGGATTTCGCGACCAGTTGCAGGACGTCATGGCGCTGCTGCTGGCAGAGCCACAGCTGGCACGTGCGCACATTCTACGCGCGGCGTCGCGGCAGTTCCGCGAAGGCGATGTGCAGCACTGGTGGCATGCGCACACCGGGCGAGGCGTGCGCACGCGCTTCTCCGATGATCTGGCGTGGCTGCCCTTCGTCGTGGATCACTATGTGACGGTGACCGGTGACTCGTCCGTGCTGGAAGCGTACGAGCCGTTTCTGGACATGCGCGCCCTCGAGCCGGACGAGCACGAGTTGTACGACCTGCCCACGGTCACCGACGAACACGGCAGCGTGTATGAGCACTGCCGTCGCGCGCTCCGCAAGGCCTGCACCTCAGGGGCGCATGGGCTGCCGTTGATCGGCACCGGAGACTGGAACGACGGCATGAGTCGGGTGGGCGCGGAGGGGAAGGGCGAGAGCGTGTGGCTCGCGTGGTTTCTGGTGAGCACGCTGCGTTCGTTTGCGGTCCATGCGCGTGCGCGAGGCGACGTCGCCGAGGCTGCGTGGATGGAAGCCACCGCGACTGCATACGTCGCTGCGATCGAGTCGCAGGGATGGGATGGACAATGGTACCGGCGCGCGTTCTACGACGATGGCACCCCGATGGGATCGGCGGCGAGCGATGAATGTCGCATCGACTCGATCGCGCAGAGCTGGAGTGTGATTTCGCGCGCCGGTTCCGATTCGCGGCAGCAGTTGGCCATGCGCGCCCTGGACAGCCAGCTCGTACGCGAGGATGCACGGTTGATCATGCTGCTCACGCCACCGTTCGATCGCGGCACCCACGATCCGGGGTACATCAAGGGCTATCTGCCCGGCGTGCGCGAGAATGGCGCTCAGTATACGCACGCGGCGCTGTGGGCGGTGATGGCCACAGCCATGCGCGGCGACGGTGATCGCGCATTTGATCTGTATCAGATGCTCAACCCGATCACACACGCCGACACGGAGGCGGAGATGCTCCGCTACAAGGTCGAACCATATGTGATCGCGGCGGACATCTACACCGCGCCGAGTCAGCTTGGACGGGGTGGCTGGACATGGTATACGGGATCGGCCAGCTGGATGTATCGGGTAGGGTTGGAGCAATTGCTCGGATTCACCAAGGTCGGCGAGACACTGCGTATCGTGCCGCGCGTACCGCGCTCCTGGTCGCAATACGCGATTCACTACCGATTCGGCGACAGCGTGTACGAGATCACCGTGCACGATCCGATGGGACAGCAGGCGCGCGGGGCACGCGTGATGGTTGATGGCGTGTGGAGTGCGGATGGCGTCATTCAGCTGCGAGACGATGGCACGACGCACGTGGTGACTATCGAGGCAGCAGCCGAGCCGCAGTCGCATCGATCAACCACGCCAATCTCCCTGCCGTCGGTGCGATGATCTGCGCGGGGAGTTCGGCGGGGTCTGGCGCGTCGTGCAGGACGCGCTGCACGGTCTCTGCTTTGTCCATGCCCGTGACGAGGAACATGACATCGGCCGCCGCGTTGATGAGCGGAGCCGTGAGTGTGAGTCGCCACATCGCGACCGACGATGCGAATGTCTCGCAGACCCAGCGCTCCGCCTCGTGTACGACATCGCCGTGCGGAAACATCGATGCGGTGTGCCCGTCGGCGCCGAGACCAAGCAGAACGAGATCGAAACGGTGGCCGGCGATGGCGCGTGGCGGTCCCTCTGCATCGCTGAGGAGCGAGCGTACCACACGTTCGTAGTCGAGCGCGGCTTGTGCGGGCGGGTCTTCGCCGCGCATGCGATGCACGTTCGGCGCAGGGATGGGTACACGGCTCAAGAGCGACGCATGTGCTGCGGCGAAGTTGCTGCGCGAATCATCGGGCGGAACACAGCGCTCGTCCACCCAGCACACGTGCACGGCGTCCCATGCGATTCGTGGCGCATAGCGAGGCGAGGCGAGCAACGCGAACAGCCGTGCGGGCGTGCTCCCGCCGGAAATGGCCAGCAGAAAGCGGCCACGCTCGAAGATCGCGGTGGCACCCACCTGCACCAGATGGTCGGCGGCCGCGTGCGCGAGCGCGTCCGCCGACTCGTACACATCGACCGTTGGCTGATACGGCTCGCGCGCGCTCATCCGACGCCGACAGGATTGCGCCAGCCGCCCACGGATGCGGCCAGCTGCTCGGCGTCGCGCGGCCCCCATTGGCCCTGCTCGTAGGAGTGCGCCGGTGTGACGTTACCCAGCACCGGCTCCACGATCCGCCATGCCGCATCCACGAAATCCTCTCGCGCGAACAGCATCTCATCGCCTTCCATCGCATCGCCGAGCAGCCGTTCGTACGCGTCCATCTGATCGCCGTCGGTATGCTGCAGGAGTGTGAATTCCACCGGCTCGGACTCCATCGATTCGCCTGGCTTCTTCACACGCGCACCGATGGTAATCTTCACGTCGGGGCCCAGCCGGAACCGTATGTAGTTTGCCTCGCCCGCCGTCATCGCGTGATGCGCCGGTCGCTTGAGCGTGACCAGGACCTCGGTCGCCGTCACGGCCAGATACTTGCCTGCGCGAATGAGAAACGGCACCCCGCGCCAGCGCGGTGAGTCGATGTGCAGGCGCACTGCGGCATAGGTCTCCACGGTGCTCTCCGCCGGAACGCCCTTTTCGTCGAGATACTGACGGCACTGACCGCGTACCACTTCGTCAGGGGAGATCGGACGGACCGATGCAAAAAGCCGCGCCTGCTCGTCGCTCAGCGCCCCCATGCTGTCGCTGAGCGGCGCCTCCATGGTGAGAAAGCCCAGGACTTCGAGCAGGTGGTTCTGGATGACGTCGCGGATCGCGCCCGTTTCCTCGTAGAACTTGCCACGTCCGTTCATGCCGAATGCTTCCGCCATCGTGATCTGGACATGCTCAACGAATTGATTGCTCCAGATCGGGTCGAGGAACGTGTTGGCAAACCGGAAGACGATGAGGTTCTGCACCGCTTCCTTCCCCAGAAAGTGATCGATCCGAAAGATGTTCTGTTCGTGAAAGACGGCATGCAACGTCGCGTTGAGCGTGCGCGACGACTCCAGATCGCGTCCGAATGGCTTCTCCACCACAATGCGTGCGTTCACGGAGCAGCCGGACATGCCAAGTCCTTGTGCGACCGTGGTGAACATGTCGGGCGGGATGGCGAGATAGTGCAACGGATACTTCGCGTCACCGAGAGCGGCGCGTAGTGCGATGTATGTCTCGGGGTTGTTGTAGTCGCCTTCCACGTACACGAGGTGCGCGAGGAGATTCCTGAGCGCGTCCGCGTCCACCGGTCCGCGCTGTTCGAGCTCCGCCCGCACACGCTCGCGCAGCAGGTCGATCGTCCAGCCGGATCGTGCGATGACGATCACCGGAATCGTCAGCCGACCCTTGCGCGACAGCGCCAGCAGCGCCGGGTAGATCTTCTTGCGCGCGAGGTCGCCCGTACCGCCGAAGAGGACCATCGCGTCCGAATGCGGAGTGCTCATGCAGACTGGCTCGGCTCGAGGTGACCGCCAAACCCGAAGCGCATGGCGGAGAGGACACGATTCTGGAATTCGTCTTCGCCGCGCGAGCCGAAGCGTTCGTACAGCGCCGCGGTGAGCACGTGCGCCGGTACCGCTTCGTCGATGGCGGCCTGAATGGTCCACCGCCCCTCGCCGGAATCGGAGACGTGGCCGCTGAACTGGGCCAGTGCGGGGTCCTTCACCAGCGCGGCCGCCGTGAGATCGAGCAGCCACGAGGTGACCACACTGCCGCGACGCCAGACTTCGGTGATGTCGGGAAGATCGAAGTCGTACTGGTAGTACTGCGGATCGCGTAGCGGCGTGGACTCCGCACTCACCTCGTGATCGCGCTTGCCGATGTTGGCATGCTTGAGGATGTTCAGCCCTTCGGCGACGGCGGCCATCATGCCGTACTCGATGCCGTTGTGCACCATTTTGACGAAATGACCGGCGCCATGCGGACCGCAGTGCAGGTAGCCGCGTGTGCTCGTGCCCTGCGCTGCAGGGCGACCGGGCGTTGGCGTGATCGTTCCCTCGCCGGGAGCAAGCGTGGCGAAGAGGGGTTCGAGATGCTGTACGGTTTCGACCTCGCCGCCGATCATCAGACAATAGCCACGATCAAGTCCGAACACGCCGCCGCTGGTGCCGCAGTCCACGTAGTGCAGGCCGCGCGCGGTAAGCACCGCCGCCCGATCGATATCGTCGCGATAGTAGCTGTTGCCGCCATCGACGACGATGTCACCCGCACTGAGATGCGGCAGCAAGGCATCGATGGTCGATTGCACCACCGCGGCCGGCACCATGATCCACACCACGCGCGGCGTGCTCAGTTCGGCGACGAATGCCTCCGGTGTGAGTGCCGGTACGGCGCCTTCGGCGGCGATGGCGTGCACGGCGTCGGCAGACACGTCGTAGGCGACGCAGGAATGGCCGTCACGCAGAAAGCGACGGACCATATTGGCCCCCATCCGGCCGAGGCCGATCATTCCCACTTGCATGCGTTACTCCGGAGTTGATTCCCGTCGACGTCGATCCCCTGCAAGCTGCGCCAGGGGTGGCAATGCCGGAAGTCGTCAACCGACTAGCTTCCGCCAGCGCGTTCCGAACCATCTACACCAGATCCCATGCCGCGAGTCATCGTCATCGGCGCCGGCGCTGCCGGTACCATGGCCGCCATTTTTGCTGCAGAGGCGGGCGCCGAGACGGTGCTGCTCGAACGCACGCGCGACGGTGGTCGCAAGATTCTCATCAGTGGAGGCGGACGCTGCAATGTGCTCCCGCTCCAGGTCGACGAATCACGCTTCGTCACGGACTCGTCGCCCAACACGCTGCGCAAGATCGTGCGCGCATGGCCGCTGCCGCAGCAACGCGCGTTCTTCGAGCACGAGCTCGGCATTCCGTTGGCGGAGGAAGTGGAGTCGCTGAAGGTCTTTCCGGCGTCGCACAAGGCGCGGGACGTGCGCGATGGGTTGCTCGCCCATGCGCGCGCAAAGGGTGTGCAGATTCGTATGGATACGCATGTCACCGGCTTTCAGCAGACGGAGACGGGTTGGCGTGTCGAACGCGAGGGAGTCGCACCGCTCGAGTGCGAGCGGCTGATCATCGCCACAGGTGGCCTGTCGGTGCCCAACACCGGGAGTGATGGGTTCGGGCTGCGTACGCTGCAGGCGATGGGCTACGATATGCATCGCACGTATGCCGCGCTCACCCCGATCACGGCGCAGGCTTCGCCGTACGCGGCGCTGTCAGGCGTGTCGCTCACGGTCACGCTTACCGCGAAGTCAGACGAACGTTCGGCCGCCCACACCGGCGGTTTCCTGTTCACACACCAGGGGTACAGCGGACCGTCGGCGCTCAACGTGTCGCATGTGCTGGTGCGTGCCCGCGCCGAACGCACGTCGCCCGTCAGGGTGCAGGTGCGGTGGACACCGTGGGGCGACGCGGAGTGGGAGGCGGCGCTCAAGCCGCATGGCGCGCGCACGGTGACCGGTGCATTGCGCAGCGAGCTGCCGGACCGTTTGGCGGCCGTGTTGCTCGAGCAGGCACAGGTGGAAATCCATCGTCCGCTGTCCGAGCTGCGTCGCGACGAACGGCTGCGGCTCATCGACACGCTGGTGCGTGGAGCGCTTCCCTGGAACGGCGACGAGGGTTACAAGAAGGCCGAGGTCACCGGCGGTGGCGTTGCGCTGTCGGAGGTGGATCCACGCACGATGGAGAGTCGCCGGCACGCGGGACTGTTTCTCTGCGGCGAAGTGCTCGACGCGTTTGGTCCGATCGGCGGTTACAACTTCCTGTGGGCCTGGTCAACCGGCCGCGCCGCAGGACTCGGCGCGGCCGGTTGACCGTGTGCTATAACTGCGACCGCCGCGCTACCTGATCTCGCCGGTGCCGCGGTAGTAGTCGCCGAGCAGATGTTCGGCGAAGTACTCCATGAGCATGCGCTGGTTATACGCCGCCATGTCGCGATAGCCGTGCGGCTGTCCGGGATAGACGTAGAAGTCGAAGCGTTTGTTGGCCTTGATCAGCGCGTTGGCCAGCCGGATCGTGCCGCCCGGATGCACGTTGTTGTCGAGGTCACCGGTGGTAAGCGCGAGATTGCCCTTCAGGTTGGCCGCCAGCTCGTCGTTGGTGGGAACCTGGATGACGAAGCGGATGCTGTCCTGATTGACGGAATCTTCCACGACTTCACGCAGCGCACCGGCGCCCGTGTATGCCGTCACGGCGGTGCCAAGCGCGCCGTCGGGTCCACCGCTGCCACGACGACCTGCGGCACCCGCCGCGCCACCGGCACGCGTGCGTGAGGCGGAATCGTTCCTGGCCACGATGCGCAGGCCGTGATTCCACTCCGACCAGTTCTGGTTGTAGATGTTGTTGTCGTGGTTGCCCGACTCCGACCAGCCAACCTTGAAGAAGTCGTTGTACGGCGGCAGCATCATCGCCGCGGCCGTGAGGAAGCCACCACCGGAGTGACCATAGATGCCGATGTGGTCCATGTCGATCCAGTTGAACCGTGCGCCGAGTTGCTCGATACCGGCCTTCTTGTCGGCCAGGGCGTAGTCGCGAAGGTTGTAGTAGCCGTAGCGATGGTACGCGAGCGAGCGTTGCGGCGAGCCGCCGCGATGACCGATCTGAATGACGATGAAGCCAAGCTGCGCGAGCTGCATCTGTCCGCCGCCGATGCTGAAGCCGGTCGTGACGGATTCGGTCTGCGGTCCCGGATACACATACGCGATCAGCGGATACTTCCTGGTCGAGTCGAAATCGAACGGCTTCCAGATGTTGCCGAACAGCTCCGTCACACCGTCCGCCGCTTTTACGGAGAACGGCTGTGCGGGCTTGAAACCGATTTCGGTGAGCTTGGACAGATCCATCTCCTCGAGCGTCGCGAGCACGCGACCAGACGCGCCGTCACGCAGCACCGACTTCGGTGGCACGTCCATGCGCGAATAGGTGTCGTACACGTAGCGCGCTGTCGGGGACACAGTGGAGCTATGCGTCGCATCGCCCGGATCGACGATGCTCAAGCCGGTGCCATTGCCGTTCACGCGATACAGGTGCGACTGGTACAGCTGTTCGCCGGGTTCACGACCTTGTCCGACCACCCATACCGTGCCCGTGGTCGAATCGATCTTGGCGATGGCGTCGGCATTCCACGCGCCCGTGGTGAGCGCCTGCTTGGGCGTGCCGTTGAAATCGTACACGTAGAACTGACCCCAGCCAGTCTTCTGCGACCACCACACGAAGTCCCCGCCTTTTTTCAGGTACTGCACCGACTTGGGCTCGAGCGCGGCGTACTCGATGCCGTCGGTCAGCAGCGTCTTGACGGCACCCGTCGTGACATCCACTTCGATGAAATCGAGATTGCGTTGCGGCCGATCACGGCGCACGAGTCGTACCTTTTCACCGCTCACCGGCCAGTGCACGTCCAGCAACCGCTGGTCCTTCCATTTGCCAAGGAACAGTTGCTTTGCCGCCGGCGTGCCGCGCGAGTACACCCACAGCTCCTGCTGCGGCACGAATTCTTCGCCGGGCATGCTGTACTTGTACTGGATGAGCACGGGGCGCGGCTGCGCGAGCACGTTCACCAGATACAGATCCTTCACCTTGCGCGAATCGCTGCGCGAGATCGAGAACGCTTTCGAATCGGGCGACCAGCTCACATTGGGACGCACGCGCATGTCGCGCCCCATGCCGCCGTTATCGGTGTCGGTGTCGGTGCTGTCCCCCCCTCCGCCACCGCCGAGCAGCGTGAGCTGACGACGGCTTTCCGTGGTATCGCGTGCGCCGAACGAATAGTCCAGCGCGCCGGTCGTTGTAAGCTTGACGGTGTCCGGTTTGCCGACTTCGACGAGGTACAAATTGTGGTCGCGCGCGAACACGAACGCGGTGCTGTCCGGCGAGAAGTTGCGCGGATCGGGAGCGCTGGCCCCACGTCCACCGCCACCACCACCACCACCACCACCGCCACCGCGACCACCACCGATCTCACGTTCTTCGTCGGCCGGAGGCGTGCGGGGGGCGCGCCCAAGGTTCTTGAGCGTCTCGGTCAGCAGACTCCACTCGAAGCGCGTGGAATCCACGGTGAAACGGAACGACTTGTGGTCCTTGAGGAACGTGACGCTGCTGAACGGCAGGTTCGTCGCATCGAACGGCTTCTTGCGCGATTCGGTGAGCTGCTGCGCAAGTTTCGCCGCGTCGAACAGTGGCCGTTTGGTGCCGCCCGATGACGACGGCACGAAGAGGATGAAACGTGAGCCGTTCCGGTCGCGCCAGTTGTACCACATCGTGTCCGACTTGCCGAGAAAGCGCGGCTGCACGGCCTGTGTGTATGTGATCGAACGGAGCGCGGCGGTGCTGAAGCGATTGGCCAGCGCCCAATTGCCCTTGTTGGCGCGCCCTTCGTCGGCCTGCGGCGCAGATTGCGCTCCGAGCGCGGCCGCGCTGCCGCCAAGCAGCAGGGCGTGGAAAACGGCGACGGCGCCAAGTCGGCGGAGTGGATTCATCGGACTGCATCCTCCTGACGGTGATGACACCCCCGTCAGCCGTGTCGGGTGGAGCCGATGCGCGCCCGGGGTGCTGGAACATGCCGCGCGTCACATCGCGTGGCGACTCATAGCAATAACTCCCCCGTCGGCGCCGACGTTGGAGTCGTGCCGGACGCGACGTGTGCAGTGCGGCGTTCAGGGACGTATGGCGCGCCCGATCCAGACCACGCCGTCCGGCGTCTCCCCCGCCGCGATCGCGCCCACCACTCGGCGGGTGGCCACGTCAATGACGGCCACCCGTCCCTGCGTGCTCAGCGACAACAGCGCAACGCGCCCACCCAGCGCCCCTGTGATCCCCTGCGGTCCGGCGCCGCCGAGTGGCAATCGCTGCAGCTCCGTGCGCGTGGCGCGATCGATGAAGCGCAGTTCCTCGCGGCGAAGGTCGGGCATGAGTACAAGCGTCGCGTCGGGGGAGAAGCGCACGCGATAGGGCCAGCCGAATCCTTCGGCGGCGGTGCTGAGCGTACCGGTGGACGCATCGACCACGCTGATCGTGCCGGTGGCATTGCTGCCCACCCAGATCTCGCCGCCGTCCGGCGTCACGTTGATCGCTTCGGGGGTTGCCGGCACACTGATGCTGCGCTTGTACGTCCCGGCGGTCAGATCGAACTCGGAGATGGTGTTGGTGCGCATGTCGCCCGTCCACGCGCGCACGCCATCGGCCGCCACGCCGACCATGTGCGATCCGTCGTGCTGGGTGGGAATGGTCTTCGCGATGGTGCCGCTGGCAATGCGCACCAGCACCACATGCCGCGACGCCTCCGAGGTGACGGCGACGAGCGAATCTCCCGGCAACACCACCAGTCCGTGCGGACGGCGGTACGTACCCAGATCCACCGTGCGCGCCACCTGCAGTGCAGTGAGATCGATGATGGTGAGAGTGCGTCCCGCGGTCTGTGCGCCGTAGTCGGAAACGATCGCGGTGCGCCCGTGGCTGGTGACCACGATCTCGTGCGGGCCGGTGCCGGTGGGGAGCGTCTTGAGAATGCGTCCGCTCGCCGCATCGATGATCGTGGCCGTGGACGGCGCCTTGTTGGTGACGATGATCGTGCCGGAGAGGCCGGGCACCGTGGCCAGGGCGGGGACCTGCGCGCGTGCCTGCATCGGCGCGGCGAAGCAGAGCAACGGGCCGAGCAGGCGCGATGCTGTGCCTGCGCGCGCACGTCGGCGCGAGACGCATTCAGACAGCACTCGGCATGCCACTCACTCCAGCACGCGATAGCGCGAGGTGAAGATCGGTTGCACCCACGCCGCCGCACCCTGCGATTCGATCACCTTGGCGCGGACGTACGTTTCCGTGCCGCGCAGCCGATAGCGGGGCGCGAGCGAGCGGTCGGTGGCAAGGATCTCACCGTTCGCTCCGATGAACTGCGTCGTGTACTTGAAGTTGCTCCGCTGCGCGATGCGCACCTGCAGCGAGCTGTCGGTGACGACCACATCCTGCAGGATCACGCCGGTGCTGGCGTAGAAGTGTCCGGCTTCCAGCGCGTCCACCAACGGGCGCGTGTCCAGCGACGGTGCCTTGACCACCACCCAGCCACGCCCCGGATTCGACCGTTCCGCGGCGAACTCCCCCTGAAAGTGGTGCGCGTCGTCCACGGCAATGCCGTACAGCGGGCGGCCGCGGGTGAGCAAGGCATCCCACGCCTCCTCCATGCCGGGCCAGTCGCCGCCGCCGAGATTGTGCACCTGCGGATGCCCGTTGAAAATCTCCAGCAGCTTGTCGTTGCGTACACGAAACAGCGTGGCCGTATCGACGCTCCACAGGAAGTTCGGATGATTGATGTGCGGAATCGCGCGTTCGGCGCGAATGGCATCGATCGTTTTCTGCACGGTGCCGAGCAGCGTGCTGTCCTTGGGGGGCGCGATGACGCGTGTGACCGCGAGCGCATTCACGTGCACCGCAGCTTTCTGAAAGCCAGTGGTGACTTCTTCGCCGGGCAAGAGCAGAAAGCTGCGGTCCATCAGCGAGGCAAGCGTGGCCGGATCGGTGAACACGTTGTGATCGGAGAGCACCAGAAACGCGTAGCCGTGCGACTTGTACCACCGCGCCACGTCAGCGGGTGGCGTATCGCCGTCACTGTTGGTGGTGTGCGAATGCGTGTTCCCCTTGAACCAGCGCGCACCGTCCGGCACGGTGGGCACGACAAAACGTGTCGCGCCGCGCGCTTGCGCAGTCAGCGGCGACAGTGGCGCAAGCATGAGCGCGAGCGCAGAGAGCAGCAGCAGGAGAGGCATGAGGCGGAATGTGTTTGGCAGTGAGGCGGCCGTGGTTCCGCGAAGGCCGACCTCCGTGCAAGATAGTGCGCGTGGCTGCGGACGCCATTTTCAGCCACGACTTCCAACGCGAACATCTGCCGGAGTGAGCGCATGTCCAGCCACGACCGTTCGACCCCTGCGCGTGCGCATCGTCACCTTGCGGTCACCGCGGCGCTGCTGATCGGTCACGCCGGACTTGCCGCGACCGCACCGCTGGTCGCGCAACCGGCACCGCCACGCCAAACGGAGGCCGACGCCTACACGCGCTACGAGCTGCTGGCACCCGGCTCCGGGACATTCCGCATTCTGTACGACGTGACTGCCACCACCACCGGCGCGACGTACTACTTCAATCCGATCCGGCAGGGGAGCATCGCCACGGATGAACGCGTGTTCGACCGTGCCACCGGGAAGCCACTCGTGTTTGACGTGGTGGCTGCGGCGAGCGCCCGCGCCGGCGGCATGCGCGTCTCCGACAGCACGCAACAATACATCCGCGTCACGCTCGCACGGCCCGTACCCGACAGCGGTGGCGAAGCGCGCGTGCTCATCGACAAGACCTACGAAGACGCCAGGAGCTATTTCACGGACGGCGACGCCATCGTCTTCAGCCGTCCGCTCGGCATCAAACGCAACGCCGTCGTGCTGCCGAGGGGCTACGAACTGGTGTCGAGCAACTACCCGGCGCAGATCCTGCAGGAATCCGATGGACGCATTGCCATCAGCTTCTGGAACGTCACGCCCGCCGAGGCGCCCCTGATGATGCGCGCGCGACCCGTTGCGGCGTGGGGCGGTTCCACTGCACTGCCGCCCGCGTCGTCCGCCGCCGCGAGCAATGGCGCACGACTCGACGAACGCGCCCGGCAGACGCGCGAGATCGTCTATTTTCTGCAGCAACCTGAAACGCACGCGTTCGACCTGTATCACGACTACACGGAAATGCGCACCGGGGTCGGTCACTACGTCAACGTCGTCCGGGCGGGGAGCGCCGTCTCCAATCCGTCGGCGCGCAACCTCGACACCGGCGAATCGCTCCGCTTCGATGTGCTGCGCGGAGATGCGATCAGCAAGGCGAACGTGGGCGTGACCAACGTCACCGCCACCACCGAAGCCGTCGTCTTTCGCTTTCCGCCCGTGTCGCCGGGCGCGTCCACCCGACTGCGCATGTCCGAGACGTACACCGACAGCGTGCGCTATACGCTGGTGAACGGGGAGTTGGTGTGGGATCGCGCCTTCGGCCGTCCGGCGAACGCGGTGGTGCTGCCGAGCGGATGGGTGCTGACCAACAGCAGTATTCCGGCGACGGTGACCACGCTGTCCGATGGTCGTGTGCGTCTCGACTTTGTGAATCCGCGACCCGACGAGATCAGCGTGCTGATCACCGCGCGTCGCCGCAACGCGCGATGAGCGAGTTGCCCGCCGCCGACCGTCGCGCTGCCAGCCATGCAACCGTGCACGTCGCCATCGTGCAGGACGAAGTCGCGCCGACGCTGGCCGACGGACTGGCGTTGACGGACGTACGCACCCGCGAGGCAGCCGCGGCCGGCGCGGCGTTGGTTGTCTATCCCGAGACTTGGCTGCCAGGATATCCGGCCTGGTTGGATTGCTGCCGCGACGTCGGCATCTGGGATCACGCACCGACCAAGGCCGTGTTCCGGCGCATGTTCGAACAGAGTGTGGTGGTGCAGGGCCCAGCGGGTGAAGCGCTCTCGCGCATTGCGTTGTCGTGCGGCGTGACGCTGGTGATCGGTGTGACCGAGCGCGTGGAAGCGGGCATCGGTCGCGGTACGTTGTTCAACTCGCTGCTCACGTATGGCCCGGATGGCGTGCTGCTCAACCACCATCGCAAACTCGTGCCCACCTTCACGGAGCGGATGGTGTGGGGCCCGGGCGACGCGAACGGTCTCCGCGCCGTCGATTCGCCAGCGGGACGCGTGGGTGGGCTGATCTGCTGGGAGCATTGGATGCCGCTGGCCCGGCAGGCGTTGCACGAGTCGGCCGAAGCGCTGCATGTGGCGGTGTGGCCCGCTGCGCTCGAGTCCCACCAGGTGGCCAGCCGGCACTACGCGTTCGAGGGGCGCACGTTCGTGCTGGTCGCCGGCGCCTTGCTGCGCGCCGAAGCGCTGCCGCCGGAACTGGCGTGGCACCCGGACAAAGTGCAGTCGGCCGATCAGTGGGTGCTGCGGGGCGGCAGCGCGATCATCGGTCCCGACGGGCAGTACGTGGCCGCGCCGGTGTATGACACGGCGACCATCGTGCACGCGGAACTCGATCTGGGACGAGTACGCGAAGAATCGATGACGCTGGATGTCACCGGCCACTACCATCGGCCGGATTGCTTCTCCTTCGAGACCATCCGGACGCCGAGGCGATCGTAACCCGCAGATGAACGCTCGGGGCGATTGTAGAACGGGGTGTCGTCGCTGACATTACAGGGATGCCCCTTTCCGGTTACGACGCACTTCGCATCAAATTGCACGAGGTTCCCGACGCGGTGCGCGAGCGCGGTGAACTGCTGGCCAATGGGCTTCAGCTGCGGCAGCCCCAGGTGACGAATCATGCGATCGCAGCGAGCGTGCGGGGCGGTTACTGGTACAACGTGTCGGTGCGCTGGGAAGACGACCGTCCGCGGGCGGTGCTGTACTGCTCCTGCCCGAACGGGCGCGACGGCGAATGCTGCAAGCACGTCTGGGCGATGGCGCGGCATTTCGTGCGGGCGGGCATCCTGCCGGCGTCGATCATGCCGGCGGAGGACGCGACCACCCTCACCTCGCCGCTTGGACCGGCTTCGTGGTGGCGTCACGCGCTCCCTGCCGTCTTCGAGCAGTGGGCGGCCGACGACCACACGCGCACGGTCGTGCAGCCCCCGCGCCGCCGTTCGGCGCCAGACGAGACGCGCGTCGTCTATCTCGTCGATCCCAATTCGGAGTCCGGAAAGCAGTCGGTGGTATCCGTGGTCGTCGCGGTCGAGAAGCGACGGCAGCGCGATGGAGAGTGGGGGGCACCAAAAGCAATCTCCGTGGCCAGCGAGGCATGGGAGCTGGCGGCCCACGACGACGATCGAACCGTCGCGCAGCTCCTGGTGGGCGCGCGTCCGGCCAACGAATTCATTCCGGTCACGCCCACCAGCTCGCGCCCCAGCTCGCGCTTCATCCTCGCCGATGCATCGCTTGGCGTGACGCTGCGCCGCATTTGCGACACGACGCGCGCCCGCGTGCGCTACGGCGCGCAGGACGTTTATCAGCCGCTGCAGTGGGTCAACGGGGAGCCGTGGTCGCTCGAGCTGGCCTGTGTGCGCGAGGCCTCCGACGGTGAGATCGAACAGTGGCGCTTCACGGGTCGGCTGGTACGCGGTTCGACGCCTCTGCAGGACGGCGACAACGGCGACGGGCCCGACGTACAGGACGATGCGGCCTACGCGTTTGCAGCCGCCTCTGGCATCGACATGTACGGCCGCCCGATCCGCGCGCTGTCCGATGTCGTGGTTCGCGGACTGTACGGCTTTCATCAGGGCACCGTCGAACCGCTCGCCGGCGGCACGGATACACGCTTTCTCGAGTACCTGCGCACCGCGCCGCCGATCATCGCCGCGCCACACGAAATCCCGGCGCTGATCGACAGTCTGATGCAGCTGCCGGCCAACATGCGCGTCCGCTGGCCCGCGGGCATCGTGATCGCCGAACGCATTGGCACCCCGATGCCCCACGTGTCGATCGTGGTCGCGCCAACCGCCGTGGGCGCGTACGCCACGGCTTCCGTCAACCTGCAGTTCGCCTACGGCACGCGTTTGTTGCCGGCCAGCGGCGGCCGCGATCGCTTCTTCGAGCACGACACGCGCACGCTCACGCATCGCGATCGCGAAGCGGAATCCCGTGCACTGACGTTGATCGAGGAGCAGGGCGCTCAAAAGACGCGCTGGAATGCGCCGAACATGCCCTCGCACGAGATTCCCGTCACGCGCGCGGTGACGCTGGCGTTGGCGATGAATCAGCAAGGATGGCACGTGACGCTTGATGGCGCGACGATCCGCACCGATGTGCAGACGTTCGTGCGGATGAGCTCCGGTATCGACTGGTTCGATCTCGATGCGGGCATCGAATTCTCCGACGGGCAGACGGTCCCGCTCTCCGCGCTGCGCGCCGCCCGCGCCGAAGGCGTGCGTATGCTGACGATGGAAGACGGCTCGCTGCTCGGGGTGCCGTTCGAGTGGGTGGATGAGATGGAGCCCGTCGTGGCACTCGGCGAGCGCGCGGGCAAGAACTATCGCTTCCGCGCCACGCAGGCCGCGCTGGTGGATGCTTTACTGGCCAGCGCACAGACGGTCGATGTCGAGGTGATGATCGAACGCATCCGTCACGAACTGCGCAGTTTCACCGAAGTCGAATCGGTGGATCCGCCGGAGACGTTCGTGGGGACGTTGCGTCCGTATCAGCGGCTGGGTCTCGGCTGGATGCAGCTGCTGCAACGCTGCGGACTCGGTGGCGTGCTCGCCGACGACATGGGCCTGGGCAAGACGGTGCAGGTGCTCGCCCTGCTGGACGGGCAAAGGCAGCGTGACACAGGTCCGTCGCTCCTGGTGGTGCCCAACTCCCTCGTGTTCAACTGGCAGCGCGAAGCCGAGCGGTTCACGCCGGGGCTGCGCGTGGGCATTCACTTTGGCGCCACGCGCGAGAAGATCGCACCGCGCTTCGACGAGTACGATCTCGTCATCACGACGTACGGCACGCTGCGCCGCGACGTGACGAAGCTGGCAACGGTATTCTTCGACTATATCATCCTCGACGAAGCGCAGGCGATCAAAAATGCGTCGGCCGATGTGACGCGCGCGGTCCGTGCACTGCGTGGCACCAATCGCCTCGCCCTCAGTGGTACTCCCGTCGAGAACCATCTCGGCGAGTTGTGGAGTCTGTTCGAGTTCCTCAATCCGGGACTGCTCGGCGCGGCACCGGCCTTTCGCCGCCTGCTGGCTGCACCCGCGACCATGAGCAACGCGGTGCGCGGCCCGATGGCACCAGACGCGAAGTCGATCGCCGCGGTGGCGCAGGCGCTGCGTCCGTTCATGATGCGCCGCACCAAGGCGCAGGTGGCCACGGACTTGCCCGCGCGTACCGAACGCACGCTGTACGTCGAGCTCGAGGGAGACGAACGCGCGAGTTATGACGCGCTGCTGGCGCGCATCCGCAATGATCTCAATGCGACCATCGACAAGGTCGGACTGGGCAAGGCCAAGCTGCAGGTGCTCGAGGCGTTATTGCGTCTGCGACAGGCGGCCAGCCATCGCGGGCTCACCGACCCAACCAAGCTTGATGCCGAAAGTGCCAAGCTCGATGCACTGGTGGACGAACTGCAGGAAGTGATCGAGGGCGGGCACAAGGCACTGGTCTTTTCGCAATTCACGTCGCTGCTGGCCATCGTCAAGCGCCGTCTCGAGGCGGCGGGCATTGTCTACGAGTACCTCGACGGCAAGACGCGCGACCGCGAATCGAAGGTTGATCGTTTTCAGTCGGATCCGGCGTGCCCGGTGTTCCTCATCAGCCTCAAGGCCGGGGGTACCGGCCTCAATCTCACGGCGGCGGAGTATGTGTTCCTGCTCGATCCGTGGTGGAATCCGGCGACGGAAGCGCAGGCCATCGACCGCGCGCATCGCATCGGGCAGAGCCGACATGTGATTGCCACGCGGCTCGTGGCCAAGGACACCGTGGAGGAGCGCATTCTCGAACTGCAGGCAGGGAAGCGCGCGCTGGCCGATGCAATTCTGGGTGGGGAAGCGGGGCCGATCGCGGGGCTTGGACGGGAGGAGCTGGAGCAGTTGTTGCGGTAGCCGGTGCTGGGAAAGCCGTGGCGTCAGAAAGCAGTCGCTTTGAAAAGCAGTTGCGAGTTGCGAGTGGGCAGTGATGAGTAGCGAGTTTCTGATCAGTCGCCTGGGAACATGGCCCACAGTGACGGGCGACCCACGTTGCAGTGGACGGCGCGTGAGATGGGCGAGAGCGAGGCCCAGCCGAGCCACAGGGCGTGGCGCGCGAGATGGTGCGCGTGCATCGTGCGGACGACCGGCGTGCCATCCGTCGGCGCGAGGGTGATGAGTCGCGCATGGCGTGCGTTGCGCGACGGCACGGGATGGAAAATCGTTTCCACGCGTACCGACCGTTGCGGTTCATCGTCCTGCCAGCGATCCAGACGGTCGATCGCTTCGCGCACGGCGCTGGTGCCCACCTTGTGCGCCGTGACCGCATCAACCGCAAAGACAGCCGCGCGGGATGGCGTTGGCAGCAGCAGCACGCCGACAAATGCCCAGAGTGTCATGCCGGCCGCCATGGTCAGCATGCCCGCCGCCGTGCCAACGTCCGCGCCGGTGAGGGCGAGCACCAGTGCAAGACCCAGCGTGTTCCAGGCGATCGCACCCAACACGCCCCGAAGGTGCGCACCAGACTCCGCGATGATACGACGGCGGTAGAGCGCGGCCACGAGAGCATGTTCCGGCAATTGTAACCAGCGCGCCGGGATCACGAGCCGTCGCGCCCACACGCCTGTCCATCCACCCACGAACGCCTCGTCCGCCGAATCGAGTACCAGCAGTTGGTCCAAATCGATCTTGGCGCGCTGCGACGCGATGCGCAGCGTGTCGGGGATCTCTCGCTCGTGCAGATCAGCGATCAAGCGAGCGAACGGCGCACGTAACGCGGCAAGTACAAACTGCAGCAGCACGAAACTGCCGATCGCGCCGATCACACCACGCGTGCGTGCGCTGATCATGAGGATGGCCGCGCACAGCATCCAGACCACGAGTTGCACCGTCGCGCCACGCACCCATCGCGCCAGAAACACGGGCAATGGTGCACGCTGGCGCACCAATGCGGCGCCACCGAGCATATCGAACGGCAGGAACGCGGCGATGCCGACCATCATCACCAGCGCGACAGAGACGACCGCTCGCAAGAGCGGCTGCTCCGGTGACGTGGACAGCGCGCTGCCCGGAATGACGAAGAGCAGCAGCGAGGCGGCCATGATCACCGAGGCGCCGACGCCGGAGATACCAAGCAACAGTCGGGCGCGCGCGAAAGTCATGCGCGACGCGCCGCCGAGAATCGAGAACGTGGAAGTCGTCATGGGTAGGTAACGCATGACGACTGAGATTGGTGCTCGAAACAGCCAAACGCCAAACGCCAAACGCCAAACGCGACGCGCGACGATGCGACGATGCGACGATGCGACGTCAGCGATCGTTGCGTTGCGTCATGCGCCAACCGTACACACCAAGCGCGAACAGCCCCACCGCGAGCACCGCAGCACCCCAAATGCTATGGACAAGCCACGGCAGTCCGAACGCAACGGTCAGGAACGCGACGGTCATCGCGCCGCGACGCCACGTGCGGGATCGGCGGGTCACGAACTGCACGACAGCCGCGAACAGCCGGCGCGCTCGCGCGCCCAGTCGGGGCGCTTCTCTGCATAGCGCTCGAATCCGGGCTGCTCCCCGTACGGACGCCGCAGCAGCTCCAGCAGCCGCTCCACTTCGGACAGATCGCCCGCTTCCGCGAGATCGATCGCCTGCTGGGCGAGATAGTTGCGCAGCACGTACACCGGGTTTGTCGTGCGCATACGTTCCAGGCGACTTGCAGGCGACTCGCCAGTCGCGAGCACCTGCGACGCGTACCCCGCCAGCCATGCCGACCAGGCATCGGCGCGTGTCTGCCAGCGTTCAGCGGAGTATCCGGCGGCCGCGAGCAGGGCCACATCGGGATTGACCGGGTCGATGCGCGCCAGTGCCTGAAACAGCAGCGTGAAATCCACTTCGCTCTGCTCCATCAGGTTGAACAGGTCCGTGGCGAGCGCCAGCTCCACCTCACCCCACGCCGGGAAGCCAAGCTTCGACGCCATCATCGCCGTGTACTCGCGATTGAACACGCTGCGATAAGCATCGACACCGGCCGCGAGTGCCTCTGTGTCGACAGCGATCGGCGCCAGTGCTTCCGCCAGCCGCATGAGATTCCACAACGCCACAGCCGGCTGCTTGGCGAACGCGTAGCGATGCTCGGCGCTGTCGGTGGTGTTGGGCGTCCAGTCGGGATCGAAATTGTCCACCCACCCGTATGGCCCGTAGTCGATGGTGAGGCCGAGGATGGACATGTTGTCGGTGTTCATGACGCCGTGCGTGAAGCCGACGCGCATCCAGTGCACAATCATCGTGGCGGTGCGGGTGCACACCTCCGTGAACCACGCCGGCAGACGCGCGGGATCGTTGACGTCGAACGCGGCATGCAGTTCCGGAAAATCTCGGGCAATCGTGAAATCCACCAGCTGCTGCAACAACGCGCGATCGTCACGCGCGGCCAGAATCTCGAAGTTGCCGAAGCGCACGAACGATGGGGCGACACGACACACGATCGCACCGGGTTCGCCGCGGGCGTTGCCGTTGTAGAACATGTCCCGCACCACCGTGTCCCCCGTGGCCACGAGCGACAGCGCACGCGTGGTGGGGACGCCCAGATGATGCATGGCTTCGCTGCAGAGAAACTCGCGAATGCTCGAGCGCAGGACGGCGCGACCGTCGGCGGTTCGGGAGTAGGGCGTGCGTCCCGCGCCTTTGAGCTGGAGTTCCCAGCGCTGTCCGGCGCGGTTGATGACTTCGCCGAGTGAGATGGCGCGACCGTCGCCGAGTTGTCCGGCCCAGTTGCCGAACTGGTGGCCGCCGTAGCACGCGGCGTAAGGCACCATGCCGTCGAGCAGGGCGTTGCCCCCAAAAACGCGAGCGAACTCGTCGCTGCTGACGACGGAGGCCGGCAAGTCGAGCGCCTGGGCCATTTCGCGCGAGTACGCGAGCAGGCGGGGGGCGGAAACGGGCGTGGGGGGGGGGGGGGGGGCCCCCCCCCCCCCCCCCCCCCGAGGGGGGCGGGGGGGGGGGGGGGGGGCCCGGCGGGGGGGGGGGGGACCCCGGGAGGGAGAACAGCAAAAAAAACCCAAACGGCCAA
>JBBQTA010000007.1:0-184767 GCA_038213465.1 Gemmatimonadales bacterium | reverse complement strand
GGTCAACGCGCTCATCACGTCGCGCGATGCAGCGGGCACCAAGCTCTTCCCCGCGGGCATCAATGAAATCGACGCCGAGGTGGAGATCACGGGGGTTGGGAAGATCCACCTCGTGCTCAAAGGGCCGGGCTGAGCTCAGCCCACTTAATCAACACATCGAAACACTGGCTCCTCCGAGTCACGAGTGTCAGTATACGAAGGCACCGCCCGCCGCCCCATCCCTGCTTCACCCCGATCCACTGCCATGTCCCGCCGACTCCTTGCTACGCTCGCCCTGACGTCGGTCGCCCTCGTGGCGGCCGCACCGCGCACGGTGCTCGCGCAGGCGACCGCCACGGCTAAGCCCGCCGCACGACCAGCGGCCCGCCCCGTCTCCTCCGCCCCCGCCATGGCCGCGGTCGATCCGTCGCTCCTCCGCGGGCTCTCGTACCGGCTGGTCGGCCATTCAGTCGGCGGACGCGCCACCACGGTCGCCGGCGTCCCGTCCGACCCCAAGACGTACTACATGGGCGTCGCCTCGGGCGGTGTCTTTAAGACCGTCGACGGTGGCGAGAACTGGACGCCGATCACCGACGGCCAGGTCCCACTCGGCTCCAGCGGCTCGATCGCCGTTGCCCCGTCCAACGAGAACGTGGTCTACCTCGGCACGGGCTCCGACGGCGTGCGCAGCAACGTCTCCACCGGACGCGGCGTCTACCGCAGCAACGACGCCGGCAAGACGTGGGGCTTCGTAGGCCTCTACAACGTCGGTCAGATCGGCGCAGTACGCATTCACCCCACCAACCCGGACATCGTCTGGGTCGCGGCCTATGGCGACATCTTCAAGCCCAACAGCGACCGCGGCGTCTTCAAGACCACTGACGGCGGCAAGAACTGGAAGAAGACGCTGTACGTCAGCGATAGCACCGGGGCGATGGACGTCGAACTCATGCCCGGCAATCCGAACGTTGTGTTCACGTGGATGAACCGCATCGAACGCAAGCCGTGGTCGATCATCTCCGGCTCGCGTGAAGGCGGCTTCTACAAGAGTACCGACGGCGGCGAAACGTGGACCCGCAACATGCAGGGACTACCCTCCGATCTCATCGGCAAGGGGAACCTGGGCGTCACGGCCGCCAATCCGCAGCGCATCTATGCCCTTATCGAAGCGCTCCCCGCCGGCGGCCTCTATCGCTCCGACGACGCCGGCGCCACGTGGGCGATGGTCAACAACACGCCGGCCCTCCTGCAGCGCCCGTTCTATTACACCACCCTCGGCACGGACCCGGGCAATGCCGATGTCGTATACGCCGGCGCGGAATCGTTCTTCAAGTCGGTGGACGGCGGCAAGACGATGACCACGATGCGCACTCCGCATGGCGACAATCACGACATCTGGATCAATCCGAATAACAGCAACACGCTCATCCAGTCGAACGACGGCGGTGCCAACGTCTCGTACGACGGCGGCCGCACCTGGAGCACGCAGCGCAATCAGCCGACGGCCGAGTTCTATGGCATCGCGACGGACAATCAGTTTCCGTATCGCATCTACGCGGCGCAGCAGGACAACTCGACGTACATCTTCAGCAGCTTGAGCGACCCGTTCGTCAGCGAAGGCATGCGCACGGGCCCCGGCTGCGAAACGGGACCGATCCTGCCGCATCCGACGCAGAAGGACATCGTCTACGGCTCCTGCAAGGGGCAGTTCGCGGTCATGAATCTCGAGATGGGCCAGTCGCGCAATTACTGGGTCGGCGGACAGTCGCTGTACGGCAACGCGGGTGGAGACCTCATCTATCGCTTCCAGCGCGTCTCGCCGATGGTCACCTCGCCGCACGACCCGAGCGTCATCTATTACGGCTCGCAGCACGTGCATCGCTCCCGCGACAAGGGCGTCACGTGGGAAAAGATCTCCCCCGATCTCACCGCGTTCCCGCCCTGCTGTCAGGGGGCCAGCGGCGAACCGATCACGCGCGACGTCACCGGCGAAGAGTTCTACAGCACGCTCTACGCGATCACCGAGTCGCCGCACGAGGCGGGTGTGATTTGGACGGGTGCGAACGACGGGCCGTTTCATATCACGCGCGACAACGGCAAGACGTGGAAGAACATCACGCCCAAGGATCTGCCCACCGGCGGACGCGTGGCGTGGATCGAGGCGTCACCGCACCGCAAGGGTTCCGCCTACTACGCCGTGTATCGATACCTGCTTGGCGACTACGCGCCGTATCTGTACAAAACGGAAGACTACGGGGCGACGTGGACGCGCATCACCGATGGCAAGAACGGCATTGCCGCGGATAATCCCACGCGTGTCGTGCGTGAAGATCCCGTGCGCGCGGGACTGCTGTACGCGGGAACGGAGTTCGGCATGTACGTCTCGTTCGACAACGGTGGCCACTGGCAGCCGTTCGATCTCAATCTGCCCAAGGTGCCGATCAACGAACTGCAGGTGAAGAACAACGATCTCGTCGTCGCCACGCAGGGACGCGCGATGTGGGTTCTCGACAATCTGTCGGTACTCCAGCAGATCACGCCGGCAACGACGGCCAACGCTATCGCGCTCTTCAAGCCGCGCGACGGTTATCGCACGCAGACCGGCGCCGCACTGCTCGGCCCCACCATCGAGTACTTCCTCCCCACTGTGCCGTCGGACACGGTGCGTATCGAGATCCTCGACGCGAAGGGCACCGTCGTCAACAGCTATCGCAGCGGGGTCGCGCCGCCGCCGGTCCAACGGGGGCGTGGTGGCGGCGATCCGGAAGACGCCGACGACGCGATGATGGTCGGTCGCCCGGGACGCGGTCCGGCCGGCCCGACGCTGAACGTCGTGAGCAAGAACGAAGGCGTGAATCGCTTCGTCTGGGGTGTGCAACACTCCACCGGACTCGGCGCACCGCCGGGCGAGTATCAGGCGCGCATGACCGTCGGCAGCACCACGCAGACGGTGCCGTTTACCGTGCGCATCGATCCGCGCCTCGCGGCCGAAGGGATCACCGTCGTCGACCTGCGCGAGCAGTATGAGCACAACTCGCGGGTGCGCACGCTCGTCTCCGACGCGGGTGCCCAGGTGGCGCGCACACGTCAGGCCGAAGCGCGCCTCAAGGGTGCGACCGGCGCGGCTGCCGATACGCTGGCCAAGGTGCAGGCCATCGCCAACACGCTCAACACGCAGCCGGTGCGCTACGGCAAGCCGGGACTGCAGGCGCACATCTCCTATCTCGCCGGCATGACCGTGCGCGTGGACCAGAAGGTGGGCCGCGATGCTATTTCACGGTATGCGGTGCTCAAGCAGGAGCTCGACGCGGTGAGGAAAGAGCTGGACAAGCTCTTCCCGCCAAAGATGTGAGTCACTCGAAGACGACAGCACGCAGCGACGACGGGGGCGTGTGCCACATCGGCACGCGCCCCCGGCGTCATCGGCGGCCTGCATTTGCGCTGCGTCGCTCGGGCGACTACGCCATGCGTCGTCGCCACGGCGCTTTGACACTCGGACAGTCGCTGCACGTCATGAATCGGCCCGCCGAGGGCGAGCGGTCGTTGGCGCGCGCGCCCGCGACTGACGCCATCGAAACACTCCGACGCGGGCTGCATTTGCGTGTCGCGACCGACCAGTTCGACAACGTCGTGACCTTCGCGATGAGCGAAATATGGACTCGAGATCCCTTCGATCGGCTCATTGTCGCACATGCGCGCCTGTTGAATGCCGTGCTGCTGTCGCGGGATAGACGCGTGGCGGCGGCGTACGCGGCGACGCGTTGGTGACGAAGCGGCAGTGGCGGGGACGCTACGCTGATGTCGACCGGGTCGCCATGCTCGTGCAGCGGACGGCGGCGCCCTGAAGTGCTGACCATGAACGACTGGCCAAACGAGTTTGGTCAGGTTGCGCCCGGAGCGCACAGATGATCACGAGACGATGTGCGTACAGAAATCTGCGCGCCATGCCGATATAGCAGGTGAGGTGTAGAATGAGCGTGTGCGACCGGTGCGGTCAGCGGGACGATCCGTGTGGCGTTCCGATGCTGTCGTTCCTCGCATTCGCTTCTGGGCGTCACGATGAAGCAGGGCCTGCAGGACCTTCCACAGGGTGCAATCCAGCGAGAGACTGACCTCTCCGCTGGCACGCCGCCCATCGACCCGCAGTGGGCCATTCTCGACGCACTGCCGGTGCATGTGGCCGTCCTCGACAGCGAGGGCGTGATTGTGCACGTGAATGCCGCCTGGAGACTCTTCGGGAATGAGAATCAGTGCGGCGGTACGGACTACGGCGTTGGCCAGAACTATCTGGACACGTGCGCATGCGCGACCGGAGAAGACGCGGCAGAGGCACCCGCCGCTGCAGACGGCATTCGCGCCGTGCTGCGGGGAGAGCTCCCTGAGTTTTCCCTGGAGTATCCGTGTCACTCTCCTCTCGACGCCTGCTGGTTCCGTCTGGTCGTAACTCCGCGCGGCGCTGCCCGCGCCGCCGGTGTGCTCGTGACGCATGTGAACATCACTGGTCCCACGAGGGACGCTACGGCGCTACGTCATGCGGAAAAGGTCGCCCAAGAGAGCGGGCAGCGCCTGGATTTCGCGCTCTCGTCGGCCGACGTCGGTGACTGGAGTCTCGATCTGCGAACCAATGACGCTCGCCGGTCGTTGCGGCACGACCAATGCTTCGGGTATCAGGAGTTGCTGCCGTCGTGGACATACGAGACGCTCCTGGCCCATATCCAGCCGGTCGATCGTGAGCGGGTGAATGCCTCGTTTCAGCGAGCACTGTCGGGTCAGGGCGAGTACGACGAAGAGTTCCGCACGATGTGGCCGGATGGCTCCGTGCATTGGCTGTGGACGCGCGGCCGCTTCTACTTCGATAACGCGGGCACGCCCTATCACGTTGCGGGCATCGTCATGGATATCTCGCCCCGCAAGCGCGCAGAAATAGACATGGCACGCGTCGTCGAGCGCCTCACGGAAGCGCAACGCATCGGTCGGATCGGCGATTGGGAATGGGATATCGCCACGGACAAGATCACGTGGTCGCCAGAGGTATTCGAGATCTTTGGACGCGATCCGCTGCTCGGTCCGCCGCGCTCTGCAACCGAGGTGGGGGCATCGCTCGATGCGCCCAGTCGACTCATCCAGCAGGAAGTCATGGCCGCGGCTACTGGCTCGGGAGCGACGAAACGCGAATGCGAGTTGGTCGTCGTGCGGCCCAATGGCGACCACGCACATGTGCTTGCCCATACGCTCCCCCGCAGCAACGATCGCGGCGACGTGGTCGGACTGTACGGCACCGTACAGGACATCACCGAACGTAAGCGTGCGGAGTTGGTGTCGGTCCACCTGGCAAGTATCGTCGCTTCCTCCGACCACGCGATCTTTGGAGAGAATCTGCAAGGCACCGTGACGAGCTGGAATCGCGGGGCGGAACGGTTATTCGGCTACACCGACGGGGAGATGGTCGGTGCGTCGATCACGCGCATTTTTCCCGCCGACCGGATCGCGGAGCACGACTACATCACTGCACGCATCTCGAGCGGCGCCAGCGTTGAGCACCTTGATACCATCCGCTGCCGCAAGGACGGTCGGTCGATCGAGGTCTCTGTGACGGCATCGCCGATCCGCGATGGCGCCGGCGCCGTCATCGGAATATCGAACGTGGTGCGCGACGTCTCCGAGCGGAAGAAACTCGAGCAGCAGATGATGCGCGCGCAACGCATGGAAAGCATCGGCACCCTCGCGGGCGGCATCGCGCACGACCTCAACAACGTGCTCAGCCCCATCATGCTCTCACTCGAACTGTTGCGCGAGAGCGTGCCGGACGAGGAGAGTCACGAGTTGATTGCCACGCTTGACCAGAGCGCGCGACATGGTGCCGACATGGTGCGGCAGCTTCTGCAGTTCGCGCGCGGCGTCGACGGCCAGCGGCTTTCTGTCGATATCGGCGAGATTGTTCACGAGATCGAACGATTGGTGCGCGACACGTTCCTGAAGCACATTGAAGTCGCGACTGTCATGCCGTCCGCGCCCTGGCGGGTGCTCGGCGACCGGACACAGTTGCACCAGGTCCTGCTCAACCTCTGCGTAAACGCGCGCGACGCGATGCCCGCTGGTGGGCTCCTCGCGATCCGCGTCGAGAATGTCGTACTCGACGAGCACTTCGCGACGATCAATCCCGACGCGAACGAAGGACCGCATGTACACCTGAGCATCGCCGACAACGGCAGCGGCATCGATCCTTCCGTCATGGAGCAAATCTTCGACCCGTTCTTCACGACGAAGGAATTTGGAAAGGGCACGGGACTCGGACTGTCCACCACGATGGCGATCGTCCGGAGCCACGGCGGGTTCCTTCGCGTATACAGCGAGCCAGGTCGTGGCACCACATTCCACGTATACCTCCCGTCGCACGCTGGCGAGGTGGCCTCGTCAGCACACCCGGTCGTCGAGCTTCCGCGCGGGCGCGGGGAGCTCATCCTCGTGATCGAGGACGAGCCGTCGGTTCGCCTCATCACCACGCGGACCCTGGAGGCGTTCGGGTATCGTGTGATCGTCGCGGCGAACGGCGCGGAAGGTGTCGCCACGTACGCCCCGCTGGCCGACCAGATCGCCGTCGTACTCACCGACATGATGATGCCCGTCATGAACGGACCGGATGCCATTCGTCGTCTGCAAACGATCAACCCGGCCATCCGCGTCGTCGCGACCAGTGGCCTCGACGCCAGCGCGCAGCTTACCGATCTGGGCGTACGGCACTTCCTCTCCAAACCGTACGCCACGAACCAGTTGCTGGCAGCGGTGCAGCAGGCGATCGTCGGGCCGTAGCGGGCGAACGTCCCGTCATCGCCAGCATCACGCGCCGACTACTTCACGCCCAGGTTCTTCTTCAGGAACGCAATCGTGCTGGGCCAGCCGTCCTTCGCCGCGGCGAGATTGGCCGCTTCTTCGGCTTCATCACGCTGCGCCTTCGGATCGTTCTGCGCGCGAAGGAATCCGTGCACCGCGCCCTCGTAGTTGGTGCCCGAATACTCCTTGCGCATCGACTTCATGATGGAATCGATTGCGGGCATGGCGGCGCCGATGCGCGCGTCCTTCGAACCGCTGAGCAGCATCACCGGCACCTTGATCCTGGCCAGCGAGTCGGCGCTGACGGAGCCAGGCACCGCCGCGGTCGTGGCCGTGGCAGGCGTACCCGGGTTCATGTACGGCGCCCCGTAGAACGGCACGGCGCCGGAGAAGCCCTGCACGCCGCCGTTGACGGCATGACCAAACGATGCAGTGCCGCCCCAGCAGTAGCCGATCACCGCGTACTTCTGCTGTGCTGATGGAAGCATCATGGCGTAGTTCGCCGCGGCGCTGATCACGGCATTCTTCTCCGCGGCATTCACGCCGGCAATGAGCTTGCGCGCCGAGTCGCCGGAGAGCTCGATGTTGCTCGGTCCGCCGCGGACACGCGAGAGGAAGTCCGGCGCGACCGCGATGAAGCCATCCGCCGCGACCTGATCGGCCACGCCACGCACCCACGTGGACAGTCCGAAAATCTCGTGGATCACGACCACCACCGGTGCCTTGGCGCGGCTGTTTCGACTGGCGGGATACACCACCCACGCCATCAGCGAGTCGGTGGAGCCGGGCATCGCCACCTTCACCCACTCCGAATGCCGCGGGCTGGCCTTGAGCCGTGCCTCGGCCGTGGCGTTGCTGGCGGGGATGCCCGGGGTTCCCTGCTGCCCGCCGTTGCGTGACGGCGACATGGGTGCGGACATGTCTGCCGCGGACATGTGCCCCAGATGATCGTCTACGCGAGACGACTGCAACGCCGACGTGGTGCTGTTCGGCTGTCCGCGCTGCAGCGTGCAGGCGGAGAGGGCGAGAGTGGACAGCGCCGCACCGGACAGCGCGGCGACGCGCCACATGCGCACGGAAGCGAAAGGAGGACGGGACATCAGGGTGTGCCTCGGAAAAGTATGTGTCACGGGGTGGCCACGCAGCCTTCCGCCTTCGCGCATGACGGATCGATGAGCGGAAGCCTGAGACGTGACAGCTCCTTGTTGACCGCCACGAGGTCCGTCTTCCAGACCGTGTCGAGTTTGCTCTCGTAGCCCTTGAGCTCCGTGCTCAGGATGGTGAAGATCGCGGGCATGTTGGTCGTCGGCGCGCCGTCACCGCGCTCGGACATGGAGAGCAGGTTGGCGAGACGGTTGTTCACCTTGATCGGGAAGTTGAGCGGATCCTGACCGCTCTGATTGCGCACCTGGTACACGTTCTCTTCCACGACAGACGCGTTGGTCTTGAGCGTCGCGCTCTTCTCTTTGAGCGCGGCATCCTCCGCCGCCCTTTTGAGGCGATCGTCGAGTTGCGTCTTCACGCGGCGGATCTGGATGACGGCCATGTTCGCCTCCGTCGTGCGGTCGCGCACCTTCTTGCCGAACAGGTACTGCGCACGCAGTTCCGCGTTGGTGACGTCGGGAATGCGCGGGTTGCGTGTGACAACGAGCGGTGTGGTGAGCGTCTTCCCATCAGCGATGAGCTTGACCGTGTACTTGCCCGGCGGCACCACGGGTCCGTTGGTGCCCGCGCCCCACAGAATCATTCCGGGGAAGCTTTCGATGCTCGCGATGCGCATATCCCAGTTCAGGCGATTGATTCCGATCGCACGCGGAATCATGGCCGGACCTCCACCGCGACGGCCACCGGCGGCCGCAGCAGCGCCCGGCGTCGTCGTGTCCACCTCGAAGGTACGCACGACACCACCGATGGAGTCGACGATCTGCAACTGCATCCGCTTGGGGATGGTCTTGAGCGAGTAGCTGATCGGCGCCGCACCGCTGCCGCGCACGGCAAGCGCCGGCGTGAACAAGTGCATCTCCGCCGCGGTCACCGCCGGCGACATCTGGCGCAGCGGCGCGATGTTGTCGAGCACCCAGAAGCCACGGCCGTGCGTGGCGATGGCCAACGCGTTCTGCTCGACGATGAGATCCGAGACCGGCACATCGGGCATGTTCAGCGACAAGTCTTCCCAGTTTGCGCCGTCGTCGTAGGTGATGTACACGCCGTGCTGCGTCGCGGCGTAGAGCAGGCCCTTGCGCGTCGGATCTTCGCGCACGGCATGCACGTACGCATCCGCGCGGATGCCTTCGACGATCTTCGTCCACGTCTTGCCGTAGTCGGCGGTCTTGAAGATGTACGGCGACCGGTCGTTGAGCAGCGGCTTGCGCACCGAGATGTACGCGGCGCCATCGCTGAACGCGGACGCATCGATCTGGCTCACGCGACCGAAGTCGGGCATGTTCCTGGGCGTCACATTCGCCCAGGTCTTCCCGTTGTCGCGCGTGACATGCACCAGTCCGTCGTCCGAGCCGGTCCAGATGGTGTTGATGTTCTTCTTGCCCGGTCCGACGGAAAAGATCACGCCGTACACTTCGGGGCCGTTCATGTCGCCGGTGATCGGACCGCCCGACTTCTCCTGCGTTTCCGGTGCATGCCGTGTGAGATCGCCGCTCAGGTTCGCCCACGTCTTCCCGCCGTCCTTCGTGGACCACAGTCGCTGCGACGACACATATAACGTCTTCTTGTCGAGCGGCGAGAAGACGATCGGGTACGTCCACTGCCATCGCTCCTTGATCTCCTTCGAGGGCTCGCCCGAATAGAACCACGGATACGGATTCACTTCGCGGCCGAGTCCTGTGCGTCGGTTGAACTTGTCGAGGTAGCCGCCGTTGTTGGTGCCCGAGTAGAAGAGATCGGGGTCGGCCGGGTCGGCGCCGATGTAGCCTGGCTCACCGCCGCCCACCTGATATGACACGGCCATGCCACCTGACGTGATGTCGCCGCCGGGTGCCGCACCGCCACGACCGCCCCCACCCGCGTTCCAGTTGGACGGCGTGCACAGCGTGCTGTTGTCCTGCTGCGAGCCGCACAGGTGAAACGGCACATGCGCCGTTGTGATGACGTGATAGAACTGCTCCGTCGGGAAATCCTGCTCCGTCCAGTTGCGTCCGGTGTTGTACGAGATCGCGCCGCCGCCGTCGTTGGCATTCACGAGGTGCGCCGGATCGTCCGGATTGATCCACAGGTCATGGTGATCGCCGTGCGTTCCCTGTCCGGCGTTCTGCAGCGTCTTGCCGCCATCGGTGGAGCGGAACTGCGACGTGTTCTGCACGTACACCACGTCGGCGTTCTTGTGATCGGCGAAGAGATGCGTGTAGTAGAACGCGCGCTGCCGGATGCTGCGATCCTGATTGACGACGGTCCACGTGGCGCCGGCATCGTCACTCCTGAACAGGCCGCCGTCGTCGTTCTCGATGATCGCGTACACGCGATTGGAGTTGGCCGAACTCACCGCCACACCGATGCGTCCCACCAAGCCGCTCGGCAACCCCTTGTTGCGCGTGATCTCCGTCCACGATTCCCCGCCGTCGGTGCTCTTGAACAAACCGCTGCCCGGACCACCGCTCGACATCTGGTATTCTTTGCGATAGGCCTCCCAGAGCGCGGCGTACATGACGTTCGGATTGTTGCGGTCGATCGCGATGTCGATCGCGCCCGTCTTGTCATCCCGGAAGAGCACCTTGCGCCACGATTTGCCGCCGTCGGTGCTTTTGAACACGCCGCGTTCGCCGCTGGGCGCGCTGTACTGGCCGAACACCGCCGCGAAGACGATGTCGGCGTTGGTCGGGTGAATGCGGATCTTCGAGATCGCGTCGACGTTGCGGAAGCCGACGTGCGTCCACTGCTTGCCCGCGTCGGTGCTTTTGTAGATGCCATCGCCGGGCATGATGTTGCCGCGAATGGCCGACTCGCCCATGCCGATGTAGACGAGGTCCGGATTGCTTTCGCTCACCGCGACCGCGCCCACCGAGGCGCTGGTGATCTGGCCATCGGTGACGGGCGCCCAGTGCTCGCCCCCGTCGGTGGTCTTCCAGAGTCCGCCGCCGGTGGCGCCGAAGTACGCCTCCCTGGGACGTCCCTTGACGCCGCTTGCCGCGATCGATCGGCCACCGCGATCGGGGCCGATGTTGCGCCAGCGATAGGCGCTCTTGAGCGTGGAATCGAGGGCACCCGGCGCCGCGGAACGCGCCGGTGCGCGGGTGACGAGCGAGTCTGACGACCTGGTTCCACGAGTGGCGCCGAGCACGGCACCCACGAGCGCAGGAACGGAAAGCAGCAGAAGCGGGCGGAACGGCATCATACGCGGTCTGGGGCGGAATGCGAATCGGAGCGTCGAGGGGGCGGCCGCAGCCGCGATACTGACTTGCCACATTGCTGCGCGAAGCGCTGGGGGTCAACCGTCGCTGCACGCGTAGTGCGGCGTCGCGGGCAGGGTCGTCGGGTCGCAATGGCATTGCGTCGTCTGGTACCCCGCGAAATTGGTGATCCGCGCGTACATCTAGCAAGCAGCCGTGACACCGTCCGTACCCGCCCGGTCGCGCATCCGCGCGGCGGCTCATTTCCCCCGTAGGAGGCAGGATGTCCCGCTCGACACCGTCGATGCGTCGGTTGGCCTGGGCCAGTTGTCTGGCCGCCATAGCGCTGGTGCACGCGCCGCGCGCCGACGCCCAGGTCGCGCAGAAGCAGGATGAGGAGTACACGAAGCTCATCAGGCAGTATCTCACCGACCCGCGCATCACCACCGATCTGGTGGACCATCTGCCGGCCTCGGACAAGGTCCCCTCGACCCTCAAATTCCCGGGGATCAACCGCATCGTCGGCACGCCCGGCTACCTGACGCATGCGGTGGACATTCATCGCTACCTCAAGGCCATCGCCGACGCCGCCCCTGAACGCGCCAGGTTCTGGACCATCGGCAAGTCGGAAGAAGGACGCGACATGGTCGTCCTCGTTATCGGCGACGAAGAGACCATCAGGAACCTCGATCAGTACAAGGGCTATCTCAACGAGCTGGCCGATCCGCGCAGGACGCCCGAGTCGCGCGCCCGGCAGCTCTTTGGCATCGCCAAGCCGGTCTACTATCTCACCAGCGGCATTCACTCCACCGAAACGGGCGGACCCGAGATGCTCATGGAGCTCTCGTATCGTCTCGTGGTCGAGGAGACGCCGTTCGTGCAGAGCATCCGAAAGAATGTCCTGACCATGATCACGCCGGTCATCGAAGTCGATGGCCGCGAGAAGATCGTCGATGGCGTCTGCTATCGACAGAAGACGGGACTCAATCTCCCCACGCCGTACTGGGGCAAGTACGTCGCGCACGACAATAATCGCGACGGCATGGGGCAGTATCTCAAGCTGACGCAACACGTGCGCAATCTGTCCAATGCGTGGCACCCCACCATCATGCACGATCTGCACGAAGCGGCCACGCTGCTCTACGTCTCCACCGGCACCGGCCCGTACAACGAACAACTCGATCCGATCACCATCAACGAATGGTGGTACATGGCCGAGAACGACGTGATGGAGATGACGAAGCAGGGCGTGCCCGGCGTATGGACGTACGGGTTCTATGACGGCTGGGTGCCGAACTACATGTTTTTTCTGGTGCACTCGCACAACGCCATCGGTCGCTTCTACGAAGTGCAAAGCTACGGATCGGGGTGCAACGGTGTGGTGATGGGTGGTGCGCGTGGTGGTGGGGCGCCGCCGCCGGCGGCTGCGGCGGCTGGCGGTCGCGGTGCAGGTGCGGCGGTGGCCAGCGATTCCGGGCTCACGCGCATTCTCGGCGGCACGAATTACAACCAGAGTCGCGAGTGGTTCCGTCCGAATCCCACGCCCAACGACATTCGCTGGGGTCCGCGCGCGAACACGAACATTCAGCAGTCGGCCGTGCTGTATGCGTTGTGGAACACCGGTAAGGAGCGCGAGCGCTTTCTCGAGAACTACTGGATCAAGAACAAGAACGCGATCAAGAAGGGTGTGCTTGGGCCCGTGAAGGGCTGGGTCATTCCGGCGGGACAGCATTCGAAAGCGAACGCGGCGGAAGCGGTCAACGAGCTGGTCGATCAGGGGCTCGAGTTCCACGTCGCCCACAGCGACATGAAGTTTGGTACGGTCGAGGTGAAGACGGGAGACTGGATCGTGCGCGGCGACCAGCCGTTCCGCACGATCGCGGATATGTACTTCTCGATCCAGAACTATCCGACGACCAACCCGTCGCCGTATGACGATACGGGTTGGACGTACCAGATGATGCGCAACATCATTCTGCACGAGATCAAGGATCCGGCACTGCTCACCGCGTCGATGACGCCGGTGACCGCGCATGTCGTCGCGGCCGGTGGCATCAGCGGCTCGGGATCGACCGTGATTGTCGCGCACACCGGCGACAACAACATGATCGCGCTCCGCTATCGTTTGGCGGGCACGAAAATGTCCGCGTCCGAAGCGGCGTTCGATGCCGCGGGGCGCACGTTCGGCGCGGGCTCGTTCATCATCCCGCGCGCGAACAGGGCGCAGATCGAACCGTTGCTCACGGAGTTCGGATTGTCCGCGTGGGCCGTTGATGCCGTCCCCGCGGTCAGGCAGCACGATCTCGACATTCCGCGCATCGGCTACATCCACAGCTGGTCGAACACGCAGGACGAAGGCTGGGTGCGTGCGGCCCTCGACTACTACAAGATCCCGTACACGTACTTCGGCGAGAACGAAGTGCGCAAGATGGCGTCACTTCGCGCCCGATTCGACGTGATCCTGTGGCCGCATGGCGGCGCGGTCGGTGCACCGCCTCCGACCGATGGCAAGCCGATTCCCTATCAGCGCACCGCCGAATACAAGTCGCTGGGCTATCCCGATTCCACATCCGACACGCGCGGCGGACTCGGTGAAGACGGTCTCAAGATGCTCCATCAGTTCATGCAGGACGGCGGCACGCTTATCACGGAAGGCAACACGTCGGGGATTTTCCCCACCTACAGCCTCACGCCGGGCTTGCGTCCGACGGCGGCGGTGGGGCTGGTGAATCGCGGCACGCTGCTGCGCGGCGTCATCAAGGACATGACGAGCCCGATCGTGTACGGCTTCGGCGTGAACCAGATGCCCGTCTACTTCAGCGGTGGCACGCTGCTCGATGCCGGCGTACCACCGCAACCCACCGCGGCACCGATCAGCAAGCTCGACATGCTGCGTCCGGGCAGTTCGGCCGCTCTCGCCGGCACGGCCGTCGGCGGCGGCGGCGGCCCTGGCGGTTTCGGCGGCCAGCCGGGCGTCTATCAGAACACGCAGCCGATGGCGACGTGGGTCGAACATTCGGTCTGGGATCCGCTGCAGACGTGGCCGACGACCAACGCCTCGGCGCCGGGCGCTGATTTCGGAGGAGGCCGCGGATTCGGTGGCGGCGGCGCAGCGCCGGCCATGCGGACGCTCGGCGAGATGAAGCCGCGCGTCGTGATGGCGTGGCCAGCCAGTCCGCGTGACATGCTGCTGTCCGGTGTGCTGCAGGGGGGCGAGAACCTGTCCAATCGTCCGAGCGTCATCGACTCGCCGATCGGCAAGGGTCATCTGGTGATGTTCACCATCCGTCCGTTCTGGCGCTGGCAGACGCAAGGCACGTTCATCATGGGCTTCAACACCATCATGAACTGGAACGATCTCGGGGCGGGAGCGCAGCCGTAGGTCAGGCGCCGCAACTGGGCTCCGCGAGCAGCAAAAACAACCGTAACCGCAACAGACTGGAAAAAGAAGAACGCGGATTGGGTTGAAACGATACCGCAAAAGCCTCGAACGCTTTCGTGGTATCCGCGATGTGCACGTATCTACGACGCGCCCCGCTTCGCGCGCAGCGTCCCACACGTGATCGATCGTTCGAAGCGCGACCGTGGCTTGAGCACATACGAATCCGCGTCGATGGTGTCACGCGCGGAACGGGCCGCCGCGTAGTAAGCCGGACACGGCTCCCACAGCGCGTCCGCCAGCGCGGTCTCGACGGAGCTTGGCATCCCGGTCACGAACCACGTGATCATCGTGCCCATCACCACCAGCAGCACCACCGTCGTCACACGACCGATAATGCGGATGTGCCGCGGACTGGCCACGCTAGCGGCCGGGCGAGCGGCGACCGCCCGTCCAGATCACCACCGAACCGCACCCGTTCGACGCCTGAAACTGCATCGGAACGCTCGCCGTCCGCGAATACACTTCCACGGCGCGCACTTCCTGCGGATTCACGATGTTGTCGATCACACCGTCGTCGCTCGTCACACGCACGCCGTTGAGATAGATCGCCGGAACGCATGAACCCGCGCCGCCGCTGCCGCGCATCAGCACCTGATCGCCCGACAACTGTCCCGGCATGATCGTCATCCCGGGCGTCATGCGGAACACGTCGGACATGTACATGGGGTTCCGCTTGCTGAGCGTCTCTTCGTCAATGAAATAGCCGAAGCCACTCTTGCGACGTCGTTCGAATTCGGCCAGCGGGTCGTAAACCGGGTCGCGATTCGCGCGGATGCGCAGCGTGTCCACCGTGGGCACGAACACTGCCATCTCGAGCTCCATCGTCCCTTCGGCGCCATCCGGCACGTCCACCGGCGTCTTGCGCGGCATGTACCCCAGGGCGCGCGACTCCAGCGTGTAGGTCCCCGACGGCAACGATTGCATGGCAAACTGTCCGGCGGCGTTCGTCACCGCTTCGATGCCGCTACCCCACACCTGCACGCGCGCACCTCGCACGGGCTGTCCGGTCGCGCTCTTGATCAGTCCGCGCAATTTGCCATTGCCACGCAGCACCACGGCGGTCGTGCGCGCGAAGGCGCGCTCACTCGAATCCACCTCGATCGGCACCGTGACCTTGCTGGCGGAACCAACGTAGACGTCGCGCAGCAGCAATCCGTTGGCGGGCGCTTCAAGATCGACGAACCCGCTCGAGTCAGTACCGACGAACGCGCGTGTGGTGAACGTGCCTTCGGTCGGAATGCCGCAGATCGTGAACGCACCGCCCGCCGTGGTCGTCGCATAGCGCGCGGGTGAGCGGCGCTCGACGCCGCGCGTGCCGAGCACCATCTGCGTCCACTGCGCACGGATGCGCGCCGGCCCGCTGAGCGCGTCGCCGCGCGCCGAACGCACGAAGCCCATGAACAATCCCTGCTGGGCCGCCACCACGTCGGGGCCGCACAGTCGCGCGACGAGGGTGCGTGCGGACGGGATCGCCACCAGGGCGCGCAGTTCTTCATCCGTCGTCACATCCACCCGCAACAGCGGCGATTCGATGCTCAGCGAGTCGAGCCGAGGGTGGAAGAAGCCGAGGACATAGACACCGAGCGCAACGGAGTCGATGGCGTAGGCGCCACGCGCGTCGGAGGTCGCGGTGCGGATGCGCGTCGGATCCTTTGCCGCCACGAGCTGCAGGATGGCGCCCGCGAGCGGCTGCATGGCGATGCTGTCGAAGGTGACACCCGTTATTCTCGCGAGCGTCGGCTGCCGGGCTGCAGGTAACGCCGTCGCCGGCACACCGGTTGTGCGCGTCGTCGGTGGTGTTGGCGGCGGACCACTGCGGCGGGTCACCTGCGCCTGCAGCAACGATGACGCTGCGGTTACCTGCAGAGTGGTTGCGACACACACCCCCCAAAAGCAGCGCCTGCTTCGGATTGCTCTCGACGCGGCCGCGTACGTCGTCCCTACCTGGGTCTGATGTGCGAATCGCGGAGGCATAGGAAACGTTGACAGAATGGCCATCGGAGAAAAGATACGCTGAAACGACCTCGGAAGGTCCGACGAACAACGCCGCGCGTTGACGACGCACGTCGTTGTGGCGCACTTCAGAACGCTGCCATGGACCGAGGAGGTACTCCCTGCGTCGTGCGACCGTTGCCAGCGCTCAGCGCGGGCACAACGGCAAAGCGCCGGATTCACTGCGTTGATCGGATAGCTGTGTCACTCTGGCGGTGCGCCGTCGCATCGTCGCCGCGCCGACCGCGTCGAACAACGCCGTCGGGGGCAGCGTGTCGCGCCTGGCCCAGCAACCGATACGCCGACTGAAGTGTACTATTCGGCGATGGAGACGCGAGTGCTCCATTCATGAAGCTGTGCCGCGCATCTTTCGCTGGCCGTGCTGTCCGCGTAGTGATCAGGGAGCTTTCCGATGTTTATTCACGGAGCAATGGCCGCGTTGACCCTGAGCTTCGCCTTGAGCACACCGGACGATGGCCGATCGGCGCGCGACCAGGACACCACCAGCCGGCAGGCCATGAAAGCTGGGGCCAAGCGCTGCGCGATGTCGGCGTCGGTGGTCGCCATCCGGGTCGTCGACGCCGCCGGAAGGCCGGTGCCGGGCGTGACTATTTCCATGGTGCGTATGCGCGACAGCAGCGCCTTGGGGAACGCCACGGAGATGAGCGCCGCGCAGGGCGACTTCGCGTTGTTTGAATCGGACGCGCTGCGGTGGGTGGCGACCAAGGGGGAACGGATTCAGTTACGCGTTCGCGCCGGCGTTCGCTCCGCTACCGCCGTGATTTCCGTGGGTCCTGATCCGACTGGCTGCCATCTGGTGCGGCTTGCCGGCCCCGACGTAATCACCTTGCGATGACGCGCATGGCGTACTCTGCGGAAGCTGCCCCTGCGACGGCAGAGAAACACTCCGGGTAATTGCCGTCGCCCCGCAGCAGCGACGCACAACGGCCGGCCGATCTACAGATCGGCCGGCCGTTGCGTACTGTCTGCCGTCCGCGTCACGCTGCCTGACGCGGAACCAGCGTCTGCACCTGATCAGGTGCTCAGGCGCGCCCGACGCGACGTCGCGCCAGCCCAAACATGCCGACCAGACCCATTGTCATCAGCGCGTAGGTGGACGGCTCCGGAACCACCTGTGCTGCGACGAAATCATAGTTGGCCTTGCAGCTGGAATTCGAGGCAAAGTTGGCGACACAGGCGTAGCCGAAGTCGGTGTCGTACTGGCTCAGATTGATGCCGTCCAAAGAGCTGCCCCACGAGCCCACGCCGATGATTTCCCAATTGCTGGAGAACGCCGCACCACCGGAGTCGCCGCGACCAACCGCGCCTTCCATGACCCCAGCGCCCGTGTTGCAGAAGCCCAGGCCAGCGCACGTGAACGACGAGGCCGATCCGCGGAGTGGATCGAAGTCAGAGAGGAGAATACCGCCGTACGCGCCCGCGCCCGATCCCGCGTTGACAGTGGCGAAACTCTGATCTTCGCGACCGGTCGACTCGAAGCGATTTTGCGCCGCGCGGAGGGTGTTCGACGCATTGAACTGGCCGTTCGACATGTTGTCGCCCGTCAGCCCAGTCCCGATACGGCCATAGCCCGCCATGTTATACGGGATGAGCGGGTTTCCGGTAAAGATCGAGTAGGTGCGGGCCGTGGGCGGCGCATCAACGCTCATCGTGAGCACCGCGACGTCCTGCTCCTCGAGCACATTGCCACTGTAACCAGCCCGCACCGCGAAGCCGGTGCCATTGACTTCGCTGAACGTGCCGTCCGAGTTGCGGAACCGGGCGGTAAAGCTTGAATACGACAGCGCATTCGTACTGGTGGAGACGCAGTGGCCGGCCGTCAGGATCTTCCGCGTGCTGAGCAACGATCCGGTGCACCCGCTCATTACCACTCCGTTGGCGTTCCGGAACCAGAGATTCACCACGCCGGAGTAGTTGTTGTCCGTTGCGGGCGGCAGGTACAGCGCGTTGTTCACGCCGCCCCCAGCATTCGCATCCTGAACCACGATGGTGTTGCGCGCGTCGCCGCTATAAAACTCGGCGAACGACGGTGCACTGGGAGCGTTTCGTGCAGCGCCGCCAAACGCGACTTGCGCAGAAACCGCCGGCGCAAGCCCGACGAACGCCAAGAGCGCTACGCCGGAGAAAGTGATCGAAGACATGGGCAATGGGCTACAGGCAACGGTGGTTTCGACGGCCAAAAACTCGTCGAAAGGAACAGGCTATATTCTCGCTTCATCCCTGATCTGTCAAGCTCGCCGCGTCTCCGCCGGCAGCGCATTTCCATCAGCGCGCACCTGTGCACTCTGCAGAGTTCTCACGAAGCGCACGACGTCGGTGCCATTCACGCCAAACAAGTGGCGCGTAGCTGAAAAATGTGTCGCAAACATGCGACGGGTGCGGTCGCGGTGCCGCCACACAAGCGGGTCGTCGTGTGTGATCGGCACGCGCGCGCTGAGACGCAACGACTGCCTGATCGTCGGTGTGTTCGGCGTGAACGACGAAGGCGCCGACGAGACAACGCCGCGCGATCCGTCGTTCGCCGCGTCATTCGCGACTGACGTTCCGCCGTTGTCCGCTCTATTCGCGTCTCGCGAGCCGACTCGATGGCGGCGTACTTGGCTTGATCAGCGGCGGCGGTCCTGACCAGGGCGCGAACGTCTCTTCGAGCGCACCGGACTCCACCCAACGCGCCAACATCGCGTCCGCGATCCCGAACTCGCAACGCAGCGACTCAACCACCTGTTCGCGCGTCAGCGTCGTCTCGTCGGTGCCCGCGATCGTCCGGCGATACAGGATCGGACCGCGCAGCACCAGCATCAACCCCGGGAAATTTCGGCGCGCGTAGATGTGCTGGTTGAACACGCCGAACGTGCGCGACTTCTCGTGTGCCTCATGTATGAACGCGTGGTCGATGTGATCCACCAGCAGCCGACATGGCGTGTACCCGTCACCCGGCGGATTGCGAAACCACAGCAGATGCAGCTCGTCCGTCGGTTCGATCTCCACGTCGAACACCGGCTCGCTGCTGATGAACACGTCCGTCGCGGCCGGCAACGGCACGTTCGACAAGATCGACGTATCCACGATCCAGTCCACGCCGTCGAGCGTGGCCTTCACGGTGCCATGCGTGACAAAACCGCGATCGCGCATCGAAGCGGCGACGCGACGCGCCGTGAAGCCCAGACTGACGAGCAGTTCGTAGATCGCATTGCTTGTCGGCCAGCACGTGCCACCGGTTCCGAACTCCAGGAAATGCTCGAAGAAATCCGTCCCCGTCGTGCCCGGCAACGGGGGCGTGGCGCCCGTGCGCATCGCGATCAGCTTGCGCACATTGTCGAACGGGATGTGGTCGCACCACGCGCGATACACCGCCGACAGCCCCGCCAGATCCGTCGCGATCGGTAGCGTCAGTCCGATGCGCTGCAGCACGCGATCGCGCAGGTCGTGGGAGATCGAGGGATCGGTGGTCATGCGGCCATCGGGCAAGGTGAGTGCGGAGGCGATCGCAGCGTCACGGGAGAAAACGCGCACGGGTTTCCGTGTCTGGCAGCAGGCAGGCGGGCGCGGCGAGTTCCAATCGCCGCCTGGCGATGGCATCATACACGAGATCGCGCGCCGCGCGAGGCACCAGACGGCCCACCGCAGCCAACAGACGCCAGACGCCGCCGAGATGCGCCAATGTCGCCAGCGCCGCGCCGGACTTGGTGAGCACCGCACGCGCGTCGGCCTGCGTGGGATCGTACCAGATCACGGAGTCCACGCCGTCAATAACCGGGAACTGCGCACGCAGCGCTGCGCCGAATGCACCTTGCAGTGGGGCGAAGCGTAACGCCGAGCGACGCGCCCGCGGTTCACGCGCGAGGATGAACTGCACACTTCCGGCGCAGAAGCCACAGTCGCCGTCGTACAACAACACCGGCGAATCGGAAGAGGGCGTGACGGACGACATGGATTCAAGCTAGCAAATGCGCGTCATGTCCGTACCTTTGCCCCCCATGCCCTCTACCGCCTCCCGCCTCTCCGTCTTCAGTGAATCCGTCATCCGCGGCACCACGCGCATGGCCAATCAATACGGCGCCATCAATCTGTCGCAGGGCTTCCCGGACTTCGATCCGCCGGAGGAGCTGCTGGCCGCGCTGGAACGCGCCACCCGTGGCCCCTACCACCAGTATGCCGTCACTTGGGGCGCACCACGCTTCCGCGAGGCGCTGGCACGCAAGATCACGCACTTCACCGGTCTCGATGTCGATCCGGAACGGCATCTCGTCGTCACGTGCGGCAGCACCGAGGCGATGATGGTCGCAATGATGACCGCCTGCAATCCGGGCGACAAAGTCGTCGTCTTCTCGCCGTTCTACGAGAACTACGCCGCCGACGCGATTCTCTCAGGTGCCGAACCGATTTACGTACCACTGCGGCCGCCCCACTTTGGCTTCGACGAAGCGGACCTGGCGCGTGCCTTCGCGCAGAAACCCAAGGCGATCGTGCTCTGCAATCCGTCGAACCCCACCGGCAAGGTGTTCACGCGCGATGAACTCATGACGATCCTGCGCCTCGCCGAAGAACACGATTGTTTTGTCATCACGGATGAACCGTACGAGCACATCGTCTTCGCGCCCAATGAGCATATCTATTTCGCTACGCTCCCCGGCGCATTCGACCGCACGATCACCTGCAACTCGCTTTCCAAGACGTACTCCATCACGGGCTGGCGGTTGGGCTACGTGCACGCCGCGCCGCACGTCATCGCGCAGGCGCGCAAAGTTCACGATTTCCTCACCGTGGGCGCTGCGGCGCCGCTGCAGGAAGCAGCCGTGGCCGGACTCGAACTCCCCGACAGCTACTACGCGGGACTCACGGAGCTCTACACGCGCAAGCGCGAGATCTTCCTGACTTACCTGCGCCAGAGCGGACTGCCATTCACGGAACCGCAGGGCGCGTACTATGTGATGGTCGATGTCGGTGCGCTCGAATTCCCCACCGACGCCGAAGCCTCGGAGTGGCTCATCCGCCACGTCGGGGTCGCCGGTGTAGCCGGCTCGAGCTTCTTCCGCGAATCGGTGCAGCATCTCATCCGCTTCCACTTCGCCAAGAAGGACGAAACCCTGCACGCCGCCGGCGAACGCCTGGTGCGACTCAAGCACGGACGCAACGCCTGATCGACGTTGCGCGCACGCCTGCTCAGCGACTCACGACGGCCGGCGCGCGCGCACCCAGTTCTGGACGGCCGACGCGCCGCCGTGCCGCACCAACCACGCCAGCGCCATCGTCCGCAAAAGTCGCCCCGCCAGCAACGCGCCGACGAAGTGATGCCACGGCACACCGATCGCGCCGGACACGATACTCGTGAGCTTCGTACTCAGCGGGCTCATGGTGCTGGCGAAGATCGCCCACGTGCCGTAGCGGGCGAGTGTCGCGCGCGTGGCGTCCAGCGCCTCCGGCGACACGCCGGCCAGACCGGCGATCAGTCCTGCCAGCAGCGTCAGTGCCCGCTCTCCGAGCATAAACAGCCCCACACTGCCGATGATCGTGCCCGCCGTCGCGATCAGCGCCAGATGATAAGCGCGCGCCGGACGCGCGATCGCCAACGGCAAAAAAAACACGTCGGCCAGTCCGGGGAAGATGAACCCCTGCAACAGCCCCCAGCCGAACACGACGCTCCCCGACCATCCCGCGTCCGCCCATCGCTGCAACGTGTTCAGCAGGCGAACGACACGCGTCCCCACTCAGAGTCGGTCCAGATCGTCTTTGCCGATGACGGGCACCCAGGGCAGCAGTTCATACTGCGCGTACGCCAATTGGGTGAACGGGTCACCGTCGCGAATGCGGTCGAGCGCGGCCACGCCATCACTGTCCGGCACGCGCAGCAGCAGCGCACCGCCAAAGCGCGGGTCCACCGGCCCCGACGCCAGCAGCAATCCCTCGGCTTTAAGCTGACGGAGATACGCGCGATGCTCGTCCACGGCGTGGGCGATCTCCTCGAACGGCTTGCGGTAGCGCAGAATGGCGATGGCGTACATGACATGGGCGGCAGGCGGACGTTCAATGGGCGGGCGCGCCTCTGGGACGGGCCCGCGCACCGGAAGCACGAAGGACGGCGTCGGCTACGGTCGCGTGTGCAGCGCGTCGCGCAACGCCAGCCACGGCATGCTCGCACAGCCGTGGCGTCCGGGGAAGGGGGCCACGCCGCGCAGCGCATCGAGCGCCTGCGGCAGGGCTGCGCCCGGGGCCGCCTCGGTGAGCATCGACGCCACCTCGTCGGCCAGCCCCAAAGCCTCCCGCACGCTCAGCCCGGGGAGCACGTCGGTCAACATCGACGCCGAGGCCACGGCGATCGAACATCCCCGACCCTGAAACGCCGCGTCCCGCACCATGCCGTCGTCCACCCGCAACGCAAGGTCGAGCGCGTCACCGCACAGCGGGTTTTTGCGCGACGCGCCATGCGTCGCGTCGGCGATGGCGCGCCGGTTGTGCGGAGCACGATGATGCGCCAGCAGAGTCTCCTGATACATCGCCGACAGCGAGGCCGATGTCACGTCGGCACGCCGCACGACCACATGCTCGCTCATGACAGCCACTCACCGGATCGCGGGGCGCTCGGCACACCCCACACGCGCATACGCGCGCGACCGCCCATACCGTCATGCATTCGCAAACATCGACTGCGCCGCCGCCAGCGCACTGCACAGCGCATCCACATCGGGTTGTTCACTATATACGTAGAACGAGGCGCGCGCCGTCGAATTCACCCCCAGCCGCCGCATCAGTGGCTGAGCGCAGTGATGTCCGGCGCGCACACAGACGCCATGCTGGTCGAGAATTGTGGCCAGGTCGTGCGGGTGCACGTCGTCCAGCGAAAAGCTGATGACGCCGCTGCGGCGCGACGGCGGTGGACCATATACGGTGCAACCGGGCAACTCCCGCAGCCGCACCTCGGCACTTTCGAGCAAGGACACTTCATGGGCGCGTACCCGCGTCATGTCGAGCGCCTCGAGATAACGCACCGCCGCTGCGAGCCCCACCGCATCGGCCGCATTCGGCGTACCAGCCTCGAACTTGTACGGCAGCACGTTCCAGGTGCTGTCGAAGTCATGCACCCACTCGATCATGTCGCCGCCAAACAGGAACGGCGGCATGGCCTCGAGCAGAGCGCGCCTGCCGATCAGGCCGCCGATCCCCATCGGACCGAGCATCTTGTGGCCGCTGAAGGCGTAGAAATCCGCGCCCATGGTGTCGAAGGACACCGGCAAGTGCGGCGCTCCCTGCGCCCCATCCACGAACAACACCGCCGCCGACTGCGACCGCACGATCGCGACGACCTCATCGAGCGGCGTGATGGCACCAACCGCATTGGACACGTGCGTGATGGCCACCAGCCTGGTCTTCGCGTTCACGGCGCCCCGCAACAGCTCCAGATCGATCTCCTGCGTGTGCGTCAACTCGACGATCCGCAGGACGGCGCCGGTGCGCTTGGCAAGCTGCTGCCAGGTCACGAAATTTGCGTGATGCTCGAGCGCCGTAATGACGATCTCGTCACCGGCGTGGACGTTCGCCGCGCCCCACGTGGCAGCCACGAGATTCACCGACTCGGTCGTGCCACGCGTGAAGATGAGGCAGTCGCTGTCGGCCACGCCCAGAAAGCGGGCGACGGTGGCGCGGGCCTCGTGGTACGCATCGGTGGCGGTCGCGGAGAGCGCATACGCACCGCGATGCGGATTGGCGTTCGCCGTTTCGTAGAAGCCGGTCAGCGCATCGAGCACGACGCGCGGCTTCTGCGACGTCGCGGCGGAATCGAGATAGTGCAGTGCCGGATGAGCGGCGAGGAGCGGAAAATCGGCGCGGGGCGCGAGCGCGGTCAGCACGATCATGAACTCCGTTGTGGGCCGATGAACACCTCACCATCCAGGACACGCACATCGAACGTGGGAAGCGGTTCGGTGGCCGGCCCGTGCAGAACGTTTCCAGTGCGCACATCGAAGCGCGCCCCATGCCACGGGCACTCCAGCGTACAGGGCGCCACCACGTCGCCCCCCGAAAGTGCAAAATCCTTGTGCGAACAGCGGTCCAGCACGGCGAACACTTCGTCTCCTTCGCGAACCAGACACAGACGCGTGCCGTCCTCAAGTGTGACGGGAAGCGGAATGCCGAACTCGAAATCGCCAAGCTCCGCGGCGCGCTGGTAGGTCAGATCGGCGGCCATGCGCGACGCTACTCCGTGCTCACCACGGGCACCGCCGCATCGCTGGCCAGCGCCGCCTTGAGCGTATGCCACGCCAACGACGCGCACTTCACCCGCACCGGAAAGCGCGACACCCCCGAAAACACAACTAACTGCCCGAGCGCCCTGCCGCCGTCCGGATCCTGCCCGAGCACCAGAGCGTGAAAGCGCGCAAACAGCGCTTCCGCTTCCTCGCGACTCTTTCCCTTGACCGCCGCCGTCATCAGCGAAGCCGACGCCTTGGAGATCGCGCAGCCGTGTCCCGTGAACTTCACGTCGAGAATGATCTCGTGCTCCACGTGCAGCGTGACGGTGACCTGATCGCCGCACAGCGGGTTCTTCCCATCCGCCGAGCGGTTCGCCGTCGCCAGCCCGCCAAAATTGCGCGGCTTTCGATTGTGATCGAGAATGACGGACTGGTAGAGCTCCTGCAGGTCGGACATTGATTCTCAGCGAAAGGGCGGGAGCTGTACGGAGAAACGACCCAGCGTTGAGTGGTGAGTGAAAGTGCGGAGTGGTTCAGTGCCAACGCCGTACACGCCCCGCTCACCACGCACACTCACGGTTCGGTGGTTTTCCCGCCAGTAAACCTCGCCAACGTCATCTTCTCCAACTCCTCCTTCACCGCTTCGTTCTCGAGCGTTTCGATGACATCGGCGGCGAACGCGTACATCAGCAACTGCTTGGCCAACACGCTGCCGATGCCGCGGCTCTTGAGATAGAACAGCGACGTTTCGTCCATGCGCCCGACGGTTGCGCCGTGCGTGCACCTTACATCGTCGGCAAAGATCTCGAGCTGCGGCTTGGTGTCGATCTGCGCATCGGGGGACAGCAGCAGCGTGTTGTTGGTCTGCTTGCCATCGGTCTTCTGCGCTTCCGGATGCACATACACCTTGCCGTTGAACACGCCGTGCGATGAGGCGTCCAGCAGCCCCTTGTACAGCTCTCGGCTGAAGCAATTGGGCGCCACATGCTCCACGCGCGTCTGATGATCACCGTGCTGCGTGCCGTCCAGCATGTAGAGACCGTTCAGCGTCGTGCCGCACCCGTCACCCTCGAGCACCGTGTACACGTTCGAGCGCGACAGCTGTGCGCCGGTCTGGAACGAGAACTGCACGAAGTGACTGTCACGACCCTGCCGAGTCTCGATGGTGCCGACATGAAACGCCGAGCGCGACTCGCGCTGCACGCGCACATGCTGCAGCGTCGCACCGTCTTCGAGAAACACTTCGGTGACGGTGTTGGTGAAGTACGCCACGTCGTCCAGCGCCACATAGCTCTCGATCACGCTGGCCTTCGCGTGCCGTTCCACGACGATGAGATGCCGCGGATGCGACATCACTCCAGCACCCTGCGCGTCGGTGAGATGGAGCAGGTGGACCGGCACCTCGGTCACCATCTCCTTCCCCACATGGATGAACGTCCCCTCGCCGGCGAACGCGGCGTTGAGCGCCGTGAAGCCATCGCGATCGGCGGGCGCTGCCGTGCCCAGATACTTGTGCAACAACTCCGGCTCGTCCGCCGCAATCCCGGCCAGCGGCCACACGCGCACGCCGTCCGGCAGCGCTTCGTGCGACGAGAGCGACGGAATGAAGCGCCCGTTCAGGAACACCAGCATCGGCCACGCGCTGCCAAACGAGAACTGCTCGAGCCGCGACGCGGTCGCACCGGTAGATAGTGCGCGGTCCGCGGCGGGCGTGAAGGTCGTTCCGGCGATCGATGAGACGTTGGTGTATGCCCAGTCTTCACTGCGCGTGCCCGGAAAACCAATCCGCGCAAACGCCTCGACGCCTGCCGTGCGCAATTGCTTGAGCGCCGCGGGTGCATCCAGTGCCGCCGCTGCGGTAGCCTGGTCGAGAAAAGGCGATTCCACGCCTGCGGCCACGCCCGTGCTCACGCTGCCTCCAGAACCCAATCGTAGCCGCGTGCTTCGAGCTCGAGCGCGAGCGACTTGTCGCCCGACTTGATGATGCGGCCGCCAGCCAGCACGTGTACGTAGTCGGGCACGATGTAATTGAGCAGACGCTGATAGTGCGTGACGACGATCGTGGCGTTGGTCGGCTTCCTGAGCGCGTTCACGCCTCCCGCCACGATGCGCAACGCGTCGATGTCCAGTCCGGAATCGGTTTCGTCGAGGATCGCAAGCGTGGGCTCCAGCACGGCCATCTGCAGGATCTCGTTACGCTTCTTCTCGCCACCCGAAAAGCCCATGTTCACCGACCGGTTCATCATGGACACATCCATGTCCACCAGTTTGAGCTTCTCCTCGACGAGATCGAGGAACTCCATCGGATCCACTTCGTCGATGCCCTTTGCCCTGCGGATTTCGTTGTACGCGGCGCGCAGGAAGTACGCGTTCGTGACACCCGGAATCTCGACCGGATACTGGAACGCCAGAAACACACCCTGCTGGGCGCGCACCTCAGGCGCCATCTCCAGCAGATTCTCGCCGTGGTAAAGCACTTCGCCGCCGGTGACTTCATATGCAGGATGACCCGCCAACACCTGCGCCAGCGTGCTCTTGCCCGAGCCATTCGGGCCCATGATGGCATGCACCTGACCAGCGTTCACCGTGAGCGAAATGCCATTGAGGATCGGGTTGCCATCGACGGAGGCGTGAAGATCGCGAATAACGAGCATGCTGTAAGCCACCCAGTGATGTGTATTGTGTGAAAGATGTGCGTATATCAGTGAGCACTCAGCACTCAGTGCGCCCACTCACCGCTCAATGCCTGATGGTTCACCTACCCGACGCTTCCTTCGAGCGTAATCCCCAGCAACTGCTGCGCTTCCAACGCAAACTCCATCGGCAGCTCCTTGAACACTTCCTTGCAGAAACCGCTCACGATCATCGACACCGCCTGCTCGGCGTCCAATCCGCGCGCCTTGAGATAGAAGATCTGGTCCTCGCCGATCTTGCTCGTGCTGGCCTCGTGTTCCAGCGTCGCGCTGCTGTTGCCCACTTCGACATACGGGAACGTGTGCGCGCCGCACTGATTGCCCACCAGCATCGAGTCGCACTGCGTGTAGTTGCGCGCGCCCTCCGCCTTGGGCAGGATCTGCACCTTGCCGCGGTAGCTGTTCTGCCCCTGCATCGCCGAAATGCCCTTGGACACGATCGTCGAACGCGTATTGCGTCCGATGTGGATCATCTTCGTGCCCGTATCGGCCTGCTGGCGCTTGCTTGCGACGGCGACGGAGTAGAACTCGCCGACACTGTTGTCCCCCTGCAGGATCACGCTGGGGTACTTCCACGTGATCGCCGAGCCGGTCTCCACCTGCGTCCACGACACCTTCGCGTTCTTCATCGCCTTGGCGCGCTTGGTGACGAAGTTGTAGATGCCGCCCAGTCCGTTCTCGTCGCCGGCATACCAGTTCTGCACGGTGCTGTACTTCACCGTCGCGCCATCGAGTGCGACGATCTCCACGACCGCCGCGTGCAACTGATTGGTGTCCCGCTTGGGCGCGGTGCACCCTTCCAGGTAGCTCACCTGCGACCCTTCATCCGCCACGATCAGCGTGCGCTCAAACTGTCCCGTCTCGGCCGAGTTGATGCGGAAATACGTGGACAGTTCCATCGGGCACTTCACCCCTTTGGGGATGTAGCAGAACGAACCGTCGGAGAAGACCGCGCTGTTGAGCGCTGCGAAGAAGTTGTCGCTGTACGGCACGACGGAGCCGAGATACTTCTGCACCAACTCGGGATGCTCGCGCACCGCTTCACCGAACGACATGAAGACGATGCCGTACTTCCCCAGCTCTTCCTTGTACGTCGTGCCGACGGAAACCGAATCGAACACGGCGTCGACGGCGACGTTGTTGAGCCGCTTCTGTTCGGTCAGCGAAATGCCGAGCTTCGCGTACGTCTCGAGGAGCTTGGGATCGACTTCATCGAGCGACGTGAGCGACGTGACCGACCTGGGCGCGGAGTAGTAGCTCGCGGCTTGATAGTCGATGGGCGGGTATTGCACGTTCGCCCAATGCGGCTCGGTCATCGTCTGCCACCGGCGGAACGCCTTCAGCCGCCAGTCGAGCAGCCACTGCGGCTCCCCCTTCTTGGCCGAGATGAAACGCACCGTGTCCTCGGACAGACCGGGCGGCAGCGTGTCGGTCTCGATGTCGGTCGAGAAGCCGTACTGATACTCGCGATTGACGAGCGCGTCGATAGTCGAACTCATGCCTGCTCCTGTTCCCACGTCATGATGTCTGTGGTCGCGACCGCCGCGCTCACCACTCCGTACTCGCACCGGCCGCAGCCATCACGCCGATGTTGCCCGCGTACCAACGGCACGCCGAGCAGCCGTTCCACGAACGTCGCTTCCACTGCACAGGCTTCCGGAAACCGGTCGGCGATTTCGCGCATCGCGCAGTTGTGAATGCGCAGCGTCAACGACGCCCCGTCTCCCGTGTTCTGCACCGCTTCGGCCATGTAACCCTTCGCTGTCAGCAACTCCGCAACCAGCGACATCCGTTCGGCCAGCGGCAGCGCGTCGAGCACCGGGCCCGCCTCGTCGGCCAGTTCGTTCCACTCCGTCTCGAGCACCCGAGTCACCTCCGCATCGCCCCGCTGTGCCCGCAGCGCGTCGAGCGCGTTGGACAGCACGGAGACGTAGCTGCGCGGAAAGAGCGCCTCCCCAGCGGCCGTGAGCGAAAAACTGTAGACCGGTGCGCCAACGCCACGCACTTCCTTGGCAAAGCGTACCAGCCCGTCCTGGTCGAGTGCCTTCAAATGCCGACGCAACGCGTTGGCGGTCAGTCCGAAGCGTTCCCCCAGCTCATGCGCCGTCATCGGCTGCGCCTTTTTGAGCGCGACCAGTAAATCGGCCCGAACGCCGCGAAATCCTCCCAGAGCCCCAATCACATCCTGCATGGGGACAATATAGATCGGCTTTGGCGACTACGTCAACGAAAGCGTTGACGAATTCTCAAATTCCCGCGGCTGGGAGCCGGTCGCAGGTCGTGCTGCGAGACCATCGCGCTCGTGAGCAAAATCACTTACCATATCGGGCGATTCGTCACATTGCCCGTTGCGGGGTGCATGGCGGCGTGCTTGCCTCCAGTCCAAAGTCGATCCATGCTTCGCGTTCGCGACATTTCCGTTGCCCGGACGTGCATCCGTTCACGTTGCTCCCACTGCTGAGACGAGCCTCGCCGTGCGACTGCCTGTAGTCATTGCTGTCGTCGTGCTGCTCTGTGCGCTCGTTGTCTTCTTGCGCGCGCGCAGCCTGAATCTGCGATCCATCGAGCGCGATGGCCTCTCACGGTTCCGGGACAGCACCCGCAGCCGGTATCCGGAATTGCTGCTGGCGCAGACATATCAGTATCTGGCGGAACGGCATGGCGCGGTGGAGCCCCACTATAGGGTAGCGCCTACGGATAGTCTCGAGCGTGTCTTTGGGCTGGCGGGTCTCGACCTGGAGGATGCCGTGCTGGTGATTGCGGACCGTGCGGGCGCCCGGCTGCCGCGTTCGACTGAGCTGGACGAACTCAAGACGCGTGTGCAGACCGTGGACGATCTGCTCCGGTTCCTCGAACCGTTCTTTCGGCCGGAAGTGGTGAAGGGCTGATTCCCGTATCCGGCCCGCGCGTCGTCCGTCGCACGGTCGTGTCCGTGGCGCTGCTGGTGGCATGCAGTCGGAGCAGTGCGCCGCCGCCAGTCGTGTCGCCGCAGCCGGTGGCGGCGCCAGCGCGAAGCGATCCGGCCTTGCGGCCGCCGCGCCCCACGTATGTCGGCACGTTGTCGTCTGCGGTCTCCGCGTCCGATCTCGATCTGCTCTGGGAGCGACAGATCATGGTCCCACTCGACGGCCTGCGACGCGCGGCGGTCCGCGATAATTACCTCGCCGGGCGCGGTGGCGGGCGCGCGCACAACGCGCTCGATCTGATGGCCCCCCGGGACACGCCGGTTCTGGCGGCCGACGATTGCGTGATCGGGCGCATGTTCAGCGGCCCGATCGGCGGCGTTGTCATCTATGCAACGGACATCGAGGGGCGGTTCGTCTACTACTACGCGCATCTCGATCGCTATCGCTCCGGGCTCGCGGCAGGCGATCGGGTGCCCAAGGGCTCGGTGATCGGCTACGTTGGATCGACGGGGAACGCGCAACCAACCGCACCGCATTTGCATTTTCAGGTCATGAAGCGCGGTGTCGGGCGGGCGTGGTGGGATGGCCCGCCGATCAATCCGATCTATTTTTTCGCCCTCGACGGGTCGCGGCGGTAGGCGCTGACCTTCGATCCGGGCGACCACGCGACGTACGCTGAGCACACCGCATGAGCATGACCGGGAAGGAGCGCGCCGCGCTGCGCGCCGAGGCACATCATCTCGACGTGAAGGTTCACGTCGGGCATCAGGGCGTCACGCCGGCGATCCTCGCCAGCCTCGACGACGTCCTCCGCACGCACGAACTGGTCAAGCTGCAAGTGGCCAAGGCCGCGGAGCTGAGTGCGCGCGAAGCGGCCAATCGGGTGGCTGAAGCGGCGGCCGCCGAGGTCATTCAGGTCATCGGACGCACCTTCACGTTGTACCGCGAGAACACAGACCTCGAACGCGGTGAAGTACCGCCATGGCGCTGAACGTCCCCGCTCGACCGACAGCCTTGTAACGAGCTCCGCCAGTCCGTTATTTTTCTGCTCCTCACTCAGCTCCGTGCCTTTGGAGCAAGTCCGTCCCGAGACCTCTGCCATGCCTTACGTCATTACCGAAGCCTGCATCTCCGTCAAGGACAAGTCGTGCGTCGACGTGTGCCCGGTCGACTGCATTTACGAGGGTGAGGACCAGCTCTACATCCAACCGGATGAGTGCATCGATTGTGGCGCCTGCGAGCCCGAGTGCCCCGTCACGGCCATTTTCCCCGAGGAAGACGTGCCCGTGCAGCTCAAGAGCAACATTGCCAAGAACAAGGACGTCTTCATGGGTCCCAACCCGCCGGGCCGCCCGACGCGCTAAACCAACGGACGCGCGCGGGGCGATACGCCTCGCGCGTGCCGTTCCGTGTACGACAAAGCTCGGCCCCGTCGCCGTGCAGTAACATGCGAACTGCCTCGATGTAGTTCGCGCGATCTCGCGTTGACCCTGCGATCCGGCCATGGCCGCTGCGAGCAACGCCCACGATGCAATCGCTACGCCGTGAAATAACGCGCCTTGATCCAGAAGGCCGCGCCAAGCGCGACGTACTGCAGCACCGTGCTGCGCTCGCTCCAGATGGCCTCGCCCCAATTGTGCGGACCCTGGGTGCTGTTGGCCGGCGGCCGCCCGACCCAGCGCGGCGTGCGTGCCTTGTAGTCCAGGTACTCCTGACCGAAGATCGACTCCAGCACCCCTTCCTCGTAGCGCACGATCAGTGTGTACTCGATAGCGAAGATGATGATCGCGATCGGCACGAACCAGAACACGCCCGACGCCACCGTGAAGCCGAGCCACGCGAAGAAGTTGCCGACGTAGAGCGGGTTGCGGCACCAGGCGAACGCGCCGTACGTGACGAGACGTTGGACGTCGCGCGACCGACGACGTGTGACCGTGCCCGCCGCCGCCACACCGGCCGTGCGGATCAGCTCGCCGAGCAGCACGAGCGCGACGCCGGCCGCCCAGGTTCGCACGGTCTGCGTGCCAGGCGCGAGCAGCGGAACCACCAGAAACGGGACCGGCAACCAGCCGCGATTCTTGAAGAGGACCTGCCCGATGCGGGCAGCGGTTGAGCGTTCGGACTCCGAGACGGTTGCGGTCATCAGCGGCGAAAGAGGTTCAGGACGGAACGGCCGGGGCGACGTCGCGACAGAACGTCTCACGCCAGATGTCAGCCACGCGACGTCAATACGGACGTGGCCCCACCGTGACCAGAAAGTCGGCGAGTGCATGCGTGACGGCGGCGGGCCGTTCAAGACAGGACAAATGACCCGCATCGGCGATGATGTCCAACTGCGCGCCGATTCGGTCAGGGAGGGCGTCCAGTATGGCCCGTGATTCGGCGGGAGGCGTGATCGTATCGTCGGCCCCCACCAGCACCAGCGTCGGAACGGTAATCGACCGCAGCGTGTCCTGTGAGTCCGGACGGTCGCGCAGCGCGCCGAGCGCCCCCACAATGCCCGCCACCGGCTGGCGTCCCATCATCGCGCGCACCTCCTCGGCCAGCTCCGGCTGACGGGTGCGTGTTGCCTTGCCGAGCAGCCCCGTCACCTGTTTGTCGGCAATGGCCGCCGCGCCGTCGGCCATGGCCAATGCGATCGCCGCGTCGCGACCGGCACGGGCCTCCGGCGAGTCCGCCGTGGCGCGCGTGTCGCATAGCACGAGCCCGCGCACCCGCGTGGAGTGCCGACGCCAGAGCGCGAGTGCGATGTAGCCGCCCATCGACAGCCCGCAGATGACTGCCGCTTCAATCTCCAGCACATCCAGCAGGGCGACCACATCGTCGGCGTACTGATCGATCGAGTACGGTGGAGCCGCCTCCGAGTCGCCGAAGCCGCGCAGGTCCGGCACGATGCAGCGCGCCCGCAGCGAGAGCGACGTGCGCTGGTTCGACCACATGCTGCGGTCCAGCGGGAAGCCATGCAGAAACACGACTGGCATCCCCGTCCCGACATCGTCGTAGGCGAGGGCGATGCCATTAACCTGAACGATCACGGAAGCTTCCTGAGTGCCGCGGTGGACGAGGGGAGTCTGGTATAGGGCGACGGGCCCTTGTCGGCGTCGCTGACCACGTCGTCCGGACGCTCGACCACTGCGATCTGATCACTCACCGTCTCCCCTTCGCGTTCGGCGACCTTGCGAAGACGATGGATGGCGCGTTCACGATCGTTTTCGCGTTCCGCGATCATGCGCAGCGGCACGAGCACGGCCGCCGTCAGCGGTACGGCGACCATCAACCCCACGAACCCGAAGACCAGTGCCATCAACGTCTGCGCGATGAGGGTGATGGCGGGTGGCAGGTCCATCTCGCCGCGCATCAGGAACGGAATGAGCAGATTGTTTTCCACGAACTGGATCGCCCAGTACGCGACGACCACCGTGAGCGCCTTTTGGGGCGAGTCCACGAATCCCATGAGTACAGCTGGTACCGCGCTGAAGATCGGGCCAACGGTCGGGATGAATTCCATCAGCCCGGCAATGAACCCCAGCGCGAACGGCGCCTTCACACCCAGCAGCAGCAGCACCACGGTGCACGTGACGCCGATCACTACCATGGCGATGAGCTGCGTGACGAGCCATTTGCGCAGCACGGTAGACATCTCACGCAAAATCATCCGGACTTGTGCGCGCGACGCCGCGGGTACGGTGGAAAGGAGCCAGCCACGATAGATCTCCGGCTCCGCCCCGATGTAGATGGCCAGAAAGACGATCAGCACGAAGGCGCCGAGGACTGCCAGCGTGTTTGAAACGAAGGACAAGAGGTATTTGCTGGCCCCGGCCATGGCGTTGGTCAGTTTCTCCTGCAGGACGTGGCTTGGAGCGGCGTTGCGCACCGCGACCTCGCGGGTCGGGCCGGTCGAAGGCTGACCCGCGGCAGTCCGGCTGCCGGCGTCTGACTGCGACGCGACCGCTGCCGTAGGGTCCGTCGGGGCGATGGGCAGGGGAGACTGACCGGACGCCGGCGCGATGGCCGCCGGCTCGGGAGGCGTGGCGCGGATGCCCGGCGCGGAAGCGCCCTTGAGCAGGGTTCCCCAGAGACCGCCTCGCTTGGAGTCGACCCAGTTCTGGACCTGCTGCAGCGCTGCTGGAAACTCCCGCTGCAACTCCTGCCCCTGTTGAATGAGCGTCGGTGCGGTCCACGCGAGTCCGCCGCCGATAACGCCCAGCGTGCCGAAGACGATGAGCGCGGAGCCTACGCCGCGACGGATGTTGTAACGCTCCAGATAGTCCACGCCCCGCGCCACGGCGAGGCCGAAGAGCGTGGCCAGAAAGACAACAAAGACCAACGAGTTGACCTTCCAAAACAGCTGGAGGCCAAACCAGATCGCCAGCGAGATCAGCACGGCCCGGGCTACATCGCCCGCTCGCCAGTACAGAGGCGTCGGCAGGATCGACTCGTCCGCCGAGTCGGTCGGTGGATTCGACACAGGGTTGGTCATGGCGGGCGAACTCTCGGTCACGGGTCGGCGCGAATCAAGGGGGGGACAGCACAATCGGGGCCAATTGCAATGCCGCTGCGTCCTGACGCGATGTCTGGTGTAGCTTATGACTACTCATGCACGCACCCCCATTCCACTATCTCGATACGGCCGAGGCCGTGGATCGATTCCTCGAGCAGCTCTCGGGGACCCGCGCCATTGCGCTCGATACCGAAGGCGCCAGCTTTCATCGCTTCGTTGACCGCATCTACCTCCTGCAGATGTCGACGGAGTCGCATGACGCGGTCATCGACCCGTTACCAATTGGCACGCCCACGCGCCTGGGTGCGTTGCTCGAAGATCGCGATATCGAAGTGGTCCTGCACGACGCCGACTACGATTTGCGTCTCCTGCACAAGGACTACGGCTGGCGGGTCACACACCTCTTCGACACCCGGGTCGCGGCACAATTGCTCGGCATCCGTGCCTTCGGTCTCGCCGCGTTGCTGGAGCAGTTTTTCGGGCTCAAGCTCGACAAAAAGCATCAGCGCGCCGACTGGAGTATGCGGCCGCTCACCGCGGACATGCTCGACTACGCGGCTCAGGATACGCGTCATTTGCTCGGACTGCGCGACCGGCTGCGCACGGCGCTCGAGCACAAGGGGCGTCTGCATTGGGCGCAGGAGGAATTCCAGCGCGCCGAAGGCACCAAGTGGGATGTCGAAGCACCCGACACGAGCTTCCTGCGCATCAAGGGTGCGCGCGACCTGACGCGCCGTGAACTTGCGCGGCTGCGCGAATTAGTGCGGTGGCGCGATGGTATCGCTGCCGAACTCGATCGGGCGACATTTCGCGTCGCCGGCAACGAAGTGCTCTTCGATCTGGTGCGCACCGCGCCCTCCACACGCGACGGGTTGTTCGCCGTCAAGGGCTTTCCGCGCGGCATGTCGGATGCACGTGCGTCCGAGGCGTTGCAGGCCATCGCTCGCGGCAACGCGGTCCCCGAAGCGGATCTGCCGCGCTTCGCCAAGTCGGCGCGGTGGGATCGCGACCCGGACTTCGACGACCGCGTGGCGCGCCTCAAGACGGTGCGGGATGTCATGGCGACGGAACTGGATCTCGATCCGGGTGTGCTCTGTTCGCGTGATCGGATGGAGGCCGCCGCACGTCGTAACCCGAAGCATCCGGACGACTTGCTGGAAGTGCCCGAACTCCGTCGCTGGCAGGTGGAGGTGCTCGGCGAGGGGTTCGTGAAGGCGCTGGCCTCGTTTGCGTCCAATGGTTCCGCGCCGAAAGCGGCCGCTATCGCTACTGCTGACGGCAAGCCCGTCGACGCCTCGCCGTACAAGTCGGAAGACTGACAGCGGTCTGCGCGGACACTGGACGAATCGCGGCAGCACCGATGGGGCGCGTCGCGATGGTGTAGACGCGCTGCAACGGTTCCCCGAATGTGCTGTAGCTGCCACACAGCAGCAGAGCTCGGTTAGCCTTGCTGATCACATGCTGCAGGATTGTGCAGCCGAGACCAAGGCGTTGACTGGCAATGCATTGCGCGATTCTGGTGCGAGGAAGTCGAACCATCGTGGCCGGTGGAGGGTACGGCACAATGGGTGCTCTACTGGTCAGCGTCCACCAAACAATGCTGATCGACGGACCCAGCCTGCCTCCCTGGAGCACTCGAAATGCCTCCGATGCCGATCCCGAGCCGAATCCCTTCGTTCCTGTCCTGGCACCACAGCGCGGTGCGCTACAGCGCCGTCGCGCTTGGCGCCGCTGCGATCGACTGGACCTCCAAGGCCGTGGTCTTCGCCGCACTGGGCGTTGGCGGTAGCGCTCCGTTGACGGGGCCCTTCTCGTTGCACACGACGTTCAACACGGCCAGCGCCGGTGGTGTGTCGGTGGGGCCGTACACGTGGCACCTGAATGTGCTCGTCACGTTTGTGGCCCTTCTGATGATCACGACGATCGTGCGTCAATTGGCGGCCGTGGATGCGCGCTCCGCCTGCGCGCTTGGCCTGGTGACCGGCGGGGCGCTGGGGAACATGGGCAGCATGCTCATAGGTCCGTTTGGCGTGGCGGATTTCCTGGCCCTCGACCTTTCGCCCTCGACCACCATCGTCATGAACGTGGCCGATCTCGCGCTGTGGAGTGGTGCGCTGCTGCTGCTGCCGGTGGTCGCGCGCCTGATCAAGGCCATCCGCGCGGAGCGGCGACAGGCTGGCGGAGTCGCGCCGGGATCGGCGACGGTCGTATTGCAGTCGTAAACACGGGACCCGGCGGCGGTGTGACCATGCAGCGCCGTCTGCCCCCCCGATTCTTCGGTCGAAGCCGCTCGCCTCCAGGCCAGCGCCCTCGATCGGTACCCGACGGCATTCCACTCCATCATCATCACGAATCCGCATGCGACGAATCCTGCTGGTGATCACGGCCGTCAGTTTTCTGGTGTATGAGCAGCTGGCATTCTACCAGTGGATGCAGCAGCACGGTACGGTGAGTGCGGGACTCGCGCACGCGTGGCGCACGCTGCGGCAGGATCCGATGGTGTTCATGGCGTGGAACGACATGGGCATCTTTACGGCGGTGGTGCTGGTGTGGCTGGCGCGCGACTTGCGCACGCGCGGTCGATCCTTCGTCTGGTGGCCCGCGACGCTCCTCTTCGGCTGTCCGCCGCTGCTCATCTATCTGGCGAAATACGACACCGATCGGCACGCGGACCGGTAGCCGACAACGCCGTCCCCGCATGGCCCTGTCGAAGTCGCGCACGGCGTGACCGTCGCGCGCGGCACGGATCGTTGCATTGCCCATGCAATGAGCGCGTCGTAAATTGGACTCCAGTCTGCGGAAGCTCGCTCTACCGTCACGCCGGGATTCGCTGCATGTCGTTGTTCCGTTTGCTGGTGGATTCGCATCTCGTCGTCGGTGCTGTGGGGCTGCCACTCTTCTGGGTGGCAGTCTTTTCGCGCAAGGGCGGTACGACGCACAAGCGGTACGGGCGGATCTTTGCGTACGGCATGCTGATCACCGGGACGTTCGCGATCGGCATGGGGACGCTCTCTGCGCTGGATCCGCGCGGTACGCATCCCAAGATCGCCGACACGGTGATGGTCACCGGCATCTTCGGTTGGATGATGGTCTATCTCGGCATGCTGACGGTGAGTCTGGCGTGGCATGGACTCGCGGCCGTGAAGAACAAGCGCAATCATCTCGCCAATCGCGCGTGGTTCGATGTGTCGTTGCAGATCCTCGTGATCGTCGCGGCAATCAACTGTGCCGTGCAGGGCTGGCGCGACACGCAGCCCTTGATGATGGGCATTTCCATCGTCGGTGTCGCCTCGGGCATCACGAATCTGAGGTTCTCCTTCAGCGACAATCCAACGCGTCACGGATTCCTGCTCGAACACGTGAAGGCGCTCGTAGGCACGGGCATTTCCGTCTACACGGCATTCATGACGTTCGGTCTGGTACGACTCATGCCGGAGCACGCCTTGAACCCGATGACCTGGGCAGTTCCACTCGCGGTCGGTCTCGCCCTCATCATCTATCATCAGGCGCAGATCCGGAAGCAGTACGCACCGAAGGGCGCAGCAAGCGTCAGTAACGCTGCCACGCCCGCGACCATCAAGCACTGACCGCAGCGGTCGATGAGTCGGACGGGACGCAGTCTGGTCGGATTCGGCTGTTACGCGTGCGTCATGGGAGCCGGGCTGGCAACCGTGCCGAACACAATGCTGTTTCTGCTCCTCACCGCCCCGACGCAGGAGCACTGGATCCGACTTCTTGGCGTATCGGCCGTCGTGCTGGGCAGCTACTACATCGTGGCCGGAGGCCATGAGCTGCTGCCGATCGCGCGCGCGAGTCTGTGGGGGCACGCGTTCATGATCGTCGCCTTCAGCACGTTCGTCGCGCTCGGTATTGCGCCCCTGCTGCTGCTCGGTATCGCGGGCAACGAAGCCGTGGGGCTTGCGTGGACGTGGTGGGCGCTGCGTGCGGATGCGCGCGCATAACGCTGCCGTTCGGATCCGTCGACGGGGTGACGAGTCGTCCGCACCGCCGCCGCTGTCCCGCTTCTTACTTCTGGTACAATGACCGCCGTCGCTGACCTGTATCGTCCTCCCGCACCATCGCCGATCTCACCGGTGCGCAGTCTGCTGCGCATGATGTGGCGGCGTGAGCGAAGCCTGCTGAGCCTCGTGCCCGAGGACGCGTATCGAGAGTTGACGATGATCGTGGGCAAGACGCGCCGCGGCATCCTGCTCGTGAACGAGCCGGGTCTCGTGACGCATATTCTCGCCGACCCGCAGGGGATCTTCCCGAAGAGCGATCTGATGGTCGATGCGCTCGAGGCGTTGGTCGGCGACGCGATGTTCGTTTCGAGCGGTGATCTGTGGCGCAAGCAGCGTCGCATGATCGAGCCGGCGTTCTCGCACATGCGCATCAATCGCGCCTTCGGACAGATGGTGGCCGCGGTGGACGAGCACGAGCGCTGGCTCGACGACCGCGTCGCGCGCAACGAGACCTACTCGCTCGATCAGGCGATGGGACATCTCACCGCCGACGTCATCACGCGCACGATCTTCTCGACACCGCTGGCGTCGGGCACGGCGCGCGATGTGTTCGCCGCGTTCACGGTATTTGAGCGCACTGTCGCGAGCGTCAACATCAAGGCGCTGCTGCTCGACAAGCCCTGGTCGCGCACACGGCAACCGCCGGCCGTGCTGGACGCCTGTCGTCTTATTCGCCAGCACATCGGCGACATGATCGATCCGCGTCTCGCGCCCGGTGCACCGGTGTACGACGACATCGTGGGCGCCGTGCTTGCGGCGCGCGATCCGGACACCGGCGAAGCATTTTCGCGGGAAGAGCTGGTCGACGAACTCGGCGTGTTCTTTCTTGCCGGGCACGAAACCAGCGCCAGTGTGCTCACGTGGGTGTTCTTCATCCTCGCGATGCAGCCGGATACGGTCGCGCGCATTCGCGCGGAAGTCGATGCCATGTGCGGTGACGGCCCCATCGAGATCGAACACGCCAAGCGCTTCGTGTTCGTGCGCAATGTGTTCCGCGAGACGATGCGGCTCTATCCGCCGATCACCTTCCTGCCACGGGTCGCCACGGAAGACACGACCATCGGCACGCACCGGATCAAGCGCGGCACGATGCTGATGATCGCGCCGTGGATGATTCACCGGCACGAGAAGCTCTGGAAGAACCCGGATCGCTTCGACCCTGACCGGTTTGCGCCGGAACGCGATAGCGAGATGACCCCCGGCGCCTATCTGCCGTTCGGTGTGGGGCCGCGGGTGTGCGTTGGCGCCGCGTTCGCGACGCTCGAAGCGGCACTCATCATCGCGCGGCTTACGCGCCGCTACGACTTTGAGGCCATCGCCGCCGAGAATGTGCGACCGGTGGCGAGACTGACCACGCGGCCGCAGCACGAGATCATGTTCCGGGTGCGGCCGCGGGCAGGATAGTGCGGCGCGTTGTGCACACTACGCGTGCGCGCCGCCGCGACGACGTCGGGCAAGCGGCAGCAGGATCAACACACCGCACGTGAGCAACGCCATCGTCCCGGGTTCTGGCACGACGGTTGCCTGCATCAGATCGAATCGACGCGTCCCGGTGTACTTCCCTGCGTCGTCGTACAGAAACGTCTGAGTAATGAACACCAGATCGCCGTTGTCATTGAGGTTGGCGGCGAGCACTGCGGTTCCGAAGGCATTGCTCGTGATCTGCTGGATACTTCCACCGAGGAAAGTGAAGAGGTCCGACTGACCCGCGTTTGGTGTCGCGCCACCGGTTGCAGTGGCGGTGCGGTTGCCAAAGGCTACCATCCCATTGTTGTTGCGCTGGCCAAGCTCGAGTCGCGAAAGACCAGCTTTGCCGGCGGTAAGCAGTTGGGAGACATCGCCACTTCCGCTCACTGTATAGAAGGCGCCAGTCAGACTCGACCCGTCAAAAATCAGCGCATGGCCGTCGTCACTGAAGTCGCGGAGCGTTGGTCCTGCAAGCGGTACGTTGGTAGCGATCGCGGTCAGCGTGCCGCCGCTGAAGTTGAATAGCGAGACGGGGTCTGTCGCTGCGGCGCGACCGTAAAAGGCGACGGTACCCGCGTTATTGATGAATGGGGTGTTCACCAACGCCCAGTTAGCCAAGGGAAGGCGTGTGCCGCTCAGGTTTCCGCTGCCATCGTGCATAAACAGATCCCACGTGCCCGTGGTGTAGTTGATGCGCCGCCATGTTGCCTGCGCCGCATCGTTGACATCGGGACTTGCGAACGCGGAGGTGATCGGTGCACTGAACTTGGTTTCTCCGATGACGGACGCAGCGCCGGAACCTTGATACAGATACACGCGATCTTCCTGGTAGCCAGAGCCCGGCGACACGGCCTTCGTGACTGGGTCAATCTCGACCGTATTGGCATTCCAGACAGCGTTCGCCGAGTTCGCTCCAAACCGCGGCAGGCGAGTGTCCTGAACGCTGCCGGCGTTGACTCCGAGGGCCGCAATATTGGCGGCGGGATTACCAACAAAGACCTGATTCCCGGACTGCGTCGGGCCGGCGTAGAGCACGTGCCGGAAATTGTTGATGGACGGCGCCAGATATAGGCCGCTCGTACTCCCAACCACGCTGCTCAGGGTGCGAATCTGGTACTGGAGCGATTGCGCCTGCGCGGGGACGCCCATCGCGAACAGCGGCACGCTGGCCACGGCGAGTGAAGAAAGGGTGGTGCGATTCAGCACGGGACCTCTATGAAGAGTGTAATAGGTATTGCGAATTCATAATCAATAAGACGTGCCGCGCAACGTCAAGCAAGCGGAAGTTGGTTGAACGTGTCGCATCACCGACGGTCGTGCGATCGCCTCAGGATGTCAGGTCCTCCGGGCGTCGAAGGATCGGCGCGATTTCCGTGAGGGCGCCGGGCTTCATCCAGCGCTGGCGGGCGTAGTTCAGCGCGTCTTCAAGCTCCGATTCGAAATACTCGTCCTTGAGATTGAGGAACTTCGGGACAAACGGGTCCTTGATCCCTTACTCAGGCGTGATCGCATCGCCGGGTTCGGCGGCCTCGCCCTACTCCAGCATCGCCGCAGACGGCGTCTGCAAAATCTGGTCACCAGACCCCGCGAGGTAGAAGGCGCGCATCTGCGCCAGATTGGGCCAGCCGAAACCACGCCCAAATTCGCGATCTTTGAACTGGTCGCTGCGGCGAACCACTCCGTTTCGGGCGCAGTCCCAGAAGTCCAGATCAGCTTGGCTCAATCCGCGCATATTATCCATGTGCGACAACTGCATCCATAAAACCGCGTCGGACCTGGATGCAGCTCTTATTTGGCGTCATGCCGTACTACGCCACTCAGGCGCTTCGCGCCTTCGCCTGCGCCGGGCCGATCAGATCCGCCACGAGCTTCCCCGACGAAATCACGCCCGGCAGCCCTGCACCCGGATGCGTGCCAGCACCACAAAAATACAGATTGGAAATATCCGGGCTCCGATTGTGTGGCCGCATGTACGCCGACTGCATGAGCGTTGGCTCCGTGCCGAACGCGCTGCCATTGTAGCTGTTGAGCGTCTGCTCGAAGTAGCGCGGGTCGATGCGACGCTCGGTGACGATGTGCGACTGCAGCCCCGGCAGGTAGCGATCCTCGAGATACTGCATGATGCGATCACGATAGCGTTGCCCCACGACTTCCCAATCGATCCCGCTGCCGAGATGCGGCACGGGCGACAGCACATACCAGCAGTCGTGCCCCGGCGGCGCCAGCGACGGATCGGTCGCCGTCGGGCGGTGCAGATACAGTGAGAAATCGTCCGAGAGAATTTTCTTGTCGAAGACGTCCTCGAGCAGCTCCTTGTAGCCTCTGCCAAGGATGATCTCGTGGTGCGCGGTGTCGGGGTACACCTTGTCCGTGCCGAAATAGATGACGAACAGCGACATCGAGTAGCTGTAGCGCTTGATGCGATCGTCGGTCGTGCTCGGGCGCGCCCACGCGGGCACGAGCCGCCGGTACGCCTCGGCAACGTCTCCGTTGCAGACAACCAGGTCGGCGCTGATCCGCTCGCCGCTCACCAGTCGAACACCGGTGGTCGTCTTGGTCGCGCGGTCCACTTCGATCTCCGCGACTTCGCTGCTCAGACGAATCTTGCCGCCGATGTCCTCGAAGAGTTGCACGAGGCCGCGGACCAGCGCGCCGGTCCCGCCCATGCAAAACAGCACGCCCCACTCGCGCTCGAGCCGATGAATCAGCGTGTAGACGGACGAGGTGTTGTACGGGTTGCCGCCAACGAGCAGTGGATGAAACGAAAAGGTGCGTCGCAGCCGATCGTCAGTGAGAAATCGGTTGACGTGCGCCGCAACCGACCGATCAGCGCGAAGGCGCACGAGATCCGGAATGACTTTCAGAAACGACCAGAGCGTAAGGAATGGCTTGTCCAGCAGAGCCATGCCCACGTCGTAGATCGGACGGGTGCTCTTGAGCAACCGACGGTAGCCGTCCACGTCGCGTCCGTTTGAGAACGCGCGCACCTGCGCGATCTGGTTCTCGTCGTCGCCGTTGTAGTGAAAGACCGTCCCGTCTTCGAACCGGATGTTGTAAAACGGATCGAGCGGGACGAACTGGACGTAGTCCTCACGCCGTTTGCCGCTGACCGTGAAGAGCTCGTCGAAGACCCACGGGGCCGTGATGATCGTCGGACCCGCATCGAACGTGAATCCGTCCTGCTGGAACACGTATGCCCGGCCGCCGGCCTTATCGAGCTTCTCGACGATGGTGACCTGATGCCCGCTGGCCTGCAGCCGAATGGCCGCGGCGAGGCCGCCGAATCCACTACCGATGACTACACAACGCATGAAAAGGAGCCTGAAATCAGAAAGCGGGCGACGAGACGCCCCGGTGTATCAGCGACCCCAGAGCAGCGCCATGTGCCAGATGTGGAACACCAGCGCCGAGAGAAGGGCCGACGCGAAGGGCAGCGCGGACTTCTTGATGCGTTTCACGAAGAACATAGCGCACATCAGGGAAGCGCCGGCCCCCATAAAGGAGACGAGCTCCACTGGGTCCGGACCCTGCGCCGTCCGCCGGTGCCAGAGCATGAGCGCGGTAGCTTCGATGACAACCACCGCGAGCATGAAGAAAATCATCCCATCCGATGCAAGTGCTTCACCGAGGCGGACCATCTGCTTGCGCCCGAACCGTTCCTCTGACTCAGTCCCCGGAGATGGCAATGCCTTCGACTCCCGATGTGCGCGGTGTGGGTGATGGACGCCGCGCCCCAGTCGTTTCGGCCCGCCATGCAGCGTAAAGGGGTAGGCCCATGGCAATGGTTCCCAGCACGCCGGCTAGAACCATGTTCCAGCGGAAACAGATCAGGATCGGCAAAATGCCGTTGGTGGCGTACAGCGCGAGTGGAAATCGATGCGGCGAGACGCGCGCCGCCCACACGCTCGGCGGAATGACGGCGAGCATCAGTCGCGCCACGAGAATGCCCGTGAGCAGCCAGCCCAGCAGATTCGAGAGTGGCATCTCGAAGTAGAAGCCCGTGCCCAGCACGCGCCACAGCCAAGGTGCATTGGTCAGGTCGGGGTTGTGCCAGATCCAGTGCGTCGTTTTCACCATCGCCGGGTCCATCGACACATCCCACGCGGTCAGCACGGCGCCGCCGACGAAGGCCCACCACCAGCGACTCTTCGCATCATCGGTGGCGGGCAGCAGTCGCCCGCAGATGCCGAGGCAGGCGACGAGCATGTAGAACCACGACGTCGGAATGTTGAAGGGGACGAGCCCGGCGATGAGGTAACCGAGTTGGCTGGTGTACGTGTACGGTCCGAATGGGTATCCCGACGCCGTGCCGGCAAGTTCAGCGCCGAGTGATACCACGAAGCTCACGACGAACGCGGCGAGGGCCAGGCGTTGCCCGACGGCCCAGGTGAGGAACGCGAGGCCGGCGATCGCCCCCAGCACGACGGTGGCCTGACCGCCCCAGACGAAGCTGAACGCCATGATCTGCACGTTCGTCGGCGTCGTCATCCACGCCGGAATCGGCGGAATAAGGAACGTCGCGAACGCGATGCCGGAAAAGGCACTGAGCGCAAAGTGCGCGTAAAAGGCAAGACGCGCGATGCGCAGCAGTGCCGGTGGGCCGGTACCGACCGTAGACGAGGGTTCGACGAGCATGGGCGCAGTATGCAGCCCTCGCGCTCACCTCGCAATCGCCGTCGGGATACGCGTTCGGCCGCTTCCGGTTGTCTTGGCGTCGCGGCGAGGAGACTATTCACGGTTACCCTCTCATAACCGTCCTCTGATGTTCCTGCTTCTTGCCGCGCTCTTGCAACAGGCCGCCGATGCGGTGGCAGCCCCGTCGCGGGCAGCCGCGACATCCGCAGCGGTGCCCGCCTATGATTCCCTCGTGGCATCGCGACCGTATTCGGGCCGCGGGCGCCAACTCGACGTGCGGCCACCACTGGTGGCGGATGCCGACGTCACCCTCGACGGCCGGCTCGACGAGCGAGTGTGGAGCAAGGCCGCGCTGCTGACGCAGTTCACGTCGTACAATCCGGTGGACGGTCGTCCGGGGCAGGACTCGACCGAGGTGCGCATCTGGTACGCCAGCGATGCCATCTACGTGGGGGTGCGCGCCTGGGCGCCGCCGGGAACGGTGCGCGCCACGCTGGCCGAGCGGGATCGCATCCTGAACGACGACTGGATTGCGCTTCAATTCGACACGTTCAATGATCGGCGCCGTGCCTTCACGTTCGCCATGAATCCGCTCGGTGTGCAGGCGGACGGCATGCGCAGTGAACAATCGGCGACACCGGGCGTCTCCCGCGCCTCGCTGGGGGTGGTCGATCTGTCGCAAGACTACGTGTGGCAGTCGGCGGGCCGGCTGCTCGATGACGGATTCTCGGTGGAGGCGCGCATTCCCTTCAAGTCGATCCGGTTTCAGATGGGCGATCGACAGGACTGGGGCTTTCAGGTGGTGCGACAGACGCAGCGCACCGGTTTCCAGGATACGTGGGCGCCGACCTCTCGATCCATTCAAGCCTTCTCGGCACAGGCGGGCTACCTCCGCGGCATGACCGGCATGAAGCGCGGACTGGTGCTCGACCTCGTGCCGACGTCCACGACATTCGCCTCCGGCGCGCCGACGGGCGCTGACAGCTGGAAGTATGGCACCCGTGGACAGTTTGGCGGCGATGTGCGATGGGGGGCCACCGCGAACTTCACCGTGAACGGCACCGCGAATCCCGACTTCAGTCAGGTGGAAACCGACGTTGGACAGATTCCAGGCGATCCGCGATTCGCCCTCTTCTTTCCGGAGCTCCGTCCGTTCTTTGTAGAAGGGAGCGAGCAATTCGATGCCCCAAACCAGCTGGTGTACACCCGGCGCATCGTGCAACCGCTCGGCGCCGTGAAGGTCACCGGCAAGATTCCCCGCGTCGATATCGGACTGCTCAGCGCCGTCGACGCCGCGCGCACCAGTCGCGACGGACGGACCAATCCGGTGTTCAATCTTTTGCGGGTGCGCCGGGATATTGGCACCCAGAGCTCGGCCGGCCTCGTTTTCACCGATCGAACGGAGGGCCGAGGCTTCAACCGGGTGGCTGGGGTCGACTCGCGCCTGAACTTCGCGAAAGTGTACAACGTCGAGGTCCGCGCGGCGACCAGTCTGACCGGTGACAGCGCCGGAACGCGCAGCGGACAGCTCCTCGAGATGAATCACGGACGGACCGGACGTGCGTGGGGATATCGCAGTTCGCTCGCCTCCTTTTCACCGCAGTTCGAGACGCAAAGCGGCTTCGTGAATCGGACCGACTTCGTCCGTGCCCAACTCTTCCAGCGATTTACGCGTTTTGGCCGCAAGGGTGGATGGTGGGATCAGCAGCAGCAGTTCCTCCGTTCGTCGGCGCTGTGGTCCTACGCGGGATTTCAGCAGCGCGGTTCGCCGTTGGAGGTCACCGCCGTCCTCGACAACTCGTTCGTGTTGCGCGGCGGCTGGCGCGCGTCGTTGTCCCCCGAGCTGCAGGCGGTGGCGTTCGATGCGAGACGCTACGCGCGCATCGCGACGCTGCGCGCCACAAGCGGCGGTCGGATCGATACGGCGGCCTTCGTGCCCGCTGACCGGCAGTTCACGCGCGCGCTTCAGCTTTCGGTGAACACACCGCAGTGGCGTCGCGGTGGGGCTTCCCTCAGCGCGCGGCGCGGAACGGAACCCGAGTTCTTTGAAACCGCCACTGCCACGCGCACGGAGATGGAGCTGTCCACCGACTTGCGTCCGTCGCCGCAGTTGCGCCTCTCGTCACTCGTGCGCTATCAGCGTTTCGTGCGCTCGCGCGATGGGTCCGTGTTCAGCACGCAGGTAGTGCCACGCCTGCGCACGGAGTACCAGTTTTCCCGTGCGCTCTTTGCGCGAGTGATCGTGCAGGTCGAATCGCGCGACCGTGACGCGCTGCGGGATCCGCGCACCGAGCGTCCTCTGCTCACGCGAGGGGCCAGCGGGACGTACAGCGAGATCGGTCGCCGCCGGACGCTGCTTGGACGTGCCGATTGGCTCGTCTCGTATTTGCCGAGTCCCGGCACCGTGCTGTTCGTGGGATACGGTTCGGCATTGGATGCGAGTCTTACGATGCGCCCCTTCGAAGCCGAGCGAGTGTCGGACGGCGCCTTCGTGAAACTGAGCTATCTCTTTCGCGCCGGCGTGCCCCGCGTGAACTCGTCGGGTGCGGCCCGCTGACAGCGGCGTCACCACGCACGTGAGGCGCGTGATGGACGCGCCATCTCCGCCCAGCCGCCGGACGGACCGCCGTGTCTCGGGTCAGAAGAACTGGAAGTTGAATCGACCGCCACTCGAGCCAAGGCTGCTGAAGCGCTGGTTCACGATGGTGTTGTAGATCGATCCAAAGGTGTAGCGAACGCCGACGTTGGTCGTGATGCGAAAGCCGGTCTGCAGCGCCTGACGCTGCAAGAGAATTTCTTCTTCGGTGTTGCCTGCGCGCGGGAGATAGATCTGATCGTTCACGCGGGCGGCGGAGCCACCGATGTTGAGCGAGAAGCCGCGACCGATGCGCAAGTCGACGTTCCCGCTGAGCGTGAGTGCATGTCGGCTGACATCGTGCAGGTAGTTCAACCAGTCCAGCGAGACGTTGGAGGATCCCCACGACTGGCGGGCGACCAAGGACGCGGTGGCTTGTTGGCTGAATCGCGTTTCCGAATCGCGATTGAGCACCGTCGTGCGCTGGTAATTGTAGTAGTTGGGACCGACGTTGTACAGAAATGTCAGTTGGCGGCGTGTCTGCTCCGTCCAAGGAAACACGTTGTACTCAACGGCCGGCTGCAACCGCAGTGCGAGGTCCTGGTTGAGAAAGTCCGAATAGCCGGCGCCAGCCTTCACGCCGGCAGACCAATGCGTATTCAGCGACCGCACGATCAGACTGTTCGCGTTGTACGTGCGCTGCTCGTTGCGTACCGAGATCGCCGGGCGGGTCGATGTGGCGGCGATCTTGAAGTTCTGCGTATTCACGTTGCCACTCACCGACGTGTTCAACTTCCAGGTCGCTGTCGAACGATTCGCCGCCAGCGACAATGAACCGTTCACCGACTGCTGCTGCTCCTCGGCGCGCACGAACGCGTTGAAGTTCGTCGTGTACGTCCAGAGGTTCCACTTGTCCTTGAGGTTGGCCGGCGATGCCTGTTGCATGCCGGCCGGCCCGACGTATGCGATCTGCAGGCGCTTCGCCAAGGGCGACCGGGCCACATATCGCGCGAGCCCCAGTTTGAACGTGCGCGCCAGCTCGCGGCGGATGACGTCGTCGGCGTCATTCGGCAGCGTGTTCAGCACCAGAGTGTCCGCCATTCCTTCAAAGGCGCGACGCCCGATGAACGTGACCGTGTTCTCCGATCCGCCACCGCCGTTGGTCAATCCGGAGACGAGAATCTGGACGTCGGCGTCGAACCGGTCGCGCATCCAGTTCACGAAGTTCACATCGGTCACGATGAAGTCGCGATCACAGCCACGCACGCGGCCCTGACAGTCCAGAAAAACCCGAATCGCCTGCGACTGCAACGTCAGCGAGTCGGGTGCGCTTGGTCGTGCCATCACGCCCGGCGGCGGGCCACCCGGCGGACGACCGCCTTGTGCGAACGCGGTTGATGCAAGCGCGAGCGACGCGCTCAGCAACAAAAAGAACGGAAGAATAGAACGTTGGCGCATGTGCGACGTTGGCATGATTGAACAGACGAGGTGGGACAAAAAATCAAAGAGCAATCCGAGGTCTACGCGGCAGGCTCATGTTTTGTTCGCACCACCGTCCCGTTTTGGGAGGACGAGGCGGGTCCTTCGCCAATCCGGGCGTCCAATCCCGACCTATCTTTGTCTGTCAGTTCCGCGCTGTCCCACCTCCGTCGCCTGATGCCTCCACCGTATCGCAACCCCAGTGGCATCGACGTGGACCCCTCGGGGGTCGCGCGATGGACCTACGACCGCCTGCGGCACCGCTTACCCCATCCACCCGCGGCGCCGATTCGCGGCGTGCCACCCGACGTCGAGTATCTGCGGTCCAATCGCACCGACACGACGCTCACCTGGATCGGCCATGCGTCGCTGCTCCTGCAACTCGCCGGGCGCAACATGCTCATAGACCCGGTGTTCAGCCGACGCGTCTCGCCGGTCGCGTTCGCGGGGCCCAGACGTCATCAGCCACCGGGATTGTCGCTCGCGCAGCTGCCCTCCATCGATGCCGTGCTGATTTCGCACAACCACTACGACCATCTGGACCGACCGTCGGTGCGTGGCGTGGCCCGACAGGCGGGGGGGCCCCCCCCGTTCCTGGTACCGCGCGGCGTGGAGTCGTGGTTCGCCAGACAGGTGCCGAGCGCGACCGTGAACGGCACCTCGACTGCGGTCGGCGTCGAGTGGCACGACACCCATCGCCTCGACACGCCAACCGGCGATCTGGAGTTGCACTTCCTGCCGGTGCAGCACTGGAGCAGTCGCTCGGCGCTGCGGCGCAACGATACACCTTGGGGCAGCTGGGCCATCGTGCACCCATCGTTCCGGTTCTGGTATTCCGGCGATCTCGGGTACTCCGACGATCCACGGCGCATCGGCGCGCAGTTCGGCGGCTTCGATTTTGCCGCGATCGGCATCGGCGCCTACGAGCCGCGGTGGTTCATGCGGACGCAGCACGTGAACCCCGACGAGGCCGTCCAGGTCATGCTCGATGTCGGCGCCGACGCGGCGATCGGCGTGCACTGGGGCACGTTCCCATTGACCGACGAATCACTGGATCAGCCGCCGAAGGACCTCGCGGCAGCGATGGCGGCGCGCGCGCTGGCACCGGAACGCTTTACGGTGATGCGACATGGCGAGACAAGACGACTGACGCGTCGCGCGGACCGCGAACCGGCGACACCCGCTCTCGGTTAGCGGCTATCTGGCAGTCGTCTTCGCCGAGGCCAATGTCCGGATGTAGCGGGCGATCGTGGCCGGCTGCGCGACCCGGATCACGAGCGGCCCCGAATCACCGCGCATCGTCACGCGCAGTGTCCCGCTCTGCACGGTCAGGTGTGCGATTTGGGCCAAGAGCAGATCGCTGACCACGGTGCCACGGCGAACCAGACGCACACGCCCCGACGTCAAGACGAGCGATCCCAATTGTGTCAACGGCTCGCCATCGCGCCGGGCCGGAAGACTGAGGACGAACGTTTCGTTGACGGGGACAAGCACGCGCGCCAGCGTCATCGACACGGGGATCACGGTGCCACGCTCGGCCGATTGCGCCAGCAGCACCAGCAGCAGCGTCCGAAAGCCCCAGGCGATTCCCAGCAGCACCGACAGGAGCATGAGGAATGGGATGATGCCTGTCACTGCGCATCCGGACTGGCCATGACTGGCAACGCAAAACGTGCGGACTCGGGACAGAACATTCGATCGGGATGTGGTGAAGGGTGTGGTAAGCTCAGAACTCCAGGTTCAGTCCGATGGACGGCAGAAGCCCCACACCCGCGTTGTCGTTGTTGGGCAAGCGGGTTCTCGGATCCCACTGCGGTGCCTGCTGGTTCTGCCGATTGGTGAAGTTCTGCAGATCGATGAAGGCGATCAACTGCGTGCGACGCATGATAAAGCGGCGATCCACCCGCAGGTCGGCCGCAAAAAAGGTTCCCACACGCTGGGCGTTGTACTGCGTGAAGTCCAACGTACCAGCAAGTGATCCCACGGTGACGAACGGGGTGAACGGCAGTCCGGTGGCGCCGCGCAGGCGCGTCGCGACTTCCCACTTCGCGTTGGGACGCCATCCCAACACGCCATTCGCCGTCACGGGAGAATCGAACGCGCCGCGGGTGGCCGTGCCGTTGATGCCAGCAAAGCGCGTCCGATTGAGACTCGTGCTGAGCTGTCCATAAAACGGCGACGCGCCGAACTTCTTCTGCGCAAAGAGCTCAACGCCGAACGCGTTGCCGGTCGCCGTCGATTCCAGCGGCTCGAGTCCAAACGGAATATCGGTTGTCGCATCGTCAAAGCCGCTCGGGCTCAGCACAGCCTGCGGACGGAACCGGCGCGCGGGATAGTCGCCATAGCGCTTCCCATACACTTCGAGTTGCACCTTGATGTCACTGCCTACAAGCCGCGTCACGCCGGCCACGGCCTGATCCGCGCGAAACGGCGTCAGGCGCTCAGCGTTCTGCGGGTCACCGACCAGCCAGATGTAACTCGGTGCTTGATAGTAGCGTCCGCCGGCCAGCGTGAGCGTGGTGACCGGATCAACCTGCAGCGACGCACTCGCACGCGGCGAAAATCGCACGGCGTTGTCAAGAAATCCATACCAATCGTTGCGCGCGCCGATCGACAAGCGCAGTCGTGGCTGCGCCTGCCACGTGGCCTGCACGTAGGTGCCGTTCCGTAGCGCAGTGAAACCGGTGTCGACGCGCAGTGGCCGGTCAATGCCATTCGCATCGCGGCGCGTGAGGCCAGCCAGCGTGGCGTCATAGCGCAGGTCGCTCGCGTACTTGAAGATTGTTCCCGTTTCGATCTCCACACCGCGCCCCGCGAGCCATGCCACATCGGTGCGGAGCGTGTTCTCGCCTTCCGCCGAGCGGCTCTCGAGAATCGGTACCAGCAGCGAATCCCGCTGCGCCGTCACGTAACGCGTCCATGTCCGACCCAGTGTGGTCGTCGCGACGCCTCGGCTCAGCAGCCGCTTCCACGTGATCCCGCTGAAGTACTGGTCCTGTGTGGGCGAGAGAACCTGCGAGTTGGTGACACGCCCGGTGTCGGTCGAGTTGTCGAAGGAGATGGAACCGCGCGCAGCGATGGTAAGAAAACTGAACGCGTCGCGCGAGGTCGGACGCCACGCCACCTTCACCGTCGCATCCTCGTACGACGGGATGAAGCTGAATCCGAACGCCTTGAACAGCAGATCGAGATAGCTCTTGCGCACGTTCGCAAAGAACGACGCATGCTTGCCGAGGGGGCCTTCGATGAGCGCGCCGTATTGCGTGGCCGCGACATTGAGTTCGCCGGCAATCCGCTCGCGATTGCCTTCGCGCAAGGTGAGCGTGGTGGCTGATGACGTGCGGTCGCCCAAGCGAGCACCAAAGCCACCGGCCGAGAGCGACGCCGACTCGATGAAGCGGATGTTGATGAGCGACACCGGGCCACCTGTGGATCCTTGCGAACCGAAGTGATTGATGTTCGGTACTTCGATATTGTCCACGACGAACAGGTTCTCGAAGGGCGCGCCGCCACGCACGACCAGGTCATTGCGGCCGCCAGTGGTCACGCCAACGCCGGGGGCGATCGAGACCGCGCGCAACACGTCTTCCTGGGCGCCGGGCTGACGCCGGACTTCTTCGGCGTCGTACGTTTGCGTGGAGACCGGCGTGGATGCGGCCACCTGCGCCGGAAACGCCTCCGGACGCACCGTGACCGCATCGAGTTGCACGTCGATGGGGCGCAGCACCACAGCCACTTCCGCAGGCTTCGCTGGTGATACCGCAATGTTGCCTTTGGTGACGGGCGCAAACCCCAGTCGCCGCACTTCGATCGTCACGATGCCGATGCGCACGCCGCGCAGTGTGAATCGTCCGCTCGAATCGGACTGTGTGGCCACTTCTTGCCCCAACACGCGCACCACGGCGCCGACGACCGGCGTTTCCTTGAGCGCTTCAATCAGGCGACCACTGATCGTGCCGGTGGAACCGCCGGCTGGAACGCGATCTTGTGCGTGCACCTCCGTTGCCCAAAGCAACGTGGCGACGCAGGCCATCAACGCGCGGAGCATTCTTCGCGGAGCCACACGCGACGCGGGTTGCGGCAGGGACGGCGAGGCCGCCGCGCCTGCGGCCTGCATGAAACGAGCGACCATGGGTGTCCATCGTGAGAGTTGCGACGCGGTCAGCGCGCGCGCGCCGACTCACGCCCAACTTAACGATGTAGGACATCCGATTGGTCCTGCGGTCAACCGCCACATCCGTCCCGAACACGAAACGATCGAGGAGGAACTGCGCGATCGCAGTCGCGTGCCGCGCGCGATCGTGACGTTCAGCGCGTTGCCCCGTCGAACGCCAGCCCGCTCGAGCCCTCGCCAGTCCCGATGGCAACTCGGCGCGCGATCCATCGTATGCGGCGCCCATCGGTGGTGCGCAGCAGCGCGGGCACTCGGGAGACGCGCACGCCTTCGCGTGGCACCTCCTCCTCGTGCAGTGTGAATGGCGTTGCATCGAGAACCTGGCCGACGGATTCATCGACATCCGTCATGGTCCCCTTCCGCAGCACGAAGCCACCGCGACGACCAGCGCTGGGCATCGGGACCAACGGGATCCAGAACCGGGGGACGCCGGTGGCCAATCGGTAGTGCAATTCACCGGGCGGCTCGGGATTCACGGGAGCGATCGGCGCCTGAGGCTCGTCACGCCGTCGGCGAGGGTCGCCGCCCGCATCCTGCACGGTGGACTCGAGCGCCCACGCCATGTTCGCGCTTTCGTCTCTCACAAACAGCACGTCTTCCAGCGCATTCCCCTCCGCCGCGGCGCGGCTGGACGGCGGGATGAACAATCCGTTGAGCGTGCCGCTGCGGCCGAGCTGGTCGAGTTCGAAGAGGCAGAAGCGACCGGAGCGTCCGACATCATCGGCCGGGGGGACCACGAACCGCTCACCAAAAGTGGTCGTGTAAGCCAGTTCGCGCACGGTGGTGAAGGTTCCGGCGTCGAGGTCAACTGGCAGCACGAACCAGTCGCTGCCATAGATCATCGCGAACTCCACGAAGCAGAGACGTGCGAGATCGTGCGGGAATACGTTGAGCTTGCCGAAGTTCACGGCACCGTCTTCGAACTGCCAGAGGCGGTCCGACGGCATGCCGCTGAAGCTCAAGGGCGACGCGAGCACCGTGCGCGTCGCGGTGGTGGCCGGCTGAACCTCCGGTTCCTCGGAGAGCCCCAGCCGCCCGTTCGGCGCGTGATCAAACGAATACCAGTCGATCGCGCCCCCTTCGTGCAGCGGGGCGCTGAACACCCGCTGTGTGTCAGGTTCACCCACGCGCACGGAGAAGCGATACTCGATCCGTTCGTCTATCCACGAATTCGGATCTGAGGCCGTCGATGCCGACACGTTCTGGCGATACCACGCCAGCCACGCGGCGGCGGCGGCGAGCGCGGCAGGTCCCGCCCCGTCCAGCCACGCCGGATCGCCGGCGTCGAGGGCGGCAGCGGCCGCGTGCCCATCGGGGTGCTTCAGGGCGAGCGCGTGAAACAGACGCGGGATACCTGGTGCGCTGACGTCCAGGGGGCAGGCCGCCAACAGCGAGGCGCTTGCGTCCAGGCCAGCATCGGCCAGTGCCGTGCGCAGCAACGACCCCGCTTCGGCGCGTTGCCGCAAGCCGGGGCCACCGGCCGCAGGCGGCTCGCGCTCGACACTGACCTCGAGCGGCTCGTGCATCGGCATCGGCAACGCCGCCGCATCACTCTGCAGGTTGCCGGGTTGCCATGCCGTGACGCGCTCGCTCACGGTGCTCGCGTGTACGGCGAATGGCGTACCGGCGTCTTCGCCGCGGAACTCACCAAACTGCCACTGACGGGCAAGCAGCCAGAGCGGATCGTGCACGCGGGCTTCGAGACCCGAACTCGGATCGCCGCTGACCGACTGCGGTTCAAGACGTGTCCACGCGGCAGGACCGAGCGCGAGCGCCCGGAGATTCTCCGGGATGGCTTTGACGGACACCAAGAGGTCGAGACTCACGGCTGTTCCTTGGTGTAGGCGGCAAACGCGGTGACGAGATTCACACGATCGCTGAGGTGCATGACTTTCTCGCCTTGCAGCGACCAGCTCTGCTCGTATAGCGCGGGCAGGATGCGCGCGACGCCGTTCGTGCGTTCGAGTGTGACGGCGCGGAGGCGCGCGAGTTCGAGCGTGTCGTCGAGCACGTCCACGATGCTGCTCCCGGTCCATCGCTGCGCGTCCGGCGCAATGGCCAGCAGTATGACTTGCGGTGCCCGCGCGGAAGGCGCCATCGCGTTGAAGGTGATCCCGGTCGTGCGTCGTTCGACAATCGGCGCATCGTCGGCCGCGCCGCGCCGCGCTCTGATGGGCACCACTTCCATCCACTCATCGAGGACGAGCGCCACGGTCTCGCTCTGACCGTCGTACTGCCCCGCGATATCCAGCAGCGTGCTGACCACGGGCGTATCGGGCGTGGGCGCGTCCAGTGGCATCGCACCTCCGACCCACCCGGTCGGCGGATTTTTTCCGAAACCGGCCAACTGCACCGCGATCGGCGGAGGCGCGTCGGTGAGCATGGATGCTTCCAGATAGCGACGCGTGCCGTCCCGCACCGACGCATAGTCGGTGAGCAGCATCTGGACCGCCGTCGCCGTGGCGCCAACCGGTGTCGCATCGAGCGCCGCGCTCCAGCCGTCCGCCGTATCGGGCGCGCCGATGGCGGGCACGATCCAGAATCCGTCGCCAAAGATCGCCTGCCCGGCCTCAAGCACGCTCTCGGGCGACGCCGGACGCGCCAGCGCGGCGTCGGCGGTCTTCACGCGACGGATCGCGCTGGCGAGAATGGATTGGGCGACGATGGGTAGCTGGTCCTGCGCCACGAGTGGTGGCACCAGCCCGAACGCTGCGAGGTCCTCCAGCACGGGCAGCAGCAGTGCGGTCTCGTGCACCTGGTCGGCCAGCATCGCGTCGAGTACCCGACTGCGCAGCACGAGCAGATCGCGCGCCGCCGCGGCACGCGCGAGCGCCGACTGGAGCGCATCGTTGCTGACCGTGCGCGTCGCTGGCGCGTTGGGCAGCGTCAGATCGCTTGGCGTGGCCGGACGCGCGCGGACGAGCACCGCGCGGAGCGACGCCGCACTCTCGAAGACATCGCCGATTGCGCGCAACTCAGTCGCCCACGCCGGATCGCGAATGTCATGAAGGTCGGCCCCCGCGATGGTTGGGAGCGCGGCGCGCAGGCGCTGATCGAATGCCGCGCGGTCGGTGGCGTCGTACACGAGGTCGAGCGCGGACAGCCCCGTGTCCGCGACGCTGAGCATGCTGCCATCTCCCAACGAGGCGATGACGATCGTTGCAGGATCGCCGAGTCGCGCCGCGACCCATGCCTCGAGACTGGGCTCGGCGGCACTGCGCGGTCGCGTCATGGTCCAGACGGCGGCGTCACCCGCGACCGCAAGGATGCGGTACGTGAACGGCATGCCATCGGTAGGAGTGAGCACGAACTCCGGCTCGGGCGGTGCGGAGTCGCCACCGCTGGCCGCATCGAGCGCCGCCGCAGCTCGCGCGGTGCTGCCGGCGACCAACTGGTGCACCGATTCGGCCAGCAGCAGGTCTGAGGTCGCATCGAGCGCCGCAGCCATGTCACGTATCGCGGCATCCATGCGACTCCACTCGTCGTCGGTGAGCGCGTCCCATGCGCCCACGAGATGGGGGTTGTTGGTTGGCCGCACATTCAACCGCCGGCGAATCTCGTCTGCGTTCCAGCCCGCCACCTTGCCCTGATACTTCTCCACCAACTCGATTCCGTCGAGCACATTGCCGGCCGCCAGCGCTTCCTGCGCACCGGATGCCACGGTCTCGCTGCGATCGGTCAGCTTGCCCTGTGTGAGCGGCGCGATCGTGCGCAGCGAAAGAATGAAGCGGTCGAGTTCCGCCTCGTGTATGGCACGTTCGCAGCGGTATCCCAGCAGTCCGCCCAACGATTGCCCCTGGCGAACGCCTTCGAGAAGATGCAAGGCCGACCTCACGCGCGCACTCGACAGATCAATGGCAAAGGCGCCGTCGCCGGCCGCGTCGGCATTGTGCGAGAGATAGGCGCTCCGCAGCACGCCCACAGTCGCCGCCTGCGTGAGACTCGGGGCGTGCACGAAGCCGCCATCGGCGGCGCGACCATCTGTGGGCTCGATATCCTCGACCCAGCCATACGCGCCGATCGACAGACCCTCGGGTTTGGTGACGCGCTGCGCGCGACGCCGACGTTCGACCAGTCCCGTGATCCACGCGTCGAGTCGGTGCGACGCAATGTCGAGCGTCTCGGCCACCAAGATGCGCCGCTCGATGAGGGTGGTGCCGCGAAGCTCAGTCAGGGCTTCACGGATCTCGTTCAGCCGCCCTTGCGAGTGCAGCCAGGCATACGTGCCGTACAGTCCGAGTTCGGCCCGCGCCGACACCGTGGTGGACTCGAGCGCCAGCTCGGCGAAGGAGCGCGCCTGCGACTGAATCGGCTGAAACTCGGCCTTGGTGGGAGCGGCTTTAGCGAAGGTCGCACTGACGCGGTTCGCTTCCGCAAAGAACGTGGCCGACGGCGTCGTTGCGGCCTGCGTGGCGACGGCCAGCGTGCGCTCCCGATCGACCGCCGTGAGCGTCGTGGCGTTGCGCACGACTTCCGGAAGCCGACCATTTGCGGAATCGTTCCGCCAATCCGTGAGCGCCCGATCCCATGCCAGTTCGAGCAACACCTGCAAGACGCTGGCGGCGGCGGGCGGCCGTCCCGCGAGCAGCGCGTCGATGAACGCTCCATCACTGTCCAGCGCCAGCGGCAGTGACAGCGGACGCTGTTCACCCATCGATCCGCTGGGATGCACGAGGCTCGCGTTGGCGATCACATCCTCCCAGATCATCTCTTCGATGATACGCTCGAGGTCCACCTCGGACTGATCGCTGCCGGACACTTCGCGGCCGAGGAGGGCGAACTCCGATGCCAACACCGTGCGCACCCGTAGCTCGCCGGAAACCGGCGTGGACCCCAGCAGTTCGAGCAGCGTGTCATCGATCGGACCCGTTCCCAACCTCGGCACATTCTCAAGCGATTGCCGCCACTTCTCACGCAGACGTGTGAGCACAGGCAGCAGTCCGGCCTCGAAGCGGTCCGGGCGCCAACGCGACACAGTGCTGACGGGGAGGACGCCGTACGGTTGGTTCCCGACGCGCACGGCGGGCAGCGGTCCGCGTCCGCGCACGACATCGCGATGAAACACGCGCGTGTCTTCACGTGCAGAGTCGGTCAGCGTCGCGCCATCCTTCGTGACGCGATTGACCTTGTCCAGGAAGCTTCCCCACGACGGTCCCCAGAGGGCCACGTTCATGGCCTGCGCGCGCGCCTGCTCTCGCGCCTCGCCGTGATCGAGTTCGCCCAAGACCAGTGGGTCGAGGCCAAGGGCGGTTGCCAGCACCGCGGCGTTGGAGCGCATATCGATGGCGCTGGCATGGTTGGCCGGTGCCCGCGGTTCGACGCGACGCTGCCAGCCGGCGCGATCGTCCTCCGTGTTGTTGGTGGGCGTCCCCTGCGGCAGGAACGCGAAGCCCGCGCCGCAGCGGTGGGCTTCCAGCAGCGCAGCCAGTTCGACTGGCGCGTTCCTGGGCTGCAGCCCGCGGCGCACACCGTACACGATCAGCCGATCTACCCGGGCACCGGGCTCCGGCAGCGGTACAGTGATGGCCATGCCGATTCGTACCGCCTCATCGTAGTCGGCCAGCCATTCGGCGCCCGCCACCACCTTCGCACCGAGGACGCTGCTCAACTCCGTGAGGTCCGTGGCGAACAGACCAACGGTGACGTCGGGGAGGATGGCGCGACCGGTCGCGGTGATGCGCTGTGCGCCCTGCGTGATGACGGCAGAAAACGCATCGGGCAGCAGGCGGGCGACGGCCGGACGGTTCGAGCGGGGGGCGACGTCGGGAAACCCGGGCGACGCGTCATTGGCCCGTTGCCCGAGATTGACCGGCGAGAGCGTTCGCGCGACCCACAAGGCGCGGTGTCGTCCGACCTGGTCCAGCAGCAAGCGCCAGGCCTCGGCGGCTTCCTCGTCGGACGCCCGCCACCGGGTGTTCCAGTACGCCATACCACTGGCGCGCTCCTCGTCGCTTACCCCGCGATCGAGCGTGTCGATGTGCACGTCGTCGGGGTAGATGCGTACGCGGAGCGACGCCAGGTCTGCGGAGTAACGCGTTTCGAGCCGCACCGGCAGCAACAACAGTGGAACGCCGGCATCGGCATCGCCGGCGTCGAGGGCGATGCGATTCAGGATGTCGCGTAACTCGTCGTTGGCCAAGCCAAGCGACCCCACGTCGGCGTCCCGCGCATCACGTACGCGAGCCCGCCGTTTCTCCAAAGCCGTGGCAGAAGCGCCTCGCGCGCGCAGGTCTGCGATTTGCACGTCCATCGTAGTCAGCTCGGCGGCTCGGGCCACGATGCTCGCATCCAGCGCATCGCGCACGCCAGCGCGGGCGGCCACATCGCGCTGCCATTTACGAAGTTCAGCGAGGTTCACATCGGCCATGTGGTCAGACCCGCGGCGTAATGAGTTTGCGCGCATGGAACGCGGCACGAAATGGGCTCTGCAGCAGCGTACGTGCGACCACTCCTGCGTGATCGGGCCAGATCACAGGAGCGCCCGCGCCGTCGGCGATCTGCAGCGTGCGCGCGGCTGTATTGAGAAAGCGATTGTGCGACAACGGTCCCAGATCGTTCCAGTCGAGATTGTTGCGTTGCACTCCGCGTGCGGCTGCGCCATTGCCAACCGGCGGCAGGTCGAGGCCGAACCGCGGCGCGCTCGGATTCTCCGCGAGAATGAACCACCACGGTTCCGACTGGATCTGACTTGGATACAGATCGAATCCCACGAGCAGGATGTCGGGCGCGAGGTGGTGATGAAAGAGAATGCGCGCTGTGTCTTTCGGGTTCGCGCTGAATCGCGGGGGTACGTCCGCCTCGGGCGACCGGTCGGCGCGCATGGCCAGCAGCATCGCGTCGGGGTAGCGCCGCACGACTTCCCCACGCACCACGAGCACGACTTTGCCGCGTGCGCCGCCGGTGAGATGGGATCCCAGTGGCGTCGGCGCAAACCGGTGAATGTCGATGGGCAGTTCGTCGGCGTCCGGATTCCAGAAACGTCGGAAATACGTGCCTCGCTGATCGGTGGGATAGTCGCGCCACAGGAGCTCGCGTCCCATCTCATCCGACAATCCCACGAGAAAACTCTCGGTGAACGCCGGGTTGGTTTCGAGGACGGTGACAAAGTCGGTTAACGGAATGCTACCCAGACCGGGAACGAGCCAATCGCGATCGTACGTGTACAGCGCGTCGAACATGGCGTGATTGAAACGCGGTGCCGCCATGATGGGTGCGACGCGGCCATCGGCGAACCACGTGTTTGGCAGCCAGGTGGGCATCGTACCCAGCCGAGCCTCGGCATAGCGGGTCGCCGTGGCCGCGGGAGCCACCGTCGCGAGCAACGCCGTGCGCGTGAACGTGAGCGCCGGTCGATCCGGCGTGCGTGGCAACTTGGAGACTCCGACCCCGATCATGAGTTGCGAAAGAGACGTGGCCAGGTCGGAGAACGCGACGGCTCTCGAGACGAGCAGCGTCTCCGTGATGCGGCGCGACGCCACGGTCTCGAAGCGCGCACGGGGGAGTACGGCGGCCACGGCACGCTGGGGATTGAGTCCCGCGCGAGACACCACGTTGGGTCGGGCAAACGCCACGCCCGCGCCGCGCACGGCGTTGCCTATGTTGACCGGCATACCCGCATTCGGCGGAATCCCCGAAAACGGCAAGCGACCGGCAATGCGACTCACGGCGAGCCTGGCACGTGCGGAGGCGTCGGGCACAGTGCTGTTGGCCACGCCCACGAGCAGAGGTGCCAAGGCCTCGGCACGCGCAGCGTCACGCGCAAAGTTTGACGGCATGGCTTCGTCCACCTGCGCGGCGATGGCGATCGCGGCACGCTGCCCGAGATCCATACTGCCAACGGGGACGCGCCAGCTGGCCACCGGCTGGGCAAGCCGATCGGCGACCGACAACGTGGTGCGATCGGCGAGTCGGCGCGCGAGTACTGCAGGCGCCGTTGCCTCGGACACGCCAAGCTTGCGCGCGACCAGCGCCGCCGGCAGTGCTGCGATGGCGCTGGCCGACAGGGTCCGCACCCCGTCCGGTTCCACATACGTGCGTCGAAAATCCCGATACTGCTGGCCCTGCGCCACGATGCTCCTGAGCGCGCCAACCTCGCGGGCCGTGGCGAAGCGCGCGAGTGGTCCGCGCACTCTGACGAATCGGCGGAAGGCCGAGGTCATCGCCATCGGCGACGACGTGCTGCGCGCGAGTACCCCGTGCATGGTGAGGGCGGTGCCGCTGGCTGACACGCGCGCGTGTACACCGCGTAACACTTGCGTCAGTTCACCAAGGCCAAGCTTCGTGAGATGATTCCGATGCAACGATTCGCCGACATACCGGCCGAACTGCAAGCGGACCAGCGCAGCATTCGTCTTCTGCAATTCGCCGACCTGCGCCCACGCCGACTGCAGGAGCTGTTCCTGATCCCGCTGCACGACGCGCGTGCCGAGGCCGGCGATCACCCGGTGCATGGGAGATGTGTTGAGCTGCGTGAACCAATCGGCATCCGCGGCGTCAGCGCTTGTCGCGGGCGATCCAAACACGGGGCCTAAGGCAGTGGCCCCACGTTGAAACTGGGCATACAGGCGCGCGCCGACTCGTGGCAGATCTTCATCGACGGCGTTGGACCGGTCGACTTCCACGCGGAGTTCGTCACGCTTCTCCACCGACCACGCGCTCGAATCCGGTGGCTGGTCGGCGGGGACAGCTGTTGGCGACACGAGTGCGCAGCGCAGCACTTGCGTAGTGCCCGCGTCGCCAGGCGCGAGATCGGTGACGTTCCCGTGTGGTGTACGCACATCGATCAGGCGACGGCCCACATTCCAGGGAGCCACCACGCCCTGCAAGCGCCCGGCGAGCAGCTCGAAATCGCCACCGTCGGCCACGGCAAACTGCCAGCTGTCGAAGACCGGCAGAACGATCTGCGTGTCCGCATCGCTGCCATCGCCGGCCCTGACCCACGCGGGTTCGAGGGTGCCACCCGTCGCGCCGAGGCCGGTTTGCCTGCCGCAGTCGAAGGCCGGCACGAGCGCAGCGATGTATCGCGTGCCTTTGTCGAGTTTTCGCGGACACATCAACCGGGAAAGATTGGCGGGACCGTAACTGGCGGACAGACGATCGGCGACGGTTGGCACGCCCGCAGCAGCGCCGATGATCTGCGCGTGCGCCCACGCCCACGAATCCTCCAGCGCCTGCAACTCGCCTAGGTGCGTGACGAGTTGTCGCGGGAGTCCGGGCGGGCCGGCTTGCTCGGTGGCGCGGCTCGCGTCGCACACCACCAACACCAGCCACGGCGCGATGCGATTGCCCTCCGACGCAACTGGCGAGAAGAGCCACGGCAGTTCCGGTCGGTCGAACTCGATGTGCGCCAGCACACTCTCTTCGGCGTCCTTGGTGCCGTGCACGGGATACCGACGGATGATCTGCGCGGGATCGAGTCCGATCACATCGCCTGGCCCGCGCAATATCAGTGTCCGCTCCACCTGTTCCGACGTCGCCGCGTCGTCCCGGACCGTCAGTGAGACGCGCACCGTCGCGCGCAACGGATCCGCGCCTGGCGATGCCTGCGCGGCGGCCAGTCCTGTGCGCGCCCACGGGACGAACGTGTACTCGCCGAAGACCGTGTTCTCGGGCACGAAGGGTGTGGCGAGAGCGGTCGCGAACGCGTTCGTGACGTAGCCGCGCGCTGCGCTGAGTGAACCGGGCATGAGTCAGGCGGTCACGAGTTGGAGGGTGTCCCCATACAACGGCGCCAGAGCGTCGAGCCGGTCGAACGCGTCGGCGGTGGTCATCGATGTCGTCACGTCGGCCACGACACTCAGATCGACGCGTCGCACGATCCGCACGCGTCCGGCATCGGCAATGGTGAGCGGCACGGGATCCGGTTGCGTGGGCATGTACGGATTGGCTGTTTGCCTCGCGCTGGCGGACACCGCGTTGGACCGCAGCGCCGCGGCCGCCACCATGTCCAGCTGCGCGAAGGCGGTACGCGCACGACCGAACGATTCGTGGGGGTACGCGGTCTCCCACCCGTACGTCACGGATGTCGGCGCGCCGTAGAGTGCGCCGCTGGTCGCGGCGACTCGTATGCCGCAGGGAAATTCCTCGAAGCTCCGCCGCGACGTCTGTTGATCCTGCGTCAGATCCTTGAAGTGCCCAGGCGCGAAGTGGTCGGCGGCGTGCGACACGGTCTGCGCCGCGATGGTGCCCACCTGCGGATCGGCCAGATGCACGCGGCGCGACGTGACGGGACTGGAACCAATGCGGTCGATGTCCGTCTCGAAGGGCACGCGCAGCTGCTTCACTTCGAGCGCACCCAACGGATGCAGAAGCGACGGCGCGAGGTCATCCTCGCGGAAGCGTGCCAGCGCGTCCGTTCCCGACGGCAGGATTGGCTTCCATGCGGTATCTGCGCGCAGCGCAGCGGCGGCCAACTGCACCGGCGATACCGCGGCAACGGGTGCGACATACTTCTCCCCCCACTCGATCGGGCCGAGATCGAAGGGCACGTCCCACAGCAGAATCTTGACGCTCGCCCGTCCCTCAAGCCGCCACGGCGTCATCCCCGACAGCCGCCCCTGAAAGCGCACGCCCGCGATCGTTTCGCCGAGCGCGGTAAGTTCGATCCCGGCGTTGATCTCGAAGATGAAGTGGAGGTGCGGTGTCCAGAAGAACATGGCATCCACGCCAATCCACGCCTTGCCGCCGACGATCCCCAGATCGGCGATCAGTGACACGCGTCCGCCAAACTGCACGGTGTTCGCCGTGATCGCAACGTACGCTTCCGCGCGGATCGTGATCCACGGAACGGGCGGTGACACTTCGATGGTAATCCGGCGCAGTCCAGTCAATTCCGACGGCGGCAGGTACCCTGGGAAGAATCCGCCAACGGAAATCGCGAACTCGGCACCGGCATTCCAGCGCACGAACAAGCCGAGATCACCGGACACGGTCAGGTTGGCGAGCTTCGACTTCACGAGCGAGACACGCGCGAGCACATAGTCCGGCGTGATCACGACCATCAACTCGGCATGCAAGTCGACCGTGCGCAAAAACACCGGCACCTCGGGCGACGGCACTATCACGCTCATTACACCCAGCACCACGAGCATCGGGTCGGGCAGCGCGAGCACCACGCCGATCTTGGCTTTCACGAAGCCCGACTGCGACCCCCACCCCAACTCGGCAATCGGCCCGACCACGACCGCACCGTCGCGCGGCGGAAAGATCCTTCCGATGCGATCAAGCATCTTCGGCGCCGCCGCGACAGGGTCGCTCGGGAAGAGCAATTGATCGAGCGCGCCCTCCTGCAGCCCCTTCGCCAGTTCAACCGTCGACAGACCGCGATTGAGCGCGATGATGCCACCCAAGCCGTTGAGCGTGAAGCCGTAACTCAACTCGATCTTCGGAAAGAAGTGCACGCCCATGATCAGGACGAGCGAAAACGGATCGAACGTGATCAGTCCGGCCGCGGTGACACCGATTTTCGTGAACTGCAGATCGAGCACACCACCGTATTCACCGGCGGCCTCTTTGTAACGCAGATAGCCGCCGCCCGTGACGAGCCCGGTCTTGAGGCGCAGACCGGTGCCGGTGGGCGGCTTGGGCAACACCTCCACGGCGGCATTCGCATCGCCTTTCCAGCGAATCGTGACGCCGCCACCCTCGGCCACCACGCCGAAGACCTCGCCCAGCTTGCCGGCAATCGTGACCATCAAATCGATCCGGCCGCTGTTTTCTTCTTTGCCGACCGGGCGCGCCATGCTCATCTCGCGCAACTCGATGCCCGGGAAATTGAAGCGGACGGGCAGTACGATGGTGCGATTGGGTCCGTCGCCGAACGTCAATCCATCCTTCGTATCGAGGGCGATCGCGACGGAACTGGAGTTCGCCGCGGGTGCCTGCTGCGGAATGATCGTCTCCAGCATCTTGTCGCCGCGCAGCCCGGCGCGCATGCGCGTGCGAATCGCGAGGCCGAGCTTCGCGGTGTTGAGATAGCTGAAGAACGCCTCCACTTCGACGCCATCGAGACTGATCGGGGTCGCGCCCCGCGGTCCCGGCGTGCCAAGGCCGATGGGGCCAAGGGCACCCAGGGTGAGCGCGAGCCGCTTCTGCGCGCGGGACCAGGTGAGCTGCGTCGCGAACCTTTCACCGGCGTTGTCGAGATGCAGCACGGTCTTGCACAGCGCGTCGAAGCCGGACGTGGTACCGACGCCCATGGCGCGAAACGGCGCCACCCACGGCTCGCGGATGTTCCGGATCTGGTCCTCGATCTGCTGGCGGGTGGCCGGGTTGGCCTCCGGCTCCGCGGCCTTCTTCGCGATGATCTCAAGCGCGGCATCGAGGGCGATCAGCACGTAGCCGAGTTCCGTTGCGGCGCGCGCGGCGGCCTCCCACGTGAACGGGTCGGTGCCCAGTTCCTTCGCCATGTTCGCGACCGCGTCCGATGCCTTCTTCGACTCCGCGTCGACCGCCTTGATGATCGGCTTGAACGCGTCACCGGCGGCGCTCACATCCTTCTTCAGTTGCGTAAGACGATCCTTGTAGATGCCGGACGATCCGGGAACGAGGGAGCTGACGAGCGATCCCGTGTCCTTGAAGGACGTACGCACCAGACCGCCCGCCTGCGTGTGCGAAAACGCAACGCATCCACGTACGAGAGTAGCCCACACGTCATTAGCCATGGCATAGGCAATACGGATAATCAAACGATGCGGCAAGCGAACGGGTGCACAAGCTGGTGACGCCGGTCACGCCGATAACGCTGGGTGTCGAGCCAACGGTCAGTAGCCGATGGCCAATCCGTCCTTGCGTGGGTCGCTGCCGGCGGCGAAGCCCTTTGGCAGCCGAATGATGGCCTGCGCGCCGCCAAAGGCGATCGGCGGCTGATCGATCAGTACGTGGCCCATCGCAGCGAGTGCGGTGCGCACACCGTCGGCGATGGGCGGTTCAAGTGCGACACGCTGCCGATCGTAGTGGCGAAAGCGCGGCGCGTCGATGGCGGCCTGCACATCCATCCCAAACACGAAATGATTGAGCAGGAACTGCACGTGCCCCTGCGCCTGCACCCCGCCGCCCATCAATCCGAAACTCATGTACGCCTGGTCGCGTCCGTTCACGGTTTGCGTCACGAAGCCCGGAATGAGCGTGTGGAACGGTCGCTTCCCGGGCGCGACGGTGTTCGGCAATCCGGGCGCGAGCGTGAATCCGGCGCCGCGGTTATGCAGCGCGAAGCCGGTGCCCGGTACCACGATCCCGGAGCCGAAGTAGTCGTAGATCGAGTTGATGAACGACACCATGTTCCCCTGGGCGTCGGCAACGGAGAGATAAATCGTTTCGCTCTTCGTGCGAAGCGGACCCGGGTCGACACGCTCCTGCGCCGTTGTCGGATTCAGGTGACTCCGCCGCTCCGCGATGAACTCGTCGGTGAGCATCTCGGACGCGGGCATGTCGAGATGCTCCGCATCGCCGACGAACCGATCGAGGTCGGCGTACGCGAGCTTCTTCGCCTCGATGAGGTGATGCAGATACGCAGGCGAGTTGTGCCCCATCGCTTTCAGGTCGTACGTCTCGAGAATACGCAGCATTTCGAGCGCCGCGATTCCCTGATTGTTTGGCGGCAACTCCCAGACGCGGTAGCCGGCAAACGGCACCGAGATCGGCGTGATCCAGTTCGGCGCGTTCCTTTTCAGATCATCCAGCGTGACGAAGCCATCGAGTGCGGAAATGCGCGCCACGATGCGCTTGCCGAGCGAGCCGCCATAGAACGTCCTGATGCCGCTATCGGCGATCGACGTGAGCGTGCGTGCGTAGTCGGGATTGCGAAACCACTCGCCGGCCTTCGGAGCGCGGCCGCTGGGGAGGTACGTGGCGGCAGCGGCGGAGTCGCGCTTGAGAAATGCCGTTTCGTCGGCCCATTGTGCGGCAATGATCGGCGACACTGGAAATCCGTCGCGCGCATAGCCGATGGCCGGCTGCAGCAGCTGCGCCAAGGTGCGCGTGCCATGCGTGCGGACCAGCATGTCCCATCCGGCCAACGCACCGGGGACGGTCACCGACATCACTCCCTGCTGCGAGCCGGCGCGGAATCCGCGTGCCTGCAGCGTTGCGCGCGTCATGCGCGATCCTGCGCGACCGCCCGCGTTCAGCGCGACCAGCTTCTGCTCCCTGGCCAGCCACACGATCGCAAACATGTCGCCACCGATGCCCGTCATGTGCGGTTCGGTCACGCTGAGCACAGCCGCCGCCGCCACGGCCGCATCGATGGCGTTGCCGCCGCGGCGCAGCACATCCAGACCAGCCGCCGACGCGAGTGGTTGACTCGTCGCCACCATACCGTTGGGCGCGTACACCGTCGACCGGCCGGCCATGGTGCCCGGCCGCTGGGCATGGAGCGACGTGGAATCGGCGCCCAGTGCGGCAATCATGGCGGCAATCATGGCGGCAGTCATGGCGGCCTTGGTGCCACCGGATGTGATGACGGTGAAGCGGGGCATTGGGACTCCTCAGGCGTAAGTCGGGGCGGATCCGTCGCTGGGCAGGCATACGCCGCCGCTCGGGCGCACCGTCCCGGCGCGCGTCGAGCGGTGGACGTCGGGGACGGCCGCGGCGCATGGGAGTGTACGCCCGCACCCATCGCACCGGCTAGTCGTCGGAGCCCGCACGTTCAGGGTACCACGCACGATGGATTCGCACGATGCGGGGATGGCTGCTGGCGGGAACGACGGTCGCGGTGCTGCACGCCAGCGGACCGGCGTCGCGCGCGGCGCAGACACGAACGCAGATCCGGACGCCGGCCGCGACGCAACGGCGGACTGAGGCCAACGCACGCGCGCGTGCTGAACGCGATGGTGCAGAGCGGACGCGCGTTCGCGCCAAAACAGGGAAACAGTTGGATCGCCACGTTCGATTCGTTCGCATCGGTCGCCCGGAATGGGCTCACGGAATGCGCTCACGGCAAACGCTTTCGCCCCGCGACCTACCTGCCCGGTGACGCATGACATCTGCTCGTTCGGCGGTAGATTTATTGCGTATATCGAGGGCGCGGTACACACATCGCAGTCACGAATCGGAGATATAGATGGAAGGAATAGCTGGAGAGAGCGGGGGCAAGTGTCCGGTCATGCACGGTGCGGTGGTACGAAAGACAACCACGGCGGGCGGGCGGTCCAATCGCGACTGGTGGCCGAATCAATTGAACCTCGGAATGCTGCATCAGAATTCGCCGGCATCTGGTCCGATGGGCGCCGCGTTCGAGTACGCGGCGGCATTCAAGACGCTCGATATCGAAGCGCTCAAGCAGGACCTCGTCGAGCTCATGACGCGTTCGCAGGATTGGTGGCCGGCGGACTACGGTCACTACGGACCGTTGTTCATCCGCCTGGCGTGGCACAGCGCGGGCACCTACCGCACCGCCGACGGCCGCGGTGGCGCGTCGTCGGGCACGCAGCGCTTTGCGCCGCTGAACAGTTGGCCGGACAACGGGAATCTCGATAAGGCGCGCCTGCTATTGTGGCCGGTTAAACAGAAGTACGGCAACAAGATTTCGTGGGCGGATCTCATGATCTTCGTCGGCGACTGCGCCATGGAATCGATGGGCTTCAAGACCTTCGGCTTCGCCGGTGGCCGCGTGGACGTGTGGGAGCCGGAACAGGACATCTATTGGGGCGCGGAAGCAGAATGGCTCGGCGACAAGCGCTATACCGGCGATCGTGAGCTCGAGAGCCCGCTGGCCGCCGTGCAGATGGGGCTCATTTACGTTAATCCGGAAGGCCCCAACGGCATGCCCGATCCGCTCGCTGCCGCGAGGGACATTCGCGAAACGTTCGCGCGCATGGCCATGAACGATGAGGAGACCGTTGCGCTGATTGCCGGCGGCCACACTTTCGGCAAGACACATGGCGCCGCCGACACCGCGCATGTCGGTCCTGAACCCGAAGGCGCGAACATCGAGGCGCTCGGACTGGGTTGGCTCAACAGCTACGGCAGCGGCAAGGGCGGTGACACGATCACCAGCGGACTCGAAGGGGCCTGGAAGCCGAACCCCACCCAGTGGGACAACGGCTACTTCGACACGCTCTTCGGCTACGAGTGGCAGCTCACCAAGAGCCCGGCCGGTGCGCACCAGTGGACGCCGACCGATCCGGCCGCGGCTACCACGGTCGTGGACGCGCATGACCCAACCAGGTTCCATGCCCCGATGATGGCGACGACGGACCTCGCCCTGCGCATGGACCCGATCTACCTGCCGATCGCCAGGCACTTCCACGAACACCCGGACAACTTCGCCGACACCTTCGCGCGCGCGTGGTTCAAGCTCACGCACCGTGACATGGGCCCACGTTCACGCTACCTCGGCGCACTCGTGCCAGCCGAGGAGCTGATCTGGCAGGATCCGATTCCTGCCGTCGATCACGTCCTCGTGGACGCCCAGGACATCGCGGCACTCAAGGGACGCATTCTCGCATCCGGACTGTCGATTTCGCATCTCGTCTCGACTGCCTGGGCGTCCGCTGCGACGTTCCGCAACTCCGACAAGCGTGGTGGTGCGAACGGTGCACGTATCCGGCTTGCGCCGCAGAGGGACTGGGTGGCGAACCAGCCGGCGCGGCTCACCCGCGTGCTGGATTTCCTTGAGACGATTCAGCTGGAGTTCATTGCCGCGCAAAACGGCGGCAAGAGGATCTCGCGGGCCGACATGATCGTGCTTGGCGGATGCGCTGCGGTCGAACAGGCGGCGCGCAACGCCGGTTTCGACGTGCAGGTGCCGTTCACACCGGGACGCATGGATGCTACACCCGAGCAGACGGACGCGGATTCGTTTGCTGCGCTCGAGCCCAACGCCGACGGCTTCCGCAACTACCTCAGGACGGAATACACCGTGTCGGCCGAAGCGCTGTTGGTTGACAAGGCACAGTTGCTTACGCTCTCTGCACCGGAGATGACCGTCCTGGTCGGCGGCCTGCGCGTGCTCAATGCCAACGTGGGACAGGCACAGCACGGCGTCTTCACCAAGCGTCCGGAAACGCTCAGCAACGACTTCTTCGTGAACCTGCTCGATATGGGGACTGCGTGGAGAGCGGCTGCAGACTCGACGACCGTTTTCGAGGGGCACGACCGCGCGACGGGCGATCTCAAGTGGACCGCGACGCGTGTGGACCTGATCTTCGGTTCGAACTCGCAGCTGCGAGCGCTCTCCGAAGTATATGCCTGCGACGACGCGCAGGAGCAGTTCGTGCACGCCTTCGTGGCGGCATGGGACAAGGTCATGAACCTCGACCGCTTCGATCTGGCCTGAATGCGGCGGCGGTCGCCGGACGCCGTCGGCTTGCCGTGACACAGGGTGGAGTTTCAGCGCACTGAGACTCCACGCCCGTCACGCCCCCCCACGCGCTTGATCAGCGCTTCCATATGCGAGAGATACCGTTCGAGCGCGGTGCGACCGTCGGCGGCGAGTCGGTACTCGGTGCGCGGAATGCGGCCGTCGAACCCTTTGGTGCAGGTGATGTAGCCGGCGTCCTCGAGCTTGCGCGCGTGCACCGAGACGTTGCCATCGGACGTGTCAAGCATCGCCTTGAGCTCATTGAAGCTGAGCGACTCGTGCACGGCCAGCAAACTGACGATGGCCAACCGCACGCGCTCGTGAATGAGACGGTCGAGCGCCATGGGCATGGACGTGTCTCCGTCTACAGCCTGCAGAGTGATTCCGGATACGCGGGCCGACTTCTGTGACGCGATCTGCTGCGCCTCACGATCTTCGGCGCGAGGCGCACGCGCGGCACTGCCATCACGCTTACCCACCATGCCTCCGGGCGATACGCACACCGAACACGATGTGCAGGAGTCCGAAGCCGAGTGCCATCATCAAGTCACCATCAGCCGCGAGAAGAAAGAGTGCGATGACGCCGAGTGCGATGAAGCCGATGCCCATCAGCGGCACGGCGCGAATAGAGACCGTCCCCGCGGTGGCCACGCCCATCCCGTAGAGCAGGAGCCAGAGTCCCGGCAGCACACACGTCATGAGACGCAGCTCGATCCCCGATGTGTACGGATCGACCAGCGCGATCGTCAGCAGCGCGCCGACAAGGATGCCGGGCCACAACCCGAAGAGAAATTTTCGCGCGGGCACGTTGAGCAGGACAGCGCCGCCGTTGCCGACCCGGCGTCGCATCTTGTGCAGCATCGTTCCACTGCCGATCGATGCGCCGACGACTGCGGCGAGGAGCCAGACCAAGAGCCACCGTTCCGCGCTCGGCTGCCGATCGGCGATCGGTGCGGCCACCAGTGCCGTGACGCCGAGTCCGACCAGCCCCCACCCCGGCACATCGGTGAACGCGGCCGCGCCTTCCATGGTCCGCCGGATGAACGACAGGTCCTGCAGGGCGCGATCGTGGATGGCGGGCGGATCGGGTCGGGGAGCGGCCATGCTGCAGTATCCACGGGAGGGCGTCCTGCTGTCAAGTACTTTTCAGTACAAAGTTGCCTCAAGTGCCCGCGTGCTGCCGACTAGAAGCCCATGTACGCGCGCACGCGTGGCTCGATGCGTTCGGGGGTCCATGGCGGCGACCAGATCAGGTTCATCACCACGTCGGTGACGCCAGGAATGGTGCGCAACTGCTGCTCGGCTTCGCCCATGATCTCGGGGCCAGAGGGGCAGCCTGGCGACGTCAGACTCATGTCGATCTTGATCACCGTGTCTTCGACGGTGACTTCGTAGATCAGTCCGAGATCAACGATGTTCAGATTGAGCTCGGGGTCCTTCACGCGACGCAGGACGAGTTTGGCCTGGTCGGGTGAAATCGGTCCACCTTCGGACGGCGCGGCGCTGGATTCGGCGGCGTCGCTCTCGGTCGCTGCAGGCGCCGGTGCCTCTGTCAGGGCATCCGTGGCGGCCAGTGTGTCGTCGGTCATGAGCTCCTCCATGACCGAAAGGTAGCGCGTGGCCGAAAAAGGCGACAGCAATCGCCGGGATTCAGCCCGACTTTTTGGCTGTGCTTTTCTTTTTGGCCGCAGTACTGGCCTTGGTGGGCTTGGCCGCGGACTTCCTGGTGGCGGATTTGCCTGTCGTCTTTTTGGCGACGCTGGCCTTGGACACGGCCTTCCTGGCCGGTGTGGCCTTGGCGTTCCTCTTGGACGAGGTCTTGCCCGACGCCTTGGCCGTGGTGGACTTCCTGGTCGTGGACGTCTTGGCCGCCTTGGCCCGGCGCGCCTTTGCTGCCGCGGACGCACGACGGCGCGCTGCGGCACTGCTGGCGCGGCTGGAGCGCAGCGGACGGTTCCAGTCGGTCGCCTTGTCGGCACGAAAGCTGGCGGGCATGGCCAACACGCCCGACGGATCGTCCATTACCGCCAGGACCGCGGCGTCGGCCAGATCGTTACGCACATCGGCGATGACCTTGGACGGGCGACGGGCCCGCGCCGCATGCACCCGATTGGTCAGCAGGATGACGAACATATGCCGATCCGGGTCGATCCAGAGCGACGTTCCGGTGAACCCGGTGTGTCCGTAGGCGCGCTCGGACAGGTATTGCCCGCAGCCGGCGCCGCCTGCGCAGGTGTCCCATCCGAGAGCGCGATGACCTGCCGCCCGCTTGGTGAAGAGCGCAACGGTGGAATCGGCCACGACGCGCACGCCGTTGTAGGTGCCGCCGTCGAGCAGCATCTGGGCAAAGACGGACAGGTCGCCGGCCGTGCTGAAAAGCCCCGCATGACCGGCCACGCCGCCCAGCGCCCAGGCGTTTTCGTCGTGCACCTCGCCACGCAGCGGATACCCGCGCGGCGGAGCGATTTCGGTGGGCGCTGTACGCTCCACGTCCACCGCACCGAGCCGGAAACGTGTGTCGGACATGTCCAGCTTGTCGAACACATTGCGACGGAGGAAGACATCAAGCGTGACGCCGGATGCGGCTTCGGCGACAAAGCCAAGGAGGTCGGCGCCGAGGTCGGAGTACTCGTAACAGTTGCCGGGAGCGCACTGGATGGGCGCGGCAATGACCGCGTCGCGCGCCTGCGCCGGTGTGGAGGCAATGCGCCAGAGCTCGCGGCCGGCGGGAAGTCCCGCGCGGTGGGTGAGCAGGTGGCGGACCGTGACCAGATCCTTGTTGCCGCCGCTGAAGGTCGGGATGTAGCGGGAGACCGGGGCGTCGAGTTCGATCTTTCCCTGATCGTACAGGACCATGATGGCCGTAGTCGTGCCAACGACCTTGGTCAGCGAGGCGAGATCGTAGATGCTTTGGGTCGACGAGACGCGGGTCTTCCCGCCCCAGTCGAGCGAGCCGAAGCCGCGCGACCAGACACTGAAGCCCTTCCGCCCCACCACAACCGAGGCGCCCGGATAGCCGCCAGCATCAAGGCCGCGCTGGACGACCCGATCGATCGTGGACAGCCGGCTTGCCGACATGCCCACGGCAGAGGGCTCTCCCGAGGGAAGTCCGTTTGACGTGTGGAGCACCACGGCAAGTGCAAAGGCAGCGACGAGTAACACAGTCGGATGACCTGCGTAGGGAAGGCATGAGTGCCGGCACGGCCTACTGAGCATTTAAGACGAGCAACAGAGCACGTCAAGCTTTTGCTCTATCACAGAACCCGTCATCGGGCCTTCGGTGCCACCTTATCCACGAGAACCACGATCCTGCCGACAGAACGCAACTGCGCACGCCCGCTCCGACCAGCCCTGTATGTCACCGGGCGTCAGCCGCGCGGCACCCTGGGGCGCAGGAAACCCTCGGCGCGCTGGTGGTGACAGATTGGATGGAACCCATGGAGACCGACGCTGCAATAGTCAGACGGGCAATCGAAGGTGACGAGCGCGCCATGCGACTGCTGTGGAACCAGCATTCACCGCATGTGGACGCCGTCGTCCGACGACTTGCCGGAGATGCAGACCTTGCCGAGGACATCGCGCAGGAGGTCTGGATCCAGATCTTTCGTGCCCTCCCGTCTTGGCGGGGCGACGCCAAGTTCAGCACGTGGGTGCATCGCGTGGCGATCAATCGCGCGCTGAACGCCCTCCGACGTGTGAAGCGGATCGCGGCGACGGAAACGGGCATCGAGGAGGATTCCGCGTCGGTCGAGCAAGACGGCGAGCGGAGCATGCTGGCAGCCACGATCAGCGAGGCCGCAGGAAAACTGTCGCCAGGTGCGCGCACGGTCTTCCTGTTGCACGATGTGGAAGGGTACACGCACCAAGAAATCGCCACGGAACTTGGGATCACGCCCGGTGGTTCCAAGTCGCAATTGTTCAAGGCGCGCGCGAAGCTTCGCCGGCTCCTCGCCCCGCTTGTTGACGCACCTCACGCCGGCTCGAGTGAACGCAGCTATGCAGCACCTGGATACTGAACGAATCGCCGCCTTCGATCACGAGCCGCCGACCTCGGAGGAGCTCACGCATCTGGGCGCCTGCGCTGTCTGCCGCGCGGAGCGCGACGCGTTCGACGCACTGGCCCGATTGGTCGCGCACGACGGGTTCGGCACGGCGTCGGCCGACGCACCGCGCCTGACCGACTGGGAGCGGCTGTCGGTCGTGTTGCGCGCGGACGGGATGCTGACGTCGGCGTCGGACCATCGGATACCGGAGGCGCCGCTGGTGGTGCGCGCCCTCGATGGCACCGGCGAACGGATTGCACGCGAGCAGACGACAACGGCGGCGGCACGTCGTGCGCAAGCCAACAGGCCCTCGCGCGGGATGCCGGTCTGGCTGCGTGGGGCGGCGGCCGCAGCGCTGGTGCTCGCCGGCGGCATCGGTGGACGAATGTCGGCCGGCGCGAACCTGCTGCCGTTCGGTCAGCCGGTGGTGACGAGCGACGGAGAGTCCAGCGAGGGCTTCGCCGCGACGATTCGACCGGCATCGCTTGGTGGCGAGGATACGTTCGCCTCGGTGTCGCAGGCCACGGCGGTGTTGAACAACGCGCAGTACGAGTACGAGCGGGCGTCGCTGTGGCTCGCCGCGAACGACACGACGGTGCGTTCGTCGGACGTGTACCGGGCGCGGCTGGCGGCGCTCGACCAGATGATGGCGGCGTCCCGGGCGGCCTTGCGGGAGGCCCCGCAGGACCCCGTCCTGAATCACTACTACCTGGCGGCATCCAACGCGCGTGAGGCCACGTTGCAGCAGTTGAGTGGTGCCCTGCCGGTCGACAAGACGATCGAAGGGTACTGATGCGACCGATTGCCGGGGTTCGTCACAATTTTCGTTTCATGGTTCGCGACGGCGCGATCGTCGCACTGGCATTCGCCGGTGTGGCGCTGGGTAACGCCGGGGCACAACAGACGCGCACCCGCGGCACGACCACGACAGGCACCGCGTCCAGTCGGTGCGCCGAGTTGACGTCGTCACCGACGTTGTTGACCGAGGGCCCGGAAGGACGCGCGCTCTTGCGATTCAAACGAGAACTCGACGACGCTGCCGTCCTCATCGGGCAGCGCGCCGATTCCAATCGCAGCGTGGAAATCCGCCGGATCTCACAGGCGCAGCGGGGTGTGGATTCACTGATGCAGATCATCGTGCGCTACAAGAATCCCGATGGGAGCGATGGCGAAGCGATCGCGATCCGGCGTGGCGACAGCATTCCGCGCCTGATCGCCGGGCGCCGGCTGCCCCCCGGCGTGGCGCTGTTCGAAACCATGGAAGGGAGTCTGCGTGCCGTCGCGCCGATGCTGGATAGCGCACTGCGCTGGATCGGGCCGGACATCGAGGTGGCGATCCGTTCGCTGCAGCCGCAGATCGCCGCGTTCTCGGAGGCGGCGCGAATGCACATGCCGACGCGTACGGCGATGCCCACGGGATGGCTTGGCATGCATCTGTCCGAATCCAAGATCACCGTCATGTCCCCCGAAGGTGCGCTGACGAACTATTGCGACTATCCGGTCATTGAGGCGGTGGATGCAGGTTCCCCGGCCGAGCAGAGCGGACTCACTGCCGGTGACACCGTGCTGGCGTACAACGGACGCGATGTGCGCACGCAGGCAGTGAATTACGCCGAACTGCTGGTGCCGGGACAGACGGTGCGCATGCGTGTGCGGCGCGGCAGTCGGACGCGCGATCTGTCGGTCACGGTGGGCGCACGTCCGAACGCGGAGCGCTCGCTGACGCTGACGCGTTGCGGGCCGGGCCAGGTCTGCGAGCGGACGGTGGGACAGTTCTCCTTTACGCCGTTCACGTCGCTTACGCCGCCCACGCTCTCAACGCCGGGACTGCCACCGTTGTCGCCAACGCCGGCGGTGGGCGCCATGCTGGCCGGCACGGGGATGGCCGTGATCGCGGGCGCGCAACTGTCCGTCGTCGATGAGGTACTCGCGCAGACGCTCGGGCTCGAAGCCGGTTTGCTGGCGCTGCGGGTGCCGGCCGGTACGCCGGCGGCCGATGCTGGATTGCGTCCGGGCGACGTGATTCGCGCCGTGAATGGCGCACCGGTGCGCGATCTGGCGCCGTTGCGCCGTGCTTTCTCCTCCGGGCGGACGCGCGAGGTCAGGCTCACGGTAATGGCGCGCGGTGCGATGCCGCGCGTGATCGTCGTGCGGTGGTAGACTCGTGGTCGCGACGTGGTAGAAACGTGGCAGCGATGCAGTAGCGATCTGCCGAAGCGTTGCTCCCGAGCTCACTGGCAGCGTCGGCGTGCCTTGCGGCGGTGGACGGCTATTTGAGCGAGCCGGCGGGCAGCGAGTAGAGCAGGCGCACGGTCGAGCGGTCGGCTTCGGTCAGATCGCGCACGCGAATGCGCGCCGACATGATGTTGTCGGGATCGCGCGAGTGATCGAGGCCGAGCAGATGTCCGACTTCGTGCAGTGCGATCGCACGCATCTGTGGCGCGGATACGTTGCCGCCGCCTGGATGCACAATCCCGAGCTGGATTTCACTCGAGACCAGCCACCACGCCGCGTCTCGGCTCCATACCGTCTTGCCACTGATGCCGTTGGCGAAGCGATCGACGAAGGTGACGTGCACATCGGCAGTGCCCGAGTCCACGACAAACGTGAAGTGCACCGGCACACCCGCCTGCGCCCAGCTGTCGAACGCGTCGCGCACCGCAGACACGAAGTCGGCATTCCAGCCGTCCACGCGCTCGGCTTCTTCGATCCAGATGCGCAACGGCCGTGACAGACGATCGGGCCAGCGGGAGATGGCCGAGTCGCGTGCGCTGACGATATCGTGGATGTAGGTGCCGTCGGCGCCATTGATCAGACGCGCGCGCAATTCACGCGGGTTGAGCGGGCGCGCCGTGGTGGGGTACGGCGACGATTCGACCACCGTGCCCAACTCCGACACGGCGGTACCGAACGCGTCGTCCTGCGCGAAGGGTGAGGCTGAGGCGGAGGCTGGTGCGGAATCGGTGCGGTTCGCGCTGCGGGGTGGGTTGGCCGAGGCGATCTGTCCGGCCGCTTCGTTGTGCAGCGGGACCCGCTTTGCGCCCATGCTCTGATTCCCGATGAACCAGGCCAGTCCGGCCACACATGCAGCGAGCACTGATTCGGCGGCCTTCATCGTCTGGTGTCAGGAGTCAAGTGGTGGCTCCGCGAGCAGCGTCTCCACGTGCGCGAAGAACGACCGAGGCGCCTCCCGGAAGGGATGGTGCCCGACGTTCACCAGCGTCCGCAGTGTTGCGTGCCGGAGCAGGCCTGCAATGCCTTCGGTGACGGAGCGCGGAAGGATATCTGCTGCACCGGGACAGACGAGCGACGGCGTGGTTACGTCACGCACTGTGGCGCGCCAGTCGTAGTTATCGCGACGGATGCGCGCCGCGGTGGATGCCGATCGGATCGCGTCTCACGTGATGACCGTCGGCGCCGAACGACCGGTGCGCGATTCGAGCTCGCACAGTGCCAGTGCCGCCTGCACGAGTGGCGCAAGGGCCACTTGCATATCGTGATCGAGGTGATCGGTGCGCGATTCGTACGCTTCGATGTAGATGCGCAACGTGGCGCCGGCCGTGCCGGTGCCGGAGAGCCGATAGATGATGCGTGCGCCATCGGTGAAGCAGATGCGCAGCCCTTGCTGCGCACTGGTGGAGCCGTCGACCGGATCGAGGTAGGCGAAATCGTCGGCCGTGTGCACGGTTCGATCGGCGAGCGACGTGCCGGCGAGCGCCGGCAGCAGACCACGTACGCGCGTATAGAGCGCGTTGGCCGCGTCGGACGGAATCTCTTCGTAGTCGTAACGCGTGTAATAGTTGCGCCCAAACCGTGTCCAATGTTCGCGCACGATCTCCTTTACCGATTGGTGCCGCGCCGCGACGACGTTGAGCCAGAAGAGCACGGCCCACAAGCCGTCCTTTTCGCGCACGTGATCGGAGCCGGTGCCAAAGCTTTCCTCGCCGCAGAGCGTGATGCGGCCGGCGTCGAGGAGATTGCCGAAGAACTTCCAGCCGGTCGGTGTCTCGAAGCACTCGATGCCGAGCGCCGTGGCGACATGATCGACCGCCTGGCTGGTGGGCATGGAACGCGCGACGCCGGTGAGTCCACGCGCGTAGCCCGGCGCCAGCGTGGCGTTGGCGGCGAGTACAGCGAGACTGTCCGATGGGGTGACGAAGAATCGCCGGCCGAGCACCATGTTGCGGTCGCCGTCGCCATCGCTGGCGGCGCCAAAATCCGGCGCGTTCTCACCGAACAGTTCTTCGACGAGATCGTGCGCGTAGGTGAGATTGGGATCGGGGTGGCCGCCGCCGAAGTCCGTGAGTGGCGTGCCGTTGATGACCGTGCCGGCCGGCGCGCCGAGTCGCCGTTCGAGAACTTCTCGCGCGTACGGACCGGTGATGGCGTGCATGGCATCGAACCGCAACGTGAATCCGCCGGCAATGAGGGCGCGGATGGCGGCGAAATCGAAGAGCGATTCCATCAGCGTGGCGTATTCGGCCACCGGGTCCACGATTTCGACGAGCAGCGATCCAGTCTGCTGCGTGCCGATCGTGTCGAGCGCGATGGGCGGCAGATCGGCGATGCGGTAGCTGGTGAGCGCGGCGGCGCGTGCGGCGACCGCGTTGGTGAACGACTCGGGGGCGGGGCCGCCGTTGTCCACGTTGTACTTGATGCCGAAGTCGCCCTCGGGGCCGCCGGGATTGTGGCTGGCGGAGAGGATGATGCCACCGGCGCCGCGTCGCCGGATGAGATGCGAGGCCGCGGGGGTGGAGAGCCAGCCATGCTGTCCGACGATGGCGCGCGTGATGCCGTTGGCGGCGGCCATGCGCAGGATCGTCTGAATCGCCATGCTGTTGAGGAAGCGGCCGTCGCCCCCCACGATGAGCGTGGCGTCGGCGGGGAGCGCGGCCACGTCGAGCAGCGCCTGCACGAAGTTCTCGAGGTAATGCGGCGTCTGAAAGACGACGGTGCGCTTGCGCAATCCGGAGGTGCCGGGACGCTGATCGGCGAAGGGCGTCGTGGTGACAGTGCGTGCAGTCGTCATCGTGGCCTCGCGGAGAAGAGAAACAGGGCGAATCCTCCGCAACATACCCGCCGGATCAGTCGGGTGACCACGGTTGCAGCACATCCGCGACGCGGCCGGTCGCGATCAGCTCGCGCAATTCGTCACCCAGTTCTTCGCTGCGCACGCGCACGATCTCCCAGCGTCGGATGCGTTCGTCGTCGGGGAGGGCGGTGAAGTCGCGCCGATCGGGGATGCGGCCGCCCGGGAGCGATGCCACGAAGGCGTCCGAGGGCGCGATGAGGAGCGTGCGCAGGAAGTTCTTCTCGCGCGCCCGGCGCCAGCGCAGCGCCTTGTCGAACCACCCCGGAATGACGTGGGAATAGAAGTGCGGATAGAGCACCAATCCGTCGCCGGGACCGAAGTCGATGTCGAGGTGATAGTCGATCACCCCGCCGTCCCAGTGCACTGTGCCCGGCGCGTCGGGGATCAATACACCCTCGATGAGCAGCGGGATCGAGCCCGAGGCCAGCAGGGCCGCGCGCGCGTTCTCCACCGTCAGCGGGCGATGTGCGGTGGGGAAGTCCGCCAGGGTGCCGAAGGGCGTGTCGCTGCCGGCGGAGTGGAAGATGGAGCGACGCAGTTGCAGCGCGAGTGTCTTGCGACTGACGACGTTGGCCGCCGCCGCGATGGCCAGTGTGACCGCGAGAACGAGTTTGCGTTCGCTCGCGGCCAGTCCACGTCCCTCCGCCGTGATTACGTGCAGCCGTACGAACGGATGCGACAGGATGTCGGCGACGGCGTCGTGCGGGAGCAGGCGTTCGAAGACGCGTGTGAGCACGTCGGTCACTTCGCGGACCGATGGTTTGGGCGAATACGCCTGCTCGTGGATGTAGGCGTGGTGTCCGCGCGCGAGCGCGGCAACCGGATCGCGCTGGGCAAAGCAGGCCATGCGCCACGCGCCAATGGACGAGCCGATACAGTGCAGCGGGCGCGTGCGGGGCGCCTGCAGAAAGTCGCCGAAGAGAAAGCGATCGATACCGGCCAGGACGAGCCATTTTGCACCGCCGGAGGCGCCGGGCATCACGTCCACGTCTTCCGCGCGCAGTCCGCGCTCGCGGATGAGCGCGATCGCCTGCGGTCCGGCGCGCAGGGTGAGTGAAGCAGTCATGTCTGGGCGCAGCCGCTCAAGGAGGTCTTGGCTGGGTTGGTACACCGTAGTGTGTTGGCACAACGTAATGGCAACGCCGGAACTTGCTGTGGTGGCAGACGGCGCCAGTCGGTAGCGTTGGAGATGGCGCGAATCGACAGATCGGGTGGACCGTCGCTGGGCGGTGGCTTCGGGGGTGAACGGGGCGGCGGCAGTGGCAGCGGCAGAGGCACTGGGCCCGGCTCCACCCCGCCGACGCGTTCGCTGCGCGAGCGATTGGGTGCGATCCGCAACATTCCGCCCTTTCTGGTCCTCATCTGGCAGACCAGCCGCTCGCTGACCATCGGCACGCTCTTGCTGCGACTGGTGCGTGCAGTGCTGCCGGTGCTCACGCTGTACGTGGGCAAGCTGATCATCGACGAAGTGATGGCGCACGCGCCGGTCGCGAACGCGTCGCTCGACGCGCGCCAGTGGATCGCCGACGCGGCCTCGCATCGCATGCTCTGGCTGCTGGCGGCAGAGTTTGGGCTGGCCGTCCTCTCCGATGTACTCGGCCGCTTCGTGTCGCTGTTCGATTCGTTGCTCTCGGAGCAGTTCTCAAATGCCACGAGCATCCGCCTCATGGAGCATGCGGCTACACTCGATCTCGAGGATTTCGAAGACAGCGAGCAGCAGGATAAACTCGAGCGTGCACGCCGTCAGGCCTCGGGGCGCATGTCGCTCATGAGTCAGCTGTTCGGTCAGGTCCAGGACCTGATCACGATTGCCAGTTTCGCCGCGGGCATGGTCGTCATCGCGCCGTGGCTCATTGCGTTGCTGCTGGTCGCGCTCATCCCAGCGTTTCTTGGCGAGGCGTACTTCAACGAGAAGAGCTACGCGCTGGCCTACTCGCGCACTGCGGACCGGCGGGAGCTGGATTACGTGCGCATGATCGGCGCGAGTGTGGAGTCGGCGAAGGAAGTGAAGATCTTCGGGCTCAACGCGTTTCTGATTGATCGCTATCGCCAGTTGGCCAACGATTTCTATGCGGCCAATCGCCGTCTCGCGATCAAGCGCGCCGGCTGGGGCGGCGTGCTCACGGCGCTCGGCACCGGCGGCTATTACGTGGCGTATGCGGTCATCGTCTGGCGCACCGTGGCGGGACAGTTCACGATCGGCGATCTGACGTTTCTCGCCGGCTCGTTCCGGCGGTTGCGCGGCCTGTTTGAAGGGATGCTCATCGGCTTCACGCAGACGGCGAGTCAGGCGCTCTACCTCGACGACCTGTTTTCGTTCTTCACCATTGCGCCCGGCATCACCTCGCCACCGAACGCGCGACCGTTCCCGATGCCGATCCGGTCGGGCCTCGTGTTCGAGAACGTCGGCTTCAAGTATCCGGAGGCCGAGCGCTGGGCCGTGCGACATCTCGATTTCACCCTGCGTGCCGGCGAAGTGCTGGCACTGGTCGGAGAGAACGGTGCGGGCAAGACGACGCTCGTGAAGCTGCTCGCTCGCCTGTACGATCCGGTCGAGGGGCGCATCCTGCTGGATGGACATGACCTGCGCCAGTACGAGCTCGGCGACCTGCGCGCCAATATTGGGGTGATCTTTCAGGACTTCGTGCGCTACAACATGACGGCGGGCGAGAATATCGCGGTGGGACGGATCGACGCGCGCGACGATCAAGAGCGGATCGTGACATCGGCGGAGCGCAGTCTGGCCAGCGGGGTGATTGCCAAGTTGCCCAACGGCTACGACCAGCAGATCGGCAAGCGCTTTCGCACCGGTGTGGATCTCTCCGGCGGTGAATGGCAGAAGGTGGCGATCGCGCGCGCGTATATGCGCGAGGCGCAGTTGCTCATTCTCGATGAACCGACGGCCGCGCTCGATGCGCGGGCGGAGTTCGAGGTGTTTCAGCGCTTCAAGGAGTTGAGCGAAGGCAAGACCGGGGTGCTCATCTCGCACCGCTTCTCCAGCGTGCGTATGGCTGATCGCATTCTGGTGCTCGAGAACGGCCGCGTGGAATCGTCAGGAACGCACGAGGAGCTCTTGTCGCAGCGCGGACGCTACGCCGAGCTGTTCGAGCTGCAGGCGGCCGGCTATCGCTGATACCGCGCCACGAAACGTTCGTCGATGTAGCGTTTGAGGCGGAGCGCCAGGCCCGCGTGGATGACCAGCCCGCGCCAGCTCAGCAGCGCCGCGCCGTCGGCCGTGTCGAGAATAAGCATGGTGTGGCGCTGCGGATTGAAGCTTCGCATGGCGACGGTGCGCCTGGCGTCGGTGTTCTTTTCCGTCGCGAGTCGCAGGTTGTGCGCGAGGATTGGTGCTGCGCGTACCGCGTAGACGCCGGACTTGGTCACCCATGGGGCGTCGGCGATGGACACGCAGTCGCCAGCCCCCCACAGCGGAACGCCCGACGTAGCGCGCAGTGTGCGGTCAACGGCGAGATAACCCGCGTCGTCGGTAGGCAATCCGGAATCCCGAATGATCGCGGGTGCGCTGGCGCCCGTCGCCCAAATGGTCATTGCGGAGCGGATTTCGCGGCCATCGGCCAGTTCGACGCCGCGCCCGGTTACCGCACACACTGTTCCGCCGGTGATCGCGCGGATGCCATGCCGTGCAAAGACTGGCGCGAGCGCGCGCTCGATACGCGGCGTGACCGACGTCCTGAAACCGGACGGGACATGCTCGGTGGCTGAGACGATCGCGATGGAGGGCGAACGGCCGCTGGCGCACAGTCGCGCCGCGAGGGCCATCGCGAGCTCCGTGCCCGCCGCGCCCCCGCCGACAACGCAGCAATCCAGGGTTGCCGCGTCAACGGTTGTGAGTGTGCCCGCGCGGGTCAGCAACGCATGCCATGACGCGAGCGGCTTGGGTGTGAACGCATGCGTTCGAACGCCGGGCAGCTCGAGCCCCGATGCGGATGCGCCGATGTCCAGCGACGCGTGCGATCCGGTGAACGCCCCGGCGTTCGTCTGCACAAGAATGGAGGTCGCGTCCGCATCGAGCCGGGTGGCGGCCGCTTCCTCGAAGCGCGCGCCCGCCGCACGGCAGAGCGCCGGCAGATCCACCGACAGCGCCGACTCCGGCCACGCCTCGCGCAATTGCCCGGGCATCATCCCCGAGTACAATTGCGCGCGCGATGGCGAGATCAAGACGAGCTCCCCGCTGAACCGATTCGTCGCCGCGTTGCGCAACACTTCCAGATGCGCGTGACCGCCGCCCACGAGGAGGAGTCGTCGCTCTCCACTCACCGGATGATGCGGAAGAAGACGGCGAAGAGCGTCTTCACCAGTGGCGTCAGCTTGCGGCGACGCCACGCGTCCGCGGCCTTACGCAGCATCTCCCCCTGCGTCGGGTACGGATGCATGGTCTTGCCGATCATGCCCAGTCCGACCTCGGCGGTCATGGCCAGCACCACTTCACCGATATTCTCACCCGCGTGCTCGGCGACCAGTGTGGCGCCGATGATGCGGTCGGTGCCGCGCGCCAGCAGAATGCGGCAAAATCCGTCGGTCTCGTCGTCGAGCCTCGCCCGATCGACCTCGTGCAGCGGGACGGTGACCACGTCGACCGCACGGTTCTTCTTCGCGGCGGTACGTTCCGATTCGCCCACGCTCGCGACTTCGGGGCTGGTGTACGTGACGCGCGGTGTGATCAGGTCACTGGCCTTGCCGCGCCCGAAGAACAGCGCATTCTGCACCACCAGGCGCGCCTGAAAGTCAGCGGCATGCGTGAACTGAAGCGCCGAGGACACATCGCCCACCGCATAGATGCGCGAATTGCTCGTACGCAACCGATCGTCGACGGTGACGCCGGTGCGTTCGTCGAATGCGACGTTCGCGCGATCGAGTTGCAGGCCGTTCACGTTCGGTGTGCGTCCCGTCGCGACAAGGAGTGCATCACATAGTACCTCCAGCTGCCGGCCATCGCGCTGGGCGTGCAGCGTGGTGGTGTCATTCTCGTGTGCGACCCGCTGAATTTCGACGCCCAGCATGATCTCGACGCCGTCCCGTCGCATGGCCTCGGAGACGACCGCCGCGGCGTCGGCATCTTCGCGCGGCATGATCTGCGTGTTCTTGTCCATCAGCGTCACCCGCGTGCCCAAGCGCGCGAACGCCTGCGCCAATTCGCAGCCGATGGGTCCCGCGCCGAGGATGGCGAGGTGCGCAGGACGTTCGGTCAGCGTGAAGATGCTTTCGTTGGTGTAGTACGGCGTCGCGGCGAGCCCCGGAATGGGTGGAACAAGCGCGCGCGCGCCGGTGGCGATCACGGCGCGACGAAACGTGAGGTGTGCGCCTGCGACGCTGATCGTGTCGGGGCCATCGAAGGTCGCGTCGCCCAGAAAGACATCGACGCCGAGCTCGCCGAAGCGTGCCGCGCTGTCAATCACCGCGAGATCGGCGCGCACGTGGCGCAGGCGCGCCATCACCGCGGCGAAATCGCCATCGCGTTCGACCGGCGGCGAACCGAAGCGGGATGGACCGCTGTGCGCAGCATACCACGCGCGAGACGCACGGATGACAGCCTTGGACGGTACGCATCCGACGTTGAGGCAATCACCACCCATGAGATGGCGCTCGATCAATGCCACGCGTGCGCCGAGACCTGCGGCGGCGGCGGCGGTGACGAGCCCGCCGGTGCCCGCACCGATCACCACGAGGTGATAGCGCGACTTGGGCGTCGGGTTCTGCCAATCGACCGGGTGCACCTGCGCGAGTAGCCGTGCATCGTCCGCATCGTTCGGGAGCAACGATGGGCGGCGCGCCGCCGTGTCGGTCGTGGTGGTGCCTGTCATGCAGCGACCTCCGTGGCTCGCAATGCGCGTCGCGCGACGCGTGTGATGATGGTGGTCACGGCGATGGTCGCCACGAGGCCGACCACGAGCACGGCGTAGTAGCCGGTCCCGCGCGCCGGAGCGTCGCCTGCGGCCACGGTGGCGACATCTCCGGCCAGCTTGCCGTAGTAGACATACAACACTGTACCCGGCAGCATGCCGATCGAGGCCACGACGTAGTCGACAAAGCGCACCTGCGACAAGCCAAGGGCGTAGTTCAGCAACGAAAACGGAAACACCGGCGACAGCCGCAGCAGGAAGACGATCTTGCGACCATCGGCGGCAATCGCGCGATCAAGCGACTGGAACTTTGCGTTGCCGGCCACGCGCTTTTCGATTTGTCGACGTGCCACGTAGCGCGACACGAGAAAGGCCGCCGATGCGCCGAGTGTCGCGCCAATGAAGACGTAGAGCACGCCGAATGCGAGACCAAAGATGGCGCCCGCAGCGAGGGTGAGCAGCGAGCCGGGAACGCCGGCCACCGCGGCCAGGATGTAGCCGCCGATGAATACCAGCGGGCCCATTGCACCGAGTCCGCGCACCCACTCAGCGAAAATCGGCACGTAACGCGCCCCCCAGCGTCCGAAGACGACGAGCGCAATGACCGCCGCAACAGCGATGCCCACCGTGCGCCAGATCGTGGACGCCTTGGCTGTCCCGGACGCGTCAGTACTGTCGGTCACGCTCGGATCCCTGGAGAATTGAGTGGGGGCTTCGGACCCGCTCAATGTGAAGTCGGTTGCTTGCGGATCCAAGGGTGGAACCGTAGAAGCGTTCCGGAGATAGTCTCTGAGATCCGGTTTCGTTTGTTCGGCGTCGCTGCTGCCTCACGACTTCTTCTGCCCGATTCATGCCATGCCGTCCTCCCAGAGTGATTCCGCACATCGCAGGCCGCACCTTGCCGCGAGCACCATGCGCTGGCTCCGCGGATTCGTCGCACCGCTCCTGCTGGTCGCGGCACCCTTGGTGTCGGTGACGCATGCGACGGTCGTCGCGCAGTCCGCGCCAGATGAATTTGATCACGGTGCATTCGACGCGCTGCTGCGGGCCCACGTAGCGCGCGGCATGGTCGATTACGACGCGTTCGCCCGATCCCCGGAATTCGCGCGCTACCTCGACAAGCTGGCGGCGGCCGACCCGTCACGCGGCTGGAGCAAGTCCGCTCAGCTGGCCTTCTGGATCAACGCGTACAATGCGTACACCATCCAGCTGATCAATGCAAAGCGTGAGCGCCGGTCGATCCGCAACATCAACAAGAGTTTTGGCTTCGTGAAGGGATACGGTCCGTGGGCCGAAAAGATCGCCAGGGTCGGCGGCACGGTGTATGGGCTGGACGAGATCGAGCAGGACATCATTCGCCCGCGGTACAACGAGCCGCGTATTCACTTCGCGCTGGTGTGCGCGGCGATGGGCTGTCCGCCGCTCCGCAGCGAAGCATTCACAGGTGCGCGACTCGAGGCGCAGCTCGACGATCAGGCCAAGGCGTTTCTGTTGCGCTCGCCGACCAAGAATCGCGTGGACGTCGTCCAGCGCATCGTGCACGTGAGCCCGATCTTCGTCGAGTTTCGCGACTACATCAAGGATTTCGGCGGCTCGAACGCGTCGGTGGGGAAGTTCATCGCGCAGTACTATCCGGCCGGCGCGGAGCGTGAACTGCTGAGCCGCGGCAGCTTCACCGTGCGCGTGACCGAGTACGATTGGACACTCAACAGTCAGGAGAACGCGGCCCGCGGCAACCGATCGCGATAGCGCAGCGCCCACGCCGCATTGGGCGCGCCTCGATGAGACAGCGCGCCCGCACGCATCTGCACGTCAGAACACGTCGTCCTCGTCGCCCGGCGCTCGTGGCACTTCGTACTGATCGGTGGGCAGCGCGAAGGCCTTGATCAGCTTCGGGTCGCCGTCGACGCCGAGCACACGTTGGGCGATGTACTCGCCGACCACGGGACCGAACTTGAAACCTTCGGATTGTCCGACGCCGGCGATCCACGCATTCCTCGTGTCTGGCACGTGATCCACGATGAAGTCGCGATTGATGCTCGACTCGTAGTGGCAGCAGCGCGTTTCGAGCAGCGGCGCGTCGGCGAGGAGGGGGAAGCGACGTTGCACGAAGCGACGCATTCCCTCGATGCGATCGGGGGCGGCCCATCGCGTGCTCGTATCGGGATCGTTCTGCAGGGGATCGGGGGGCGGCGGTGGCGGGGCAGCCTTGGCCCGCGCCTCGCGTTCGGCCTTCTGGTCCGGCGTTTCTGGCGGCTGCGGCGCGGCAATACCGCCGCGCACGCGGAATCCGCGACTGTCCGTGGGAAGCGCGGCCCATCCGGTCACGCCGGGAAAGTTGTAGCTCGGCAGGTTGGGATAGGTGAAGCGCGAATCGCCCACCGGTGTGCCGAAGTAGCAGACGTAGCCGAGCGGGATGCGCATGCGGTTTTCCATGAGCGCCGGGAAGAGCTTGCGCAGCCACGGCCCGCAGGCGAAGACGTACGCATCACCGCGGATGATCGATCCGTCTTCCAGTTGCACGCCATCCAGATTGCCGTTGACGATCGGGCGCAGCGTGGCACGCGATTGGATGAACTTAACGCCCATCTTCACAGCGACGGCGGCGACGGCCTGCGTGGACGCACGCGCGCGCGCCACACCGGCATCGGGCTCATAGATCGCGATCGTCGTGTCGTCCGCGTTGATGACCGGCCAGCGTTTACGCACCTCGTCGCCGGTGAGGACCTCGTGGGCGACGTTGTTCGCCGTCCACAGGTCGAGCGTGCGCTTGAGGAACGGCTCGTCCTTCTCCCGCATGATGACATCGCCGGTCTGGTGATAAAACCTGGTGCCGAATGTGGGGCCCCATTCCGCGTCGAACGCGGCCCAGCGGCGGATGGCTTCACGCGCCCAGGGGGTCCAGAGCTCGCCGACCGTCCGGTCGCCATACGACGAGCGGATGCCGCGCGACTCGTCGCCGCTGGTCGAGCGGGAGTTGCCGGCGCCGTACGCGTCGATGAGCGTGACCTTGGCGCCGCGCTTGCGCAGGTGATAAGCGGTCCAGCCGCCCCACGCACCCGCGCCAACCACGACGACACTACCCACGCCCTTCCCGCCACTCGCCCTGGGTTCGAGCCCGCGCACCTGCGCCGCAGGGACGGTGGCGCACCCGGTGGCCAGCAACGCCCCCGCGCCGACACCGGCAAGGCGGAGGAAGTCGCGGCGGGGCATCGACTCGGTGTCGAAATCCGCGCTCAGGAACGGGTTGAACTCATCCGGCATGGCATCGACGGGCTGAAGGGTCTGGCCGAAGATGTAATGAAGCCCGGACGGTTGCAATCCGTGGCGCGGTTGCGGAGATTGGCCGCCATGTCGCTACGGACGGTCGGAATTCGATACATCGCGCGCGCCGGCGCGATTGCCGCTGGCTCTGTGCTGTACCTCACAGTGCTGTCCACGGCGATTGCCCAGCGCGCCGGAGCGCAGCACGTCACCGCGGCTGCCGATTCGGGCGTGTACAGCGCCGAGCAGGCGGCGCGGGGTGACGAGGTCTTCACGCGGGTCTGCCTGCAGTGTCACACGCGTAAGGACATGTCGTCCGCCGACTTCCGGCTCAACTGGAACGGCCGGACGGCGTTCGACCTGTACGATCTGATTCGCAGCACGATGCCCGATTCCGCCCCCGGCTCGCTGTCGCGCGACGAGTATGCCGACGTGACGGCGTACATGCTCAAGCTGAATGGCATGCGGGCGGGGGCGGTCCCACTCCCGTTCGATTCCACGCTCCGCCGCATCAAGCTCGACATTCCGGCAACGGCCGCGCCAACGTCGTCCCACGCCGGCGACGCGCCGTCACTCTCCCCTACGCTCCGAGGCTTCCGATGGCTCAGTCCCGTGCGCTTTCCTTCCGTGCTCACCCGTCGCTCGCCCGTGCCGCCTCGACGGCGCTGGCCACCATGGTCTTCCTGAGCCCGGTGGCCATGCAGGCGCAGACGCGTATTCCGATCGTGCCGAAGGGGATGAGCGCGTCGGCCACGCTGACCCCAGGCATCCGGATCGGCGATGTGGTCTACTCGTCGGGACAGCTGGGAATGAAGCGGGATGCGCCGGACAGCACGGTTGGCGGGCAGACCAAGGTCGCGCTGGACAACATCAAGCAGGTGTTCGAGGCAGCCGGCACGACCATGGCACAGGCGGCCAAGTGCACGGTCTTTTTGATCGACGTGAAGGATTATGGCGGCATGAATCAGGCGTATCGCGAGTTCTTCCCGACCACGCCGCCGGCGCGGAGCACGGTCGTGGTCGCAGCGCTCGTCTCGCCGGGTGCCAAAGTCGAGATCGAGTGTGTCGCGGTGATGCCGGGCAAGTAGGTCTCGCGGCCTACTTGCCCTTGGGCCAGAGGATGCCCTGGTTGGCGCGGCTCACGGTGCCGATGCCCTTGTAGGCGAATTTCTGGAGGCGCTTGCCTTCGTACGTTTCCGTGGTATAGACGTTGCCCTTGCTGTCGGTGGCGATGCTGTGCACGGCGAAGAACTGGCCGGGTTGACGACCGCCGTCGCCGAAGCTGGTGAGGATCTCGAGCGACTGCCGATCCATCACGTACACGCGCTCGTTACGTCCGTCGGCGAGGAACAGATACTTCTGCGCCGCATCACGCGAGAAGGCGATGTCCCACACCGAGCCGTCGCCACGCGTGCGCGGTGCGACCTGCACCTCCTTCACGAAGGAGCCGTCCTTGCGGAAGACCTGAATGCGATCGTTCGGCCGGTCGCAGACGTACACCAGGCCATCGTTGGCGGGTTCGGCGCAGTGGACCGGATTACGGAACTGCTTGACCAGTGGCGCGTCAGGATTGTACGGGCCAAGGTTCGCGTCGTCCGGTTTATTACCGTAGGCGCCCCAAAAGCGCTTGATCTTGCCGGAGTTCATATCCACCACGGCCACGCGCTTGTTGCCGTAGCCGTCGGCCACGTAGGCCTCGCTGGCCTTGTTGTCGAACGAGATCTTGGCGACACGACCGAAGTGGCTGCTGTCGCTGCTGTTGGCGGTCTGCCTGGAGGCGCCGTACTGCGCGATGAACGTGCCATCGTGCGTGAATTTGAGGATGTGCGAGTCGCGTCCGCCGTTGCCGCCGATCCACACGTTGTCCTTGTCGTCCACCGCGATGCCGTGGTTGGACGACGGCCAGTCGTAGCCGTCGCCGGCGCCGCCCCACGCCTTGACCAGATTGCCCGCGGCGTCGAATTCCACAACGGGCGGCGCGGCGATGCAGCACTCCGCCATCGGGTTGGCCCCACCGCCGCCGGCCTCGGTCCGCTGGTTGAGCGTGGAGTCGCCGCGGTGGATGATGAACACATGATCGCGATTGTCCACGCCGACGCCGATCACGGAGCCGAGCACCCAGTGATTGGGGAGAGGCTTGGGCCACATCGGGTCCACCTCGAAGCGTGGCGCCTGCACGGTCTGCCGCGCGTCGGCGCGCAACGAGGCCTGCCCCACGGCCAGCGCGAGGACGGTCGTACCCAGTACGCCCCAGACGACTCGATTCCGCGTTCCTGTCATTCGATGCTCCAAATGGTGCTCCAGATGGTGGCTCGCCCCGTGTGCTTTCCGCGAGCCAATGATAAGTTCGAGCAAGGGTGTGTTCGGCGGCGGCGTTCATGGTCGCCCGCTGGCGCACCCCTGAACTAACCCCGCCTCCCACCGCTGTCCAGAGACCGCACTCTCCTGCCGTGACCCGTCTCGGTGTCACGTCTCGCCGTTCGCGTCCGTTCGTTGCCGACATCAATGCCGATCGCCACACGCCGTCCACCCACTCCTGCAACGCGTTCCCTCGTGCGCGTGACCGTGCTCGCGCTGGGATTGCTGCTGTGGCGGGCCGTCACGCCACTTGCGCATGAAGTGCCATCGAATGTGGTCGTGCGCGCCTTCGTGAAGCCGGAGGGGCAGCGGTTGCGTGTGCTGGTGCGGGTGCCGCTGGAAGCGATGCGAGACGTGGAGTTTCCGTTTCGAGCGGTCACGTCTGCGATGGCGCGTGCGCCAAGCGAGGCGTCGGCGGGTGCGGCGACAGCCGCTGGCGTGAACGGGATCCAGTGGCTGGATCTGGCGCGTGCCGACTCCACGCTGCGCGACGCTGCGCAACTCTGGGTCGCCGATGCGATCACGCTCTACGCCGACAATATCAAGCTCGACGCGCCAACGATCGCCGGCGTGCGTGCGGCGCTGCCGTCCAATCGCGCGTTCGCGTCGTACGAAACGGCGCTGGCCGAGTTTTCCGCGGCGCCGTTGCCGGCAAGCACGGAGTTGCCGTGGACGCAGGCCCTGCTCGACGTAATGCTCGAGTACACGATCACGCGCGACGACGCAACGTTCGCCATGACGCCGGCGCTGGCCCATTTGGGTGTGCGGACGACGACCGTGCTGCACTTTGTGCCACGCGGCGGCGGCGACGAGCGCGTACTCACGTATGACGGCGATCCGGGGCTGGTGCGTCTCGACCCCTCGTGGTGGCAGTCCGCGACACGATTCGTGGCGCTGGGCTTCGCGCATATCCTTGACGGCATCGATCATTTGTTGTTTCTGTTGTGCCTCGTGATTCCGTTCCGCAAGGCGCGGCCGGTGATCGCGCTCGTCACGGCGTTCACGGTGGCCCACTCGATCACGTTGGTCGCGTCGGCGGCGGGCTATGCGCCGGACGCCCTGTGGTTTCCGCCGCTGGTCGAGGTACTCATCGCGCTCTCGATCGTGTACATGGCGTGCGAGAACATCGTGGGGGCCAGAATCGAACGACGCTGGCCGCTGGCGTTTGCGTTCGGTCTCGTGCACGGATTCGGCTTTTCCTTTGCGCTGCGCGACACGCTGCAGTTTGCCGGCACGCATCTGGCGGTGTCGCTGGCGGCATTCAATGTGGGAGTCGAGCTGGGACAGTTGGCGGTCCTGGCGGTGGCACTGCCGGTGCTGCACGCACTATTCACGCGCGTGATGCCTGAGCGCATCGGCACGGTACTGCTGTCGGCGATTGTTGGTCATTCGGCGTGGCACTGGATGAGCGAACGGTTTGCCGAACTGCGCACCTACCGCATCACCTGGCCAATGGTCGACGCGCTTTTTATAGCCGACGTGATGCGCGCATTGGCCATCGCGCTGGCGCTGGGTGGGCTCACGTGGGCCGTGTCAGGGCGCGTGGGGCGCTGGCTCACGCCGACCCGTCGCAATGCTGCGGCCGCGTTGTTCGCGGCGGCACTCGCGCTCGTTGGCGCGCCACGCGAGGCGAGCGCACAGCCAAAGGCGCAGCGGATGCGCAGCACGGTGAGCGGTGTTTTCACGGCCGAGCAGGCGGCCGGTGGCAAGGAAGTCTTTCTCGGTGCCTGCACGGGCTGCCATACCAGTGCGTCGCACACCGGCACGCTGTTCACGAGCAAGTGGGCGGGGCGTCCGCTGGCGGAACTGTACGCGTACGTGAGCGAGCGCATGCCCAAGGCGACACCGGGCAGCCTCAGCGAAGACGAGTACGTGTTGGTGGTTGCGTACGTGCTCAAGCTCAATGGCATGCCGGCGGGGAAGTCGGAACTGTCCGCTGATCCCGCCGTGCTCAACGCCATCCGGTTTGATACCTCGGCCGCCGACGGCAACGACCAGCGCCGGGGCGCGCCCGTCGAGCGGACGTCGGGGAGCCAGCGGCTGCAGGACCGAAAGCAGTATTTGCAGGTGCAGCGCATTCACGCGGGTCCAACACGCAACGCAATGGAGCAACGATGATGCAGCAGAGAACGCGGCGAACCGCGGGGATTGCCGTGCTGGCGTGCGCCGCCATCGGTGGCGTATTGTTGACGCAGGCCGTGCGTACGACGGCACAGACCAAGCCGCTCGAGCGCGGCAATGCATACGGTGAGTGGCGCTACTGGGGCGCCGACGCGTGGAGCACGCGTTATTCGCCGCTCGAGCAGATCAACGCGCAGAATTTCGACTCACTGCAGGTGGCCTGGCAGTGGAACGCCGGCGCATTCGGCAAGGACGAATACTTTCGTGCGACGCCGCTCTACGCGAACGGGCGACTGTTCACCGTTGCGACCACGCGGCGCATCGCCACGGCGATCGATCCCACGAACGGCGAGACGATGTGGATGTGGCGTCTTGACGAAGGCATTCGCTGGCAGAAGGCGCCGCGGCAGTTTGCCGGACGCGGACTCGCGTACTGGAATGAAGGCGCGACTGAGCGCGTGTTCGTCGTCACGCCGGGCTATCATCTCGCCTCGCTCGACGCGAAGACGGGACGTCCCGATCCGGCATTCGGCAAGAACGGTGTGGTCGACCTGATGGAAGGGATGGGATACCCGATGGTGCCGCTGGCCGTGGACGATTCCGGTCCGCTGATCATCAGCGACGCGGCGCCGATGCGACGGGCCAAGCCCGGAGAGACATGGAACCCGGTCACGAAGACTGGCGCCGACGGCACGATCGGCATCGATCCGGCCGTGGGTCAGGTCGCGGCGAGCTCGCCGCCGATCGTCATCGGCAACGTACTGGTGGTCGGCAATTCGTCGATTCACGGCTACTATCCCATTCGCACGCACAACGTGCCGGGCATCATACGCGGCTTCGACATCCGCACCGGTAAGCAGCTGTGGAAGTTCAACCTCATTCCGCAGCCCGGCGAGTATGGCGCCGACTCGTGGACGAAAAGCTCGAAGATCGGCACCGATGGCGTGGGCAAGAACGATGCGTGGGCGCCGTACAGCGCGGACCCCGAACTGGGACTGGTCTACATCCCCGTCGGCATGCCGCTCATGGACGAGTACGGTGGCCATCGTCCCGGGAACAACCTGTTCGGCAACAGCCTTGTCGCCATCGATGCGAAGACGGGGCTTCGCACGTGGCATTTTCAGATGGTGCATCATGACATCTGGGACTACGACACGCCCATGGCGCCGAACCTGCTGAACGTCACCGTCGACGGCCGTGCACGCAAAGTCGTGGCGCAGACGACCAAGCAGGGGTGGGTGTACACGTTCGATCGTGCGACCGGGGAACCGATTTGGCCGATGCCCGAGACGCCGGTCATGGCCAGCGATGTGCCGGGTGAAGAAGCCTCGCCGACACAGCCGATTCCCAGCAAGCCCGCGCCGTATGCGCAGCAGGGCCTCGTCGAGGCGGATCTCATCGACTACACGCCGGCCATTCGCGACTCGGCGCTGAAGGTTGCACAGACGTGCCGCATGGGCCCGTATTTCATTCCGCCGTCGCTCGCCGATGGCAGCGGCAAGTTCGGCAAGAAGTGCTCGTGGTATGCACCCGGTGCGAGCGGTGGCGTGAACATCGACGGTGGCGCGGCCGTCGATCCGGTCACGGGCAAGCTGTTCGTCGCCTCCATCAGCCCGCTCAGCACGGCGACGCTGGCCAAGGATCCGTGCTCCGAATTCAGCTACAGCTCTCCGCATGACAGTTGCGGCTTGATCGGCGCCCTGCCGGCGCCATCGGGTTACGCCAAGAGCGAAGGTGGACGCGGTGACGGGTTCTCCGGACGCGCCGCCGGCTCACGCATCGGCGGCGTTTCGATCGTCAAGGCCAAGCCAATGGGCGGCATCACGGCGTACGACATGAACAGCGGCGACAAGTCGTGGTGGACGTCGAATGGTGGCATGGTCAAGACCACCAGCCGCGATCCGATCTTTAACGGCGTGACACTCCCCGAGGTGGGCGCGGGTGGACAGGCGCAGGTGATGAACACGAAAACGCTCGTCATCTACGGTACCGGTCGCGGTGGTGGCGTCCCAGGGCAGCCGCCGCAGCTGTTCGCGGTGGACAAGAACACAGGCAAGCAGGCTGGCGCGGTGAAGATCCCGAGCAAGACGACGGCCATGCCGATGACCTTCCTGCACAACGGCAAGCAGTACATCGTGTTTGCGACGGGCGCCGAGGAAAACACCAGCCTCGTCGCACTCACACTGCCTGGCAAGAAGAAGTAACGTGCGCGTCAGGCGTCTGTGGGCCGCGCTGGTGGCATCGGTGATGTTGCCGGCGTGGACGCGGGCGCAGGCGCCACGTGCAATCTCCGTCGACATCGCGTTGGGACCGGGTACAGGCAATGGCGGCCGTCTCGACTATTACAACGAAAGCGGGGCGGCCGCCGAACTGTTGGTTGGGGTGCGTCGCTCGGTGAACCAGCATCGCATGTGGGCGGTGACGGCGGGCACCCGTGGAAGCATCGCCACGACCGATCCGTGCTACGTACGTGTGCCACCAAGCGTGGACAAAAGCTGCCGTCCCGCCTACCCCACCGTTGTACATCTCGGACTGCTCGATCACGGTCGGATTGCGGTTTCGATAGTCACGCCGCCGCACGCAGCGGGCGGCGGCGCGGCCATCTGCGTTACTGCGCCACGCCCATGAGATACTTCGCGTACCAGCCGACGTATCGGTCGTAACGGTCCTTCACGAAGCTCGGTCGCGTGATGCCGTGAAACTGCCCCGGATACACGATCAATTGGCTCGGCACGCCGAGTGACATGAGCGCCTGATACATCTGCTCACCACCGGCGATCGGCACATTGAAGTCTTTTTCGCCGCCAAGGAACATCGTTGGCGTGCTGATGCGGTCCGCGTGCCAGAACGGATATGACACCTTCTCCCACGCCTTCGGATTCTTCCAGGGTGAGCCGAGCTCGTTCTCGTACTGGTAGATGTACTGGTCGCTGCCGTACATACTCGTTTGCAACGAGCTACCTGCGCCGCTGGTGGCCGCCTTGAAGCGCCTGGTGGTGGCGATCGTGTAGTTCGTGAGAATGCCGCCGTAGCTCCACCCGCCGATCCCCAGTCGCTCAGGGTCGGCAATCCCCATGCCGATGACATGGTCCACGCCGGCCAGCAGATCCTGCACTTCCTTATTGCCCCAGTCGGCGAAGATCGCCTTCTTCCACGCCTGACCACGACCGCTCGAGCCGCGGTAGTTCACGGCGAGCACGAGGTAGCCGTTTGCGGCAAGGAGCTCGCGCTCAAAACTGTACAGATGCTGATCCTGTCCATTCGGCCCGCCATGAATGCGCAGCAACAGCGGATACTTCCTGGATGCATCGAAACCGGCGGGCTTGACGAGGAGCGCGCCGACGGTGAGGCCATCCTTGTTCTTGAACTCGATGTCCTCGGTGGTGGACACCTGCAGCAAGGCGAAAACGCTGTCGTTGACGTGCGTCAGTGCCCGCAGCGTACCATTCTCGAACGCGTGGATCTCTGCCGAGCGAGACGCAGTGCCCGTGTTCAGCGCGATGCGGCCGCTCGGCGACGCGTCATACGTGGTGACCGTGCGACGTCCATCCAGCAATCGGGTCACGGTGCCGCCACCCACCGGTATGCGCGCCAGATGCACCGCGCGATCATCGCCCAGGAGAAAGTGCAACGCGTTGCCATCGTTGCTGAATGTCAACCCGCTCACATCCCGATCGAGTGCAGGCGCGACGAGTCGTGGCGCGCCGCCGGTGCTCGGGACAACCGCGATCGTGCTCTGCGTGTACGCCGACAGCTGCGGCTCGCTCGCCTGCAGATAGGCGATAAACGTGCCGTCGGGGCTCCAGACCGGATTGCCGTCTGGGCCGGACCACGTCGTGAGTTTGGTCGGCGTGGCGCTGGGCGTCGCATCCATCACGTACACGTCACTGTTGTTGGCGCGGTCCGCGTCGGCGTTGCCACGCTCGCTCACGAACGCGAGGCGTTTGCCATCGGGCGACCAGCGCACGCTGTTGTGATCGAAGTCGCCGCTGGTGAGTTGCGTCGACTTCCGGGTCGGCACGTCCACCAGCCAGATGTGGTCGCGCGTGCGATCGAGGTAACCGGTGTTATCGCGCTTGAAGGCGAAGCGGTCCACCACGATCGGCTTGGGGTTCTTATTCTTCAGCGAGTCGGGCTTGAGCTCTTCCGGATCCGGATCGTGTGACACCACAACAATGCGCGCGCCGTCGGGCGACCATTCGTACTCGGCCACGCCGCCCTTGAGATCCGTGAGGCGCACCGCTTCACCGCCCGCCCGGTCGAGCAACCAGATTTGCCCGCCCTTGGACTCGTATCGTCCGGAGACGAATGAGAGAAAGCGATTGTCCGGACTCCAGCGCGGATTGCTTTCCCCCTCCGGGGAACTGGTCATGCGCAGCGTGCGGGTGCCATCCCAGCTCACCATCCATACGTCGCTGTCGCTCTTGTCCTTGGCCGAGTCGACGGTGGTGACCGTGTAGGCAATCCACGCGCCGTCGGGGGAGATGCGTGCTGCACCAACGTCACGAAACCGATAGATGTCCGAGGAGCGGAGTGCGCGGGGCGTTTGCGCGATAATGACCGTGGGCGCGAGAAACGCAAGGGCGAGCATGCCCGCGCGCAGCATCGATGCGACACGCGGTGCGACAGGGGGCCTGGGAAGAAATTGTGCCATAGTCAGTGAAAGCGGCAGGGCGTGGTGTGGGTGCTCGGGGACGGGTGACGATCGGGATAACGTACGGGTTTGACGACGCGATGCGAACTGTCAACGCGGGGTGGTGGCGCCGGCCGGTTGCATTCGCCACGTTTCGCCGTATGTCCACTTCCGACCTGCCTCCAGGCCTCCCGCCCGTCGACACCGTCCGAACGTTCAATCTCAAGACGGCGAAGCTTTACGACTTCGACGCCATCGCCATTGACGGCAACCACGTACGATTCGACGAGTTTCGCGACCGGGTCGTGCTGGTGGTGAACACGGCCAGTGCGTGTGGCTTCACGCCGCAGTTCGCCGGACTCGAACAGCTGTGGGAACGCTACCGCGAGCGCGGGCTGCTGATTGTCGGCTTTCCCAGCAACGAGTTCGGCGCGCAGGATCCCGGCAGCGACACGGAGATCGCGACCTTCTGCCAAAAGAATTACGGCGTGACGTTTCCGATGATGAGCAAGGTGCAGGTGAACGGCGCCGACGCGCACCCGCTCTTTCAATGGCTCAAGGTGCAGGCGCCCGGCCTGCTGGGCAGCGAAGGGGTGAAGTGGAACTTCACCAAGTTCCTGGTGGGCCGCGACGGCAAGGCGATTCGTCGTTACGCGTCGACCAAGGCGCCGGCGGATATTGGTGCGGATATCGAGGCGGCGTTGGCAGTTTCGCCACGATGAGCGGGAGCGAGTCGGCGCTCAGCGACGTACCGTGGCTACGCGCGGGACCTCGCTTCGGCTGAACTGCCACTCGAGCAGCAGGTAGATCAGCACCGGCGGGATGGCCGCGATGAGCGCGACCACGAGCACGTTGTCCGGCAGCGCGCGTGTTGTCGCAAGGAGTGCGCGTTCGATCATGGGCATGGCAATCGACCCGCCGCGATGGTAACCGAAGTAGATGCAGATGCCCCCGATCGTGTACACCGGGAGGAAGAGTAGCAGCAGCGGCGCCGCGGCGGCCGATGGCATCCTGACGCAACTGGCGCGTGCTGAGAGTGGGAGTTCGTAGACGAAGAGCATATAGAACAGCAACGTCAGGGTAAGCCCACCGCCGAGCAGTTGCACCGACCAGGCATCGACGACGCTCGGCGGACGTGCGATCGACTCGTCGTTGTAGTTGCGCATCGAGATGGGGCGGCCGTACACCGCACTGGTGGCCTTACCAAATTGCCAGTCGACAAAGCGCGTCGAACTTTGAGGTCCGGTGGTGTACGGATTGAAGTACATCGCACCGAGAATGGTGAACGTGTCGGCCACCGCGGTCTCGCCCCAGGGCGAGACGACTTCGACCTGCCGACTGATGTGCATCGCGCCGGTCGGGAGTGGCCGCGTGCGCAACCGCCTCCAGTACGTGAGCGGCACACGCGTTGGGCTGGAGAAGTACTTTCCGCGTTCGTACAGCGAGCGTGGCGCCTCGAAGGACATGTCGCGATCCATCCCGCCGAAGCTTGGCAGCGACCGGCCGATGGCGACTCCGCCCAGTGTGCTCACGCAGAACGGAATCACGACCGCCATCAGACGTGCGCGATGTGAGAGCGGCAGTGCGGCGAGCCACGCGGTACGCTGGCGCAGCTGAAGATGTGCGCCGACCGACAAAAGCACGGTATAGAGCAGCCAGTCGCCGAGCCAGCCGAAGACGATCATGCCGCACAGACTCATGACCACCGGCCACGGTGTCACCGACTGCAGGATAGGCCGCCACGCACGGCGCCAGCTGTCGGCCGACTGCCCGACGCTCTGCTTCAATGCAACCAACTCACCGCCTTCTCCGGAGCCCGACGCCACGCGCTCGAACGATGCGGGTGTGGTCGCCACCGTCCATGCGACGAGAACCACCACGGCGCTGCCGAGTATCGCCGCCCCCGCAACCGACGGTAGCAGCCACAGGATGAGCCCACTCACCACGGCCAGCAGCGCGAACGGCAGTACGAATGCTTCGCGCGCCGGCAGGTTCAGTACACCCGGTCGCACACAGATCGGCAGCAGCTGCGCCAGCGTGACAATCGACGCGAGTTCCAGTAGGCGCGACATCGGCCAGACCACCGCCACCGCACCGCGCCACGCAACCACGCACGCGAGCGTTGGTATCGCGAGGAGCAGCAGTCGTGCGAACAGGCGCGCCGTCACGAGGTCGCGTGCCGAGATCGGGAGCGCCGCGTCGAACACCGTGGCGCGACCCGGCACCGCGCGCAGTTGCAGGAGCATGAGCATGGTCGCGATCGACATGCCCAGCACCGGCCATTGCAGGACGAGCATCGCGCCCAGCAGCGATCCGCCCCACGCCGTCGGCTTCTGCACGTACTGCCGCATGAGCCAGAGCGTCACGACGCCTTCTCCAGCCGCTCCCCACCGACCAGCTCCACGAATAGCTCTTCGAGCGGCACGCGTTCGCAACGCGCATCGGCGACACCGAGCGCGTCGCGCAACTGCCACCGCACCATGTCCGGTTGGCCGCGGAAGACCGCATGAAACGCATTGCCGACCGTGCGCACGCGAAGACACTGTGGGAGTCGCGCGATCGCCGACTGCTCGAGCCCGGGAGCGCGCGGAACGATCGCGACACAATGTTGCTCGCGCAGCGCGTCGAGCTCCGCGTCCAAGCGAATGACGCCGCCGTCCAACAGCACCACTCGTCCGCCCAGTCGCTCGACATCGCCCATGTGATGCGATGAGAAGATGATGCTCGTGCCTTCGCGATTGAGCAGCTGGATGGACGTCTCCAGAAATTCGCGGCGCGCCACCGGATCGAGACCGCCGGCCGGTTCGTCGAGCATCAGCAGTTCCGGCCGATGACACACCGCACAAATGAGCGCGACCTGCCGCGCCTCACCCTTGCTCAGCGTGCGCATCTTGCGGCTCCGGTCGCGCAGTCCGAACCGGTCGAGCAACTGCCGCTCGAGTGCCGCGTCCCACGTCGGGAATATTTGGCGGTGAAAGGCCAGAAGATCACCGAAGGCCGAGTGCGGCGGGAGGACCTGATCTTCGGCCACGTATCCGACGCGTCGCTTGACGGCCACCGGATGCTCGGCGGGCGCGAGACCGAAAACGCGTACCGTACCGGCGTGCGGATGCAGCATCCCCATGGCGAGGTGCAGCAGCGTCGTCTTGCCGGCACCATTGCGTCCGAGCAGTCCGACGATCTCCTCTCGCTGTACCGACAGCGTGACGCCATTGAGGACCGGTGCGGCACCGCCGAACCCACGCACTACGTCGCGCCATACCAGCAATTCAGTCATCGCCGTGCACTCTCCTTGCGGTGATGCCATGTCGGTCCCGCCGAGATCTCGCGATCGGCGTCCCTGATCAGTTGAACGATCTCGTTCAGTCGCAGTCCGGCGAGATAGGCCTGTGTCACGAACGCGCGCGCGGCCTCCTCGATCTGCGCGCGTTGCACCGTCGTGGCGGTGCGGGGCAATCGTGCGGCGACAAAGGTGCCGCGTCCGCGCTGCGTCGCGACGTAGCCCAGTGCCTCCAGTTCGTCGTAGGCTTTCTTTACCGTGAGCGGCGCGATGACGAGCTGCTCGCTCAGATCGCGGTGTGACGGCAGCTGTTCGCCGGCCGCGAGCCGTCCGCCGGCAATGGCATCCATCATCTGCCGCATGATCTGCCGGTATATCGGTAGATCGTCGCCCGGTCGAATGAAGAGTTGCATTGAAGGTGATATATAGGAGTATAGCACGTCCATGCGCAACCGAGGTAGCGTGAGATCACATCGCTCCGGATGAGCCTGTCTGCGACCTCCGACGTGCATCACAAGATGCCGGGCACCGTGAGCACGGATTGTGCATATGTACCAGTGATGCCCGGGCCAGTGTCGTTCTGACGGTTGGTGAGGCGGGGTCGAATCATCCTATCATTCACCTGTTCGGTGGAGGTCGCATGCGCAGTGTATCGTGGCGGAGTCTGCAGGGAGTCGGCGTCATCGTTGCGCTGAGTTCGTTGGTCGCCTGTGGCGGCGAGAAGGCACAGAATACGGATTCGGCAGCGGCGGCCATGTCGGCGCCGGCGATGGAGAGCATGTCGTCGGACGCAGGGAAGTGGACCACGACGCTCGAATCGAAGGGCGGCACGATGGTAGTCGGCACCGCGTCTGCGATGCCGGGCTCGACGCCCGGGACGACGGCGGTTGAAATCGCAATCACCGGCGCGCCGGCCAACGGGGTACACCCGTGGCACGTGCACGTCGGCAGCTGCAGCAGCGGCGGCGATATCGTTGGACCGCCGACCGATTACGCGCCGTTGACGGCCGATGCGAACGGTGCCGCGACCTCGATGGCGACGGTCAACGTTCCCGCCCCGACGTCGGGCGATTTTCATGTGAACGTGCACATGTCGCCGACCGATCTCGGCACCATCGTGGCCTGCGGCGACCTGAAAATGGGCGCCATGTAGGTCCAGCGCACACGACGCGCGCGTGGAATACTCTACGCGCGCGCCGTGCCGTGGGCGCTGCCCGCTCCAGCGCCGATGATTTCGCCGGCAGTCGCTCCGGCATGCGAGTCCGGGGCATCCGCGCGTCGGACATGTGACGCTGCAGCTAATGGCGCGCTCGGCTCTTCCGCCCAAAAATCGCCGTAAAGCCTGGGGCCGCACGATTGGCAGATGCCGTGCGTGAACGTGGCGTCGGACCGGTTCGCGATATACGTCTCCACCGATTCCCAATAGCCACGATCGTCGCGTACCGATTTGCATGACGCACAGATCGGAATGAGTCCGGAGAGGGTGTTCACCTCCGACAGGGCATGGCGAAGATCCTTATTCGCTTCGGCGAGATCGCTGTTCGCCCGTGCCAGTGCTCGTTCGCGCGCACGCCCCCGTCGAATGAAGTACACCGACAGCAGCAGCAGCGACGCGGACAGCACGACAATGACCGCGCCGAGCGCGCCCACCGCACGCTGCCGCTGAATGATGAGCGTGTGAACGCGCTGCTTCTCGCGCAGTCGCTCGTTTTCATCTTGCTGACGCTCCGCTTCCGCGCTCGCCTCCAGGGTGGCCAGATGCTGCGCCGTGGACTGATCGAAGATGGTATCGCGGAGCAATTGGAATGCGCGCAGATGGCGAAGCGCATCGCCCGGGCGACCGCCTGCCTCCTCGACATCCGCCAGCGCTTCCAGCGCGTCCAGTGCCATGACGCGCTGTTCGACACTGCGGGACAGGCGCAACGACTCTGTCAACGCCGTCTTCGCCCGCGCCGGTCGCTGCAGACGACGGTACGCCTCGCCCAGATAGAGCAGCGCACGCGCCTGGCCGCGCACGCTACCGCGTTGTTCGCCTGCCGCCAGCACCGAATCGAGCACCAGCAGCGCGTCCGCGGCGCGCCCCTCGCGCGTCAGCAGGATGCCCATGGTCAAGGTGTTCAGCGACCATCCACTCAGCGAGTCCGCGAGCGTCACGTGTGCTCGTCCAGCGCTGTACGCCGCTCTGGACTTCATCAGTAACGGACGTACGGGTGTAAACTCGCCCATATCCACGTAGAGCATGGCCAAGCTGTTCAGCGCGTATCCGAGCACGGCCGGGTTGTCCACGCGGGAGGCAATCGCCACGGCCTCGTCCAGCACTTGTCGTGCCCGCCGGTATTGTCGCCAATCCTGATATGTCTTGCCGATGTTGGTGAGAATACGCGCCATGCCCGCGCTATCGTGCGCTTCGCGGCGCAATGCCAGCGAACGCACGAAGGCGTTGAGGGCGTACTCGTATTGCCCGAGTTGGTAGAAGCACGCGCCGATGGTATTCAGGACGCGACCCATCGCTGCCCGGTCGTTTCCCTGCTCACGCAACGCAAGCGCCGGACGGAGATAGGTGAGGGCCGTGTCGTAGCGGTTGCGACGCCAATGCAGCAATCCCAGTCCGTATTGTGCGTCGGCGAGCACCAGGGAATCAGCCGCCTGTCGCGCCAGTGCGATGCTGCGCAGATACGCTTCACTGGCCAGCTGATGCACGTCGGCCACGTCTAACGCGTCGCCAAGCTGTTTGTACGCCGCCCCGAGCTCGCGGGCCGGCGCCCGACTGGCCACCAGCGAGTCGACGATACGCTGGGCATCGTGTACGGAGGTTACCACGAGGGGCACCGCCGTCGGCTGACCGAACCGGGTTGGCACCGACGTCGTCTGCGCGCGCGAGGAATTCGCCAGTCCGACAAGCGTCAGACCAGTCGTGATCGCACGCAGGATCCAGCATCCGTTGCAGCGCACCAGAATTCGTACCGGGAAGATCGGGAACGGACATGACCGGCCCGACGGCGGACCTGACGCGAGGATTCACGTGCGGGCGCACGTGCGGCTGCATCTGCTGGTGCTTGGGCGCCGCAACATGATGATCCTCTGAGCGGAGTATCGGCAGCAGTCACGCCTTCCCGGAGTCGACGACATTCGGAGGGAGCAGGATGGGGATCGCTCGTGACTTCGCCGAGACAATGCAGCGGGACTGCTGTGACAATTCGTTCCATCATTGGGGGACTCGTCGATCCGGCCTCCGGATCTCCCCGTTCGTGATGTTCGTCCCGACTCCTCAGGTACCGCCGTGACTCACCGGTCCGTCTCTGCCAGCATACGCTTCCTCGCGCTGCTGCTGCTCGCCAGCTGCGCACCCAACGATGGTACGACGGGTCCGGCCGTGGCGTCGCGAGCCGGCGAACGTGGGCTTCGCCTTGCCTCCTCCGGCGCTGCCGCCGCCATCAAGGTGAACGAGGTCGAGTCCAACGGCGGCACGCCGGGTGACTGGGCGGAGTTCTACAACACGAGCGCGGTGCCGGTGGATCTCTCCGGCTACATGTTCCGCGACAGCGACAACACACGGCAGTACGTGCTCCCCGCCGGCACGATCGTTCCCGCCAGCGGCTTCCTGGTGTTGGAGGAAGCGCAGTTCGGATTCGGACTTGGTGCGAACGACCAGGCGCGACTCTTCGAGCCCGATGGCATCACCCTGGTAGACAGCTACGCCTGGACCGCGCACTCGACTCTCACCTACGGGCGCTGCCCTGATGGCACCGGCGCCTGGGCGACGACGAGCATCTCCACCAAGGGTGCGGCGAACGACTGCAGCGTCCTGATCAAGATCAATGAGATCGAGTCGCAGAACGGTATACCCGGCGACTGGGTGGAGCTGTTCAACCCGTCGGCGTCGCCGGTCGCACTCGATGGGTATGTGTTCCGCGACAACAGCGCGACGGGATACGTGATTCCTGCGGGAACGACGATTCCGGCCAATGGCTACTTCGTGATCGAGGAGGCGCAGCTCCCGTTCGGCATTGGTGCGCCGGACGAGGCTCGCCTGTTCCGCCCTGATGGCACGACGTTGGTGGACAGCTACGCCTGGTCGGCTCATGCGGTGACGACGTACGGTCGCTGCCCCGATGGCATCGGCGGATTTGTACAGACGGCCGCGCCGACCAAGGGAACAGCCAACTCCTGTGCCGCGGCGTCGACCGCGATCAAGGTCAACGAAGTCGAATCGAATGGCGGGACGCCGGGCGACTGGGTCGAGCTGTATAACACGGGCAACGTGCCCGTAGACCTTGGCGGCTACTTCTTCCGCGACAACGACAACACTCGGCAGTACATCATTCCATCGAATACGGTGATCGCGCCGGGTGGGTTCCTGTTGCTGGACGAGGCACAGTTCGGTTTCGGGCTCGGCGGGGCCGACGAGGCGCGTCTGTTCGCCCCGGGTGGCGTGACGCTGGTGGACAGCTATCGCTGGACGGCACACGCCACGACCACGTACGCGCGCTGCCCGGATGGTACCGGCGCATTCCAGACCAGCACGACGTCCACGCGCGGCACGCCGAACGATTGCGGCGCGGCGGTGCGAATCAATGAAGTGGAGTCGAACCAGGGAACGCCGGGCGACTGGGTCGAACTCTTCAACGCTGGCGCAGCCACCGTCGATCTGACGGGCTACGTTCTGCGCGACAACAACAACGCCTCGACCTATGTCCTGCCATCCGGCTCGACGATCGTCGCTGGGGGATATCTGGTCGTCGACGAGGCGCAGTTCGGCGTCGGACTGGGCGGCTTTGGCCTGGGCGGCGCAGATGCGGTACGGCTGTTCCTGGCCGATGGCACGACGCTGGTCGACAGTTACATGTGGGCGGTGCACGCGACGACCACGTATGGTCGGTGCCCGAACGGCAACGGTCCATTCGCCACCACGACGGTGTCGACCAAGGGCGCTGCGAACGCCTGCCCCGGCGCGATCGTTTTCTCGCCGTGGCCCGGCGCGCAGACCATCAGCACGGCCGATGCCGGCGGCGTGTTCGGCGGCAACATGAGCGGGCTGTTCTACCAGCCGCTGACCGGCCTTCCAACGGGAGTGGTCTGGGCGGTCAGGAACGGGCCGGGCACGCTCCACCGACTCACATTCGTGAACGGCGTCTGGACACCGCGTGCGACGCGCACGTGGACGAACGGCAAGGCGCTCCGCTATCCCAACGGCACCGGTGACGTCGACGCAGAAGGCGTGACGGGCGTGGGGTCGTCGATCTACGTGGCGGCTGAACGCAACAACGCAAGCAACTCCGTGAGCCGCAACAGCATTCTACGCTACGACGTCTCAGTGGAACGGGGGCCGGTGCTGGTGGCCAATCTCGAGTGGGACCTGACCGCCGACCTGCCCGCGAACGGTGCGAACCTCGGCCTTGAAGCCATCACCCGCGTGCCGGACAGCTTCCTCGTCGCGCGGAGCTTCTTCGATGAGAGCAAAAACCGCGCGTACAACCCGGCCGACTATCCGAGCAACGGCGGCGGCCTGTTCTTCGTGGGTGTCGAGGCCAATGGCAACATCTACGCATACGCGCTCAACCACACCAACGGGACGTTCACGCGCGTAGCGACCTTCTCGAGCGGTTATGCGAGCATCATGGACATTTCGTTCGATGCCGAACTTGGGCACATCTGGGCCACCTGTGACAATACGTGCAACGGACGTTCGGCCGTGCTCAAAATCGACACACAGGCAGTGTCGCCGACGCTCGGGCGCTTCGTGGTGTCGCAGCGCTTCGACCGCCCGACCGGCATGCCAGACGTGAACAACGAAGGATTCACGTACGGACCGCTCGCCGAATGCGTGAATGGCCAGCGCCCCGCGCTCTGGGCGGATGACAGCGAGACCGGCGGGTTTGCCCTGCGCCGCGGCTTCATCACCTGCTCGCCGTTCTGATACACGTTTGTTCAGCCTTACGCGGCGACGTACGATCGTCGCCGCGTCACTTCGATCATCCAACCGGATCTTCCGCTCATGCGTCTTGCATCACTTTCCCGGCTGCTACTCGCCGTTGCGCTCGTTGCGCTTCCCGCCACGGCACGCGCGCAGTTCGTGGTCTACTCCGACCTCGCCTCGTTCCTCGCGGCAACATCGAATGCCGGCACCGATACCTTCGATGACATCGCCGTTTTCGATGCGCCGGCGTCTCCGTTGAACCGTCTGGCCGGCGGCTACGCGTACTCCGCGACGGTCAACACGACGTCGTTCTTCGGCACGGGATCGGTTTCGGATACGTGGCTCTCCACGAATACCTCGACCGACATCATCACCTTCAGCGGATTCGGATCGACGGTACGCGGGATCGGCGGATTCTTCTTCGGCAGCGACGCGAACGGCGGCGTACGACCCGGCACGAATCTCTTCTTGTCAGCAACGAACATCGGCGGCACCACAATGCGCACGCTGGTCGATGCGACCGTCGGAAGCTTCTTAGGCTTTGTTTCCGGCTCGGATATCGTGTCGCTCACGGTCGAGGCGGAACTCCCGACCGTGGACTTCGCGTGGCCGACCGTGAACGATCTCGTGATCGCAGAGGCACCGGTGGCGACTGTGGTCCCTGAGCCCTCGAGTCTCGCGCTCATGCTGGTCGGTGCAGGCGGTCTGTTCGTCGCGGCGCGTCGCCGCACGCGCGGCTGAGCTCGAGCCCTCAGCTCATCTCGTACTGAAGACGTAGCTCTGCAGCGCATTGATCTGCGCTTCCTGCATATCCACCTCGAACGCGAGGATGTCGCCAGTTGTGATCACGCCGACGATGCCGTCGGCACTGAGCACCGGCAGATGGCGAATGCGCCGAGTGGTCATGATGGCACGACATTCAGCGATCTTCACGTCGATGGTAGTGGTCACCACGTTGGCGGTCATCACATCGCCGACAATCGTGGTAGCCGGATCGCGCCGTGCTGCCACCACCCGACGCATCACATCGCGCTCACTGAAAATACCGGCGAGCTGCCCGCCATCGAGCACGAGCACCCCACCGATTCCGCGCTCGTTCATGAGTGCCGCGGCCTCGAGGACCGTCGTGCTGGGGTGCACCGAGACGATATCCGTCCCTTTCCGAACGAGGATGTCGCGGATTGTCGGCATGGCTGGTGCCTCCCGAAGGGTGTGGGGTGGGGGCGTACGGGGCGCGGGGTGTTGCGGCGGAGGGGCGAGCAAGGCGCCGATCGATCGCGGCGCAAGTCGTACACGGCGGGACCGTGACCATACCGTGTCGGACGCAGGAGCGCCAGCGAGTGTCGGTTCAAGGCGCATGAATGCGCCGCGTCCGTGACCGTTTCGGCCCCGCTCGCCAGGGATGGACAGCGAGCCGTGTGGCGCCGACGTTACACCGATCGCTACCAGCGTCGATCGCTCGATGCCTGCCCATCGACTCCGCCGCCTGATCGTCTCGGCCGCCACTCACCGGATCTGCCCCATGCTGTCATCCCGCCTGGTCACCCGCGCCGCTGTGCGCATGCTGATGACCGTAACGGTCGTCGCAACGCTGCCGCTGGTGCTTCCGCTCCGGTCCGTCGACGCGCAGGGGGCGACCGAGGGCCGGCCCGTGCAGTCCGCCGATCCACGCCGCTCCACCACGCAAAAGCCGCCGCTGCACGGCCGTCACTGGATGGCAATCACCGGCAAGCCACTCGGCGCGACGGCGGGTGCGATGATGTTTCAGAAGGGTGGCAACGCGGTTGATGCGGCGGCCGCCATGCTCGCCGCGACGTGCACGCTGTGGGACACGCTGCACTGCGGCGGAGAGACGCAGGCGCTGATCTACAATCCTACCACGAAGAAGGTCATCGGCATCAACGCGCTTGGTGTCGCACCGACCGGCGCGACGGCCGAGTACTACAAAAGCAAGGGCTACACGCATCCACCGGAGTTCGGCCCCTTGGCGGCGCTCACGCCGGGCACACCGGGCGGGTTGATGGTCATGCTCGCCGAGTATGGCACGTTGTCGTTGCGCGACGTGCTCGCACCGGCACTGCAACTCGCGGACGGCTTTCCCATCGAAGCGCAGTTGGCCAACAACATCGAACGGCAGAAAGACTGGATCAAGAAGTGGAAGTACTCGCCGGCGATCATGTTGCCGCATGCGGGCAGTGCGACACGCGAAGCGCCGGAGCCTGGTGAGATGTTCGTGCAGCGGGACCTTGCGGCGACGTTTCGCAAGCTCATTGCCACCGAGCAGCAGGCGCGTAAGGCGGGCAAATCGCGCAAGGCCGCGATCATGGCTGCGTACGATCGCTTTTACAAGGGCGACATCGCGCAGGAGCTGGTGCGTGGCGCGCGTGAAGACGGCGGCCTGTTCACCATGGCGGATTTAGCGGACTGGCGGGTGAAGATCGAGGAGCCGCTCTGCACCAATTATCGCGGCATCGACGTGTGCAAGCTGCAGCAATGGCAGCAGGGACCGGCAATGCTGCAGGCGCTCAACATTCTCGAGAACGGCGACATCAAGGCGATGGGCTACAACACGCCCAGGTACGTGCACACGATCTATCAGGCGATGAACCTTGCCTTCGCCGATCGCGATTTCTATTACGGCGACCCGGCGTTCGCGCCCGAGGAGCCGATGCAGGGGCTGATGTCGAAGGCCTATGCGAAAGCCCGCTGGAACAGCATCGACTGGACGAAGAACGATGTCTCGGCGAAGCCGGGCGATCCCTATCCGTTCCAGAATGGCACCAATCCGTTCGCCTCTCTGCTCGCGACGTGGGACAACTCCAACTTCCTGCTCAAGGATTCCGTCGCGCAGCTTGGCCCGCAGAATCGGCCGGCGCGTTCCGATAGCGGTGTGATCCGTTCACTGTCGGAGTACTCCGCGCGGGAGCTCGCACACCGCGAGGCGCTCTTCGCGGGCACCACGTCCATCGAAGCCGCCGACTCCGCCGGCTGGGTGGTGTCGATCACGCCGAGTGGCGGATGGGTGCCGGCGGTGATCGCGGGGCGCACGGGAATTGGATTGTCACAGCGTGCGCAGAGTTTTGTCACCGAGGCGAAGGACGGACCGTTCAACGTGATCGAGCCGGGCAAGCGTCCGCGTGTGACGCTCACGCCGACACTTGCACTCAAGGACGGTGCGCCGTTTCTTGCCTTTGCGGTGCAGGGTGGCGACACGCAGGATCAGAACCTGCTCCAGTTCTTTTTGAACATCGTGGAGTTCGGCATGACCGTGCAGCAGGCGGCCGAGGCGCCGAACGTGAACTCGTATCAGATGCGCAATTCCTTCGGTGCGCATGAGACGAAGCCCGGTCGCATGGAGATCTCGACGTCCATGCCGGAACTCACGCGCGCCGCACTGCGCGGCATGGGCTACACGCTGGTGCCGATCGAGCGTACCTCGGGTCCGATCAACGCGATCTGGTTCGACCGCAAGCATGGCACCATGTGGGGTGGCTCGAGCAACCACGGCGAAGACTACGGCATCGCCTGGTGAACCAGGGACGCGCGTCGCCGCGTCCCTACGTCAGTCGCACGGCAGCCAGTCGTACATCGCCGGGTTGGCGAACGTCTGGGCCATCCATCAATGCGCGACCGATCGTAAGCGACTGGCAGGTAAAGCAGGCACCGGCCGCGCGAGGTCAGCGGCCGGGTCACCTCGAACGTCGCGGCGCGTTGCGCTCCCGGCACTGACGGAGCGGTGGGCGCGCGCCGGCTGTGACACGCCGTCAGCACGGTCAGCGTCGCGGCAGCGGTCATCTGCAGCGCGATCGATCCGCGGTGCGGCGGGTGCCGCAGGGAGAGCGACTTCCGGGACGAACACATCGCGCGGCACACGGTTGTTGGGGAGATCATCCGCCCATCACGCGGGTACGGACCGTCGGTGTCAAACCGCCTCGATCTTCCGCCGACGCCTTGCCTGCTTCCGCATTCCCGTCTTCACTTTACGAGAACCGCCATGTCCCGTCTCCAGCATCCCATCGTCGCCGCTGCGGTTATTACGTCGCTGCTCGCTACGGCGTCCGTGCCCGCACAGTCACAGCCACCGCGCAGCAGCAAGGCCGCGACCATGCCCGCGAGGACCACGCTCGTGGGTGCGTGGGCGGGCACCGCGACCGTACCGCTCCCCGATAGCGTGCTCGTGGTGCCGGTGTTGTACACGTTCACACAGACGGCCGGGATGGTCGGCGGCGTGGCGATGGTGCCGGGGCAGGGCACCGGGCCGATCTCCAACGTGGTGCGCGAGGGCGTTCGCGTGCAGTTCCGCGTCACGGCGCCGGAAGGCAAACTGCTGGAGCACGACGGAAAGTTCGGCGCCGACGGCGCAATCGAAGGGATGGTCAATCTGGACAAGCAGCCGATCGCGAAATTCCGTATTACCCCGAGGGGCGGTGCGCCGCCACGCTAGGCCTGCGTGGCGGCGGCCGGCGGGTCGATGCGCAGCGCCTGGAACGCAGCGTTGGACACGAGGCAATAAGCGGTGAAGAAGTAGAAGCCGGGGCCGGCGATGGCGGAGAGGTTGGCCGTGCCCTTGGCCACCAGCAGAGCGATGAGCATGCCCACCGCGAACACGTCGGCCATGGACCACTTGCTGATCGACTGCACAACCCGGAAAAGCCGGAAACGGCTGGCCGATGCGCGCATGCTGAGCAGCGGCACGAGCAAGGCCGCCTTTGTCAGCGGGATCAGCACGCTGAACAGAATAATCAGTCCGGCCACGAAGTCGTTGCCGGATTCGTGCAGACTCGTAATGGCGCCGACCACGCTCCGCGTTTCGTTCGAGAGTTCGCGCACGTTGCCAAACATTTCCATCGTCGCGCGAATGGTCAGGACGGGTTGTACGAGCCCTGGCCAGAGCAGGCCGAGGGAGATGAGCGACAGCACGACGGCAAGACGGTTTCGCAAAGTCATGCGGCGAAAGTAGCGACCGGCCATGTCGGCCGACAGGCGGTGCGTGCCTGCGCGAAGAGGAACGCAGCGATGTAGACTGCATCCGCATGCCGACCCTGCACGACACCGCACTCCGCGCCGTCGTCCTCTCGCGCGCTCCGCTTCACTATGCCGAGGGTGCGGACGAGTCGCTCGACCGACCCGGGCATGTGCGCGCCGGATCGAGTCTGGCGTGGATTCATGACGCCATCGCGCTGGTGCAGGACGATGCCAACTTCGTTGCACTGGTACCGGTAGTGCGGCGGGCGCTCGGCACCGTCGGAGCCGGCGCGTTCGGTGCAAGACGAACTCGGTGCCCTGGACGGCATCACGCTGGGCTTTACCGACGCGGCCCTGCTCGGCTCGCACGTAATCTTCAGCGCCGCCGCCGAAGCGAGTGAGGACGCCGGCACGGACGGACGTGTCGGTGGCTCGGTGCTCGGGGTGATCGACGCACGGGGACGGGTGCGCTACACGGAGCTGTGCGATACCGACGGCCGACCGTTTCGCGAAAAGGTCGAGGGCGTGGTGCTCGCACGCGAAGGCTGGGCGCGTGCGCTCATCGTGATCGACCCCGACGACGCGACGCGTCCGGCCGAGTTGTGCGAGGTCGAACTGCAGGGTGCGTGGCACTAGGCAGCGAGCGTCAATGCCAAACGCCACAGGTCACACGCGTGCAGTGTGTCAGCGCACCGACATCATCACGCGCAGCGTCCGGCCGGGCTGCGGCAGGCCACACTGATCATAGACGGCGGTGTTGCCGACGTTGTCGAACGAGAGCAGCGCGCGCAGAAAGCGGAAAGGGCCGCGGTTGGAGACGGCGAACGTTCGCTGCACCGCCAGATCGCCCACGGTGCGTGCCAGTAGCGGATCCTCGCGTCCCGTATCCCCGTTCAGGCAGGACTGTGCGCCAGTGTAGCGCGCGGTGGCGAACGCACGCGCGTTGACCGGTAGTGGCACCCCCAGCTCGACACGACCGCGCTGTTCGGGGTTGTTCTCCGGACGACGCGGCGTATTGCTGGCGGTCTGGTCGAACAAGCGAATGCGCTGGAACGTCGCGTCGGCGTGGAGCGACACGTCACGCTCAGCGTCCTGTCCAAAAACGAAACCGGCCAGCACCTCCGCTCCCTGGCTCTCCAGACGATCGCGATTCACGCGCTGGAATCGCGTGGGGTTGGCGAGCGTGACGCGCACGACGGCGTCGTCCAACCGGTGACGGAAGCCGATCAGCTGGAAGGTGGACTGTCCGAGCGAGTGAACAGCGCGACTGACCGTCACGCCCCCCTCGAACCCGAGCAGCGTTTCCGGCTTGAGGTCGGGGTTGGGTCGAAAGCGATTCAGCGCCCCCGAGTACAACTCGCGCAACGCCGGAAACCGCGACCGCTCGCTGGCGCTGACGTGCAACCGAACGCGCGCGTTCAGTTCGTGCGTCACGCCGACACGCCAGCCAGTGTTGTCGAACGGCTGCTGCGCGGGTGTGCGGCCGCCGGTCTCGGGCGTCGTGGACCGGTCGAACACGAGGCCACCGGCGAAACGCGTGCGCTCACCAGCCGGCACATCCAGCTCGACACCAGTGCTCGACAGCTTCTGTCGATAGTTCACCACTGCTTCCGGCGTGAGCGTTTCGGCGTACTGCACATTGGAGCCCGTATGGCTCGCGCGCAGCGTCGCGATCCCCAGCGAATGCGTGAGCAATGCACGGGTGGTCATGGCGCGCTCGTCGCCAAGCTCGGAACTGTTCACGGTCGCATACGAGCGGCTGGTGAAAGTCTCGATCTTGAACTCGCCGTTGTTGATGCCAAGTCCCACTTCGAGCGAACCTTGTCCCAACGGCGACCAAAAGGTGCCGCTGTTCGCCGACATCATCGCGATGCTGCGGCGGGCATACGGATAGCGCCACAGACGCGGCGCGGCGATGTGTTCTTCCGGCGGCACGCCACGCTCGGCGTCGTAAGCGGAGAACATCGCGCCGATCGAACGGCCGCGCCTGTTGTTCCAGCGCACGGCGGCAAAGCCGTCGGTCTGCCTGAGATCGGTGCCCGTGCGCAGACCATCGCTCACCGTGGGATCCTTCGCGCCGCTGGGGAGCGCCACACCATCGCGCTGCCGGTGTGCCATCCCCGCACGCAGTGACAGGGCGCCACCTCCAAACTCCGCCACGCGCCGACCGTAGCCGAGCGAGCCGACCATCGCACCATACTGATCCACGCCCGCGCCGCCGAAGACCCGTCCACCCGCCGGTTGACTCAGCGCATCATGGGTGACTTCGATGGACCCGCCGAGGGTGTTCGGTCCGTTCAGCAGCGACCCCAGCCCGCGCACGATGACCATGCGCTCCGCCCCGGTGAGCGGGATGAGCGACGGATCGGTGCGCGAATCCCACCCGAGCGTGATCGGCACCCCGTCGATCAGCACGGCCGCCTGCCGCGAGTCGGACCCGCGCACGGAGATTTCCATCTCGCCGCGCGAGTTCTGGCGCACGAGCACGAACGGCGACTCGCGCAGCGCCTGATCGAGCGACGGCGCCGGGGACGAGCGCAACTCCATCGGCTTGATGACCACCGCCGCTGCCCCGCCAACCACGCCGACCGAGCGTGCGGTGCTGACACTGACCCCCATCAGCTGCTGCGCGGCCGAGTCGGCCCGCACCGCAGCGGACCTCGCCGAGTCGAGCCGAGCGCCCCGACCGGTCTGCTGTGCCGGCAGCGCGGCGGGCAGGGCCAGCAGGAGCAGGGCGGAGACTCGAACGGTGCAAGCGGTCGCAGCGCGCATGGAGGCGTGTTGGCGTTCAGGGACAGCGCTCCGCGGACGGGAGCGCGTAATGGGAACATGAATAATTCATGAACGCGACAACAGTGGATTTCGCTGCGGCCATTGGAGATGTCAGGAGGGAGGGCCGTTCCAGCCGCCCCGTTTTACTGCGGCGCTGTCAGGCCTCGAGGGCGGCGAGCGCGGGGGGGGCACTCGTCCGGGCGCTGCTCGTCGGCAGGGACAGGCGGAACACGGTCCGCCCCGGACCCGAGTCCATCAGTTCCAGGCGTCCGCCGTGTGCCTCGGCGATGCGGCGTGCGATCGCGAGCCCGAGGCCGGCGCCGCTGGTGTGGCTCGTCTCTTCGCGTGTGCGCGCCGCGTCGACGCGATAGAAGCGTTCGAAAACGCGTTCGCGCGCGTCCGGCGGAATGCCGGGCCCCTCGTCGATCACCGAAACTTCGACCATGCCGGCGCTGCGTTCCATCGAGACGAACACGGTGCCCTGCGGCGGCGAATGCTTGATTGCGTTTTCGAGCAGGTTCAGCAGCAGACGGCCAAGCAGATCCGCATCGCCAAGCACGGGTGCCTCGACGACCGCGATCAGCTCCATGTGCACGTGGCGACGTTCGGCCAGCGGACGCATACCGCGGGTGGTGTCGTCCACCACGTCTTCGAGGTGCATCGTGGCGCGATGCACGACGAGATGGCCCGCGTCGGAGCGCGCCAGCAGGAAGAGGTCATCGACGATGCGCGTGAGGCGGCGCGCTGCATCCTGCATGATGCCGACGGAGGTGCGATAGTCGTCTTCCGGCCGGTGGGCCTTGGAGAGTGTCACGTCGGCTTCGGTGCGCACGATCGCGGTCGGTGTGCGCAACTCGTGCGACGCGTCGGCCATGAATCGCCGTTGCTGCTCGAACGAGGCTTCGAGGCGGTCGAGCAGATCGTTGACGACGCGCGCGAGGCGAACGAGCTCCGCGCCCCCGCTTACCGGCAATCGCTCGTGCAGGTTGGTGGCGCTGATCTCCGCCGCCCGCTCGGCCATCGACGCGACCGGGGCCAGACTCCGTCGCGCGAGGAAGTATCCGCTGGCGGCAGCGGCCAGAATGAGCAGCGGAATGGCGATGGCGAACATCTGCTGGATGCCGGCCATCGTCTGCTCGGCTTCGCGCAGCGGATAGCGCGCCGCGAGCAGGAATCGCTGGCCATTGTCCTCAAGCGGTTGCGCCCGCGTTCGGAAACGCCCCGCCGGTGTGTCGAGCGTGGTGGCGACGGGCTCGCTCGCCGCACCACCGGCCCGCAGCACGTCGATGTACTGCCGGTCGATGGGGTCCTGTGTGGTGCTGCTCCACCCGCTGCCGGAAGTACTGTCCGGGGGTCCGGCCAGCGCGACCACGTCCCCGTCGGGATCGAGGATCATGATGTGCAACTCGCGGAACCGCACCTCGTGCACCGTCGTGAGCATCGCTCGCCGCGTGGTGAGCCCGGCGCGCCGTTCGGCGCGGAGTTCGCGCGTGAACGCCGCCAGCGCCTCCCCGATGAAACGATCCGTGCCGCCGACCAGCGCCCGCGAAAAGGCGACGTAGCACACCACCGCGAAGATCGCCAAGGGGAGTCCGAGCAGCACGGAGTGCCAGAGCGCGAGCCTCACGCGCAACGAGGACGGCCAGCGCAGCATCATGGGTCAGAGCTTCGGCACTTCGAGACGAAGGCCGACCCCACGAATCGTGGACACGAGCGCCACCGTCTCGCCATCGTCGATCTTGCGACGCAGTCGGCTGGCGTACACGTCGATGATGTTGGAGTAGCCGCCGCGGCTGTCGTCCCAGACCTGCTCCATCAGTTCGACGCGCGTCACGATGCGTCCCGCGTTGCTGGCCAGCACGCGCAGGAGGGCGAACTCGCGCGCGGTGAGGGCGATGTCGCGACCGGCGCGCGTGACGGTGTGGCGCTCGTTGTCCACCACGAGATCGCCGATGGTCAGACGCGACGGCGCGCGCTCGCCATGCCGTCGCGTGATGGCGCGCAGTCGCGCCAGCAGCTCGCCAAAGTCGAACGGCTTGGTGAGGTAATCGTCGGCGCCGGCATCGAGTCCGGCAATGCGGTGCTCGATTGCATCGAGGGCGGTGAGCATGAGGATGGGCACCGGATCGCCGCGCTCCCGGATGGCGTGGCACACCTCAAGACCGGTGCTGCCGGGCAGGAGTACGTCGAGCACGATGACGTCGTATTCGGGTGCCTGTGCGAGTGCGAGCGCTCGCGTGCCGGTCGTGGCTTCATCGACCTCGTGGCCCGCCTCGCGCAGACCGCGAGTGATCGACGTGAGCAGCTGCCGGTCGTCTTCGGCGAGGAGGATCCGCATGGATTCAATTTATCGGGACGGCGATAGTTTGTGGCATGACTTCGCCCCCGCGGCTCGCCCGCTCCCTCGGACTCGTGGCCCTCGCGGCGACCGGCATCTGCTCCATGATCGGGGCGTCCATCAACGTGGTGCCGATCATGATCCAGCGGAATGTGCCGGGAATCGGACCGTGGGTGCTGCCGGCCTTCGCTTTCGCCGCGGTGCCGGCTTTGCTGGCCGCGCTCTCGTATGCCATGCTCGCGTCGGCAATGCCGCGTGCCGGCGGAAGCTACCTGTATGCCAGTCGCGCCCTCACGCCGTACCTTGGATTCGTCGCCTCTTTCTCGCAGTGGTTCGGGCTGTCGATCGCGATCGGCGTCGTGTCGTACATCATTCCCACGTTTCTGCGCGACATCGCCACGGCACTTGGATGGAGCGAGGCGGCCGCAGCGCTGCAGGGCTCACTCCTGCGATTGGTACTCGCGCTCGTGCTGTTGTGGACGTTCGTGCTCATCAATCTGCGCGGGCTGGGAGCCTATCAGTCCACGCTCATTCCGCTCATGCTGCTGATGTTTCTGGCGGGCGGGATCGTGATCGTGGTGGGATGGCGCTTCACGCACGACGACTTTGCGGCGGCATTGCTGGCGCGCGAGTCGCGTGCGCTCCCGATCAAGCCGGCGACGCCGTTCGATCTGCGCACGTTCCTGTCGGCATCGGCCGTGCTCTTCTCGAGCTTCATCGGCTTCGATGCGATTGCGCAGGCTGGTGGCGAAGCACGACATCCCGCGCGCGACCTGCCACGCGCGATCGGACTGGCGGTGGTCGTCACGGCCGCGTTCTACTTCGCCTTCGCCGGGGCGGTCTATCACACGGTGCCCTGGTGGTTCGTGGCCTCCGAAGCGGTCACCCGCGATCTCACGGCCCCGGGGTTGCTTGGCTACCTGCTCGATCCAACGGTGACGGTGCTGATCGTAACGGGTGCGGCGATTGCCCTCACCAACGACCTGCCGGCGATGATTCTGGCCGTCTCGCGGTTGATGTACGCATGGGCGGCCGACGGGATCTTCCCCAGGCGTGTGGGCGACGTGCACCCCGTGCGCCGCACCCCGGGCGTGGCGATCATGGCGAGTGGCGGCATGGCCAGCATCGGCATCCTGGGCAGTCACCTCGCCGGCGACTTCTTTCTCGGTGTCGACCTGCTGGTGGTTTCCATGCTCGTCAACTTTCTGCTGATGTGCGCGTCGGTGCTCGCCCTGCCGCGCACGAATGCTGCACTGGCGGCCGACATGGGCGTGATCCGCAGCGCCTCGCTGCGCGGCGCGGTCGCGTGGACCGGTGTCGCGCTGCTGCTGCTTTTTCTCGTCGTGCACATCTGGAAGGACCTGACGGCTCCGGTGAGTGCGTGGTACTTCCGCTCCACGCCGGTGTGGCTGCTGGTAATGCTCGTCGGCACGCTGATCTACCGCCGGGAAGTGGCGTCGCTGCGGCGCGCCGGTGTGTCGCTGACCGAGCGCTTCGCCACGCTTCCCCCTGAGTGATTGCACGCGATCCACACGCGCACGTCAATCCGTCTACCTGAGGTCTGCTCGCATGACCAGCACCGTCGCACGTCATACCATCGCACCCGGTCTGTCCATCTCGCGTGTACTCACCGGACTCTGGCAGGTGGCCGACCTGGAGCGCGATGGGCGCACGCTCTCGCTCGATGGAGCCGCCGCGGCCATGGTACCGTATGTGGACGAGGGTTTTACCACGTTCGACATGGCCGATCACTATGGCTCCGCCGAGGACATCGTCGGACTGTATGGGCAACGTGATGGCGCGTCGCGCGTGCAACTACTCACGAAATGGGTGCCGGAGCCGGGGCCGATTACGCGGGAACAGGTCCGCGAGGCGGTCGATCGATCGCGACGGCGCATGTGTGTGGATCGCATTGATCTGCTGCAGTTCCACGCGTGGGCGTATTCGCATCCCGGCTGGTTGGACGCACTGTTCTATCTCGACGAGTTGCGGCAGGAGGGATTGATCGCACATCTGGGGCTCACGAACACGGACACGGCGCATCTGCGGGTTGCGGTGGAGAGCGGCATACCGATCGTGAGCAACCAGATCTGCTACTCGCTGCTGGATCAGCGGGCGGCGGGCGCGATGGCCGAGTACTGCGCATCACGCGGAATTACGCTGCTCGCGTTTGGCACGCTGGCCGGAGGGTTTCTCTCGGAGCGTTGGCTTGGGAAGTCGGAGCCCGACTGGAATACGCTCGAGACGTGGTCGCAAATGAAATACGGTCGTTTCATTCGCGCGGCCGGCGGTTGGAATGCCCTGCAGCATCTGTTGCAGGTGTTGTCGCGCATCGCGGCCCGTCATGCCATTTCGATTGCCAACGTGGCGGTGCGTGCCATCATGGACGCGCCGGCCGTCGGCGGGGTGATCGTGGGGGCGCGGCTGGGACAGCGCGCGCACGTCGCCGATAATGCGCGCGTGAGTGGCCTCCAGCTGGATGGCGAAGCGCGCGCCGCGTTGGCCGAGGTGCTCGCCACATTGACCCCGATTCCCGGCGATTGCGGTGACGAGTATCGCAAGCCGCCGTACCTCACGGCGAGCGGCGACCTGAGTCATCACGTGGCGTCGTTTCCGGCGCCGTATCCCGTGCGTGCGGACGCCGATGGTCGCCGGCGCGCGCTGTCCGGCACGGTCTGGGAGACGTTTGCCGGCTACTCGCGCGCGGTGCGCGTGGGCAATCGCATTCTGGTCTCCGGCACCACGGCTACCCATGGCGAGCGTGTGATCGGAGGGACTGATCCGGCGGCACAGACGCACTTCGTGCTCGACAAGATTGCCGGCGCGATCGAGTCGCTGGGCGGCCGGCTGGAAGACGTGGTGCGTACGCGTGTGTACGTGCCGCGCATACACGATTGGGAGCCCGTGGCCCGTGCGCACGGCGTGCGCTTTGCCGGCATTCAGCCCGCGAACACGCTGGTGAGTGCCGCGTTGATCGGCGACGAGTATCTGGTGGAGATCGAAGCGGAGGCCGTGGTGGAGGAGGCAGCCGCAGGGTAGACCGGCGCGCGCGTCACGGATGCCGGCGACCGCGTCACGCTGCCGCGCCGAACGCCGTCGCGAGCTGCAGCAGCATCTCGTCGTTGCCGGGAGCCGCCAACAGCGACAGCCCAAGCGGGCACCCGTCCCGCGTGGCGAACGGCAGGTTGACTTGCGGCAGTCCGCCCAGGCCGGCCACGCACAGCAAACCCAGCGCCTGCGTGCGAATCGCGACCGTGGCCGCTGCAGTGGCGCGCAGCCGTGGCGCGATGTCCGGTACCGTGGGCATGAGCAGGACGGCGTTGTCGGCCAGCAACGTATGCAGACGCTCCTGAATCGTGACGCGTCGCGTGCGCATCTCCGCGACTTCTGCGGCATCCGTCATGGCCACGGCGTCGAAGCGCGCCGCGATTTGCGGACCAAAGCTGGGATGCACGCGCGTGACCCACTCGCCATGAGCGCGCCAGATGTCGCCGAACTGCAATACACGAAAGACATCCAGCCAGCGGCTGAGTCCTTCGTACGCGAGCGTGATCGATGTTGGTGCACCCAGCAGTGCGCTCACACGCGCGACGGCCGGCGCGAGTGCCAAAGCGGCATCAGGCACTGCATGTGCGAAGGCATCCTGCGCGATGAGCAGTCGGCCGGGCGGTGCGGCGTGCCCTCCCAGCAGCTCGCGACCGATCCGCGCCAGCAGCTCCGCGTCGCGCGCAAACCAGCCGCACGTGTCGAAGACCGGTGCGAGCGGGCACACGCCGTCGAGCGGGATGCGGCCGTGCGTCGGTCGGATCCCGTAGATGCCGCAGAAGCTGGCCGGTGCGCGCACGGAGCCCCCGGTATCGCTGCCGATGGCGAAGTCCACCAGACCACCGGCGACGGCCGACGCCGAACCGCTGGACGAACCGCCCGGCACGCGATCCCGCGCCGTTGGATTGATCGGCGTGCCGTAGTGCGCGTTCTCGCCGGTCAGACTGAACGCCATCTCTTCGGTGTGCGTCTTGCCCACCATGTGTGCGCCCGCGGCGAGCAAGCGCGTGACGACCGACGCTGTGCGCGTGGCGGGCGCGTGTGTGTTCAGCCAGTCGGGGTTGCCGAATCCGGTGCGGTATCCGGCCACATCATAAATGTCCTTGAGTCCAAATGTCAGTCCGGCCAAAGGTCCGCTCTCCGCACCGGGCAACGCCACGTGCGTATGCCGACAGAACGCGCCGAGATCATCGCGCTCGAGGATGCTCATGACGCACGTGTTACGACTCGCGCTGTCGTGCCGCGTGGTTTCCGCACAGCGTTCACCCGCTGGTTCCAAACTGTCGCGTGAACTTGACGAACACGTTACGCTGCTGTGGTCGCACCCAATCGAAGAAGCCGTTGGCCTCGCGTCCATCGTTGAGGACGACGAAGAGCCCGGTGCCCGCGGTGTTCAACCACCCGAAGCGCACGTTGGCCGACCAGATGCTCGCCTGATTGTTGTACTGCGTGAGCGTCTGCACGAAGATGCGCGGCGTGAAGAAGTAGTTCAGTCGCACGGCCTGCAATGAGCGCACGAAGTTCCCTTGCGGCAGGCGCACGTCGTTGTAGTCCGCGGTGAGCGATCCGGAGAAAGTGGCGCCGCGGCGCAGCGTCAGCGTACCGCTGCCTCCGGTCCGGCGCCCGGTCCAGAACTGCCCCACATCGAAGCGACCGTTCGCCCAGAGATTCTCGCTCGGATCGGTCTGGTAGTCGAAGCCCAGCGTGCCCCAGTCGTACGAGCCGGCCGGAATCACGACGTTCGGCGCGATCTCGAACGGTCGCTGCAATCCCTCGTGCGAAATGTTGTACTCGGGACCGAAGCGCGAACTGTTCGCAAACTCGATTTCGGTCAGATCAAGATGCCAGAAGCCGGTCTGGTAGAAGTCGTCCTGCAGCCCGACGAAGCCGCGGTAGCTCACGTGCGGATTCCACTGCCGAAACCATGCCCACTCCGGTTTGCGCACGAGTCGCATCAGCGACACGTCGTATGCGCGATAGCCACCGGGCCGGCTCATGAACCCGACTTCGGGGTTGAAGTCGTCGCCGATCTGCGCAATGCGTGCGCTATGATTCCAGACGTTGGTCTGATACGCGATGCGTCCGCTGAAGGCGTTCGCGTCGCCCGTGCGCCCCGGTGTCGTGGTGGTCGCGGCCCACAGATCGCTGGTCCAGCGCTGACCCAGTCCGAGTCGGCCGTCGACCGCAAAGGTGCGGTTGACATCGGCGCCATCGGCGGTGGACAGTCGCTGCACCGCCATCGCGCCGATCCGTGAGCGACGGGAGAGTTCGCGCACGACGCGACCAACGGTGTACGACTGGCCGTCGCTCGTTTCGTCAGGCGCATCGGTGACCATCTGCAGCAGACCGACCGTTGTGCCGCTCACGCGTCCGGAGAGACGGCCACCGCCCAGAATCTGCTGCGGTGTGCCGTTGTCGGAAATACCGATGCGTCGCGTGAAAAACAGATCAACCGCCTGCGGCGTGCCGGCGGAAAAGGTGCCGGCGTTCTCGAGAAAGAACGGGCGCTTCTCGGGAAAGAAAATGGGAAATCGCGTGAGATTCACGCGCTGATCGTCCACCTCGACCTGTGCAAAGTCGGTGTTGTAGGTGAGATCGAGCGTGAGCGACGGCGTGACCCCGTACTTGACCTCCCCACCGACTTCGCTCGGAAAGCTCGTGGTGGCGACGCGATCGGGCCAGGTGCGTTGCGCAGACGACAGCACGTACGGCGTGATCGTCTGAATACGACGCGTCGGCACTGTGAGATTCGTGAGCATGCCGGCCATCGAGAGCCGAAAGAGATTGAACTGGCGTGGAATGAACGACCAGTACAGCTCTTCATTTTTGCGACGGATGAGGCGGGAGACGTTCAGGCCCCACGTCTGCTCGCCGCTTCCCGCCTGATAGCGGAGCGTGGAATAAGGAATGCGGAACTCGGCCGTCCATCCGAGCGAGTCGATACGGGTGGCGACGGTCCAACTGGCATCCCAATTGACGTTGAAGCCGCCCATCGATCCCGCCTGCATGCGATTCTGACCGGCCACCGCGGCGCCACCGCCCTCGCCCTCGCGGATCACCTGACCGTCGTACTCGATGCCGGCCGGTGTCGTCGCAAACACGAAGCCGTTCTGTCGGTCGAGGAAGGTGTCGAAGATCAGCGCGATGTGATCGCTGTTGGCGAGCTGAACGTCGCGGATCTTTTCGCCCGGAACAATGAGGTGCGGTTCGCGGTCGAACATGCGCGCGCCGACATACAGATTCATGCCATCGGTGGCGATGCGCACCTCCGTGCGCTCCGAGGCGGGCACGCCCTCGTTGAGTTCCCGCTGCACGAAGTCGGCGATCGGTGTCCCGTTGCGCCACACCCCCTCGTCGAGCACGCCGTCGATCGTGGGTGCGGTCGTAATGCGCTGCGGTTGTATTTCGGGGAGCCGGCGCGCGCGTGCGGCGCGGGCGAAGGAGTCGGCGACAGCGGCGTCGAGCTTGACCGGCGCATGGGAGGCCGGTTGTGCCGACGCGACAGTGCCGTAGGTCGCCAGCAGGAGGCTCGCGCACGCGGCGACCGCAGCGCATGACCGCCGGAGGGACAAACGGCGCAGCCGCCTGTCGCGCGAAAATCGGGGAGTGGATGAGGTGAGCACGCGCCAAGTCTGTGCGATCGGCCCGAAATTTGCCACTCAGCGCACGCGAACTGTTGGTCGAGACGCCCGTGCCGCCGTCTCGCGCCGCTTGGTCCCGCTCCCGTCCACATGCCCTCACAGCAGCTCCCTGCCCGCGACAACCACGACGACAAGTCAGAGGTGAAGGCCGACGTCGTCGCTGAACCGACACCGATCGTCATCACACCGAACGCGCGGCGTTGGCTGCTGATCGCGGCGGTACTACTCGTCCTGCTCCTGATGTGGGGCGCGCCGAGCGTGCCCTCGATGTTCGTGGGCGGCGGCGCACTGGCCCTCGTGCTGTCGTTTCCAGTGCGGCTGCTCGAGAAGGTCATGCGGCGCTCGTTCGCGATCGCACTTTCGTTCACCGGCCTGGTCGCGCTGATGGCGCTGATTGTCGCGGGCTTGGTGCCTGTGCTGGTCGAGGAGCTGGGCGCGCTGGCGGACGCCGCGCCGGGCATTGCGCGACAGCTCGATGCGCGGTTGCCTTCGTTGCTCGATGGATTGGCGGAACGCGGATTGCTCCCCGAGTCGAGAGAGCGCTTCATCGACAAGTTGCAGCAGGACATGCTCGAGGGAGTGCAGGGCTTCGCGCGCCGTTTGATCGGCAGCCTCGGCGGCGTGGTCTCCGGCGCGCTGAACACGGTCGTCGCACTGTTCGGCATGGTCTTCATCGCGGCCTACCTCCTGGCAGATTCGCGCGCCATGCACGCCCGCGTGCTGGCTGCGACCCCGCACAAATACCGGCACGATGCTCAGGCGTTGTGGACCGCGTTCGGCGACACGCTCGCACGCTATCTCGGCGGTCTCGCCATCTCACTGGCGGCGCAGGGTGTGCTCTCGGCGGTCGCGCTCGCGCTGCTCGGCGTGCCCTACGCCATGTTGCTCGGCGCATGGGTGGCGATCACGGCGCTGGTACCGTTCCTCGGCGCGTGGATCGGCGCGGTGCCGGCCGTCCTGCTCGCGCTGACCATTTCATCCACCACAGCGATTCTTACAGCGGTACTGTTTCTGGTGATTCAGCAGCTGGAAGGCAACGTGCTCACTCCGCGCCTGCAAAGTCAGGCCGTGCGCGTGCACCCTATTCTCGTCTTCCTTGCGGTCATCGCCGGCGGTGAGTTGGGGGGCATTGCAGGGATCGTCTTTGCTGTGCCCGTGCTCGCCGTGTGTCGCGTGCTGTACGATTTCTTCAGCGTGCGCGTGCGGGTTGCGCATGGCGTATCGACTGTGCGCCGGTGAACGCGACTGCGCGCGGATATCGGCTCGGGCGGCGTACGGTCTCGGGCATCGTACGGTTGCTCGAGCGTGAGGCGCGGTAGTCGACCCGTCGTCTCGTCCGGCTGTAGCAGTTGGCCGCGCTGCTCGCGAGAGGTCGCGCGCCGCGGTAACGTCTGCCGTATGCGAATTCCAACGACGGTCCGCGGCGCGTGCAGCGCCCTCCAGTCCCGCGTGATGTCCGGCGTCATCTCCGGTGCCATGTTCCTGAGCGCCACGGCAGTCTCTTCGTCGGCGGCGCTCGCACAGCCGGCGCGCGTTTCGTCGAGCGCGCTGCCAAGTCCTGCCTCGATCCTTGGGTTCGAGCCCGGGACGCCACGCAAGCTTCCAAGTTGGAAGCAAGTCACCGACTATTTTACGGCACTCGACAAGGCCAGTCCTCGCGTGTCGGTGCGTACACTCGGCCCCACTACGCTCGGACGTCCGTTTCTGGTGGCTTTCATCGCCGACGCCGCAACGTTGCAGAACCTCGAACAGTATCGTGTGATTCAGCGCAAGCTGATGGATCCGCGACAGCGCACGAAGGCCGAGTTGGAGACGCTGCTGACCACGGGCAAGAACGTCATCCTGATCACCTCGAGCATTCACTCCACCGAGGTGGGCGGTTTCACGACACCGCTCATTCTGGCCGATCGGTTGGCGCGCGCCGACACACCGGAAGCGCGAGAGATTCTTGCCAACACGATCGTGATGCTCGTGCCCAGTCAGAATCCAGATGGTGTGGACATCGTGGGCGAGTGGTACCGCACGACGCTCGGCACCACAGCCGAAGGCACGCCGCCACCCGAGCTTTATCACAAATACACCGGTCACGACAACAATCGTGATTGGTATGCGTTCACGCAGCGAGAAACGCGCTACACCGTGGACTCGCTCTACACGCCGTGGAATCCGCAGATCGTCAACGATGTGCATCAGCAGGGTGCGAATGCCGGGCGCATCTTCCTGCCGCCGTACATGGATCCGGTCGAACCGAACATCGACCCCATTCTCACGACCGGTACGAACTCGCTCGGTCTGGCGATGGCGTGGCGCATGACGGCCGAGGGGAAGACGGGCATCGCGTCAAACGCGTCGTACGATCAGTGGTCGCCGGCGCGCCAGTATTCGCTGTACCACCGTGGCGTGCGCATTCTCACGGAGACGGCGAGCGCCCGCTTGGCCACGTCGGTGGAGCTTCCCTTCGAGCTCCTGACCAGCGGACGCGGATACGAAGCCAAGACAACCACGTGGAATTTCGCGTCGCTGTGGCCCGGCGGCACGTGGAGTTACACCGACATCGTGTCGTATCAGGTGAGTGCGTCGTGGGCGATGCTTGCCGACGCCGCGCGCAATCGTCGACCGTGGCTCGAGAGCTACGTGGCGCTGGGCGCGCGCGCGCTGGACCCGAAGCATCCGTGGACCGCGACGACGGTGCCCACGGCCTATGTGATTCCGACAGCGCAGCGTGACACGCAGGCGCTGCAGCGCATGCTCTGGACCTTGCAGCATGGACAGGTGGAGATCCGTACGGCCATGGCACCGGTGACCGCCGAAGGGAAGCCCTATCCCGCGGGCAGCTATCTCGTGTCCATGACGCAACCGTTTGGCGGCTACGCGAAGACCATGCTCGAGCGACAGCAATATCCGAACCTGTTCGACTATCCGGGTGGTCCGCCCAAACCCCCGTACGACGTGACGGCACACACGCTGCCGTTGCTCTTCGGCGTGGAGGTGGCAGCGGTGACCGGTCCCGTTTCCGAAAGCAGCGCACCGGTGCCTGCCGTGCGCGAACCTCGCTACACCGTCGCGGGACTCAGCGATGCGAGGACGCGACGGATCGGCATCTATCGCAGCTACAGCGCATCCATGGATGAAGGGTGGACGCGGTGGATCTTCGACGTGAACCGGATTGGTTTCACCTCGCTGGTGGACAAGGACATCCGCGCCGGATCGCTGAACGATCGCTTCGACGTCATCATCCTGCCGGATCAGAATGTGGGCGGGCTCTCGCGCGGACTGGGCAACATCTATCCCGACACGTTGCGCGGTGGACTCGGAGCACCCGGTGCCGCGGCGCTGACGGCGTTCGTGGAGCAGGGGGGCACACTGCTCGCGTTCAACGAGGCGAGCGAGTACGCGATCGACACGTTCAAATTGCCGGTGAAGAACGTGCTGGCCGGTGTGCGTAACACCGAGTTCTATGCGCCGGGCTCGCTGCTTTCCGTGCAGGCCACGGCGGGACATCCGCTTGCTGCCGGACTCACGGCGCCGGTTCCCGCCGTGTGGTTCGAGGACAGTCCCACCTTCGACATAACCGATCCGTCGCGCGCGTCGGCGGTGCTCACGTATCAGCCCACGGGCAATCCGTTGCTGTCGGGCTGGCTGCTGGGCGGCGAGAAGCTGAACGGCAAGGCGGCCATGGTGGATGTCACCGTCGGCAAGGGACATGTGGTGTTGTACGGATTCCGTCCGCAGTATCGCGCGCAGACCATGGCCACGCAGTCATTGATCTGGGAAGCGATCCTGCGTCTGCGGCAGTAGTACGCTGTTCTTTGTGCGCGCTCGTCGCCATGCGTGGTCCGCTCCGGGTCAGTCGCCCTCGGGCCGGCCGAACAGCAATTGCAAAATCGCCACGTCGGCCTCGTTGACCAGCAGATAGACATGGTCGCCCGGCAGCAGCACGGTATCGCCATGCGGTGAGAGCAGCTGCCGGCCGCGAATCAGCAGCATCGCCGACGACGTCTGCGGGAACGGAATGTCGGCCAGCGTCTGTCCGCACACCGGCAGGTCCTCGTCGATGTGAAACGAGCGGATCTGCGTGTCGAAGGCGACGGGCCCTTCGATTTCGAGCATCGCGGGCGGTGGCGGTGCATCACCGCTCTCGAGCTGCAGCTTGCGGGCAAGCCATGGTACCGTCGTGCCCTGCAGCAACGCGTTGGCTACCACGATCACCAACACCACGTCGAACGCGCGTTCGGCGCCAGGCACCCGCGCCAACACGGGCAAGGTGGCCAGCACGATCGGCACGGCACCGCGCAGGCCGACCCAGCCGATGAAGGCGATCTCTTTCGGGCGATACCGGAACGGCAGCAGACACGCTGCGACGGCGAGCGGTCGTGCGACCGCCGCAAGAATGAGCGCGAGCCCGATACCGATCGGCAACACCTGCAGCACGCGCACGGGGAACGAGAGCAATCCCAGTACAAGAAACATGCCGATCTGACTGAGCCACGCGAGCGTGTCATGCACGCGCAGCACGCTCGAACGGTACGGCAGGGCGCCGGTACCGAGCGCGATCCCTGCGACATACACCGCCAGCAGTCCGCTCCCGTCGAGGAGTGCAGGGATGCCAAAGCCCAGACACGCAACGGCGATAGTGAACGCCGGCACCAATCCACTCGGCCGCAACGGATAGTTGCGCAGAATCCACCGTGCGCCGAGTCCTATGGCTGCGCCACCGGCCAGCCCGATGACCAACTGCAGCAGCACGTCGGTACCGGTGTGCGAGACGTTCAGCGCCGCAGTGCCACCGACCACCTGAATGACAACGCCGGTGAGAATGAACGCGACGGGATCGTTGAGCCCCGACTCGAGTTCGAGCGTGGTGCCGACGCGCTTCTTCAGGCTGACGTCGGAGGCGCGCAGCACGGAAAAGACGGCCGCTGCATCGGTGGAGGAGACGATCGCGCCAATCAGCCACGCTTCACTCCAGGTGAGCCCCAGCAGATGGCCACCGACCGCCATGAGCGACGCGGTGCCAAGCACCCCGACAGTGGCCAGCAGCGCGCCCGGTGCGAGCACGATGCGCACCGCCTGCCAGTTCGTGTTCAGGCCACCGTCGAACAGGATGAACGCGAGTGCGACCGATCCCAACGCGAACGCCTGTCCGTAATTCTCGAACGCGATACCACCCAATCCATCCGCGCCGGCCAACATGCCGATGCTGAGAAAGATCAGCGTGAGCGGCAGGCCCAGGCGGATGCTGGCCCGGCTGAACATCACGCTGATCCCCAGCAGCAGGCCGAAGCCGGCCAGCAGGAACGCGGGCAACAGGTACATCAACGGGTCCATGTCGCAACATAGCGCCGGACCCGCAGTGCACGACCCTACCGCGAATCGCTACGCTTGCTCCCTACGGCTGTTCGCTCGAGATCTTCCCGTTGTTGGCGGCCTTCAGCATGCGCACCGCTTCCTCGATCGCCGCCTTCAGTTCCCGATCGATCTTCTTCACTTCATCCATCGGCGAGTTTTTCACCCACACATCCGGTGGCACGCCGAAGTTCTCGAGGTTCACGCCGTAGTTGTTGGGCTTTGTGGGGTCGTACGTGACGACGAGCGAGCCGGGCGTACGAATCGTCCCGCCGTTGATCAGTGCGTAGCTGCCCGTGGCAATCACCGCTGCGGCCGTGGGATTGCCCACGATGCGACCGAGTCCGAGCTGGCGGAACGCCATGGGCGTCACTTCGCTGTCCGAGCCCGAGCGCGCGTTGACCAGCATGACTTTCGGACCGGCGATCGCCTGCCGTGGGCGCCGGCCCCACACCCGCGAACCCGTGCGCTGATTCCAGAATTGGTATGGTTCCCGCTCGAGAATGTCGATGAGCTCCTGATCGATGTTGCCGCCGCCGTTGTAGCGGATATCGACGATGATCCCCTTCTTGTTGGAGAACTGGTCGATCTCGTTGCGGAACGTGACCAGCGACGGCTGGTTCATCGCGCGGATATGCACGTACGCGATGTCGCCATTGGTCTCCTTCTCGACCTGTTCGCGACGCGTCGCCACCCACTCCAGATACTTGATGTCGGTGAGCGACGTAACGCTGGCGATCCGCACCGTACGCGCACCTTCCCCGCCGACGCTCTTCGACAAGCGTATGGGGATGTACTCGTTCAGTGTGGTGGCCAGCAACTTCTCGTAGTTGTCCCCGGACTTGAGCTCCTGCCCGTTGATGGCCTGTATGTAGTCGCCCTCCGCGATGTTCAGCCATTCCTTGTCGGCCGGTCCGTCGCGATAGATGTGTCCCACGCGATAGCGACCCGCATCGCCGGGCTCGATTTCGAAGCCGAGGTACCGGGTGGTGTAGAGACGGGGCATCTGCCGCGACGGCGGACCGTTCACGCCTGTGTGCGAGGCGTTCAGCTCGCCGATCATCTCGTTGGCGAGGTCGTAGACGTCCTCGTTGGTGCCGACGAAGCGCAGCAACGGTTTGTAGCGTGACTTGATCGCATCCCAGTCGCGACCATGCATCTTCTCGTCATAGAAGCGGTACTTCATGACACGCCATGACTCTTCGAAAAGCTGCTCGCGCTCGGCGCGTTGGTCGACCAATACGGGGAACGAGAACGCGACCGGCTCGGCACGCTGCGGCGTGGCGAGCACGAGCTTGGCGAGCTCGAAACCAGGCGCTGCATTGTCGCCATCGGCGTTGTCACCGCCGCGCGCCGCACGGCGGAAGAAGATGGCGCGCCGATCGGTGGTGGGCGTCATTTGCGGGAAGAGCCCTCCGGCAATCCGGCGACGGTTCTGACCGTCTATGCCAATGCTGAACAGTCCGACAGTCGGACTCTCGGGATCGGCAGCGGGTGCATTCTGGCCACCGCCAGTTCCCACGCCGCCGCCAACCGTGTAGTAGATGCTGCGCCCGTCCCGCGAGAGGAAGAAGGCACTGACCGGCAGTGTGCCGCGTGTGAGCTGCATGGCGCGTCGTTCAATGCCCTGCCCGTCCACCGTCACGGTCAGTGGTGTGGACGCCGATGGTGATGCGGGCGTGGTTGCTGCGGTGGCGCTGTCCGGCGCAGCACGTTCCGGGCGACCCGCTGTGCGCCGCATCCGTTCGCGCACGAGCGGATCGTTGGGATCGTCGGCCAGCTTGCCCAACGGCACGACGAACAGTTGCGACGTTCCGCCATCGCGCGACGAGGTGAAGACGACATGCTTGCCATCGGGTGTCAGCACGCCGTTCGCATCGTTGAACGGATTGCGCGTGATGTTCGTCTCCTTGCGTGCGCGTACATCGAAGACGAACACCTCCGCGTTCTGGTCGTCGTCACGCTTGCTGTAGGTGAGCCAGTTGCCATCGCTCGAGTACTGGCCCACGGCGAATCCTCCCGCCTGATTGAAGGCGAGCTCTCGCGCTGCACCGCCCGTGATCTCAACTTCCCACAACCGATTGTTGCCGGTGTATGCAAGCTTTTGCGAGTTCGGCGCCCACGTCAGGTCGGCCTTGATCGACTGTTGTGACGTCAACTTGCGCCGCTGCGCCGTGGCGATGTCGTACACCCACACTTCTTCATCGCCCGACTCGTCCGAGACGTAAGCGATGCGCCGACCGTCCGGCGCATACGATTGCGCGCGCTCCCGCCACGGAGAGCTCGTCACCTGCGTGCGCTCGCCGATACCGCTTTCCGTCGGCACAAGCATGATCTCGCCATGGAAGTCGACGGCGAGGTAATCCCCGCTCGGCGACGCGGAGTAGCCTTCGGCGCGATTCATCGTGGTGAGCACCGCGATGTCGCTCTCCTTGCTGTCGGCGGCGACGCGGATGGCGAGTTTGCGTGGCGTGCCCGACGGGACATCGAGCGTCCACAGGTCGAACTCGTTCTCATAGACGATGCGACGACCGTCCGGGGAGATGGCAGGAAACTGCACACCGTCGTCCTTATGCCTGGTCACCTGCTGCGGTGCGCCACCGGTGGGCGCCATGCGCCAGAGATTGAACGTGCCGTCACGCTCGGAGGCGAAGTAGATCAGGCCGTCGGCGCCCCACATGGGATGCACGTCGTGCGTATACGACTTGAACTGCTTGAGATCCGTGTCCGTCAGCTCGGTGATCTCGCCGCTGCGCAGGTCCTGAATCGCAATGTCCGCGTTGGCGTTGCCGCGATAGCCTTTGCGCCAGTAGCTCGGGACCGAGCGGTTGAACGCCACCATGGTCGCATCCTGCTTGAGCATGCCCGCCCGTCCGAAATCCATCGACATGGGACGCGGCTGCGAGCCGTCGAGCGGCAGACGATAGAGCGGCGACCCGAAGGCATGCGTACCGCGTGCCGTGGAGAAGACGATCTCGCGACCATCCGGCGTCCAATAGAGCGCCTGATCCTCGCCGGAGAACCACGTCAACTGTTTCGGCTCTCCGCCCGCGGTCGGCACCACGTACACATCATTGTTGCCGGTGCGATTGCTGGTGAATACAATCCACTGGCCGTCCGGCGAGAAGCGTGGCATGAAGTCGCGCGCGACATGCGCCGTCAGTCGGCGCGGCGAGCCTCCGTCGGCGTTGGCGATCCAGATGTCGTCCTGATATGTGAACGCGATGGTGCCGTCGTTCGACACGTGCGCGTACCGCGCGAATTTGATGGGCTCCACCGCCTGTGCGTGAACGCCGGGGGGCACTGCGAGTATCGCGGCAACGCCGCAGAGGGCTCGGGTGAGAGCGACGCGGGGCGAGAGGCACATGGCTGGGCGATGGCAGGGTGGCGGTCGGCACGGCGTACTTTACGATCCGGCGCGCGGATGCGGGGTATGCGCAGAGTATCGCGCCGAATCCCGGCCTACGCCATGATCAACCGCGCCAGCCCGAACCTGCCCGCGCCGATCAGCACGAAACTCCCCTTTCTCCCCGCCTGTGAACGAGACCCTTTGCAGTCCAGCGACCGGCCCTCAGCGTGTGATGCTTCCGCACGACGCCGGCCGACCTGATCGCCGTCGGTCCGCGGGCCGCTGGCCAATGCGCCTGATCGCTTGCTTCTATTCCCTGCTGCTCGCCGCCGCGGCCGCCGTGATGCTTGCGCCAGCCGAAGTGCGCGCGCAGCAGGCGCCCGTGCGCAGGCAGCCTATCGTCGAACGACCGATCGCGTTCGACTCCGCAGGGCGACTGACCGTCATGACACCAACGATGGCGGCCCGCCTGAAGCTCGTCGCCCCCCTGTGGCCTCTGGCGAACGACTGGACCGAAGCACGACTGTACAGCAGCGACAGCACGAGCGCGGTATTGGTGGCGCAGCGTGTGGACGGGTCAGTCGCGCGCTACGGCGTTTCACAGCCGGAAGTGGTACAACTGCGCGGTGCCATCTCCATGGCGCTCCTCGCGCAGATCGCCATTCGCGGCCGCGACTCGACGCGTGAAGGGACCGGATTGGAGCAGTCGGAACCGGCCGGCAACGCGTTCGTGCGCAATCAGGTGCTGCTTGGTCTCATCGCGTACGGACCGGCCACGTCCGCCATTCTCTCCGACAACGGTGCCGCGGCCGCGGGCGGCTATTTCGTCGCCGCCGGGGCGTCGTTCTTCCTGGCAGCCGAGCTGGTGCGGTCCCGTTCGGTGACGCGAGCGCAGAACAATCTCGCCTCGTACGGCGGGACACGCGGTGCCGCGGTGGGGGCGGCCATCGCCGCGATCGCGACTGCCGACGGCGGCGCGGGATTCGGTGTGCCCATCCTCGCTGGTGCCGTGGGCGGCACGGTGCTCGGCTTTCAGCGAGCGCGCAGCATGAGCGATGGCGAGGCGTCGGCATCGGGATTCGTCGGTGATCTCTCGGCGCTGACCACGCTCGGTGTCGGTGGCACACTGGGCGCCTTCGAGGACGACGCGACATCGCGTCGCGGGATCGCGCCACGTCACAAGGTGGCGCTGGGTACGTCGATCGCGTCGGGTCTGGTAGGCCACTATTTCGGACCTCGATACGCGCGTCGCTCGGCGTACAACGTCACCGCGGGTGACGTCGATATGGCGTACAGCAGCGCGCTGCTCGGCGGGATCTTTGCGAATGCGTTCATCGGCGACGGCATGTCCGATCGTACTGCGATCGCGGCCAGCACGGCGGGCATGCTTGGCGGTGCGGTCGCGGGCGATCGACTGTTCGTGCGGCGACGCGATCGACGCGCGGCCGATGGTACGCTTGCCCAGCTCGGCGCGGCGGCGGGCATGCTCGTAGGCGGAGGTCTGTCGCTCATGTTCGAAAGTGGCCGGCAGGCGAGCGTCGGCATGATTGCGGCCGGCGGTTTCGCTGGACTGGCCTTGGCCGACGGCGTGGTGCAGTCGTCGCCCGACGCGGGCCCACGCGGTGGGGTGATGCGCAGTCGGGTCTCGATGTCGATCGTACCGGCCGCGACCGCAATCGCGTTCGGGCTGCGTGACGGGAGGGGCACGCGTGTGGCGCTCTCCGAGCGGCCGGTGTATCGGAATGTACCGGTGCTGCGCATCGCGTTCTGATCGTCTCGTGCGGGTCGATGCGGTCGGGCAGGACTATCGGGCGGCCGCACCGCCGGTAGATTTTTGCTGCCGCATTGCTGGATTGCTGCACACATTGGCCGAGAGCCATCGGGGGAGCCGCATGTCGAACAACGAGAGTGGTCGTCGGATCAGCAGGGCACGCGGTGGACGCGCGCGTTTGGTGCAGCTTGTCGCGCTGACGACGGTGACGCTCTGCGCCGTGTCGGTGGCGCATCGTCGCGCGACGCTGGTCGCGCAAGATGCGGCGCCGGTGTTCACCAAGGATGTCGCGCCGATTCTCTACAAGAACTGCACGACGTGTCATCGACCGGGCGGTCTGGGTCCCTTCTCATTGATGGAATACGACAGTGCGAAGGCGAATACCAGCGACATTCGCGATGCCGTGAAGTCAGGGTACATGCCGCCGTGGCACGCCGAGGGACCGCATGGGACGTTCCTCAATGACCGGCGTCTCTCCGCGCTCGAGAAGCAGACGATTCTCCGCTGGATCGATGCGGGCGCCAAGCGAGGCGAGCTGAAGGCGCTGCCGCCCGCGCCCGTCTACCCCAGCAGCTGGGAACTCGGCACGCCCGACGCCATCGTCATGATGCAGGAGCCGTTCACGGTGCCCGCTTCGGGAACGGTCGAGTATCAGTACTTCGAGATTCCCACCAACTTCACGGAAGACAAGTGGGTGCAGGCGATCGAATTCTTGCCGGGCGCACGGGAAGTCGTACATCACGTGCTCGTCTATGCCAAGACGCCGCCGCCGCCTGCTGCGCCGGCCGGCGCGGCGCCAGCCGCGGGTATCCCGGCGGCTCGGCCCGCTGGTGGTGCGGCGCCGAAGCCGTTGTTCCTCAACAAGCCCGAGTACGAAACGCCGCCTGATCTGCCACGGGTGGACAAGCGGTACGGGCCGCCACGTCGGCTTGGCACACTCATCGGCGGCACGGCGCCCGGCACGAATGTCATGACATTCCCCGAGGGTACGGCGCTCAAGCTGCGCGCCGGTACCATCCTCACCTTCCAGATGCACTACACCGCGCATGGACATGAGCAGACGGATCGGACCAGCGTCGGCTTCCGATTTGCTCCCGGCGCTCCGCAGGAAGAGATCCGCATGAGTGCGTTCATCAACGGTCGCTTCACGCTCCCGGCCGGCGAGAAGGATGTCGCGGTGGCCACGGAACTCGAGCCCACGCAGACGGTGCGCATCTGGGGGCTGCTGCCGCACACGCATGTGCGGGGCACGCGCTGGAAGTACACGCTCGAAAAGCCGGATGGCACGTCGAGTGTGGTCCTGGATGTGCCGCGGTACGACTTCAACTGGCAGACGTACTACTTCTTCGCGGAGCCTTTGGAGATTCCGGCCGGCGGCAAGCTCAAGTCGGTCGCGTGGTACGACAACTCCGCCGGCAACCAGAGCAACCCCGACGCGACGAAAGCTGTGAAGTGGGGCGACCAGACGTGGGAGGAAATGCAATACACGGGGTTCCTGTATAGCATCGGCAGTCCGCGGGCATCCGCGCCTGCGCGATAAGGAGCGACATGAGCGAAGCGGTAGCGCGCAGCTACGACGCGTCCGACGATCCGAATGACGACGTGCTGCGTGCGGCCGCTGAACTTGCCTTTGTGCTCCTGCGCTTCGAATCCTCGTCTGCGCACCCGTTTCGCGGAGCCGTGGCGCCCGGGCGTCCCCGCCTTGGTATCGAGAGCTGGCAGTTCGTGCCGTCGTGGAATGAAGTGCTGAATGATCGTGTCGTGCCGTTTCTCGTCGGGCTGTCGTCGCCGGCGCTCGTTACGCCCAGCACCACGCGCGGCCTGGTCGCCCTGACTCTCCTCGATGAATTGCAGGACGAGCGCGCCGCGTGGGGCGCGCATACGTTCGAGAACCAGCGCACAGGGTGTGATGAGATCGTTGCGCAGCTGAAGCTTCCCGAGACGGCGCAGATCGTCCTTCAGTGCGATGATCTGGAGTTACGATTCGGTGTGCCCGTGTTGCGCGCCTATTGCGCACGCTTCGCCGTGCAGGTGGGGTGGATGTTGCGCGCGGAGACATCCGATCCGCACGCGCAGGCGCGCATGATGCTGTACCGCAGTGATGGCGGCATGTCCTGGGGTGGGTCGTGTCCGTTCCCCAGAGATCCGTCGTCGCTGTCGGCGTAGGTCACCCGCCCGCGCCGCGCGTCCAATCGTCCCCCCAGCCTCCACGATTCATGCTCGACGCGATCCGACGTCTCATTGGTGATAGTGTGCAAGGCACACCCGGCGCCCATTCCCGCACGCATCCCAACGACGTGCGCATTGCGGCATGCGCCCTGCTCATCGAGCTGGCCAACGTGGACGGTCAGTTCAGCGAGATCGAGCGCCAGCGCATCGCCGAGATACTCCAGCGTCACTTCGATGTGGATGCCGCTGGCGCCGCTGGGCTCATGGCCGAAGCCGCGAGCGCCAGCAAGGATTCCGTCGATGACTTCGTGTTCACCAAGCAAGTGGTCCGCGAGTACGACCTCGCGCAACGCATGGTACTGGCTGAGTTGATGTGGCAGGTCGTGCTCGCCGACGGTACGCTGGACGGGCAGGAGTCCTATCTCATGCGCAAGCTCGCCAATCTGCTGCAACTCGAGCCCGCATTTCTTTCCGAAGCGCGCAAGCGGACGGAAGATTCGTTGTGACCACGGCACACGTGTGCACGGCCGCATGATCGATCCACTGATTTCACGTCGGGCCTTCGTCGGCAGTGCACTCGCCACCGGAGCCGCTGTGCTGACGCGACCGCCGCGATTGTGGCTGCCCGCGGACGGCGCGCCGGCGATCATCACGTCCGAACGACTGCGACCACAGCTGGTTGGCGGCGTACAGTCCGGCGATGTGCTCTTCGATCGCGCGATGATCTGGAGTCGCACCGACCGGCCGTCGCAGCTCACCCTTGAGTGGGCGACCAACGAGCGGTTCCGTAGCGCGCGTCGCGTGCGTGGGCCGCAGGCACTGCCCGATCATGCGTTCACCACGCATCTCGATCTCGACGGACTGCCGCCGGGCGAGCAGATCTTCTATCGCGTGCAGTTTGAGAGTCTGGGCAGTCCGCGCGCGATGAGCGAGCAGCTCACCGGCACCTTTCGCACCGCGCTGCGTCACGACGCGCGCAATCCGCGACCGCTCCGCGTGGCGTGGTCGGGAGACATGGTGGGGCAGGGGTGGGGAATCGATAGCAGTCGCGGTGGACTCCGCATCTACGACGCCCTGCGCCGCGCCGAGCCCGATGTGTTCATTCACTCGGGCGACAACGTGTACGCCGACCAGCCGTTGCTCCCCGAAGTCACACTCGATGACGGTACGATCTGGCGGAATGTGATGACCGAGGCCAAATCGAAAGTCGCCGAAACGCTCGACGAGTATCGCGGTAACTTCGCCTACAATCTGCTCGATGAACATACGCGCGCGTTCAACGCGGCCGTTCCGGTCATCGCGCAATGGGATGATCACGAAGTCGTCGACAACTGGTTTCACGATCTCGTGCTGGAGAACGACACGCGGTTCACAGAGAAACGCGTGCGTGTGCTGACGCAACGCGCACAGCAGGCACTCTTCGAATTTCTGCCCATCAGACGGTCGTCCGACGAGGCGAACCGGGTCTACCGCCAGTTCACCTACGGCCCGTTGCTCGACATCTTCGTGGTGGATTTGCGCAGTTACCGTGGCGCCAACTCCGGCAACCGACAGGAATCGCCCTCGGCCGCGACGGCGATCTTTGGCCAGACGCAACTCACCTGGTTGCAGCAATCGCTCAAGGCAAGCCGGGCGGAGTGGAAAGTGATCGCGTGCGATATGCCGATCGGACTCGTCGTCCCCGATCGCGTGCGCGACGGCGAACGCAACTACGAGGCCATTGCCAACGCGGAGAGTGGCACGCCGCTCGGCCGCGAGTTCGAGATTGCGGCGCTGCTGCGCTTCTGCAAGGAGCAGCGTATACAGAACACCGTCTGGGTGACCGCCGACGTACACTACGCCGCCGCGCATCACTACGCCCCCGAACGGGCCGCCTTCACCGACTTTCTGCCGTTTTGGGAGTTCGTGGCCGGTCCCATGCACGCCGGCACCTTTGGCCCCAACGCGCTTGACGGCACGTTCGGGCCTGAGGTGAGGTTCGCCAGCCCGGCGCCCAAGCCCAACCGTCCCCCCAGTGACGGGCTGCAGTTCTACGGCACGCTGGACATCGACCCGCGGACGCGGTCCATGACGGTGGGACTCAACGACGTCACCGGGCGGCGCCTCTGGCAGACCGAGCTGGCGCCGGCCGACCCGTAGCTGACCCGACTGCCGCCGTGCCGCGTGGCCCTGTGCGAGCGACGGAGCGACGCTTCCCTCTGGCAGACTGCCCGACCTTGGCCGTATCGTTCGTCCCATACCGGATGTCTGCACTGAGATCATCAGGACGCGCGGGACCCATCGGCGAACGCCCGGGCACTTCAACACGTAGATACTCCATACAGATGTGACGACGGCCCCGTGCCGCCGTCGTCCGATGCGCACTGTTCTTGCAAGTCCCGCCCCATGGGTTTCAGCGCTGTCACATCCGCTCCCCGACAGCCGGAAGCCGAGCCCGCCCGACATTCGTAGGCCACGCACCAACAAGACTCGTTCGCGCCGCGCGCTTGCGCGCTGGAGAGGTGGCAGGCATGAAGCTCGCGTTCGTCGCGGTCGCTGCAGTAACGGCAATCGCATCATTCAAGCTGGGCGCCGATTCTGCGGCGCGTACGGTGGGCGCGCGGCAGCGGCCCGTGGTCGCGCTCACACCGGCCACCCTGCGCCGCTTCGACGCGCAACGTGTGCTGGTGTCGCCCGCGGCGCGGGAAGACGCCGGCGCGGTCGGTGCCCGCGGCATCTCGTACGCGGCGTTCAACACCGTCATCGAGCGCTACTGCTCCGATTGCCACAACGACGCCGAAACGAAGGGCAACCTGTCGCTCGACGGCTATGATGTGGCGGAGGCCAACGAATGGCCCGTCGAGTCGGAGAAGATCATCCGCAAGTTGCGCGCGGAGATGATGCCGCTTCCCGGCAAACCGAAGCCCGGCGGTGACACCCTCGCCGCGCTCGCCGAATCGATCGAGTCGGTCATCGATCGCGCGGCTGCCAAACCGAATCCGGGGTCGCGTCCATTCCAGCGTCTTAATCGGCCCGAGTACGAACGCACCATCAAGGACCTGCTCGGCCTCGAGGTGAACGCGGCGGACTTTCTTCCGCTGGACACCAAGAGCGCGAACTTCGACAACATTGCCGACGTGCAGTCGTTGTCCCCGACGTTGCTCGAGGCGTATCTCAACGCGGCCGCGTCCGTGAGCCGCATGGCGATCGGCGACAGGACCGCCGCGCTCGCGCAGCGAACCTACGTCGTGTCACCGTTTGCCTCGCAGCATCCGTGGGACCATGTCGATGGAACGCCGTATGGCACACGCGGCGGCATCGCGGCCACGCATGCCTTCCCCGCCGACGGCGTGTATCAGCTGCGCATGAATGTCGAAGGCGGCGTAGGGTTCGCGCTCGAGGACATCGACATTTCGGTGGACGGCGCTCGCGTCGCGTTGCTCAAGTACGAGAAGGGCACTGAGCAGACCAACGCTTCCGCCGACACACCGCTCGGCATCGACATCGTACGCTCGGAGCCGATCGTCATCAAGGGCGGCCAACAGACCCTCTCCGCGGCGTTCATCCGGCGCGCCGAGGGTCCGTACGAGGACATGGTCAGGCCGCATGACTGGTCACTGGCGTCGCACGGCACGGCGAGCGCCGGCAGCACGACGCCGCCGCACCTCAAGGACATCACCATCATCGGCCCGCTCTCCACGACGGGTGTGTCCGAGACCCCGTCGCGCAAGGCGATCTTCTCCTGCCGCCCCACCGCTGCTTCGGCGTCGTCGGCGCGCGCCTGTGCGCAGCACATCGTCACCCGCATCGGCACACGTGCGTATCGTCGGCCGCTCACGGCACGCGACGTGGACGGCTTGATGACGTTCTACGCGAAGGGCGCGGCCGACGGCGGTTTCGAAGCGGGAGTGCAGCATGCCTTGCAGGCGATCCTCGCCAGCCCGCACTTCGTCTTCCGCATCGAGCGCACGCCGGCCGGTGTCTCGCCCGGCGCCGACTATCGCGTGAGCGACATCGACCTCGCGTCGCGCCTCTCGTTCTTCCTCTGGGGCAGCATCCCCGACGACAAGTTGTCGTCGCTGGCCGAACAGAAGCAACTGTCGAATCCGGTCGTGCTGGACGCGCAGGTCAAGCGCATGCTCGCCGACCCGCGCTCCGACGCGCTGGCGTCGCGCTTCGCGGCGCAGTGGTTGCGCCTGCAGGACGTGGACAAGGTGCGCCCGGATGCATTCTGGTTCCCCGATTTCGACCAGCAGCTGTCCGATGCGATGCAGCAGGAGACGCAGCTCTTCTTCGACTACATCGTGAAGCGCGACCGCAGTGTGCTGGAGCTGTTCACCGCCGACTATACCTTCGTCAACGACCGACTGGCGCGGCATTACGGCATGCCCCACGTGGCGGGCAAGGAATTCCGACGCGTGGCGTACGTAGACAGCACACGTCGCGGACTGCTCGGACACGGCAGTGTGCTGGTGCAGACGTCGCTGGCCAATCGCACCTCGCCCGTGCTGCGCGGCAAGTGGGTCATGGAAGTGCTGATCGGCATGCCGCCGCCGCCGCCGCCGCCCAACATACCGACGCTCGAGGAGACGCAGGAAGCCAAGGACGGGAAGCAGCTCACGACCCGTGAGCGCGTCGAGATGCACCGCGACAATCCGTCGTGCCGCACCTGCCATCAGTACATGGATCCGATCGGACTGTCGCTCGACAACTTCGACGTGACCGGCAAGTACCGCTATCGCGAGAATGCCATGCTGCTGGATACGCGGGGCAACCTGTATGACGGCACTCCGGTGGGGAGCGAAGCGGAGCTGGTGCGCGCGCTCCTGCGTCGGCCGATTCCGCTGGTGCGTTCGTTCACCGAGAACCTGATGGCGTACGCGATCGGTCGGCGTGTGGAAGACTTCGATCAACCGACGGTGCGAGCGATTGAGCGCGGCGCGCGTGCGACCGGGTACAAGATGTCGTCGTTCATTACGGCGATCGTGCAGAGCAGTGCATTCCGCAGCAAGCGCGCCGACGGCACGCCGATGGCCGATACCAGGTAGTGCTTCAGTCAGTGCTTTTCGCAGTGCTCACGATGATCGTTTCGCACGCGCACTTCACCACGAGTCGGGGATAGAGACCATGCACTTCCATCTTGGCCAGCCATTGCCGCGTCGCACCTTCCTTCGCGGTCTTGGCGCGGTGGTCGCGCTGCCGTATCTCGACGCGATGGAACCAACGTTCCGTTCCGCCGGCAAGCGCGCGGTGAGCAACGCGGTAAAGGACAGGTCTCGCTTCGTCGCCATCGAAACGGTGCACGGAGCAGCCGGTTCGAATGTGTGGGGCGCCGCCAGAAATCTCTGGGCACCGGCCGGCGTCGGGCGCAACTACGCGCTCAATCCCGATGGCGCGCTCGCACCGCTCGAACCGTGGCGCAAGTATCTCACGATCGTGAGCAACACCGACGTGCGCATGGCCGAGGCATTCGATGCGCCCGAAATCGGCGGCGATCACTTTCGCTCCAGTGCCGTCTTCCTCACGCAGGCGCACCCCAAGCAGACGCAGGGATCGGATCTGTACGTCGGCACGTCGCTTGATCAGCTCATCGCGAAGAAGATCGGCGCCGACACCGCCATCCCGTCGATGCAACTGTGCATCGAGAACCTCGACCAGGCCGGCGGCTGCTATTACAACTACGCGTGCGCGTACACCGACACGATCAGCTGGGCCAGTCCCAGCGAACCGCTGCCGATGATCCGCAATCCGCGCATCGCATTCGATCTGCTCTTCGGCGCCGGCAACAACAATGCCGACCGTCTCACGCGTCGTGAGGCGAACCGCAGCATCCTCGACTGGATCGTCGGCGAAACCGCGAGCCTCAAGCGCAACCTCGGCGGCGCCGACAAGCAGCGGCTGGACAAGTATCTCGAGGATATCCGTGAGCTCGAGCGTCGCATTCAGGCGGTGGAAACGAAAAACATGAGTGGCGAAGCGCGCGAGCTCCCCGAAGCGCCAGTGGGCGTGCCCGACTCATTCGCCGAACACATGAAGCTGATGTTCGACTTCCAGGTGTTGGCGTTCCAGTCGGACATGACGCGCGTGTTCTCGTTCAAGACGGGTCGTGATGCCTCGAGTCGTGCTTATCCGGAGGCCGGAACGGACAAGGGCTTCCATCCGGCGTCGCACCACGGGGGTCGCGAAGGCGCGATCCTCGACTTCAACAAGATCAACAGGTACCACGTCGCGATGCTGCCGTACTTCCTCGACAAACTGAAGAACACGATGGAAGGCGACACTACCCTGCTCGACAAGACCACGATCGTGTACGGCTCGCCGATGGGCGACGCCAACCTGCACAACCACCGGCGCTGCCCGCTCATCCTGCTGGGCAAGGGCAACGGTCAGCTCGCGGGCGATCTGCATCTCAAGGCGCCGGACGGCACGCCGATGGCCAACGCGATGCTTTCGCTGCTGCACGGCATGGGCCGTGACGACATCACGTCGTTCGGCGACAGCACGGGCACGTTCGCCCTGTCGGTCTGATCGGAGACATTGCCAATGGCGCGAGATCTCATGGATAGGCCGATGCCAACTGCGGTGCACTCGCCTCGTCACCGACGTCGTCCGCTGGTCATGCTGTTGGGGATCGCCGCCACGGTGCTGCTGTTGGCGGCCACTGCACCTGCGGTTGCCCCGATCGCCGAAGCGGCGCAGCGTGGCGATGTGGAGACCGTGATCCGGTTGCTCAGGTCCGGCGCAAATGTCAATGCGGCGCAGGGCGACGGCATGACGGCGTTGCACTGGGCGGCGGATCGTGCCGACATGAAGCTGGTAAGCGCTCTGCTTGCCGCCAAGCCGAATCTCGGGGCGGTCACGCGCATCGGTGCGTATACGCCGCTGCATCTGGCAGGAAAGGCCGGCAACGGCGATGTCGTCTCTGCACTCGTGAAGGCCGGGAGCGATGTCAAAGCGGCGACCGTCTCCGGTGCGACGGCACTGCACTTTGCCGCCAAGGCCGGTGACGTGCGCTCCATCGAGGCGCTGGCGGCGGCCGGTGCCGATGTGAACGCGCGCGAGTCGCAGTGGCAGCAGACGCCGCTGATCTTCGCGGCGGGGTACGATCGCGCCGATGCCATTCGCGCGCTGATCAAGCGTGGTGCGAATCCGTCGCTGCACACCAGGGTGCAAAGCGTGACCGAGGATGCGGCGCGCGAGCAGGCGGCCACCAAGCGGCGCAACGAAGTACTCATCTCGTTCGATCCGCCGGGGTCGATCCCCGATTCGGCGGCGCTCAAGAAAATGGCCGCCGACTTTGGCCCGGCGGCTGCGGCCGCGGCCGGTCGTCGCGTGCCCAAGGGACCGTTCACGGCGGCGCAGATGCAGGCCGCCATCGATTCCGGCCGTGCGGCGGTGGCACGCCTGAACACGCCCAGGGGGCCCGTGGTGGAGGTCGTGGACTCCATCAACGGTGGCGTGAGCGGCTACCTCGGCTCCGTCGGCGCCGTTGGCGGACTGTCCGCGCTGCACCACGCGGTGCGGCAGGGGAATCTCAACGCCGTGCTGGCCCTGCTGGATGGTGGGGCGCCGATCAACGATACGACGGGCGTCGATCGGTCGACCCCGTTGCTGTTGGCGGCAATCAACGGACAGTTCGACGTGGCGCGCACGCTCATCGAACGGAAGGCCGAGGTGAACATGGCCAGCGCGCTGGGAATGACGCCGCTGTACGCGGTCATCAACACACAGTGGGCGCCCAAGTCCCGCTATCCGCAGCCGCAGTCGCTGCAGTCGCAGCAGACGCCGTATCTGGAGGTGATGGAGCTGCTGCTCAAGGCCGGCGCGAACCCGAACGTGCGTCTGTCGCAGCACCCGTGGTACTTCGCCTACAACAACTGTGGCAACGCGAACTGCGGGCTGGAGAACCTCGAGGGAACCACGCCCTTTTGGCGCGCCGCGTACTCGGTGGATGTGGATGCGATGCGACTGCTCGCCACGCACGGCGCCGACGTGACGATTCCGTCGGAGCGGAACGCCGCGAGTGTGGCGGCAGCCACGCGCGCCCGTGCCGGCCGCGCTGGTGGAGCCGGCGGTGGTGGCGGATTCGCACCGCCACCGCAGCAGAATCTTCCCGAGATCGACTCGCTGGCGAAGATCGCGCCAGTCGGTGTCGGAGTCACTCCCATCATCGCGGCGTCTGGTGTGGGCTATGGCAACGGTTTCGCGGGCAACTCGCACCGGCACGCGCCGGACGGCTGGCTGCCGACGATGAAGTACCTGGTCGAGGAGTTGAAGATGGACGTCAACTCGCGCGATCAACTGGGGCTGACGCCCTTGCACCACGCCGCGTCGCGCGGTGACAACGACCTGATCCTGTACCTCGTGTCGAAGGGGGCCAATGTGAAGGCGGTGTCGCGCAACGGACGGACCGTCGTGGACATGGCCAACGGACCCGTCCAGCGCGTCCGCCCGTTCCCCGAAACCATTGCCCTGCTCGAGAAGCTCGGCGCGGTGAACCAACATCACTGCGTTTCGTGCTGAGGGCTAGGGTTTGACCGTCTCGGCTGCCAACATCAGCGTGACATGTTCCTGCGCCTGCTGCAGTCCGCCCTCGGACTCCTGCCAGCCGATCTTGCCATCGCCGTTGCCATCGATACCGGTGGTGAGCTGTGACGTCAGCGAGACGAGCTGACTGACCAGCGCCGCCGCTTCGGTGGCGCTGGTGGCGCTTTGGACCTGTTGCGCCAGCGCAATCACGCGGTCTGCGCGCGCGAGCGCCGCACGGGCGGCCGTCGCGATGTGCGTAGCATGCGAGACCACGTTCGGCGACGCGCCCTGCGCTTTGGCCGCCAGTTCAATATGACTGGCCACGCCCAGTGCGGCCTTCCTCATGCCGTACCCGAGTCCCGGTCCGCTCGAGACGATGGTCGGGTCGATGGCGTGCAGCACGTGTCCGGCGTGCAGCTTCATCGCATCGAGATCGGCTGGCGTGCGTGCGGCGAGCGTCGCGTGTTGCGCCGACGTTCGCGCCTCGGCCTGTGCGGTTGGCAGCAGCCCCTGTCCCATGGGGGTGTCGCCGAACGCATTTACCACATGCCCGATGTGCACGCCAGCCGCTCCGGCCGGCACGCGGATCACGGGTGTTGTGGATACGGCGAGGAGTCCGGGCGTTGGCACGCCGGTGATCTGTGCCACGAGCGCGTCGAACTGCTTCCGCGCCTCGGCGTCGGTGGAGACGAGGAACGTCTTGCGCTCGTACTCCTGTCGGGTCGTTCCCGCGCGCGAGAGCAGCTCGGCAATCTGCGCCTGCAGTTTCGCGCGCAACTGCTGTTGCGTGTCGGGCGTCTTGTTGCGCGCGAGCGCGAGCTGGAATTGCGCCGAGTCGCGCGCGACGGAGACCGCGACTTCGAGCTTCGCGAACGCGGTGAGTTCGTCCCGCGTCATCCCCGCCACGCCCGCGGCCGGAGACGTCCCTGTCGATTGCGCCCCCGCTGATTGCGCGGTGGTCGTTTCAGAAATCGTGAGCAGCGCCAGGAGCAGCGCGAACAGCGGCGCGCCACAGGCAACAACGGACGCACAAGGACGTCGCGGACGGGAGGTCGACATCGCGTGGTGGCGGGAGAGCGAGTGCAGGCGGGGCACGGTGGCGCCGGAGAGAGGAACGGATTGCTGCGCGCTACTTCTTCTCGTAGCGCTTGAGCGCCTTCTGTCCGACCTCGGCGCCGTAGATGTTGCCGGCGGCATCCACGGCCACGCCTTCGGCGCTGCTCGTGCTGCGCGGCTTCGCTTCCGGATCGGGAATGAAGGCCGTGACCTTGCCGTCACGCACACTGCCGATGCGAATGCCGCGCGTCCACGCGACATGCGGCGGGTTCACCGACCCGGACTCCGAGTCGGCGACGTAGATCATGTCGTTCCTGTCGATCCAGATGCCACTCGGCCGACTGAACTGATACCACGTGTCGAGCAACGTTCCATTCTGGTCATAGATCTGGATGCGATCATTGCCGCGGTCGCCGACGAACAGCCGACCCTTCGAATCCATCGCCAGCGCATGCGGCTGATCCATCTGTGTTGGCCCGGTCCCCCAACTGCCCCACGTCTTGAGCAGCGTGCCGTCCTTCGAAAATTTCATCACGCGCGCGTTAGCGCCAGCGCGTGACGAATGGCCTTCGGCCACGAAGATCTCGCCGCTCGGTGCTGCGAGCACGGCATTGGGCTGCCAGAAGAACGCGCTCTCACGACCGCCGCCAGGCGCGCCGAGTGTCATCAGCAGCTTGCCGTCGGGGCTGAACTTGTGGATCTGATGACCGCGCCTGGGGCCGGTGGAATCACCCGCCGGCACACCGCCGGTACAGGCGCAGTCTACCGACCAGATGTTCCCCTGCGGATCGACGTGAATGCCGTGCGGCGACGACACCATGCCGGCACCGAACGACTTTACGAGCTTGCCCGATGCATCGAACTTGAGAATCGGATCGAGGTTGGATGCGGCGCAACTGTTCACGCCGCACCGTTCGGCCACCCAGATGCTTTTGCCGTCGCGATCGATCGTCACGGCGCTCGTGGACCCCCACGTGCGGCCCGCCGGCAGCTTGCCCCACCCCTCGATGGTGCGAAACGGATTGGGCAGGTCGTTGATCGCCGCCATGCTCGCACTCGACGGCATGACCTGCGCGCGGGCCTGACGTGGCACCGCCGCCGCTGCGCTGAGCGCACCGGCGGCGGTGAGAACGACAATCGAACGTGCGACAACGCGCGTATTCAGCGGCACGAGTTCAGCTCCACGAGAGATCATGTTTGGACAGCGGCAGCGAACGGACACGTTTGCCCGTCGCGGCGAAGATGGCGTTGGTCAGTGCCGGGACCACAGGTGGCAGCGCCGGCTCGCCGAGACCGGTGGGCGCGTTCGTGCTCTTGTGGAAGAACACATCGATCGGCATCTGCTGGTTGTGACGCAGCAACAGGAAGTCGTGGAAATTACTTTGCACGGTCCGCCCGTTCTCGATCGTGATCTCCTGACCGAGCGCCTGCGCAAGACCATCGAGCACGGCACCCTGCACCTGATTGTCGGCGCCGCTCGGATTGATGATCTCACTGCCCACGTCCCCCACCGCCCACACCTTGTCGATGGTGAGCTTGCCCGCCTTCGTCACCGTCGCCTGCACGACCTCGGCGAAGTAGCCGCGATGACTGAAGTGGAACGCCACACCCATCGCGGTGCCTTTGGGGAGGCGCTTCCCCCATCCCGACCGCTGCTTGAGCACCTTGAGCACTTCGGCCATGCGCGGTCCGTCGAAGCCCGGCTGCGCCGGACGACCGTCCGCCGGTGGCGGATCGGGGATCATCGAGGAGAGCATCTCGAGGCGGAAGTCGAGCGGATCCTTGCCCGCCGCCAGCGCCAACTCGTCGATGAACGACTGCGTCGCGAAGGCGATGCCGTTGCTCCCCGGCGCGCGCAACGGTCCCATCGGCACGCCGCTAGGCATGACCGAGGCGCCGAGCGAGAAATTCGGAATGAAGCGCGCCGGGAATTCGCCGCCGTTGATGCCGGCCGACGAACCGAAGTTCTGCCCTTCGCCAAAAGAGACGAAGTGATTCTGCCACGCGGACAGCTTTCCGGTCGCATCCACGCCGCCCACGAAATTGTGCCAGCCGGCGGGGCGATAGAAATCGTGTTGGGTGTCGTCTTCACGCGTCCAGAGCAGCTTGACCGGCGCGCCCGTTTCCTTTGCGATCCAGGCCGCTTCGACCATATAATCGTTGTTCAGCCGGCGTCCGAAGCCACCGCCACCGCGCGTAATGTGAATCGTGATCGCGTCATCCTTGAGGCCGAGCGTCTTCGCCACGAGCGCCCGACCAGGCGCCGGGTTCTGTGTCGGTGCCCAGATCTCGCATGTGCCGTTGGTGAATCTCGCCGTGCAATTCTGCGGCTCGAGCGGCGCGTGCGCGATGAACGGATAGTAATACGACGCTTTCACCGTCTTGGTGGCCGAGGCCAGCGCGGCATCGATGTCACCGTCCTTGCGGAGGCTGCGCTGCGGCGCCTGCGTGGCGAAGGTCGCAGCCTGCGCGGCGTAGCTGGCACTGCTTTGTTGCGCGGTGGGATGCTGCTCCCATGTGATCTTGAGCGCTTTGCGCGCCTTCTGCGTCTCCCACCAACTGTCGGCCACGATGGCCACGCCGCCGAGCAGGCCGCTGAGTGCCGTTTCGCCGGCGACGACGAACGCGTGCTTCACGCCCGGCATCGCTTTCAGTTCGTCGACATTGGCCGATGCGACCTTGGCACCGAACACGGGCGACTTGACGAACGTGGCGTAAAGCATACCGGGCACCGTCACGTCGATGCCATACAGCGGCTTGCCGGTGACGATGGATTTGGTGTCCACGCCGTGCACGCGCGTGCCGATGATCGTAAAAGACTTCGGATCCTTGAGCTTGACCGACGCAAGATCCGGCGCGGCGATCGTCGCTGCGGTGGTGGCCAGTGCACCGTACGTCATCGTACGGCCACTTGGTGTATGCGTCACGACGCCCTGCGCGGCATCACACTCCGTCGCCGGCACGTTCCACGTTTGCGCCGCTGCGCCAATGAGCATTGCGCGTGCTGCCGCGCCCACACGACGCATAGGCAACCAGTTCGTCGGCGTGGCCGTGCTGCCACCCGCGACCTGTGACTGAAACTTCGTCGGATCGAAATCGCCCTGCTCGACACGCACGTTCTTCCAGTCCACGTCCAGCTCGTCGGCGATGAGCATCGGCAGCATCGTCTTGATGCCCTGACCGACTTCAGGATTCTTGGCCGTGATCGTGACGATGCCGTCGGGCGTGATACGGATGAACGCATTGAGCGCGGGATCCGCCATGCCGTTGCGATCACGTCCGGACATCGCGCCCGGCTCGAGCGCGGAAAGCGGTTCGAAATAGCTGGCGAGCAGAATACCGCCGCCGGCGATCGCGGAGACCTTGAGGAAATCGCGACGCGAGACCGGCGACGTGGCGTTGACCGACGGTGCGTGGACCGACGGGGCGTTGACCGACGGGGCGTTGCCTGACTTGGTGTGGTCCCTGACGTTGGGCATCAGCGCTTGCCTCCCGGATTCCCACTGTTGCCGATGCCGGCCTTCGGGCCGCCCGCCTTGATCTCCGCTGCGCGATGAATGGCGGCGCGAATGCGCGGATAGGTCGCGCAGCGACAGATGTTGCCACTCATGGCGGCATCGATGTCCGCATCGGTTGGCTTGCCATTGCTGGCCAGCAACGCTGCGGCAGACATGAGCTGTCCGGCCTGACAATAGCCGCACTGCGGCACATCGAGCTCTTCCCACGCCTTTTGCAGGGCGTGCGTGCCGTCGGCGGACAGCCCCTCTATCGTCGTGATCTCCATGCTCTGCGCGGAGGCGGCGGGAATCTGACAGGAGCGTGTCGGCGTACCATTCAGGTGCACGGTGCAGGCACCACACTGCGCCGCGCCGCAGCCGAACTTCGTGCCCTTCATGTCGAGCGAGTCGCGCAGCGCCCAGAGCAGCGGGATATCGTCGGGCACGTCAGCCGTTTTGACCTGTCCGTTCACTTTCAGCCGAAGCTTCATCGCGGTTCCTCTCGGTGGGGTCGGCGCGGGCGTGGGGTCGGCACCAGGCCGCCCACATCTCCACTCCGCATGGCTGGAAATCTCGGGGCAAGTCGGGGCGGCGTCCAGCGACCTGAGGCACATTGCGAGTCCTTTCATGCCCTGATTCATCGAATGACCCCGCCGACACTCAAGCCGACACTCGAACCGCACCGTTCCGCGCGCAGCGCCGGCCTGGCCACGCGACGGGCTTTGCGGGGCGCTGGCCGGTACGTGCGCCCCAGCCGACCTCGCTGCCTTCAACGCGGCCAGGCGAGCCGGCTGCATCGGTGGCGGTATCAGACGTAGTCCCACGACGTGCGGTCGAGTCCATCCTGCGCACAACGCCATCGCCATATGTTGCGTTTATCGACGCTTCCTCGCACTATCGCTGTATCACCGCGCCGCTGTCGGCGCGCCGGGCATCCGGCACGGCAAGTCATCGGAATAATGACTGATCATCAATTGGAGAGGACCATGCCGATTGCCGATTCCATCGCGGTCACCGACGGTCACGAGCGCGTTGCGCGCCCGGAGGACAGCGATCTCGACATGTTCGGGTTGACGCATGTCGGTTGCGTGCGACAGGAGAATCAGGATCACTTCCTGCTCGCGACGGTGCATTCGCAGGTGGTGATGCATGGTACGAGCCTCCCCGATACGCTGGCGCTGCAGCAATCGGGACCGCGGCTCGCGACAATCCTGTTGGTGGCGGACGGCGTGGGCGGCAGTGCAAATGGCAGCGAGGCCAGTCGGCTGGCCACCGAGGCGACCATGCGCTACGTCACGGGCACGCTGCGCTGCTATCACACCGTTGGATCGGGAAACGACGGGGAGTTCATCAGCGCACTGCGCGCCGCCGCCATCGATGCGCACGAAACGGTACGCGCGGAATCGCGCGAGCGGCTCGACGGTCGCGACATGGCGACCACGCTCTCACTCGGCATTGTCGTGTGGCCGTACATGTACGTGCTGCAAGTCGGCGACAGTCGCTGCTACCTCTTTCACGACGATCGGTTGCAGCAGGTGACACGCGATCAGACCGTGGCGCAGGAGCTCGTCGATCGCGGATTGCTCACCCCCGAGCGCGCACTGTCGTCGCCGCTCAGTCATGTCCTCTCCAGCGCAATCGGTGCGACCGAGGCACAGCCGGAGGTCACGCGCGTCAGCGTCGAACAACGTGGCTCCGTCATCCTGGTCTGCAGCGACGGTCTCACCAAACATGTCAGCGACGACGAAATTGCCGAGTCTCTGCGCACCATGACCTCGGCGGAGCAGGTGTGTCGCACCCTGCTGTCCACGGTCCTCGAGCGCGGCGGCTCCGACAACGTGACGATGGTGGTCGGCCGCGCGCGCTCCGGCGCACGCCCGCAGGAATGAGCGGACAGCCCGCGCGCTTCGACTTCGAGACGGTCCCGCGGATCATCAGCGAGGATTACGGCTCAGAGCGGTTGGGCGCGTTGGCGCACGAACTCGGCATCTCCCGCGCGCTGGTCGTGACCGACAAGGGACTCTTCGGCAGCGGGGTGTTGACGCCGGCACTGGCGTGTCTCGTGTCGGCCGGTGTGCACGTCACGGTCTTCAGCGACGTGATCGGCGATCCGCCGGAGTCGTGCGTCGAGTCGGCCGTGTTGCTCGCCAAGACGGCGCAGGTCGATGGCGTTATCGGATGCGGCGGTGGCAGTTCGCTTGATACGGCCAAGCTCGTGGCGTTGCTGGCAGCCAATGGCGGCACACTCGCTGCGGCCTACGGCGTGGAGAAGGCCGTTGGGCCGCGACTGCCGCTCGTGCAGGTGCCGACCACCGCAGGCACCGGCTCCGAAGTCACACCGATCGCCATTGTGACGACACCGACCGGTACGAAGCAAGGCGTCGTGTCGCGATGGCTGTACGCCGACCTCGCGATGCTCGACGCGACGCTGACACTCGCGCTGCCGCCGCGCATCACCGCGATGACGGGGATCGACGCGATGGTGCATGCCATCGAAGCGTATACGTCACGTCACAGGAAGAACGTGGTGTCCGACATGCTCGCGGAGCGCGCACTGCGAATGCTGTCGGGCAATCTCCATCGGGTACTGGCCAATGGCAGCGACCTCGCAGCCCGTCGTGCGATGCTGGAAGGCGCCATGCTCGCCGGAATGGCCTTCGCCAATGCGCCCGTTGCGGCGGTGCATGCGCTCGCTTATCCGTTGGGCGGCCGGTATCATGTGCCGCACGGCTTAAGTAACGCGCTCGTGTTGTTACCGGTGCTCGAGTTCAATCTGCCCGTGGCCGACGCACTGTATGCGGAACTGCTTCCGTCGCTGCAGCACGCCCATGCGGAACCGCCCGCGCCGCCGACGGGTCGTGCCTTCGTGGACGCGATGGCCACGCTGCTCGCCCACAGCGGACTCGAACGTTCCTTGCGCGAGGTCGGTGTGACGCAGGCCGCTTTGCCGATGCTGGCGCGCGACGCCATGGCGATCGAGCGGCTGCTGGTGAACAACCCCCGCGAGGTCCGCTACGAGGACGCGCTGGCCATCTACACACAGGTCTTCTGAGAGGTATGCTGAGCGATGCCGGACACGTCGGCGAGAGACCTGCGTGGTGTGACGCGCGCGGGTTTCCCGTATCTCACCTCGCTGGACACGCGTTGGATGGACAACGACGCCTATGGGCACGTGAACAACGTCGTCTACTACAGCTTCTTCGATACGGTCGTGAATCGCTGGCTCATCGGACGCGGCGGGCTGTCGCTCGCCACGAGCGCCGAAATCGGACTGGTGGCCGAAACACAGTGCGCCTATTTCAGCCCGATCACCTTCCCCGATCGTGTCACCGCCGGACTGCGCGTCGCCCACCTCGGCTCCAGCAGCGTACGCTACGAGATTGGATTGTTCGGGAACGACGATGATCGTGCCGCCGCCGCTGGCCACTTCGTGCATGTGTACGTGGACCGTCAGACCCGCCGTCCCGTGCGCATTCCCGACTCCGCCCGAGCCGCGATGGAATCACTGCGCGCAGGCTGACTACCTCTTGCCGGCGTTCACAATCCCATTGAACAGGAACTTGAATGTTCCGTGCGGCTGCGCGCGCTGCAGGATCTCCGGTCCAAACAGCAGCACATGACCGTTGCCGAGTGGCGCATCGAGTGCCGCAATGCCGCGCTCGAGATACTGCTGTCCCCACGCCCACCCGCTGCGCAGCGGGGTCGCCGAATCGAACCACGCCACCGGCTGTACGCCGCGTGACGCCGCGTCGGCGGTGAGACGGAACACCGGACTGTCATCGAAGAACACATCGGTGTGTTCGGCGAGACCGCTGGCAAGAGCATGCCGGGTGTCCACGCGTACCGCCAACACCGAGCCCGGCACGTAGAACGTCGTGCGTGGCAACGGTGCGCCATCCGCCACGAGATGACTCTCCACCGGCAGCTCCAGCTGCACGGCGAGATTCGACGCGGACGCTCCGATGGCGATGACTGTGCCGCCGTTGATGATGAACTCGCGCAGCTTCGGGATTGTCTGATCCGGGGTGATTCGGCCGAACTGCGCCGCGTACTCGGCCGGCACGAGCGCAGGCGGTGTGATGCCGCCCTCGCCGCCACCGCGTCCGCGACGTGGTGCGCCGGGAATGGCACCGTCCACGAACACGAGCACGTCGAACTTCGCATTCAGGTTGCCGCGGTCCAACTCGGGCGCGAACACCCGCTCGAACGGGAACTCGAACTGCTCGAGAATCCAGCGTGTCCACCCTGATGGCATGGAACCGCCGTACTGATCCCAGAGACCTACACGCATGGAGCGCATCACGCGCGCGTTCACCGGTGGCGCGGTGCGCGTCGCGGCGAACGAAATGCCGAGCGTGCGGCTGAGCTCCTGCAGTGCGGGGAGCGTGCCGCGACCGGCGCGCACGTGGAACGCGCCCGCCGGATAGTGCGTGCCGCTGATCGTGATCGAATCGGTCAGCCGCACCACATGCTGCTTCGCGGCGAGCAGCCGGTTCAGTGCACGGAACGCATCGTTGGTGCGCGGACTCGTCACAAAGCCCGTCGCACCGGGGGCGTTTGCAACGGTCCCCGGCGGCGGCGCGACGTTCCAGACGATGATCGGTTCAAATGGACCGGAGAGATCATCGAGTACGCGGTCGAAGTGGATGCCCATCTGAAAGGCGAACGTCCAGCCTGCGTTGTCGTATGGCGGCGTCGGTGGCGAGCCGGGAAAGGGAAACACATCCGGATGGACCTGCGGCTCGAACATGTCGATCACGTGAGGACGGAACGCCTGCGCCGTCTTCACCACGAAGGATCCGGCAGGGTAGCGTTGTCCCGCCGCGTCGAGCGGCGCTGTGGCACGATGCACCGTGATTCCCGTTTCGCGGAGTGCATTGACGAACTTCACCGCCGTCGGAAAATCCGCCTGGTCCGACGGAATCACATAGCCGCGCGCATCGCGAAACTCCGGCGCATGCTGCGCCGCATAGATAAATGCATCGTTTCCCTTCACGCGCTGCGCCACCTCGGCGTCGCGACGCGGATTCGCCGTCCACGTGTCGCGGCTGCCGCGCTCGATCGAGTTCTTCCCCATGCGGTACATGTTGAAGAGCAGGTTCTCGCGCAGACGCGAGGCATGATCCAGCACCGCGCGGTTGAGCGTGACCGAGTAGTCGATCGACTGGCGGAAGTGCCACTCCTGCGGCGCGATCGGCATGGCCAGATCGCCCGACGGGATCTGGCGATTGGCCACCAGCGGAATGCGCATCGGCGTCGGACTGCCGATCATTTCCGTGAGTACGGCGATCGTGTTGTGAAACGTGGCGGTATTCCGGATGCCGCCGTTCCACCAGCCGTCGTACGGGCCACCGGAGCGCATGGTTGCACCGGGTTTCCCCTCGATGGCCAGCCGCGTGTGCATCGCGTTCCCCAATCCCTGAATGCCCAGCAGCATCGCCGGATCGAGATTGTAGTTGTACGGATCGCGAAAGGGGGGCGAGTACACCACTGTGCCGGCTGGTCCGCTCTGGTGATGATTGTAGAGGAGCTGCGGAAACCACTCGTGATAAAGTGCGCGATTGATATTCTCCGTCTCCGCCTGCGTGGAGGTGAAGAACTCGCGGTTGTTGTCGTGCCCGATGTACTTCTGGTACAACCGCGGCAGCTGTGCGAACGAACGCTCGGTGGCCACGCTGTTGCGCATGTACCAGTTGGCCACGAGATCGTTGCCATCCGGGTTCGCGTGCACGAACAGGATGATCACATCGTCGAGAAACCGCAGTGTCTCCTCGTCCGTGCGACTGACCATCTGGTAGACGGTCTCACCGAGTTGCTGCGCACCCAGCGTTTGGGTGGCGTGCAGTCCACCGTCGATCCACACCACCGCCTTGCCTTCCCTGGCCAGCGTACGCGCCTGCTCGTCGCTCAGCCCCTCGGCGCGCGCCAGTCGTTCCGAGATGCCGCGATACCGCTCGAGCGACGCGTGATTCTCCGGCGACGTGACGATCGCCATGAGTTGGTCGCGACCCTCCGCAGTCTTCCCCATCAGTCGCAGCTTCAGTCGTGGCGATTCGCGTTCCAACGTGCGCCAGTACGACGCGATCTGCTGATAGTTGGCGAGGAAATAGTCGTCGCCGAAGTTTGCGCCGAACGCTTCCTTAGGCGTCGTCACGCGCGCCTGCGCACGGGCGCCGCCAGCCAGGCCGGCCTGAGCCACGAAGAGCAGGGCACCGAGTAGACGGCAAATGGACATGGACATCTCCGGGAGAGCAGCAAGGGCACGCCCGGAAACGATAACGCCTGCCACTACTCCTCGTTCGGCATATCGTCCGGCACGTCGTCCGGCACGCGCAGATGCGGCTCGTCCGGTGGCGCGCCCTCGGGGGGCGGCTCGTACGCGAACGTCAACACCATCGCCACCACCCACCCCACCATCGTCCAGCCGAGCAGCAGGTTGATGGCCGTGATGCGCCATTTGCGGCCGCTCTCCCGTTTCCAGGCGAGCATGGTCGGCAGGATGTAAATCGCCGTCGCGATGATCACCATCACGGTGATCCTTGACGGGCCGTCGGTACTGTCTTGCATCGGAAGCGCTGCTGGGGCGGTCTGGCGTGAGCGAGCGGGACGCTGCAAACTGGCCGTCGGGTGAGGCTCTGTCAGGCCCTGCCACGTCCACTGGTCATCGAACGTCTTTTCCCCCGCGTCTGCTCCCGGAGCCCCTTGTGTTCACGTCCGTTCGTCGCACTCTGTTCACCGCTGTCGCGATTGCATTCGCGCTGGCCGCGACCGCCTGCGGCCCCGCGAGCGACGCCGAAAAAGGCGCCACCGACACGGACGGCCCAGCCGGCGCCTTCGACGTCGTCATCACCAATGGGCGCATAGTCGATGGCACCGGCGCGGCATGGTTCTGGGGCGACGTGGCGGTGCGGAACGGCCGCATTGCGCAGATCACCCCGAAGGGCGGTCTCGCCAACGCCGCCGCAACACGGCGCATCGATGCGGCCGGCCTCGTGGTGGCCCCCGGCTTCATCGACATTCAGGGGCAGTCGTACGAGAACTTCATGCTCGGCGATGGCAGGGCGCTGTCCATGGTGACGCAGGGAATCACCACCGCCATCCTCGGCGAAGGGACCACACCGGCACCTGCCAACGACATGCTGCTCGCGCTTACCACCGACACCGCGATGAAGCGCATCGCATCGCAGTTCCGCGGCGCACACGGATTTGGCGCATGGCTGGAGTTCATGACGGCGCGTGGCGTATCGCAAAACGTCGGTTCATTTCTGGGTGCCGGCACGGTGCGCGCGTATGCGAAGGGCGAGACCGAGGGTGCCGCGTCACCCGCGGAGCTGGACACCATGCGCGCTGTGGTCTCGCGCGCGATGCAGGACGGTGCCATGGGCGTGGCGAGCGCGCTGATCTATCCGCCCAACAGTTACGCCAGTACGGACGAACTCATTCACGCCGCCAAGGCCATGGCGCCGTTCGGCGGGCTGTACATCACCCACCTGCGCTCCGAAGGAAACGAGTTTCTCGAAGCACTCGACGAAGCCATTCGTATCGGACGCGAAGGCGGCGTGCCGGTGGAGGTCTATCACCTCAAAGCCAGTGGGCCGCGCAACTGGAACAAGATGCCGCTGGCCATCGCCAGGATCGATTCGGCGCGCGCGGCAGGACAAGATGTGCAGGCGGACATGTATTTGTATCCGGCCGGTGGCAACAGCTTTGCCGCATGCATTCCGCCCAAGTACGCCGCCGATGGCAAACTGCTCGAGAATTTGAAGAACCCGTCGCTGCGCGCGAGCATCAAAGCGGAGCTCAAGGATCCCGACGCAGGCTACGAGAATCTGTGTCTGATCGCCGGTCCAGAGAACGTCATGGTGGTCGGCTTCACGCGACCGGAATATCTGGCGTATGAAGGCAAGCGGCTCTCTGAAATCGCCACGGCCATGAAGCAGGACTGGACCGACGTGATGATCGATCTCAACGTCGCCGAACAGGCGGAGCTCGGTGAAATCCTGTTCCTGATGAGCGAGGAGAATATCAAGCTGCAGTTGCGGCAGCCGTGGATGAAGTTTGGCACCGATGCCGGCGCGGCCGATCCGGACTCCGCGAAGGGCATGGTCCATCCACGCACCTACGGCAACTTCCCGCGTCTCTTCGGCAAATATGTGCGCGAGGAGAAAGTGCTGCCGTTGGAAGACGCGGTCCGCAAAGCGACATCGGCCGTGGCCACGCGACTCTCCATTCAGGATCGCGGCGTGCTCAAGGTCGGACTCTTCGCAGACATCGTCATCTTCGATCCCGACCGCATCACGGACAAAGCCACATTTGACAAACCGCATCAGTTGTCGGAAGGAGTGCGCGATCTCCTCGTGAATGGCGTCGAAGTGCTGCGCAACGGCGCACACACGGGTGCCAAACCCGGCCGACTGGTGCGTGGACCGGGCTGGCGCGCGCCGTAGCGCTGGTTTCGCGAACCTGTTCTGCGAACTACCGGAGCATCGCCATGGCGTGCGAGAGCAGATCACCGCTGTTGGCGGGCACTTTACCGTTGGGCGTGAGCTGATTGATCAACTCGGGGAGCATCGAGGCGAGCGAGTCGCTGGCCTGCGCGGAGTCCGTTCCCAGCTGCCCCGCCATCTCGGAGACGGTCGATTCGCCGAGCACCTGAGTTACCTGTGCGCCGCTGACCGGGGCGTTGGCGCCCGTGCCGACCCACGAATCGACGGCATCGCCCATCCCGCTCGCCCGGAACCTGGCGAGGATCCCTTCGATGCCACCGTTCCGCTGCACGAGCGTCATCACGGTCGCCAGCAGTGCGCCGGACTTCCCCGTGCCGCCACCGAGTTGGCCCAGCAGTCCTCCCAGCATCCCCTGCAGATTGCCGGCCTCGCCGGGCTTCCCCGCGCCGCCCATCGCGGAGCCCAGCGCGTCGCCCAGCGCCCCATCAAGCAGTCCCATAGTGACTCCGTGAAAAGAATGCGTATGATCGAGCGTGTATTCTACACTATTCGACATGCGCCCATCTCCGACATCCTGTGCTCCCGTGGCGCTGCTCTGTGTCGCCGCCGCGCTCCTGTTCGCATACCGTCGCGTCGAGGCGATTGCGCTGCGGGATATTGCGCGGGTCCCGGCCTGTCCACCGTTGCGTTGGAATCCAGCCGTCCCGAGAGCGGGTTCGCTCTTCCGACTCATCTCGCCGCGCGCCATCGACACAGCCACCATTGCCGGCGAGCCGTTGCACTTTCGCGAGGAGGGTGACTCCGCGGTCGCCTTTGCCGCGGTCCCCGTCGATTCCACGGCGGGCGTCGGCGTGCTGCTGCGCTGCGGAACCGCCGGTGACTCAACGGTTCGCATCCCGACGCGCAGCGGCGACTACCCGCTCGAGCGATTACGTGTCGCACCGCGTTTCTCCGCGGCGCCGGACTCCGCACTGGCGGCACGTCTGCGTCGCGAGGCCGCGCAGGCTGCTGAGGTCTCACGTACCGCCCACCAGACACCACGACTCTGGACCACTCCGTTCGTGACGCCGCGCGTGTCTCGCATCACGAGCGGGTTTGGCGGTGGTCGCACGTTCAATGGCACCGTCATCAGCCGCCACATGGGCACCGACTATGCGGGCGCGCTCGGTGCACCGATCCGTGCGGCCAACCGCGGCATCGTACGGCTTGTCGGCGAGTTCTATCTGGGCGGCAATGTCGTCTATCTCGACCATGGCGAGGGCCTCGTCACCGCGTACCTGCACATGAGCCGGCAGTTTGTCCAGGTCGGGGATACGGTGCCGCGCGGTGGAATCATCGGTCGGGTTGGCGCCACGGGGCGCGTCACGGGTCCGCATCTCCACTTCATCGCGCGGTACGGCAGCATCACTGTCGATCCGCTAAGTCTGCTGGCGCAGTGAGCGCGTCGCGCGATACTCTTCGACGCACGCTGTTCCCCCGACTCCCCGCACCTCCCGACTCATGGCCATCGAATCCACGCCCAGTCGTAACGAAGACGAATATTTCGCGCGCGTTGACGCCGAGTTGCGCAAGGATCTGCGCGAGAAGGCTAATGCCGAACGTGCCGCGCGCGTCGCCGCCGACCGCAACAAATGCCCGCGCGACGGATCGACACTCGTCTCCCGGGAAAGCAATCACGTCACCATCGACCAGTGCCCCGAGTGCGAGGGGATCTGGCTCGACAAAGGTGAACTGGAAATCCTCGCGGCGGGCAAGGTCGAGCATACCGGCTTCGTCGGCTCACTACTGAACATCTTCAAATAGCGTCTGAGCGAAGCAGTCGCAGCAGCGCGCTTTCCGGTGGCGCGCAGCGCACGCGGTGACCTATGCGACGGCGCCGTTTGCGGCGGGCTCCACCGCGAGCGAGCGCTCGTACAGCGCCAGCATCCCCGCTCGATGCACTACGCCAAGTACGCGCTGCGTCTCCGGGTCCACCACCGGGAGTGACCCGACGCCGCGCACCCCCATACGGCGTACCGCCTCCAGCAGCGAATCCCCAGGCGCCACGATCTCGCTCGGCTGCGCGACATCGGCGGCAATGACCACGTCGTCCAGCGCATGCTCGGCGCGCGCCACGGCACCCAGCTCGTTCATCGTCAGCACGCCGATCAGTTGCGCGTCCTCGTCCACCACCGGGAAGACGCTCTGCTCCCGGTTGCCCAGGTGCGCAAGCAGCAGATGCACGGGCTCACTCTCGCGCACCACGATGGCGTCGCGTTCGTACGCCTCGGCCACCGTGAGCTCCGAGAGCACATCGCGATCGGCGCCATGGCGCAGATCTTCGCCGCGCCGGCGCAGCCATCCTGAGTAGAGATTGTCGCGCTCGAGTCGTCGAGCCACGACCGAGCTGATCACCACCGCCACCATCAGCGGCGGCACGATCGCATAGTCTCCCGTCATCTCGAAGATGAGCAGAATGGCTGTGATCGGTGCGCCGGTCGTCGCCGCCACCACCGCACCCATCGCGACCAACGCATACGACTCCGGCGTGATCGAGAGCGCGGGAAATAAAGAACGCAGTCCCACGCCAATCGCACCACCAAGCGTCGCGCCGACGAACAACGAGGGTGTGAAGAGGCCACCCGAACCGCCGCCGCGCAGTGTGAGCGATGTCACCAGCACTTTTCCCACCGCGAGCAGCAGCAGCAGCCACCACGCCATACGACCAAAAGCCGCGATGGGAATGGCAATGTGTCCTGCGCCGACGAGCAGCCCGTCGGAGAGCAGTACGGCGAAACCCACCATCGCGCCGGCAATCCACGGCAGCGCCAGCGCACGTTGACGGCTCTCACCCACGATGCCGCCGATCTTCGCACCGATGCCGAAGTGCATACGCACGAAGAACGCGGATGCGATGCCGCACGCGATGCCCAGCATGGGAAAGAGCAGCATCACTTCGAGCACCGTCGTTACGCCGTACTCGGGCGGTATGGGAAACGCGGGATGGTTGCCGAAGACGGAGCGCGACACGATGGCGCCCACCACGCTCGCGACGACGACCGGCGCAAACGTCGCGGTACGGAACGAGCCGAGGACTTCTTCGAGCGCAAAGAATGCACCGGCGAGCGGTGCGTTGAACGCTGCGGCAATGCCGGCCGCGGCGCCGGAGCCGACCAGCACGCGCGTGCGGTCCGCGGAAAAGCGGAACAGCCGACCGAACAGCGAACCTGCGGCGGCACCGATCACCGCGACGGGCCCTTCGGCGCCGGCTGAACCACCGCCGCCGATCGTCACGGCGCTGGCGGCCGTCCGTCCGAGTGCAGGACGTGTAGGAATTCTCCCGCCGCGCCGCACGACCGCCAATTGCACATCGGGAATCGTCATACCGTCGCTGCCGGCGCCGGCGCGACGCCAGATCGCGGCCGCGCACGCAAACGCGATCGCAGTGAGGATTGGCCGGGAGAACGAGATCGGCACATCGGGCAGCAACGACGCGGGCCAGTCGAAGAGCACGAAGTGGGACAAATCGATGGCCCGGTAGAACAGCACCACGCCGCCCGCCGCGACCAGTCCAACGGCCACGGCGAACGTGAGCAGCAGCGCATTTTCGTCGAGCCCGAGCCGATCCAGCCTCAGCAGCACGCGGTCCCACTGCGTCAGTGCGGCACGTCGCACCGCCTCACGGGCCAGTCGCGCGCGCTCGAGGGCCCACGTGCCGCCATCGACGACGTCGGCCACCGTGCCGGCGACCGCGTCCTTGATCGAGCCGTCGATCGTCCCATCGACGTCGGTATTCTGCGGATCGGTCATCTCCCAATCTGACAGCGGGTCCACCGCGCTGCAGCAGCGGCGACGATTCGATTCGGCTCATTCGGTATTGCACCGTCCCCGAGAGTCGGAGTCGGCGTCCGCCCTGCTGCGGGACGTGCGACTGCTTATTTTTGAGAGATCCCGCAACAGCGCGCGAAAGCTGTTCGGCATTTCCCGCACATTTTTTCGTCTGCACCCGATTGATCGACTGACATGACTGCCGACGCAATTGCCGCCACGGCCGGCCACGGGCTGACCACCACGAAGGCGCCCTACATCGAGCAGGCCGTCGCCAACGGCGAGATGTACATCCAGCAGCCCTACGCACTGTATTCGGATGAAAACCACGATACGTGGCGACGACTCTATGCGCGAATGCAGGACCGATGGGGGCAGTACGCCAACGCACGCTTTCTTGACGGACTGGCGACGCTTGCCTTCGAGCTCACCAAAGTGCCGCGCCTCGAAGATGTGAACCGATTCATGGCACCGCGCACGGGATTCCGCGCCAAGGCGGTGAGCGGATTCGTGCCCGCCTTCGATTTCTTCGACTGCCTGAGCCGTCGGGAGTTTCCGACGACGATCACCATTCGCGACGGATCGTCGCTGGATTACCTGCCGGAGCCGGACATTTTTCACGATCTCGCCGGCCACGTGCCCATGCACACCGATCCCGCTTTCGCGGAAACGTTGGTGCGTTTCGGCGCGTGCGCGCATCTTGCCGCCGAGATGGTGAGTCGCGTGAGCGATCGGTCGGAGCGTTTGCGTCGGCTGACCAGCATTCAGAATGCGCTGCAGCGCTTCTTCTGGTTCACCATCGAGTTTGGTCTCATGCGCGGCACCAAACCCGGGACGGTAAAGGCATACGGGTCCGGGCTGCTGTCCTCGTATGGCGAATTGGCGAACAGCATCGACAGCGCGTCCGTGCAGCGGTATCCAATGCAGCTCGAATGGGTCGTCAACCAGCACTTCGAAATCGATCACTACCAGCCGCTGCTCTTTGTCGTGGACGACTTCGAGCAGTTATTTGAATTGGTCGGCGAGCTCGAGCTTTGGATGAAGACCGGCCAACTGGATAACGTCACGCCCGGCTACCGCCAGATGAGCGAGGCGGACGCCCAGAGCTTTCTCGAGGCGAGTCTGGCGCGCTAGCCTCGCTCTTCGCTCCAACGCAACATGCCCGGCGGCGACGGTTCGGGATAGAGACAGCGGTAGCACGGGCCGTCCGCCGTGGCGAACACTGAGGCCTGTCCGTCGAACTGAAAGACGGATCCGTGCTCCCTGCCGGTGGTCGCGGGGCGCGCCGGGTACGCGCACGCGCGCCAACAGGCACGGTGGTTACGTTGTGAGGGCGCCGTAGCCCACAGCCTCGCGACCGCCTCCGCTTACGCCCTGCACCGATCAGACGCCCGTCCTTTGCCCGTACCGCTTTCCAGCACCGCACGCACTCCCGAGCAGGTTCTCCGCGACGTCTTCGGGTTTGACGAGTTTCGCCCGGGACAACGCGAGGTCATCGACGCGGTACTGGCCGGCAAGGACTGCATCGCCCTGATGCCCACGGGCGCGGGCAAATCGCTCACGTATCAACTGCCGGCGCGACTGCTCAAAGGCACCGTGCTGGTGATATCGCCGCTCATTTCGCTGATGAAGGACCAGGTCGATGCCGTGGCGGGACTCGGCTTTTCGGTCGCGGCCATCAACTCGACCTTGTCGTTCGACGAACGTCGTGCCCGCATGGACGCCTTTCGCAATGGCGCCTACGAACTGATGTTCCTCGCACCCGAGGCACTCGACGGCTACCTCGGCGACTTTGTGAAAGGTTGTCCGATCTCACTGCTGGTGGTGGATGAAGCGCACTGCATCAGTCAATGGGGACACGACTTTCGTCCATCATATCGGCGTTTGCAGGGCCTCAAGGAGCAACTGGACGTGCCGGTGCTCGCGCTCACCGCAACGGCCACGCGTCGCGTCGCGCTCGACATTCTCCGGCAGCTCGGCATGCGCAAGCCGGCCGGGTTCAAGGGCTCGTTCTTTCGCCCCAATCTCCAGATCGCCACGCGCAAAAAGGGGCAGGGCGGTAACACGCGCACGGAGATCCTGGCGCTGGTACGCGCGCACGCCGGCGAGAGCGGCATCGTATACTGCCAGAGCCGCAAGGGCGTCGACCAGACAGCGGAGTTTCTCGCGGCGCAGGGAGTTCGTGCGCTCCCCTACCATGCGGGGCTCGACCCGGCCGACCGCGCGCGCAATCAGGAAGCGTTTCAACGCGACGATTGCGACGTGATCGTGGCCACCGTCGCCTTCGGCATGGGAATCGACAAGTCGAACGTGCGTTTCGTCATTCACCGCGACCTGCCGAAGGACATCGAGTCGTGGTATCAGGAGATCGGGCGCGCTGGGCGTGATGGATTGCCGAGTGACTGTGTGCTGTTCTACTCGTGGGCGGACGTCAAGCTGCACGAGCGCTTTCTCGATGGACTCGATGACCACGACGTGCGTGAGCGGACGCGCCGGGCGACGGTGGCGCTGTTCGATCTGGTGGAGCAGACGCGCTGCCGGCATCAGGGTATTGTGGCGCACTTCGACGAAGTGATCGGCGCGTGCGGCGCCTCGTGCGATGTGTGCACCGGGCAGCGCATCGACGCGCGCATCGCCGAGCTGGCGGAGTCGCAAGTGGGCACCGGGCGCATTCGTCGCACGAGTGTGAACACGTCCGCGGGTGGACGGGCCTCACGCGGACTCGATGTCGCGTCGCTCAGCGATGACGAGCAGACGCTCTTCGAGTCATTGCGGGCCGTGCGGCGTGCGTTGGCCGACGAAGCCGGCGTGCCGGCGTACATCGTGTTTGGCGACAAGGTGCTGCTCGAGATGGTCGCGAGACGCCCGGGCAACGAGCGCGAGCTGTTGCAGGTACCCGGTGTGGGTGAGGCGAAGCTGGAGCGGTACGGTGCGCAGTTCTTGCGGGTGTTGCGCGGCTGATTTTCGTCAGGTTGGAGTCGGCATCCGATCGATCCCGCGCCACGGCCGCGCGATGGCATCGTCCACTTCGCGTTGTGCCTCGGCCAGTCTGTTCACGTCCTGACTCAGGATGCGGGCGGCGTCGATGAGTGTGGTGAGCGGTGCCAGGTCGCTCGCGTCGGCGTGCAAGCGCAAGAGATCGAGTCGGATCCTTTTCAGCGCCGCGACGCTTGCGGAAAGCTGCTGCGCGGCCGCCCCGCGACGTCGCGCAAGCGAGTCGGCGCCGTCGGACCCCGGTAACGCCAGCGCCGCCAGGACGTCCAGATCAGCGTGTGCTGCCACCGCCTTCGCCTCGAGCGCGGCGACGATCGCCGGCAGATCGTGCAAGCCGTGCCGATACGCACTGGGCAGCGCGGCAAACAGTTCAGCAGACGCGAGGCCGAGCGCCGCTTCGGTAGGTCGGAACACGCCGCCACCTAACGCACGCGTTCGTCCCGGCGCGCCGAGTCGTCGCGCCAGCCATTGCCCCGCGCGACTGGTCCAGAGACGATCCCGAATCCCCGTTTACCATCGATCGCGGATACCGGCGGGAATGAACGGCACATCGAGCACGTTGCTGACCGCGCCAAGCAGCATCGTGCCGAGTACGGGCGCGAGGATCAGCGCCATCGACAGAGACATGCCGAGTATCCAGGGCCCGGGGCGGTTCTCGTTGATCACGCCACCAAGCACGAGCCCGAAGCTGACGGCGAGCCAGCTGGCCGCGGCGATCGTGCCGACGCGCAGTGCGCGTCGAAAGCCGCCCAATGCAGCGTCGCGTGCCACCGCGCCGGTCTCCGCCCGCTCACGCCGCGCGACGTCGAGTGCGGATCGCAGATCGGCGAGCGTGTGTCCCGCGCGAAACTGCCGGTGTGCCTGATTCAAGTGAAACCCGATGATCGGCAGGAGTGGCAGGGAAGCGATTCCCCCCAGCAGCACGATATCCGCCGGCCCGTCGGGTCGGTTGCCGGTCACCCAGACCGCGAGATTGACGAGGGTAAGCGTGCCAAAGAGTCCAGACCACGCCATGTATGGCACCAGAAGCGGATTGCGTGCACCGAGCCATGCGCGCAGCATCGGCGGCAGCGTAGGTCGCGAATCATGTGCAGGCGCGAGTGCCGCGGCCAATGCCTCTCCGTCGCGAATGCGGCTCGCCGGGTCGCGAGCGAGGCATCGATCAATCGCGGAAGCGAGCGCCGATGGCAGGCCCGGTGCAGCACGCATGACACCAACGGGTGTTTCTGTCGCTTGCCGGACCAGCAAGGCGGGGAGGTTTGGCGCGTCGACGGGGAGGCGCCCGCTTACCGCGAGGTACCCGACCACGCCCAGGGCGTAGAGATCGCTGCGACCGTCCACCGCACCGTTCGCCCCCTGCTCGGGGCGCATGAAGTGCGCGGTGCCAGCGAGTGTGCCAGCGCGTGTGCCGGCGTCGGTGACTGCGGCGTCGGTGACTGCGGCGTCGGTGGCTGCGGCGTCGGTGGCTGCGGCGTCGTGCGTGCCGGCGCACGCGATGCCGAAGTCGGAGACGAGCGCCCGCCCCGTGCCCGCTTCGAGCAGAATGTTGTCCGGCTTGATGTCGCGATGCACGATGCCGCGCCCGTGCGCGTAGGCCGGTGCCCAGGCGACTTCGCGGAGCACGCGGGTGGCGTCGCCCGGCGAGAGGGGGCCACGCGTGCGCAATCGTTCGCCGAGTGTTTCCCCGTCGACGAACGCCATGACGAAGAAGACGAAGCCGTTCGCCTCGCCGACGCGATGGATGGGCACGATCTGCGGATGGAAGAGGCCGGCGGCGGTGCGGGCCTCGCGCACGAAGCGTTCGCGCGATGCGGCGGTGCGCGCGAGGTGCGCGGGGAGGGTCTTGATGGCGACGTCTCGGTCGAGCTGCACATCGCGTGCGAGGTAGACAATGCCCATCCCGCCACGGCCCAGTTCCCGCTGCAGCGAGTACTCGCCGGCGAGTGCGGCCTGGAGTTGGAGAAAGTCGGTGGAGGGGGCCGTCATGAGGGGCGCATGGTGACGGAACGGGACGGATCGCGTGGCGCACGGCGAGCGGTTGCTCCGGACGGCATGCCGTGGCGCCGGACACCCATGAAAAGTAGCCGATGCGCTTTACAGTGCAAAGTACTTGTCATGCGAGCGTCCGCGGATCACAAGGTCCGTGGTCTCGCGCGCGTTCGCCCTACCGCTGCAGCGCCGCGGGAAGCTCCGCAGGGCACGTCTCTTCATCTGTCCCCGAGCCGAGCAGCATCCGTTGCCGGCAACGCATCAGTCGACGACCATCGGCGCTGAGTTCGAAATGGATGCTGATCTGCGCGTCGAGTTCTGGGGGATTTCCGCTCCCAGACACGGGCGCGAAACTGACCTCGCGACCGACAACCTTGAGCAGCACCATCGATTCCTCGGTTTTCGCACCGTCGCGCACCAGTCGCACGAGGTCGCCCTGTTCAACGATCTGCCAAACGATCTGCCACGCGAGGCCACGCGGCTCGCGCCACGCACCGATCAGCGCGAGCGTGCGCGCGACGTCAACGCATGCGGGATCGATGTCACGCGATGCACTCCCGCATGTCGGATCGGTACTCTTCGCCGCGGACGGCCGAACCCAGCGCCACGAGCAGGCGCCAAGTGAACCGAGCGTGGTCCGATCGAGCGTTTGACACTCTTGCAGTCGCGTACCGTTCGTGCTGAGCTGAAAGCTGTACAGATTCGGGTTCGCGCTGGCGCCGCTGCCCGTGAACTCGAAGACGAAGGCGCGACCGACCAGTCGCGCCACGCGCCAGGGCGTGCGGTCCGCTCCGTCCACTGGCACGAGCAGCAACTCGTCGGCAGCCTGCCTGAGCTCGAAGTGGACAGTCGGACTGTCGACCTCCATGCCGGAAAAGTCGTCCATCTCCCACGGGCCCAGCGCGCCGAGCGCTTCGGCAGCCGCGAACATCGCGATGCTGGAGTCGCGCGCGGGCGTGGAGATCGACGCGTCGAGGGCGCCGGGCTTCTCTGACTGGTTCAGCGTCCAGCGCGGCACCGCCCACGCGAGCGCGGCGACGACGGTGATGGCTCCCGCGACGCCGACCATGCGCACCGTTCGACGTTTGCGAGGCGCGCCGACGAGCGTGGACAGACGGGAGGTCAGCGCCTCGACGCCACTGCTCCAGCTTTCATCCGACAACACGCGGATCTGTCGGCCGGCCAGTGGACGAAGATCGTCCGGTAACGCGTCGGCCTCAAGCGATCGGAGGCCGCCAACAAGCACGGGGATCACCGGGATGTTTCGCTCCAGCAACTCTCGAATCTCGGTCCGAACCCAATCCTTCGGATCATCGAGACGTCGGCGTCCTGCGGCGTCTACACTTGTCAGCCACTGCGGCCCAATAACGACGACACCAACCTTCGCACTGGACAGCGCAGACGCGAGCACGGTTTCGAAGACCGCGCCGTCGGGAATGTCGTCGACATCCTGAAAGACCAGATCGCCGAACTGTCCGCGTAAGTGGTCGCGAAGCCGACCCGCGTGACCTCCGGTATCATGACGCCGGTAGCTGATGAAGATCTCTGCCACAATCCCCCACGTATTCAGGTTCCGGATAGTATGGTTCCGCGCACTGTCGAGCGGCGCACCTCCCGCTCCTTCCAGAGCGAATAGATGGCCGGAATCACCACGAGCGTCAGCACCGTGCTGCTGAGCATGCCGCCAACCATCGGCGCCGCGATGCGCTTCATCACGTCCGCGCCCGTGTCCTGACTCCAGAGAATAGGGAGCAAACCCGCCATGATCGCCACGACAGTCATCATCTTGGGACGCACGCGTTCGACCGCGCCGTATTCCACCGCGGCGTCGACGTCGGCCCGGTTGCGCAGGGCGCCACGCGCCTCGCGGTCGCAATAGGCATGGTCGAGATAGAGCAACATGATCACGCCCGTCTCGGCCGCGACGCCGGCGAGCGCAATGAAGCCTATCGCCACCGCGACACTCATGTCGTAGTCGAGCAGCCACATGAGCCACACACCGCCCACGAGCGCGAACGGGAGTGACAGCATCACGATCCCAGCCTCGGCCATGTTGCGGAAATTCATGAACAGCAAACCGAAGATGATCAGTAAGGTGACTGGTACGACAATGCGCAGGCGACGGGTCGCACGCTCCAGCGACTCGAACTGACCAGACCACTCCAACCGGTAACCGGCCGGCAACGCGAGGCGCTCGTCCAGCGCGCGTTTCGCGTCACTCACGTAGCTGCCGATATCGCGGCCTTGCACATCCACGTACACGATCGCGTTCAGTGCTGCGTCTTCGGATTTGATCAGGGTTGGTCCCCGCACGACGTCGATACGCGCGACCTCGCCCAAAGACACGTGCGCGGGGCGGCCGTCGGGCCCGGGCGCTGTCGCCACCAGCACGCGGCGCAGCTTGGTCGGATCGTCACGCAGCGCGGACGGATAGCGAACCCGCACGCTGTAGCGTTCCCGACCTTCCAGCACCTCGCCCGCGTTTGCGCCGCCCACTGCGGTGCTCAGCGCCTGCTGTACGTCGTCGGTGGTCAGGCCATGGCGTGCAGCCGCGGCCCGGTCGACCGTGACGTCGAGGTATCGCCCACCGATCACACGTTCGGCGAACACGCTGTTCGTACCCGGCACCGTGGACAGAATCGCCTCGATCTGGCGTCCAATGCTGTCGAGCATGGAAAGATTTGCGCCGACCACTTTGACGCCAACGGGCGTCTTGATGCCGGTTGCCAGCATGTCGAGCCGATTCTTGATCGGCATACTCCACATGTTGGCGACCCCCGGCGTACGAACGCGCGCGTTCACTTCCGCGACGATGGAATCGTACGTCACGCCCGGTCGCCATTCCTTCCGGTCCTTCAGCACCGCGATGGTTTCGATCATGCTCATCGGAGCCATGTCGGTGGCGGATTCTGCGCGGCCGATTTTGCCCATCACCGTCGCCACTTCGGGGATCTGTGTCAGCGCGGCGTCGCGTTGCTGCAGAATCTCTCCCGCCAGCGTCCCGCTGACCCCCGGCATCAGCGACGGCATGTCCATGATCGCGCCCTCGTTCAAGGGCGGCATGAATTCGCTGCCAAGCCGCGACCACGGCAGCGCCGTCATCGCGAGCAGGCCACCTGCGGTGAGAATCGTCGGCCAGCGGTGACGGAGCACGAACGCGATGACCGGTCGGTAGAGATACACGAGTGCACGGTTCACCGGGTTCGCCGCCTCGGCCCTGACGCCTTTGCGAATGAACAGGCCCATCATCACCGGTACCAGCGTGATGGACAGCAATGCGGCCGACGCCATCGCCAACGTCTTGGTCCACGCCAACGGTTTGAACAGCCGCCCTTCCTGATCGCCCAGTGCAAAGACTGGGAGGAACGACGCGGTGATGATCAGCAACGAGACGAAGAGCGCCGGCCCGACCTCCTGCGCCGCTTCGACGACGAGGGTCCAGTGCGCCCTGGGGACCGCCTCCGCGTTGTTTCGCTCCATGTGCTTGTGCAGGTTCTCGACCATCACGAGGGCCGCGTCGATCATTGCCCCGATGGCGATGGCGATGCCGCCAAGCGACATGATGTTCGCGCTGAGCCCAAGCAGGCGCATGGCCAGCATCGCCATCAGAATACCGATGGGCAGCGTGACGATGGCCACGAGCGCACTCTCCGCGTGAAGCAGGAACACGATCGTTACTAGCGCGACGATGATCGACTCCTCGATCAGCTTCGTGCGCAGTGTGTGAATGGCGCGCTCGATCAGGCCGGAGCGGTCATAGCCCTGCACGAAGCGCACACCGCTGGGCAACGCGCGCTCGACCTCGGCCATCTTCGCCTTGACGCCCGTGATGACCGCGAGTGGATTGGCGCCATAGCGCATCACCACCCACCCCGTCACCACTTCGCCCTTCCCATTCAACTCGGCGATGCCGCGCCGGAGCGCCGGACCCACGTGAACCGTTGCGACGTCACCGACCGTGATCGGCGTGCCGCCGGCGCCCGTGCTCAGCACGACGGCACGCAGGTCATCGAGCGACGTAAAGCGGCCACGCCCGCGCACGACGTACTCCGTGCCACCGATCGCCAGGACGCGGCCACCCACGTCCTGATTCGACGCGCGCAGCGCCTCCACGACGCCAGAAATGGGCACGTTGAACGCGAGCAGCTTTGCCGGATCGACCTGGACCTGATACTCCTTCTCGAATCCGCCCAGCGACGCGATTTCGGCGACACCCGGCACGGCGGTCAGCGCGGGACGTACCACGAAATCCTGCAGCGCCCGCAGGTCAGCGAGATTCTTCGTGCCAGTGGTATCTGCCAGGATGTACTGCATGACCCATCCAACACCCGTCGCGTCGGGGCCGAGCATTGGCATCGCGCCTGACGGCAACTTGTCGCGCACGCCGTTGAGATACTCGAGTACTCGGCTGCGTGCCCAATACAGATCGGTGCCGTCGTTGAATACCACGTACACGGCCGACAGCCCGAACTGGCTCATGCCGCGCACGAACTTCGTGTTCGGGACTTTGAGCAGCTCCGTTTCGAGCGGATACGTGATCTGATCCTCGACGAGCTGTGGCGCCTGACCAGGCCACTCCGTCATGACGATCACTTGCACATCGGACAGGTCGGGAATCGCATCCACGGGCGTGGTCAGCATCGCCCAGAGACCGCCCGCGATGAGTGCAGCCGTTCCGAGCAACACCGCGACCCTGTGCGCGACCGACCATGCTATGACGCGCTGCAGGGGCGACAGTCGCATCGATGGTCGCGTCGATGGTCGCGCGCCGGTCACTGCGGTCTCCGGCGCGGAGGTGCTGGCGCCTGCGGAGGCGAGGAGGGTGTCGGTGACGGAGCAGCGGACCGCGGTGCCGCCGCGCCTGGCATGCCGCGGGTGTCTGCACCGGACATGTCCATCCCCGGCATATCGCTCATCCCTCCGGCGGAGCCACCCATGCCGATCATGCTTTTCATCACTTCGCCGAGGTTGGACTCGGATTCGAGGAGAAATTGTGCCGACGTGACGACGCGTTGTCCGGCTTCGAGGCCCGCAAGCACTTCGGTGTAGTCTGCCGACGCACGGCCCAACTGCACGTCATGCGGCATGAGACGCCCTACACCCATGTCCACGAAGACGATCGCCCGTTCACCGGTTTGAATCACCGCAGTCGATGGCACGGTCAGCGCCGCACGGGCGGCGGAGTTGAGGCGCGCGGTGGCGTACATGCCGGGCTTGAGCCGGCCATCGGCGTTCCGCACGACAATGCGTGCCGCGAGTGTGCGCGTCGCTTCGCCAACGGTCGGATAGACATAGGCCACGCGCCCCCGATACGGCCGCCCAGGCCACGCCGTGAATTCCAGATCGGCCGTGGTGCCTTCGCGGACGAGACTCGCATCCCCTTCCCGCAATTGGATGTTCACCCAGACGGAGGACAGGTCCGTGATCGTGTACAGCGGCATGCCTGCCTGTACCGCCTGACCCTGCACGACAAATCGCTCGGTGATGATTCCGGATACTGGCGCATACAGCGTGTTCGTGCGCTGCGTGCGACCGGTACGCAGGACTTCGTCGATCTGCGACTCCGGGACGTCCCAGAGCCGCAGCCGTTGGCGCGCGGCGGCGAGCAGGCTGCTGCCTGATGCGGGTACGCCGGGCACCGATGTGCCGGACAACGTTCGGTCGAGATCACGCGCGATCAGCAACTCCTGCTGCGCGGCGAGCAGATCGGGTGAATAAATCGCCGCCATCGGCTCACCGCGTCGCACGGGTTGCCCGGTACTGTTGACGTAGAGTCGTTCGACGAACCCCGAGAACTTGGGTGTGACGCTCGCGATCCGGGTTTCATCCGCCATGACGGTGCCCACGGTGCGGACGTCGTCCGTCATGGTGCGGAGTTCGACGGTTCCAAAGAGCACGCCGAACTGGCGGAGTTGCGCGGCGGTGAGCTCCACGGAGCCGTCAGTGCTCATGTTCATGCCTTGCATTCCGGGCATGTCTTCCATGCCCTCCATGCCCTTCATGCCTTTCATCCCTTCCATGCCTTGCATGCCGGTCGCGGACCCGCGCGCGCTGTCACCAGCCGCCATCCTGTCACCTTCCAACCGCCACCAGGCGACGGCGGCCGCCGCAAGCAGCAGCACCACGAGTGACGTCCATCGCGCGCGTGTCATGGCCGTGCTTCCGGAATGATGCTGGACCCGGTGACTTGTTCGAGCGCAGCAATCGCCTTCGCGAAGTCGGTCATGGCGCGCGCATACAACAGCTCCGACGCGAACACCGCGGACTGTGCGGTCAGTACGGTCGTGAGGTCGGTGCGACCGGTTCGATAGCCGGCGAGTGCCGCGTCGACCGCGACCCGCGCCTGCGGGAGGATCGCGACCCTGTACAAGGCGAGTTGCGTCCGGCTATGCTCGGCCAGTCCGACCAGACGCGCAACGTCGGCGTTCAGTGCGTTGCGCCGCGCCACGTGCTCCGCCTCCAGTGCCGCGAGTTCTGCATACGCTTCCGCACGCTGCGGATCCCGGCGCGCGGATCGCTGCAGACGGAGCGGCACGGAGACCTGTGCGGTGACCATGTCCGGGCGGCCCTGGCGTTGGCCGTACTGCAACGACAGGTCGAAGTCGGGCCGGTCGTCCTTGCGCGCGAACTCGACGCGCGCGGACTGCGCGTCGATCATCGCTGCAGACTGTCGCAATACCGGACTCGCGTCACCCGCTCGCGCTTGCAAAGCGGCCAACGACGGAAGCAGCGAGCCCGCCGCTCGCGCGCCAAGTGAGGCGTCGAGGAAGTGGACGTCGTTCGCATCCGTCTCCACGGCAGCGCGCGCGATGCGCTCCGGAATGCGCGCATCCGCTACGGGCGTATCGCTTGCCCGATCCAGCACCGCGTTGAGCTGCGCGAGACTCGTCCGCTGCTGTTCGAGCAGCATGCTCGCCGTTTCCGCCACGCGCGTCGCATCGACGCGCGCCCGGAGCACGTCTTGCTGCGCGCCGGTGCCGGTGGCATAGCGCGCCTCCGCGACGCGCGCGATGTCGGCAAGGAGTAGTCGATTGGGATCGAGCAACTCGAGTGCGCGCGTCGTGTACGCCATGTCGTAGTACGCGTCCCGAACGGAACGTGCGACGTCGAGGCGGACGGCGTCCAACGCGGCGTCGGCCGCCGCTGCTTCCTGCGCGGCGGCACGACGTTGGAGGCCACGCTTACCGGGATACGGGACCGTCTGCGCGACGCCGACCATGCGCATGGTCATCGCGTCCGTCGTGAAACTGGGCCGACTGAGCGGCAGATTCACGACGCCTGCCATCAGCATGGGGTCGGGGCGAGCCCCAGCTGGACGTATTCTGGCGCGCGCTGCCAGCAGCCGTGCCTGCGCAGTGCGGATGTCTGGACTGGCGATGCCGGCCAGCCGCACGAGCGAATCCAGCGAGCGCTGGCGATCGGCGGCGCGCGATTCCGACGACGGATTCGGTACCGGGGCCGCTTGTCCAATGGCGACGGATGGAACAGTGAGCAGCGCGAACACGACGAACCCCAACCGGGGTTGACGTCGGCGCTCGGCGAATGCGGCGGCAGTGCCGCGCGCAGCCGGACGGATTCTGGAGTGCATGAGCCCTCGGGCGATCTCTCGGAGGGGCGCATCGACCACCCACAGGACGCGGGGGGCATGCGCACCATTCCCGCCGATGTCACCCCCATTCGGTGACTATCAGCGGACCATCTCCGCCGACGCGTGCAGCGTACGGCGCGATCGGTCGGGACTACGCGCGGGGAGGGGGGAGTTCGGGTGTCGCGACAACGGAGGGCGGCATCATCACGAGCAGCGCGACAACCCGGGATGGCTCACGACCAGCAGGACGATGCACCAGCGCCGCCTCCGGAATCGCCGCAAATACACACGGCGTCATGGTGGTGCACCCCGTCGGCACGGCGGATTCATCGCATGGCCGTTCGGGATTCGTCGCGGCGCCTTCGACGCCCGCCGCGACTGCCATGTCCATGCCGGCCATGTCCATGCCGGCCATGTCCATGCCGCGCATTTCCGTCGACGCTTGTCCCCACGGCGCCGGACATCCGGGTCCGCCGCTTGCCAGCGACAGCTGAAGCGACGCGAAGCTCACGAAGAGCGTCAGGATACGGAGAGCGCTGGCCATGCCTAAGGTAGCAAACGCGCGACGCAAAGTTCCAGAGGCGGGCGAATCACTTGTCCTCGGCTGACGATGCAGCTCCGCCGGCCGGTCGCGTGATGCACTGACGACGCGACGAGCGGACCGGCCTGTTCATGATCGCAGCGAACGCGGGGCAGTCGGCGGTGCGTTCAAGACGCGTCTGCCGCCGTTCGTTTGCCATCGCGTACCGGAGACCATGTCCAATTCCGGATTTCCGGCATATCCTCGCCGTGTTCGCGAATGTAGCGCGCGTGCTCGCCCAGCTTGTCACGCAGGAACTGTTTCGCCGGTGCGACGCGCGCGGCCAGCCCCGGTACGCGATCGATCACGTCCCCGGCCAGATGAAACCGGTCGAGATCGTTGAGCACCGTCATGTCGAACGGCGTGGTCGTGGTGCCCTCCTCCTTGTAACCGCGCACGTGAAGGTTAGCGTGATTCGTGCGCCGATACGTGAGACGATGAATGAGATACGGATAGCCGTGAAAGGCGAAGATGATCGGCTTGTCGCGCGTGAAGAGCGCATCGAACGCTTCGTCGCTCAGTCCGTGCGGATGCTCCTTTTCCGGTTGCAGCGTCATCAGGTCCACGACGTTGATGACACGGATCTTGAGCTCCGGCACGTGCTGTCGCAAAATCTCCACGGCAGCCAGCGTTTCGAGCGTTGGCACATCACCGGCACACGCCATCACCACATCGGGTTCATGGCCGTCATCGTTGCTGGCCCAGCTCCAGATGCCGAGGCCGGCTGCGCAGTGCGTGGTTGCGGCATCGATATCGAGCCACTGCGGTGCGGGCTGCTTGCCGGCGATGATAACGTTGACATAATGACGGCTGCGCAAGCAATGATCGGTGACCGACAGCAGCGTGTTCGCGTCGGGGGGCAGATACACGCGAATCGTGTCGGCCGTCTTGTTCATCACGACATCGATGAATCCGGGATCCTGGTGCGTGAAGCCGTTGTGATCCTGACGCCACACGTGCGACGTCAGCAGATAGTTCAACGACGCAATAGGCCGTCGCCACGGAATGCCCCGTGTGACCTTCAGCCATTTGGCGTGCTGGTTGAACATCGAATCGACGATGTGCACGAACGCTTCGTAGCACGAGAACAGCCCGTGTCGGCCGGTGAGTAGATAGCCCTCCAGCCAACCTTGGCACATGTGCTCGCTCAATACTTCCATCACGCGTCCCTCCGGCGCGATGTGCTCGTCCGTGCTGAGTATCTCGGCGGTCGAGATGCGATCGGTGACGTCGAACAGCGCGGTCAACCGGTTCGACGCGGTTTCGTCCGGCCCCACGACACGAAAATTGCGGCTGCGCTGGTTGAGCGTGATCACGTCCCGAATCAGTTCCCCCATGATCCGTGTCGCTTCGGCCACCACCGCGCCGGGTTGTGGAACGCGCACCGCGTAATCCCGGAAGTTCGGCATCTTCAAGTCCTGCAGCAGCAATCCACCGTTCGCGTGCGGATTGGCTCCCATGCGCCGGTCACCGGTCGGCGCGAGCGCGGCCAGCTCGGGAATGAGCGAACCGTTCGCGTCAAACAGCTCGTCGGGCCGGTAGCGCTGCATCCACTGCTCAAGCTGCCGGAGATGCTCCGGTTTCGTGGACAGCTCCGCGAGCGGCACCTGGTGGGAGCGCCACGTGCCTTCGACCGGAAGCCCATCGACGACTTCCGGACCCGTCCAGCCCTTCGGCGTGCGGAAGATGATCATCGGCCAACGCGGCCGTGTGGTGAACCCCTCGACGCGGGCCTTGGTCTGTATCGCCTGAATCTCGGCGACGATTACGTCGAGCGTCGCCGCGAGCGACTGGTGCACCTCGTCGGGATCGCTGCCTTCGACGACATACGGCGTGTAGCCGTAGCCGCGGAACAGTTGGTCCAACTCCTCGGCGCTGATACGCGCGAGCACCGTGGGGTTGGCGATCTTGTAGCCGTTGAGATGGAGGATCGGCAGGACCGCTCCATCGTGCACTGGATTCAGAAACTTGTTCGAGTGCCAGCTTGCGGCTAACGCACCGGTTTCCGCCTCGCCATCGCCCACCACACACGCCACGATCAAATCCGGATTATCAAACGCGGCGCCGTACGCATGCGCGAGGGAGTAACCCAGTTCGCCGCCCTCGTTGATCGATCCGGGCGTTTCCGGTGCAACGTGACTCGGAATGCCGCCGGGAAACGAGAACTGTGTGAACAGCCGTTTCATTCCGTGCTCATCGCGCGTCACCTCCGGATACAGCTCGCTGTAGCTGCCTTCGAGGTACGTGTTCGCAACCAGGCCAGGACCACCGTGTCCAGGGCCGGTCACGTAAATCATGTCGAGGTCATACTGCTTGATGACGCGATTCAGATGCACGTAGAGAAAGTTCAACCCCGGCGTCGTGCCCCAGTGGCCCAGGAGCCGTGGTTTCACGTGGGCGAGTTGCAGCGGTTGTTTGAGCAGTGGATTGTCGTACAGGTAGATCTGCCCGACCGACAAGTAGTTGGCGGCCCGCCAGTACGCGTTCATGCGTTGGAGCAGCTCCGCAGACAGTGGTGCGACAGGACTAACGCGTCCGTTATCGATCATAGCCGTGCACGCCGCAGCAGCTGAGCGTTGATGGCCACGATGATCGTGCTCGCCGACATCAGCACGGCCCCCATGGCCGGCGTCAGCACAACGCCCCACGGAGCGAGCACGCCTGCGGCGAGCGGAATCGCCACGATGTTGTAGCCGGCTGCCCACCACAGATTCTGAATCATCTTGCGGTAGGTCGCCTTGCTCAGGGAAATGATGCGCGGCACATCGCGCGGATCGCTTCGCACCAGCACTACGTCGCCTGCTTCGACCGCCACATCAGTGCCCGCCCCGATGGCAATCCCGACGTCCGCGGTGACGAGTGCGGGCGCGTCGTTGACGCCGTCACCCACCATGGCCACGCGCTTGCCCTGCTTCTGCAACGCTTCGATGTGCGCGGCCTTCTCCTCCGGCAGCACTTGCGAGAGCACGGTGTCGATCCCGAGTTCCTGCGCGACCGCATCGGCCACTGCGCGCGCGTCACCCGTCATCATCACCACCTCGATTCCGGCCTCATGCAGCAATCGCACTGCTTCCGCCGATTCCGGGCGAACAGCATCGGCCACGGCGAATGCGGCAAGTGCGTGGTGCGTACCCTGTGGCCCACCGGTACGTTCGAGCAGATAGATCACGCCCTGTCCATGTCCCGCCGCCGCGTCGGCAAACTGTTGGAGCTCGGCGCCCGGTTCGACGCCGAGACTCGTGAGCAGGTTGGGGCCGCCCGCGGCGAAGGCGCGTCCCTCTGCGGTCGCCTGCACACCGCGTCCCGGAATGGCCTCGAAATCCGATGCTGGCGGAACGGTCAGCTGTTTCTCTTCAGCGCTCTTCACGATCGCGCGTGCCACGGGATGTTCCGCGTCGCGTTCGATGGCCGCGGTAAGTCGCAGTGCCTCGTCGTCCGCGAGCCCGTCGGTGGTTTTCATTGCCACCACACGATGCTCGCCCAGCGTCAGCGTTCCCGTCTTGTCGAAGACGACCGCGGTGAGGTTGCGCGCTTCCTCGAGGCCGCGCCGGTCACGCACCAGCAGTCCGCTCTGTGCGCCGAGCGTGGTGGAAATGGCAAGCACCAGGGGCACGGCCAATCCCAGGGCATGCGGACACGCGATCACCAGCACCGTCACCAACCGCTCCACTGCCGTTGCCGCGGTAGCACCGGCGATGAGCCACGCGATCAAGGTCAGCACACCTGAACCCAGCGCGACCCATGTCAGCCAGAATGCCGCGCGGTCTGCCAACGCCTGGGCACGCGAACGTGAGCTCTGTGCCTGCGCAACGAGCCGCATGATGCCGGCCAACGCGGTGCGCTCGCCAGTGCCCGTGGTCTCGACGCGCAGTGAGCCTGCACCGTTCACGGTTCCAGCAATGACTTTGTCACCTTCGTTCTTTTCGACCGACGCCGATTCACCCGTCAGCAACGCTTCGTTAACAGCGCTCTTGCCGGAGCGCACGACACCGTCGGCCGGAATTGCCGCGCCAGGTCGCACCAGCAGCAGGTCTCCGTTCGAAAGTGCGCTGACAGGCACCTCTTCGTTCTGCTCGACACCGTTCACCGTCTGTACGCGCACGGCCACATCCGGCAACAACTTCGCCATTTCGCCGAGCGCGCCCTGCGCCTGCGAAATGGATCGCATCTCCATCCAGTGCCCGAGCAGCATGATCGTGATCAGCGTCGCGAGCTCTTCCCAGAGCGGCATACCCGGAAAGCCGAGCACGACCGCGACACTGAAGAGGAACGCTACACTGATCGCCAGCGTGATCAGTGTCATCATGCCGGGCAGGCGATCGGCGATCTCACGTTTCGCACCCTGGAGAAACGGGCGCCCGCCGTACGCAAACAGGGCGGTCCCGAAGACCGCCGGAATCCAATGCGATCCCGGGAATGTCGGCGCCGAATACCCGAGCGCACTCGGCAGCATGTGGCCCCACACGAGAATGGGCAGCGTGAGCACGAGCGACCACCAGAACTTGTCGCGGAACATCGCCACGGAGTGGCCGGCATGCTTGTCATGGCTCGCGTGGGCATCGCCGGCCGCAACGTGCGCGTCGCCGCCTTTGCCCGAACGTGCGTCTTCGTGATGAATGTGGGCTGGCGAATGCTCGGCATCCTTCATCGCGGGCATCTCCGTCTTTGCGACGGCCTGATCCGGATGTTTTGCGTCGACGGGCTCAGCCGGCGTCCGCTCCTCCACAGGCTCGGATTGCTCCGACGCCACGATTGTTTCAGAATGCGCATGAGGGCGCTTCATAACTTGCGTTCCGATGGAGAAGGGCAGTGAATGGCATCAGCCTCCGCTCAGGGCGAGGCGACAGCTTGCAATCCAACTACCTCAGTGGCCAGGAGAGATTGCTGGCATCACGGGAACATGTACGGCACATTTGATGCCGAGTAAAAGCATCGGACTCATTCGGACCTGACGAATTTCACCGAGTAGGTCGGATCCGCCGATCCGGACGTCCCGGCACGTTGGTCCGAAGCGAGGGCCCACGCGATGCCCATCTCCGGCAGCGAACCACCAACGGGTGTACGACGCCACCCTGTCGGGTTCCGTCGTGCCATTCCGCTCTACAACGCAGGAGTCGGTCGCTGCATGTGATGCTCAGCAATTATTCCCGGAGAAACCGATGCGACGGTTGCGAACGATACGACTGGTGGCGGTTTTTGCGATTGCAGCGGCCTGTGGTCAAGGCGGAGATGGCGCGCTGACACCTCCAGCGCCCCCGGCCGCAGTGGCAACAATCACGATTGCGCCGCCGGGATCAACGGCGCTGCTGGTAGGCGCCACTAGAGTGCTGAGCGCAGAGACACGCGATGCGCAGGGCAACACACTCACCGGGCGCATAATCAGATGGACCTCATCCGCCACGAACATCGCGACGGTTTCGGAGTCGGGCGCGGTCACGGCCGTTGCCGCAGGCGTGACGCAGGTGAGCGCGACCAGCGAAAGCAGGAGCGATGCGGTGACCATAACCGTGCGTGCTCAACCGTGGGCGCCGACGGGGGCACTCATCGCCGGACGCACTCTGGCCACACTCACGTTACTCGCCAACGGCAAAGCCTTGCTGGTGGGAGGGCAGACAGTCGGCGCGCCATTCCAAACCTTGGCCACATGCGAACTCTATGATCCGGCGACCGGGACGTGGAGCAACACCGGGAGCCTGACGACAGGCCGCGAGAATCACGTCGCGATGCTCCTCGCCGATGGGAAAGTGCTCGTGGCCGGAGGTTTGTCGACGAACCCCTTGGTGAGGCTCGGCAGCGCAGAAATTTATGACCCAGCAACCGGTACATGGAGCGCGGCGGGCAACATGGCGGTCGCGCGCCAACTGGCGGCCGCGGTGCGACTCGCGGACGGACGTGTTGTCGTCGCCGGCGGCTCAGGGGTGGGGAGTGACCTCAACGCGATCGCAACGACAGAGATCTATTCGCCGACCACCGGTCGATGGACCACAGCCAACCCGTTGACCGCCGCTCGCAGCGCGCACACCGCTGCCTTGTTGACTGACGGCTCGGTGCTGGTGAGTGGTGGTGGCGGCGGAACGTTCGCCGCGCCCACCCTGCTCTCATCGGCTGAGCGTTTCGACCCCATCACCGGCGCGTGGACGGCCACCGGCGGCGTCACCATCGCGCGCGGTTTCCATCGCACGCTCACGTTGGCCAACGGTCGTGTGCTGATGATTGGCGGGAGCAATTTCGTGTCGACGGTGTTCGGTACATCCGACCTGTTCAACCCCGCCACCGGCACGTGGACGCCAACCGGATCACTTTCGACTGCGCGTATCTCACACTCGGCGACGTTACTCGCGGGCGGCCAAGTGCTCGTGGCGGGTGGTGCGAATTCGTTGCCACTTTCCAGTAGCGAGCTGTACGACCCGACCACCGGTTCCTGGTCCAATGCAGGTGAAATGCGCGTCGCACGCTCGAATCACGCATCCGTCATGCTCGCGAACGGCAAAGTACTCGTGGCCGGCGGACAAGGGGCCGGCGCAGCGGCAAGCGCGGAACTTTTCGACCCGACTTCGACGTCGAACGCTACGTTGCGTGTGACATCCCGCCCGTGATCTACGAGCAACTGCGCGACCGTTCCCCATGGACACCAGCTTCAACGCGCATGTCGGTACGCACGCCAAGATTGCGGGTTGTTAGGCGCCGCACTACGATGTCAGCGTCCTGTACCCCCCTCCATTGGCTGAGCTTTCAACAGACGCCTTGTTCGCTGCGCTCTACGACGAACTGCACCGGCTGGCGGCGGCGCAGTTGCGGCGTGTGGGCAGCGACCTGTCTCTTGGCGCCACCACGCTGCTCCACGAGGCGTACCTCAATCTCGCCGGGCGAGACCGCGCGAAGTTTCCGGACGAAGCCGGATTTCTGGGATATGCGGCGCGTGCAATGCGGAGCATGGTGATTGACTACGCGCGCCGCGGCATGGCGGAGAAGCGGGGCGGCGGTGCATTCGAGATCACACTCACAAACTCGCTCGACGGCGATCCGCTGCAACGATCGAGTGAAATCACGGAACTCGAGCAACTCTCCGAGGCACTCGACCAGCTGGCACAGCTTGAGCCGGCGCTTGCCCAACTCGTCGACCTGCACTTCTTCTGCGGCTACAGTTTCGTCGAGATCGCCGCAATGCAGGGGATCTCCGATCGAACAATTCAGCGGCAGTGGCGAAAGGCGCGCCTCCTTCTCCAACATTCGCTCGAAGACGCCCCCTGAACGGAGCCCGCTCAACTCACTGCCGCAGCGTGTCTCGCAACGCGCGCGCAGAGCGCGTCCAGTCGTTGTCGACACCGTAACCGTTGGAAAGCGCCACGATCGCTCGCTCCGCCGTCGCGCGCGCTCCCTGTGCATCCCCGCGAGCGCGGAGCGACTGGGCCAACAGCAACTCGGCTCGACCGGCCAAACCGCTGCGGGCTGGAGTGAGTGAATCAATCACCGCAGCGCGCAGACCGAGTCGAGCCAGCGAGTCAGCGGCACTGGCATCGCCGGCGGCCAGTCGCCACTCGCCGGCCGTCACGAGTGGCAGCGTGAAGAGCGACAGCGTTGCCGGTGACTCCGCATACAACGCCGTAAGCTCGCGTTCGAGAAGCAGCGTCGCCGCACGTGCCCTCCTGTCCGCGCGGAGCAACTTCGCGTTCACCATCGCCGCAGTGGCGCGTCGGCCGCGAAGTCCGCCCGGCAGGCGCGTCGCGGCCGCCCGCGCGTCAGCGAGTCTGCCTTGGTTCAGCCTGAGTTGTGCGAGCACAGACGGCAGCCAATTCGTCATGATACCGCCTTCCCCCCAGGGTTTACTCGTGGCCTCGGAAATCCACTTGTCCGCGGAATCGGTCTCGCCCAGGCGGAGCTTGCCCTGACCGTACAAGAAGGCCAGCAGCGGCGGCACCCGTCCTGCCCCCGACAGTGCCTCGCGTTGACGGATCAACACGCCGACGATGGAGTCCGACATCCGGAATTCCCCTAGGTCGGCGAGCGCCCGGTCGACAAACGTCACCACGTTCGGCAGCATCTCGGTATTGCTGTATCCCGTCCGCTCCAACTCCGCCAGCACTTGTGTGGAGGCCTCAGCCGATTCGCGATGTCGCCCGGCAAAGCGAAGCACCTCGGAGAGCGCGACGATCAACCCGAGTCGACGGATCTCGGCCGCTGTGACGAGCGTGATCGCTTGCTTGAGCAACGCCACGGCCGAGTCACCCTGCCCGCGGGCCTGCAGTGCTTTTCCTTCGGCCTCGAGGCACGTCGCGCGAATTGCGGGATCGATGGCCTCGCCAGCGGCGACGCGCAATTTGGCCTGTGCGATGGCGAGCTCGCTCCTCATCGAATCCATCTGGTCATCATCCCAGAAGCTGATGGCACGCGAGCACCCGGCGACGGCGACAAGAGCGGGCTGCCCGCCCTCCGCCGCGATCGCGGCTGCGCGAGACAACATCGCTCGCTGCCCTTCGCGGTCAAGCGACTCGCCGAGGCGGCCGGAAAGATCGATCAGGACCTCGGAGATCAGCCACGACTCACCGCGGAATCGCTGAACCAGCATCTCTTCCGCGAGGCGGATTCGCCCGGCTTGGGTCAGCGGTCGTCCATCGGGATCGCGACTATCGCTGGCCAGCACACTTTGCAGTTCGGACATTGCCGTCGCACGTCGTGCCGCGCGGATCGCCGCATCGCGCTCAGTCGTCGCGCGCCTCGCTTGCACGATGGAGAAGGCGGTAGCGATCACCAATACGGTCGACACCAGCGTTGCCGCAGCGACCGACGTGCGGTTGCGACGAACAAACTTACGCGCGCGATAGCCGAGGGAGTCGGGACGTGCGCGAACCGGTTCGTGCCGCTGGTAGCGACCAAGGTCGTCTGCAAATGCGGCCACGGTGGGGTAGCGTTCGGCAGGCGATTTTCGGAGTGCCTTACCGATGATCGTATCGAGGTCGCCGAGCCCAAGTCGCTCCGGCTCGACTTCGAGGATGCCGCGCACGCTTTCGGCTGGCGTCATCGTCGTTCCCCGCGTCGGATGGCGCCCCGACAACAGGATGTACAGCAACACACCCAACGCGTACACATCGGTGGCGGTGGTGATGTCTTCGCCTCTGACCTGTTCCGGCGCGGCGTAGTCCGGAGTCAGCGCATCACCCGCAGTGGCCGTGAGCGCGTTTGGCTCGTCCTCTCCCTGCGCCTGCAGCAACTTGGCGATACCAAAGTCCAGCAGCTTCACCTCGCCGTCGGCCGAGACCAGAATGTTCGACGGCTTGAGATCGCGGTGGACGACGAGGTTCGCGTGTGCGTGACCAACGGCGTCCATCACCTGAAGCAAAAGGTCGATACGCTGCTGCTGCGTCAGGCCCGCAGATTCTGCGTGCGCATCGATGCGCTGACCGTCGACATACTCGAGCACCAAATAAGGCTGACCCGTCGGTGCGACGCCGGCGTCCAGCAAGCGGGCGATGGCGTGATGCGTCAGCCGCGCGAGCGCGGTCCCCTCTCGGCGAAAGCGCGCTTGTCCCGTCGCACTCATGAGCGCCAGGTTCATCAACTTCACGGCGGCATATCCGTCGAAGCGTCCGTCGGTGCGGCGCGCGAGCCAAACCGAACCCATCCCGCCGTGACCCAGCGGTTTGATCAGGGTGTAGTGGCCCAGCTGACTGCCGGCGAGGCTCGCTGGCCGTGGCTCGAGGAAGCCGCGTGCATCCGCCAGCGCATCCGCCGACAGCAGCGCGGTCAGTGGCCCCGCGAGTTCAGGGGCGTCAGCTCGCAGCTGCTCAAGCCACTGT
>JBBQTA010000006.1:0-187415 GCA_038213465.1 Gemmatimonadales bacterium | reverse complement strand
TAATCCGCATCCTCGACCGGCCGGGCGGCGCCCGAAGGGGCCGGGGGCACGCCGGCCCCCCCCCCGGGGCTGACCCCGCCCCCGGCGGCGGGGGTGACGCGGACGGTGTATTAGCGGCGCGGGCCCCGTGGGCCCCCCGGGGGCACCCTTGGCAATCCCAAACCCACCAACTCGGCGCCCCCCAGAACCCCCGGCGGCGCTCCTGGTATACGATGGCGTGGATTGACGCGCGCGCGTCACTGGCCCACCTGCACGGCCTGTCGTTCCACGGCGACATCCCCGGTATCGAGCGCCAGCGCGACAATGCGCGCCTGCTCGAGATCGTGCGCGTCCTTGTACCCCTCCGCCGGACTGGCGCGCTCGGGGCGACCGATGTACCGCACCCCAACCGCTGCACCCGCCGACGCGCGCAGCCGCGGCTGCACGTATGTCCACGCGCCCTGGTTCTTCGGCTCTTCCTGAGCCCACACCACCTGCTCGACGGCCGGATAGAGATCCATCACGCGCGCGATCTCCTCGTGTGGCCACGGATACAATTGCTCGACCCGCACCAGCGAGACGCTCGCATTGCGCGATACGGCCATGGACAGGTCGTAGTACATCTTGCCGGTGCAGAACACGATGCGACGCACATCGTCGCGATGCTGCGACGCGATGGGATCGTCGATGACGGGCAGGAATGCACCGCCGGCCAGATCCCCGAGCCGCGAAGCAGCCTGCGGCAACCGCAGCAACGACTTGGGCTGCATGCACACCAGCGGACGACGATTCGTGCGCAACGCCTGACGACGCAGCAGATGGAAATACTGCGCGGGCGTGGTGCAGTACGCGACGATCATGTTCCCTTCGGCGCACAGCTGCAGGAAGCGCTCGAGACGCGCGCTGGAGTGCTCCGGCCCTTGTCCCTCGTAGCCGTGCGGCAGCAGCATCACCAACCCGGAGTCGATCCCCCACTTGGCACGGTCGGCGGCAATGAACTGATCGATGATCGGCTGCGCCACGTTCACGAAGTCGCCGAACTGGGCCTCCCAGAGCGTGAGCGTATCGGTGGCCACGGTGCTGAAGCCATACTCGAACGCCAGCACGGCCGTCTCCGAGAGCGCCGAGTTGTAGATCTCAAACGCACCACGCACGCCCTCGAGGTGGGCCAGCGGCGCATACTTGGCGCCGCTCTCCACGTCGTTGAGCACCGCGTGCCGATGCGAGAACGTGCCGCGCTCGGCGTCCTGTCCGGTCATGCGCACCGACATGCCCTCGACCAGCAGCGAACCGAAGGCCAGCGCTTCAGCGTGCCCCCAGTCGATGCCACCGGCTTCGCCCATCGCCTCGCGACGCCGTTCCAGCTGCTTGGCCAGACGCGGATGCGGCGCAAACGAGGCCGGCCACGTGAGCAGCGCGTCGTTGAGGCGATGCAATCGGTCTGCCGACACCGCGGTGACCACCAGCTTGGCCGGCGGCATCGTTTCGGCGGGCCACGGCGCGTGTGTCTCACTGGCCAGCAGCGAGGCCTTGAAGCGCGCGTGCATTTCCGCGAAACGGTCGGACACCTGCTTCTCCATCGCGGCGGCTTCGTCGGCGGTGAGAATGCCTTCGGCGACGATGCGATTGGCCCACGCCTGCGGTACAGTGGGATGCGCCTTGATCAACGCGTAGAGATTGGGCTGCGTGTATGTGGGCTCATCACCCTCGTTGTGTCCATGGCGGCGATAGCCCACGAGATCGATCAGCACGTCCTTCCTGAACGCCGCGCGATAGGCGCACGCCAGTCGCACCGCGGTGATGCACGCCTGCGCATCGTCCGCGTTCACGTGAATGATCGGGATCTCGAACCCCTTCGCGAGGTCGGACGAATAAAATGTGGAGCGCGCGTCGGACGGATCGGTGGTGAAGCCGACCTGGTTGTTCACGATGATGTGAATCGTGCCACCGGTGCGGTACGCGTCCAGGCGCGAGATGTTGAGCGTCTCCGCGACAATGCCTTCGCCCGGGAACGCCGCATCGCCGTGAATGGCGACCGGGAGCACGAGACTTTCGTCGCGCGCGCCGGGATGGTCCGGCAGTCGCTGCAACGCACGCGCCACACCTTCCAGCACCGGGTTGACGACTTCGAGGTGCGATGGATTGGGCACGAGACGTAACCGCACGTCGTGTCCATCCACGCGGCGCACGCCGGCATAGCCCAAATGGTACTTCACGTCGCCGGTCGCGTTTTCGTCGGCGTGATCGTGACGGCCCTCGAACTCCGCGAACAGCGTCTCGTACGGCTTGCCCATCACGTTCGTGAGCACGTTGAGTCGGCCGCGATGCGCCATGCCGATCACGACTTCCCGCGCGCCGGTCCGTCCCGATTCGGAGATGATCTCGTCGAGCATCGGGATGAGCGTGTCCGTGCCCTCCACCGAGAAGCGCTTGTAGCCGACATACGCGCGGCCGAGGAAGCGCTCGAGGCCGTCGACTTCGTTCAAACGATGTAGTACGGCCTTCTTTTCGTCGGGCGTCAGGGCGCGTGTGATCACGCCATCGCGAAACGCCACGCGGAACCATTCGCGCTCGGCGTCCGTGTGCAGGTGCCACACCTCGTAGCCGATGCGCTCGGAGTAGACCTTGCGCTTGCGACGGATCGAATCGGCCGCGGTCGCGAATCGCGGATCGCCAAGCGCCTCACCCGGAATCGTCTCGAGATCAGCTTCGGAGATGCCGTGGTACTCCGCCGTCAGTTCATCGGCGCCCGGCGGGGGTGTGCCAAGCGGATCGAGTTGGACGGCGAGATGGCCGTAGTTGCGGATCGCCTGCTGCAGCGAGGCCGCACCGGCCACCTTGTGCAGCATGTCGAGAGAGTAACCGCCGCTCTGGGCTGCGGTCGGGGCCCCGCTCGAACCGGACTGGCCGGCGAAGAGGGCCTCCGCCATCGCGAAGTACTGGCGCCACGTCTCGTCCACGCTTTCCGGACTCTGACGATAACGCTCGAACTGTTCAGCGACGACGCCGTCGTTGAAGACGCTGGTGATTGCAGACGCGTTCATAGTACCCGCAATCTAACGGCGCGCTGGGAGGCGGATAGGTCGCGGGGATGGATGCGCCGGCCCTGCACGCTGCCCCCGCTGGTGCGCACCGCGATCGGCGTATTTGCCCGCGGGCACCGCCGCGATGGTGGTGATGGTCCTTTCCGCGGCGCGTGTTCGGGCCAGCAGTTGCGGAAAGAATGACGCAGTAACAACTCTTCGCGCGACGTGCCATCAATCGACGGCACGCGGGGTGCGCGTCACCGGCAGGACCAGTGTGAACACCGATCCGTCACCCGGTCGGGAGACCACTTCCACGCGTCCGCCAAGCATCGTCGACAGCCGACGGCAGATGTACAATCCGAGCCCCGTCCCGCTGTGACGGCGTGTCGGTACATCCTCCAGCTGGGAGAACGGACGGAACAGCCGCTGCAGATTCGCGGTCTCGATGCCAATGCCGGTGTCGCGCACGGCAAAGCGCACGGTTGACGTCCCGTCGCCCGACGGCGAGCCTCGGCTCAACTTCACCGATACCTCACCCTGCTCCGTGAACTTCACGGCGTTCTGACAGAGATTCAGCAGGATTTGTCGCACGCGCGCTTCGTCCGTGCGAATGTCGGGCAGCCCCTCCTCCATCTCCACTCGCAGCTCGATCCCCTTCTCGCGCGCCAGCGGCTCCACGAACGGCAGCAGCGAGTCGAGCAGCTCGGCCAGCCGCACCGGACCGTCATGCGCCGTCATGCGGTCCGCCTCGAGCGAGGCATACGTGAGGATGTCCTCGATGAGCGCGCCGAGATGCCGCCCCACGGTGCGCAGTCGGGTGATCACGTCGCGCTGCGCCGGCGACAGCGGACCAAGAATCTCGTCTTCCAGCAGTTCGCCGTAACCCTCGAGTGCCGTCAGCGGCGTGCGCAACTCATGCGACAACGTGGCCAACAAACTGGTCTTGGCCGCGTCGGCCGATTGCGTGTCTTCCAGCAGCCGCGCCTTCCAGAGCGCGAGCGATGCCAGATCGGCGACGGTGCCCAGCCGCTCTTCGTCGAGCTCATCGAACGCAGGCTGCCCGATGTTGCGAAAGACGGATAGCACGCCGAGGAGCTGGTCCTGCGCGATCAACGGCAGCACCAGAATCGGGCCGACACCCAGACTCGGCAACAACTCCGCGAAGAGCTGGGAGCTTTCGCTGGGCGACCCGACGGCGATGGTCCGCTTCTCGATCGCCACGCGCCCGGTAATGGTGCCACTAAGGGGAAAGCGCAGCCCCATCAGCTCCTTGCGTTCGCCGGTGACGGCAATGAAGGTCCCCGTGTCGCCACTGATCTCGGAGACCGAGGCGCCGCTGGCGCGGCCGCGCGCGGTCGCCGCTTCACACAGGGTGAGCAGCACCTCCCCCGAGTTCGTGCCCGCGGCAAGCGCACGCGCCACCGAGCGGAGTGTGCCAAGCGCAGCGGTACGATCGATATCGGGGACAGCGTTCTGGTCGGACATGGGCATTCGGGAACAGTCGCACAGGGCCAAACGGTTGGCGACCTATGAAGTCGTCACGAGGCGGGCGGAGCGGCGATCGCCGCAGCGAGGGGAGCACGAACGGACACCCCGACAAGCTGTGCGCACGGTGCGGACGCCCGTTCTCGTGGCGCAAGAAGTGGGAGCGGGACTGGGATTCGGTGCGCTATTGCAGCGACCGATGTCGCATGGGCAAGGGCACCGCAGCGTCCGCGTGAGCGGTCGGGGCGCGACGCGACGCCGCGGCACCGACGCCGCGTCAGCCGCCCGACTTGGCCAGCAGCGCGATCCGCTCGCGCGTAGACACGACCACACCCCCGGCGGCTTCGACGGTGATGGCGAACAGCATCGCCTCGCCGACGGGCAAACGCGCGTCAATGGGGACGAGAATCTCGCCGCTCCCTGCGGGCACATCGAACACGCCACCGTCCACCGGATAGCGCTCGTCGCGGCGCTTGTCGAAAATCCATAGCTGATACTGCCAGCGCGCCCGATCGTTGGGGAGAAGCCCGACCAGTCGCATCACGCCCGACTGCGCGGCCGCGCTCCACACCACGTCGCCGCCGGCGCCGTGCGCCGCCGGGTCGGTGGTGGCCGTCCAATCGAGGCGTTGGACATCGGTGGCGTTGGCGAGCAACGCGGCACGCGCCCCCTGCACATCGGGCGGCGCATCGGACGTGGTGCGGGGCAGCACCAGCGCAATGATGAGCGCCGCCGCCGCGGCCAACCATCCGGTCCACTGCCAGTGGTTACGCGGTCGCGCCATGGGCAGTGACGTCGCTTGCACCATCGACTCGCCCGCCCGCGTAATCCGATCGGCGAACGCGGCAGGCAGCGGCTCGGCGGGCGTCTCCGCGTGCATCGCGGCCGTGAGCTCCGCCGTGACCAGCTCCCACTCCGCGCTGTCGGTGCGCGGACTCTCGTGAGCACTCATGTTCCATCCTCGCGCGTCGCGATGGTCGACTGCAGCAGCGCACGCACACGCAGCAGTCCGCGACGAATGTGTGATTTCACCGTACCGAGCGGCACGTCCGTCTCCCGCGCGATCTCGTCGTGGGTCTTGCCGTCCAGCAGCGAGAGCTCGAGCATGCGACGCTGTGCGTCCGGGAGTGTACGCAGCACCGCACGCGCACGTTCCGCCCGCGAGGCGAGGTCGAGTTCCGCATCCCGATCGCCCCCCGTTTCGTCCTCCACGTCGAAGCCGACGGGATAGGGCTCGAGCACGGGCGACGTGCTACGGCGGCGGGCCCGATCGATCAACCGGCGACGGGCAATCATGGCCACCCATCCGGCCTCCGATGCACGCGTGGGATCGAAGCGGGGGGCCGAACGCCACAGGTCGATGAAGATGTCCTGCACGGCGTCTTCGGCATCGTTGGTATCGGTCGACCAGCGACGTGCCAGCGACCAGACCAACGCACCGTAGCGATCCACGCATGCGCGCACGGCCCGCTCGTCACCGACCGCAATGCGTGGCAGCAGCAGCGCCGGCACCACAGGTCGGTCGGCGGTTCGCTCGTCCACCAGCGCCAGTCGCGTGTGCGCGACCCGCGCGCCGGTCACCCGGCGCTCGTCGTCCATCCGCAGGCGCGATGCACCAGCCATTTCGTCTCCATGCACACCCCGGTCAAGCGGCACGTGTCACTCCGCATTCATGATGGCCTTCGCACCGACGGGAACCGTGGATGCTGCGGGACGACGGCCGGCGCCTCGATGTGGGATCCGCGAGGCTGCATCCAGGGCATCGCGGGCCACGAAGCACTGTCCGTCCACGTTCGCTTCGACGACTCATCGCCCCGGAAGGTTTGCATGCGCGCCAGACTGCCACTGTCCCGTCTCCTCGCCACCACCCTGATCGGCGCCTGTCTGTTCGCCGTCCCGGCCGCGCAGGCGCAGCACACCGGCCGCCCCGGTCCGTCCATCCCACAGGTGGCCAAGACTGCGGGCAGCTTCACCACACTCCTCGCAGCGGTCGATGCGGCGGGGCTGACGGAGACGCTGCTCGGCCGCGGTCCGTTCACCGTCTTCGCGCCAACCGACGAGGCCTTCCGTCGTCTGCCGAGCGGCACGGTGGACGAGCTGCTCAGGCCGCAAAACCGCGACCGCCTGCGCACCATCCTTACGTACCACGTCGTGGCAGGTCGCGTCACAGCGGCGCAGGCGCGCATGGTGCGCTCCGCGCAGACGGTGGCGGGGCAGAACGTTCGCGTGAGCACCGACGGTGAGCTGCTCCGCATCAACGATGCTACAGTCCGCATCGCCGACGTGCCGGCGAGCAACGGTCTCATTCACGTCATCGATCGCGTACTCATTCCCGCCGAAACGGCCAATGGCGGCGACAGCAACGGCAACGGCAGCACGGCCAGCGGCAGCGCGGCCGATCTCATCGATCTCGCGATCGCGCGCGGTGCGCCGCTTTACAACGACGGCCAGCCCGCAGCCACGGTGGCCATTTACGAAGTGGCGGCCACCGCGCTCCTCGCCGGCAATGCGGTCACCGACGACGCCGCCCGCATTCTCCGCACCGCGCTGCGCGACGCCACACGCAACGGTTCGGCGCGGGAAAAAGCCTTGGCCCTGCGCGCGGCGCTCGATGAGTCCCGCCGTAAGCTGACGGGAAACATGTAGCCGACGATCGCTCGCAGATCGCAGTTCACAGCCGCAACGGACCTTCCGTCAAAACCCCATCGCCGCCGTGACATGCACCGCGCGCGCCGGCAGTACGAAATACCGCACGGTCCCCGACCCCGACACCGATCCGCTCCCGAACTTCTGCGTATCGCCGAGATTCACCCCGCGCACGGTCAGCGCGTATCGTCCGGCCGTCAGTCGCGCTGCCGCATCGAGCACGTAGAAATCCGGGAGCACCCGGTCCGCACTGCTGGTGTTGTCGAGGAAGGCGCGCGACTGGTAGCGGCCCTCCAGCAGCAACGACAGCGCACGGTGCGGCGTCATCTCCACCCGCTGCGCCGTGACGAATCGCGGCGTCAGCAGCGGCTCCACGTGGCGGCGCACCACCGGTGTGCCGCGCGAGGAGTCGGTGAACTGCCGGATGCGATTGGCGCTCCACGCCACATTGCCGCCAACCGATAGGCGCGGCAGTACACGCCACGTGCCGTCCACCTCCACACCGCGTCGGTAGCTGTTGCCCACGTTCCGGCGCAGAATCGCGCCCGATGCCGTCGGTGCGCCAATCCGCGCGATGTCGTTGGTGAAATCCATGCTGTACACGTTGGCCGACAGGTCGAACGCGTTCCGTGTCACGTTGAGTCCCAGTTCGGCGTCGCGCACCGACTCGGGCTTGACGCGCGTGAAGTCGCCGTAGTCGGCAACGTTGCCCGCGTTGAGATCGTCTTCACCAGCCAGCAGATCGCTGCGCGCCGGTTCTCGCGTGGTGCGTCCGTACGACGCGAACGCCGACACTCCATCGGCGAGTCGCACCGTCACGCCGGCCTTCGGGTTGAGAAACGTCCAATTGATCAACCGCTCCGTGATGCCGGCACGACGGTCCGGGTCGTAGCGGAACGTGGCGTGACGCGCCTGCAGGTCCACGAACCATCGCGCACGTCCTTCCTCGTACGTTGCTTTGGCGAAACCGCTCGCGTCCTGCTTATACCCCGTGTTGTCGTAGAGCGTGGTGGCAAGATCGGGACGCAGCCACGCGCGGTGCGCGCGCTGATACGTGTTGGCGTTGATGCCGGCGTTGAGTTGCACCGCACCACGTTCGTGATTGACCGCGCTGGTGAGGCCGTACCACGAATGTGTGAGTCCGAACCGGTAGCGATCGTCTCCGTCAAAATAGTCGTAGCGACCGTCGGCCGAGTTGCGATACACGGTGGTGTTGAGCGTGGTGCTGCCGCTGACGATGCGGGTGTATGCCAGTGAGACCATCTGCTGGCCAAACCGGTCGCGTTCATCCGGTGCCAGCGGATTGTACCGGCGATTCTGCTGCAGTTCGGCCAGCGTCGCGCCGGTGTACGAGAGCGTGTCCGCCAACAGTCCGGCGAGCGCCGTGACTTTGAGAATGTTCGTGCGGCCGAACCACCCCGCACCGACGAACGCGGAGCGTCCTTCCACGCCGCTGTGATCGCGGTAGCCGCTGGTTTGCTGCGCGCTGACGCGACCGTATGTGGCGAATCCGTTTCCGATCAGTCCGGAATGAAATGATCCGCTCAGTCGACGCGATCCAAAAGAGCCAGCCTGGAGCTGCAGATCACCAGCGGCGTTCCGACGCGCAATCGGTGTCGTCTCGAAGTTCACCGAGCCAGCAAACGAGGCCGTACCGGCGCTGCTCGTGCCCACGCCGCGTTGCACCTGCACCGACTGCACATTCGACATGAGGTCGGCGAAGTTCGCGAAGTACAGGACCTGATCCTCCATGTCGTTCAGCGGCACGCCGTCGATCGTGATGTTGATGCGCGTCTGATCCATGCCGCGCAGTCGCATGTAGCTGTAGCCGGAGGTCGTGCCGGTCTCCGTGTGCACGGTCAGCGATGGCGACGCCCCCTGCAACAACAGCGGGACATCCTGCCCGAAGTTGCGCTGCGTGATGACATCGCGATCGATGGTCTTCTGCGCGATCGGCGCGGCGTCGGAGGCACGGATGGCACGCACCAGCACGCGCTCCATACGCCGCCCGCTGTCGGCTGGAGAGCGCACGGTGTCCCGCGCCTGCGCATGCAGTACGGACGCACTGATGCCAAGCACGAGGAACGAGCGGGCAATGCTGATGGCACAGGGGACGACCGTGGTCGTCGCGATGGCGAAGGCGGACGGCTGCGTCGACGAATCGACGCCAGCGCGAACGCACGGACGCGCCGCGCGCGCCCGGGTGAGGCGATGTTGCATTGGACTCCCTACGCCGGTACGAACCGGATCAGGTTCTACGGGACTCTCTCAGCCGACGCTCACTGGCGGCGCCGGCACCCCGGTCATGTGCAACCAAGCATAATCGGACGACGCGGCGTTGTGTAGCACCCCGTGTAGCTTTCCGCGCATGCAGGAGCTTTCCGCATGGCTGGCCGCGCACGGCAGTTCGCTCACCGAAGCCCTGGGCTTCGTCACCGGCGTGGTGAACGTGTACCTCGTCACGCGCGAGCGCATCTGGAGTTGGCCCATTGGCGTGGCCAACGCGGTGTTCTACGCGTTGGTGTTCTGGCGTGCCGGCCTGTACTCGGACACCGGACTGCAGGTCGTCTACTTCGTGCTCTCGCTGTACGGCTGGTGGCACTGGCTGCGCGGTGCGACCGTGCGCGGTGCGACCGTGCGCGGTGCCACCGTGCGCGGTGCAACCGTGGTCGTCGCGACCACCCACCCCGACCCGACGTCCGCACCGCTCGCCGTGACACGCGTGTCACCACGCGCGATTGCCGTGCTCGGCGCTGTCGGAGTCACGCTCTGGCTGCTGGTGTACAGCATCACGTCGCGCATTCCTGGCTCGCGGCTGCCGCTGCTCGATGCCGCGCTGGCCGTCGGCAGCCTGCTCGCGCAGTGGATGATGACGCGCAAGCTGCTGGAGAGTTGGGCGCTCTGGATCCTGCTCGATTCCGTCTACGTTGGTGTATTCCTGGTACGGGATCTCAAACTCACCGCCCTGCTCTACGCGGTCTTCTTCGCACTCGCCATCCTCGGCCACATCCAATGGAAGCGATCGTTCGTCCGGAGCTCACGCGCATCGTCCTGACCGGCTCCGAGTCCGTCGGCAAGACCACGCTGGCGGGAGAACTCGCCGCGCACTATGGCGTGGAGTACGTCCCCGAGTTTGTGCGCGAGTACGCGGCAACGGTGGCCCGACCACTCGACTTCCGCGACCACGGCCCGATCGCCTTCGGACAAACGGCGCGCGAAGACGCGTGCATTGCGCGCGCGACATCGTTGCTCATTCACGACACCGATCTGTTGAGCACGGTGGTGTACTGTCACCACTACTTTGGACGCTGTCCCGCATTCATCGAGGAGGCCGCCGTACGTCGGCTCCCGACGCTCTACCTGCTGCTCGATATCGATGTGCCCTGGGTCGCAGACGATGTGCGTGATCGCGGCGACCGTCGCGAAGAGGTGCAGCAATTGTTCAACGACACGCTGGTACGATTCGGCGCGCCCTTCGTGCGCATCGGCGGCACCTGGCGCGCGCGATTTGCGCAGGCCGTCGATCAGATCGATCAGGTGCTGCGTGATGCGCGCAGCAACGCGCGTGCGGATGACCGCGGCAACCCCGCCGGCATCAGAACACGAACGGAATGAACTGCATCTGACGGGTCACCATCACCGAGCTTGTGCGCCCGGGCACGTAGCCGATCTTGAGTTCTCCCCAGCCCACAAACGCACCAGTACGCGTGCGACCATCCCACGGCCACGCCAGCGCGCCGTTGCGATCACTCGCCACCAATGCGCCGATCGACCAGTACGCCGGCTTCAGAATGCCCGCCCTTCCGTCCTTTCCCCAATTGTCCCCGAACAGGTAGCCGCGCACACCAAATTCTGACGCGGAGACGGCCGTCGCCTTCCGGTTCTGGACCGTGGCATAGGTGGGCACGTAGGACGCAATCAGTTCGAAGGGGGACGGACCACGCGTCACCGACGGCGCAAAGCCCGGCACCCATCGTTGCGCGGAGTAGTTGAGCAGCACCTCGACCGCGTTGAGCTTGGGCGACTGCAAGCCGAGCTTGCGCTCGTAGCGCGACAACCGCTCCAGCGAACGATCCAGCGCCGCAGCGGTGAAGTAGAGCGCCGGCGCATCGAGGACCGCACGAAACACTTGCGCCGCCGAGTCGCCGAGGGCGGAGTTGATCGTGGGCTGAACATCGCGCCCACGCAGGAACGGTCGCAACGTCCGCATCGCGGTGTCCAACCGCGCCGCCGCCACTTCGCTGTATGCCTTCTGTCGCTGCCGTGCGACCGCAGCGAGCGAGACCGCGCCGCGGCCGGTGAGTGAGCGCAGCAGCAAGGGCGCCACGCGCGGATCGCACACTTTCCCGGCCTTCGCTTCCACCAGTGGCAGATTGTCGGCCAGCACACGCTGCACCGCGTCTCTGGACATGGCGTCGCGAACTACGGCGCAGTAATGCCCCACCGTGAGTGTGTCGGCGAACACGGTCACCACCGGACGCGGCACCGTGGCGGTGTCGGCAACCTGCGCCAGCGCGTGCTGGGGTACCGTGCAGGCGAATGCGAACGCCAGTGTCCGAAGAACGAACGCTCGTGCCGTCGTGCGTTGGAACCGCCGCAATGGTGCGGGAGTCGGTCCTGCCCGGTGCGCGCTCATGCCAGCAACTCGCGAAGCAACCCGGCTTTCGAGTTCACGTATGCCGTCCAGGAGTGCGGGTCTTGCACCGCACCACCCACCATCGCACCCGCCCCACCGCCCGAGGCAAGTGCGAGCTTGAGCGATTGCACCGGATCGCCGAGCAGCGTCTGCGTCACGATCTCGGTGCGCTGACCGTGGATCGACATGCAGCCCCAGTCCGTCCTTTTGCCGAACAGATGCCCGCCGACCGGATCCTGCGTGCCGGTCACGGAGACGAAGTGGCGCGTGGCCGGGACGTCCTTGCGCCCGAACTTTTGCGCGGGCAACGAGAGCCCTGACGGAGCCATGGTAGCCAAGGCGCCCTTGTCCGGCACCAACACACCGATGTCGCCGGCTACCGAACGAATGAGCTGGACCGGCGAAGCCATGAGCACCACGCTTTCCAGTTGCGTGAGATCGGTCCCCGGCTGCAATCGATACTCCGGCTCGCGAACCGCAGCATGCAGCGCTTCGTACGTGTGGAAGCAACCGAGACTATGCGCGACAATACTCACGCGATACCCGAGTGGATCGTGTCCGCGGGCGAGCGCCGCCTCGCCGCAGTCCAGCACGATTTGCTGCAATTGCGCCATGTACGCATCGCGGACGGCCATACGCGTATCGAGATGCAACACTGGCCACAGTACGTCGCCGCAATATTTCGCGAGGGTCGTCGCCAGCTCCGCGTTGTCGAACTTTACGCCAATCGCCTTTCCCAACACGTCGATGCCCGCCGCGAGATTCGTTTTTCGCACGGCCCAGTCATTAATGAAATCGTAGTTCAGCGTGTAGACGGCGACCTTGTCCGCATCATCGCCGAGCGCGTCGGCGAGCTGCGTGGTGGGGAACGCGGCGGGACCCGCGCCACTGGCATCCCCAATACCGTGTACCAGCAGTACCGCGCGGTCTGCCCGCCACCTGATCGACTGCGGTTTGAACGCACTCATACACCTGGCTCCGAATGAGGATGCACGAGTGTAGCCTCAAGGCGGAGCGTTCGCACGCTCAGCGTGCACACCCATGGTGTTCGCGTGCCGCTACCGCTTACCAAACGGCTTCGCCGGTACCGTCCTGAGGAAGGCGAAGACGGAGGCGATCTCGTCGTCACTCATGAGTCTGGTGGCCTTGATGGGCATCAGCGTATCGACTGCGCTGCCGTCAGGCCGCTTGCCTTCGCGCATCAGCCGGGCGAAGTCGGCAAGCGAGTAGTGACCGATCCCGGCGGGCGTGATGTTCGCGGCAGGCATCCAGTCGGGAGGCGCACCGGGGATCGCGCCCCCCGAAAAGCCGTTGCCGTGACATCCGGCGCATCCGTTCTTCGCGAGGTACTCGCCGTGCGCCACCGAATTGCCGCGCGGTGCGATCCTCATGTGCGGCACGTCGTGCGCAATCACTTCCGCCGGGACCGGCGCGACCTTCCCCGCGACCCACAAGGCGCGCAGCACCGGACCGAGTGTCGGAGCCGCGTGTGAGCGGTCGACCGGGGCGCGAGTACGGAGATAGGCGATGAGCGCCGCAAGGTCATCGTCAGCCAGGTTGTTGTATTCGGCCGATGGCATCACCAGCAGACTGCGCCCGTCCGCGGCGATACCATGCCGGATCGCGCGCTCGAGCGCCGCATCATCGTAGGCGGTGAGTACACCACCTTTTCCCGTGGTGAGGTTGGTGGCTTCGACATGACCGATCGGCGGCGCATCGATCACCGGGGCACCGCCAAGATCCGATGCATGACAGTCCACACATTTGGCAATCGCCGTAACGACATGTTCGCCGCGCGACAGCACCGCGGCATCCGCAGGCATGACCGCAGGCGACTCCGGGGTCACCGTGTATCGCGCCGAAAGCTTCCGCTCGGACATACCGTAGACCGTCGCCCCACCCGCCATGGCCACGACGATTAATCCACCTACCGTTGCACCGACCCGACGCATCCACGACATCGCACACCTCGACCGTAGTTGACGATGCCTCGGCGCGCGTGTCTGCGCATGTGAAGCCAATCGCCTGTGTTGCAGAGGAAGTACGTGACGCACTCCTTGCAGGATTCGATCGAATTGCGGCCTCAGCCGCTGCGCTGCTCCGTCGGATCGTCGATCGGGGCGGGTGCGGGCGACTCTGCGGGCGAATGCGGCAGCGGCTCGATCTCGCGGAGCATCACGTCATCGTGGTCGATTCGGGCGCCGAAGCGGAACGTGGTTGCCTCCACGACACGGAATCCCATGCGCGCATAAAATCGCTGCGGACGCTGCGCCTCCTGCCACACGGCCAGCCACAGCACGCCAGCCCCGCGCCGGCGCGCTTCGTCCACGCATGCAGCCATCAACGCCTGCGCGACACCGCGTCCGTGCCACGACTGTTCGACATAGAATCGGCCGATCCCGAGCGGTCGACGCGCGCGCGCCCACGCCGGCAGCTCCGTGAGCGCAGCGTCGTCGCCACGGCGAAGCCACGCGTACCCGATCGGCTCACCGGCCGGCGACTCCACTACGAGTGCACACACAGACGGCTCGGACAACCCGTGCGACAGCGCGTTCTCGTCGAACGAGCGCGCGAGGTACCGCGTGAGTTCGGGCTCCGGGTGCGTGGGTCCGTACGCCTGTACGAAGAGCCGCGCGCCAAGGTCGGCGAGCATCCCCGCGTCCGGGACGGCGCAGCGACGCACGACGCACGTGAGCACGCCCTGGTCCGGCCCCGGCCCTCCCGTCGGCGTGGTCACGGTCGGAGCATCACCGTGCACCCGTCACCGGGAACGCGTCGCCGAAAACGCCTCGCCGGGAACATGATCACCGCGAGCACATCATCGCGGCGGGGGCGACGACGTCAGTCGCGAGAGCGCGAACTCCACCGCCAGATCGGTCGTGCTCCAGAGTTGCACGTCGGCACCGCTCCCATAGCGCTGCGGCACGACGCGCCCGTCGCGAAAATCGTAACTCCACAATTCGCTGTGAAATCCCGATGCGGCGACCGCACCACGCACCGTCGTGATCGCCTCGCGCAACTCGCGCACATACGTATCGTACGCAGGATCCGGCGCACTGCCCGCTGGAACCTGGTCAGCGTGACGCACCCGTTCCGCGACCCCCAGCAGGAACAGGTTGACCTCCCGTCCCCAAATGACGCGCGGTCCGTGGTACGGGTCCGTCACGAACGCCTGCCACACCGACGGCGGCGCATAGGCGTCGTTGGCGACCGCCGGCCCGATGCCGGGCACGAGCAGCCCCGCGGGATATGCCCGCGTGAATAACCGGACGTCGCGCAACGTGCGGGCCCGATCGCTCGGGGCCGTGGAGACCGCGTCGCCCTCGCGCTCGCCGAGAAAGAGTCGGGTCGCCGGGTCGGTGTTGGCCACCGCGATCGGCGCGCCCGACGCATCGAGCGCCAGCGCCAGAAACGTCAGCGAGTCCTGATCCGCGCGCGTGTCCGTCAGCCGCCTGCCCCAATAGCGGCGCTCCTTGACGGGCATGACAGCCAGTCGTGCCTGAATGCCGGTGCGCACGTCGGCGGGCGACAGTGTCACCAGAAAATGACGGGACGCGTCGCGCCACGTCGTCACCGCCGCACGGAGCGTCGCGGTGTTGCCAGCCCACGTGCGGAAGGTGGCGTTGGCCGCCAGCACAGGGTCGGAGGCCAGCAGCTCGTCCAGCGGCAAGCCAAGCGTGCGCACGGTGGACAGAATGCGCGTCATGGACTCGAGCGCCTGCGGTGCCCACATCGCGTTGACGTCCATCGCCCAACGGCCGCCGGCATAGCCAACGCCGCTGTCCCGCCAACTCGAGGACGACCAGCCGGTGACGTCGCGCGGTGCGAACGAAATCAGATTCGCGGACTTGGGGTCCGCCGCGTACGCCGCCGTCATTCGCGCAACGGTGGCCAGCTCGCGGAGCAGCAGGACCAACCGGGTGGTTCCGCTGTGCGTGCCGCCACCGTCGGCCCCAAGGAAAGCGAGTTTCTGGGCGGGCGTGACGGTCGAATCGGTGATCCAGCGGGCGACGAGCACCGGCAGCTGCAGCTCATCGTCGATCATGTGAAAGTTTTCACGCACGCGCCGAGCCGATCGCAAGACGGACGTCGCCTGTTGGAGAAGGCTATCGGCGGCGGCGCGGTTGTCCCTGGCGTCGGCCTCGAATCTCGCGTCGATCAGCGATGCGTATTCCGCCGCCGATTCCCGCACGGTCTGCCCGCCCAGCGCTTCTTCGTGGCTGACCTGGCCGTCCGGTGAGAGTTTGCGGAGCGCGGCGGCGATGGCCGCTTCCGACATCGCACTGCGCCATATCGAACGCATCATCAACGCGCTGACGAGCATGTCACGCCCGAAGTATGTCGCGTAGGTCGGCAGACCGGCCATCAGCTTCTCGCGGGAGGAGAGAAGCTCCACGCCACGCACCTGCCGCTCCAGCCGGCGAGCGCGCAAGCCGGCCGCGCTCCCCGAATCCGTGACGCCCACGCGAGTGGAGGTCAAAAAGCGCAGAAACTCTGCGGTGAAGATTTCTTCGCGTTCGAGCGGCGTGAGCGGGAGTCCCGTTGTCGCAATGCGCACGGTGAAGGGAACTTCCTTGCCCGCGCGCGATCGCAGCGTGAGCGAGTCGCGGGTCCACGACGCGTCGACCAGGCTCGAATCGGTGCGAATGTCGAGTGTGATGGTGTCACGCCCATCCAGCGAGGGCTGGGTGATGCGTGCCGTCCACTGCCCTGCCGTCCGGCTCGCGGTGACATCGACGTGCCGCCGCGCTTCGATCTCACCGAGCGACGTCGCGTTGAGAAGCCCCAGGTGCGACAGTCGGACCGCCGGCTCGAGCCGACCGAAGGCAGTGACGAGGCGGCTGTACTCCGGGAGCCGGAACGGCGCACTGTCGAATGGTGCAAGTTGGCGACGTTGGAACTGGAAGTCGCGCTCGATGCGCATGCTGCCGAGCAGGAACCAACCCAGGTGCACGACGGGGGCGTCGGCGACGAGGCGGTACTCGAGGGTGCGACGACGCTCGGCGCCGGTTCCGGAGACCGTCGCGACGTCATCCGCCCATCGCAGTGGTACCGGGTTGGCACCCGCACGTGCAGTGAAGCCGATGCTTTCGTTCTCCGCGTTGGCCCACAGATGCACGACGCGGCCGGCGCGCTGGTCGATGTAGATCTGGAGGGTGTTGCGGGCCGCGTCACGAAAGAAACGCGTCTGGTAGCCTTGGTACGCAGCAGGCTCATCCAATCCGGTCTCGGGAAACGAGAGCACCGGACGAATCTGCGCGCCGAGGAACGGGGCAGCGACGGCTTGCGTGGCGAGCAGTCCCGCGAGAAGGAGGCGCGCGGAAGTCGGCGCCAGCACGGTGCGATCACGAATCATCGGCATTTTCGAATGCTACCGGTTGGACGGACGCCCGTCGATGGTGTGGTTCGCGGGGTCGTACAAAATCAGCAGTGACGCGACTGTCACCTTGTTTGTTGACATTGAGACACACTGTGCTACGATTGGGCCGAGCGGCTAATTAATTGCGCCCAACCGAGTTCGGTTCCTCAGTGCCGAGGAACCTCCTGCTTTGCTCGATCGGGTTTCACGCGGTAGCTCCGTGTCGGTCACACCCTCGCAGAGGTGTGCGGCCGAATCGGTCAACGTCCCTTGCCCCACCGGGTGCGTCCGTGCGTTGACCCAATGCCCACCACGTGGAGTCGTGCCTTGCCTCCTTCAGACACACCATCGGTCGCTCCTGATGCCTTGCATCGCGCGCCGCGGTTGCGTTCGGCCGGTGCGCGTTCGAGTCGTCCGCCGGCCAGCGAGCCGTGACTGCACCCCTGCCCTGTCCCGTGGAAGTTTCGACTGCGATTCGCGTGGTCGGCTTCCGCCTCTTCTCGTTCGGTGTGAACGAAAGCGAAGCTTACTACCGCACCCCTAAACGGGCCCCACGTATGAAATTCGTTCGTCTCCTCGGCGTCCTCGCGGCCGCCATGCTGTGGACGGTTCCGGCCGGCGCGCAAGCCGGCACTGGAATCATCTCCGGCAGAGTTGTCGACTCCACCTCGCAGGCGCCGATTGCCAGCGCCGCCATTACCGTCGTGGGCACGCAGCGTGGCACGCTGTCCCGCGTAGACGGTGGCTATACGCTGAGCGGCGTCGCGGCAGGCACGGTGACGGTCCGCATCACACGCATCGGTTACGCGGCCTTCCAGCAGACCGTCGGCGTGACGGATGGTGGCACCGTCACGGTGAACGCCTCGCTGAAACCGGTCGCGGCATTCCTCTCCGAGGTGGTTACTGTCGGGTACGGCACGCAGCGTCGCGAACAGATCACGGGGTCGGTGGCGACGGTGAAAGGAGCCGATGCCAACGTCGGTGTGATGCCGAACGTCAACGGCATGCTCGCCGGCCGTGTGGCCGGCGTGAACGTGACGCTGAATACGGGTGAGCCGGGCGCGGGAGCGCAGGTCCGTATCCGCGGCGGTACCTCCATCAGCGCCAGCAGCGAGCCGCTGTACGTTATCGATGGCGTGCCGATCAACAACGTCGAGACCGAAGCCGGCGGTATCGGCCTCGGCGGCACGCCGTCGTTGCCGCGCAGCCCGCTCACCCTGCTCAACCCGAGTGACATCGCCAACATCGTGGTCCTCAAGGACGCCTCCGCGACTGCCATCTACGGCAGCCGCGGCGCCAACGGCGTCATCCTCATCGAGACCAAGAAGGGCACCGCCGGTTCGTCGCAGCTGGAGTACGACGGCTACTCGGCGATGGCCACCGTTGCCCGTCCGCTCGACATTCTGAACGGCAGCGAGTACCGCACGTTCGTGCAGCAGCAGGTGACGGCTGGCAATCTGGCCGCAAGCCGCCTCACCGGTCTTGGTACGGCAAACACGAACTGGCAGGATGAGCTCACGCAGACCTCGATGACGCAGAACCACAATCTGACGTTTTCCGGCGGCACGGCGGAAACGCGCTTCCGCGCGTCGCTCAATTACATGAACCAGGAAGGCGTCGTCATCGCCAACGGGTTCGAGCGACTGCAGGGTCGCCTCAACGCCAACACATCGGCGCTGGGAGGCAAGCTCCAGCTCGGGGTCAATCTCACGTCGTCACAGGTGAACAACCGGTATATCCCGTTCGAGAACACCGGCGGCTTCGAAGGCGGCGTGTTCAACAACATCGTGAACTTCAACCCGACGCGTCCGGTCTTCGCCGCGACGGGCGCCAACCCGTACTTCGAAGTCGGTCCGGGACGTCAGTCTGTGCGCAACCCGGTGGCACTGGCCAATCAGATCGTCGACAACGCCGTCACCAACCGTACACTCGGTAACGTCACCGGCTCATACGCGTTCTTCTCCAGCCTCACGGGCTCCGTGAATGTCGGCGTCGACAAGGCCGGCAGCGTGCGCAAGAACTTCTTCCCCGCCATCAGCCCATCGGGTGCGGAGTTCCTCGGTCGCGCACGGCTGATCAGCCGCGACGTGTCCTCGGCCACGGTGCAGACGCTGCTCACATTCAAGCCGAACCTCGGCGATTCGCAGGAATTCGAGATCACCGGCGGTTACGAGCACGCCGACTACACCATCGGCGAGTTCGGCGCGGAAGGGCGCAACTTCCTGACCGACGCGTTCTCCTTCAACAACCTCGGTGCCGGCGCGACGCTGCTGCCGCCCTTCTCGTTCATTGAAACGAACCGTCTCGCGTCGTTCCTGTCGCGCGCGAACTACAGCCTGAAGAACCGATACTTCCTGACCGGCGTGGTGCGCCGTGACGGGTCGTCGAAATTCGGCGAAGGCAACAAGTGGTCCGTCTTCCCTGCCGTGTCCGGTTCGTGGCGCGTCAGTGAAGAAGGCTTCATGGACAATCAGACGTTGTTCTCGAACCTGAGCATCCGCGCCGGTTACGGCATTCAGGGCAATCAGGGTGTGGCGCCGTACGCGTCGCTCACGCTGCTCGGTGCCGACCAGAACGCACGCTACGTGTTCGGCAACACGGTCTACACGGGTGTGATCCCGACGCAGAATCCGAATCCGGACCTTAAGTGGGAGCAGACGGCGCAGTCCTCCGTGGCGCTCGACTACGGCCTCAAGGACAACCGCGTCACCGGCACGTTCGAGTTCTACAACAAGAACACGACCGACCTGCTGCTCACGGTGGACGTACCGCAGCCAGCCGTCGTGCCGACGCAGTTGCAAAATATCGGCTCGGTGAACAACCGCGGCTTCGAAGCGTCGATCAACGCGCAGATTCTCAACGGCACGTCGCGCACGTTGAGCGCCGGCCTGGTGCTTTCGGCCGACCGGAACCAGGTCGAGAGCCTTGGTGCGCAGCAGTTCATTGCCACCGGCGGCGTCAGCGGCCAGGGCCAGTCGGGGCGCAACTCGCAGCGCTTGATTCCGGGTCAGCCGCTCGGCACGTTCTTCGGGCCCGAGTTCGTCGGCGTGGATACCGCGGGCAAGCAGCTGTTCAAGAAGTACACCGTCACCCGTGACGCCTCGGGCCGCGAAACCGGCCGCACGCTCGCCGGCACGTCGACGTCGCCGAGTGGCGATGACGAAGTGATCCTCGGCAACTCGCAACCGACATTCAGCCTGGGTGTCACCAGCCTCGGCACGTGGGGCAAGTTCGACCTGAACATGCTCATCCGTTCGGACGTTGGGCAGCAGGTGTTCAACAACACGGCGCTGGTCTACGCGACCAAATCAAACGTGCTGCAGGACAAGAACTTCCTGCGCTCCGCCCTGACCGACGGGATCGGCCTTCAGGAACCGGCGATCTTCTCGTCGCGCTATATCGAGGAGGCATCGTTTCTTCGGTTGGCCAACATCACCGTCGGCTACTCGTTCAAGCTGCCCGGCACCTCCGGCCGCAACGGCCCGGCTCGCATCTTCCTCTCGGGCGACAACCTCCTGCTGTTCACGGACTACAGCGGCAACGACCCGGAAGTCCACGCGGCATCTGGGTTGGCCTCCCGCGGCATCGATTACCTCGCCTATCCGCGCGCCCGCACCCTCACCACCGGGATGCGCATCGGTTTCTGATGCGCACCGCTCACCCATACAGGCAATTTACGCTATGAGGATTTCACCGGTGAAGACCACGACCAGGAAGGCGAGTATCGCCGCGCTGCTTTGCATCTCGGCGACCGCCATGACGGTCCAGGGGTGCACGGATCTGTCGGAGACACCCGTCAGCGCCATTTCTCCTGACAACTACTATCGGACGCAGGCCGAGGTGATCGGTGGCTTGGCGGGTGTGTACGCAGGATTGCGTGCCACGCTCGACCAGTACTGGAACATCTCCGAGGTCAGCAGTGATGAGAACATCGTACCGACGCGCGGCTCGGACTGGTTCGACAATGGCAAGTGGCTGGAGTTGCATCGACAGTCCTGGTCACCGACCAGCGCGGCCGGTGTCGACAACATCAACGGGGCCTGGGTCAACCTGTGGGCCGGTATCGCGCGGGCCAACGTGGTGCTGAACGCGCTCAAGCCGAATCAGGTGGAGAACCAGGTGATCATCGAGAGCGAGCTGCGGGCACTCCGCGCGTTCTACTACATCGCGCTGATGGACGCGTTCGGCGGCGTGCCGATCGTGACCACGACGGAGATCAAGCAGCGCACGCAGGACACGCGCGCGGACGTGTTCAAGTTCATCGAGACCGAGCTGCTGGCCGCGCGCACGGCGCTTCCCGCCAAGTGGGATGCAGCCAATTACGGTCGCCTCACGCAGGGCGCCGCCGATGCCATGCTTGCCAGCATCTATCTGAACGCCCGCGTGTATACGGGCACCGTGACCGCGGCGGGGCTGACGCCGGGTGCCGCGCGCTGGCAGGATGTCGTGACAGTCTCGGACCGGATCATCAACTCCGGCACGTACTCGCTGGCCTCGAACTGGAACGCGAACTTCCGCTTCGACAATCAGAACTCGCCGGAAAACATCTTCGTCGTGCGTTACAGCTCGGTGGATGGGCTCGGGCTCAATCTGAACATGCGCTCGTTGCACTATAACTCCTGGAGCTTCGGCGGCTGGAACGGCTTCTCCACGCTATCCGACACGTACAACTCCTTTGACAACGCTGACCTTCGCAAGCGCATCTTCCTCGTCGGGCCGCAGGTGAACCTGAACACCGGCGCGCCGGTACTCGACCGCGCGGGCAACCGGCTTGTCTTCACGCCGGAGATCAGGGACCCGACACAGGCCGCGGAGAACGAGGGGGCACGCATTTACAAATTCGTGCTCGATCCGGCCGTCCCCAACCAGCACCAGCCGAACGACTTCCCGCATTACCGTCTGGGCGAAATCCTGCTCTCCAAGGCGGAGGCGCAAAACGAACTCGGACAGACGGCGGCCGCGCTCGCGCTTGTAAATCAGATCCGTGCCCGCGTCTTCACGCCCGCCAAGCCGCTGGCCACGAATCTCACGCAGGCGCAAGCGCGCACAGCGATCTACAACGAGCGTCTCTTCGAGCTCACCAACGAAGGCAAGCGTCGCCAGGACATGATTCGTGCCGGGACCTACACGGCCGCGATCCAGTTCAAGCCGGCCTCCGCGCCGTTTCGCATCCTGTTGCCGATCCCGATCGGCCAGCTGGCGACCAACCCGCTGCTGAAGCAAAACCCGGGCTACTGACCCGGACTCCAACCGGCGGCGAAAGGCGCCGTCGGTTTGGACTCTTGATTCGACATGACGAATAGCCTGTCTCCTCGCGGAGATAGGCTATTTTTCATTCATGCGAACGCCCTCTGTGCTCCGCCTGCCGCTGATCGTGTCCGCCGCCTGCCTGTTCGCCGCCTGCAGTGCCTCCCCCGATAGTGCGCATGTTGTCGAGGAGACGGCGTCCACGGTCGACACGCGTGATTCACTCGCCCCTGCCGCAGACAGCACCCTGTTCACGTTGCTTCCGTCCAGTTTCACCGGTGTGACATTTGCGAATACCGTGCGCGACACGAAGGACGTGAATGTCTTCACGTATCGCAACCATTATAACGGCGGTGGTGTCGCGATCGGCGATCTGAACGGTGACAGTCTGCCCGAGATAGTGCTGACGTCGAACGATGGCGGACCGACACTGTATCTGAACGAGGGCGCGTTTCGCTTTCGCGACATCAGCCAAGCGGCCAGGCTATACGGCAACGGCACGTGGACGACCGGAGTGACCATGGCCGATGTGAACGCCGATGGTCGGCTCGACGTGTACGTGTGTCACGCCGGCAAGGATCCGTCGAAACGCCGCGCCAACCAGCTTTTCATCAATCAGGGGAACGATGCCAAGGGCCGTCCAACGTTCAAGGACATGGCGGACGAGTACGGCGTCGCGGACGGTGGGTACACCACGCACGCCGACTTCTTCGACTACGACCGTGATGGCGATCTCGATCTTTTTCTGATCAACAATTCACCGAAGCCGGTCACCAGCTTCGGGCTGCGCAACACGCGCGCCGTGCGTGACTCGTTGGGCGGGGCGAAACTGTACCGCAACGACAAGGGCCACTACACGGATGTCAGCGCCGCCGCCGGCATCTTTGGCAGTGAGATCGGCTTCGGCCTGGGCGTGGTCGTCGCCGACGTAAACCGCGACGGACTTCCGGACATCTATGTCGCCAATGATTTCTTCGAGCGCGACTATCTGTACATGAACAAGGGTGACGGCACATTCACCGAGTCGCTCGACAAACAGATGCCGTACAGCAGCTATTTCTCGATGGGGCTGGACATCGCCGACCTCGACAACGATGGCTGGCCTGACATCTACACCACTGACATGTTCCCCGAGGATGAGTACCGGTTGCGCACGACCTCGTCGTTCGAGGGATGGGACATCTACAAGGCCAAGCTGGCGAACGGCTACCATCACCAGTTCATGCGCAACATGCTGCAGCGCAACAACGGTAACGGCACGTTCAGCGAGGTCGGGCAGATGGCCGGTGTGTCGCGCACGGACTGGAGCTGGAGCGCGCTGATCGCCGACTTCGATCTCGATGGCATGAAGGACGTGTACGTCACCAACGGTCTCGCCAAGGATGTCACATCGCAGGACTACATCTCCTCGCTCGCCAACCAGACCGCGGCGCAGGCCGTGATGCAGGGGAAGGAGGTGGACTTCCTGAACCTCGTAGACGCGATGTCCTCCACGCGGATCCCGAACTACATGTTCCGCAACGACGGCGGACTGCAGTTCACCAACAGGAGTTCGGCGTGGGGGCTGGACACGCCCAGCTTCTCGAATGGCGCCGCCTACGGCGATCTCGATGGTGACGGCGCGCTCGACCTGGTGGTGAACAACGTCAACATGCCGGCGTTCGTCTATCGCAACAACGTGCGTACCTTGCATGCCGATCGCCGCTATCTGCAGGTGGTGCTCGATGGCGACGAGCGCAACCGGCTCGGCATCGGCGCGCGCGTGACGGTACGTGTCGGCGCTGCGCAGTTTGTGCAGGAGCAGTCGCCCGTGCGCGGATTCCAGTCCAGCGTGCAGCCGGTCTTGACCTTCGGGGTGGGCACGCATGACCGCGTCGATTCGGTGACCGTGGACTGGCCCGACGGACGCGTCAGTGTGGTGCGCGATGTGGCAACCAATCAGCGGATGGTCGTGCGATGCGCCGAGGCGACCGTGGATACCGGAGCGCGTGTCGTCGCACGTGCCGCCACGATGCTGGTGGACGTGACAGCGCAGGTGGGTCCAGTTGCGGCGCATCGGGAGAATGATTTCGTGGACTTCGACCGGGAACGGTTGATGCCCAGAATGCTTTCGATGGAAGGTCCAGCCGTTGCCGTGGCCGACATCAATGGCGACGGCTTGGACGACCTGTATCTGGGTGGTGCCAAGGATCAGGCGGGGCAGCTGCTCGTACAGCAGACGAACGGCCGATTTGCGCTCGCGAGTGCGCCAGTGTTCGTGGCGGATGCCGTGTCGGAAGATGTCGGTGCCGTCTTTTTTGATGCCAATGGGGATGGACGCCCGGACCTGTACGTGGTGAGTGGCGGTAACGAGTTCTCCGATCTCGCACCGGCGCTGCAGGACCGGCTGTATCTCAACGACGGCAACGGGCGCTTTCGCAAGGCCGACGGGGCGATTCCCCTCGAATCGAGCAGCGGGTCACGCGTGGCAGCGACCGATTTCGATGGCGATGGCAAGATCGATCTGTTCGTGGGCGGACGCGTGATTCCCGGTCGCTACGGTCGCGAGCCCGAAAGCATGTTGCTCCACAACGATGGCACGGGGCGGTTCACCAACGTCACCGCGAAGGTCGCACCAAAACTGGTGAGTGTCGGCATGGTCACCGACGCGGTGTGGCAGGACATCACCGGTGATGGGCGTCCGGAGCTGATTGTCGTGGGCGACTGGATGCCGATCACGGTGTTCCGCAACCGCGGCGGCCGATTCGAGCCGATGAAGGTTGCCGGTCTCGAACAGAGCAGCGGTTGGTGGAATCGCATCGTCGCGACCGACGTCACGGGCGACGGCAAAGTGGACTTCATCGTTGGAAACGTCGGACTCAATGGTCGCCTTCGCGCGACTGCCGCAGACCCGGCGCTGATGCACATCAAGGACTTCGATGGCAACGGTTTCGATGAGCAGATCATCTCCACGGTGTCGAATGGGAAGCGTTATCCGATCGTGCTGCGCGACGACTTGATCAAGGCCATTCCGCCGATCAAGGCGCGTTTCCGCGACTATAAGGACTACGCCACGCAAACACTGGGCGACGTATTTGCCGATACTGCGTTGGCGACGGCGCAGCGGAAGTCCGCCCAGACGTTTGAAACCATGCTCGTACGCAACAACGGCAACGGGTCGTTTACGATGGTGCCGCTGCCGCGCGAAGCCCAGCTGTCGCCCGTATACGGCGTGCTCGCACAGGATGTGGATGGCGACGGGGCGCTGGATCTGCTGCTGGCCGGCAACTTCGACGGCCTCAAGCCGGAACTCGCCCGCATGGCGTCGAGTTTCGGCGTCCTGTTGCGGGGCGATGGGACTGGTGGGTTCACGCCGGTTGTTGCGACTGGGAGCGGATTCGTGGTGCCGGGTCAGACACGCGACATCAAGCGGCTGCGCACGCGCGCAGGCGAACTATACCTCGTGGTCCGCAACAACGACACACCGCTCTTCTTCAGATCGACGGCCACCCGTCCGGCCGCGCATGCCGCTCGAAGTTCCACACCGTGACAATGCCGACTCCACGTACCGTACCGCGCGCGCGCCGAGTTGCGATGGCTGGCCGAGTTGCGATGGCCAGCCGCTTCGCGATTGGGGGATGTGCCCTGTTGCTCGCGGCTTGCACCGAACCCGAAACGGCGGCGACAGCAGGCGCAACGACCGGCAGTGCCGAACCGCTGCACACCGCCGTTCACGATCTGTCGAGCGTGATCGTCTATGACATTTTCAGTCCGCCGCAGGCCAGTCGCATTTATGCATACAGCAGCGTGGCCGCATACGAGGTGCTGCGCCAGGCCGACAGCAGCTATCGATCGCTGGCCGGACAGTTGCACGGGCTGACGCCGGTTCCGTCACGTGTGGACGGACTGGAGTACTCGCTCCCGCTGGCCGGTGTACACGCCATGATGACGGTGGGGACACAGCTCACGTTCTCTCGCGCGCGCATGGACACGCTGCGACGCGCCCTCGACCAGCAGTTCCAACGCGGGGGCATTCCCAACGACGTCTACGATCGATCGATTGCGTACGGCGATACGGTGGCCACGCACATTCTCGCCTGGGCGTCGAAGGACATGTACAAGGAGATGCGCGGTATGTCCAAGTACACGGTCAACCGCGAGCCCGGTCGCTGGGTGCCCACCCCACCGGCGTACATGGATGCCATCGAGCCCAATTGGGGGAAGTTGCGGCCGTTCGTCCTCGATTCGTCGTCGCAGTTTCGCGCGGCACCGCCCATCCCGTTCGATATCACCAAGGGGAGCGCGTTTCTGACGCAAGTGCGCGACGTCTACACCGTGGCGCGCGCGCTGACGCCGGAACAGCGCGCGATCGCCGCGTTCTGGGACTGCAACCCGTATGTCATGCACGTGCAGGGACACACCATGTTCGCCACGAAGAAGATCACGCCGGGTGGACATTGGATGGGGATCGTCGGTACCGCGTCGCGCGCCGCGAACGCCAAAATCCTCGCCGCGGCCGATGCCTACGCGCGCACGGCGATTGCGCTGGCCGAGGGGTTCCTGAGCTCGTGGCAGACCAAGTATGAGACGAATGTCGTCCGCCCGGAGACCATGATCAACACATACCTGGACCCAGCCTGGGAGCCGATGCTGCAGACGCCCCCTTTTCCCGAGTACACGAGCGGTCACAGCGTGATCAGCACGGCCGCAGCCACGGTACTCACCGAACAGTTCGGCGAGCGCTTCGCGTTCACCGATTCCACGGAAATGGAGTACGGATTGCCGGCACGATCGTTCACGTCCTTCATGCAAGCGGCCGACGAAGCGGCGATCAGCCGGCTATATGCGGGCATTCACTACCGGCAGGCGATCACGGAAGGTCAGAAGCAGGGACGTCAGGTCGGCGACTACGTGGTGCAACGTCTCTTCACGCACCCGACCACGCGCGTCGCTGGCCAGTGACACGCACGCGCCTTCGTGCGCTTGTCGCGATATCGGTCGGTAGCGTTGCCGCTGGCGTCGCGGCATGCGCAGGCATGTCGGACAGCGGCGCGACGAGCGACAGCAACCGCGTCGCGAATGGCAACCCATCGCCCGCCGCGCCGCCGCTGTTCGAGTCGTTGCCCGCTGCGCGCACCGGGGTACGGTTCACGAACTCGCTCCCAGAAGCACCCGACGTCAACATCCTGAACTACCTCTACTACTACAACGGTGGTGGCGTTGCCGTTGGCGATGTGAACAACGACGGGCTGCCGGATCTCTACTTCTCGTCGAATCTTGGCCGCAATACGCTGTACCTGAACAAAGGCGACTACGCCTTCGAAGACGTGACCGAGCGCGCCGGTGTTGGCGGGCCGGACGGTTGGAAGTCCGGCGTGACGATGGCCGATGTGAACGGTGATGGTCTGGTGGACATCTACGCGTCCTCGGTGAACTACCTGTCGATGCGCGGCCGCAATGCGTTGTACGTGAACAACGGCGATGGCACGTTCACTGATCGCGCCGCCGAGTCGGGGCTCGATCACGTGGGCTACTCCACGCAGGCCGCCTTCTTCGACTATGACAACGACGGCGACCTCGATCTGTTTTTGCTCAGCCACTCCACGCACACCGAGCGTTCGATTGGCACCGCGCTCAAGCGCGATGTACGCAGCGCACTGGGTGGCGGGCGCCTGTACCGCAACGACGGTGGTCGTTTCCGCGATGTGAGTGCAAAGGCCGGAATCTACGGCGGCATTGAAGGATTCGGCCTTGGCGTGGTGGCCAGCGACCTCGATAGCGACGGCTGCGTGGATGTGTACGTCGCGAATGATTTTCAGGAGAACGATTTCCTCTATCGCAACAACTGCAACGGCACGTTCACCGAGACCATCACGTCGGCGACGCGGCACACCAGCCGCTTCTCGATGGGGGTGGACGCCGCGGATTTCAACAACGATGGCCGACCGGACGTCGTGGTGGCCGACATGATGCCAGAGCGCGAGGATGTCCTCAAGTCGTCGGCGAATGCGGAGCCGTGGACGCTGTTCAATCTGCGTCTCGAGGCCGGGTATCATCCGCAGTACGCACGCAACACGCTGCAGCTGAATCGCGGCGACGGAACGTTCAGCGAAATCGGGTATCTCGCCGGCGTGTACGCCACCGACTGGAGCTGGTCCACGCTCTTTGCCGATCTGGACAATGATGGTCAGAAGGATCTGTTCATCACCAGCGGCATTCTTCGTCGCCCGAACGACCTCGATTACATCAACTTCGTCGGGAATGCCACGGTGCAGGCGTCGCTGGCCAAGGGCATCACGCAGGAGAATCTCTCCCTGCTCAAGCAGATGCCACAGGTTCCCGTGGCCAACCATGTCTATCGCAACACCGGCGATCTGCGCTTCACCGACATGGCGAACGCGTGGGGTGTGAATCAGACCGGCTTTTCCAGCGGCGCGGTCTATGTGGACTTGAACAACAGCGGCGCGCTCGACCTGGTGACGAACAATATCAATGCGCCGGCGTCCATTTACCGCAATCACGCACGCGAGCGCAACGGCAATAGGTACCTCACGATCACGCTCTCCGGCGTGGGTGGCAACACTGCGGGTATCGGCGCCAGGGTGATTGCGAGACATCATGGCGCGGTGCAATTACTCGAACAGAGCCCGACACGCGGCTTCCAGAGCGCGGTCGATCCGCGTCTGCACTTCGGTTTTTCCACCGACGCAGCGACGGCGGCAACGCTTGACTCGCTCATCGTGATCTGGCCTGATCGCCGAACGCAGCTCCTCACCAACGTGCCCCTGAACACGCAACTGACCTTGTCGCAGCGCGACGCGACACGGGCCAATACTGCGCTGCTTTCGGCTGCGCTCCGACCTCCGGCGTCGGCGAAGCCGCAGAAGGCGACCCAGCGTGCGACGCATTTTGCCGACGTGACCGGCACGCTCGGACTTTCGTACAAGCACGAAGAGAACTCCTTCAACGACTTTGATCGTGAGCCGTTGATGCCGCACATGCTTTCTGCCGAAGGGCCGGCGTTGGCTGTGGCGGATGTGAACGGCGACGGCTTGGACGATATATACCTGGGTGGTGGCAAGTGGCAGCCGGGCACGCTGATGCTGCAGCAGAAGGACGGCAGCTTCCGCGCCGCACTGGAGCCTGCACTGTCAGCCGACAGCCTTGCCGAGGACACCGATGCACTGTTCGTTGACGCGAACGGAGACGGGAAGCAGGATTTGTACGTGGTCAGCGGCGGTAACGAGTTTACCGGCACTGCCGACGCGCTGCGCGATCGTCTGTACATCAACGACGGCGCCGGGCACTTCCGTCGTGATCGCCTGGCGGTTCCGGAAATCTTCGAGAATGGTTCGGTTGTCTCCGCAGGTGATTTCAACGGTGATGGCCACCCCGATCTGTTTGTGGGGGCGCGCGTCGTCACGGGCAAGTACGGTGTGACGCCCAGGAGCCATCTGCTGCAGAATGATGGCAAGGGCCGCTTCACCGACGTGACCGCGACGGTTGGCAGCGCGCTCAGCATGGCGGGCATGGTGACGTCGGCCGCGTGGATCGACTACGACCGCGACGGCAAGCAGGACCTGGTGATCGTGGGTGAATGGATGCCGGTCCGGGTCTTTCATCAGGAATCTGGTACGCTGGTGGAGCGCACCACAGAAGCCGGATTCGCGAACACGGAAGGGTGGTGGAATACGGTCACCGCCGCTGATCTCGATGGCGATGGGCACGTGGATCTCGTGCTCGGCAATCTCGGTCTCAACTCCTACATCACGGCATCGGCGAAAGAGCCCGCGCAGTTGTACATCAACGATTTCCTCAAGAACGGCACGCTCGAGCAGATCCTGACGTTCTACAAGCACGGCGTCAGCTATCCGCTGGCCGGCCGTGATGAACTGGTGAAGCTGTTGCCGGTGTTGCGTCCCAGGTACCCATCGTATGCATCATTCGGGGCGAGTCGCGTTAAAGACATTTTCTCCGCAGAAGACCTCAAGGCGGCGAGCGTGCTTGAGGCTCACACGTTCGCCACCGTCGTTGCGCGCAACAGCGGACGCGGCGCGTTCACCATCGCGGCGCTGCCGGTTGAGGCGCAGTTCGCGCCCACGCACGCCATTCTTGCACGCGATTTCGACGGCGACGGAACGACTGATCTGCTGCTTGCCGGCAACTTCAGTCGTGTGCCGCCCATACAGGGACGCTACGACGCCGGATACGGCCTGTTGCTGCGCGGGATCGGTGCGGCACAGTTCGCCACGGTCGATCAAGCGACGAGCAAGCTGCAGCTCGATGGCGATGTGAAGCACATGCGCGTGCTGTCCAATGGCGCGCGTGGTACCCTGATACTCGTTGCACGAAACAACCTGCCACTGCAGGTCCTGCGTGCTCCGCACTGATAGCGTGCGATGGTGTGCGATGGTGTGCGATGGTGTGCGATGGTGTGTAGCGAACTTCTCCCTCAGGGACTCATCGGCGATGCGACCGTCCTGTCAGCAGCTCGCGTCTCATCTCATGCGACGCATACGTTGGATGTGCGGCGGCGCCTCCCTGCTCGCACCGCTGCTGGCACCTTGCCTGCTGACGGCGTGCGGGCGGGACCAGAGCCTACCATCCGTTGCGTCAACTGCACCTGCGGTTGATCGCGGCATGCATCCGGAGTGGTCCAAGAACGCGGTGATCTACGAAGTGAACATTCGGCAGTACACGCCGGAGGGGACCTTTGTGGCCTTCACCAACGAGTTGCCGCGACTCGAGTCGCTGGGCGTGGACATCCTGTGGCTGATGCCCGTACAGCCCATCGGCAAGCTCAATCGCAAAGGCGGGTTGGGCAGCTACTACTCGATCGCCGACTACACGGCGTTCAATCCGGAGTTTGGCACCGAGGCGGATTTCGTCGCACTCGTGAATGCGGCCCACAAGCTCGGGATGAAGGTGTTGCTGGATTGGGTTGCCAATCACACCGCGTTCGATCATCCGTGGATCAGCGCGCACAAGGACTGGTATACACGGCGTGCCGACGGCTCGATCTCACGTGCGATCGATGACAAGGGAAAGGAGACGGACTGGTCGGACGTCGCCGATCTCAACTACACCAGTCAGCCGATGCGCGCCGCGATGCTAACCGAGATGCGCTGGTGGCTCGAGCACACGGGGATCGACGGCTTTCGCTGCGACATGGCGGGCCTCGTGCCACGCGATTTCTGGAAACAGGTCTCCGATACGCTACGCTCCACGTATCCTGACCTGTTCATGCTGGCCGAGTGGGAGGACCCTGGGTTTCATGAGTCGTTCGACGCGACGTATGGCTGGGAGCTGCATCACCTGCTGAATGACGTGGCTCAGGAGAAGCAAGGAGCAACGGCGCTGACCGCGTACTTCGCCAGCCAGGATTCGCTGTACAGTCCCGGCGCGTATCGCCTGTACTTCACCAGCAATCACGACGAGAACAGCTGGCAGGGGACCGAGTTCGAGCGTATGGGTGAGAATCATCGCCCGGCGTACGTGCTGAGTGCCACGGTGCAGAACTCGTTGCCGCTGCTCTACACCGGGCAAGAGGCGAGCCTGTCCAGGCGGCTCCATTTCTTCGAGAAGGACACGGTGGATTGGAGCGGACCGTCGCTGGCCGAGTTTTATCGTGCGCTGTTTGCGTTGCGGCATACGCAGCAGGCCGTGTGGAATGGTCCATGGGGTGGAAAGCAGTCCCTCCTCAAGACCGATGGCGGCGAGCGGGTCTTCGCGTTCTCTCGCACGCGCGACAGCAGTACCGTTGTGGTGCTCGTGAACTTTGACAGTACGGACATCACCGTACGTTATGAAGGCCTCGCCGCGCCTGGTACGTATACCGACTGGTTCAGCAAGCAAACGCTGACGCTCGCCGCCACGCAGGCGATCACGATCCCCAGGCACGGGTTCCGGATATTCGTGCGCGAGGACGCCGTGGCGTCGTCACGATGATCGGGAACCGGAGGCCACGCGTGCAGACGATCTGCCGCGCGACGCTCGTCTCGGCAACGCTCGGCTTCCTCGCCGCGTGCGGAAGCAGTGACAGGAGCGCGCCATCGTCGCCAACGCCTCCCGTCGTTCCGCCGGTCCCGCCGCCCACCGAATTGACGCAGGATTATCGCCCAAGCGGACGCACGGCCGCGGGAGATGTATTCGTGCATCTGTTCGAGTGGCGCTGGCCGGATATCGCCCGCGAATGCGAAGTCTGGCTGGGCCCCAAGGGTTACAAGGCGGTACAGATCTCGCCACCATCTGAGCATGCCGTCATTACCAGCGGCGGCGCGTTCCATCCATGGTGGCAGCGCTACCAAACGGTCAGCTATAGACTGGATCGATCGCGCTCCGGCACGTCCGCCGAGTTGGCGGACATGGTGGCGCGCTGTCGCGCCGCCGGCGTCGAGATCTACGCTGACGTGGTGATCAATCACATGACGGCGGGAAGTGGCATCGGCAGTGCGGGCAGCGCATACACCAAGTACAGCTATCCTGCGGTGCCATACAACAGCTCCAACTTCCATTCGCCGTGCGGCATCGACAGCTACAATAACCTGCTTCAGGTACAGAACTGCGAGTTGGTTGGTCTTGCTGATCTGCGCACGGAAGCCGTCACGGTGCGCGAGACGATCGGCCACTACCTCATTGCGCTCAACGCGTTGGGCATCTCGGGCTTTCGCATTGACGCCGCCAAGCATGTGGCGCCACGCGATCTGGATGCGATTCTCGCGCGCGTCAACGCCGCCGCCGCGACCGCGGGGCGTCCACGGCCATACGTCTTTCTCGAGATCATCAACAACCCGGGTGAAGCTGTCACGCCGCCTCCCTACTACGGGGTAGGCTATGCGTCAGGTGGCGCGACGGATGTCAGCGACTTTCAATACGGTTATCGGCTGACGGACGCGTTCAGCGGCCGCAACGGCGGCACGATCAACGGTCTCACGCTGCAGTCGCCCGGATCGCTGGCCTCGGACAAGAGTGTAGTTTTCGTGGACAACCACGACAACCAGCGCGGTGGGAATCTCTACTACGCGAGCACCAGCTACGAGCTCGCGGTGATCTTCATGCTCGCACATCCACAGGGATACCCGGGCGTGATGTCGAGCTACGGATTCGACCGCACCACGCTGCGCGGTCGCGACGCGGGCCCGCCAGTGGCGGGCATTGGCATCACCGCCTCCACCTTCGATGCAGCCGGCGCATCCCGGTGCTCCGCCGCGTTCGGCAGCGTGCAGGCGGGCACCTGGATCTGCGAACATCGCCGGCCGTCGATCGCCAACATGGTCGCGTTCCGCAAGGCCGCGGTGGGCACGCCGATCTCCAACTGCGGTCGCACGTCCGCCAGCATCGATGGTGACCCCAATCGCATCGCACTCTGTCGCGACGGCGCGGGATTCGTGGCCTTCAACAGAACGGCGAGTGCCGTTGGGGCGACGCTGCCAACGATGCTCGCCGCGGGGAATTATTGTGACGTCGTGCGCTTTGACTTCACGGCCGGCGGCGGTGGCCGCACCGCCAGCTGCAGCGGCGCGGTGGTAGTGGTGAGCAACACGGGCGAAGCGACGACTACGATTCCCGCGAACGGCGCGGTCGCGCTGCACCGCAACGCGCGGCTCAATTGAACTGCGCCGGTAGCTGGCAGCTGGTAGCCCGTCACGCTGTTCGGCGCCCGACAAAACGATGCGTCAACCTCGCACGATCCTGAACGTCGCATCAATCAGGACATCCGCCAACACCGCCTGCCGAGCAATGATCTCGTGCTCGATCGCGAGAACCTGCGCGACGATCGGCTCGTCGATGTCCCGACTGCGTGTCCGCCGACGCTCCGCGGTCTCCTCGTGCGTCGCCTCGAGAAAGATCCGTGTATCGAGATCCGGGAGCTGCAAGACGTAGGTACCCTCGACGATCAGCAGCTCTGCATCGGCGAAGTCGAACGTTTGCGTCACGAAACGATTGCCAGGGTAGTCCACCAATGGCGCCACGACACCGTTCCGCCGCGCACGGAACGCCTCGACATGCGCCGCGATCAGCGACAGCTGCACCTCATCGGGACCCACGTGTGCGAGATCTTTACAGCGGTGCTCGTGGTTGGTACGGGGCGGCAGCACGAAGTAGTTGTCCTGATTGATCACGACCGTGCGAACTCCAGCGGCGTTGCTGAGATGGGCCAGCACATCCGCCGTCACCGACTTGCCACTCCCCGACTCGCCGGCAACGCCGATCACGCGGCGACGTCGCGCGTGGGAATCCCGCACCACGGGGAGCAGCACCAGCAGCTGCCGCGCCAGCGACTCGGCGCTGGGCGGCGGTCTGCGGGTGACGGTGGTTGGTTCGATGATGTCATCGGCCACGCGACCCTCGCTGTGGCGTGAATCGCTGTGGCGTGAATCGCTGTTGCGTGAATCGCCGCTGCGAAACTCACTCATGCACGCGGCCTCATGCGGAGAAGAACCTCAGAGTCTCGGGGAGTGCGGCACGGCGCATGAACACCACCCCGGTCGCCGAGTACGCCATGCGCTGCGTACCCGCGGGCTCGCCGGTCTGGCCGTGCAGATACTCCTCGAACGCATACGGTCCGTCGCTGCGCAGGGCTTCATCCGCGATCGTGCACAACCGCTCCAGCTCGGACGCGCGCCCCGTATGCGCCAGCGCGAGCGAGAGCCAACCCAGCCAGATCGGCCAGATGCCGCCGTTGTGATATTCGTGCGGCGCATTGCGGAAGTCGTGCAAATGGTAGCGGCGGAGTGCCGGCCACTGCGGGCTGTGCTCGTCGATCACGGGGTGGAAGGCCGGTGGCAGCTTGGCCTTCGACAGGAACTGCTCGTCTATCCAGTCGAGCGCGGCGCCGGCCATCCGTGGTGCCACGTCGGAGACCGCCAGCAGACTGCAGGCCGCGAGGTCGAACATGTCCTGTGTTCCCACCGGCGACAGCGAGGCAGCCGGATGCCCGCGCTCGCGCGAGGGGTCGAGCCAGTAGCGCGCGTCGATGGTCTCACCGATGCGCGCTGCCTTCGCCTCCCACGCTGGCTCCTGCAGGATCCCGCCAAGCAGACGCAGCCCCCACGCCCGCAGCACCTGGTCGTACAGGATGTACCCGTCGTAGATGTACTCGTCGGCCCAGTTGCCACCGGTCGGGATGTAGAGCAGATGGCGGCCGTTGTACTCGATGCCGTCCAGTAGCCTGACCACGGCGCGCGCCGACTCGTGAAATGCGCCCGCATCCAGCAGTCCCGCCTTGGCGCCTATCGAAATGCCGATGAGATACCAGGTTGCCGCATCGATGCGGGGCGCCAGTGTGCCGAAACTGACGTGCGGTGGCGCGTCTGGGCGGATCTCGAAGTTGGAGGCGATCTGCCCCTCGGGCCCCTGCAGTTCGCGCAGCCGCTCCAGCGTGCGCACGAATGCGTGCGAGACTGTATCGTCTCCAAGCAGTACCCCCGCCGTTCCCGCCATCACCGCATCGCGCGCGAAGACCGCCCGATAGTTGGCCGTCGCCGACAATGACGCATGGATGCCGTCTGGACCGCACAGTGCACGCAGCAGCGCGACCGCTTCGCCATCCCGCCCGCTCTGGACATCCACTGCCGCCTCACGCGAACATTGCCCATGAAGAATCCCGCCGTGACCGCGCCGACGAGACCAATCCTCTCGTTTTCGCAGATCGTGAACATGAACATCGGGTTCTTCGGAATCCAGTACAGCTTCGGGCTCCAGCAGGGCAACATGAGCCCGATCTACCGGTATCTGGGGGCGGACGAAGCGAACCTGCCGTTCCTCTACCTCGCGGGCCCCATCACCGGACTCATTGTGCAGCCGATTGTTGGCGCCATGAGCGACCGGACCCTCAGTCCGCGCGGCCGCCGAACCCCGTACTTCCTCGTGGGCGCGATCCTCTGCTCGCTGTCGCTCTTTGCGATGCCGTTCAGCCGTTCGCTCTGGATGGCCGCCGGCATCCTCTGGATCCTGGACGCGGCCAACAACATCACCATGGAGCCGTACCGCGCCTACGTCTCAGACCGCCTCGACGGCAAGCAGACGTCGCTGGGCTTCCTGACGCAGAGCGCCTTCACTGGACTGGGTCAGACGCTGGCGTACATCACACCGTCGCTGCTGGTGTTCATGGGCATGAACCGCGACGCGGTGAACGATCGTGGCATTCCCACGATCACGATGATCGCGTTCCTCATGGGCTCGGCGTTCTCCATCCTCTCCATTCTCTGGTCGGTGAAGACCACGCCGGAGTTGCCGCTCACCACCGAGGAGCGTGCGCGCATCCAGCAGATGCCCAAAGGTGTGGGGCACACGCTGATGGAGATCGTGGACGCCTTTCGCGCGATGCCATCCACCATGCGACAGATGTCCGTGATGATGTTCTTTCAGTGGTACGCCATGTTCTGCTACTGGATCTACATCACACCGGCACTCGCGCTCACGTTGTTCGACACGAAGGACCCGCTGTCGGCCGGCTTTCGCGAGGCGGGGCTGGTCACCGGTCAGGTGGGTGCGTTTTACAACTTCATCGCGTTCCTCGCCGCGTTCTCGATGGTCCCGATCACGCGCCGCATCGGCGCGAAATGGATGCACGTGACTGCGCTCGTCGCCGCCTCGGCCGCGATGCTCTGGATCCCCTCCATCCACAGTCGGGCCCTCCTCTTCGTGCCCATGCTCGGCATCGGCATCGCGTGGGGGAGCATGATGGGCAATCCGTACGTGATGCTCTCCGATTCCATCCCGAAGGATCGCGTTGGCGTATACATGGGCGTGTTCAATATGTTCATCGTCATCCCGATGCTCATTCAAAACGTCACGCTCCCATTCTTCTACGACGCCTGGCTCGGCGGGAATCCGGCCCATGTGATCTGGCTGGCGGGCGCACTGCTGGGCTGCGCCGCCGTGGCCTGCGCATTCGTGCAGGTGAAGAAGGTCGCTGACGCGCCGATCCACCGTTCCTGACGCCGTCTCACACCACAACAGCCATGCCGACACCATTTGAATCTGCCCAGCTCAACCTCACGCTGTTCGACATGCGTCGCGAGGCCGAGCTGCGCAGGGCCCGCCACTGGTTCATCACCGAGTTTCATCCGGAGACCACCGAGCAGTACTTCGCCACGCTGACCAGCGACAAGAACGCGTGGATGCGCATGGTGCTGGGCTATTGGGACATGGCCGCGTCGATGGTGGTCCATGGTGCCATCGATCAGGTGATGTTCGTCGCCGCGCACAGCGAGATCATCGGCGCGTTCGCGAAAGTCCAGCCGTTTCTGGCCGATGTGCGCGCACGCATGGGTCCCATGGTACTCGCGAATGTCGAGCAGGTGGTGATGGCCATTCCCGATGCGGAGGGCGAGATGGCGCGTCGTCGTGCACGTCTCAAAGCCATGTGGGAAATGCGTCAGGCCGCGCGCACGTAACGGTCCTGCCTGACCGGCTCGGTTGACATGGACTGCCGCGCTTCGTAGGCTACACGTGCAGGTGTGTCCGTTTGCCTGCATCCCGCTGGTACCCATAGCAGCATTCGGATGACATGCCGCGCCGGATGATGCGGCGCCCCTGCATCCGTGGTGACGCCCCCGCACACAGGATCCACCTGACGCGGGGGCGTTTTGTGTTTGTCGCGTCGCAATCGGGCGTCTCTGCACGCTGTACGCGTGCGCAGTCGTGCACGAGTCTTGCAGCAGCCTTGCACGAGGGAGGACAAATGCGAAAGCACTACTTGCTCGTCAGCGATTTCGATCAGACGCTGAGCTTCAACGACTCGGGTCACGTCCTGAGTGACATGCTCGGCATCGGCGGATTCGGTGCCAAAGTGGCATCGCTGTCGGGACTGAACCTGGTGCAGGAAGGCGCCGAGCTGACGTATCTGCTGCGTCACGATCCGGAGTACCGTCGTGTGCGACGTGACGATCTGATCGAAGTCGGCCGTCAGATAAGGCTCAAGAAGAACATCGCACTGCTCACCCGCGCGCTTGCCGACGGCATCGACGATGCCACGTTCGATTTCTACGTCGTCTCGGCGGCACCGGAAGAAGTCGTGCACTCCGCGCTGGACGGACTCGTACCACGCGAACACATCATCGGCACGCGGTTCGGTTATCAGCCGCAGTCGGGTGAAATCGAGTCGATCGTACGGGTCCCCGCCGGCTACGGCAAAGTGGCCGCGGTGGACCAGTTGCGTGCACGCCTGGGAGTGCCGGCGGAACGCGTGGTATACGTGGGCGACGGATCGAGCGATTTGCATGTGATGCTCCACGTGAATCGCGGCGAAGGACTGACGATCGCCGCATCGGAAGCACGGCACATCGCGCAGATCGCACGTCGCACCATCATCAGCGACGATGCGCTCAGCGTGCTCGTGCCGGTGCTCGAAGAATTGCTGGAGTACGGCCCGGTGCAAATCCGTGGATTGTTCGAACGTTACGGAGTGATCATTCAGGAGTGGGATCGCGCGCGCACCGACTGGCTGACGCTCAGCTCAGCCGTACGCGCGATACAGGAAGAACCGAACGTGGGATCGGCGGCGTAGGTCATGCGCTCAGTACCGATCGTCCGCGAGTTTGCGGGCCAGTTCCGAATGGCCGGCCTGCTGCGCCCAGTCTGACGGGGTCCCGCTGTAGCGACCGTCGCGCGCACTGCGGTCGGCGCCAGCGTCCAGCAGCGCATCCACGGCGCTGGCGTTGCCATGAAAGGCGGCGGCGTGGAGCGGCGTGTACCCCTCGGTGCCATCCACGGCCGCTTCAGCGGCGGCCGCGCGGTTCACCGAGGCGCCCGCCTCGATCAGCCAGTGGACGATGTCTCCGGGCGAGCGTTCGCATACCAAGGGTAGCAGCGACGCATACCGCCCGCCCGCCTGCAGCTGCGTCGGTCCCTCCGCCAGCAGCCGCTCGATATCGTCGGCGCGTTCCAGCGCCACTGCAGCCGGCAACGTCAGCCCGGCGCCGGCCGCCAGCACTTGCTCGACGATCTCCACGGCGCCGCTGAGTGCCGCCTGATCGAGCGGCGTGAGCGACGCCGCATCCTCTGCGGCGAGATCGGCGCCAAATTCGAGCAGCGTCGTAATCGACTCAGCCTGCCCTTTGACGACGGCCAGATGCAACGGCGTTCGCCGCTTGTTCGTGGCGTCCATGCGCTTGGTGAGCAACGCGGGATCCGCGGCGACCAGGCGGCGGATCGCATCGGTATCGCCTATCGCGACGGCGGACTCGATCGTGTGGACTGCACCATGCTCCAACAGGTAGTCCACGATATCACGGTCGCCGGTGCCAAAGACCGTGGCCCAGCCGAGCACGTTCAGCTGGTGGATTGTGCCGTCGCCGACCGTGTCTGCGCCATGCTCGACGAGCGCGCGAATGACCGCGAGATCGCCCTTCTCCGCAGCGAAGTGCAGCGGCGACGCATCGTCGCCCTCGTCGCGAATGTTCGGATCCGCGCCGCGCTCCAGTAGCAGACGCACCGCGTCGATGAACGGGCCGTTGATTGCGAAATGCAGCGCCGTGCGTGCACCCGTGTGTCCATCCAGCGTGCCGCGCTCACTGACAAGTTCCGGAAACGCGTCCAGCACTACGGTCATCAGCTCCACGTCGCCGCGCACCGCGGACTCGAGCAGCGCGTCCATGGGATCGACTTCAACGAGTTCATCGTCATCGCCCGACTCCAATGCGTCGTCATCCGGTGGCACGTCCTCGTCACTGCGGTGTGCATCGGGGTAATTCATGTGACGCTCGTTTCGACGTTAAAGAAGTGACGGTGCTCGATCGCACGTGGGTGTTACTTCCACACGGAGATGTCGGCGAGTGCCTTGCGGGCGATATCCGGGACCGTGGCCTCGGCGGCGGGATAGCCGACCGGCATGACGAGCGTCGCCTTCTCGTTGGCCGGCCGCTGCAGCAACTCGCCGAGAAAGAGCATGGGACTTGGCGTGTGCGTGAGCGTGACCAACCCCATGTGGTGCACTGCCGCGATGAAGAGCCCTGCGGCAATGCCGCACGACTCCTGCGTATAGTAGTGCGTGCGCTTCCCGCCATCCTCGCGCACCCCGTACGATTGCCGGAAGAGGACGATCACCCATGGCGCATCGGTCAGGTGCGGCTTGTGCTGGTCGGTGCCCAGTGGCGCGAGGGCGTCGAGCCACTCGGGGGTGGCGCGGTCCGCGTAGAACGCCTGCTCTTCCTCTTCGGCGGCGCGACGTATCTCCGCCTTGAGCGCCGGTTCCGACACGGCAACGAACGTCCACGGCTGCTGGTGCGCACCGCTGGGCGCGGTTCCCGCCGTCCGGATGGCCAGTTCGATGAGATCGCGCGGCACCGGCTCTGTGGAAAACTGACGCGTGGTGCGCCGGTCGTTCATGTGGGCGAAGAACGACGCCGCGCGTTCCCGTGAGTCGGCGAGCGGGCGTCGGGTCCACGCCAACGGAACGAACGGATGGGAGGCGGCCGCACCCGGCCGCGCAGGATTCGAGTGCATAGTGCAATCTGTTGTGGCAGCTCCGACTTTGCAGCTGCAGATTTGCAACAAGGCGTCCCCGTCGATGCCACATCGCTCCGGCGTCGGCACCGCAGTGGTCTCGTGCCCCGATCGATCCTTTTCACTTTCGCAATTCGCGTGCTGCCCATGCTTCGTCGCCTCTACGTCGCCCTGCTCCTGCTGCTCCCCGCGATTGCACGGCTCGACCCACAGAGTCCGGCCGCGCCCGCGGACGGGTATATGCGGCTGACCACGCTGTTCGACGAATGGCGCGCGTTTCAGCGACCGCGCGAAGTGCAAGGCGTGCCCGACTACACGCTCGCGGCGATTACTGCGCAGCGTACGGCACTGCCGCGCTGGACGGCGCGATTGCGCGCCATCGATACGACGGGGTGGGGCATCAGCCGGCAGATCGATTGGCAGCTCGTGCGCGCGGAAATGAACGGTCTCGATTTCGACCTGCGCGTGCTGCGGCCCTGGGCTGAGAATCCGGCGTTCTATGTGACCGTGTTCGATTCGCAAAGCGACCAGCCGCGACGGGAGGGCCCGTTTGTCGAGCGGCTCGGCGGCAGCGTGGAGCTGTGGAAGTATGCCGGCACGTGGTCGGCAGCAGACAAGGCGGCGATTACCAAGGGGCTGGAGACTATACCGTCGCTGCTCACGCAGGCGAAGCGCAACCTGACGGGCAACCGTCGCGATCTGTGGCTGTATGCGTCGAATGCGCTGACCGAACAGCAGGGCGCGATCACCAGCGTGCTCACCCGTGAGGATTCATTAACCACGCTCGGCAGGGCAGCCGTTGCGGCGGAACGTGCAACGCGCGAGTTCGCCGCGTGGGTGGCCGAGCGTGCAAAATCGAAGACCGGGCCGTCGGGGATCGGCGAGGCGAACTACGACTGGTATCTCACGCACGTACAACTTGTGCCGCTGACCTATCGCGAAACGAAGGCGCTGCTGGAGCGCGAACTCGGTCGCGCGCATACGTTCCTCGCGCTCGAGGAATCACGTAATGCGAGCGTTCCCGTACTCGCGCCGATCGACAGCGACGGCGATTTCAACCGGCGCTTTCCGGCCGCTGTGCAGCAGTACTTCGACATGCTCGCGCAGCGCAAACTGCTGGACGTGCGCGACTGGATGGGGCCGGCGCTCGCCGCACGCACCGGCCGATACCGTGCCGGGCCGCGCGAGTTCTTCTCGGAGGTGGACTATCGCGATCCCATGGTGATGCGCACGCACGGCTATCACTGGATCGACATGGAGCGCATCGCGCGCGAGCCGCATCCGAGCCCGATCCGCTCGCGCATTCTGCTCTACAACATCTTCACGTCGCGCACCGAAGGACTGGCGACCGGCTGGGAAGAGATGATGCTCCAGGCCGGGATCTTCGATGCGAGTCCGCGCAGCAGGGAGCTTGTCTACATCCTCATGGCGCAGCGCGCGGCGCGCGCACTGGGCGAGCTGAAAATGCATGGCGAGCTCGCGCCGGTGACCGAGGCAGCGTCATTTGCCGTCGCGAATACGCCGCGTGGCTGGCTCAAGAGCGGCGGCGGGCTGGTGTGGTTCGAGCAGCATCTTTACCTGCAGCAGCCCAGCTACGGCATCAGCTATCTCATCGGCAAGATGGACATCGAGCGCACCATCCAGCGTCGGCACCAACAGTTGGGCGCCGATTTCCGTCTCGATCAGGTGATGAACGCAATGGAGCGTTCAGGGCTCATCCCCGCGTCGTTGATCCGCTGGGAGATGACGGGCGAACTGCCGGATGACGTGCGTCGGATGCTCAGGCGTTAGCGTCAGGTCCACGATACTCGCAGCCGGAAGTGCACGTCTCCCGCACGACAATGCGCGAGAGTCCCGGAAGGGTGGGCACGAGCCGTTCCCAGATCCAGCGGGCGAGATTCTCGCTCGTGGGATTCTCGAGACCGGGCACGTCGTTGAGATAGTGGTGATCGAGCGCGGCATCGATTGGCGCGAAGGCGACCTTGATATCCGCAAAGTCGAGGACCCACCCGGTCGTAGCACCAACCGGACCCGCGACATACACCGTGATCGCGAACGAGTGGCCGTGCAGACGGGCGCACTTGTGGCCGTCGGGAACGTTGGGCAGGCGGTGGGCCGCCTCGACGCTGAACTCCTTGAAGATTTCCATTTACGGAACGTAGTGATTCCGGTGCGCTTCGCAGGCGCGACCCGAAGGCGCTACTTGCCCTGGGCCGACGCCTGAATCCGCTGCACTACGTCGCGCCAGTCGTAGATGTGGAAGGTCCGGTCCGTGGACATCATGACGAGGATTCCCTGAGGAAACCGCTCGCCGAGCGGCGTCGCCGTGACATCGAGTCCGTCGGTCTCTTCAGCCGACACCGGGATCGTGGCGATGACCGTATGCGTGTGGGGCCCGCCCAGTGCGCCTTCACGACGAAACACCTGCAGCCGACGCCCCTGCTGATCCGAGACGAGGATATAGCCGGTGGAGTCGCCCGTTGGGTAGATGGCGATCCCTTCGTGATCCTGCACGAAATCGGTCACACCGAACAGCGCGATCTGCCCGGCGGCGGCGGGATGATCCGGATCGACATGATACTTGCGAATGCCGACCGTTTCGTCGGAGTAGTAGACGAAGCCGAGGGCGTGATCGACCGCGATCGCTTCGATTTCCTTTTCGCCGCTGAAGGTGCCGAAGGCGCGGACCTTCTCGCCGCGAATGACGCCAGTCCCATCGTCGGCGAGGCGATACTGCCACAGATACCCCTCCGTGGGGCCGCCCTTGCCGCCGACAATGGCGAAGACCGCGCCGTCGCCCGGTCGCTTGTACAGCGCCACGCCCATCGGAGCTCGCGCCTCATCTCCGTCGAACAGCGAAATGCCCCCGCTGTCCACCGGTGTCATGTCCGGCAAGCGGAAGACGCGCAACGCTTTCGCGCCTCGCTCGGTCGTCACCGCGAGATCCACGAGCTGCCCGCCAAGCATGACGCCCGTGACGATGTCGACGTTGTTCGTGCGCTGCATCGGCCGGCGCGAGCGCACGGTATCGATACGCCCGTCCAGGTTGAAGACGTACAGACCGCCCGTCGTGTCCCCCTTGTCCGTACCGACGATCAGCGAGCGTGTGACATCGGCGGTGTCCACCCAGATCGCCGGATCGTCGGTGTCATTCTGCACCGGCTCCGTCACGACGGCCGGCATCAGCGCTTCCGCGCTCAGGGGGACGGGCGGCGCTTCGCGCTGGCAGGCAGCCAGTGCCGCCGCGCTGACTACGAGTATGGCACGACGCAGCGGATTGATCGCGCACGGCGAGGCCGGGCGCGAAGGAACGGGGAGTGGGGGCATGACCGGAATGATGTGGGTCTCGGGTCGTGACGCACGCGCGTCACGGCCACAAGTTACATGTTCCGTACGTTGCGTGCTCCCGAACCCGTGTCTCATGCGAAAACCCCTGCGCTTTCAGTCGTTGCTCTGCGCGCTGACGCTCACCAGCGCGGGTGTCATGCAGGCGCAGGGCCGCTCGGTGGATTGGCCGGTCTACCAGGGGAACGACGACCACACGCACTTCACTACGCTGAACCAGATCACACCGGCAAACGTCACGCGATTGCAGGTGGCATGGACCTTCGAGACACGCGACGAATTTCCCGGTTCTGAGATGCAGGCCAATCCGATCATCATCGACGGGGTGCTGTATGCAACGACGCCCAGGATGCAGGTCTTTGCGCTCAACGCCGCCACCGGTGCGCAACTCTGGCGCTTCGACCCGAACAACGGCGCTCCCGCCGCCTCACGCTTCCGCCATCGTGGCGTAGTCGTCACCGGCGATCGCGTACTGTTCAACTATCGGAACCGGTTGTATGCCCTGAACCGGAACACCGGCCGTCCAATCCAGACGTTTGGCGACAGCGGCTGGGTGGATCTGCGCAAGGGACTCGATCGCCCCATCGAAGGTCTCTCGGTCAGCGCGAGCACACCGGGCGTCGTGTTCGAAGACATGCTGATCATGGGGAGCACGGTCCCGGAGGCGCTGCCCAGCGCACCGGGTGATATCCGAGCCTACGACATCGCCACGGGTGCGCTGCGCTGGAGCTTTCACACGATTCCGCGCCCCGGTGAATTCGGCTACGACACGTGGCCCGGCGACGCGTACAAGGTGTCCGGTGGGGCAAATGCGTGGAGTGGCGTGACGATCGATCCGAAGCGTGCGATGGTCTTTGCCGCAACGGGCTCGGCATCGTACGACTTCTATGGCGCGAACCGGATCGGCGACAATCTCTTTGCGAATACGGTGCTCGCGCTCGATGCGCGTACGGGCAAGCGCATCTGGCATTTTCAGGGACTGCATCACGATCTCTGGGATCGCGACTTCCCCGCAGCGCCGGCACTCGTCACGGTGACGCGCGAAGGCAAGCCGGTAGACGCGGTCGCTCAGATCACCAAGACGGGACACGTCTATCTGTTCGAGCGCGAGCGGGGCACGCCACTCTTTCCGATCGAAGAGCGTGCGGTGCCGCAAACGGCGCTTCCGGGTGAGGTGCCATCGAAAACACAACCGTTCCCGCTCTCGCCGCCGCCTTTTGCGCGGCAGAAGCTCACGCGCGACGAACTGACACGACGTACACCGGCCGCGTATGCTGCCGCACTCAAGACGTTCAACGAGTACAGGACGGACGACCCGTTTCAGCCGCCCAATCTCAAGGGGACGATCGTCTTTCCGGGTGTGGACGGCGGTGGCGAATGGGGCGGGCCCGCGTTCGATCCGACCACGGGCCTACTGTATGTGAACTCGATCGAGATGGCGTGGTTGCTCAAGCTCGTGCCGCGCAGCGACGAGTCGTTGTATGCGGCCAACTGCGCCGGCTGCCACGGGGACCAGCGCAAGGGAACCGCCATCGGTCCGTCGCTCGAGAACATCATCGCCCGCCGCTCGCGCGGTGATCTGACGAAGATGATTCGCGAAGGCTCAGGGCGCATGCCCGGCTTCGGTGGCGCGATGGATGGCGGCGCGATCAACGACATCGTGAACTATCTCGTGACCGGCAAGGATTCCTCGAAGCAGACGGTCGGCACGTCGCCGTACGCGCTTCCCTACCGCACTGCCTTTTTTGACATCTTTCTCGACCACGAAGGCTATCCCGCGATCAAACCGCCGTGGGGCACACTGAACGCTATCGATCTGAACAAGGGGACGATCAAGTGGACGATCCCGTTCGGTGAGTACCCGAAGCTGGCCGCGAAGGGCGTGCGCAACACCGGCACGGATAACTACGGCGGTGCGATCGTGACGGAGAACGGTCTGGTGATCATCGCCGCCACAACGTACGACAACAAGATTCGCGCCTACGACAAGACCAACGGCGCCCTCCTTTGGGAGGCCGCGCTGCCCTTTGCGGGCAACGCCACGCCGAGCACCTATATGGTCGACGGCAAGCAGTATCTCGTGATCGCGTGCGGCGGCGGCAAGAACGGCGCGCCCAGTGGCGGTACGTACGTGGCGTTCGCGTTGCCGCTATAAGCTGACACGCACACGCTGGACTCCGCCGGCGAGGTTGGGTGAATCGTGCTCGTAGCTGACTACGCGCGACTCATCTCGTATACGATCGCCCACTCGCGCGCGGTCACCGGAACGACCGACAAGCGACTCACCTTGAGCAAGGCCATTTCGGCCAATGCCGGCGCCGCCTTGATCTCCGGGAGCGTTACTGCGCGTGGAAACTTCTCGACGGCCTTCACGTCGACCATGAACCACATCGGGGCGGCGGAATCCGAATCGGCATCGAAGTAGTCATGCGAGGGATCGAATGCGGTGGTGTCCGGATATCCCTCACGCACGACTTCGCAGATACCCACGATCGCCGACGGCTCCGCGTTTGAATGATAGTAGAACGCAAGGTCACCCTTCTTCATGCCATCGCGCAGAAAATTACGCGCGCCCGTATTGCGTACACTATCCCAGCAGGTTGTCTTCTTCGGTGCCGCAACGAGATCGTCGTACGAAAACACGTCTGGCTCCGACTTGATCAACCAATACCGACGTTCGCCCTTCGCTCTCGGCGCAAAGACAGCGGCCCATTTCCCCTGTTCGTACGGCATCGACTGCGGTGCCTTCTTTGCGGTCTTGCGTGCCTTCTTCGCCGGCATATGTCGTGGGTCCCTCGTCGGTCGTGGTCGGTGCATTCGTGCCACGGGATGTCATGGCGGCTGCAAGATGCTGCGCTGCATGCGCTCTCGGGAGATCGCGACGATACGATCGTTACTGACGCAGACGTGACGGCGGGGACTCCGCGAGTGCGCGACGGATCGCCGGCTCCAGCGAAAGCGGGCCGATGGGGCCGAGCACGCGATGCTGGATACGGCCGTCGCGTCCGATCAACACCGACGTGGGATAGCCCCGGACACCGCCAAGCGTCGCGATCATGTCGTTGCCGACGATCGCCACCGGATACGTGATGCCGCGCGAGTCCACGAAGGTGCGAACATCGGCGGGGTTGCCTCTGTCCACAGACGCGCCAAGGATGACCAGCCCCGCGTCGCGATGACGCTGCCACGTTGACTGCAGCAGCGGCATCTCCACACGGCACGGTGTGCACCATGTGGCCCATACGTTGACCAGCACCACTCTGCCCCGGAGCGAGCTGTCGCTCATCGTTTCGCCCGCGAGCGTGCGCACGACGTAGTGCGGTGCGCGTTCCCCGGCGTCGCGCACACCGATCAGCGCACCGACATGGGGCAACAGGCGGGGCAGCGACCAGATCGCGATGACAATCATCAGCCAGGTGGACCAGTGCGGCCAGCGTCGTCGCGCCTTCGGCACGGTCACGGTGCTGCACCCCGGCGCGGATGCGCGAGCGATGTGAGAAAGAACGGCGCCCAGTGATAGCGGGTCGTCGGACGAAAAGGATTCGCAAGAAACCGAATCATGGCGCGCTGCAGTGCGACGTCAGGTGCGAGACCGCGCGCGTATCCGCGATGGAACTCCACGAGCATCACGCGTGTGCTTGCATCGTCCGCCGGCCAGAGCGCACCAAGCACAGTGCCTACGCCCGACTCGAACAGCATCGACTGCAGCCCAAGGACATCGTCACCAGGCAATCGCGCGAGCCCTCGTCCGCCGATTGCGCGTTGTCCCGAAAAGCACGCGGCCACGATCACCAGTTCGGCACGGAGCTCCAGCGATGACAGCTGCCAGCCGTCCAGCATACCGTCGGCAAGGGCGATGCCGCTGGCGAACGGATCGTCGAGCGCGCGGCCGCTCAGGACACTGCTGCCGTGCGTCGCGAGGTGTACACAGCGGTACGCATGAAGCGGCATGGCCATGAACTGCGCACGGGTGATGTTCGTGACCAGTGTTCCGCTGTCGCAATGCACCTGCACTACCTCGCGTGCCTCGCGCATCGCATTGACCAGCGACGGCAGGTCGTCGTCCGTAAAGTCCGACACCCCCACTGCGAGCACCCGACCATCGGTGCATCCGCTCCATGGCACACACAGACTCGTGAGATTCGGCGCATAGCGAACGGCGAACGTGCCAATGAGCCAGTCGGGCGCGGACGCGACGGCGGCGGTGGGATCGGACTCTCCAGGATCGGACTCCATAAGGCTGGAGTCCACAAGATCGTCCGGCTCCCAGCGGATGGCATGGAACGGAAAAAGATGCAGCAGGCGGTGCGGACTGAGAATCAACTGTCGTTTGCCGGCGACAAATCGTCGCACGGACGCCGGGAGCAACACCGGCGCGAGCGCGTCGACCAGTGTGTCAAGTGTGGCCAGAGTGCGTGCGTGCTTCTCGCTCGCCTCCAGCTCCGACGGAAATGATACCGGCTCCACCAGCGACGTCATGAGCTGCACCCACTGGCTGAGCGCTGCCTGCTGCCCAGCCGACATGATGATCGCGATTGTCTCGAAGGACGTGGTGGACACGGCGCAGAGCACCAGCGAACCCTCCGCCACGCCACACCATGACAGCGCGGCTTCATCGTGCCCGAGCGCCTGTTGCAGCTGCGTCACTCGCAATGCCATCGGTACGGGCGGCGTTACGACCCGTGCTTCCAACGTCGCGGTCCCGGCGACCTCCGGGTCGCGCGCTGCGGCGAACAGTCGTTGCCGTGCGATAGCGCGCGTCGTGGCCAGTCGCGATCGCCGTTCCTGAAGCTCCGCGCCGGCGCCAGTCGGCAATTGGGCCAGCGTCGTATTCGATGCACGGAACTGCGCGTCCAGTGCATCGAACGCCGCCGACGCCGCTGCAGTCGCACCACCGTCGTCATGTGTCGCACGTGACGGCTCGGCGGCAGCGATCGCCGCACGAACACGTGCCTCGAGTGCCGAGCGTGCCATTTGCCACGCCCCATTCGCCTTGAGCGCTTCGCTGATCTGCAGCACCAACTCATTGCGCCCGAGCCGGAACGCCGAGGCGGCTGCGCGTTCGTACAGTTCGAGGCCTGCTGCCAGAAATGCCGCGCGCTGATACGGCGCGCTCACCCTGCTACGGTGCAATTCCAGCTCGGCAATCACCGGCAGACACGTGGTCAACACCGAGGCATGATCCTGCAGCGCCGTATGCACGCGCGCTCGATAGCGCTGCGCCTGGAGATACAGCGATCGCTCGTACGAATTGACGAGGTTACGCATCGACACCGCGTCGTCCGACACCGGCGCAGTCGGCAGAAGCGCCGCGAGCGCGCTCGACACAGCGACCGTCGCTTCCTCGTATCGCGCGAGCGACAGCATCAGGTACGCGTGCGCAAGTTGCGCCTGCACGACATGCACACGTGCACCAAGCGATGCGGCCACGACGATCAACCGCTCCGACTCCGCCACCAGCGCCCGGACGCTCGGCGGGTCCGTGGCACCGGCGTTGGTGGCCAGTCGCAGCGCATACAGCGCCGTATCGAAATCCGCCGCCCGCTGCAGCACGGAGGTCGTTGCATCTCCCGGCGAGAGCGTCACGTCGCTGCCCGCGGCTTCGGATGACATGGCACCAGGCCACGGCGCGCCGAACCACGGTACAAGTTCCGCCTCCACCTGCGCGCGGTCGATCGCTGTCATCTCGCTCAGTTCGGCCAGAATTGCGGCGATCTCCCGCGGCCGTGCTTCTACCGCGGCGAGCGCATCAGCGTCGCATGGCGATCCGTACCGATGCGGATCGTGTGCGCGTGCGGACATGACGCGCGCCCACAGCACACCCACATCATTCAAGTGCGCCAACAACTGGTCGGCGGGCACGGATTGCACCGCCGTCGTGAACCAGCCGAATATTGCAGGCTCCACGTCGCGCTCCGGGTCGGGATAGCCCGCCCCTCCAAGCAGCTCGGCCACCTGGGTGAGCAGTCGAACGTACTCGAAGGTGTCGCCCGCGTGCAGCGACGCCGTGCCAAGGGCAGCCAAAGATGTTGCCTGATCGAGTGCGCCGTGCGACTGCCTTAGCGATTGAAGCGACATGTCGGCAACCGCATCGAAGTCGGCGCGTACGCCGGTGTCGATCGCCGTAATCCGACTCCGCATGTCATCCGCGTGCGCTGCTGCACCGGCCGTTTCGAACGACTGCGCGCCGCTGGCAAATGCGGCTCTCGCGGACGGCACATCACCGAGATCGAGCGCGGCGCGCCCCATGACATAGCGCGCCATTCCCACCCACCACGGGTGATCAGTCGGCACGGGTGCCGTCCATGCGGCGGCACCTGCAATGAACCGGTCGGTGGCCTGCGCAAGCATCGCCACGCGTGCCGGCGTCGCACCGCCGAAATCACACGCGCGTATGGCCGCGTCGAGCGCGGGCAACATGTCGAGCATGGCGGCAACGCGCGGATCGGCTTCGGGCGCGGGCTGCGCGGTCTCGGGATAGGCCTGCTTAATGAGATTCGCGATGCCGAAGACGCGCGCACTGTGCTGCAGATAGCGCAGGTCGTCTGCAGTGGCGATTCCCTGCTGCTGTCGCATGTACGACGCGGCGTAGTCCGTCTGCGACAGATCCACGTCGGGACCGAAGTACTCACGCGACACCCTGCCGGCCACCAGCGCCTTGGCCTGCATGAGCAGACGTGCCGCATCGGCATTGTGCAACGCCAGCTGCACGCGCCGGACGCACTCCGCCTCGGGGAGATCCAGCCATTCACGGAACGCGCGACACGCACTCAGCAGCGCCCACGCGTTAGCACCTTCGCGCATGACCACGCGCAACGCGCTCCAATCGACCGGCGTACTATCTCCCGTGCGGGGAGACTTTGCGATGGTGGTCAAGCTGCGCCACCGACGCCGAACGCGCGCTCACGCACCTTTCCGCTTGGTGTACCATCCGCCGGCCGCACCGGCCGCCGCGGCCAGAATGATCGCCATGACCGCGCCGAGTACCGCACCCCAAAGTTGCATGCCGCCGAGCAATTCCGGGGTGACCTCCACGCCTTTGGGAATCGACATGCGCGACGCCGCTGGTGGGGCCGCGATGAAGAATGCGATCGCGTGACCGATCAGCGCGTCGAGCAGGCCGGCGAACACGCCGGCCCTCCATCCATCGGCGCCAAGTCGGGCCGCCAGCGCACCACCCGTGGCGTAGAAGAGCACGGTCAGCACCATATGCGTCGTCGCGGCGACTCCTTCCAGCGCCGGCGACACGCGGATGACGATGGCCGCGGCCACCGACACGATCGCGGCGGCGATGCCGGCGTAGGTGGCCGGACGAAGCGGGGTGGCGGGCGCGAGACGGGGAATGGTGGCAGGACGGGACATGACGTCGGAAGCGGAGTGCGGAGAACGATTCGAAGGAATTGGACTGGGATAAGATCGCGCACGGGCAGCGCGCCCGACAGTCGGCCGCATGTCCTGTGGCGGTGAATACGCCGACGACATGGTGCGACCGCGGAACACGTCGCATCTTCGAGGTGGCCCCGCGTCCCCTTTGGATCATTTTTCCGTTGCCTGCACTCCGGACCGCCATGTACTCTGCACCGCAGCATTCCGCATTCGCCCGCGTCTCACTTGCGGCCTTCGCCCTGCTTGCCGTGCAGCCGTGCGTCGCCCTGCAGGCGCAACGTGCGCCGTCCGGCACGCCGCGCACTGCGGCACTGCCGTCGCCGGCGCCGAACACCGCACCCATGCTGGCCGCGCTCGACCAAGGCGCGACGCACTACACCGAAGTCGCGCAACGCATCTGGAGCTTTGCGGAGGTCGGCTTCATGGAGACGCGGAGTTCCGCGCTGTTGCAAAGCGAATTGCGGAATGCCGGCTTCAGCGTGAAGTCCGGACTCGCCGGCGAGCCGACGGCGTTCGTGGCGGAGTTCGGGAGCGGCGCACCGGTGATCGCACTGCTTGGCGAGTTCGACGCGCTTCCCGGCCTCTCGCAGGACGCGGCACCGGTGCGCAAACCGCTCATCAGCGGAGGACCCGGACACGGCTGCGGTCACCATCTGTTCGGCACCGCCAGCACGGCGGCGGCGATCGCGGTGAAGGAGTGGATGATCGCCAACAAGGTGAAGGGCACGTTGCGCATGGTCGGCACGCCGGCCGAGGAGGGCGGTTCGGGCAAAGTGTACATGGTGCGTGACGGCGTTTTTGCCGACGTGGACGCGGTGATCGCCTGGCATCCCGGCGACGAGAACGCGGTCACCGGCGAACGCACCATGGCCAACGTGTCGGGCAAGTTCCGTTTTCACGGCATCAGCGCGCACGCCGCCGGTGCACCGGAGCGTGGACGGTCGGCGTTGGATGGCGTGGAAGTCATGAACGTGATGACGAACTTTCTGCGCGAGCACATTCCGGACGGCAGTCGCATTCACTACGTCGTCACCGACGGCGGCCGTGCGCCGAATGTCGTGCCGGATGAAGCGGAAGTGTACTACTACGTGCGGCACGTGGACATGCAGGTGGTCAACGATGTCTGGTCGCGGGTGATCAATGCAGCCAAGGGTGCTGCACTGGGCACCGGCACCACGTACGACCTGCAATTGGTGGGCTCGGTGTACGCACTGCTCCCCAACGAAACATTGGCGCGCGTGCAACAGCGCGCGCTCGAACGCGTGGGCGGCTACACGCTCACGGCGCAGGAGCGCGCGTTCGCCGAGCAGCTGCAGCAGTCGCCCAACTTCACCGTCATGCCTCTGGGCAACACCGAGAAGATCAAGCCGCTCGTGATCGATCAGTCCGGGCTCGCGTCCACCGATGTGGGGGATGTGAGCTGGAACGTGCCGACCGTGCAACTGTCCACCGCCACGTGGGTGCCGGGTACGGCGGCCCATTCGTGGCAGGCGGTGGCGGCGGGCGGCACGAGCATCGGCGCACGCGGGATGATGGTGGCCGCGAAGACGATGGCGCTGACGGCGGCCGACCTGTTCATGGGCCCCGCCACGATCGTGGCCGCGAAGGCGGAGCTGGTGCAGCGGCGCGGGGCGGACTTCAAGTACACCACTCTGCTCGGCACTCAGAAACCGCAGCTGGACTATCGCAAGGGGAGCGTGCCGGCCGTCACGTCGCCCACAGGCGTGCCCTGAGACAACATAATGCGCGCGTTATGGTCAACCGGGGAGGTTGCTGGCAGATGTCAGTCACGCGTCGCCGGCGAGTCCTCCTCGAGACCATGAGCCAGCTGCAGCTCCCGCAGCATCGCACGCTTCTTGTCCTGATGCGCGTGCATGCGGCGAAGAATGTCATCGAGCGCACGCACCGCCAACACGATGTGCGGACCCTTGTTGAGCATGACGCATTCCGCGCGGTCCGCCATCGCGGCGTCCGTGATCTCCGCCCGTGAAGGCATGCCGTCTTTGGCCAGTGAGTCCAGCACCTGTGTCGCCCAGATCACCGGAACATGCGCGGCTTCGCACACCCACAGAATCTCTTCCTGCACCTCGGCAAGACGCTCGAAGCCGCACTCCACCGCCAGATCCCCGCGGGTGATCATCACGCCACAGGACGGCGCACGCATGGCCGTCAGCAACATGTCCGGCAAATTCCCGAAACCGCGCCGCGTCTCGATCTTGAGCACGATGGCCGGCTGGCGCCTGCCCGGAATCTCGAGTTGCCGCTGCAGCGCGTCCACGTCCGCGGCGCCGTTGGCGAACGACAGCTCGACCACATCCGCGTGTTGTGCAACGAAGGCGAGGTCGCGCAGGTCCTGATCGGTCAGCGCCGGGAGCTGTAGCGCGCTCTCGGGCAGATTGATGCCTTTGTCGCCGCGCAACCGCTCGCCGCCCACGCGCGCCTGGGTGATCCGTACGCGTACCCGCGCGGGCTCTATCGCCTCGATGCGTCCGCCGATTTTCCCATCATTGATCCAGATCGCCTCGCCCACACGTGCATCATCGAACACGCGGGGAATGGTACAACCGATCTCTGCACAGGAAAGCAGGATGCCTGCACTGTCAACCGTCGCCGGACGACCGGGCACCAGATCCCGGGAGATGACGAGCAGGTCGTTCTCGCGCAGTGTGATCGTGTTCTTCCGCGGCATCACGATGGCGATTATCGTCTCGCGCGCGCCCTGCAAGCCGGCCACTCGCTTGCGGCGCAATACCGTGCCGGGAACGATGTATGCCGTGCGGCGGCACTCGCCCCAGCAGCCACGATCGGTCACCTCTATCACGGTGACGCGTCGGCGGGCGCCGCGTGCGTCCACGAACTGCACGCGATCACCCACGCGCAGCTGGTCAAGCCATGTCGCATTCACCGGAAGGTGTGCATCCGATGGCGACGGCGTATCCTGCGGCGAGTCGGCAGCCGTGAACCAGAGTCGGGCCGGCTCGGTCACGTGGCCGTACACGTCCCGACGCGGACGCACCCGCATTACGCGCGGCCCGGGTGCCAAAGGGCCGGTTCGCAGCTTGGGCCCGGCAAGATCCATCACCACCTGGCAAGTCCGCCCAAGAGCCTGTTCCGCCCGCCGAAGATGCTCAATGGTCTGCAGCCACACCGCCGCGTCGTCATGCGCGCAGTTGATGCGCATGCAATCCATGCCCTGCAACAGCAGGTTGTGGACAAGCACGTAGTCGGTCGCGGCTTCGGTCGGCATAGTGACCATGATCCGTACCGACCGCCCATCAGACGGCGGACCGAGCAACGCGTCGGTGTGCTCCCGCAGCAGCGCTTTCCCACGATCGGAGTCGATGACCTCCGTTGGTGGTACCCCGGTCCATTCGCCGTCGGACAGACGATGCAGCACATGCAGTATCGCGTCGACCGACGCCAGCACGTTCGACTCTGCGCGGCCAAGCGACGACAGACCCATCGCCGCCAGACGACGTTGCAAGGCGCGCATGTCATGCCGTCGAAGCGCCAGATAATGAAGGAGATTCCTCGCACTCGCGCGAAAGTGCGGATGCACCGTGTCGAGTCGTGGCGACGACCGCTCGGCGGCAGCTGCCATCTCGGTGCGAATCACGGTGAGCGCGTCTCGCAGACTCGTGACTTCGTCGAACGGCAGGCTCATCGTGGGCCTCCTGCCTTAGGCTGGACCGCAGGCGACCGACGCGGAGCACGGATGCGGCGCGCCGACAGGCACACGCCAGTCGGTAATGTCGCCGGGAGCGGTCGGTGCACCGTCAACTGCATGCTCGGTACACGCTGTCGCGTGCGCGCTTCGTCGATAACATTACGGATCGCTAGCGGTGTCTTGTAACGACCGCGTGACGTCGACCACTGACGAGTTCGCATCACATCTCGAGAATAGCCGGTTCGATCAGCCGTCACCTGTACGAAGCGCGTGCGGTATTCGAGGGCTGATTCTTTTTGCGATGCCAGGTGTCGGCCCGAGGGCGGTGGCCGTGCTGATTCGGCGAAGACATGCGTGGTCGCACGCCCTCAGCGTCATCGGCGTAGCGATGCTGCGCAGCTTTCCAATTCCGCGTGCGTTCTCCCGATGGCGTGGGTCCGCGCTGTCCATTCGGCGTCGCGCGTACGCGACAGGCTTCGCCAGCCTCAGTCGAAATGGCATTCCCGGCAGAACGCAACGGAGCGACCGTGATGTCTCAGTATCGCACGCTCAGCGTGAGCCCACCCCACCAGCCGCGCACCGCGTCCGAGAACCCGCTCGTGTTGGTCACGTTCACCACCCGGCCAGTGCGGCCCACCACGCGGCCGCTGGTCTGCGCCAGCGTGGAACTGACGGTGCCACCCACCGCGCCGATCTCGGGGGACATGGTCACCGACGCGCCGAAGGGCACGTCAACGCTCAGCGCGGCCGACAGACTCCAGGCGTTGCCGCGCAGCGAGGTGCGCGAGGGCAGCGTGCCCTGCAACGTCAAGAGCGACGCCGCGCTCGACTCGCGCAACCACGTCACCGTGGGTGTCCAGCTCAGCGCGCCGGTCTCCAGCAAGAGCAGGCCGCTCACCCCGCCAAAGCTGCCCTGCGGAATGAGTCGTGTGGGCTGGTCGCTGCGATCATTCGCGAATGGGCGTACGTAAAAGGCATCGCCGGAAAACCACGCCGTGCCTGACTCGTTCACGGCGCCGCTGGTGGAGGCGCCGAGCGAGAAGGCGCCGCCGCCGGGAAACTGGTTGCGTCCGCCAAGAGAGTCGGCTCGGCTGGCGCTGACGTCGGCACTGACGGTGAACGTCTGCTCGCCCGCAAATGCCGTGATATTGGCGCCACTACGCACCGTGGTGCCCTGCCAGAACACGACGCCTGTTGCGGGGGGCGGCAGGTCGCGTTCGGCCGCGGCCGAAAGCCCGAGGACCACCGTCCCGATCGGGAAGGACCAGCGGCCGCGCACCCCGACTTGCGAGGGGATGCCCAGCGACAGGCTCGAGAGATCGAGTACCGTCGTGCCGGCGGCGCCCAGCACGCGGGTCTCAGCGCTGTCGAGCGTGCGCGGCGTACTGCCCCGGCGCCCGTACACGCTCAGGGTGTCCCCGGCCCGTAGAATGACGTCGAGACGGGCGCGGATGGGCGTCACCCCTTGTACCCGCGCGGCCGCGGCATCGAGCGACACGGGGGTACCACTGACTCGTGCCGCCACCCGCGGCGAGACCAGCCGCCAGGTGAGCGGCGCGGCCGATTCCTGCACGTCGACCGTTCCAATGCGATATCGCCGCTCGGCACCGGAGAGGGTCAGCGTTTGCCGCATGCGCGTGGCCAGCCCCCGGTCGATCGGCTCCAATCCGGTGCGCGCGCGCGCGGTGCGGGTCGCGTCCCCGCTGACCTGCGCGTGAACGGGTGTCCACGCACAGGCCAGCAGGGCCGGCAGCATTATCGAAATCGCGAAGCGTGTGGCGATCAGAAGCCGCCGTTCCCCTTGGGACGCGCGTTGGCCTCACGCCACGCCTTGAGCTGCGCCGCCGCCGACTCCCGCGTCAGCGTGCCACCCTTCACGCCGTCCTGGATCCGCTTGCTTTCGGTCGCCAAGGCCTGCGCCCATGCCCGCTGCTCCGGCGTGAGGTTCTCGCGGCGCTCCTCGCGACGCTCCTTGGCCTGCGCCAGCGCGGCCTTGCGCTCTTCGGGGGTCATGTTCTTCAGGTTCTCGCGCGCTTCGGCGCGTCGCTCCTGCGCTGCCGCCCGACGGTCCGGCGTGCCAGCGGTCGAGGCAGCGCCGGCACCGGCCTGCGCGTGGGCCGAGGCGGCCGTGAACAGGATGGCGGCAATCAGGGCGGACGTTCGTGTGACGTATTTCATGGGTACTCCTGGTAGAGGGATCAGCCAGCATCAGGTGCGGCGTGGCACCGGAGGCGTTACTGCCGTCGTAATGTTGGACGCCGACACGGGCATCACGTTAATTCCGCGGCAAGAAGGCGGAGACACGCTCCGATTCGGCGCGTCGTTGCATCGTGCAGGGCAGCCTTCGTGCAGCTGCAGGAACCGGAAGACACTCGGCCCCCGGCGAGCAAGATCAGTGCGATACTGTCGCGCGCCGCGCAGGTCTGCACCAATCCGTTGGCCTCGGGCCACGAAAAATACGCGAACGGATGCCTAAGTTGGCGGTCCCGTTCTGCACGGCCTTGATGTCTGTGGTTGGCCCAAAAGTCTGGACCGTAACGCGCCGCGCACAGTCACGCGCGCACGCGTCGGCCCAGGCACTTTGATAGCAGCTGTGGGCCTGTAACGGCCGCCGCCGACCGCCACCGCGTGCACCGCCCCTCGCCTTGTCAATGCTGCCGGGCGGAGCATCGGCTGGCGCCGCTCAGGTGTGCGACGTGATGCCCGGAAAGCGCGACGGGTGCGGATGACGGCGCGCGGCCGAATCGGCGGGAGTGCGACGCGCGGCAGCGGCAGCGATGACGTCGCCGGCGATGGTCCGATGCACGCCGAACCCGGCGACCTTGTTCGCCGTCGTCACGAGCACGACATGCTCATCACGCCACGGGCGCACCCGCAGTCCGCGACGGCGGACTTCCTCATGCACCGCCTGCCACCCCGCGTGGCTCAGGTCATCGAGCGAGCGAGACACCTCGTCGACCAGTTCCCGATCCGACATGGTGCGGGCAACGGTTCGCGCCTGGTCCAGATCCGCGTGCAGGATCACCTGTCGGTCGGAAGTGGGATCGCGTCGAGCAACGAGCGTGATCTCGAAATCTGCGCACTTCCGGTTTGCGCATGACAGGCGCCGTGCGTATCGCTTCCACCACAGCTGGATGTCCGCCTGATGCCGGTAGCGCTTGGCGAGAGCGTCAGGTGGTGGCCACGCGTGAACGCGGTGATCAAGGCTTCGCGTTGGCGCGCGCGCCTCGGCGGGACGCGACCCGCCGGAGGCCCTACGGCCCTGGGAAGGTGATCCCACCGATCACGGGACCCGGGAAGCGGCCGATGCCGAGTTGGCCGTATTCGTCGCTCTGCCTGTGCCGCGCATCAGGGCCACCCTCTGGTCGACCCTGTTCGAACTTGACCCGTTTCCCTGGAGCCGGTGGGAAGGGTTTTCGTGCCGCGTCGGATGGTACCGCGTGGCGCTGTTCGACGGCTGTCGGCAAGCGCGGCGCGGCCGTCCGGCTTGAACGTAAGCCCATGCAGCGTGAGAGCCCTCAGCGCGATCGCGCTCGGCACATCGCGAAGGCTCGTGGAACGCGCCGCCGTTGTTCCTGCGCGTGACATGGATCAGTTCTCCCAGAAACCCTCCGCCGGTCAACGCTGGAGCGACATGGCTTCGTGAGGCGCAGATGATGCAACCTGCTGTTCGCACCATCGCCGGAATAGTACGGTTTGGCCGTTGGATGCACACAGGGCCTCCAATCCTGTTTGCATGATCGCCACGACGGCGCGTGCAATATCGAGGCGATGCGCGTTGCCGGTGCACGCGGCATTACGCATCAGGTCGAACTTTTCGAGGGAGAGCGATGCGTCGAGCGTCATCTTCTGCAGCGCAGCGAACCCCTGCGTGGTTCGTCCGTCTCTCCGCCCGTAGTTTTCAAGACGTCCACCTGCGCGAAAGCGAGGGTACTGATCCACGCCCATGAAGCGACGGAGCCACGTTGCGTCAAACGATCCAGTGCTGATCGTGATGGCCGCGTAGTCAGCCGCCAGCTCATCCAGTAATGCATTGCGCATTTCGCCGAGGGCGCGTCGACAGACGTAGTGCGCCGCCTCATGCTCCAGCCGCAGCTGCGTCGACAGAGCACGCCACGTCGATGCATCAAGTCCCATCGCGCTCGCCGGGACGCCGCTGTAGCTGCCCTCCGACAGCACCACGTAAGTGTCACGAAAACGAAAGGGTTCTGTTCGAAGTCGCTTGAGTGCCGTCGAGGAGACGGGCGCAAGCGGGTCGCTCCAGATCCCGTCTTCCAACAGCGCCGTGCGCACCCGGCGCCAATTGACATATCCGGCGACCAGGCAGGCACCCATGGACGTCGGTATCTCTACCGGGGCGTTTTGATGAACCACGCTGCGAACGATGCGTACGAAGTCCGCGCGAGTGCGACAGCGGATGACCGGCACCCGTCCAACGGCGGTTTCGTGCAGTGCCAGCAACAGCCCGTCGGGATCGACGAACGCGTCGCGCGCGGAAGGACGCGTCAGTGGCGCACCGCTGCGTGTGGCTGCCTGGTACGCCGGACTGGCGCGCACAGCGGGCCCGATCGGGGCACGCAGTTCGATGATGGTATCGAGCAGGATGTCCGCGCCGCAGGTAGGCTCGTCCTCATCCAGCATGCGCGCCCACGACGCGATGTGTGGCGCTTCATCCATGGGCAGCAGTTGCGCAGCTGCGGTGGAACGACGGTGCAGCTCGTGGGCAACCTCCGCATGCGCGCTGTCATCGAGCACGAGTCCCGCCCGCGAATCGCGCCTGCGTACTATCCCACATGACAAACTGGCCGTCTTTCACACGGAGAGTCAAAAAGCTCTTGGCCGTGGCGTTTCCAAGGGTATCGAACGTCACGTGACCAGTCACACCGGACCATTCTCGCATCTGACGCATGGCGCTGGCGATATCGGCGGGCGACGGCGATTGAGCGCGAGCCATGACATCGGCCAAGAGTTGAACAGCATCGTAGCCGACGGCGGATAGCGCGCCCGGCGTTGTCCCAAACCGCTGACGAAATGACGAGGTGAAGCGTGCTGATTCCGCGCGCGTGTCCGCGGCATAAAAGACGGAGGCGACGACCGCGCCCTCGCTCGCGCGACCAATGGCAAGCAGCTCCGGCAAACTCATCGCCTCGCCACCGAGAATGCCGAGCGTCGAGTCGGCGCGCCACACTCCGCGCACCACTTGCGCCGCGGACGGCAACTCACCGGCCACAAACACGGCGTCGACGCCGACCGCGTCCCACGCCCGCAGTCGTGACACCACGGTTCCCGTCGTCAGCAGCTCGCCGGCCTCGTATGATTCTCGTCCGGGCACCTGGATGCCAAGCTCACGCGCCCGCGACTCGAACGCATTGGCCAGACCTCGTCCGTAGCGATCGCGTACGTAGTAGATCCCCACACGCCGGTAGCCTCCCCGCATCGCGGCGTCGGCCATTCCGCGCCCCACCTGTTCATGGGTGAACGTGGGGCGGAAGACGCGCGAGTACCCCGATGCGGTCACCGCCTGATCCGTCACGGTTGGAGTCAGCAGAAACACGCCGGCGCGATCGTAGATGGGTGCCGTCGGCAACGTGATCGCCGACTGCAAGTGACCAATGACCGCCACGATGCTGGGATCAGCAACAAGTTCCTGCGCCGCGCGTCGAGCCCCTTCGACCGTGCCCCCATCATCGACACGGTGCACTTGAAGGCGGCGGCCGTGCACACCGCCGTTCCGATTGATCTCATCGACGGCCAGCGTGAGTCCGTCGCCAAAGTCGGCGTTCGCGTAGAGCGCCCAGGGAAACGGAACGCCGATGGAGATCGCATCCGTGCCATCGCGGGCAAGCTGGTCTCGCTGCTGTTCGATCGTACGGGGTTTGGCGCACGCGGACAGCAAGGTAAGCAGCACGCACACGGAAACGCGTGAAGTCAGCATAAAGGCTCCTGAGGTTGGCGGCATCAGTTCAGTTGACGCGCCGCGAGATCCGCGAACAGTCCGGGCGTCGCCAGCAGTTCTGTATAGGTGCCCTGCTGCACCAGCCGCCCCTTGTCGATGACAAAGATCCGATCGGCATGTTCGATGGTGCTGAGTCGATGCGCAATGACGACGCGCGTGGCGTTCAGTCGAGTGAGGCTGTCGCCCACTGTTGCCTGTGTTCGGTTGTCCAAGGCGCTGGTTGCTTCGTCCAGCAGCAGAATGCGCGGGCGTTGGACGATCGCGCGCGCGATCATCAGCCGCTGGCGCTGCCCGCCGGACAGCGAGCCGCCGCCATCGCTCACGACGGTGTGCATTCCCATCGGCATGGCGCGAATATCATGTTCGAGACCTGCCAGCCGTACGGCTTCCCACGCGTCGTCCAGCGTCGCAGCCGACGCGCCGGCAATGTTCGTGAACAAGTCGCCGGACATCAGTCGACCATTCTGCAATACGACGCCGATCTGTCGTCGTACCGAGCGAACATCCAACCCCTCAAGGTCCTGACCGTCAAAATAGATACTTCCCGACTCCAGCGATTCGAAACCGAGCAGCAAGCGCAGTATGGTGGACTTCCCGCTGCCGGAGGGCCCAACGAAGGCGACAAACTGCCCCGGCTCGATACGCAGCGTAAGGTCGCGGAGAATCTGGGGTCCATCAGGATCGTAGCGAAACACCCCGTGCTGAATATCGATCGCTCCCTCCAGCGTGCCGGGATCGGCTTGACTCGCCGCGACCTCGGGCAGTGCGGTGAGGATGGGACGCGCCTGCTCGTACAGCGGAATGAGTTGCAGCGCGCTCAGTACCGCAGCTGAAGCGCCGAGCAGTGCGGCCTGTCCACCACTGAATGCGGCAAGGAAGGCGAGAAAATCTCCGGTGCGCAGTGGCTCCTCCGGCACATTGAGCAAAGGAATCGCTGCGTAGAAGAGCGCGGCGCTTGCCAGGAGTGGCAGGGCCGCACTAAACGTTGCGACCACGGCAGCCACGCGACGGATGCGAAACTGCAGACGGCGCTGGTCTGCGAAACGCTCAGCCCACAACCGAAAGGCCTGTGGCTCGGCACCCGCAATTCGCAACTTGGTAACGCTGGACAGCAACTGCAGCACCAGGCCCGAGGTACGCGCGTAAACGGTTTGCATGGCGCGCGCGTGGTGCAGCTGCAGCAAACCGCCCGCAACCGTTACCGACATCGCGACCGCCATCGCGCCGATACCCCACCACGCAAGACGCGCAGAATAGTGAAACATCAGTGCGATATTGAATAGCGAGAGCAGTCCTCCGATCAGTGCGGTCACCGTTGTGCCGGAGACCACCTGTCGCATGGCGTCGATGCTCATCGCGCGCACCGCGAGATCGCCGGCTGCATACTGCCGAAAGAAGCTCATGGGCAGACTGAGCAGACGATCCCACAGTGCGCTCTGGATCGAATGAGAAAGTCGCGTCTCGATCCGCAACATCGCCGCCGAACGTGTCACGCTGAGACACGCACTGGCGAGGGCAGCGGTGATGAGCAGCACGGTGACTTGTGAGAGCTGCCCACGATCTGCGCTCGGTATGATGTCGTTGTAGAACGTGCTCGTGACTACCGCCGGTACGAGACCCAGCAGGGCTCCGGACATCGCGATCGCCAGCACGACCAGCATGTCCGTCCGACTCGCGTGCAGGCCAAAGCGCAGCAGCATGCGAAGCGTGACGTGCTTCTCGGGAAGCGGACGATAGAACGTTTGTGCGAACGGCGAGAGTGTCGCGGCCACTTCCGCATTAAGCGTCTTCGTCGTGCCGTGCAGCGGATCAACCAGTTGGTAACCACGTCGCCGGGTGGGCAGGAGTGCCACCGGATGATTCTCGGCTTCCGTGCGTCCGAGTAACGGGCCACCCTCTGCTTCCCACCAGGCATCACGCAAGGCCACCTTGCGGGTACGAAGCCCAGACGCGATCGCAATGGCCGCCACGGGATCGCGCGGGGTCGGCATTCCCTCGCCAGTCGGATACGGACGCACGTCGAGGCCCAGAACGTTGCCAATGGTCTGACAAGCCGCAATCAGCGCCTCGTCCCACGAGCGAATGCGCGGACTGTCGGACGCCGCCTCCACGGTGGCGATCGCGCCGGTTCGCGTCGCCTGCAGCGTGGTAGACAACTCATCCGTCGCGGCGCACATCACCGCTTGCTGCGCGCGCTCTCGCGCAAACATGCGTTCGCTCTCGAGTTCGACGGCCTGGCGAACGTTCAGCGCCAGTGCGGCAAGGGCAAGCCGGCGCAGGAGCTCCAGCCCTTGACGGAGCTGCGCGGGTGCCGGAATCGTCGGCGTGTCTGCCACGAGCAGTCGCGCCGACTCCGGTGCCACCAGCCACGCTTTCCGCGAGAGTGGCAACAAGGCACCATCCTCGATGCGCAGTGCCGATTTGCCGAGAAAATGACTGCGACCTGACATCTGCCGTACCCAGGCGACGGCGTGACTCGGTCGCACGGCTGCACGCGGCTCCAGCACGATATCGGTTCCGGCAGCTACTTCAGTGCAACGCGACGGCGCCGGGCCGCGCGTGATGCCACCGCACAGCGCCTCAACCCACGCGTCAATGAGCTGGTAGAGATCCGCCGCCAGGACCGGATCGTCGCAGCGTGACCAGAACTCTGCGGCTGCGATGCACCGCATCGTACTGCCGCTGGTGCCGACGGCAATCAGGTGTGTCGCATCACTCTCCGCAGAGACCTCCGCTTCGGTTGCGAAAAGGGCAGTACCGGCGAGCGCCCGAAACAGAAAGATCCGATGTCCTGCCCCGCCCTCCTCCACCACCTCGGCAAACACATCGATTTCGCCGCTCTCAACCAACCACACTGTATCGCCGTCGAGGACGTGAGGATGATTGCTGCCGCCCACGCGGCGTTCGCCAAGTGCTGACAGGACGGACCCTGTTCCGGGTACGAGATGCGGCACGGCGTGCTCGTCCGGGGTCGGTGTTTGCTCACGCATGTGGAGTTACTCCGCCGCCAGCAAGACACGATACAGGCCATCCTGCACCGCAAGTTCCTCGTGCGTTCCCCGCTGCGAGACCCGACCACGTTCCAGGACAAGGATCTCGTCGCAGTCACGGATCGTGCTCAGCCGATGCGCGACGATCAGGCAGGTGCAACCGCGTCTGCGTAGCCGATCGTCGATGCGCTGCTCCGTGACCGGATCAAGCGCGCTCGTTGCCTCATCGAGAACGAGTACAGTCGGATTGGGTAGAAGCGCCCGCGCGATCTCCAGACGCTGGCGCTGACCGCCGCTGAAGTTGTGACCGCCTTCACCAAGCAGCGCACCGTAGCCGCCGTTTCGTCCGACGATGTCATCGTGAATGTGCGCATCGCTTGCGGCGCGCAGCAGATCCGCCTCGCTGGTGGTGGTGTCCCACAAGGTGACGTTGTTGCGAACGGTGTCGTGAAACATCGCGATGTCCTGATCCACGAAGGCCAGCGAGGCATGCAGCACCGACGGGTCATGCTGCGCTCTCGGCACGCCGTCAAACAGAATGTCACCGTTCCATGGCTCGTAAAGACCCGCCACCAGTTTTGCGACAGTCGACTTGCCGGAGCCTGAGCCACCAACGAGCGCTACACGACGTCCGGGCGCGATGTGCAGCGAGAAGTCGTCCAGCAGCGGAGGATCGAGCGGACTGAAGCCGAATCGGACGTTGCGCAGCTCAAGATCGCCGCGGAGCTTTCGCCGTACCGTCCGTACCGATGCGGCGGCCGGAGGCGCAGCGGATGGCGAGGAGTTCGCGTGCGGATCAATCGGGGCGCGCAGCACATCATCGAGGCGCGCCAGATCGCCGCGAACTTCCTGCGCCAATCCTGACACTTCGACCAGTCGATTGATCGGAGCGAGAAAGAGCATCATTATCGCCTGAAATGCGATCAGCAGACCGATGCTCATGTCACCGTTCATGACGCGTGCGCCGCCGATCGCCATGACGGCTGCGGCATTGATGCCGATCAAAGCCGTTGGGACAAGCGCCACGGTGCGCGTCAGACGCTGCAACCCCTGTTCGCCGTTGGTGACTTTGGCGTTGTATCCGGCCCAGCGACTGAAGAAGTCGTTCTCCGCACCCGTCGCCTTCAGCGTTTCCATGGACTGCAGTCCGCTCATCGCGGTCCCCATCAGTCGTCCTCTGTCCTGCACCAGTCGACGGCTGAGGTCCGCTCGCGTGCGGGCCACCCACCGCAGGATCACCACGTTTCCGCCAACGATGCCTGTTGCGACGGCAGCCAACACTGGATCGTAGCGGAAGAGCAGCAGTCCGTAGAACGCCACCAGCATGGCGCCGAGGGCGGTTGTGGCGAGATCCCCCGAGAGCAATCGGGCAACGCGATCGTTGATGCCGACACGGGATCCGATGTCGCCGGCCGATCGCTGCGCGAAGAAGGCAAGCGGCAGTCGCAGCACATGCCAGAAGAAGCGTGCCGACATGCGGACCGATAACGCACTTTCGAGACGCAGCAGAATCCACTGCTGCATCGCGGTCAACAAGGCAAGCAGGACTGCGGTGAGCACCATCAGGAGCAGGACGGGACGCATCCACTCAAGCATGCCGCGCACCAGCACATCATCGACGAACAAACGTGAGAAGGCGGGTGCCACGATGCCGGGAATGACGAGCGCGAGCCCGGCGATGATGGTGAAGGTCAGCCCGGCCTCCGAACCTGGAAGACGCGCGCGCAACGCGCGCCAGAGGCTCGGTGCCGATCCGCGCGCAACGAACGCTTCTGCCTTGGCGAACGTGAGTACCACGCCCGTGAACGACTGATCGAACTGTGCCGCGCTCACGACTGTGGGACCTGCCGCCGGGTCGTTCAAGTACACGTTACGGGCATCGAAGCCCTCGACCACGACGAAGTGGTTGAAGTTCCAGTGCACGATCTGTGGAATGGGCAACGATCGAAGGTCTTCCGGTTCCTTCTTGAATCCCTTCCCAACCAGCCCGTAGCGGGCTGCTGCGCGCAGGAGGTTGCTGGCTTTGCTGCCATCGCGGGACACGCCGCATGCGACGCGCAGTTCTTCAAGCGGAACGAAGCAGTGGTGATATCCAAGCACCATGGCCAACGCGGCCGCCCCACACTCTACCGCCTCCATCTGCAGGATGGTGGGCGTGCGCACGCGTCGGCGCGTGCCGCGGGGTGAAAGCGGATTCCATCCGACGGACAGCGCCGCCGTGCGAGTCGGGAACGTGATCATTGTTCAGATTCCCGTGTGGCGACGAACGAACGGCACCACCATCTCCATCGGCCGACGTGAGGCGACCTCGATGCGCGCCTGCGCAAGCGTTCCACTCTGGATGCGCATGGGCGGGCCACTCGCAGAGGTCCACCGATAACGACTCGGTGTCGACGGGTCAGGAATCAGATCGGCATGCACCTCATATGGCGTATCGCCTTGCGACAAGGTCCCGACGAGCGCGTCATTTTTGAGCACTCGACGCATTCCTTTGCTCGTGGCGGGAAAATCCGACACATACGTGACGCGTCCGAGCATCATGCCGAACTCCTCCTGCTTCACTGTTGCGGGTGCAATGCGAATCGTCATGCCGGGCCGGATGCGCTTGCCCTGTTCGGAAGGAACGAAGACCACCGCCTGCAGCTCGGTAATGCCGCGGCCGGCCAGGTCGACGGTGAGGAGCGGCTCTCCGGCACTGACAACCCCCCCGCGCTCCGCAAGTGTCTCCAGTACGCGCCCCGAGGCCGGCGAGATCACCTCAGTGGCGATGCGAAGCTGACGTTCGATATCCTCAATCACCAGGCGCTGTTCGCCCAGGTGGACGCTACTGCCCTGCAACTCATCGTGAAGGCGTCGATCGAGTTCAAGGCGGCGCACATCGAGCTGGGAGATGCGCGTGCGCGTGTCGCCGATAGCGCCCCGCGTATTCTCACGCTCCTGCCGCGTGTTCATGAGCGTACCGCGCGTGATCAGTCCCTTCTGCGCCAGCGGCTCCTGCGCAGCCAACTTCTCATCGAGCCAGCGTACGGCCTTCTCTCCTGCGGCGAGCGATTGCGCGAGCGCCACTCGTTGCTCGCTCAGCGCCTCGAGCTGCACGGTCATGTCCCGCGAACCGAAGTCATCGATCGAGGTGCGCTGTGATTCAAGGGACCGGAGCGTCATGCGCGCCTGCCGCAACTGCTCAGCCAGATCGTCACGTTGAATGCGTGCGACCACCTGCCCCTCGGACACGAGATCCCCGACATCCACCGCCAGATCGAGCAGACGCCCACCCGACGTCGGCGCGACTTCAAACACTCCGCCGCTCCGCGCCAGCATGCCGGTTCCCGACACAGTGTCCGGGATGCGTCCGGTGACGGACCATGCGATGGCCACCACGATCACGCCACATAGCGCCAACAACGCCGACCAGCTTCGGCGGCTGGCGACTTGCACCATTTGGTCGAGCTGGTCCGGCGACGCAAGCCGATCAAGGGACACTTGTCGGAAGAGGCGGGAGGACGGTGCACCGCTCATGGGAGTAGTCCGGAGAATGGGAAGGCGTGCAACATGATCACGGGAGTATGGAGAGGTCGGCGATGCGTACGCGTCCGCGGTCGTCTACGAGAGTGCCGGAGGCGAAGCGAAGTGTCGCAATCGCCATCGCGTGTGTCTGTCTGGCGGCGATATCGCCAAGAGACGCGGTCAGCATGGCATCTTCGGCGTTGATGACGTCAAAGAGCGTCGCGCCACCAAGTCGATACTTTTCGCGCTCGTTTTCAACGGCTTGCTCTGCGTAGTTGAACGATCGTGTGGCTTCTATCAGGGCCAGCCGCGCCTGTCGCACCGCCAGGGTCGCCACCGAGACGTTTGTAATGATGCGCCGTTTGGTGTCCGCCCGATCAATGTCCCGCTGCGTCGCGTTTGCCATTGCTGCGTCTCGCCAGCCTCGTGCCGCAGCATTGGACGTCGGCATGCGCACGCTCAGTTGCACGGTGGAGTTGAGCCCAGGTACGTTGCGATGCAGCGGCGCGAAGAAGCCGCCGAGTGCGCCGGCGTCTTGCACGAAACCGGAGTATCCTGCGATGACGGCGAGGTCCATCTGCGGACGGACGCCGCTCGTGGCGGATCGCAGCTCAAGCTCGGCCGCGCGAACGCGGCGCGTACTGGCGAGCAAATCACCGCGCTGATCGAGGGCAGTGGCGATGAGTCGTTGTGTGACGCGCTCTGGCGCATAATCGAATTCGTCGGGCGCAGTCGGCAAGACCGGGAACGCTGTTGTGGTTTTGGGAAGGGAAAGCGCCGACGCGCCATCGAGCCCCATGGCCAGCCCTAACCGTTCCTGCGCGCTGAGCCGATGTTGCTCTTCGTTCAATCGCGTTGCGCGCCGACGCGCCAGATTGGAAAGCAGTTGAAGCGTGTCCGAGGCAGGCCGTTCGTCCGCCGCCACAAGCTGTCGGGTCTCTTCCGCCAGACGTGCCGCACGATCCTCGGTGCGTTGGTGCACGACGAGTCGAGCATCAGCGGCCACATAGTTCCAGTAGGCGATGGCCACTTCCGCGACCACCTGCGCCGCTACATGTCGGGCATCGGCGATTGCACCATCCACGTTCGTTATCGCCGCCTGCTCCACCATCCGCGTGAGTACGCCGCCGCGATTGCGCAGCAGGGGAACCCGCAGCTGCAGCTGCGCACTTGCCGAGCCGGTCTCCGAGCCGAATCCGCCCAGCGGCGATATCTGATTGACGGACAGCTCCTGCGAGAGTGTCACGCCGAAGCGAAACGCCTGATCGTATCGAAGGGCGTACCCAGTCTCTCGTGCCTTGTTGACTATCGTGCCAGGCGACCCATCAATAGTCGAGGTCATCTGCTTTGCTTCGCCGGATGAAGCTGCGGAGCTGATGGTGCCGTCGAACTCCGCCGCGGACTGCAACCGAACGCCGCGCCATCCGGCGATCCGCTGTTCCGCGAGTCGGACGAGCGGATGCGCGACCACCGCCACTGCGACCGCCCGCTGTAGCGTGAGCATGGAGTCAGGCTGCGCTCGCTGCGCCTCCAGAACTGCCGCGGAGGCGATCGCAAGCACGCACTGCATCAGACCAGCGACAGCGCGACGCATCATCACGCTCCGGAAACGGATTCAACGCCGGCTGGCGAGGGCGTCGTGACGGCGGGCGCAACTTCGGAGGCTGTCCAAGCGCGCGTCAGTCCGCCGCAGACGGATTCAAGCTCGTCCAGGCTGAGCGCGTCGTCGTCCGGCGCAGCTGGTGATGCGGATCGCAGCAGCGAGGCTGTCGATTCGGGCGTCATGGACGATGTGACGCGCGTGGAAAGCATGAGTGCTCCGATGGTCAGTGTGGCCGCTCAGGCGGTTGCCCGCTACGGAAGCAGGCGAGGCTTGCCATGCCCGAGTCGTTGCTCGCTTCTCTCTCGAGCATATCGCGAGCCACGCTGCAGCAAAGCGGTAAGTGTCGATGCTCATGTCGCTTATCGCACGTCGACCTGTTCGCGATGAAGACGCACGTGGCGGGCCGGCTCTACGCGGTAGAGCGTGGCCGCCATCGCGGTTCGCGTCCGTGCCGTGCGATCGCCGGTGACGGGAGGCCTGGCGCATACTGGGCATTGCGCGCGCGCCTGGTGTGAACTCGCCCCGCTTCTCTGGAGTCCTGCGCTCAGTGTGCGAAGAGTCTTCTGCGGTGCAACGTTTTCTGGTTGCTGTCGGCGCAGCCTGTCGCCCTCGCTCGCGCTCTCGTCGGCGCGAGTCGCCGTCCCGCCGAGTGGGTGGACGAGATTCAACCGTCGGAACGGAGGCCACGCTGTGCGACGGACCCGCGCTGAACGCGACACGGTGCTCAGGCAATGGTTTCCGTCCGCGGTCATGCGACGCTTCGTCGCACCATGCCACGCGTCTTTACTGCCCAGCGTCTCCAGCTTACTGGCGCGGATCAAGTCCGATCGCGTAGAGCGCAGCCTCTATCACATAGACGCACCGTGCAAGACGATCCGGGGTCTCCGAAGGCTGCAATCGACGTAACCTGTTGCCACATGGTGATGTATCGGCGCCGACTGCGATTGGCCCGCGCCTTGCTCCGCACTGAGGGTGCGCCAATACGGGCGCTGCACCGCCTACCCTTTGTGCAAGGAGCATGACATGTCCTCCCCGTCCAACGACGAACGCCTGATCGCTGATATCACCGCCCGTGCGGCGATCGACCGCGAGTTCCGCCAGCGTCTGCTCAGCAATCCGAATGATGCGCTGACGGAAGTTACCGGCGTCAACGTTCCGGCTGCGTTCAAAGTCAAGTTCGTCGAGAAGGATCCGTCGGTCGATGCGATGTTCGTGCTGCCCGACCTGCTGGATCCGAACGGCGAGCTGTCCGCGGAAGAACTTGAGGCGGTCGCCGGTGGTGACTGCTGGTTCACGTGCGGCAACACCTGCCAGGGCTGCTCGCACAGCATCGCCACGGAATCGCGGGTCGAGAACTGATTTCTGTCGCGTCGAGCACGGTGCGTCGCCACGGCGGTGGCGCACCGTGCCGGCACCGAATGCACCCTGAATGCCGGATCGTGAGCACGACATGGATGACGCGCAACTCAGATCGATCGTAAACCGCGCCGCCTGGCCGGAGGAGCGTGTCACGCCGCAATTCGTGCCGCTGCCCGATTCGCCCGATCATCGAACACGTCGAGCGCAGCGACGCAGCGAGTGGTGCGCTCGCACGGCGAACGATGATCCGTCGTTGCTCGCGCGACTTTTCGAGTGGGACGCGCTTGATCACCAGGGCGTGGAGCGCGCACTCTCCGACGTCACGCTGGTGGACGAGAGCATGCTTCCAGAGTGGGCCATCCGGCTGCAAAGTGCGGTGCGGATGTCTGCCAGCGACACGATGCCTGCAGATCGTGCACTGAGTGCTTCCACTCCTGCGCCCTTCGAGCATGCGTTGCTGCCATTTCTTCGGTACGCGCGTGAGGAGGTCCGGCGGCGAGTATCGCCGGCCGCACTCGCCATGTTCACCGAGAATGCGCAGGCAGACCTTGAGCGCTCACTGCTCGGGCAACTGTGCGACCTCGCCGGCAGCACACTGCATGCCGAGTTCGGCGCGTTTCGTGCCACGCGTCCTGTCCTGCTTGCGCTGTCGCCCGAGAGCGCGGGTCCGTCTCGTCAGCGATATCGGGAGTTCCTGCAGTCGCAAGCTGCCGGCGGACTGACCGACACGTTCGTTCGATACCCGGTGCTGGCGCGACTGCTGGCCGTGCGGCTGGGTACGTGGTGTGACAACGCGGTACTCTTGATCGAGCGTCTGGCCGCCGATCGCGAACCGCTCGCGCACGCGCTTGGGCTTGCCCTGCACGAGCCAATCTCCCGCGTCCATGCGGGGCTGTCGGATCCACACCGTGGTGGGCAGTCCGTCGCCGTATTGGTGGCGAATGAGGGTAGGGCGTTCGTATATAAGCCAAGGTCGTTGCAGCCGGAGGCGGCGTTCAACCGCGTGCTGCGGTGGCTCTCCACAACCGGATTCGCGATTGAGCTGCATGAACCGAAGCTTTGCATGCGCGACGGCTATGGATGGATGGCCTACGTCGCGACGCGTCCGTGCGAAACCGCACGCGACGCCGAGCACTTCGTGGAACGCGCCGGCGCGTTGCTCGGGCTGACGTACCTGCTTGGTGCGTCCGATCTGCACAGCGGCAACGTCATTGCACACGGTAGCCATCCCGTGTTGGTGGACCTTGAGGTCCTCGCCGCTCCGCTGGTGCGATCGCATGAAGGTGCGAAGGCCGACGGAGGTGCGCACGTGTGGCGCTCGTGGAACTCCGTGCTGCGCACCGGTCTGCTCCCGGCGCGGGGGCCCGCGTCGAACGGTCGCAGCTATCTGGAAGGTGGGCTGGCCGGTGCACACGCGGGACACCCCACGCGTCGACGCGGCTGGCGCCACATCAACACGGACGCCATGACCCCCACCAGCACGGAAGCGATCACCCGAACATTGGGCGGCCCGATGTTGCAAGGTCGCCCGGTGGATATCGCGCGACACCGGGCGGTGCTGACACGCGGGCTTCGACACACGCTTGAACATGTCGTGGCGCATCGTGATGCGCTGCTGCAGGGTGGTGGGCCGCTCGACGCGTTCTCCGCGATCGTTTCGCGCGTGGTGCTGCGTGACACGCGCATCTACGCGAGTGTACTCGCACGAGCAGTTCATCCACGGTTTCTCAGGAATGGCGTCACGTGGGCCACGGAGCTCGACGTGCTGCGTGCGCCCGAGCTCACGTCGCTGCAACGTCCGCACTTCTGGGCAGCCCGCAGTACGGAGCAACGTGAACTTCGAAGGCTCGACATTCCCCTGTTTACGGTCAAAGCCACCGCACGACGGCTCGTCGCGGGCATGCCGGAACAACGGCGCGACAGCGCCGGCGTGCAACCGCATGCCGAGGTGGAGGATGTCACGGACCACGCCGGGTTCGAGGATGTGTCCACGCGCATACGCGCGCTCGATGCTGACGAAATCGAGCGTCAGCTGCAGATGGTACGGGTCGCGCTCACGCCAGCCGCCACGGGCCGCGCACGGATCGTACGGGAGACCGCACCGGGCGCGTTCACCCGGTCGCTCGCACATTCGGAAGCGCGTGCGATCGCAGCACGACTGGCGCGTCTGTCGGTCGATGATAACAGCGGTGGCAGCACATGGGTTGGGTTTGTCGAACAACCCGGGAGTACGCGCGCGGAGCTGGGGGACATCGGATTCGACCTGTTTGGCGGTCGCGTCGGCATTGCGCTTTTCCTCGCCGCGCTCGCGCGCACGACCGGCGACAACGCTCCCGCTCGACTGGCGCGACGCGCGTTGGGCCCGCTGGCAGCTGGCGCGGCGAAGCCTCGGCAAGCGATCGCACTGCTTGAGCACCTGGGGCTCGGCGCCGGCACCGGATTGGGCGGTGTGATCTATGGTCTTGCACGGATTGGATCGCTCCTCAAGGACCCAAGCCTGACGCGCGCTGCGTGGATTCTCGCCAGGACAATCACCCCTGCCCGCATAGAAACCGACGGCACCTTCGACGTCCTGGGAGGTAGTGCCGGAGCAATCCTCGGCCTGTTGGCGCTACGTCCGGATGCAGCGGACGCCCTGGTGCGTCGGCGAGTGAATTGCGCAACGACCCATCTGCTCGGTGCGCGCAGTACCGATGCTCGTTCAGGCCAGCGCGCGTGGCGCGGCAATGGCGGCAGCTTGCACACCGGCTTCGCACACGGCGCGGCAGGGATCGCGCTCGCCCTCCGACGTGCCGACGATGCGCTGGGTGCGACCGATGCGCGGTTGGCCGGCGCCGAAGCGGAAGCGTTTATCGATGCGCACGACTGGCCCGCCGGCGACAGTTGGCGGGAATCGGCAGAGAATGCACACGTGCCCACCACGCGGCCATGGTGCAGCTGGTGCCGCGGCGCGGCAGGCATCGGGTTGGCGCGACTTCAACGGGGCGCACACAATATGACGCAATCCACGACGGTCGCGGAGGCCGCGCGTCGGACGTCGTTATCGGTGCATCCCTCGGTCGACCACCTGTGCTGCGGGACACTGGGTCGTGTGGAATTCCTCTTCTCTGCCGGTTTGGTGGCGCGTGACCGGGCGCTGCAGTCCACGGCGCGCGGAATCGCGCTTGAGGTAGTGCGCCGTGCGCGTGCACGTGACAGCTACGTAGCCGGTTTTGCGCCGGACTACGCACCCGCATTATTTCAGGGACTCTCGGGAATCGGCTACGAGCTGTTGCGGCTCGCGCATCCTTCCACTCTGCCCTCGGTGCTTACGTGGAGCTGACCAATCCGGACGGGACCCGCGAGGCTGGCTCGCACTCCTCCCTTCGCGCAGCACTGAACGCGTTCGGTCCATTCGACCCGCGACTGCTCGACGCGGACGCGCTCGATCACGTGCGTACACTCGCGGAGCGACTACCCGCAGCCCTCACGCGCTGGATGTACCTGGAATGCCGACTTCATGCGGACGATCGGGTCGATCTTGTCATTCTGGTTGATCGCGCAGCCGCAGCGATATTGCTCGACCGAGACCGGCACACACGGCTGCCCCGTGACCTCTGCGAACGCCCGGCATGGAAACAGGTGCGCGACTTGTGCGCGGCGTGGCTCGACGACAGCATATCGTGGGGCGCCGACATCGATCACCTCTGGCTCGAGTTCGATTGCGGCAGGGACGCGACGCACGATCCCGGCGTGTTTGCGTGTGTTGGCGAGCACCGACCGGCAGACTACGAGCCGAGGCAGCACTTGCCGGCGCTTCGAGGCGCGTCGCGCATCTTGCTCCGTGATCGCGCGGAGCAACGGACAATCGATGCGCTGCTACGACAGCTGACCAGCGAACTGCCACCCGGCGCGTACATACCTTACGTCGGTGTGATGCTACAGCGCGAAGACGCGGCGTTGCGTTGCTGCGTCACGCGGACGGGCAACGCGCATATGCCAGCCGTCATCCAGCGAATGTCCGGAACCCACGCTGGCACCGCACATTTGGCGCTGACATCGCTGCTCGCCGACGTGTCACAGGCGCGCGCGAGCGGAGCGCGATGCGAGACTACCATGTGGCATCTTGACCTGACCGCGCACGGGTTGGGCACGCGGATCGGAATTGAGCACACGTTTGATCGATTGCAACAGCTGCGCGGTCCGGCTGGCGAAGGGCGTTATCTCGACTGGCTCGTCGAGCGAGGGTGGTGCACGCCGGAAAAACGCGCTGGCCTCGATCGATGGCCGGCAGTACGCACGTGTCGGCGGGGAGCGGGGGCATGGCCCATTCGTCTCTTGCGGCTCGTGAATCACATCAAGCTTGTTCTCGATGAGTCGGGAGCGGCCCACGCCAAAGCGTATCTTGCGTGCGCGCATTGGCCTCGTGTTGCGGGTTCCACGACGCACGCATCCTAGGGAGCTCATTACCATGCGTGCCACCTTGCACGGCTCGGCTGATCAACCGGCAATTGCGATCCTGTCGACCTTCGATCCCTGCCTCGATGGATACGCCGCTGGGGTGCGACAGCTTGTCGACGTGGCAGGTCGACGTGGCATGACGCCGGTGGCGGTGCTGCTTGACCCACCGCCTGCCGTCTTTCTGAATGCCCCCGGCACCTGGCCGGTGTATAGTGCTGTTGTTCAGCGGGTGGCGTGGTTACGTGCACTGGGCGCTACGGTCGTTGCCGTGCACTTCGACGCTGCCGATCTCGCGTTTGCCGCGCCGGAGTTTTTTGATCTGCTGGCGCCACATGTTGATCTGCGCGAGTTTTGGCTGAAGTATCGGCAGACCGTCGGCTCTGGACCGCGCGGAAGCGGCGTCGGCACACGACTCGAGGCGGCGCGTCGTGGTATAAAGGTGGTCGGGCTGCCGGCTGACGATTTGGGCGCGGAAGCGGCAGTGGTTCGGCGGTTGCTGCATGCGGGCGCGCCGGGCAAGGCGGCCCGTCTCGTAGGTCGCGGTCCCGTGCTCGTTCGACCTGAACAGGCGCGCCTGCAGCTGGCTTGGGGCGCAGGCCGATACGAGTTTGCGATTTGTGGCTCAACCACGCCGACCTTACCCCTGCGCGGACCGGTCACGCTGGAGCTGCGGCCAGTTGACGGTGGCGGTGTGGAGGTTCATTGGCCGGATCCGCATGTGCGCTACTTGCTCGCGCTTCGCGGTCCGGGCGACGCACTTCCCGATCCCATCGACGCTCGCGCGGCCGTATCGGGGTTGTCCTCGTGAGGCCCCCCAGCATTCGCGATCACGTGATCCTCGTGGACGCAATGGATCAGGAAATCGGCGCGCAGGAAAAGCTGGCGGCGCATCGCTCGGGTGCCCTGCATCGTGCGGTCTCGGTTCTGGTGCAACGAGCCAATGGGGATGTGCTGCTGCAGCGACGCGCGAGTACCAAGTACCATTCCCGGGATTTGTGGACCAATACATGCTGCAGCCATCCTCGGCCTGGTGAACCCACTCCAGCTGCGGCGTTGCGACGCTTGCAGGAGGAGATGGGCCTCACCTGCACGTTGCGGCCCGCAGGACGATTCACGTATCGGTCGTCGTTCGACGATGGACTGATTGAGCACGAGATCGATCATGTATTCATCGGCATGACAGATGGCGCAGATCCCAGTCCGGATCCGTCGGAGGTCGGAGACTGGCGATGGGCGTCGCCCTCGCTCGTACGCTGGCAATGTGCAATCCGTCCACAGTGGTTTACCGTTTGGTTCCCTCCTGTATTCGACCTCGCCATACATCGGGCAGCTCAGGCATGATGAGCGACTCGCAGGTTCCCGCAGCCGAAATGCATGCATCGGTCCACTCAGGAATCGGAGAATCAATTCCATCAGTGCTTTGGCGTTCGGCGCTGTGGTCGCTTCCCTCGCTTCCGCTTGTTGTGCTGCTTCATGAAGCCGGGCACTTCGCGGCGTTCCTCGCCTTCGGGTTTCCCGATCCCGTGTTGCGGTCGGCATCCGCGACATTTGGAGGTGCCGATCGATTCTGGGAGCTCATGCGACTGGGTCAGCGCGATGAGGCCGCGATGCTGTTTGCGCCGGCGCGGGTCGGCGCTGCGACGTTGTCCGGACTGGCACTGTCGATGCTCACGATTGTCGGCGCGATCTACCTGGTGCGCCGCGCGCATCATCCGCTCGCGTTGGCCGCCGGACTCTTGGCTCCCTTTCGATTCCTCGTTGGTGTGCCGGCGGTCGCAGCCTGGCTGCGTCACCAGTCGGTGACCCCAGGCAGCGACGAGGGCCAGATCGCCCTGTTGATGGGGGTTCATCCCGGACCGCTCGCCCTCGTTGGCCTGCTGATCATGGTCGCCGCATGGTGGTGCGTCATTTCACCGATCTTGCGCCGAAGACAGGGCCGATGGCTGATGTTGGGCAGCCTCGTGGGCGCCGCGACGGGAGGCGTTGTTTACGGCGGCTGGCTCGGACCGTTGCTCCTCCCGTAGGAGTACGCCAGCCAGCGGCATGTCGTCACGTGGCTTGAGATCGTGATGTCGCAGGAAGTCCATGAAGCGCAAGTAGTCGCAAGCGGCGACGCCGACGAGGGGCAGCAACCGCTTGTAGCTGCCGCGTGTGACCGTCAGTCCGCGTGCGATCGCCGCCCTGACATCTTCGCGTCGCAGCTCGCGAGCAAGAAACGGCGTCCGTACCAGTGTCCAAAACGAGCCTTCTCCGTTGCACAGACGCTCGAACAGCGAGAGCGACGGCTTGAGCGCGTCTGCCAGGTCAAGAAGTCGGTCGGTGTGCTCGGGTTCGCTCATGGAGTCGAGCGCATCCGCAATATGAGCCGATTCGATCACCGGTCCGTCAGCCAGATGGTAGCCGGTTTCGACGATACTGCGAAGTTCGCGCACGTTTCCAGGCCAAGGATACGCGCCCAGCTGGGCAAGGGTGCGCGGCGCGAACGCTTTGCGTACTCCGTGCTGCTCGGCGAGCGTTTGGAGACAGTGGCGAGCCAACAGGAGCCAATCATCGCCTCGATCGCGCAGCGCGGGTACGGCGACCTGCAGGTGCTTCAGGCGATAGAACAGATCGGGTCGGAAGGTGCCCTGTCGGCACGCCTGCGGGAGGTCGCGGCTGGTCGCCGCAATCACCCGTACGTCAACCCGTCGTGCGCGTGTTTCTCCGACCGCCATGATTTCGTGTTCCCCGATCACCCGCAACAGCATGACCTGCGCTGCCATGGACAGCTCGCCGATTTCGTCGAGGAAGAGCACGCCTCCCCGTGCATCCTCGAATACGCCGCGATGGTCTGCGACGGCGCCGGTGAACGAACCACGACGATGTCCGAACAGTTCGCTGGCCAGGAGCTGTCCATCGTGATACTGGGCACAGTTGATCGAGAGAAACGGCTGTGACTGTCTTCCGGACAGAAGGAACGCCGCACGCGCAAAGAGTTCCTTCCCACTCCCTGTTTCTCCCGTGATCAGCATCGGTTCGGACGACGGCGCAAAGCGCCGCACCCGATCAAGTGCACGTTCGAGGGCGTCGTGGACGCCGACAATCTGCACACTCTGCTTGACGCCCCAACATTTCTTGGCTGCGAGCCCGACGGCGTCGGCAACTGGCAGCAGTCGGCTCTCAACCTCGTTGCATTCGCGATGCAGCATGTCGCTCTCCGTGACGCCCGACCAATCACGCCATCGTCAGTGACGGCTGCGGGTCAAGCCGCATGGAACAAGTGTGGGTGCGTCGGAATAAGCGCATCCCCTGACTTGATGAGCGGTGGAGAGAGCCGTGTGAACGGTGCTGATTCCGCTTGTCACCCGCATTTCGCCGCTGGACCCGTCCGTTCCGCCGCCACCAGCCACGGCGGACCGCGCCCGTTCGATACTATGCGTGCACGCCCGACCCGACCACTCCAACGCACTCGGGCGTAGCGTCACGCGATAGCATCCACACCTGCGGAGGCCTTCCATGCTTGAGAGCATTGTGCGCTGGATCCTGGGCGGCTGATCAAGCGACGTTTGATCGAGGCGCCTGCTCACGAGAGGAAAAGCAGCAGCGCCTCGATCCGTCGTCGGTACCGACGACTGCAGGGGACGCGTGTGCCATCGATCAACACCAGCGTGGCGTCACCGGAGGGAGAGGGTTCCAACGTCGCAACCCGCTCGATATTCACGATAGCGGACTTGTGAACGCGGACGAACTGTGCCGGATCCAACACGTCGTTCTCAAGCGCGGTGAGCGAGCGCCCAACGATGCGTCGCTGCTTTTGCAGGTGCAGGATGGCATAGTTGCCATCGGCGGCAATCCACTGAACCTCACTCACCCGCACTACGTGAAACTGCGCGCCGCCTCGGACCGCGAGTGCGGTGGGAAAGGAGCGGTGCTGGTTCATGTCGTTCACCAGTCCGGTCAGACGGCTCGCCGCCTCGCCCACCCGGAGCGGCAGCGCGCGTACCCGTCGCAACGCTTCCGACATGCGATGGCCCTCAATCGGCTTCAGCAGGTAGTCAACCGCATAGGCCTCAAAGGCGCGTACGGCAAACTCCGAATACGCTGACGCGAAGATGCAGGGAGGCATGCGCTCCGGTCCGATCGCCGCGATCACGCCGAATCCATCGAGACCGGGCATGCTGACGTCAAGCAACACCACATCGGGCGCCGTGTCCCGAATTTGTACAACGGCGTCGGTGCCCGTGCTGCACTCGCCCACGACTTGGACAGCATCATCGGTAGCGAGCACGCTCAGCGCATGTCGGCGCGCAGCCGCCTCGTCATCCACGACCAGGACACGCAGCGCCTTAGCCACCGGCGGCCTCCTCAAGTGTCATGGCATCAGCGGCGACGAACGGCAGCGTCAGCGTCACGTTCACTCCGCCTTCCGCCGTATGCATCACATCGCAACGTACACGGGCCGCGTCATGACTCTCGAGTCTCGAGCGGGTGTCGTGAATCGCCGCGGACAGCGCGCGGTCGGCCGCGGTGCAGACGGTACCTGGGAGCTGCACCTTCACTTCGAGTTCGTCTTCGCGTCGGACCGAGTCAACTCGCACACGCCCGAGCAACGTGCGTTGCCCGGAGGCACCGAACCCGGTTGCCACCACCATCTCCAACAGGGGGGCCAGCAAACGCGAGGGTACCAGTGCGCTCCGGGACGCTCGATCTGACGTCCACTCAATTGCCAACGTGGATCGTGCCGTTTGCGATGCCAATTCCACGAACGGCAATGAGAGCGCAATCTCCTCGTCGAATGCGATCGTATCTTCGACGGGTTGCAAACTCGCGCGCAAGAGTGCCGTGACCAGCGCAATCGTCTGACCTGCCGTCTGCGGGGCATCGATAATTCGCTGCTCAACGAGCAGGAGCAGCCGCGCCAGCGTCGACGCACCATTGGTGGTGGCCGCCGCGCGTCGCGCAGACCCCTCCCGGGAGGACTGCTCGCGCACTTGCAATACAGCGAATCGGCGCGCCGTTTGCACCGCGTTCCAGGTACGCTTTCGATACAGCGCGACGTGCGCGACCGCGGAGCCAAGCACGTACATCAGTACAGTGACCAACACGTTCGTACTGACAGTACGAATCCACGTGGGGCCATTCGCATGCCACGACACAAACAGGCCAAGCGCCATCACGGTACACGCGCCAATGGCCATGGCGTGCGACCGCACCGTTGCGCTCCGAATGTCGTCGCCAAGCGGGTGGCGCACCGACACGGCGGCGGCGAGCACGCCCACCGTGGCGAGGAAGTACAGTCTGGCCTCAACGGCCTTCGGAGCGAGCATGGTCAGGGTGGCCAGCGAAACCGCGACCAGACCGAGCGAGTACATCGTGACACGCGCCGACGCGCGAAAACGCCGACGAGGTTGCGACCTGAGGGCGTTCGCGCTCACCTTCGCTGCGGGTGTGGAAGCGTGCGCTGCGTCAGCGCTCCAGCGAATCGGCAGTTCGACGACGGCGCGCACGCCTCCCTCGGCACCCGACTCGAGACGCAGCTCTGCGGAGTCGCCGTACAGCAATGCGAGGCGCGCCCTGATGTTTCGCACGCCCACGTTGGTGCTCAGCGAGGATCGCCCGTTGGGCGGGGGCGCAGGAGGCAGCCCGACCCCGTCATCGGTCACCCACAGTTGCATTCGTGACGGATCGTCAGTTGAGACCGCGGCGCCGATCTCCAACTGACCGCCACCTGCCGGTAGCAGCCCGTGTCGAACGGCGTTCTCGACAAGCGGCTGCACAAGCAGATCCGGCACGTATGCGGAGGCCAGCGCGTCGTCGACCCGCCACTGCACATGAAGGCGGTCGGTAAGTCGCGCGCGCTCGATCGCAAGAAACGGCGCCAACCCGTCCACTTCCTCCCCAAGGGTGATAAGCGGACTGGCATGCCGACTGCGCATTCGGTCCGCAATGCGCTGCAGATCTTGCACCAGCGATAGCGCGAGCGAGGGCGACTGCGCGAGCAGATCAGCAACCAGCGTAAGGGCATTGCCGACAAAATGTGGCGTGAGTTCGGCCTTGAGCACGCGCAGGCGCAGGCTGTCGGAGCCGGCGCGAAGGGAGGTACACGATCTGATCAAGTCGCGTCGTGACTTGCGCGCAAGTCGCCATCGACGTGCGAGGTACATGGACACGACGACACTCGTGACGACGGCAAAGTCGCCCACACGCAACATGAACAACCACGACGGTGCGATCAACTCGCTGGTCACCACTGCAGACGTCGCAAGCGTGTCGGTGACCTGACGAAGGGAGGCATACACCAGTGCTCCGCCCGTGAGTACCAGTATACGGCGGGAAAGTTGCGCTCCGGCCACCTGCCTGCTGCGCAAGCAGGCCAGTGTCACCTCCGCCGAGAGGAGCGCCACAAGCAATTCGGCGCCCGTGCGACGCGTCAGGAGCAGACCGACATCCCATTCGGCCACCGCCGGCATGAGCGCCGCGAAAAGCATAAACGCCGCAACTACCGTACGGACCAGGCTGGCATCTGGCGTGTGGGCCTGGCGGCGCATACACAGCGAGGGCGACAGACCCGCCGTCTGCGAAATGCCGGATCGCGTCCCCTCATGTCCGGCAGAATGCATTCGGTAGGCCTCACGCCGTATTCATTGAACGCCGAATATGGAAGGAAGATATTGGACCGTCAATGCTGCCGTTGGACTGAACGGACCACATACGCCGCCGTTCCTGCTTCTCCGCGTCACCAAATGGGCGACTTGCCGTGACCCATGAACAGCAACGCCGCCGTCAACGCGGGCGATCGAAGAGCTGCACACGCGCACTCGTGAGCATGCTGGTGCTGTTCGATATCGAACAATCGATGCATAGGGAGCAGCAGACCTGATCGCTGTGACCCTCACCAATATTCCACGCAACCACAAGGCATGCAGCCGTTTCCGAAAATGTGGAGAGTGTCGTGTACGTGCACTGTGAGGCCGTCGACAGTCGGGGCGAAGCACCCTTCGATTGATCGCCGGTGAGACTGCGCTGCCTTGCGCGAGCCAACCTTGAGTGCGACGTTCCCCCACGCCGGCACCTTGAGAGACGCCATCACCCTGCGAGGCAGCGTGTTCAAGCGAGGATGTCAATCGACTTCCGGACGTGCGGGTCGCGCGGCTTGCTTGGGCATTTGCTCGAGCGCACTCGTCGTTGTCGTTCAGGCTCAGGCGCAGCCCGGTGTGATCGGAGAACTCCAACGCATCCGGAATACCAAGGGTGCGGAAAGCTGTCGTCCTTCGCGCGCGTCTGTGGCCGGTTCTGTTCGCGTGATGAACGGAGTGTCGGCGCGCGTGCTCGAGAAGGCGCCGCCGCCGGAGCCGATCCGACTCAACGATTCGATCCTGGTCAGCGGTGACTTCGATGCGCGAATCTCCATCAAGGACGAGCGGTTCGGGGTCGGCGACATCATCCTTGCACCCAGTCTGCTGTGCCGGGTGATTGGCTTCGATCAGAAACTCGGACGTACCGAAGACAGGGGCATCTACACGCTGTCGCAACGCGGCGACACACTCCGCTTTGCAGTCCTCCGAGGCGGCGCATACATAACCTGGACCGACACGAGCAAGCTCTGCCGCTTGCAGGTGATCGTACCTGGGCCTGCGGCGAGGATCTGTGGAACCACTTTCGCCGTCGCAGTCGATGCCTCAGGCAGACAGGGCGTGTTTTATCTCGTCAGCGGGTCGGTTCGTCTGGGGACCGCACTCGTTTCGCCAGGCGATCTGTTTTTCGTCAACGCGGGGCGGCCGCCCGTACGCGCACCGCCGTCTCAGGCCGCCGGTGCGATCGATGCCGCGCATCTGAACTTTCACACGGAAGCCGTCTGGAAGTCGCGGTCGTTTGCAGGTCGGGCACTGCGTAATCCATGAACGTACGTGGGCGTGGCTGCTGGAGGCACGGCGGTCTGGCTGGCTACGCGCCCCCGCGACCCATCACCCGCTCGCCAGTCAACAACGATCGTGCTCCGGATCCCTATATGAGCGGATGGCGTCTATTGGCGCGCAACGTCTCTCTTGTTGCAGTCTTCGCACTGACGATGAGCTGCGGGTTGCTGCCAGGCGAGGCACCAGCACGTCAGTCGGTGCGCATTTCCTTTCGCCGGTCCGATGCGGCTGCCGCTGCCGCTTTTCCCGGCGACTACGTATCGGTGCTGGACACTGCGACCTTGACGGTGACACCGAGCGGCGGGGCGACGCGGACGTACAGAAGCCGCATTGCTCCCCGCGACTCCATCCTTCGATTCGAGGTGGAGCTCGACGGCAGATCGACGGCGTTCGATGCTACGGTCAGCAGCAACAACGGACGTCTCCTGTTTGCAGGGCAAGTCAGCGCTCCAATCACCGCAACCACCGATTCCGTCGTGATTTCGCTCAAGGCTCAGACTCCGGTGCTGCTGCTGTCGCTGCTCTTCCGCAGCCAAGTGCTTCGCGCGAGCGTGCGCCCGGGTGCCTTGGGGACGAGATTCACGCTGCCAGTCCGGAACGTCGGCACCGGGACCCTACAATGGAGCGTTGTACTCCCTTGTCCCGGCTGCACGTTGGTACGCGCAGGTGGAGCAGTGTCGCCGGGCGTGTTCGATTCAGTCGTCGTGGACGTTGCCGACACGACTGCCACCCGTCCGCCACGCATCACCATTCGGTCTGCTGAAGGTAGCGTCACCGTACCGTAGGCGTTCTCTCGTGCGCAGCGGCTGATCGGTTACACGACGGCACAGTCGACGCCACGGGCGGCGCCGCGCGGGAAGCGTCGAACCACGCTGCATAATCGGTGTCGAACACCACACCTCGCCGGCGCAGGGCCACCGAATCCTCGCGTACAAGTCCACCCGCTTCGAGAAAGAACACCTTCGAGCCTGCGGTGACTGCCGTCTCCCACCCCTCGGCGTCAGTCAGCATCGAGGCGTAAAAGCTGGCCCAGCCAATTTCGGCGTAGCGAAAGTTCGCATTTTCAAGCAACGCCTCTGCAAAATCAGCGTGACGCAAGCACGCGCCCATGAAGGATGCGCCCGACAATTGCGCGCCGTTGAATGACTTGAGTCGAGTCGGGCACGCTTGAAGACGGCCTCTGTTCCCGTGGCCTCCTCAAAGTGCGCACCCCGGAGTTCCGCGTCTGCAAAGTTCGCAGAATCGATACAGGCGCTGCGAAGCCGACTGGCGCGCAGGTTGGCCCCCGAGAAATTGAACCCTTGCAGATTGGTCGAATCCAGCATGGCGCCCGACGCGTCGACTCCATCCGCGGAGTCCCGTAGAAAGGCGAGCGCGTTGCGGACCTCGTCGTTGTTGTGGAGACGGACGGATTGCACACGAGCCACCTCGGAGTTGCACGGTAGAAGTGGAACGGGTCGTCTCGTAACAGACGCGAGAAATCGCACCGTCGAATCGTACGCGCGGTTTAGCCTCCGCTCGGCGAGCTTCTGCTCGTCGAGCCGGCGTTGGGAGCGCGTCTGCTGAGTGTAAAGCCACGCTCCGAACGCCAACGCGACAAGCGCGACGGCGCCAACCGGTAACCAGTTCCTCGCCGCAGGCCGCGCCTCTCGCAGATCGTTGACTGCGACCATCACCTCGGTGGCAAGATCACCCGCTCCTTTCTGCTCGAGGATGGTCACCGCGCTCAAGTACGCCGGCAGCGACTTGATCGAAACCCCATCGAGCACGACGGTCACCACACGTCCGACAGGATTGCGCCATCGGCGCTGGAAGTGCTTCAGCTCTGTGAGCGTGAAGCTCCCTTCGGCAAGCGCACGCGCACTGGCCAGAAACACGAGCGCATCACTCTTCGTGATTGCCGCGGTGAGTCGAGCACGGTAATCTCCCCCCGTCGGAAGCTCCTCGACATCAAGCCACGGCTCGTGCTTCGCCGCGATCAATGCGTAGTAAATCTTTTCGGCGAGTTGGCGCTTTTCGCTGTCGTAAGTGATGAAGATTTTCATGCTGCACCAAAATATCCGGGATCGGTCGGGTCTGCCCAACCCAACAGGTGTGGCGGGGGATGCGGGCGGGTGTGCAAGAATAGAAAATCCTCGCGACGGCGCTGTCGTAGCCACTGCCGTTGCCGCTCGGGCGCGCCAGCATCCCGTGCGCCGCCAGTTCGGCGTGGTACGCGTCCCACGCAGAAGCAATGTTCGCCACCTCTCGCGTGCCGGGCAATCGTCGCAGAGACCACGGCGACTGTTCGCATTGCGACATTGTTGCCGTTTATGCTCACGGACTCCCGTGCGCGAATGGTACGTTGTCTGCGCCACCGCGTCTCCCCTTCCTCGCATCCCGCTCGCACCTCGTGCCCCTGCCGAACAACTGTCCCCGTTGCGGTGAGACCTATTCCGAAGGCGTGGCGTTCTGCGCTACCGACGGGACTCGGCTCGCGCGGGGCGTGTCGTCCAACGACCTGATCGGCACGGTCATCGCCGATCGATATCGGGTCGTATCGCGCCTGGGCGAAGGGGGGATGGGGCAAGTGTATCTCGCCGAGCATGTGCGCATGAAGCGCAAGAGCGCGATCAAGATCATGCGGCCGGCGCTCGTGGGCGACGTCGAGGCGTTACAGCGCTTCACACGCGAGGCGGAGAACGCCAGTCAGCTGTCACACCCGAACATCGCGGCGATCTTCGATTTCGGTGAGACGGACGACGGTGTCGTGTATCTGGCGATGGAGTACGTGGACGGCGAATCGCTGGCCGCGCGCCTCGAGCGCGATGCGGCGCTGCATCCGGATGTCGCCGCCGACATTCTCGGGCAGGCCGCCGATGCGCTGCAGGCCGCACACGATCTGCAGATGCTGCACCGCGACATCAAGCCGGACAACATTATGCTCGGCTCGCGCCCCGACGGCACGTACATGGTGAAGCTGGTGGACTTCGGCATCGCGCGCACGATGGACGGCAGCAACACGCGCGTCACGCGAACCGGCTTCTCGGTGGGGACGCCGCAGTACATGTCCCCCGAACAGCTGGCCGGCGACACGCTGGACCCGGCGAGCGATCAGTACGCGCTGGCGCTCGTGGCGTTCTACGCGCTGACGGGGCGCCACGCGTTTCCGACGGAGTCGTCGAAGGAATCGCTCATTGCGCGGCTCACCAGCCGACCGCGCACGTTGCAGGACGCCCGACAGGACGTGGAGTGGCCCGAGCCTCTGCAGGCGGTGTTCAATCGCGCGCTGGCCCCGGACAGCGCTGAGCGCTTTTCGACGATCTCGGATTTCGCCCACGCGTTGACGGCCGCGATCAGCGAGATGACGCCGACCCAGACGGCAGAGCTGTATCGTCGGGCGCTGGATGCGCGGGTGGCGAGTGTCGCGGCGCGGACGCCGCACACCGATCGCGAAGGGTTCAAGCTGCAGAGCGGCGGCATGGCGGCGGTCTCTGGCGTGTCGACGACGGGTGGACTCGTGCCGGCGGACCTATCGGGGACCGCAACCGGGGAGCGTGATGCGGCGACAGGTGCTCGGTCTCTCGCCGCGCAGACTGGAGCGCCGACTGGCGCGGGCGACGTGGACGCCGCTGCGGCCAGATCGGGGTCGCGGGGGTTGGTCATGGTCGGCGGGGTCGTGGTGGTCGCGGGACTGCTCTGGGCGGCATTCGGTCGTGGTGGGAGTACGACGGCGACTCCGCCCGTCATTATCGCCGACTCGGCATCGACCGGCGATACGGCCGCCGCCGTGTATGTGCCGCCGCCAACCGGTGCCACCGCCGCTACCGATGCGCGCGCCGACAGCGGCGCGGCGGGCGCGAGCGGGACGGCGAGCGTATTCCCGGGCGGCTCATTGAGCCGTGGCGCAGGAGCGAGCGACGCAGTCCGGGCGTCCGCAGCCGCGGCGGACGGCGTGCAGCGTCGTCAGCGGGATTCGGTGCGCCTCGCGACGGAACGCGCCCGTGCGGCGCAGGCGGAGAGCGCAGCGCGTGCCGCCAGTGTGCGTGCACGCTTTCCCGACGCGTCGGCGCGGGCAGCGATCGCGCGCGGGGTGGACGGCAAAGCGCGCATTGTCCGCAGCGGCGACGTTCGCGCGGTCATCATGTCCACGCCGGTGTTCCTGTGGCGCGCCGAACAGGGGCAGGCGTACAAGCAGAACAAGCGCGGTCCCGGAGATGTCCCCTACGAGATCGTGGACCCCATCGAGCAATGGAGCGCCTGGAAAACGCTGGTCGGTGAACTGCGCGCGGTCTATGTGATCGAGGTGACAACCGAGAAGGCGCCGTGGCCATCGTTCGAGCCGGGAAGGATTTTCGAGATCAAGCGCGGCAACGTGGAGTCCGTGGAGCTGCTGCGCGACGGGACGCCAGTGGCGCTCGAGCAGACCGCGAGGATTGCCGCCATGCCGAACGCCGACGCGCATACGGCAGCGGGCAAGCCGGTGCCGCACGCGATCGTGGCCGCCGTCTCTCCCACCACCTTCATGCCGCGCGAAGACGGCTCCCTGCCACGGATCGAGATTCTGGTGCGCGACGCCGCGCGGGCCGGCGAAACCACACGCATCCGCCTCAGCGACTCGCTGGTGCGCCGCCTCTACGAAGACTTTGCCCCTTGGCGGGACGCGATCGCCCGACGGTAGGGACACCGGTTGCACGTTCGCCGCAGCTGGACGGATGACGCCGCCCGCCGACTGCGTAACGGTTGCGTATTCAGAACATTCAGAGTTACATATCAGCCCATGAACAGCCGCCTCACCGTTGCCGCGCACATCCTTGGTCTGCTTGCCGCCCGCGAGCAGATGGCCGGGTGCGCGGCGACCTCGGAGCAGCTCGCGGCCAGCGTGGGCACGAATCCCGTGGTGGTCCGCCGAGTGCTGTCGCAGCTCAAGGCGGCCGGATTGGTGGACAGCAAGCGCGGGGTTGGCGGCGGCACGGTGCTGGCGCGTGACCCGACAGAGATCACGCTCCGCATGGTGTACGAGGCCGTTGAAGCGCCGGACTGTGAGATGATCGGACGGCATGCCGCCAGTGTCGGGACACAGTGCGCTGTTGCGCCCGTCATCGCAGAGTATCTCGATGAGCTGTACGCGGACGCGGAGGAGGCGTTGCGACGGCGGCTGGAGGTGGTCACCGTGGCGCAGATGGCCAAGTCGGTCATGGATCGTGTGCGACGCGCGCATTCCATAGCGCCCGCGGCGGAGCTCCCCGCCACTTCGATCGTCCCCAGTACAATCCTGCCCCCGCTCGGCCCGTTGACCCAGCGTCACTGATTCAGTGACCTCCCACGCCCGGAACTTCGCAATGCTCACGACCCAATTTGTAACATTCGCAGCTACAATAATCCATCGCCTGCCAGCGAAACGGCTGATGTCACGCCGAGCACTGGCGACCCTGACTGCGCTCTCGGGGCTCATCTCGGTCCTGCGTGCAACGCCGCTGCAGGCAGCCCAGCCTACCCGGTTTGCGACGGAGCCCACGCGTGCCAGCGACAGCACGCCCGTGGCAGTGCATGCGCGCGAGGTCAGCGGTCACGCGTTGGCGCTGCCATTTGCGCTCGCCGCCGATGTACGCCTGCGGGCGCCGGGCACCAGCCGGTTCGCCGGCGAGTACGTAGGCGCGGCCTCGGTCGACAGCCTGCTGGCAGCGCTGTGCAACAGCAGCGTCGGGACGGTCGCGGGCATCCAGCACTTTACCGCCGACAGTACCAGAGGTGCGCTACTCGTCCTGCGATCGGTGCGGGCGGGCGATCGCCGACTCGCGTGGCACGAAGTGATCGTCTACCGGCTCGACGACGCGCGTCGGATGCGAGCGATCGACCTTTACGTCGAGAACCAGCGCGCCTGGGACCGCCGATATCCGCGTGAAGACGGCGTGTCGCGCATGTCACTCGCGACGAAGCGCAATGTCGCGCGGGCCCGCGCGCGGATGCGCCACGCGCGCTTCGTCGCCGGCAACGGTGACGGGGTGCTCGCGGTGCTGGACGGCGTCGCCATACCGGAGGGGTCGGCGGCGAGACCTGGGCGCATAGGGATACCTCAAACGACGCTGGTGCAGCACAGCTTCGCGCCCTCGGGCGAGGTCCGTCGCACGATCACGTATACCGCGACGGAACACGCAACGCTCGCCGGCGCGGTCGCGCGCTGAATTCAGCGCGACCGAGCGTCGCTCCCGCACCATGCTGCACGCGCAGTGGCATCGCGCTACTTCTGACGATCCTTCCACAGCTTGAGCAGCGTCTGCTCCCGCTCCGCGCTGAAGCCCGTCTTCGTGCCCGCTTGCTGCCGTTCGGCCGGCTCGGACTTCCACCAGGCCAACGTGTCCCGAGCCGTGTCTTCCATTGAGCGGATCTTGAGACCGGCCTTGAGTTCAGGGGTCAGGTCGAAACGCGCGAAGCCCGCGGTCCGTCCGCGCATCACCTGATACACGGGCAGCTCGCGCCCATAGGGATTGGCGCCGTTGGCGCGCAGGAAGTCGGCGTCCACCCACGTGAACGACGCATCGCCACCCACGCCCTTCTGTATACGTTGGAGAAACTCGCGGAAGGGCTGCCCCTTGTCCGGACCGACGCCGTTGAAAACGCCATAGGTACGATTCTCGACCAGCGTGACGCAGAACTGCATGAGGTCGCGTACGTCGATGATCTGCACATGATCGGTCCCGTCACCTGGCGCGATCATCTCGCCGGCGCGCGCCACGCGCACGGGCCAGTACGTGAACCGATCCGTCTCGTCTCCCGGCCCGACGATGAGCCCGGGACGCACCACGCTGACGCGCCCGGGCATGGCCTTGTGGGCCTCTTTTTCCGCGTACGCCTTGGCGTGGCCATACGACAGCGGCTTTCCGGCTTCGATCGGCGAATTTTCCAGCGTCAGCACGGGGGCATCGGCGGTCATCGGCACGCGACTGGTGTCGACATACGCCGAGCGCGTGGAGACGAAGACGTACTGGTCGGTGGAATCCTTGAGCAGGTCGGCGGACAGCTTGACCCACTCCGGCGCACTGCTCAGCGATGCCGACTCGTCGATGACGGCATCCCACTTCCGTCCCTTGAGCGTCTCGAGGTTGTTGGCGCGATCTCCGGAAAGTTGCTCGACATCCTTGCCGAAGAGTGTCGGTCCGCTGCGGCCGCGGTTGAAGATCGTGACCTCGTGACCGCGCGAGAGGGCGTAGCGCACATTGTGCGGGCCCACGAACCCGGTGCCGCCAAGGATCAGGATCTTCTTGGGCGCACGGGCCGCGAGCAGCACTTTCGGATCGAATGCGGCCGCGGCGCCGAGCACGGCGAAGCTGCTGCCAAGGAACTCACGACGGCTGTACATGGGCGGTCCGGTGCGGAGGGGAGAGGAGACGTCTGCAAAGCTACGCAGTCCGACTCGATCTGTTGAAGATGCGCCCCGCGACATCGTGTCCCCAATAGCGAAAGGCGCCGAGCTTTCGCCCGGCGCCTTTCTGTGCCGTCCCCGGAGGTTCGTGACGACCAAAGGTCGTGATGGCATCCTGCTGCCATCTGATTCCGCGTCGGCACCCGATCGAACCGGCGTGCTACACCAGCCGACGGTGCGTTCCACACGGAGGTGGAATGTGACAGCGGGTCCAAGCTCGCGGTGCCGTCGCGCTCCGCCTCCAATGGCCCAGAGGAACCGGGATCGATCCCCGATCTGCGGTGACGTCGTGTTGGCTCTGCCCTCACTCTGCACTGATAACATGGCATTGTTCGTTGATGCGCACCATCGGGGAAAGCTGTACGCGACCTGAGCGGTGTGGCCGCGCCTGGACTTCGCACAGTACAATCGCGAGCGTCTTTCGACGTTCGTTTCGGCCTGCACTGAGAGTCCTGAGCATGACCCTTTCGATTTCGGCCGTGGCGCAGGTTCAGTTCGTCGCTTCACGCGGGACGCCGTCATGAAGACGTTGTGTGTGACCGCCGTGCTCACGGCCGTTGCCGGATTGCTGATGCTGGCGTTGTCCGGCACGGGTACGCGACTGGAGTTCTGGCACTATCGCACCGGACTCTCGGTGATCCGCTACTCGGCGTACGTCGGCATCGTGGCTGCGGTGCTTGCACTGCTTGCGTTGCTGGTGGCGCGGCCGCGTGGGGCGTGGCTTGGTGCGGTACCACGACCACCTGGTTCGGTTTCAAGGACGATGTGGTGGTGCGGGTGCGTGCCGACGGGAACGGATCGCGCGTGGATGTGCGATCAGTGTTGCCTGTTGGGCGCAGCGATGTCGGCGCGAACGCAGCGCGCATTCGCTCGTATCTGGAGCGGCTTGCGGGCTGAGCGGGCTGCCCGCTCCTGCACTCCGTCACCGCAATCGGCGATCCGATTTCGGCGGCAGGACGGTGACACCCTCTGTCGCGTACTTGGTCCACACGGCCACGACGCCGCAGTTGCGACCCATCGTCATGTACTCGGCAGGGACCATGCTGGCACGCGCATACACTTCCACGGCGGCCACGATCGACCATTGCGCCATATCGTCGATTGTGAAGCCACCGGCGCCGGCGGCGTCCATCGGCATACCGTCCACGAAAACGATGGCGCGACATTCTTCGCCGCGCAGATTGCGCATGTAGATGTCCTGCCCCCACGAGCCCGAAGGGCGAATGTACACACCCGCGAGGCTGCGCAGGGCATCGGTGGTATAGAAGGACGAGCGATCGCGCACCGTCTTGCCGTCCATGAAGTGGCCAAGCCCGCTCCGCCAACGCCGTTCGATGCCGCGCACCTCGAAGGGCAATTCACGTCCGGCAGTGACGCGAATCGTGTCCAGCGACACGTTGCGCACGGGGAGCGTGAGCGAGACGTCGGTGGGTGTGCCGTCGCTCAGACGCAAGGCAGCGCGCGACGGTTGAAACCCGATGGCCCGCGCCTCGACGGTTTGCGTTCCGGCGGCCGCGTCGGTGATCCTGAAGGCACCGTTGGTGGTGGTGCGCACCAGCGAGCCGCTGCCGATGACGCGTACGGTGGCGTTGGCGAGCGGTGTGCCCTGCGAGGAAAGGATGCGCCCGCGCACTACGGCACGACCGCGTCGCATACGTGGCGCGTCAGCCGGTGGCGCATCACGTGATGTCGCGTCACTTCGTGGTGCGCCGGTCGAGGCCGTGTCGCCGTCGATCGATGCGTATACCACCGGCGCCAGCGCGAAATCCTGCAGCGTGTAGCCAGCGGTCGGCACGGTGACTTCGATGGCCCCGCTGCTGTCTGCGCCGCTCCAGGTGATCGCGCGCAGCGTACTGCCCGCGGGCGCCCCGCAGATCGCATAGCGCCCCGATGCATCCGTGCGCGCGGTGCGGCGCATCACTTCGGTGGCGAGCTTCTTCTTGACGAGCACCCACTCCGGCCACTCCACCTCGACCGTGGCAGCGTAGATGGGCGAATTGTCGTTGGCGCGACGCACTTCGCCGACGATCAGTCCGTTGTCGCTGTTTGCCGCGCTGCCGCACGTGGCCGCGACCAGAGCGCGCGCCGTGGGAACAAACAGCGGAAGACGCACCGTCCCCGACTGCATGATCTCAAGCCGCGCGATCGCCGGTTCAATGCGCAGCGAGTCGAGTGTCGGGTGCAGAAACGACGCCAGCCATACACCCGCCGCCACCGAGTCGTAGGCGAAATGGCCGCTGCCGTCGGTGGTGGTGGTGCGCCCAACCGACGGGTCATCGGCGCGAAAGATTCGCACCGTCGCGCCGACAAGCGGTCTGAGTGCGACACTGTCGTACACGCTGCCGGTGACGCGGGCATCGAGGACGGAGTGCGCCACCACCTGCTGCGCCATCGCGGCATGCGTCGGTGACGCCACTGCCACCAGCGCCACACACACCGACCAGCGTACCGCACGCAGCGCAGCCCGGCGGCGTCTCAGGAAAGCGTCCGGCGCAGAAATCGTTCGATCTCGGTGTTCAGTGTTGCGATGTACGTCCGACGGTCGAACCCGGGCGGGTCCTGCGACGGTGGGAAAGTCGGACTTACCATCGCCGCAGGGAACGGACTCTGGAAGGAAAAGTGCCCGGCGCCGGGGACGACGTCAAGCTCGACCAACGGTGCGTTCGTTGCGCCACGGACAATCCACGCGGCGTGCAAAGCCGGTGTCACCGAATCGAGTGCACCGGTACGAAGGAAGATCGGTACACGCACGTGTACGAGCGACCCGTCCGCGATGAACCACGCCGCTGCCGGCGCCAGCAGCACGAGCGCACGCACGCGTGGGTCAGGGGTGACGGGAACGACACGCGACGCGGCCACGGGCTGGTCGAACGGCGTTGTGCTTGGTCGTCCGCCGGCCATCGCGAGTGCCGTATACGCGCCGATCGAGTGTCCGATCATTGCGATCCGTGTCGCATCGAGATGCGGGACCAGCGTGTCATCGGAAAGCACCGCATCAAGGACCGCACGCGCCTGCTGCGGCCGGCGCTCGAGCATAGCCGCCGTGCCGGCCATCGCGCTGTCGGTGCGGCTGTTGCCCAAGTGCTCCGGCATGACGACCACGAAACCGGCGCGCGCGAGATGCAGTGCGGTATCGCGATGCGTCAATGGCGATCCGTTATTGCCGTGACTCACCATCACCACCGGCAAGTGCTCGCCCACCACGGGCGCGTCGGGAGCAACCGACATCGCGTACGGCCCGAAAGCCTGTTCGCTGGCGATTCCTGTCGATGGATACAGTACCCAGACGGGAAGCGCGGCACCGTGTTCGCGCCCGCCCTCAACGACGGCCATCCGACGACAGCCCGGCGTGAATGATTCCGTCATCTGCTGCGCCGTGGTGCGATGTCTCGACTCACCGTCGGGCAACGAGTGCCATAAGCTGCTGAATGGCCTGTAGCACAGCGGTCGGTTGCTCTTCCTGCAGCATCGTTCCTGCGCGCTGCACGGTGTCTACGCGAAAGTGCGACAGCGAGTGCGAGAGCACGGCGATCTGCGCGCTGGACGGCGCACTGCCCGACACTTTGTCTCCGATCAGCAGTCGCACGGGCACATGCACGTTCTGAAGCCGGTTGGCGATGGGAACCGGCTCCACGGACTCGCTCATCGCGCGCAACGCGTGCAGGGACCCACGCAGGTCGCGTTCGTACGGAGTGAGATATATGCGCAGCACACTGTCCGTGCACCAGGCGTCGCTTGCACTCTGCTCGCGCACGGCCGCGCGAAATTTCCGTCGGCCGATGGCGCGGCCGAGCGCGTTGTCGAGCAGCGGCGCGAGCGTGAGGGCGAGCTTCACACCGCGCGTGCCCTGACGATCCACCGGTCCGCCTGCCAGGGACAGCACGCCGGCAACGCGCGTGCGTCCGCCGCGCAAACTGTCATTCGCCGCGAGATGCAGGGCGATCGTCGCACTGGTGCCCTGCGCCACCACGACAGCCTGCTCGATCTGCAGCGAGTCGAGGATGCGCCCGATACGATCGGCTTGTCGCGAGAGGGTGTAGTCGGCCTTTGCCGGACGCGCCGACGTGCCCATGCCGAGTGGGTCGATGACGACACTGGCAATACCGGCGTCGGTGAGCGCTTTGGTCACGTGCCGCATGGAGAACGCCGACCCGATCGTACCGGGAATGAGCACGACGATCTGACGAACACGCACCGTGCCGGAACCGATCGCGCGCAGACCATGTGCGACGACGGCAAGCGCATCGGGTGCCGGCTGCGCGGAGAGCGACTGAACAGATGGAGATGGCGCCGATGGCGATTGCGCGGAGAGCGACTGTGCATGTGCGCTCGCTTTGCAGGAGATCACCAGACCGACGCGGAGCACAAGCCAGCGGAAACGTCCCATGCCGCAAGCTAGCCGACGCACGTCGTGTAGGCGGGTGTGCGTGCGAGGGACCGCTCGCGCTGACGGATGCGCCGACGTTCAGACTCGCGAATGATGGTGGCAACGAGCACGAGCAGGAGAAAGACGAAGTCGATGGCGCCGAAGGCGGTGGCGGCAAGGATGGTCCTGGGTGCCGCGTCAGGGTGCAAGAAACGTCCCACGAGCGCCCCCTGGGTGCCTGCCAGCAGGCATACCATCAGCAGTTGCACGCCGGCGGCACGTCGCATCTGCGTTCTCGGCGGTGGTGTCCGGGCGCGCCACCGCCACAGTGCGCGATCGCGGGCAATACGGCACCACATGCAGACCGTCGCGATGGCGAGCACGATGGTGAGCCAGCACTGCAGCGCATCGTGCAGCGGAACCGGCCCTCCGGGGTGCGGCACCAGCGTCCGCAGCATTGGCAGCCAGGGGACCAGCCACCCGGAATGGTTACCGTGCGTGACCGCGTCGAGCAGAACATGCGACATCCCGCCGATCCATGCGGAGTACGCCGCTGTCCACCATCCGCGCACCCCCTTGGGTGCAGCAAGGGCGGCGAGGTCGTGCAGGCGTAGCGCGGGCACATCGCGCAGGTACGGGAGCAGTACCGGGACCAGCAGTTCCGAGACGATCCAGACCAGTCCGAGCGAGACCGGCACGGTGAACCAGAATTGCGCGCTGATCGTGTGACTGACCAGCCAATCGTCGGTCATGCGTCCGATGAACTCGAGATCCGGCGCCATGCTGCCAATGCACAGCGCGAGGCCGGAAAACAGGCGCGGCCAGCGCATCTTGAGCGGGAGCACCAACGCCTGGTGCGACAGCAGTGTAGCAGGCACGCCACCTCTGGATTGCGGGAGTGAGAACTGCCCGCTCATCAGTATCGACCGTGCGCGCGACGGCGCCCGTACAGCAGTGCCACGAATCGCCGTCGATTGTGCAACGACTTCTGCGAGTCGTCGGGCAGGTGGCGAGCGCTGGCACTGGACAACCTGCACAAACCCGTGCCACTTCCTGCGTATGCCAAAGATCGATCCGTCCCGTCGGCAGTTCCTCGCCTTCCTGGCTGGCAGTCCGCTCCTCGCGGCCGCCGGACTCGACGCCGACCTCCTCCATCGACTGGCGACCGCGTCTCCTCGTGGCGCGGCGCAGGCGTTGGGTCTGGCGCAGCAGGCGGTGCAAGACGGGGCGCCACAGCTGCGGCAGCAATTGGGCATTCGTACGCCGGGCGAGGCGCTCGATGTGTTCGACTTCGAGCCCGTGGCCAGGCAGCGCATTCCCGTGGCACACTGGGGCTACCTGAACACCGGCAGCGACGATGACGGGACGATCCGCGCCAATCGCGACGGATTCGAGCGGTGGGCGCTGCGTCCGCGACGTTTGATCAACGTGCAGAACGTCGACGCCGGCCTGGATCTCTACGGCACGCGCTATCCGACCCCGATCGTGCTCAATCCGGTTGGCAGTCAGAAGGCCTTCCATCCGCTTGGCGAAGTGGCGGTGGCACGAGCCGCGAAGGCGCGCGATCACTTGCAGGTGCTTTCGACGGTCGCCACGACGAGCATCGAAGACGCCATCGCCGCGCGCGGCGGTCCGGTCTGGTTCCAGCTGTATCACCAATCCGACTGGTCGATCACGAAGCAGATGGTGCAGCGTGTGGAGCGAGCCGGCGCGCCCGCCATCGTCTTCACGGTCGACCTGATCGGCGGCAGCAATCGCGAGACGATGATCCGCGAGGCGCGCAAGGACACGCGCGACTGCATCCAGTGTCATCTTGGCGGCGCGCCGTTGCCGGGCGTGAGCGGGCGTGTGGACGATCGTGATAATCGCCGCAAGCCGAATCTCATGGGCTATCAGCGGCTCGAGCCGATCCCCGAAGTCGGTACGCCAACGTGGGAGTTCGTGGACCGACTCAAGAACAGCACCAACATGAAAGTGCTGCTCAAGGGCATCGTCACGCGGGAGGACGCGGAACTCGCGGTGCAACACGGTGTGGACGGTCTGTTCGTGTCCAATCACGGCGGTCGCGCGGAAAACTCGCTGCGCGCGACGGTCACGTCGCTGCCGGAAGTTGTGCAGGGCGTGGCCGGACGCATGCCCATCGTTTGCGACGGCGGGTTCCGTCGCGGCACTGACATCTTCAAAGCCATGGCACTCGGCGCCACCGCCGTCGGTATCGGACGGCCGTATATCTGGGGGCTGGGCGCCTTCGGGCAGGAAGGCGTGGAGACGGTGCTGGCCATCCTGCGGCGCGAGTTTGAGGTGGTCATGAAGCAGAGTGGCGCGACGAGTCTGGCCGCGATTTCACGCGATCATGTCGTGGCACGATGATGCAACGCACACGGCTATTGCTGCTCACGCGGGGACATCGCCGGTGCCGCCCAGCATGTTCGCGAAGGCCGAGCCGCGTGCGCCCGATGCGGCGAACTCGCGGGGAGCACCGACTGGCTCTGGATGTCGCTGCCGAGAGCCGGACGTACCGCGGCGGCGAAGGCGATGCTCGCCACGGGGCCTGACTCGTTACCAGCGCACCCGGGCTATGCGTACGTGACGCGACTCCGACTCTATCGCGGCGCACTCACCCCGGAGACACTCGTCTCCCCGGCCGACGCGGCTACCACTTCACCGCCTCTGCCGCGTTCATCGGTCCAAGCTTCCCTTCCACCGACTTGAAGAGCACGGCGGGATCGTACACGGTGCCCGCCTTGAACACCATGCGCACGTTGTGCGTGTTGCGGATGTCCTGCAGCGGATTGCCTCTGACGACGACGAGATCGGCGAGCTTGCCGACTTCAATGGTGCCCAGCTTGTCGCCCACACCGATGGCGCGTGCGCCATTGATGGTGGCGATCTTGAGCACGGCGGCCGGCGGCAACCCGGCGCGCACCATGGCGAACATTTCGCGGTGCAGTGAGAAGCCGGGAAGAAACTCGCCCGTGCTCGGATAGTCGGTGCCGGTGGTGATCAGGCTACCACCACCGGCGTCGAAGAACGCCTTGAGTTCGCCGTTCTTGAGCTTGTAGATCTTGTCGAATTGTTCATTGATGCGACGCGGGCCGGTCTTCCTGGCATGTTCGGCGCGCACGTACGGCGTGAAGAAGGACTGCTCATCGTGCCAGTAGGCGAAGGCCGGATCGGTGGAGATATCCGACGTATAGCCGTACGCGGTCATGGTCGCGTCGTAGTTCACGCGGTGCTTGAGGTAGAGCTGGACGATCTCCCTGAACGCCGGCGTGTCGAGATCGAGATTGACCAGCGACGAATACGCTGGCTGCGTGGCGGGCAATACGTCACCGCCCAGAAAATGCTCGATGCGATCGATCCCCATCAGGATCGCGTCCTTGGGGTTCACGCTGCCGCGAAAGCCGGAATCGAGATGCCCGGTGACCGTAGCGCCGTGCCAGTGCGCCCGCTCGATCAGTGCACGCAGTTGCACGGGCCCGATCCCCTTGGCCTTGAACGCGCGAATGCCCTGCGCGGCCCACTTGTCCACGTCGGCGTAGACCTGCTCGGGGGTCATGTTCACGTTCCACCCCTCACGCGTACGGCCGAAGTAGGCGCCCGAACGGATAAGCCGCGGTCCCGGCTGCTGTCCGTTCTCGATGCGAGCGTGCAGTGCCGCCATGTCGTCCGGGTTGTACTCGCCGGCGGGGAAGGTGGACGTCACCCCATTGGCGAGAAAGACCACCGGCTGCACGGTCGTTTCGTCACGTCGGTTGCGTCCGAACAGATTGACATTGTAATGCGCGTGCAGATCGAAGAAGCCCGGTACCACGTAGTCGTCGCTGCCGAGTTCCACGACGGTGTACGCGGAGAGATCGCGACCGGTGAGATTCGCGTCCACTTCCATGAGCTTGCCGCTCATCATCACGAGGCCGCTGTTGCGGCGTACGTCGTCGCGTACCGCGTCGAAGAGCCAGCCGCCTCGAATGACCACGGCGGTGGGATTCTGCGGAGCTGATGGCGCGGGCACTTGCGCTGCGACACCGGCTTGCGCGCTGGCGTTTGCAACGAGCGTTGTCCCGACGACCAAGGCCGCGACGATCTGCGTCAGCAAGCCTCGGTGTCCGAACCGGAGAGTGCGGCTCATTTGACTTGGTTCCCGGCCTTCACGACCAGTTCGACGTTGCGCAGCACGGTCATGTCGGTGAGCGGGTTGCCACGGACGGCGATGACATCGGCAGCCTTGCCGACTTCGATGGTGCCGACCTTGTCGAGCACACCGAGCGAAAGCGCCGGCCAGAAGGTTGCCGCACGAATGGTGTCCATCGGGTCCATGCCATAGGTACGCACCCAGGTGATCATCTCCTCGGGCGTGGCGTAGCCGTGAAAGTTGGCGGGGACGCCGGCGTCGGTACCGATGAGCATGCGCACGCCGGTTTCTCGCAACTGCCTGAACTTGGTCGCCAGCGTGGAACGGCGGTTGGGTACGAAGCGATAGTACGTGAGCGTATCCAACCGCACGATGGACTGTCGCACATCCGAGGCGATGTCCTTGGGCAGTCCGTCATACCAGCGCACGTCGTTCACGTAATCGGGATGATCACGCCGCTCGCTGTAGTTGGTGAGGACGTCGATCGTCGGCGTCCAATAGAGCGGCGGTTTGTTGCCCTGCGCCGCGCGTGCACGGAGCGCCTCGATGATGTCCGGCGGGTATTCCGGTGCCGTGGCCAGTCCCGTGTGTTCGAAGTCGTCCACGCCCGCCGCCAGTCCGCGCCGAATCTCCTCGGCACGGTGCGCGTGGGCAACGACCGGCAACTTGCGTTTGTGCGCTTCGTCGACGATGGCGCGCACCTCATCCATCGTCATCTCGTCGTGGTCGATCAGCTTGATCACACTTACGCCACCGTCGGCAAGTTTGTTGACCTTCGCCCGCGCGTCAGCCACCCCGTTGATCCCCCAACGAAAAACCTCCGTGCCGGGATATGGCTTGTGCTGCAGGAACGGTCCCGAGGTGTAGATCGTCGCGCCCACCAGTTCACCGCGATCGATCTTGCGCTTGACGTTCATGATCGGCTCGAGCGGTCCGCCCAGATCGCGCAGGCTGGTGACGCCGTGCAGCAGCGACTGCTTTGCTGCAACGGGAATGACGTCGTTCTCGAGCCGCGCCGGATAGACGCTGTCCCAGTGCGCGTAGTTGCCGTGCCCCACGAGCATGAGATGCGCGTGCATCTCGAACAGCCCCGGCATGACCGTCATGCCATCGGTGCGCACGATGCGCGCGCCGGCTGGAATCGCCACCTGGCCTGCCCGCCCCACCGCCGTGATGCGGCCGTTGGCGATGAGCACGACGCTGTTGGCGATGGGCGTGGCGCCGTTGCCATCGATCAGGGTTCCGCCAACCAGCGCGAGCAGACCCGCGGGCTGCGCCGCCATTCCGCGGCTCGCGATAAACGGACGGGCGGCGACCGAACGAACCACAAGCAGTCCGCCGGACAGCGCGAGCACAAGTGCGGCGAGCAGGCGCTGCGAACGGCGAGTCATGAGGGTTCCCGGTGCACAGGGTGGTGGCGCGACGCGCGGCGTCGCCGCAGCGGAGAGGTCGAAGGTCGGAATATGCGCGGCCGACTGCGGGGACGCGATCTGGCCCTCACGCAGGCGTCCGACGATCTTTCACGCTACACACGGCAACGACGGAGCGATCATGAAAGGCGGCAAGGGCGGCCAGGGGCGCAAGCGATCCACCACACGCGTGGTAAAGAAGTCCGCGCCGCACGAAGGACCCAAGCGTGGCGCGGCCAAGCGCGACTGGGGTGCCGTGGTCCGGAACGACGACGCTTCCGACGCGGTCATGCCGCCGAACGGTGCGGGCAAGGAGACGCCCAAACCACGTCGATAGCCAACGCGGGCCTGCGAATGTGTGTCAGCGCCGGCCCATCACACGGTCAGAACCCGATGCGCAGGTGCATTCCCGCGCGTCCGAAGCGATCGACGGTCGGGGCCACCGACAGCGCGCCCGACGACGTGCTCACAGTGCCCGGTGCGCCGCGACGCGCGAGGATCGATCCGCCGCGCTGCGAGCGCTGCGCATACGAGACTGCTTCGATCAGCGCGATGAGCGATACGCCCGCCGCCGTCGCCAGTCCCGCTTCGCGATACGGACGTTCGCCCCTGGTCACCGTGTACGGCGCGGGCACCCCGTTCGGGCCCACGTCGTCGATCTGTTCTACGGTGGTCCGCTCGACGAATGCGGCACCGACTGCGCTGCCAACGACCGCGAGCACGAGCGCGCCAAGCACGGGCCGTCCCGTGTAGAACTGCCCGAAGCCGGGCAGCACACCGACGGCGAACGTCGCACTGCGGCGGTACACGGGTCTCCGCAGGATCTCGATGGCGCGACCGACCGCAACGCGGTCATCCGCCGATGGCGCGGAGGCGCGGAACTCTTCGAGATCGCGCATCGCCGCGGCGCGTCGTCCTGCGGCAGCGCGCGCGAGGCCGCGATTGAAGATCCCCTCGCCGGCCGTGGGCGCGTTCTTCACGACGTCGTCGAACGCCCGCGCCGACGCGTCGTAGCTGCCGTCGTCGAGCAGTGCGAGGCCGAGCCGAAACGCCACCTGCACCTCGTCGGCGCGCTGAATCTCCGCGCGCGGCACGAGGCGCAACAATCGGTCACGCACATCGGTCGCTTCCCGCCCGGTCGGCGACAGGGTCAGGTAGCGACAGAACTCGCCGATGGCATCCGTCGTGTCGGCCAGCTCCTCGTGTGAACGACCGAGTTCATACGCCACCCGCTCGTCGCCAGGATTGAGCAGGGCCGCGCGCGCGTACGCATTACGCGCCGCCGTCTGATCGCCGACGAGTGCCGCTTCCTGACCAACCGCCGCGAGTCGGCGCGCCTCCACGTTGTCACGCCGAGCCACCGCCGCCGGTGCGCCAAACGCCGTCCCGCATCCCGGCGCCGGGCCAATGGTGATCGTGCGCTTCGGCGACAGGGCCTGCGCGTGCAGCGATGCAGTTGGCGCGAGCACGAACAGCGCACCACCCATGATTGCGCCGCCAACGATCGACCCGCGTACCGCGGACAGGCGTGCTGCGGAGAAGCGTATCGCTGCCCGGGCCGCGAGGCGCAGGTTAGCGAACCGTAACGAGCGCCGTTCCATCGACTCCCTCCAATATTGCCGTGATGCGGACCGTACCCAGTTTGCAGACGACCTCGAGGCCGTTGCTGGACACGAACGCTGTGCTTTCGTCGGCCGACGGTCACATGATTGTACGACCGGAAAGTGCGACGCAACGGCAACGGCGTCGCGAGCGCCTCTCGCGTACTCCTCTCGCGCACGTCAGCGGCCGGCCAGTGTGACCCGCGTGGGACGCGCGTTGTGATTCCGCGTGCCGTCGCCAAGCTGTCCTTCGACGTTGAAGCCCCAGCAGTACATCTCCCCGTCGGTGCCCGTGCCGCAGGTGTGCGCGCCGGTCGCGTTCAGTGCGGTGAACGTCGCGGCGCCGGTCACACGCGTCGGCGTGTCGCGATTGGTATTTGTACCGTCACCCAACTGGCCGTACACGTTGCGCCCCCAGCAGTATGCCTGACCGGCGCGCGTGCGGCCGCAGCTGTGCACACCACCTGCCGATACGCTGATGAAGCGCGCCGCCGTTTCCACGTGCACGGGACTTGTCTGATCGCCCACGCTACCGACACCGAGCTGGCCGAAGCTGTTGCGTCCCCAGCAGTAGGCCCCACCGCTGTCCGTGACCGCACAGGTATGCGTTCCGCCGGCCGCGATGCTGGTGAAGGTCTGCCCGGCGCCTACCTGCACCGGGGTCCGCGCGTCGACGCGGGACCCGTTGCCCAGCTGTCCGCTGTCGTTCGCGCCCCAACACCACGCGCTGCCATCCGTCGCCAGTGCGCAGCTGTGATTCCATCCGGCGGTGAGCGACACGAATCGCGCGCCCGTGGTGAGCACGGCCGGCGACGAGCGGGTCTTCGTGCTCCCGTCGCCAATCTGTCCGTTCATGTTCGACCCCCAGCAGGCCACGTCGCCGCCAACGGTCAGACCACAAGTGTGTGAGAGTCCCGTACGCAGCAGGCGGAACGAAAAGTTGCCGCTCACACGCACCGGCGCGCTGCGCGAGGTTGTCGTGGCATCGCCGAGTTGACCCTTGTCGTCGGCGCCCCAGCAGTACGCGTCGCCGCCGCGCACCACGCCACACGTGTGCGCCAATCCGGTCGCGATCTGCAGAAAGGTCAAGTCGCCGACAATGGACGCCGGTACTTCGCGTGACTCGACGTCGCCGTCGCCCAACTGTCCGCGTTCGTTGGCTCCCCAGCAGAACACCTTGCCGCTCAGCAGTGCACAGCTGTGTCGTCCGCCGGCGGCAATGACACCGGCATCATCGGTCGCGCGAATGGTCGTGGCCGACTTCGTGGACAGCGACGCATTCGTTGTCGCAGACGCCGATGCGCCGGCGGGAGATGCAGAGCCAGCGAGAGCCGCCCTCCCGCCCGGTGCCTTCAGCACGACACCGGATGCGGCGGGCGCGTTCAGGGCAGCCTCGGCGCGCGCGCGTCGCACCGCACGACGGACGGCCGCTTCGGTGATCGAGTCGGAGCGCGCCGAGTCGGCCATTCGAAGTTCGGCCAGACGCGACATGAGCGCGCCGGAATCCACGGCGATGGGTTCGCCGCGCGACGATTCCACGAGCACTCCGGCCGCGCTGTTGGAGTCGAGCGCCGCGTCGGCAACCAACGGCACTTCGACCACACGCGAGTCGGTGAGTCCCGCCACCGCGTCGTCCCGCGGCGCGAAGAACCCGGCGCGGTAAGCATATGCCGCCGCACCGGCGCCGCCGAGCAGCAACGCCAGCCCACCGAGTGCCATCAAGCGACGCGAGCGTGACGGACGCGACGGCTCCTGGGCCCACGAGGGCGCTTCGTCGTCCGGCTCCGCGCGGGCCGACGCGGCGGGTACCGGTATGGCGCTTGCGGACGCACCGGCGACCGCGGGCGTTGGTGCAGGCCCATCGGCTGGGCGAACGAACCTCACCGTCGCCGCCGCACTTACAGCACGGGCGGGCGGCGCCACTTTTGCATTCGGCCTGGCCTTCTCCGCCTCGCGACGACGACGGTGCGAGTCTTCCCATTGGCGCCAATCGCTCGGCACCACCCAGGTGTTCAGGGTCGTGAGCAGGCCGTCGGCCCCCGCCCACCGCGCCGATGGGCGCTTTTGCAGCATGCGCTCGATGATGTACTGGAGCCGTTCCGGCACCGCACCCGGGCGCCGCGCGTCGATCGCGGGGAGGTCCTCGCTTTTCTGCTTGAAGATGACCGAGTAGAGCGCTTCCCCTTCCCACGGCCGCTCCCCGGTCAGCATCTCCCAGGCGACGAGGCCCAGACTGTAGACGTCGGAGCGCGCATTGGCTGGAGCGCCGTCGATCTGCTCGGGCGCCATGTAGGCGGGCGTGCCGATCGATGCACCATCCATCGTCAGGCGTGAATCGAATTCTGTTGAATGGGCGATGCCGAAATCGCTGAGCAGGGCGCGACCGGTGTTGGCATCGAGAAAGATGTTCTCGGGCTTCACATCACGATGCACGACGCCGTTGGCGTGCGCGAACGCGAGCGCTTCGGCGACATCCTTGATCACCCGTTCCGCACGGACCGCATCGAATGCGCCGTCCTCGGCGATCGCCTGCTTGAGCGTGCGCCCGGGAATGAGCTGCATGACGAGCGCAAAGCCGCCATCGCGCAGCCGTCGCACGGCATGCACCGTGACGATGTTCGGATGCTGGAGCCGCGCCACGGTGCGCGCTTCGCGCACCAGCCGGGCGAGCGCTTCCTCGCTCGAGGCGGAGGGGCGTGGACGTACGACCTTCACGGCCACCTCGCGGTGCAGCGCGCGATCGAGCGCACGATACACGATTGCACTGCCACCACGTCCGAGCTCACCGAGGACTGTGTACTCGTCGTCGAGGTCGCCGATCTCGCGATCGTCCTGATCGTCAGTCATCGCGCCCAAAACACCGCGCGCCGAAGCGGGGAGCGAGACAATCGAGCCGACTGTCGATCACCGATGGCGGAAGGCGAGGAGCACTGCACCCATCTCCACTCGCGCGCCGTCCTCGAGCACTTGTTCTTCGCCTTGTTGCAGCGCGTGTCCATCGTGAATCACCGGGTTGGTCTGCGAGAGGCTCTGGATGTACCAGCGTCCGGCCGCGAAGCGCATGCGCGCGTGTTCGCGGCTCACCGTCGGGTCGCTCAGCTGGATGTGTCGATACGGCTCCCCTTCGCTACGCCCGAAAGTGACCTCGGTTCCGTTGGGACCGGGCAACCGCACAAACCGGATCTCGCGTCCGCTGTCCTGACCCGAAGCGACCTCGAGTCTGCCGGGAAGGAATTGCAGCGTGCCTTCGGTTGGCAGCGTGTACTGAATGAGCGCGCGTTCAGTTCCGGTGCTTGACCGCGACGCCGAATCACCAGCGAAATCAGCGCCAGCGAAATCAGCGCCAGCGAAATCCGCAGCAATGCGGGAGGGGGGCGCGAACGTGCGTCTCGCGGGTGGCACCGCGGGAAGCACCGCGGGAAGCACCGCGGGAAGCGCCGCAGGCGGCACCGCAGGTGCGGGGGGCCGCAGCGAAGGAGCGGAGGCTGCCTTGGCCATCAGCGATGCATCGGCGTGACTGTCGAGTGCGTTCCCACTGCCAAGTCCGCTAAAGAGCGGCAGCATCTCATTCTGGTCGCGCAACACCTTGGGGGTACGATTCGTCCACACCACCGCGCACGCGATGAACAGGGCAACGACCGCAATCGCGGCAGATAGTGCGACGAGGGCTGGCGACATAAAAGGAAAGTGCGGACCGGCAATTGATGCGGGCGCCACGCGATGCGGAATGGTTTTCCACCGGCGCGAACTCGCAAGGGTGCGCGTAATCTGCGCAGCTGTCCGCGCGGTGCCAATGCGCTGATGCCGCGACGAGCGTAGTACTTCAGCCCGTCATCGCGGCGTCAGTGTGAGTCGACCGAGCACCCCGACATCGACGTCGATACGAACAGAACGCGGTGCCGTCGTCAGCGACAGCGGCACCCGTACCGTGCTCGTCTGCTGCGGTGGGATGGTAACCCAGACGCGCTTCGATGCCCCGCGTGTCGGCACAACGTCCACCGCCACGCGGAAGCGATACGGCGGCGCGCCAATGTTCTGTGCGACGCCAAGCTCGAGCTGCTTCGTCGTCTTGTTCCATCGCCACCGCATCGTGGCCTCGACCACACCGGTGCGCGTGAACCACTGTGTGAAGAACCAGTCCAGCGATCGGCCGGCGCTGCCTTCGAATGCGCGCTGCACGTCGGCGGTCATGGCATTGCCGTGGAGATGCGCAGCGTAATACGCGCGCACGCCGCGAAAGAAGGCGGAGTCGCCGATCTCACGTCGCAGCATGTGCAGCACGAATCCGGCACGCTGATACACGTTGCTGCTCAATATGCGATCAAGATCGTCGAGCGTCGTATCGACCACGGCCTTCTGGTTCGTGATGCCCGCCGAGAGAACGGTGCCGCGCATGCGCACAAGGGCATCGCGGAATGCGCTGTCGCCGTGCGCGTGCTCCGTCCAGAGCGCGGCGAAATAGGTTGCGAATCCTTCGGAGAGCCAGACGTGCGGCCACTCACGCGTGGTCACCGCATCGCCAAACCACTGATGCGCCGTCTCGTGCGCAATCAACGACTCGTTGGGGGAGCCGGGCGTGAACAACTTCTCCGCATAGAAGATCGCGCCGGCGTTCTCCATGCCGCCATACCGCGTGGCGGACGCGACATGCGCCAGCTGCTCGTACGGAAACGGGCCGATCAGCCGCGAGTAGTACGCGACGATCTCTCCGACCCGACGAAAATTCCCGGGCATGTCGGCGCGACGTTCGGGACTCGTCCACACGGATTGACGCACGCACCCCGCATGCTCCGCCAGTCCGCACGCGGTTTCGCCAAGCTCCACCACGGCAAAGGGGGCAACGCCGATGACCATGATGCCGGTGTAAAGCGGCCGTGTCGTGCGCCAGTGCGTGCGTACGAGACCGCGAGACGCAGCGCCTGTTTCCGGCGTTTCTTCGACGCGCGCGCCGTTGGCGATGACCCGATGCGACGCGGGCGCGCGTACGATCCAGTCCACCAGTGCCTTATCGGACGGATGATCGACCGTGGCCAGCCACTGACGCGCACGATTGGGAAAGTTGTCGCCAAACGAGGTCCACCCCGTGCGAGTGCCACCAGCAGCACTGTCGCGGCGCGTGATCAGCCCGTCGGTCGGCAACCCGCGATAGAACACGGTCACGCGCACCGTGTCGTTCGTACCAGCCGGCAGCCCTACACGCACGGAGTCACCGGGGCGCGTGAAGTCGGCGCGGCGACCATTCAGCCACGTGGAGTCCACGCGCAGCGACGCGACCAGATCGAGTGACAATGCCGACGCGTTGGACGTACGGCGTGCCGTCGTGGTCGCGGCGAACACGATCGTGTCCGGGAACGCCGCATCGGGGAAATCGACGCGAAACTCGTAGTGCAGCACATCGATGCCGGGGCGCGCACTGCCGGTGCGACTGGGCGTGGCCGTTTGCCCCCGCAGCAGGGACGGCGTGAGCAACAGCAGGGCGAGGCAGCACAGGGGTGGGCGCATGGCGCAAAGCTACTGCAGCGGATGCGGCATGTCACACGTACTTAGCGTCATGTCCCCTTCTCACCTGCGCGCGTCCGTACGGTTCGCGACCGCGCTTGTACTCGCTGCCGCTTTCGCCGCGCCGGTCGGCGCGGCGCAGACGCAGGGCACCCAGGCCCCCCCCTCCGTGCCGACACCGCCGATTGGTGCGTCTGCCGCGTCGGCGATCAATCCGGAGACGGTCGCGCGTCCCGTCATGCAGGCGACCCGCACCACGCGCGCGATCACCGTCGACGGCCGACTCGATGAAGCCGAGTGGGCCACGGCGACGGTGCTCACCAACTTCGTACAGCAGCTCCCCAGCACGGGCTTCCCCGCGACGTTCAAGACCGACGTGCGGCTGCTCTACGACGAGCGCAACCTCTACATCTCGAGCGTCAACCACGACCCGCAGCCCGAACGCGCGATCACCGTCGGGCTCGAGCGCGACTTCGTCTCCACGAACAGCGACATCTTCGGTGTGGCCTTCGACACCTTCCTGGACAAGCGCAACTCGTTTCTGTTCATCGTCAACCCCAAGGGCGCGGTGCGCGACGAACAGACCTTCAACGACTCGCGCACCATCGTCGACGCGTGGGATGGCATCTACACGGTGAAGACGACGCTGCAGGACTCGAGCTGGGTCGTGGAGATGACGATTCCGCTCAAGACCTTGCGCTTCGATGCGCAACGCGATCCGCAGACGTGGGGGGTCAATTTCATCCGGCGAGTCCGTCGCGTGAACGAAACCTCGTACTGGGCACCGCTCGAGCGGCAGTATCGGGTGCATCGCATGTCCAAAGCGGGCACCATCGAGGGCCTCGCCGGCCTGCAGCAGGGACGCAACCTGCAGATCAAACCGTACGCACTCTCCTCCAACTCCATCGGTGCGCAGGTCCCCAGCAGCTCGCTCGGCACCAAGGCGGACGTGGGCGGCGATGTCAAATACGGTGTGACGCCGTCGATGACACTCGACCTCACGTACAACACCGACTTCTCGCAAGTGGAAGTCGATCAGCAGGTGGTGAACCTGACGCGCTTCGGCGTCCTCTTTCCAGAGCGACGGGAGTTCTTCATCGAGAATTCGGGCTCCTTCTCATTTGGCGACGTGACCGAGCGCAACTACCGCATGGGTGCGGCGCTCAACGACTTCACACTCTTCAACTCGCGCCAGATCGGTCTCACGCCCGACGGACTTCCCGTACCGATCACCGGCGGTGGCCGTCTCACGGGACGCGCTGGCGGGTTCGAAGTCGGCTTGCTGGACATGCAGACCCAGCGCGCCGGTTCCACTCCCGCGGAGAATTTCGCCGTGGCGCGTGTGCGTCGGAATCTGTTCGGCAACTCCGACATCGGTGTGTTGTTCTCCAATCGCGAAGCGACGGACAGCAACACGTTCAACCGGTCGGTGGGTATCGACGCGAACATCCGACCATTCGGCAACCTCATCATCAATTCATATCTGGCGCAGAGCCGCGCCGACCGCGCCACCTCGGACGGCGGAGCCGGCCGCATGTCCGTGGCGTATCGGGGCAGGCTCTGGAACTCGTCAGCGATGTACAAGCGGGTGTCCGCCAACTTCGATCCGGGAATGGGCTTCGTGCGCCGGCGCGGCTTTCAGCAGTATTTCGCGACCACGGGGATTCACGCCCGCCCGAAGCTGCGCGGCATTCAGGAGCTCAATCCGTACATCGAGGCGGACTACTACACCGACTACGGCGGCGGGGAACAATCGCATCGCATCACCGCCGCACTCGACGTGTTCTTTCGGCCGGACGGTGAGCTCAAGCTCGTGGTCAACGAGTGGTTCGACCGGCTTGATACGCCGTTTGCGCCTTTTCCGGGCCGTCGCATTCCGGTCGGGCGCTACAACTACCGGGACGCACAGCTCACGTACACCACGACGCAGCGTTTCCCTGTGTACGGCAACACGGGCGTGAAGCTTGGCGAGTACTACGACGGCAACGTGCGCAATGTCAACGGCGGACTGACCTGGCGCCCCCGGTACGACGTCAGTTTCGAGGGCACGTATCAGCACAATGATATTTCGTTGCAGAGCGGCACCTTCGTCGCCGATCTCGCCGGGGTACGGGCCAAGTACGCGCGGTCCACGACGTTCTTCGGCAGCACGTTCGTGCAGTACAATACGCAGACGAAGAGCTTCGTGACCAACGCTCGCGTTGCGTGGCGCTACTCGCCGCTCAGCGACGTGTTTCTCGTCTACACGGAGCGTCAAAACACCGAGACGAACGTGCGGAATGAGCGGAGCGTCGCGCTCAAGATCACACGCATGATGGCGTTCTGACGTCCGACGCGTCGCGGCCGGTGTGTACTACCGACAGGTTGACGCGCGACCTATCGGACAGCCTTCGAGATGGTTCCTCAACGCGTATCCTCGTCGAACCCTCAGTAGCCCGCGTGCGACAGTACCGACTTGCCCTCGGCGACGAGTCCATCGACGAGTCTGGTGATGTGCGTTGCGTTCGTGCGCGCGTTCATGACCGCTATGCGCAGGACGCGGCGCTTGTCGAGCGTGGTGATCGTGATCCAACCGCGGCCGGAGCGGTTGTACCGCGCGCGCAGTTCGTCGGTGAGTTCGTCCCGTCGTCCGGCCGGCACGTCGCGCGGATTCCACGCAAAGCAGAGAATGTTCGACTCGGGCTCGTGCAGCGGTGCGAAGTCGTCGCGCGCGGCGAGTTGGTCGTGCAACAGCCGCGCCATGTCGCAAAGACGATCGTAGAGCGCGCCCAGCGCGTCGGCACCGTACCGTTCGATGGCGACGTAGAGCTTGAGCACATCGGCCCGCCGCGAACACTGGAACGAGCGTGGACCCGTGTCCCAGACGCGGGCGTCGTCGGTGTCGTTGAACAGATAGGGCGCCGACTGCGCGAAGGCGTTGTTCAGCTCCTTCTCGTCGCGCATGAGCAGGAGCCCTGCGGACAGCGGCAGCAGCAATGTCTTGTGCGGGTCCCAGGCAATGGAGCGCGCGCGCCATGCCCGCGACGCGGTGCCGTTGCGTTGGCGACATCAGTGCCGCGCCGCCGTGTGCCGCGTCCACGTGCAACCACAGATCGCCGTGTGCATCGCGGAATTCGTGGCAGGCATCGGCGATTGCGTTGAGGTCGTCGAACGCGCCCGTTGCGGTGCACCCCGCGGTCGCCACCACGGCCATCACGCTTGATGTGCGACGCATGAAGCTGCTGGAGCTTTGCGCGCAGTGCCGCGATGTCCATGCGATGATCGTTGGCCGGAATCGTCACGATCCGTTGCAGGCCGAGTCCCATTTCGCCGGCGGCGCGTGCGACGGCGTAGTGGGTGTGTTCGCTGCAGATCAGCACGGGTCCGTGCGATGGCATGCCGTGCGTCCAGACATTTGGTATCGCGCGCGCGCGTGCGGCCAGCAGCGCGGTAAACGTGGCCTCGGTGCCACCGGATGTCATGGTGCCACCGGCGTGTTCTTCCCAGCCGACCAGATCCGTCATCCAGGCGATGACCTGATGTTCGAGCGGCGTGAAGGAGGGCGACATCTCGCGCACGGCCAGCGACTGATTGAACGCACTGATGAGCGCGTCCGTCCAGACGGCCGCCGGCAGCGGTGCGGACACCTGATGCCCGATGTACATCGGATGGGCGAGCCGGTTGACGTCGTCCAGCAACGCCGTGGCGAGGCGTCGGGCGACTTCGGCGAGCGGTCGCCCGCGCTTCGGCATTTCCGTGGACAGGCGGTCGACGATCATCTGCGCGCTGTGCCACGTGGAGACGGGGCCTTCGCCGCTGCGCGTGGACGTGAGATAGTCGGCGGCGAGGGCCAGGAGCGGAGTCGCCGCCTCGAGGGATGTGTCCGCCTCGAGGTCGGCGTCGAGCTGGGCGAGCAGCGACGCGGTGTCTGGATCCATTACATCTCGAGCCGATCGATCATCGGTTGCGTGATCAGCACGCGGCCCTTCTCGGTGCGCCGGAATCGCTTGGCGTCGAGTTCGGGATCCTCGCCCACGGCCAGCCCGGCCGGAATCTGCACGCCGCGGTCGATGACGACATTGCGCAGTCGGACCGAGCGTCCGATGTCGACGTATGGCTGAATGACGCAGCCGTCGAGATAGGCGTACGAATGCACCTTCACGCCGGTGAAGAGGAGCGACTTGTGCAGGCGCGCGCCGGACACGATGCAACCGCCCGAGACGAGCGAGTTGAGTGCAAGTCCGCGTCGCCCGTCCTCGTTGTGCACGAACTTGGCTGGGGGCGTGATCTCAGAGTACGTCCAGATCGGCCAGTTGTGATCGTAGAGATCGAGCGACGGCACGACGCTGGTGAGGTCGATGTTCGCTTCCCAGTACGCGTCGATGGTGCCAGCGTCGCGCCAGTACGCTTCCACTTCGCCTTCCGACTTGACGCACGACGTGCCGAAGCGGTGCGCGACCGCCTTGCCGCTTGCGACCACGTAGGGGATGATGTCCTTGCCGAAGTCGCGACTCGACTCGGGATCGGCTGCGTCGCGTCGCAGCAGATCGAAGAGGAACTCCGTGCTGAAGACGTAGATTCCCATGCTGGCCAGCGCCATCGACTCCTTGCCGGGAATCCCAGGCGGATCGGCCGGCTTCTCTAAAAACGAGATGATGCGATCGGTCGCGTCCACATGCATGACGCCAAACCCGGTCGCCTCCAGACGAGGCACTTCGAGGCAGCCTACGGTCACATCGGCGCCCTGGTCGACGTGCTGCTGGAGCATCTGTTCGTAATCCATCTTGTAGATGTGATCGCCGGCGAGGATCACCATGAACTCGGGGTGGTACGCTTCGATGATGTCGATGTTCTGAAAGACGGCATCGGCGGTGCCATCGTACCACTGCGTCTCCGACACGCGCTGGCTGGCGGGGAGAATGTCGAAGCTTTCGTTGCGCTCGGGACGGAAAAAATCCCAGCCGCGCTGCAAGTGTCGAATGAGACTGTGCGCCTTGTACTGGGTCGCCACGCCGATGCGTCGGATGCCGGAGTTGAGCGCATTCGAGAGTGCGAAGTCGATGATGCGCGTCTTGCCGCCGAAGTAGACCGCAGGCTTGGCGCGCCGGTCGGTCAATTCAAACAGTCGCGAGCCACGGCCGCCGGCGAGGACGTAAGCCATGGCGTTGCGTGCGAGCGTACCGGGGCGGTGATTCGGGGGCATAGCGGGTCAACTCCGTGTCAGAATGCGCGGGTGACTGTAGTGCGCGAGCGCCGGCGCGTGGCTGGACTCGTAAGGTGCAGACAGGATCACGGCGCGGGCAAGGCAATGATGGCGATTGTGACCCCTCGCCAGTCTGCGGGGCCCGCCGCAGATTGCCATCATGAACGTCCTCTTTGTAGCCGCCGAGGTGGCGCCACACATCAAGACCGGCGGTCTGGCGGACGTTGCCGGCGCGCTACCTGCCGCGCTCCGTGCGGAAGGCCATGATCTGCGTGTCGTGATGCCGCGCTATCGCCTGCTCCGCGAGCAGGGCGTGCCAGTCGAGGGCCCGATTGCCGCGACGTTCCTGCCGGCGGGTGAACGGCAGGAGGAGTTGCGCGTGTGGCGCATAGCGGACAGCGCGGTGCCCACGTATCAACTGGATATTCCGGCCGCGTTCGAGCGCGCCACCATCTATGGGGACCGGGACGACGACCGTCGTTTCATCCTCTTTTCGCGCGGCGTGCTCGCATTGATGCAGCACTTGCGCGAAGTCGAACAGTGGCAGCCCGATGTCGTGCACGTGCACGATTGGCACGCGGCGTTGGTGTGCAACTATCTCAAGACGTACTACGCGTACACGTTTGGACACGTCGCGACGGTCTTCACGATCCACAATCTCGCGTATCAGGGACAGGTCGCCCCCGCGGCGCTGGCGATGGCCGGTCTGAGTGAAGGAGGCCTGCTGGAAAACGGACTGGGTCCGGGCATTGCCGGCACGTTCAACTGCATGGCGCGCGGCATCGTCTTCAGCGATCTGGTCAGCACGGTCAGCCCGACCTACGCCGAAGAGATCATGACGGGCGAGTACGGCGAGCGACTGGACGGCCTGCTGCGCGGCAAGCGTGATCGCGTGTTCGGCATCCTCAATGGCATCGATGCGGAGGAGTGTGATCCATCCACGGACGCACAGCTCGCGGCGCGGTACGATGTGGACGACCTGACCGGCAAGGCGACGTGCAAAGCAGCGCTGCAGCGCGAACTCGGCCTCACGGTCTCCGCCGATCGTCCGCTGCTCGGCATCGTGTCGCGGCTCGTTGAGCAGAAGGGACTCGACCTGTTAGACCAGGCGGTGCCGTGGATCGTTGGGCGCACGAACGCGCAGCTGGTGGTACTCGGCTCGGGGAGCGCGGCGCTGCAGGAGATATTCCGGCGGCATGCCGGCGCGTTTCCAGACCGCGTCGCGGCGCGTATCGGATTCGACGCGGCACTCGCGCAACGTATCTACGCGGGAAGCGATGCGTTCCTCATGCCATCGCGCTTCGAGCCGTGTGGCCTCGGACAGATGATCGCGCTGCGCTATGGCAGCGTGCCGATCGTGCGTGCGACGGGCGGCCTGAACGACACCGTGCGTGAAGGGATCGAGGGCAACGGATTCCGATTCCATCCGTTCGAGATCCGCCATTTCGTGGACGCGATGGACCGTGCACTCGTGACGTATCGCGATGCGGAGAGCTGGTCGCTGCTGCGCGCACGCGGCATGCGCGAGGACAACTCGTGGACGCACGCGGCTGCGCAGTACGTGCGGTTGTATCAGCGGGCGATTCGTGTGGTGGGCCGCTGATCGCGATCCGTTCGTTACGGCGGTGGCGGGCGGATGCGCATCGAGAGCGCTGTCGTGCCCCAGTGGAATCGGAGCACCGCACTATCCGCCGTCGCGGTCGGGAAATAGAACGACAGCGATTCGACATGCGCTGCCGGCTCGACTGGGACCGTGTCGCGAAGGACGTCCTTTCCCTCGGGATACGGCGTGTGCTCGACGTCGGCCGCACTGCTCAGGATCACCGTCCACCGCGCGCTGTCCGGAATCGCCCAGACGCTGTAGCGCCCTTTCGCCAGCCGCTTGTCGTTGAACAGCACGTCGCGCGACACCTCGAGCGTCGTCGCTTCGTCGGCGCCCGGATCCCACACCACGCCGTAGGGCACGAGCGCGCCAAACAACGCGCGGCCGCGCGCCGAGGGTCGATTGTATGTCACCGTGATCGTGGTGGACCCCATCGTCTGCGTGACCGAGGCCGGCTGACTCACGCGCTTGCGGGCGAGCGGGTTGGTGCACGAAACGAGCAGCAGCAAAAGCGCGGTACACGTGGTCGCCGACACGCCCGCGCGCAATCGAGGTCGCGGCGTGCGACAGGACAATGCGCGCATGTTCACCGTCATGGTGCCAACGATGCGTGTGATATTGCTCATGACGTCCCGCGCCTCGCGCGTTGCAGTGCATTCACCACGATTCCGGACGTCAACACCGAGGGAAGCAGCTCCGGCGGCTTGGACGGATCGGCCGGATAGAGGACGTACAGCGGAATGCCACTCCGTCCGTACGATGCAATCACGCCGGCGATCTCCGCGTCACGCGAGGTCCAATCGGCGCGCAGCAGCACGACCTGTCCGTCCACTAATGCGCGCTGTACCGATTGGGTCCGCAGCGCCACCCGTTCATTGACCTGGCAGGACAGACACCACGCGGCGGTAAAGTCCACCAGCACAGGGCGACCGGTCGCGCGTCCACTCGCGAGCCGTGCTGTGGAGAAGTCCTGCCACTCGACCATCGCCGTCGTCGCGCCACTCGCCGAGTCCGCGTCCGGGACAACGGATGTCGCCGACGCGCGCACAGGCACATTCGACCCGGCGGTCACACGACTGGTCACCACGACAACGGCCAGTGAGCACAGCATGATCACGCCAGCGACCCCGCGGGACACCGTCGCCTGCGCACGCCCCAACAACCATCCGCCGAACGCCAGCAATGTGAACGCCAACAGCATGATGGCTACGGCATTCATGCTCGTCTGCTGCCCGAACACCCAGAGCAGCCAGACCACCGTGAGAAAGAGCGGAAAGGCGAGCGCCTGCTTGAATGTTTCGAGCCACGGTCCCGGACGCGGCAGCCGACGCATCAGTGCCGGCGACCAGGCCAGCAGCACATACGGCAGTGCGAGCCCGACGGCAAGGCTCGTGAACACCGCCATCCCCACGACCGGCGGTTGCACCAGCGCATAGCCGAGCGCCGCTCCCATGAACGGCGCGGTGCACGGCGTCGCCACAATCACGGCCAGCGCACCCGTCAGAAAAGAGTCGCGATAACCATCCCCCGACCCGACCGCGCCAAACCGCGTGAAGGCCATACCGACGTCGAACAGGCCAGCGAGATTGAGTCCAAGTGCAAAGAGCAGCATCGAGAGCAACGCCACCACCAGTGGTGATTGGAGCTGAAAGCCCCAACCCACACTCGCACCGCCGGCGCGCAGCGCAAGCAGCACGAGCGCCAGCGTCCAGAACATGACGACGACACCGGCGGCGAACACGAGTGCGTGTTTGCGCGCGAGCGAGGCATCACCCGCTCCGCGCTCGACGAACGAGAGCACCTTGAGCGACAGTACCGGAAAGACACACGGCATGAGGTTGAGCAGCAATCCACCGAGCAGGGCAAATAGCACGGCCCCCCACAGTCCGATCGCACCACCGGACGACGTCGCCTCCGGCACACGGCTTGCACGCTCCGCCTCATCGGCGATCTCCGCGACAGCCAGCCCGCCGGTGGACACCGTGCTCAACGAGTCACCGAGTACGAGCTCGCCGCGCATACGCTGTGCCCGCTGCGTACTGGTCATACCCGCGGCGTTGACGAGCGTATCGATCAGCACAGGCGCGGTGACGTGCCACGACGGCGCGTCATGCGTTGTCGGATCGCTCGTCAGCAATGCGCCGACACTGTCGACAGGCGGCGTCCCATAGGCGGAACGCGGCATCGATATCCACAACGTGTCGCCAATGCGCGCGACCCGCTGCGCGTCCGCGTGCTTGATGATCCCTGTCGAATCGGGAAAGACGTACGGCGCGAACGAGCGATCCGTGAATGGGCTGCGCACACGCGTCTCAACTGCGGGCTCGATCGCCGAATCCCACACGGCCAGCAGCAACGTGGATGGCCGCACCCACATGGCGGCGCGCAACGACGGCCGCTCGATCGGGAGTTGCGCACGCACGCGTTCAATCAGCGCGGCGTCGCCCGATACGCCGCCTTCCGCACCAGCACCAGCACCAGCACCAGCACCAGCACCAGCACCAGCACCGGTCACCGGCAATGACAGTGTAGCGCGTCCGGAGGCGGGCAGGCACACATCGGCACAGGCCAGCCAGTCCGCATGCGCGACGATCTCCAGCGGCGTGCTGCGGGAAACCGACGCATCGATCGTCAGATCGACGAGCGCCACCAGTTCGTGATGGTACCCGTAGCTCATCAGCGGCGCCTGCGGCAACAGGCGAGGCGTCGGGAGACGAACCGCACCGGCACGCACTCCGGCCGGCAACGTCCACGCCACACCGAGCGGCAAGCCGGCGTCGCCGCCGTTCACCCAGTACGTGTGCCATCCATCGTCGAGCGAAATGCGAATGCCGACGGTCAAGGTCGTGCCGGGGACCGCTCGCTCCGCCGCGCTGATCAGCGTCACGTCGCTGTGGGGACTCTCGTCGTCCGACTTCGACGACTGCGCCATCGCCAGACTTGGCGCCGCGACCAGCAGCAGCGTCAAAAGCGCGCACGCGATGGACACGATCGTGGCGTGGCGACTACGTATGAATGGGCTGAACGACATGAACGAATCTGCCACGACGATCCGGAGTGCGGGTGAACCGGCCTCATCGAAACTGTTCGAGTGGATGCGCGGTCGAGTGCAAGCTAGCGCAGCTAGACGGTGGACGACGCTGCGGTTCCCTGGCTCGGAGGCGGCACTGGTGGCCGAAGCCTGGGATGCGGGTAGTATACGGGTCGTGTACGGGTCAACTGTGGATGTGCCGCGGGAACTGAATCGCGGGCAGATGGCTATCTGCTGAGCGCCCCAACGAGTCGCACCGCTCGGTCGCACCGGGCCCGGTGGCTCCACTGGTCCCACAGCACACACCTCCACCCCTCCCTCCAATGCGCTGTCGTCGCCTACTCTCACACACCTCCGCGCTCATGCTCGCCGCAGCCGGCGCGACCGGATCCTTCGTCTTCGCCGCTGCGACCGGTGCCCAGTCCGCGCCGATGCTCGGCCCGGTGGACGGACGGGATCTTGCCCCCACCGACATTGAACGCATCACGGTCGGCATGGCCGCGCCCGACTTCACGCTCGAGAAACACGGCGGTGGGACGGTCTCCCTGTCATCGCTGCGCGGCAAGAAAAACGTGGTGCTGGTCTTCTATCGCGGCTACTGGTGTCCGTATTGCATCACGCAGCTCAAGGAGATGCGCACACTGCTCGACGCCGATCTGAAGCAGGATACCGAGCTGCTGGTGGTCTCCGTCGACAATGATGCGCAGACCAGGCAGGCCATTGGAAAGATCGCCGCGGATGGCACCCTGCCCGACTTCACCTTCCTGTCCGACCCTGAGCACACCGTGATCGGACGCTACGGCGTGATGAATCCGAGTGGAAGCCGCCGCGGGATTCCGCATCCGGCCACGTTCGTTATCGATCGACAGGGCATGGTACGCTGGAAGGATGTGCAGACCGATTACAAGATCCGGCCGACGAACACGGCGATCAGCGTGGCTCTTAAGGCTGCGCGCGGTCAGTAGACGCAACCGGTGCGCGGCGGCACGCTGATGCGCGTACCGCCGTTGCCGGTGGCCGCGGACGTGCACGCGCCGAGCGCTGGTGCGCGGAGCGAGGGTATCGGCACCACCAATTCGGCGGGCGTCGTCGCATTGTTGAGTACCACCAGCGACGCGCCTCGACGATAGACGAACTGTTGCTCGGTTTCGATGAGATGCTCCGTCTTTGCTGCGCGCAGATCGGGACGTGACTGGCGAAGCGTGAGCAGTGCCTGCACGTGGCTCCAGACGCCCCGCTGTTCCGCCGTACGCCCGCTCGGCTCGAACGCGTTGCGCGGGTCACTTCGCCAGCCGCCCGGGAAGTCGCGACGATTGTCCGGATCGTTGCCTCCGGCCAGTGCGATCTCATCGCCGTAGTATACGAGCGGCGTACCGCGCACGGTGAACAGAAACGTGTAGGCCAGCTTGAGTCCCTCGATCGTGGCGCCGGGTTCGCTCATGAAGCGACCCACGTCGTGCAAGCCGGCGAGCGTCATCAGCGATCGGTGTGGGGCACGGTAGAGATGGTCACGCGAAAGCATCTGCGCGACATCCCGCACCGGTCGTCCCTGCGCGAACGCGCTGCGAATGGCGTAGAAGAGCGGGAAATCGAAAAGCATGTCGACCTTGTCGTCCACACCGTCGAATTGCGTCCGTCCGCCCTCGAAGAAGCTGACGAACGACGCATCGCCGTCGAGCACTTCGCCCACGACGCGGAGTGTCGGATACTGTCGCTTGATCGCCGTCATCCAGTCGCGCCAGAAGCTGCGCGGGACGTACGGCCACGTGTCCTGCCGAATGCCATCCATGCCGCTCACACCAACCCACCACAGCGTGTTCTGGATGATGTAGCGCGCTACCTCCGGATCGTCCTGGTTCAGATCGGGCAGGATGTTGATGAACCACCCATCGAGCGTGGCCTGCTTGAGCGCGGGCGTGGCATACTTGTCGGCCAGCGTCCACGTCTGCCACGTGTTCTCGAGGTGCTGCGCTTCGGTCCCGTGGAACCAGGTGGGCGTTGGCGGATTCGACGCCCATGGATGGTAGGGGCCCGTATGGTTGGCGACCATGTCGAGGATGATCTTGATCCCCTGTGCATGCGCGTCGTCGACCAACTGCCGGAACTCCGGGACCGAGCCTAGGTGCTCGTCGACATTGTAGAAATCCACGGCACCATAGTGGTGATAGTCGGTGATCGGCAGGCCGTCATACTTCTCGCGTTCGTTCAGACGATTCGCGTTGTCGTAGATCGGATTGAGCCACACCGCCGTGATGCCTAGCGACTTGAGGTACGGCAACCGCTGTCGCACGCCGGCCAGATCGCCGCCATGGTAGTAGCGCCCTTTGGTTCGATCGAGCATTCCCGGTGTGACACCGTTGTCGTTCATGGTATCGCCGTTCGCGAAGCGATCGGGCATCAGGAGATAGACCGCATCGTCGGGCGAGAACCCCTGAAAGCGTCCGCGGCTCGGCAGCGCCGGCGCGAGACTGAACGGGACCGTCGTCGTGCCATGCGGCGTGCGAAGCGTGAGCGGATAGCTGCCGGGCCGCGCGGACTTTGGAATGCTGACCTCAACGAATGCGTAGGTGCCGTTCGCGTTCACGCGCACGCCGCTGCAGGTGACGCGCGGGCAGTCAAATCGTGCGCCATCGAGGTGCTGGCCGCGCACGAGCAATCGCACCGGATTTATTGAATGATTCCCCCACCAATTGGGTGGTTCCACTTTCTCGATGACAGGCGCCTGAGCGAACGCAGTCGCGGCGATCGCGAACTGCATCGCGGAAAGCATGCTGCCGGCGAGGACCGTTACGGAGCGCTTGTTCATTTGATTTCTCGTGACCGGGAGCAGGATCGCCGCATGTTCGTCATCGCCTGGTTTTGCCTGTCTCGCATCGTCATGCGGAACTGCCTGTCGCGAACGGCGCGAGCGATGCCGCGAACGCAACCTCGCCGGCGATCAGCGACGTCGCGCGATGTTGTTTGATGACGCGCATAACGAAATCCGGTGCCCCCTACCCATCCCACCCCAAAGAGAGCCGGTACCCGCCCGCAGCGCACGGGGTCACCCCCCCGCGCCGTGCCCATGCGCGGCGCAGCCCGCGTCATTCGCGATCCGCAGTTTGCGCTCCACCGATCAGGCCGTCACCAGCGCAGGACGCGACGTCTCGACCGCTTCGTTCACGTCCTTCACCCGTAACGTCAGCACCGCGGCCAGCGCGAGGAACGCGCCGCCGGCGATCACCGCGGCCAACCGGTCGTTGTCGAGGATGTTGTTCATCACCCAGCCAAATCCCAGCGATGCAACGATCTCCGGAATGACAATGAAGAAATTGAAGATGCCCATATAGACGCCGATCTTGTTCGACGGCAGCGATCCCGCCAGAATCGAGTACGGCATGGACAGGATGCTGCACCACGCGATCCCCACGCCAACCATCGACAACAAAAGCATCTGCGGATTCGTGATCACCGAGATGCTCAGCAATCCCGCCGCGCCGCAGAGCAGACAGATGGCGTGCGCCGCCTTGCGCCCCACCGCGGCCGCCAACTTGGGCAGGAAGAATGAAAATACAAATGTTACCAGACTATACGCACCAAAACACACGCCCGCCCACTCCACCCCTTCCTGATACAGCGGCGAATTCTGGTCGGGCGCGTTGAACACGTTGCGCGCCACCGCGACCGGGAAGTACAACCACATGCAAAAGAGACCGAGCCATGTCGCCATCTGCACGAACGCCAGCTGCTTCATCGTCTCCGGCATCGCCTTGGCCGCCGCCCAGATCTCGCTCGCGCCCGCGAACGGACCCGCACTTGCCGCCTTCGCCTTGCGGAACGCGTCCATATCCGGCGGCGGCGTTTCACGCGGCGGCGTGAACACGGTGTACATCACCGCGAAAAAGAACGCGGCCGCCCCCACAAAGAACGACAGCTTGACCGTCGTCGGGATCGTGCCCGGCGCGCTTGCCGCGACACCGAACCAGTTCGTCATCGTCCACGGCAACGCCGACGCGATCACGGCGCCGAGCCCAATGAAAAAGCTCTGCATCGCGAACCCCTTTGTACGCTCACTCGGCGGCAACACATCGGCCACGAATGCCCGGAACGGCTCCATCGAAATGTTGATCGACGTATCGAGAATCCAGAGCAGCCCCGCCGCCATCCACAGTGCCGTCACATTCGGCATCGCGATCAGCGCCAGCGTACTGAGGACCGCACCCACCAGAAAGTACGGACGACGACGGCCCAGCGATGGCACCCACGTGTGATCACTCATGTGTCCGATGATCGGCTGCACGATGAGCCCCGTCAGCGGCGCAGCCAGCCATAACATCGGAATCTGATCTGCCGTGGCGCCCATGTATTCGTAGATGGCACTCATGTTCGCCATCTGCAGCGCCCAACCGAACTGAATGCCAAGAAAACCGAAGTTCATGTTGAACAGCGTCATGAACTTCACGGGCGTGGACGTCTTCATGTGGTGCGTTTCCGGTCGTAAGTGTCCACCAGCATGGCCAGTCGTCGCGTGATCTCGGGCGTGATCTGATCCCAGGCGAAACGGAAGCCCCAATTGCCCGCCTGACGGCCCGGAAGATTCATGCGCGCCTCGCCGCCAAGTCCCAGCACGTCCTGCATCGGGATCAACACGGTGTTCGCCACCGAGGCGAGCGCCGTGCGGATCATCACCCAGTGGATGTCGGTGCCGTCGGTGTGCAGGTAGCGCATCGCGTAGTCGCGCTCGGTGGCCACGTCGTCCGCACTGCGGGTGGAATCGCCAGCGCCCTGCGTCCACCAACCAACCGTGGTATCGTTGTCATGCGTGCCCGTGTACACGACGATCTCGCGCGGATAGTTGTGCGGCGTGAAGTCGGTCGCGCTGCCGTCGTTGCCGAAAGCGAATTGCAGGATTGCCATACCCGGAAAGTCGTATCGACGGCGCAGCGCCTTCACTTCCGGCGTGATCAACCCGAGATCTTCGGCCACAATCGGCAGCTCGCCCAGCGCACGTGCGATTGCGTCGAACAGCTCTTCTCCCGGCGACTGCACCCAGCGACCGTCGATCGCCGTTGTCGCATCTCCCGGCACTTCCCAATACGCCTCGAATCCGCGGAAGTGATCGAGCCGCACGAGATCAAACAGCTGAAAGGACGCGCGCATCCGCTTGATCCACCACGCGAAGCCGTCCGCCCGCATGGCATCCCAGTCGTATATCGGATTACCCCACAGCTGTCCGGTCGCGCTGAAGTAGTCGGGTGGCACACCCGCTTGCACCAGCGGGCGACCCGCGGCATCCAATTTGAACAGCGTCGGGTTGGCCCACACATCCGCCGAATCGTGCGCGACATAGATGGGGAGGTCCCCCATCAACTGGATCCCCCTCGCAGCGGCGGCTTGCTTCAGATTGTAGTACTGCGCGAAGAAGAAGTATTGCTGCATCTGCACGCGATCGATCTGCACGTCGAGCGTCTGCCGCCAGCGACGCATCGCCTCCGGTTCGCGCGCCGCGATATCCGCGTCCCATTCCGTCCACGCGACACCGCCGAACACCTGCTTGAGCGCCGTGAACAGCGCAAAGTCCGGGAGCCACTCCATGTTAGCCGTCACGAACGCGTCATAGCGATCATCCGGCGGGAAGCGGTCGCACGCCGCCTCGAGCAGCATGCGCTTGTGCCCGATGACCTTCTCGAATTCCACGGTGTGTGCGTCGAACGTGCGCGCCGCGCCGGGCACCTCGATCAGTAGCGGATTGCCCGCGAAGGCGCTGAAACACTGATAGGGGGAATCACCGTAGCCGGTCGGACCGAGCGGCAGCATCTGCCAGATGGTCAGCCCGGCGTCACTCATGAAATCGAGAAATCTGTGCGCTTCAACACCGAGGTCACCGATGCCATGCGCACCGGGAAGCGACGTGGGATGCAGCAGAATACCAGCGGCGCGCGGGAACGACATGCAGGCGACCTGTCAGCGCGGGCGGGAGCCGTTGCGCGCGAGCACGATGAACACGAGTCCGGTGACGAGCATGACCGCGCCCCAAATGAGGTTGATGTTCACGCCGCCGGACTTCACGTACATCTCGGCGTTGGACGATGTGAAGGCGCCAAAGGCGACGAGCAGCACGCCGAGCGCCGCGAACAGTCCACCGATCGGATAGCGCAGGTCCAACCCGCCCGCGCCGCTCATGCGGCCGCTCCGCAGGGAAACGTGGTGATCACAGGAAGATCAGGTTGAGGAGCAGCGTTGCACCGAGCACCGCAACGCCGAATACCCACGGCTTCTGATACCAGGCAAGGTCGCCATCCGACGGCTTGGGCGTCAGCGAATACACCAGACCGGCGAGTTCCGACTCGGGACGTGGCCTGGTCACCATGCTGATCACGATCGACACGACCACGCACGAGGTGAACGAGGCGATCGCCGTCCAGAAGGTCTGCGCCATCTCGCTGGGATACGTGTGCAGCAGACCGAAATATCCGCCCTTCACACCAGCTGACGAACCAAGCGGCAGGGTGAATCCGTGATGCAGAAACGCGCCGGACATTCCCGCGACCAACCCCCAGAACGCACCGTGTCCCGTACTGCGCTTCCAGAACATCCCGAGCGCAAACGTGGCAAACAGCGGCGCATTCACAAAGGCGAACACCAGCTGCAACAATTCCATGATGTTGTTGAACGAGCCGGCGACATACGCCGCCGCAATCGACAGGCCCACACCGCCCAGTGTCGCGGCGCGTCCCATCCACAGGTAGTGCGCGTCCGACGCGTTCTTCCTGATATGACTCTGATAGATGTCGTACGTCCACACCGTGTTGAACGCCGTCACATTCCCCGCCATGCCGGACATGAACGATGCCAGCAGTGCCGTCAGACCCAATCCCAGCATGCCTTCGGGAAACAGCTTGATCAGCAGCATCGGCGTCGCGAGGTCATAGTCGAGCACCACGCGTCCGGTGCCGTCGATGAGCGGCTGCCCCAACTCGTTCAGTTTGGCGGGAATGATCCCTTCGCCACCCGTTGGCCCGCCCATGCTGGTGAGCGCCAGCGCAATCATCCCCGGGAGAATGACCAGAAAGGGAAACAACATCTTGGGCACCGCGGCAATCAGTGGCGTGCGCCGTGCCGCCAGCATACTGTCAGCCGCCATGGCGCGCTGTACCACAAGAAAGTCCGTGCACCAGTAGCCGAAGGAGAGCACGAACCCAAGACCCATCACCAGTCCGAACCACTCGACGCCGATCGGATTGGTCGAGGCACTCGACATCCCCTGCCACGCGTGCGTGTACGCGCCCGCCGCAAGCCCGCGGGTCGCCGCGACCTCGGTCAGCTTGGCGGTCAACCCATCCCAGCCACCAACGGATCGCAATCCGAGAAACACCAGTGGCGCGAAACCGAACGCAATCATGAAGAACTGCAGCACTTCGTTGTAGATCGCACTGGTGAGTCCACCCGCATACACATACGCCAGCACGATCACCGCCGACACCAGCACACTGAAGTCGAAGCTCCAGCCGAGCAGCAGGTTGAACAGCTTCCCCATCGCGTACATCGAAATGCCAGACGAGAAGATCGTCATCGCCGCAAAGCTCACCGCATTCAACGTGCGCGTCTTCTCGTCGAATCGCAGCTTGAGATACTCCGGCACCGACCGCGCGCGCGAGCCATAATAGAATGGCATCATGAACAGCGCGACGAACACCATCGCGGGAATCGCACCAATCCAATAGAAGTGCGCCGTCGCGATACCGTACTTGGCGCCGGACGCGCCCATGCCGATCACTTCCTGCGCACCCAGATTGGCCGACAGAAACGCGAGTCCGGTCACCCACGGCGGCAGCGAGCGCCCTGATTGAAAGAAATCCGAACTGGTTTTCGTTGAACGACGCAACACGAAACCGATGCCCAGCACCACGGCGAAGTACAGCGCCATGACCAGATAGTCGATCCACGTCAGTTGCGTGACCGGGGTGAGCTCCAAGGCAGCTGCTCCAAAGGCGGGAGGGGCAAGGGTACCGCCGGGGCCACCAGCTTTCAACCCTCGACGGATGCACGGCTCGCCCCTCTTCCTTGCGTGTCGCCCCGACGTGGCTGCAGACCCCCCGCCCGCGCCAACGTCCCGTGGCGTCAGACCGTCACACCGGTATCGTTCGCCGCAAACGGTTGCCGGGCTCGTACTGTCGTCGACCGCGCCCCGCCCCAGTCCCCGTCCCCATCGCACGCATGGCCAGTCGTTCCACTGCCGCCGACCCGCTTGATCTCGCGTCCCGACGCGTCCTTCCGCTTCTGCTCGTCCTCTTTGTGGGAAGCGGCGCCTGTGCGCTTATCTACGAGGTGGTGTGGTTCCAGCTCCTCGAACTTGTCATCGGCTCGTCCGCGATCTCACTCGGCGTCCTGCTGGCCACGTTCATGGGGGGTATGTGCATCGGCAGTCTGGCGTTGCCGCGCTTCGCGCCACAGCACTGGCATCCACTGCAACTCTACGCCGCGCTGGAAGTGACGATCGGCATCATCGGTGTTGCCGAATTCTTTCTCATTCCCACCGTCGGACGGTTGTACTCGCCGGCCGTCGGGCACGGTGCGGCAGCGCTGGCGTTGCGTGGCGTGGTGGCCGGGCTTTGCCTCCTGCCACCCACCATCCTGATGGGCGCGACGCTCCCCGCCATCGCGCGCTGGGTGGAGTCGTCGCCGCGCGGCATCTCGTGGCTCGGCTTCTTTTACGGCGGCAACATCGCCGGCGCGGTGCTGGGCAGCGTGCTGGCTGGCTTCTACCTGCTGCGCGTGCACGACCAGGCGTACGCGACGTATGTCGCCGCCGCACTCAACGTCAGCGTGGCCGCCATCGCATGGGCGATCTCGGCGCGCGTACCCGCGCAAAGCGCGCGTGCCAAAACCGCGAGTGCCCCGGTTGCTCAAACAACTGTGCGCGAGCAGGAAGCGCACTCCGGCACGCGCGAAGTCTATCTCGCCATCGGACTGTCGGGCGCCTGTGCACTGGCCGCCGAAGTCGTGTGGACCCGCTTATTGTCGCTCACGTTCGGCGCGTCGGTCTACACCTTCTCCATGATCCTCGCCGTATTCCTCGCCGGACTCGGCATCGGCAGCGCGGTCGCGTCGTGGTTGGCGCGCATCGTCGAGAGTCCGCGGCGCGCATTGGCGTGGTGCCAGTTGCTGCTCACGCTTGCGATAGCGTGGGCGGCCGCGATCATCTATCTCGCGCTCCCCAACTGGCCCATCAATCCGTCGCTGGCGCCGAGCGCGTGGTTCGCGTTGCAGATGGATCTGGTGCGCTGTGCCCTGGCCGTGCTGCCTGCCGCCTGCCTGTGGGGCGCCAGCTTTCCATTCGCGCTCGCCGCCATCGCGCGGCGCGGAGAAGACACGTCGCGACTGGTCGGTCGCGTTTATGCCGCCAACACGATTGGCTCGATTCTTGGTGCGACACTTTGCAGTCTTGTACTCATCCCGCAGCTGGGGACGCGCGACGCACAACGTGTCCTGATTGCCGGCGCCGCAGTGGCGGCCATGCTGGTGTTGCTGACGACTGCGCGACGCAAAGTCTCGCTGAATGACAGCGATGCATCGGTGTCCACGTCCATGTCGGGCAAACCGTCAACGGGACGCGGTCTGTTTGCCTTGGTCCTCGCACCGGTGCTCGCCCTGCTGCTCATCGTCGCGCTCCCCGAACTACCCGGTGTACTGGTCGCGCACGGACGGTACGCCGTGACGTGGCTTGGCAAGACGGAGATGCTCTACGTCGGCGAAGGGATGAACAGCTCCGTGGCCGTCACCAAAGTGATTGCCAGCGGCGCGACGCAGTTTCATGTGAGCGGCAAGGTGGAAGCGTCCAGTTTGCCGCAGGACATGCGCTTGCAGAAGATGCTCGCACACCTGCCGGCACTGGTACATCCGAATCCGCAATCCGTGCTGGTGGTGGGCTTTGGCGCCGGGGTCACGGCCGGCTCGTTTCTGCCGTATCCGTCGGTCAAGCGACTGGTGGTCTGCGAGATCGAGCCACTCATTCCCGAAGTCGTCTCTACATGGTTCACCACCGAGAACAACAACGTCGTGAAGGATCCGCGCACGCAGATTTATTTCGACGATGCGCGCAGCTTTGTGCTTACCAGCGACGAACGGTTCGACGTAATCACCTCCGACCCGATCAATCCGTGGGTGAAGGGGGCCGCGTCGCTGTACACGCGCGAATACTTCCAGTCCGTCAAGGCGCATCTCACGCCGGGCGGCGTGGTCACGCAGTGGGTACCGCTGTACGAAAGCACCATCGACGCCGTGCGCAGCGAGCTCGCCACGTTCTTCGAGGTGTTTCCCGAGGGGACGGTGTGGGCCAACAATATCGACGGTCGCGGCTACGATATCGTGCTGCTCGCACAGAACAGCCCCACCAGGATCGACATCGGCGCGATGGAACTCCGCTTTCAGGACACAGGCTATCACAAGGTCGGCGGGTCGCTGATTGAGTCCGGATTCCAGTCGCCGCTCGTCCTGTTCTCGACGTACGCGGGCAGCGGCAAGGATCTCGCGGAGTGGCTACGCGGCGCGGAGATCAACACGGATCGCAATTTGCGACTGCAATACCTCGCCGGCATCGGGCTCAATCGCTACACCGAGGCGGACATCTTGCAGGAGATCACGCGATACAAGCGGTTTCCGGCAGGGCTGTTCGTCGCCAACGAGACGTGGATGGAGTCGTTGCGTCAGGCGATTGGCGCGGTACGGTGATCGGTCTGTCGATGCGCCCCGTCTTCGACGCACAACAGTGCGTCAGGGTGTCTCGTCCCGACAAGTCTCGTCATCGATGTTGGACGGCGCGTGGACGAGCGCGTTCGCTGCCGCCACCAGCGTTGCGGAACCCACCGGCTCCTGAAAGAATGTCGTATGATCGAGCACTGGACCGTGCCAGTCATCGTACTACGCGCTACCCATGAAGAGCGCGATGACCGGCAATGTCGGGTTCCGTTCGCGCAGACGGCGCACGAGCGTGACTCCGCCTCCCGCGGGAAGCTGCAGATCGATGACGAGTACGTCCACTGGCTGTCCACGGTTTGCCGCGTCATCGAACAGTGCTTGCGCCTCGGGGCCATCGGTGGCCGTCAGGATACGCCATCCGAGACGTGCAAACGCGCGCGCGGCCCACGCGAGCACCGCCGGATAGTCATCTACGACGAGTGCCGTGCGCGGAGCGGAAGGCGGTATCGACGGTGCGTGTGACACCGGTCCCCGTCGCGGCGGACGCTTGACCCGTGGCGCGTTGGGCAGCGTCACGCAACGCTCAACCACGCCGTTGACCTCCGGTAGCGCTTGTTCTCGTACATCGACGCGTCCGCCGCACTCAGGAGCTTCGCCAGTGACATCGGTTCTTTGGTGTCCCACGCCGCAATGCCGACGCTGGTCGCCAAGGAATAGCCGTGGTTTGTCGCCGTATTCAACGCGTCCAGCGCGGCGACGATCCGTTGTTGCAGTGATACGGCGTCGGCGGCGCTCGTGTTCGGACACAGGACCACGAATTCGTCTCCACCCATTCGACCGACCACATCCGACGCGCGCGCCTGCTGTTGCAGCACAGTCGCCATCTCGACAAGGGCCTCGTCACCTGCGTCGTGGCCGTGCGTGTCGTTGATCGCCTTGAATCCATCGAGGTCGAGCGCCATGACCGCCAAGGGCATTTTCGTCCGTTGCGCCAGCGCAACCGTTGCGTGCGCGCCTTCGCTGAACCCGTGGCGGTTGAGCAAGCCCGTGAGTGCGTCGCGCGTGGCTTGCGTGCGTAGCCGGTCGTGCGCGGCCAGCAGCGCGATCGTCGTTGCGCGCAACTCGATTTCGGCCATGGCCCCCACGGCCAGATCTTCGAGTGTGGCAATCTGCTCGTCCGTCCACTTCATTGGCTGCGTGTCGATGGCGCACAGCGCGCCGAGGGTTTCGCCCGACGAGGTACGCAAGGGAACACCGAGATACGCGACGACGCCCAGCTCATGGAAGGCCAGATTGTTCATGACCAGCGGATCAACCGCTGCGTCTTCGACGACCAGCATCTCATCGCGTCCGACCACGTGCTGGCAGAACGAGTGGGTCAGCGGGGTTCGTCGTTGTTCCCCCGCCCAGCCACTGAGCCCGGTCAGTCCGGGGAAGTGTTGCTCCCGGTCACCCACGAGTGACACCATCGACACCGGCACGCCAAGCACGCGGGTGACGAGTCGTGTCAGTCGATCCAGCACCGGGTTCTGCGCGCCATCCAACAGCCCGCTGGCGCGCAAGGCTGCGAGACGGACCGGATCGGTCAGACGCGCCTGCAGTATGGCCGGGGAGTACGCGCGCCCCGGTGAAGGGGCGACGTGGGGAGTTGTCGTCATCTGAGGGTTCCCATAAGGCGGGCGGGATGGCACCGACCTGAGGGCGCGAAAGGGGCGCGAAGGGAGCGCGAAGAAAGCGCCGTCGCCGTTTCGCCCCTGCCACCTTCCGTTCGACGTGCGGCCCTGGAGCAACGTAACGTCGGCGGCGTCCGCCCCCCGTCAACGCGTACCGCGATATTCCATCCGCGTCAGTCCGGCGTCACGATTCTTCGCGAACCATGCGGTGCCGTATTCCAGGACATACAAACGCCCGTCCGGCCCGAGCTCCATGTCGATCGGTGCGACGAATGTCGACGATGTCGCGAAGGGCTCCATCGCGTCGTAGTCACCGTTCGGCTGGAGTGTCACGGCCATGATCCAATGCCGGATCCAGTCGTAGATGAAGAACTTGCCGTCATAGTACGCAGGCATGGCGGTCCGCTTTGCACCGGCGAACATCTCCGCGCGATAGATCGGACCGGCCATGGCGGTGCGACCACCGTTGCCGAGCTGCGGGAAGTCGGTTGAGTCGCCGTACGGATACCAGATGAGTGGCGGCTGCGCGGGCGGCAGGTCGTGCAGTCCGGTGGTGTTGCGCGATTCGTTGCGCGGGGCCGCCGCGTCGAACAGCGGGCCGCGCGCGCCGCTGGCGTGGTCCCAGCGGTGATACGGATAGTTGTCGCCGACAAACAGGGGCCAACCGTAGTTGCCTGCACTGCGCGCCTGATTGATCTCGTCATATCCGCGCGGTCCGCGTGTCGCGAGCGAGTCGTTCGCTGCATCAGGACCAACCTCACCCCAGTACAGATAGCCCGTCTTTTGATCGACCGCGATGCGATACGGATTCCTGTTCCCCATGACGAAGATTTCCGGACGCGTGTTCGGAGAACCGGGAGGAAAGAGATTGCCCGCGGGAATATCGTACGTCCCATCCGGCTTCACGTGAATGCGCAGAATCTTCCCGCGCAGATCGTTGGTGTTCGCCGAGGAGCGGCGCGCGTCGTACGGCTCATGTCCCGGGCGATCATCGGTCGGTGAGAATCCGTGACTGGGATATCGTTCGCTCTTCTCGTCAAACGGTGTCGAGTTGTCGCCCGTGGACACAAACAGCAATCGCCCGGGGCCGAAGGCGAGTGAGCCTCCTGTATGACAGCAGATCTCACGCTGTGAATAGAACTCCAGCACGATTCTCTCGCTCGAAAGGCGCAGCGAGTCGCCATCGAACTCGAAACGCGACAATCGATTCATAAACGTATCGACCGGACTGAAGAACAGATACACGAACTTGTTGGTGGCGAAATCAGGATCGAGCGTCAGGCCAAGCAAGCCCTCTTCCACGTTCGTGCCATTCTTCGCCTTGGCGTAGACAGCGATCTTTCCCGCGGTGTGCACGGAGTGGTCCGCGTCTCGGTAGTGCGCCACTTCGCCGCCGCGCTGCGCGATGAGCACGTCGCCATTGGGCAATACGGCCATTTCCGTCGGCTCGTTGAGTGTCCCCATCGTGAGCACGGTGCGCGTGAACAGCGAATCCTCCGGGACGCGTGCCGTCGTTGCCTTGCTGTAGTCCAGCGCACTTCCATCGCCGATGGCGTACTGCACGCCACCCAGGAGATGTTGCAGAAAGAGTGAGTCGCCGTACGACTCGACGGTGTGGCCAAGGCCGGTATACCACGCGCGTCCACCGTCGAACTCGTGCTGCCACGCGATCGGGTGATCCGTGCCGTTCTCCCCACCGGTATAGCTGGTTTCATCGAGGTGCAGCAGCACCTGCAAGTCCGCACTACGGGCCTTGTAGTTGTACCACTCATCGGTGCGCGTCCACTCGGCGGGCAGGTGCGCCGTTGACGCGACCGTCTGGTCGACGACGCGCAACGTGGCAGGCTGAATGGCGGGGTGGCTCGCGAAGTAACCGCCAACGAGGCGTCCATACCAACGCCAATCGTACTCCGCGTCCGCCGCCGCATGCACGCCGGCGTATCCACCGCCCGCCTGGATGTAGCGCTGCAGATCCACTTCCGACGCGCGATCGAGCACGTTCCCGGTGGTGTTGAGGAAGACGACTGCCGCGTAGTGGCGCAGTGAGTCTTCCGTGATTCGTGCGGCATTCTCGGTTGTGTCCACCGTGAATCCGTTCGCGGCACCGAGTCGCATGAGCGCCGTTTTGCCGGCTGCAATCGATTCGTGACGGTATCCCGCGGTCTTCGAGAACACGAGCACGCGGGGCGGGCGCGCAGGCTCGCAGCCGGCAAAGGTGGCGGTGGCGATCAACGGGACCGTCGTCAGCAGCAATCGTGCGCAGCGCATCGTGGACGTCCTGAAAGGTGGCGGAAAAGCAGTGGGACGGGTTGGCGCGGCCTGCCGGTGCGGACCTCGACGCGGTCCGCGGTGACGGCTGCGATCGTTCGCGCCACCGAGTAGTTTCGGTCGACAAGGCGTTGGCGACGCGCCAGATTATGTCGCCATTCCTGCCCCCGCCTCAAGGACCCGCCCCAGTGCCCGTGCGTCAATCCAAGACCGAACCGCAGTACGACGTCATCGTGGTCGGCTCCGGTGCCGGCGGCGGCATGACCGCCTATCAACTTGCTGTGCAGGGTCTCAAAGTGCTCGTGCTCGAAGCCGGTCGGGACTACGACCCGGTGACCGAGACGCCGATGTTCCAGACGCCCAGGGATGCACCGCTCCGAGGCAGCGGGAACGCCGACAAGCCGTTCGGCTTCTACGATGCCACCGTGGATGGCGGCTGGCGCGTCCCCGGCGAGCCGTACACGACCGCACCAGGCAGCGAGTTCATGTGGTGGCGTTCGCGCATGGTCGGCGGACGGACCAATCACTGGGGACGTATCTCGTTGCGCATGGGCACGTACGACTTCAAGCCGCGCGCGCGCGATGGCCTTGGCTTCGATTGGCCGATGACCTACGAAACGATCGCGCCATACTACGACAAGACGGAATTGCTCATCGGCGTGTATGGTGGCGACGACGATCTCGAGAACACACCGCGTTCCTCGCCGGGCGTGCTGCAGCCGCCGCCGGCCGCACGCAGTTACGAGTTGCTCACCAAGCAGGCGTGCGATCCGCTGCATATCCCCGTCATCCCGGCGCATCGCGCCGTCCTCACCGCCAGGCAGGACGCGGCACGGCTGCCGGCCCGGCTGCATCCCGGCAACGCGCTCGCGCAACGCGTGCTGCGCCAGAGCATGCTCGAACGGCAGGCGTGTTTCTACGCCACCGAGTGCGGCCGCGGGTGCAGTATCAAGGCGAACTTCCAGAGCAGCACGGTTCTCATGCCGCCGGCCATGGCCACGGGCAACGTCACACTCATTGCCGATGCGATGGTGCGCGAAGTCAGCATCGATGCGAGCGGCAAGGCGACCGGTGTGCACTACATCGACAAGCTCACGCGCACCGACCATCACGTCACGGCGAAAGTGATCGTGCTTGCCGCGAGCGCCTGCGAAACGTCACGCCTCATGCTCAATTCCAGGAGCACCATCTTCCCGAACGGCATTGCCAACGGCAGCGGTGTCGTCGGCAAGTATCTGATGGATACGGTAGGCGCGGGGCTGTCGGCGCAGATCCCCAGGCTGGAAGGGCTGCCGCCGGTGAACGAAGACGGCACGGCCGGCATTCACATGTATATGCCGTGGTGGCTCTACGGTGAGCAGGCGAAGCACAAGATGCCTTTCGCGCGCGGCTATCACATCGAATTCGGCGGCGGGCGCGGCATGCCGGGCCCCGGCATCTTCGGTGGCTTGGAGAGCTACACCAACGGCGCCTACGGCAAGAAGTACAAGGAAGAAGCGCGTCGGTACTACGGCTCGTTCATGTACTTCGACGGGCGCGGTGAGATGATCCCCAACGAGGAGTCGTACTGCGAGATCGATCCGGACGCGGTGGACCAGTGGGGCATTCCGGTGCTCCGCTTCCACTGGAAGTGGTCGTCGCATGAAACGGAACAGGCCGCGCACATGCACAAGACGTTCGCCGAGATCATCGATGCGATGGGCGGGAAGGTGCAGGGAACGGTGCAGACCGATGGCTCGAAAGCGATCGCGCGCGGCGGATCCATCATTCACGAAGTCGGCACGGTGCGCATGGGCAGCGATCCCAAGACATCGGTGCTCAACGAGTTCGGTCAGGCGTGGGAGGTGAAGAACCTGTTCGTCACCGATGGTGCGTCCTTCGTGTCGAATGCGGACAAAAACCCCACGCTGTCCATCCTCGCGTTGGCATGGCGTAGCTGCGATCATCTGGTGGCGGAACTGAAGCGGGGGAATCTCTGATGAGTGACGGGTCGAACACGACATCTGGCAACATCCCGCGCCGCGACGCCCTCAAAGCGATGGCCGCGGCTGCGGTGGTCCCCATGCTGCCGGAATCGCGCACACCGATTGACGAGGCCGCGTCCGTTACGGCTCCCGCGCGTGCGCCGCTCCCCGTACTCGGTCAGGCACCGATCAAGGGGCCGCGCGGAACGCCCAGCGATCCGGATCTGATCAACGCCAAAGTCACGTGGGAGATGAAGCTGCTCCCGTCCGAACTGGTCACGCTCGCGGCGCTGTGCGACATGATCATCCCGGCCGACGAGAAGAGTCCGGCGGCCAGCACGGTCGGCGCGCACGACTACATCAATGAATGGGCAAGCCGCCCGGGCGGCGAGACATCGCTGGTGCGTATTCGCGGCGGTCTGGTCTGGATCGATCGCGAAACCATCTCGCGCTTCGGCAAGCCATTTTACGAAGCCACCGACGCGCAACGCACCGCCATCTGCGACAACATCTGCTTTCTGCCCAACGCACAGCCGCAGCACCGTTTCGCAGCGCAGTTCTTCGACACGGTGCGCGATCAGACGGCCACGGCCTTCTACACCACGCCGGATGGATGGAACGACCTCGGGTACATCGGCAATGTGCCGCTGACCACGTTCGAGGGTCCGTCGGCCGAGATCCGGAAGCAGATCGGACTGGTCTAAGGAATGATTGGCCGCTGGTGCGCGTGCATGCAACTGTCGTTGCTGCTTGCCCTCTTGCCCTACCGCCAGACGGTCGCGCAACACGGGAATGGTCCGGGGGCGCGCGTGTTGCTGGATGCACACAACGCCTATCCGGACCGCGGTCGATTCGTGAATCGCATTGATCGTGCGATCGCCACCGGCGTTCCGTTAGCGATCGAGCAGGATCTGTTCGGACGGCGCAATGCGCGCAGTGGCCGGCTGGACGTCGTGGTGGCGCACGAACGTGAGGGCGTCGCCGTGGCGCCGCTGCTCGAAACGTATTTCTTCGAGAAGATCCGGCCCATCATGGAGCGCGCACTGCATGAGCAGCAGCGCGATACATGGCCGCTCATCGTCCTCAATCTCGATTTCAAGAGCAGCGATCGCGCGCTGGTCGATGCCACGTACGCACTACTCGGCCGTTACGAGGCCTGGTTGACCACTGCGCCGCGCACGCGCACGCCCGATCGCGCGGAGCCGCTGCGTGCAGGGCCACTGCTGGTGCTGACCGGATCGCACCCCGCCCAACGCGCGAGTTTTCACGATGCGCGGCGTGTTGGTGAGGCACTGCGCGCATTCGGCGCAATCACGCTGCCCGAGGGTGACCGCTCCAGCGACGAGGCACGCGAGGCGAGCCTGCTGGCAATGGAGCCGGAGCTGCTGATCGCACCGCGCGCGTCGAACTTCGCGCGATGGGTGAACTTTCCGTGGCTTGTGGTCGAGGCGGGCGGTCCCACGAAAGCGGGTGAGTGGACGGCGGCGGATTCGGTACGACTGCACGCGCTCGTGCAGCGCGCCCATGCGCAGCAGTTGTGGATCCGGTTCTACACGCTCGATGGTTTCGCGGCGGAAGATGGGGCCGGACTCACGCGCTCGTACAATTTTGGCAGCGTCGCGGCGGCGCGCACGCGCTGGCGCGCCGCCGCGGCGGTCGGTGTGGATTTCATCGCGACCGATCACTACGAGGCGTTTCGCCAGTCGTCTGTGGTCACGGCGCCGCACGATGCGACCCGTCGCGATTGACCCGTCGATGTCGCCGCCCGTTGTGCCGTAAAGTCGCTATGGCTTCTTCACTTTGGGTTTGGCTCGGACCGCCGGTACGGGCGTTCGAAGCAGCGGAGCGCGCTCGACCTCGGTGGCGCCCGCCGACGACTTCTTGGCTGCAGCCGCAGCGTCTTTGCTCTTGGGGTGTGTCTTGATATGCGTATCCAGCATGGTCGTCGCCGCACGAACCATTGCGGGAGACAGCGTCGACTTCTCCTGCGACGGAGGTGTCTGCGCGGATGCGACGGTGAGCTGAAGGATCGCGAACGCGGCGCCGACAGCGGGCACGACTACACGACGCGGGATAAACGGGATCATTACTTGGTGTCTCCAGCACCGGCGATCCAGGCGCTCGTGCGAGCGACGCTGTCCACCTGCGCGGCCAGGGTTTGAAGTACACGCGGGGCGTCGGTGCACCCCGCGTCGTGCTGCACTGATTTCATCGCGGTCCCCACACGCGCGCCAAGGACCATACGCGGACCATCCGACAGGAATCGCCCGCAGCCCTTTGCTCCTTCAATGTACGCGCTGTCCATGGTGGCGAAGCCGGTCTCGGCAAACTGATTCTGCAACGCTCGCACCTGACTCGCGGAGATCGTGCGCTGCTGCGCGCCGAGCACGTTGACGTGCTTGCGTCCGACAAAGCGCACGGTGCCATTCTCCAGAATCTCCACGAGGTACTCCGGGCAGCGCCCGTAGCACGGCCCGCGCTCCAGTCGCATCGCGACCGTGTCGGACGCCGACGAAGGACTCGCCGACGAACCGGAGCGACAGGCGATCAGCGCTGTTCCCACGATCGCCAGCATCGTTACGGCGCGAACGCGGCCCGCTGTCCTCCTCACACGTGCGTTCACTGACGGATCGCTCCAGTGAACGGATCGATCGTTGCCCGCGCGCTCTTCACGCCGTCGGACATCAGCAGCTCCAGCCGATCCGGCGCGCCGAACTGCGAGAGATCGAGTTCACCGTTGCGCACGATGGCGAGCACGTCGCCGGTTCGGCGATCGCGCACCATGATCGCCGGTATACGTGCTGGGGACCACACCATCTGCATGCGCGCGCCGGGTTGTGTAGCCGTCCTGACGTCCACGCTCGACGCGGCGAACGGACCCGCGCCGCGCATGTTCGACCGCGAACTGACCTTCGCACCACCCATTTCGCGCACCGCAAGACGCACCACCCTCGCCTGCACCTCGGCCGACGCGGGCACTGCCAGCACAAACGCCTGCGTACCGTCCGCGGCGTCGTCCACGCGATACGGCGTGAAGCGATGCGCAAGCAGCAGCTGGTCGTTGCCGTCGAATGCCTCAATCACATATCGGCCCGACGCGTCGCTCTTCGCCGGCGATGTCGTGATCGAAAAGGCGGGATCAAGCGACAGGGTGCCCTCGGCAATATCACCGGACACCAGCAACACGCTTGCGGGAGCAGCGATGCCTTGCCCGTTCGGACTGGCTTGCCGGAAGTCGAGGACCTTCCGGAAGTTAAAAGCACTGACCCACTGATTAGGGCAATACGTCATGATGTCGTTCGACGTCGGTGGCTTCAGCGCGTTGTTGCTGAAGAGGTCCATGCCGAACGAACCCGTCCGACCGTCCGGGAACGGGTAGGTGGGTTCTGGACCGGCTGCGCCGCCGCAGGGTGAATGGCGAAGACTCAGCGTATGCCCCATTTCGTGCGCAAACGTGAGACGCGCTTCTGCTGCCCCGAAGTCGGAACCTTCATCCACGCCGATGGCCGCGCGCGCTGGAATTCCGTTGGCGAGTCCGAGCACCCCGCTGGTGCCTCGCGTTCGCACCAGGCCGTAGTAAAACGACGCGCTTCCTTCCGTCTGCCGCAGAATCTCGATATCACGCACCAGACGTCCCCAGTCGTCAAACGTCTGCGTGCCGATCGTGTAATCGATCACGAGCGGCTGGCGTACTTCCGCCTGGATCCGACTCATTGGCCACACGGAACGAAACACGTCGAAGAGCGTGACTGCGGCAGCGCCAAGCGGTCCATTCCGATTCTGTTGCACCGGAACCAACCGGATGTTGAACGGCGGTACGTTCACGACCGTGAGTGGAAGGGCGGCCCCGGACAGCGGGAACCGGTTGTCGCTTTCGTTGCTCTCACTGACCGTGTTGTCCGGATCAACTTCTGCGATCACGGAGATACCGGCACGGATCGCGGTCGCCGGAATCGAGATGTTGGCGGAGCAGCAGCTTTCGTCCACCGTCAGGGCTGGGGTTGCCGTCCCCGTGAAGGTTCCCACCTCGGTGGGGCCCTGCAAGACACGCACACGCACGGGTACGGCGGACAAACCGCTACGGCTCCCTCGCACGAACACACGCGCAACGGCAGCTCGCTCCGCGACAAGTGGAACGCGCCCGTCAGGCTGCTGCACGGCCTGGACAAGGTAGAGCGCCGCGATGTCGAGGTTGGTCGTAGTCGACGATTGCGCGACTGTGACCGAGACCGTCCCGGTTCTGGCCGGATCCGCCTGCGACGTGGCGGTGATCGTCGCGGTTCCGGCCGTCAGCGCGCGAATGGTCCCGTCGGTGGCGACGGATGCCACGTTCGGCGCACTGCTCGCCCAGACCACCGTGGTATTCGTGCTGCCGGAGACCGTGGCGGTGGCTCGCTGCGTCTGCCCGGCCTGCAGCGTGAGTGTCGAGGGCGCGACGTTGAGTGCGACCGTGGACGCAGGAATACCGCTCGCCGAAAGGAGATACAGTCCGACCTCTTCAGCGTCGTACGTCGTGACATTGACGATGTACTGACCCGCAGGCAGGTTGGCGACGACGCGCGCGTTGGTCGTGGTCCCGGACGCATCATCGTTTTCCGCGACGATGGCACCCGTTTGCGCGTTCTGCAGCACGAGATAGGCATCGACTTCCGCACTGACCATGTCGAGTTGCACCGACGTCGCCGCATTCAACGTCATGCCGAATCGCTGAAAGAAACGGCGAGGTCCGCCGTTATCGCTGATTGCGCAGTCTCGCGTCCCCAGAGTGCCGGAGACCGTTTGCCCAAGAGTGACGGTACGCGACACCGCGCACGGGTCGACCGCTCGTGCCACACTCAGTCGATACGCGCCTGCCTGATTCGGATAGCCCCGTGCCAGCACCGTATACCGACCCGGCTCGAGCAGCACTTCAAGGCTGGCGTCCTTTCCGGCTCCGCTGTCGTCGTCCTGCGTCATGATGCGTTCCTGCGCATCGATGACGTAGAGGATCGGGTCGAAGACCGTACTGCTCATGTCGATCGCGAAGTTCGTGCGCGTGGTGACCGTGAAGTCGTAGCGATCCTCCAGCGAGTTGCTGTTGAGGCGACACGAACCCGACGACAGGGTGGCGTTGAACGTGGACGGGATCACGGTGGCGCGACCCGTGGCGCACGCGGCGGGCGCGGGGCGCGCCACCAACTGATAGGCACCGTAGCTTTCGGGATCGTACGTATTGGCGACGACGAGATAGCGACCGGCTGGCAGCGTGCGTAAAATGCGGGAGTTTGTCCCTGTGCCGCCGTCATCGTCTTCGTCGATGACGTTGAGTGAAGGATCGGCGAGGTAGAGATACGCATCCACCGCCGTACTGGTCATGAGGATCTCAACTTTCGCCGGCGCACTCAATGAGAATTCAAAGACCTGTGTGGCTGTTTTGTCTGCGAACTTGCAGTCGGCCGCGGTCAGCGTGCCAGAGAGCGTCTGCCCGTAGGCGAGCGCACGGACGACCGTGCATGGATCCTGGGTCACCGAGATCGTCGCGGTACCCGTCGCTCCCTCGGACAGCGCGCTGATGATCGACGTGCCGGGGGCAACCGCGGTCACCAGACCTGCCTGAGAAACCGACGCGACGGTCGGCACGCTGCTGCTCCACTGCACCGGACGTCCAGTCAGCGCATTTCCGGCACCATCCCGCGGCACCGCGATGAGCTGGGACGGTGCCTGCCCAATCACCAGTGCGGCCGTTCGCGGTGTGACCAAGACCGCCGCCACCAGCGTTCGAACGAGGATGGATGCACTGCCCGTCCGACCATCGACGCTCGCGACCATCGACGCGGTGCCATCGCCCACCGCCGTGACGACGCCTCCCGAGGACACCGTGGCGATGCTGACATTCGATGAGGTCCACGTCACCGTTCGGCCGGCAATGATCTCCCCGGCGGCATCACGCGAAGTCGCCGACAACGAGGACGACTGCCCGGGAGCAAGATTCAGCGTCAGTGGTGTGACTTCCACGGTCGCGACGACCTTGGGGGCGGCGGTTTCACCTCCACCGCAGGACGCCAACGCCAGCAACGCCCCCGCCAAGGACATGCGGCGGGCGAGCCAACGCGTGCCGTTGGAGAGGCCCGATTCGATGTTAACCATGTACCAGACTCACGGAGTTTGGGTGTTCATGCGAGCGCGCAGCAGAGTCGCCACAGCACCCAGGTCACGCGCGACCGTCCCCAGTCGTCACCTCTACTTACGCGACATAGCGGCGCAGGAATTGTCACGTCTGACGGCAGAATTGTCAAAAAGCCGCGGCGGCGTCTTCGTGACCGATTGTCGCACCCCGGGATCACCGTTCACCCCGTCGCCCGCACCGCGCATCCCCGATCGCAGATTCGTTCATTGACGCTCGGCGCTGGCCGCACCACTCTTTCACCATGCGTCCAACACTCCCCGCCCTCTGGCTGGCACTCGTCTGTGCAAGCCCCGCCGCCACCCTCCCCGCTCAGCAGACCGGCGGAGTGGTCCCCGGTATCGAAGTCCTCCTCAGCGACTCGCTGCACCTGATCAAGGGCAAGCGCGTCGGGCTGCTTACCAATCACTCCGGCCGCGATCGCAAGGGCACCAGCTCCGTCGACCTGCTCTTCAAGGCGCCCGGCGTCAAGCTGACCGCCCTCTATGGACCCGAGCACGGAATCCGCGGTGTCGCGAAAGCTGGCGAGAAAATCAGCTCCAGCGTGGATGAAGCCACCGGCGTGCGGGTCTATTCGCTGTATGGCGACGTCGAATCGCCCACCGACGACATGCTCAAGAACGTGGACGTCGTCCTCTATGACATTCAGGACGTCGGCGCCCGCGTGTACACGTATCAGTGGACGCTGGCGCTGCTCGCGGCCAAGGCGAACAAGCCGATCATCGTGCTCGATCGTCCCGATCCCATTCGCGCCGATCGTATCGAGGGCAACATTCTCGACCCGCGGTTTGCCTCGCTGGTCGGCCAGCATCCGGTGTCGCTGCGCTACGGACTCACGCCGGGCGAGCTGATGCGCTTTCTCGCCGGCACGAAGCTGATCAACGCCAAGGTCACCGTCATTCCGATGAAGAACTACCGGCGGAACATGTGGTACGACCAGACCGGCATTCCGCGCGTGAATCCGTCGCCGAATCTGCGCAACCTCAACGCCGAACTCCTGTACCCGGGGACGGTGTTCTTCGAGGGCACCAACGCCACCGAAGGGCGCGGCACGGACGACCCTTTCGTACTTATCGGCGCGGACTATCTCAGCGACCATGTCGCCGTCGCGGCGGAGCTGAATGCGCTCAAGCTTCCCGGCGTCCGCTTCGACACCGCCACACGCACGATCGAAGCCGGCTACAAGTTCGGTGGCAAGACAATCCCGATGCTTCACATCCGCGTCACCGATCGCGACGCCGTGCGGCCGGTGGAGCTCGGCATCCGCATGCTGCGCACGTTCTACGCACGTCACCCGAACGAGTTCAAGTGGCGCGAACCGTCGGTGAACGCCGCTGGTCGGGTGCGCTCCATCGACCGACTGGCGGGCACCGATCAGCTCACGAAGGCGGTGGAGAACAATACGGTGGATGCGCTGGTCAAACAGTGGGACGCGGACGCGCTGAAGTTCGCGGCACAGGTCAAACCGTACCTGCTGTACAAGTAGTGCGCCATGCACACCGTCGGGCAGTCCGGCTCACTTCGCGGCTCGGCGCTGGGCAGTGGAGCAAACTGAAGACTGAAGACTGAAGACGGAAGACTCCCGTTGACCGTCCACCGTGGACCCTCGACCGCAGTTCCGCTCCACACGCAACCGCCGCGACCGATCACCCGGCACCCGAAACCCCCAGTTCGCGATCTCGCCCGAACGCACGGACGGCCGCCGGCCCGACTGAACCGAGAACCGACCACCCAATCGGAAAAGCCCGGCCGACGCGCGCGTCGACCGGGCCCTTCATTGCAAACTGAAAAGCGCCTACTCGCGACTAGAAGTCGAACCGCATCCCCACCTGCCCCTGTCGCGCCGCGAATGCCGCCGTCGGCACGCCGAACGATGCGATCGGCGCACCCGCCGCCGTGAACTGCTGGCCGCCGAACGACAGCGTGTTGTTGAAGTTGAACACGTTGAACACCTCGGCCGAGAAGCTGACCTTCTTCCCGTTGAAATCGAACAGCGGACGCGCTAGGCGGACGTCCACCGTGCGATACCAGTTCTTCCAGTCATTCGATGGCCGCGTGGTGCGGATACCGCTCGTGGTCGGCGAGCCACCGATAAAGTCGTCGGTGAAAATGTTGTTCAGGTTCTGATCGCGACCATCCGTGGACAGGAAGGGGCGCGGACTCGCAATCGTGGAAACGGCAGAGAACATGAAGCCGAACGGCATCGGCGTGATGTTGGAGACCACCAGACGATGGCGCTCGTCACCCGTCGTGCGCTGACGGTTGAAGAGGAAGTTGTACGAGAAGTTCGGCAGGCCGGCCGTGTCGAAGTCGCCCTGATACCAGCCCAGCGTATAGGCCACATTCACACGCGCCTTCCGACGCTGCCACGTGCCCTGCACCAGCACGGACGAGTAGTCGGACTGCCCGATGTCATCCCACAGCAGGATGTCGCCGTACGCCGGCGTCAGCTTGCGACGGCTGGGCGTAACCGTACGGTCCACGTAGTTCGGGTTGCGCTGCACGTACAGGTTGTCCATATGCTGGCGCACGTAGTCGAAATTCAGTCCCAACTCGCTCGTGAGCTGATGGCCGACGCCGATCGACATCTGCTGGCTGTGCGGCGTCTTCATCTCGAGGTTCATGAGAATCGGCGCCGGCGTCACGGACTGGCCGGAGATCACGCGCTGGCGCAGCACATTCGGATCCGTCGTGCCCGGATTAACGAAGTTGTACGTGCGCCACGTCGAGTTGCGACGCTCCTGGAAACCCATGAAGCTCGTCACGCGATCGTAGATGATACCGAAACCGCCACGCACAAACGTCTTGTTCTGCGACGTCGGATCCCATGAGAACGAGACACGGGGCGAGAAGTTGCCCAGCTGATTCCTGCGATTGCCTTCGTTCAGGAAGTTCTTGAGCTCGGGAATCGCTCGCAGCACGGGGTCGCTGGCCCACGGCACCGTGTACTTGTTGTTCATCGTGTTGATTTCTGCATCGTGCCGCAGGCCGAGGGACAGCGTGAAGTTGGGCTTCATGCGCCATTCGTCGTTGATGTAGAAGCCCGTGGTGTATCCCGTGGCCTCGGCGATGGCGTCGGACGTGCCGTTCGGGTCTGTGAAGCCCACCGCAATGGAGGCGGAGTTGGGCAGCGAGGAGGTGTCCGTGGGGAAGTTGAACGTGCCGTTCGTGTTGTTCGGCTGGTTCTGCTGCGCGCCGATACTGCTCAACTCGACGCCGAACTTGATCACGTGCGAGCCGTAGCCGTTATCGATGTTCAACGTCGCGCGGTCGACGATGCGCAGGTGCGTTTCCTTGAGGATTAGCGGAAAGGCCGCCGTGCCCGTGATGACGCCTGGGTAATTGCGCTGTGGACCCGGAAGCAACGGCGCCTCATTGTGATTCCAGCTCACCAACTGCAAGCTGGCCTCGTTCACGAAGTTGCCGCTCTTGGCGAGGAAGCGCTGACGCAGCTGTCCCGTGTAGATCTCGTACTTCTGCGAGATACCGCCGTCCTGCGACACACGATTGCCAAAATTGCCTTCACCGCGCAGGAAACGCGCGGACACCATCGCATCGTACGTGAGCTGCGGGTTCTGCACGTACGTGAGACGCGTGAACAGCGTGTGGTTCCTGTTGGGTGCGGCGAACGAGCCGCGCAACTGATCCCAGCGCGTACCGCCACTGGTGGGGTTCACGTCGAAGAAGAAATCGGTGGATGTCAGCTCATAGCTGGTGGCGATGAAGAGTTTGTCCTTTGCCAGCGGGCCCCGGATGTTGAACCCGAGCTGCTGTCGTTCGAAGTTCGGTTTGTTCGGAAGCAGAGCCTTCGATTGGAAGGCCGTGCGCGCGATCGCGTCCTTGTTCTGGAAGAAGCCAAAGCCTGATCCCTGCCACTTGTTCGTGCCGCGGCGGCTCTCCGCGCTGATCACATACGACCCCGCGCGCGTGTACTCCGCGTCGTACGGGTTCACGAAGACACGGAACTGCTCCAGTCCTTCCTGCGGCAGCGGCGAACCGGTCTGCCCAAGCCCGACGATGTTGCCGTTGAAGAGACTCTTCATTTCGACACCGTCCATGTAGACGTTGAAGAAACGAAGGTCCGGCGCCGCACCACCCGACGGTAGCGTGCGTCCGGACTGCGGCGCATACGTCTTGATCCCCGGCACGATGCCCGCAAGGTTCATGATGCCCCGCGAGTTGAGCGGCAAATTCTCGATCTCTTCTTTCATGACCGCGGCCGACACCGACATGCGCTGCACTTCCACCTGCTTCACGCGCTCCGCGGTGACGGTCTGCGCATCGAGCTCGGCGACGCCTTTCTCGAGCGAGAATTCGAGGCGTGCACGCTGACCGATGGACAGGTTGACCGTATCCGTGCGCTGCCGGAAGCCGATCGCCTTGACGTTCACCGTGTACGTGCCGGCGAAGAGGCCAAGCACGCGGAAGTCGCCGCTGGCGCGCGTCAGGGCACGCGCATTTTCATTCGTGGCGACGTTGACGATCGTGATCTGCGCGCCAACCACCGGCGCGCCGTCGGCCTTGACGGAGCCTTCGAGGGTGATCGTATTCTGGGCAAGCGCCGGTCGGCCGAGCATCGTTGCCACCGATGCTGCAACCAGCAGCCGCTTCAACAAATGGTGCATGGGTCTGCCTCTCCAAGAGGGATGGGTTCGTACTGTGCGGGAGTATACGACGCTCAGGTTGTCACGGCTACAGCGATTTCCCCTTTGACATGACCCGAATGCGCGCGATATGCCTCATCCCGATCCTCGTACGACTGAGGCTCACGGAATCACGCCTGCCGACTCTGGTCGTGGCGTTGTGCACCGCTGGCTCTCTCGCACACGGTCAAGCCGTCGCACCCGCGAACGCGACGACAACGGTCCAGACTCTGGCGCACGAGCTCGCGCGCGGCGTCATTTACCGGCAGCTCGACGATCCCCGCGGCCCGTGGCGCCTGCATGTGGTGCGCGTCGATCTGCGACGGGCCGAGCTAGGCCTGCGGACCATGCGAGCGCTCGACTCGCTGCGCGGACGAGAGCGCACTTCGGAGATGGTCCGGCGGGCAACCGCCGACGGGGCGCAGGTGCTCGTTGCCGTGAACGCCGATTTCTTCGACGTGCGCACCGGCGAGAACGAAAACAACCAGGTCATCGACGGTGAGTGGTGGAAAGGGCTCAAGGTGACCGACTCACCGTACGACAGCTACGACAACGTGCATGCGCAGTTCGTCGTCGATGCGGCGGGCCGGCCGATGATCGAACGTTTCATTCTGGATGGCAGAGCGTGGTCGCACATCGGCACGCTGCCGATCCTGTCCGTCAACAGCAAGCTCTCCACGGCGATGGAAGGCACGACGCTTTACACGCCGCGCTTCGGGGCCACCACCCCCCGCGACCCATCCGGCGACACGGCGCGCGTCGCGGCCGAAGCACCACTCGTTGCGGCAGGTCGTGTCGGCGACACGTTGATGTTCGTACGCCGTGGTGCGGTCGCGGCGTCCCCAGGCTCACCCATCCCCGCCGACGGCGCGGTCCTCGCCGCCCATGGCGCGCGTTCGGCGGCAGTGCATGCGCTCGCGGTTGGCGATACGGTCCGCGTCCTGCTCACAACGATTCCACGACTCGCCGATCGCACACCTCCGCGCACGCTCATCGGCGGGTGGCCGCGCCTGGTGCATGACGGTGTGAACGTGGCGCACGACGCGGCCACGATCGAAGGGACGATCTCGCGGAACGCCGAGGCGCGTCACCCGCGCACCGCGATCGGCTACGCGAAGGACGGGCGTACGCTCTGGCTTGTGGCGGTGGACGGTCGTTCGACCTCGAGCGTCGGCATGACCCTCGTGGAACTCGCCGAGGCCATGCGCACGCTCGGCGCGTCGCAGGCCCTGAATTTCGACGGCGGCGGCTCCACGACCATGGTCATCGACGGCAGGGTCGTCAACACGCCCACCGATGTCACCGGCGAGCGCGCCGTCGGTAATGCGCTGCTGTTGGTGCGAACGCCGCCCGCGCGGTGAGCGCGAGGTGACACGATGTGCGGCAACACATCGCCGCTCAGGTCGCGAAACGCAACGTCTCGGCCACCTCGCGCTGACGCGCGTCGAGCGTGACGAACGTGAGTTCGCGCGGATCCGGCGCGAGGTACAGCGCCGTGGCGAGATGCCAGCAGTCTGCGCCGCGCAGGTAGCCGGCGTCGAGGACCCGCGCGATTTCGTCGCTGAGGGATCTCAGCGGAAAGATCACGTCCAAATCATCGATCAGCCGACGGGCCACATGGACGTTCGCTCGCCGGAGCCGCTTGAGTGCGGAGATCTGTTCGATGGCCTGCGCGGGCCACGGCGCAGGTTCGGCGACGGGTGCGGTTGCCACAACGTCCGTGGCGAGCGCGAGTTCGGCCGCGGGTGCTGCGACGGTGGACGTTGGCGCCTGAAACTCCGGACGCAGCCAGCGAATGATCCCCTGCGCTTCTTCGGCCACACGCACGTCGTGCAGGGCGACAAGTCGATCGAGGATTTCGGTGTCGGGCATGGGCCACGGCCAGCCGTAGGCGTGGGCGGCAAGCAAGTCGCTCTGGTCACGTGGTGAGGCGTCAGTACGATGATCCCGGGCCGGCTCTTGGGGTCGGATTACCTGCTTACGAACGAACGGATTCGACAATTCGGGTCCGGGATTTTTGGACCGATACTTTCGAACTGGATGGTAGATGCCGAAAACGCTGCCAGTTGCCAGCATGGCACGGGATCGAGCGTCACATCCCAGACAACCGCACCACCCGCCGTCCTGTCCGACACAACCGCTCGCTGGCCCGGCAGTAGCTCGTTCGCAAAAGACCCTGCGCCGGTAGCCCCAGCCGAGCTACCACGGCGGTCGTCGGCCCGGTGAGGTACGCGCTGTCCGCCGTCACGCCGGTGGCCTGGAACACAACGCGCCCTCCTCCATCGAGCTCGATCACTGGAGGCAGCAGCGCATTCAACTGCGCACCACGCTCCACCAACACCTCGAATCGGAGCGAATCGCCAAGGCGCGTGGTGCGCAGCGACGGGGCGGAATCCTGTTCGTACGCAAGCGCCAGCCGGCGTGCGCTATCAGTCTGCTGCGGAAGCGCCAGAATCGACGAAGCCGACTCGCTGGACGTGGCCTCTCGTTCGGACGAGGAACACGCGCTCATCAGAACGAGCAGCAGCCAACGCCGCATCGTGATTTGCCGCGGTTGCTGCTGCTGGTTCCAAGGCCGCGGAGCGTGTGTGCGCGCAGACGCAATCATTCCTTGAGCAACGCCTCGATCTTTTTCGCCCACTGCTTGTGCGTCACGTCGCCCACGTGAAATTCTCCGTAGCCTCGCTCGCGAATGACGCCCTGCTTGTCGATGAGCACGAAACTCGGCCAGTAGTGAATGTCGTAGAGCTTCCACGTCGCGTTGTCGTTGTCCTGCGCGACGGGATAACGAATCCCGTGCCGAACGAGCGCTTTCGCGACGTTTCCGCGATCATGTTCGCCTGCGAACGGGGGAAACTCGGGCGTGTGAATGCCAATGATACTCAATCCGCGTTCACGATAGCTGCTGTCAAAGGCCACCAGCGACGGCAACGTCCGCTTGCAGTTGATGCACGTATAGACCCAAAAGTTGAGCAGCACCACTCGACCGCGCTGACTTTCCAATGTCACCGGTGCCGCAGTGTTCAGCCATTCGCGGTTCTTCCATGAGGGCGCGGCGTCCGCTGCCACGGTCTTCCGGGCTGACGAGGACGCAACAATGACTGGCAACAACAGCAGGAGCAGCGCGCGCATCGAGATCTCGGCGTGACAGACAGTAGTGTGCTTCTGTAGCTAGCCTGATCGCCCCCGTTAGTTCCACCACTACATCGTGCCGAAACGGGCTCGGCTATATGGTAACGCGAACGAGCGGGGCAGCAGCGGCGCGCCATTGGAGACGGCGGGAATAATCGAGGCTGCTTGCGCCGTCTATTGTCACGTGCGCAACCTGCTCGCGGTAACGCCCGGAGGTCATTCGGCCTCACGACTCCACGCTTCACCCTTTGAGGCACAAAAAATGTCCCGAATCACGCAGTTGGTCACACGACGATTGGTGCGCGGCGCGCGAATCGTCGGAACCGTCTCGGCATTGCTGGTCAGTGCGCAGGTGGTGCAGGCGCAAACGTGGAATGGTTTTCTTTCCGGCACCAACGAGGTGCCGGCCAATCTCTCGACGGCGAGTGGCTTTGCCGCCATCTCATTGAGCAACAACACGCTGACGGTGATGCTCAATTGGGCTGGACTGATCGGCGGCCCTCTGACCGCCGGACACATTCATTGCTGCGCCGCCCCCGGAAGCAACGCTGGTGTGGCAATCGGATTTTCCGGACTGTCATCTCTGTCGACCGGCTCGTTCACCGGCATCTTCGATCTCACTAATCCGTCCGTGTATAACGCCAACTTCCGCAACGGCGCTGGCGCGGGAACGGCGGCAGGCGCGCAGGCCGCACTGATCGCCGGCCTCAATGCCGGTAACGCCTATGTGAACCTGCACAACGCGACATATCCCGGCGGCGAGCTTCGCGCCAACGTCACCGTCACCCCCGAACCGGGGACCGTCGCGTTGCTCGCCTTCGGGATGGCTGTCGTCGGAACGGTCGGGGCCAGGCGTCGTCGCGTCGCCTGATCGCACCGGGGCGTCGCTGAGCGGAGGCCGCGGCCCCCCGCTGCGTGTGGTGGTGACCGTTGGCTGCCGCATAGCGTAGAGCAGAATAGTGGGACACACGGCGTGGGCGGAGCAATCCGCGCACGCCGTTGCTGCGTTTCGCTTCTGCAGCCAGCCGGTCGCAAACGCGATCTGCCAGCGCGTCGCGCTATCGACAGGTGAACGCCGCCGCATCGTCAGTGTCGCCCGTGCCGTTGTAACGCGCCGTCATCGGGTACGCGCACAGCGGATGCGTCTTCACAACTTTCCCGTTGCGCTCCTTGCGCGCAATGATGCGCGAGGGCGCCTCGCCCTGCTCTACCCAGCGGCGGATGGTGCCCGCCCAGTCCACCTCATCGCAGCCGCTGCCGCCCGCGCAGTGCAACACGCCCGGCATCATGAATAGCCGAGTGAAGGACGAGGCCTGCGGTGTACGGGCCTGCACGGCGTTGAAGTACTCGATCGTGGAGCGCGCGTTGAGCGCGGGGTCGGACCATCCGTGCGCCAGCAGCAGCTTGCCGCCGCGCGCGCGGAACGCGGAGAGGTCAGGGTTCGTCGCGGAGACGATCGCGTCCACCCTGGCGCCGTCACGAGCGGCGCGCGCGAGGTCATAGCCGACGTAGCGGCACGCCGAGTCCCCGTAGACGAAGTACTTGAAGAACTCGGTCCCGAACGCGGCCTGCACCGTGGGTACCGTGCGTCCGGTCGCGTCCAGCATGTCCGGCAACGGGCCGGTGATCCACGCATTCCAGCCCTCTGCGTCGGATTCGTCACCGAAGGGCTGCCCGGGATATCGCAGTGTACCGGCCGCCAGTGGCGCGGTGAACGTTGTCAGGGCCGTGCGCTGCGCACGCGTCACGCAGCCGTCGGCCGCAACATCTCTGGGGCAAGCCGGGAGCGACGCCATCTTGAACGTGCACGTCTCGGGATTCTCGATGGTACCATCGCGCACACCGTCGCTCGCGTCGCAGCTCTCACTCACCTTGGCCGCCAGCAACTTCAGCACGGCCGGCGTGACGACCGGCGCGTCCATGTCTGCGGTCGGGTACTGCGCTTGCAAATTGCGTATGAACGTCGTCGTGATGGCGAGCAGGTTGTACGCCGGCGCGATCGCCACGATGCCGTCGAAGTCGTCCGGGTAGCGCTGCGCCTCCATCAACGCCTGGCGTCCACCGTTCGAGCAGCTAAGGAAGTACGAATGCTCTGGCGGGCGGCCGTAGTACGCTGCAACGAGTACCTTCGTCACTTCTGCCGTGCGATGCACCGCGCGATACGCGAAGTCCGTGATGCGGGTGTCGTTGTGCAGTGCCCAACCCGCGGTAAGACTGTTGGCGCTATGCCCGGCGTCGGTGCCCACGGTGGCATACCCCTCGTGCACCGTGAACGAGAAGTCGTTGTCCACGGCGCCCACGTATCCGCCGCCGCCGCCCATCAGGAATCGTCCATTCCAGTCGTCGGGAAGCAGCGCGACAATCTGCGTCTCCACGTCGAGGGTCGCTGCGACGCGACAGTAGGGTCGTCGGCCGAGCGCGCGCAGCGAGTCGTTGGACGGGACGACACGGGCGGAGGTAATGCGCGCGTTCGGAAGCGCCACGCGCAGCGCGGCCGAACAGTCCGGCGCGGCACGAGCGCGGCGATCGATATTCACCCGACGCGGCGTGAGCCCGAGACGGCTGCGCCACGACGGCCAGCGATACGAGTGCGAACGTGAAGCAACGGAACGAACGCACGCGCATGCTGCTCTCCGGTCTCTGGGGAAACCGCGGCACCGCAGACGCGGGGGGCGGCGTGTTTGTGGAATAGTGCGGGCGAGATGGGCCGCGGTCCAGTCACGCCGTCTTTGTGCGGAAGCGTTCCTGAAACCACGTCTCCCAGTGCGACGGCCGCGGTCAGCAGGTCCCCTGCGTCCGCTCGCCGACGGAACCGATACTCATGACGGAATACCCACGGCGCGTCGGCCCTGAATTGCACGTCCTTCAAAATGTGCAACTCGTTCGCGTCAACGGTCAGCGTCTCCCGGATGCGGGCCTTCCTGTTGTCGTCTTCTCCGATCATCTCGACGACCAGCGTGAGCGTGGTGTCCCCGCTGAGCTGTTGCACCACGAAGGACGACGGCGCGCGCTTTCCGTCGGCAGGGCCCCACAGCAGCGCACTCGCCTCCGCATTCAGCGCAAAGCTGTCGCTGGAACGTACGGTCTTCCCGGGGCCATCGTCGTACACGAAGTTGAGACGCACGCTCGTGGAGTCGGTGGCCGTCGTTCCTTCCACCACCGTTGGAAGCGATACAAAGCGCGTACTGTCTTGGTAGTCACGGTATCGCAGCGTTCCCGTCCACGTCCCGCCGAGCGCCGCGTGAAGGGTTTTCGGCGAGGGTCGCGTCGTCTGCGCAGTCAGGCGAATGGGGAGCGCTTCGGTCAGCAGCAGGATTGCCACGGCGGGCAGGAGATGACGCAGCATCAGGGACGGGGCTGGAGTAAAGGGCGAACGCTGACGGAAGGACAGTCGTGACTGAGACAGCGCCCGCACCCCAAACGTTTGCATGCCTGCGCGTGTGACTACTTCGTCTTGAATCTGGCGATCGCGTTACGCGTGAACTCGCTCAGCACCATGCGCCCGCTCATGCCGGCGCGCTCCGCCAACAGCTGATCCCACCCGTCCGTCCCGGCCCAGAACACACGCTTCAGTTGCGACATCGCCTCCGGATTGCACGCGGCCAATGTGCGTGCCAACAGGTCGAGACTGTCGTCGAGCTCGGGCACCGAATCGAACAATCGCGCGTAAAGGCCGCTCCGCGAACACCACTCCGCGTCACGCCAGTCGGCATCCACCGCCATCTGACTGAAAGCGGCCAGTCCGATCTTCTTCTCGATCACGGGCCCGACCACGAAGGGGCCAATCCCCACCGCCAGCTCACTCAGCTTGGCCGACGCACTGCGCAACGCGAAGCTGAAATCGCTGGCCGCGATCACCCCCACGGCGCCGCCGGCCGCCTTTCCGTGCACCCGCACGAGCACGAACTTGGGCGCCCGGATCATCGCCAAGATCACGCGGGAGAACCCCGAGAAGAACTCCTGCCCCTGCACCACATCCTCGATGGCGATCAGCTCGTCGAACGAGGCACCCGCGCAGAATGGGCCGGTCCCGCCGGCGCGCAACACGATCACCCGTACCGCCGGGTCCTCGCCGAGCGCCGTCACACACCCGGCCATGCGCCGCAGCAGCCCGCCGGGGAGCGAATTCCCCTTGGGATGGTAGAACTCCAGAGTGCCGATCCCGTCGGCAATCGTGACCTGTACATCGCCGTCGGGCGTGGACACCGGTTGAGGCACTGCCGCGTTCGTCGTCATGAGTGCGTAACCTAGCAAACCCCGTCGATTGTCCTAGCGCCGATCTTCGCGCCGATACCGTCGTCGAATGTCTCGTCGATTGTCGAAGCCCGCCCGCGTCCGGTAGATTCCAGCCATGCAACAGACTTCCACCGCTCCCACCGACGAATCGGCGCTCACCGCCGCCTTCGAGGCCCGTATCGCCGCTGGCGAAAGCATCGAGCCCAAGGACTGGATGCCCGACCGCTATCGCAAGCAGCTCACGCGGATGATGTCGCAGCACGCGCACTCGGAAATCGTGGGCATGCTTCCCGAAGGAAACTGGATCACGCGCGCGCCCAGCCTGCGTCGAAAGCTCTCGCTCATCGCCAAGGTACAGGACGAGGCGGGACACGGCCTCTACATCTACTGCGGCACCGAAACACTCGGCGTCGATCGCCACGAGCTCGTCGAACAGCTGCTCGACGGACGCGCCAAGTACTCCAGCATCTTTAACTATCCGACGCTGAGCTGGGCCGACATGGGCGTCATCGGCTGGCTGGTGGATGGGGCGGCGATCGTCAACCAGACCGTGCTGGCCAAGGCGTCGTACGGACCGTACGCGCGCGCCATGATCCGCATCTGCAAGGAAGAAAACTTCCACAAGCGTCAGGGCTACGAGATCTGCGCCACGTTGGCCAGGGGAACGCCGGCGCAGAAGGCGATGGTGCAGGACGCTGTGAATCGGTTCTGGTGGCCGTCGTTGATGATGTTCGGACCGAGTGATACTGATTCGCCCAACAGCGCCGAGCTGCTCAAATGGCGCGTCAAGCGCAAGACGAACGATGAGTTGCGCCAGCGCTTCGTGAATCTCACGGTGCCGCAGGCCATCGCCATCGGGCTTACCATTCCCGATCCGGACTTGCATTTCGACGAGGCCACCAGCAACTGGGAGTTCGGCGAGATCGACTGGTCGGAGTTCTTCGAAGTCATCAAGGGGAACGGCCCGTGCAACCGTGAGCGTCTGGAAGCCCGCAACAAGGCGCACGACGACGGTGCATGGGTGCGTGCCGCCGCAACGGCCTACGCCGAAAAGCAGAAGGCGAAGTCCGCGACGGCCGCCGCGTGAGCGCGCCGTCGATCCCGAGCAGCGAATCCATGGATAAATCCATGCGCGACACCCAGTGGCCGTTGTGGGAAGTGTTCACGCAAGCCAGTCACGGCGAGGCGTTCGAGCATGCCGGCAGTGTGCATGCGGCCGACGCCGAGCAGGCGTTGCAGAACGCGCGTGACGTGTACACGCGCCGCGGCGAAGCGGTGAATTTGTGGGTGGTACCATCGGCCGCGATTGTGGCGTCGGCACCAAGTGATGCGGGCCCGTTCTTCGATCCGGGGAACGACAAGGCGTACCGTCATCCGCAGTTCTACATGGCGCCGCGCGGGGTGCGCATCTTTTGAGCGAGCCGACCGCCACCATGGCCGCCACGGACGACGGCGCACCGATCACGGCGACATTGATCGTCGCCGCTCCGCGCACTATCCCCGTCGAGAACGCGCTTTTCGAATACCTGCTGCGGCTAGGCGACGATCGGCTGGTGCTTGGGCATCGCATGTCGGAGTGGTGCGGTCACGGGCCGATCCTCGAGGAAGACATCGCGATGTCCAACATCGCACTCGATCTGGTGGGGCATGCGACGTCGCTGCTGGCCTTGGCCGGTGAGATCGAAGGCAAGGGGCGCAATGAAGACGCGCTGGCCTATTTCCGTGATGCGACGGCTTATCGCAACGCGTTGCTGGTCGAGCTCCCCAATGGCGACTTCGCCTTCACGATCGTGCGGCAGTTCCTGTTCGACGCCTACAGCGTGCTGTTGTGGGATGCGCTCTCGCGGTGCAGTCACCCCACGCTGTCGGGCATCGCGGCCAAGTCGCTCAAGGAAGACAAGTATCATCTGCGGCACAGCGGCGAATGGGTGGTCCGTCTTGGCGACGGCACCGAAGAAAGCCACACGCGCGCGCAGACGGCGCTGAACGCATTGTGGCGCTTCACCGCCGAGCTCTTCGATCACGACGCGATCGATGTGGCGGTGGCCGCGCAGGGGATCGAGGTCGATCAGGCTGGGCTTCAGTCACGTTGGCATTCGATGGTGAGCGACGTTGTGCAGCGGGCCACGCTCACGTTGCCGACCGACGGCGCGATGCGTCGCGGCGGACGGCGGGGCCTGCACACGGAACATCTGGGCCACCTGCTCGCCACGATGCAGATCGTCGCCCGGTCGCATCCCGGCGCCACGTGGTAGCGGCCGGATGGTAGCCCTGCTCTCCCGCGATGATGTGATGGCCGTGCTCACCACCGTCTTGGATCCGGAGGTGCCAGTGATCAGCGTGGTGGATCTGGGCATCATCCGCGATGCGAAGATCGAGCAACAGGCCGGGGAGACGGTCGTGCACGTGACCGTTACCCCCACCTACTCCGGCTGTCCGGCCATGCGCGAGATCGAGGCAGACATCCGGTCGGCGCTGGAAGCGGCGGGCGCGCACTCGGTCATCGTGGACACGGTCTTTTCACCGGCGTGGACGACCGACTGGATCGGGCCCGAGGCGCGTGAGAAGTTGCGCGCGTACGGCATTGCACCGCCCGGCCGCGCTGAACACGGCGGGTTGATCACGCTGACACGTCGGCGGGATCCGGTGCCGTGCCCGTTCTGCGGGTCGGGCGATACGCGGCTGCAGAGCGAATTCGGCAGCACGGCCTGCAAGGCGATTCATGTGTGCAACGCCTGTCGGCAGCCCTTCGACGAGTTCAAGGCGTTTTAGTCGGAACTTCGCGGCTCGCCGGCGCGCTTCCCGTTCTTCCGGGATGGTGGCCAAGGGCGGGCGCGCCGAGTCACACGCAGGAGCCGATCATGCCGGGCTGACGGACTGTAGATTCGGGGTTGCATGTCGGTGCGAACTGCGTAGCCTCCGTCCACCCCGAGTCGAGCTCGTCGTCATGAACAGTCTTGCTGTCCGTCATCGTCGGTGCGTCGTCGTCGCCTCGATGCTGTGGTGTGGCGCGGGCAGCGCCGCTGCGCAGTCCGCGTCGAAGTCCATTCCGGCCCAGCCGCCTGTGTACACCCCCGGCAAGCTCACGCCGGCGCAGCAGCAGGCGCGCGAGATCTACCAGGAACTGGTGGAGATCAACACCAGCGTCACGACCGGTAACATCACGGACGGCGCGGTGGCGATGGCCAAAAGATTCCGCGCCGCCGGCATTCCCGATTCGGATATTTTTGTCGGCGGACCGCAGCCGAAGAAGCACAACGTGGTGGCGCGTATTCGCGGCAGGAATCCGGCGGGCCGCAAACCGGTGCTGCTGCTCGCGCATCTGGATGTCGTGGAGGCACTCAAAGCGGACTGGTCGCCGGAGTTCGATCCGTTCAGGTTCACCGAGAAGGACGGCTACTACTATGCGCGCGGCACCGCCGATGACAAGGCCATGGCGTCGATCTTCGTGGCCAATGTGTTCCGTATGAAAGCGGAGGGATTTGTCCCCGACCGTGACATCGTCATCGCGCTCACGGCCGACGAGGAGAGTGGTCCGTTCAACGGGGTGGATTGGCTGGTGACCAACCATCGCGCGCTGGTGGACGCCGGGATCGTGATCAACGAGGGCGGTGGTGGCGTGCTGCGTGATGGCAAGCCGCTGTTCAACACCATCCAGCTTGCGCAGAAGATCACGACGAACTTCACGTTGCAGGCCACCAATCGCGGCGGGCATTCATCGGTACCGCGCAAGGACAACGCGATCACGTCGCTGGCTGATGCGCTGGGCAGGATCGGACGCCACGAGTTTCCGGTGAAGTTGAGTGAAGTAACGCGCGCGTTCTTCACCGAGACGGCACCGCTCGAGTCGCCAGCCATGGGTCGTGCGATGAAGGCGCTGGTGGCCAACCCGTCGGATGCGAAAGCGATTGCCGTGGTGGCCGGAGATGAGAAGTACAGTTCGATGCTGCGCACCACCTGCGTGGCGACGATGCTCTCCGGCGGACACGCCTCGAACGCACTGCCGCAGCTGGCGGAGGCGAACGTCAACTGCCGCATTTATCCCACGGAGACGGCGGAAGAAGTGCGCGTCGCACTCGAACGCGCCGTTGCCGATACGGCGGTGAAGGTGCTGATCAAGACGCAACGCCCGTCGTCGCCTCCGGCGAAGATGTCCGTCGAGATCATGCAGCCAGTCGCACAGATCACGAAAGAATTGTTCGGCGATATTCCGATCATCCCGACCATGTCCACCGGTGCGAACGATTCGCGCTTCTTCCTTGCCCTTGATGTTCCCTCGTACGGTGTGTCCGGACTGTTCATGGACCCGACGGTCGACGCACGCGCACACGGCCGCGATGAACGCATGCGGATTCAGTCGTACTTCGAGGGGCACGAGTTCCTGTATCGGCTGACGAAGTCGCTGGCGACCAATCCGAAGCCGGTACCGTGAGTGCTGGGGCCCATGTCGGATTGATCATGGCACATATAACCTGACGGGCGCATGTCACACTTCGATGTCATCGTGATCGGGCTGGGTGCGGCCGGCGCGGCCACGACGTATCAGCTGGCGCGAAGGGGCTCGCGCGTCCTCGGCATCGACCGGTTCGATCCGCCGCATGCCATGGGATCCACGCACGGTGACTCGCGTATCACCAGACTGGCGATCGGTGAGGGGAGTCAGTATTCACCGCTGGCGATCCGCTCGCACGAGATCTGGCGCGACATCGAACGGGAAACCGGCGCCACACTCCTGACGCAATGCGGGGCGCTGTACATCGGTCCGCTGCGCGACGATGCGGCGGTGCATGGCCGTGCGGGGTTCCTGCGGCGCACCCTCGAATCTGCGGAGCGTTACGGCATTCCCATCGAATCGCTCGATGCCAGCGACGTCCGCGCACGATTCCCGGCGTTCAACGTGCAGCCGAACGAACGGGCGTTGTTCGAACCCACCGGCGGATTCGTGCGTCCCGAGGAATGTGTGCGTCAGCAGCTCGGGTTGGCGGTGCGGCATGGAGCGATCGTGCACATTCACGAGCAGTTCGTGCACCATGCGATCGAGCGCGACGGTCGCGTGTCCGTACACACCGACAAGGGCGCATACACGGCAGACCGGTTGGTGCTGTCGATGGGTGCGTGGATCGCACAGGCGGTGCCTGCATCGATCGCGTCGCACTTCACCGTGTTGCGACAGGTGCTCTGCTGGTTCGAGATCGACGGCGACACGCGTCACTTCGATCCGGAGCGTTGCCCGGTGCACATCTGGGCGTTGGAGGGAGACCGTGACATCTACGGCTTTCCGGCGATCGACGGCGGCGACGGCGGCGTGAAGATCGCGACGGAGCAGTATCTCGCATCCACCACGGCGGACACGATCGATCGGCACGTGAGCGACGCCGAGACCGCGGCGCTGCATGCGGAGTACATCGCGAATGCGTTTCCCGATGTGAGCAGTCGCGTGGTGCGAACGGCGACGTGTTTGTACACGGTCACGCCGGGGTTTGATTTCATCATCGATACGATGCCGGGCGAGGAGCAGGTGCTGGTGGTATCGCCCTGCTCGGGGCACGGGTTCAAGCATTCGGCGGCAATCGGGGAGTCGGTGGCGGCGTGGGCGCAGGACGACCCCGCCGAGCTGTCGCTGGCGGCGTTTGAGGCACCGTGGAGGTTGTGAGCGCGCGAACGATGCGCGTGTTGAGGAGGTCGACGGCGCTGGAGTAGTCACGGACATGCAGAGTCACCCGAGACTGTTGCGTGTCGCCGCCTGCCGCATGAAGCGGAATGCCCGGCAGGATCTTGTGCAACGCATTGATGTGCTGATCGTCGATCGTCAATTCCGCGTCGGGGAACTCCTGCGCGACCCACGAGGCGTATCTGCTGATGATCGCGCCCAATCGCCGGATATAGTCCGCGAACGACTCGGAAGTCGACAGTGTTGTCGGGAATCGCAGAAAGTCGCGACGTCCCGGAGCCAGCAGGTCTCGTAGCATATCGGCGAAGGCGTGCGACGAAAGACGTTCGGTCAGGTCTTTCGGCGCTGCCGTCAGTGCCTGCTCCACCGGCATGCCCAGTGCGTCCTGCAGCCGGGTTCGTCCGTATCCGAGAGCGCGCGTCTCGTCGTGCAGGCGCTGCAGCAGATCCTCCGGCGACGTCATCGCGTCGGTACTGCCGCGCCGCTGTGCGTACCGTGCCGCGAGCGCTCGCGCTTGGGCCAGCGATGGAGCGAACGGATCCACACCGTCGCGCATGGCCGATGCCACCGTGCCGTCGTACACGGACTCCGCAACGACGCTTGCATAGCGCAGGTCGTTTCGCTCCTCGTTCGTACTCGCTTGCGCGAGCGCTGTACGGTCGATCGGAACCAGTGGATGCAGCAGCCCCGCCGACAGCGGCCGTGCGAGTTGCTGCATGACAGCGACGGCCAACACGGCATCCTGCTTCTCGGACTCCTCGCGAGTGGTCGTATTCGGCTCGAAGCGCCATTGCTGCCTCGGCGCATCGTCCTCGATGAGCCCACCTGGCGTAGCCATGGCGTCGAGACGGCGGACAATCTGCGCGATGAATGGCGCGAGTGTCTTTCGCAACAGGCCGGTGGTTTGGGGCGTCGAGACATCGTACAACGAGCGACCGTCTTCCGTGAGGACATCGAACGGCTGCAGTCGGTTGAGCAGCTCGGCGTCGAATACGGGGTCGCCCCACATGAGGGACGCAACGACGGCCTGCCGCTCCTCCTGCCTGCGCAGCCCGCGCTCGAGTTCCTGCATGCAGAGGTCGTTCCCCGCAAACCCCGGCGTCAGCAGCGCGAGGAAGACATCGAACGGAGCATCCCGGTCCGTCTCCCCGGTCGCGATACCTGCCATAGAGGTATCAAGCTGCACGTTGCGCCCGGTGGCTTCCGCCAGCGCCTCCCTGATCTGCAGCACAAAGGTGGTGTAGGGCCGACCGAGATCTGTCGATGAGGACGGTACTCGCACCCGAAGTACCACGGGTGTCGGTTCCACATCGTCGGTCAGTACCTGCACATCCGGGCCCGCGACCCGACGGAGCGATTCTTCCAGGCGGGCGCCGAACGCGAGGCGCGGAGTGCTCGTGACGGACCCGGAGGTCCAGAGCCGAAGTGTCAGGTTCTGTTTCTGCTCAATCGCAATGCGGAACCGGAGCGGCGCCTGACCGACCTGCTCGAGCAGAAACGCGATCTCTGCGAAGTCCACCCCGGCCCGTTCCACCGCGCAGTCCTTCGCCTGCAGCTCGTGCAGCAGCGTCCACCAGAGTCGCACGGGATCCGTCACGCCATAGCAATCGAAACGTTGGTACTGATCCGGATGTTCGAGCATCGGTGCCGTTGCCTGCACCGCCGCCGGTACCACGAGCCATCGTGCGCTCCCCACCCGCACCTGAAAGCCGACACCGTGCCGCTCGCACTCATCCATCACCAGCGAGCGCAGTGCGCCGTCGGGTCCGTCGTCACCACCGTGCAGCACCGCCGGCATCGTTGCGTCGCGATCGTCCAGCTCGCGCACGAACGCATCGATCGTCTGCTGAAACCGATCAGCTTCCACGAGATAGTGCGGCTCGACCGCCGGCCAGGACATCGCACGCAGTGTACCGCGAACCCCCGCAAGCACCATCGCACGCTGGGCGAGCACGGCGTCGTCAGCCTGGTCGGGAAGCACGCGACGGATCAGGATGCGCGCCGTATCCATGCGCACCGTACCGGCCGAATCGAGCGCAGTGAGCAGTTCGCGTTCGATGGCGACATACGCCTCGTCGTTCCGGAACCCGAATTGTCGCGACCAGGCGATGCGTTCCGTGATCGTGTTGCGCAGTGTGAAGGCTGCGCTGCGATCCGTGATTTGCATGGGCACGCCGATCGGCTGCACACCATGCAGCGAGCGAGCGGCGGCGCGTTCCAGCACGTCTTGCGCGGTCATCGACCCCTTCACCAGCCCGGACACCGCCACCACGAACACCGGCGTGGCCGCCTCGCGGTCGAGCCACGGCTCGATCCGATCAAACCATTCGGTGGCAGGGGTGCCCCGGCCGACGGTCTCAAGCACGACCACCGCCGCGACGTGTTCAGTCGTGAGCGCACCAATCCAGTGTGGCTCAGTAGGCATGTCCCAAAACGCCAGCTCGCGCACGGTCTCGTCGCCGCTGCCCGGCACCTGCCACCGCACCGGCACTGCGCGCCCCTCGGCGATCCCCGATTCGGTCAGCGATTCCAGCAGCATGCGCTTGCTGCCGCCATCATCGCCCACCAGCAGCACCTTCGCCACCTGATACCGATCCGCCGCCTGCGGCGACGGTACAGGTTCCACGTCGCGCTCTACTCCGTCCATCGCCTTCACGGAGAGTGCGTATACCCACCCCGCCATCGTGCGCAGTGTGAGTGACGTCAGCGTCGCGGGCAGCGGCACGGTGACACCGGCACGCGCTTCCGCCACGCGCGCTTCGGGGCCGCTGCCGCCCTCCCATTCGAACTGCACCAGCCGCGGCGCGTGATCGGGCACGTCGATGGTGGCACTGTCACTCGTGCCAGGCTCGACGAACCGCGCGCCCACTTCGAGTAACTGCACACCCACGCGCGCAGTCGGTGCGTTCACCGCCGGTGCCAGCCAGCGCGGTGACGCTGGCAACGACATGCGCTCCGGCGTGCCAGCCATGCGCGCACGCGGACCGATGCGCAGGTATGCAGCCGCCGCCAGCAATCGCGCCGTGTTCGTCGCGTACGGCTTCGCGGCCACTTCGTGCAACGGCGATGCTGGCAGACCGGGCAACGCGCGATCGGCCCAGCGCGCGATGTCATTCGCACGATCCGGCGCATCCACCATCGTCTTCACCGCACGCTGCAGCAGCAGATCTGCGGCGCCGGCGTCTCCCTCCGCATTGCGGAGATAGCGCCAGATCACTTCCTCCTCAACCTGCAGCGTTGGCGGCAACGCCGAATGCACCTCCGCAATCACGCCACGCGCATCGTCCAGCCGTCCGGAGTCACGCAGCCGCTCGCGCAGCAGCACCACCACATCAACATCGAGCGTGAGCGCCCCCGCCGATCGCGAGCCCACCAGCTCGCTGAACCAGAGCGCACTCTCCGCACCGGCGTCCAGCTCCGGTGCGAGTCTCCGCCGCATGGCGCGGATCAGCGCCGGCTCGATGGACACGGCGATGCTCAGCAGCGTTGCGAGGCGAACCGCCGCTTTCGACCGCGACTCCACCGATACGAGAGTGGCAATTGCCAGGTCACGATCCACGTCCGTCATCCGAGAGCGTCATCCGAGAGCGTCATCCGAGAGCCATCATCCGACGGCGTGCCCGGGTCCGATCGCACGACGCACCACACCGGCCGTCACGCGATGATCCCAGTGGATGTGCATGATGAGCTGCATGAGCGCGCCGTCCCAGTGTGCGGCTCCAAACGGCACCAGTGCCACAACCGGACAACCGGAGGCGCGCGCGCGTTTGGCCAGCACATGCCAGTCGGCAGACGTCGGTCCCGTGCGCTCCAGTGGATCGCCACCGATGCCGAGGTCGGACACAATCAGCACTGGCGTGCCCCGCACCGGCGCACGCCACGGCTCCTCGCGCTGCGCACGGGTCGTCACCGCACGCAGCGGCGACGCGCGAACACGCAACCGCTGCGTGCGCGGTCCGCCCACCACCTGCTCCACGACACGCGCGATCTCCAGCATATCCTGCGCGAACGGTTCCATCGCGCTCGAGACATCAAGCAACAATTGCACACCATGGCGCAACGTCGCCGTCGGCCGACGCGGCAGCAGGCGGACGGGCTCGAGTCGACTGAGCGTGTCGATCAGGGCGCGCACATCGAGCGGACCGTCGGCACTGCGCGTCGCCGCCGCTGCCGCCAGAATCGAGCGTGCGTGCACGCGCGGAAAGATCGGCTCCGCGCTGAGCGTGACGCGCTGCAATTGTTCCGGCAGCGCCACCGCCGATGCCAGCCACGCCGGCGGCTCACCGCCCGCACTTGTCGATTCGAGCGTCGCCACGGTCGGCCGACCATCACCGCGCGCGCTCGGCGGGACGCGTACTTCTGACGTGACGGGTGGCATGGCAGCTGGACCTCGCGGCGGATACGGCGAGGACACCAATCTCGAGGTCGGCGGCGGCTGCACACTGATCGCCGCGTGCCGGGCTGGCGGCGCCACGCGCTCGAGTGCGAGCATCGCGAGGATCTCCGCCGTCGCTTCGCCATCCGGCGCCAGCGCATGCACGGCGTGCAGCGCATCGGCCGCGGAGACCGTGCCGCTGCGCTTCACGCCGGCGATCCCCCGGTTTTCGTCGCACCGTGGGCTGCGAGATCGAACCGATCGTCGTGCTTCCAGAGCGCGAGCCGCGCGACTTCCTGCCACACCGCGGCCGCCGACCCATGTTCGCCGCCATTGACGGAGGTCGCCGCGAGATGCTGACAGGCCCGGACGGTATCGAGATACTCCGCGGTACTCGGCGATCGCAGCGCGCGCTGTCGTGCGTGCTGTGCACTGCTCATGAACCAGTCCGCGATCATCTCGTGCAACGGCCGATGTTCGGTGCCGAAGTGCAGCGCGGCGATCTCGAGCAATCGTGCCGTGTCGATCTCTCCCAGCGTGAGCACCACACACCGCCGATAGAACGCAGGTGGCAACTCGCGCTCACCATTCGTGGTGATGATCAGCAGCACTTGTCCATGCTTCGTAACCGGCTCCGTCCGGCCGCGCACGGCGAACGAGCCGCGATCGAGCGGCTCGAGCAGATCGTTGGGCACGTCGGGTTCCGCCTTGTCGATCTCGTCGATCAGCACCACGACATCGTCGGCGTCGGCGCCGATGCTGGGATTGCGCGGGACCGGAAACCGATCGCCCAGCGCCGACACTTCGTCGCTGCCCGCACCGCGGCGCGCGGCACTGTCGCGATCGAATGCCCACCAGAGCACCCCCGGATCGAGGTAGGCGAAGTCGGGCAGCAGATCGCGCCCCGCCAACTGCGCATCGTTCAGTCGCTGCAACGCATCCATGCGATAGAGCAGGTCTTCCGCCTGCGTGCGCGACGTGACCACCTGCTGCAGATAGCGCCAGCCATTCACCGCGGCGACATGACGCGCCAGCGTGGACTTGCCGGAGCCCGGCGGTCCGGCGATGAGCAGCGGCCGCCTGGTGGCCAGCGCGACATTCACCGCGATGACGATACGGTCCGTGTACACGTACACCGGTGTCACGGACTCACCGGAGTCCGTGCCGTCGGCGACAGCGTTCACTCCGGGCGCGAGCGCGGCTGCATGCGGATCGAAATAGCGACGACGATACTCCATGAACGGTCAGCCTCCACCGACGCGCAACTTGCGCCGGTTGTCTACGTTGTTCAACGCAACCATCCAGTCCTGAAACGCGCGCGACTCATGCGCGAGTTCAAGCTCGGGCTCGAGATACCGGACACCGGTGGGCGGAGCATCGGTCGGGAGCGATGCGCCGGTGGAAAAAATGAACAGCGGTTGTGGATACAGCGCCCGCAGTTGCGTCAGTTCGACATCGGTCGGCAACATGGGTACGAGCACAAAGCGTTGCACGGCAGGATTGTTGATATACGCATCGATATCGTCGTCATCGGCGTCGGATAAGAGCGCCAGACGTTGACGCTCCTCGGCGCGCATGCACTCCGCGATGTGCTGCACCAGATCGCCGGCATTCGCATCGGTCACACGGCTGAACGTCGGCAGCGTACTGCCGGGATGGGCGCGTCGTACATAACGTTCCGCCGTGAATCGGGCGAACTTGCGGCCATTGAGCGCCACGCCGATACGCGTCGCCTCATGCAGCACGCCCGCTTGCAAAGGCGCGGCCGCCTGCGGATCCACCCAGAGCGACGACACGATGTTGTACACTTCCTGCGCCGCATCCGGGGACATGCCGTGCGCGGCATCGAGTACCGTAACCGCCTCGGTCACACTGCGCGCGCGCAGCAGACGGCGCGCCAACCCGACGGCGAAGGCGAGCTTCGCCGGTCCTGCGTGCTCCCAGTCCGAGCGGAGCAGGAAGTTCTCGCACGCGAAGCGAAGTCCGACTTCCGGCACATGCTCAACCTGCGCCGCGATCGCGGTCACGAGTTCATCCAGCGGCGTACGCAGCTGCACCGACCGATCGATTCCGGCGCGGGCACGGGCCACGAGATCACTCACATCGCCGTCGTTCTGTCGCTGATACTGAATGGTGGTGATGCGCAGCGGGTCCCAGACGCCTTTGCCGAGATGCGATTCGTCGGCGCCGGGCATGATGATCGGCAGCAGCCGAAACGCTGGGTCCCGCGCGACACGATGGCTGAGAATCGTGGCTTCCTTGAGCACCCATGGTGACTGCGTGAGCGCCCTCTCGGAGAAAAGCATGATGGCTGCCCGGCACTCCGCCAGCATGATATGAATGCGTGCGTACCAATCGTCGGCGCCCGCGATCTCGCCGCCATCCCACATCACGTCGAAGCCAGCCGGATCCGTGCCGAGTTCTGCGACGATCGTGCGCAACCGCGCCATGTCAGCATCGTTCGTGTGATCGGTGCTGTGACTGACGAAGACCGGCAGCTTGGACATTCGTGGTGCGCCGCTCAGAACGTGAGCGCGCGCAGATACGCACAGTTCCGTCGTGCGCTCTCCATCTCATCCGCCGATCCTTCCTGCTCGACGAAACACGGCTTCTTCGCGAGATCCGGAATGGCCGCGAGCAACGCGTTAAGATCGACGGTTCCGGTACCAAGCTCCGTGTCGTGCGAGCGGTCGGCCACGATATCCTTGAGATGGAAGCTCCAGTAGCGTGCGCGGTACCTGGTCAGATACTGCATCGGGTCGCCACCACCCATGATCATGTTGCCGACATCGAGCTGATGTCGCACGACTTTGGGGTCGGTGCGCTCGAGAAACAGATCGTAGGGCACGGTCCCCTCGATCGGCTTCAGGTGATTCGGCTCATTGTGGAACGCGAGCCAGATGCCGCGTCGTCTCGCTTCCGCCCCGGCCGCATTGAAGCGATCCGCCCAAATACGCCACGCCTCCAGTGACCGATTCGTTTCACTTGGCAGACTTGGCACGGTCAGATACTCGTGGCCGAGCAACCTGGCGTCGTCGAGGCGGCGATCCCATTCGGAGAGTATGGTGTCTGACGCCATGTGCGCGGACGTCGCCGTAAGCCCTTCCTGCTTGAGCGACGCTTTCACCTGTGCCGGCGTGCGATCGAAGTTCTTGAAGCTCCAGAGTAGCTCCACGTCGTCGTAGCCCGCCGCGCGCACTGCGGCCAGCGTGCGCTCCGGATCGGCACGCATGGCTTTCCGCACCGAGTACAGCTCCAGGCCGATGCGCTTGAGCCCCGCTCGCTCCCACACAGCCAATGATCCCGTCATCCCCTCTTGGGGCACGAGCGCACCCGCACTGCGAGAGAGCAGCGGGAGCGTGGCGAGGACGCCTGCCGTTTGAAAAAACGCGCGTCGCTTCATGGTCGCTTCATCTCGGATCGCATGCCTCGGGTGCAGGTGACGAATGCCGACGCATCAGAACGTGCCGCCCAGCAACACCGCGTTGGCGAAAATCGGTAACAGTCCACGGAACATGTCGCGATACACCGGATCGTGCGCGAAGGCGATCACACGACCGCGCCCCACACGCTCGGTCCACAGGTACGGGGACAGCGAGATCTTGGCTGCCGCTTCCGGCCAGTAGTAGCCAGCCAGACGGACACGATCGGCCGGCGCGAAGCGGATCACTGCTTCACCGGCCCGCAGGTCGCGTGGCACCGTGAAGACACGATCGGCACTGGCAAAGACGGGAATTTCGCGCTCGTTCACACCCGCCAGCAGTGGTGACAGGGTGTCGATCGTGGCGCGTGCCAGCACGCCCGGCAGTGCACCGGGCAACGGCGCACCACCGCTCGAGTCCGCACGGGTGGAATCGCGGTTGACACGCAGACGGATGAGTCCACGGTCCTGGGCGGCCCACGCCGTCGCCGCTTCGGTGGTGATGAGCACCCCGCCGCCGCGCACCCAGTCGGTCAGCCGCGCCTTGCCCGCATCACCGAGTAATCGATCGAGCGCAGCCCCGGGGGTGGAGGGAATGATGAGTACGCTGAACGCGCTCATGTCACCACCGGACACGAAACTCGCGTCCACAGTCGTGCTCGGATAGCCAAGCCGCTGGTCGAGTGCGAACCAGATGAAACCGAACGGCGTGCCGCTCACCGGGGTGCCGCCGAGCACCGCGACACGCGGTGCAAGGATGGGCACCACCGAGTTGCTGCCCAAGTCGGTGCCAGCTGTCACGCCGGCGGATGGAACGCCCACGATCGTGGCACCCGCTTCGCGCGCTCGTGTATTCACGACGGAATGCACGTTCTCGCGATTGGCCGCCACACGCACCACGAAGGCGCCATGCGAAAACGGCACGCCGCCGGCCGTGAACGAGTTGGGGGCATGCCACACCCGCACGGAGTCCTTGAGCAGCGATGCCAGGAGTCGCACCGATGCCTCGCTTCCCGGCGCGAACGCATATCCGTAGCGCGCCTCGGCGACTGTTGCCGCGGCGACACGCGGCACGTCCGTGAACGGCGTCGCGCCGGTCGGTATCGCGCGCACGGTCCACGCCTGCAGTCGCCACGCCATCGGCATCGACCACGCGGTCACGTCGTAGAACCGGTTCCGCTGTCCCGTCCGACGCAACTCGAGTTCGAACTTGAGGAATGCCGAATCGAGCTGCGCGTCCGGCTCGAGCAGCGCCTTGGCGAGATGCCCTTGCGGTTGGGCGAAGTCCACGACGTACGCGCCGGCTTTGACCTTCGTGATCGGTGCCGTCGTGCCGCGGCCAATTGGCGTCGCGCCGAACGGCGTCGCGCCGAATGGTGTCGCGCCGAATGGCGTCGCGCCCGCGATGTCGGCATCGGCGTGCAGACGCAGCACATCGATGCCGTTCTCACGCAGTTTCACTGCCAGAGAATCCGCGCGCCCCTGATCATCACGCTGGAACACCACCGCCCGCATTGCGTCGCGCGCATGAATGGTGATCGCGTCGGCGCGCGCCTGTGCATAGTCGCGCAGCAGTTCGGTCCGACGCCGCGCTGCTGTGCGTACCGTCGCCCATTCTGCCGAATAGTGCTCCCATGCCGCCTGCCGCAGGGTGCGCAGCGTGCCGTCGTTGCGTCGCACCGCGCCACCTGCAGACGACGCCGACTCGAAGAGCATGCCGATGCTGCCCGTCAACATCGGCCACCCTTCACCGTAGCCCGGATAGAACGAGTCGTAGCCTTCACGACGAAAGTACGACCACCCATGCGCATCGAACGCCGCGCCGTGCGCTTCGGCAAAGATGTCGAACCACTTGGGCAGATGTCTGGGGTTGTTCTTGTTGTCCGGCTCACGCGGCGGCGCGAAGTAGAAGCTTGCGCTCGAGCCCTGCTCGTGCAGATCCACTGCGACGTGCGGCCACCACGCGAGGAACGACTTGACCCGCCCCTTCGATTCCGGGTGCGACTGCGTGAACCAGTCGCGATTCAGATCGAAGTAATAGTGCGACGTGCGCGGACCCGGCCACGAGCCGGCGTTGTTGAGCGCCTGCGGTTCGCTCGCGAGTTCCTGCGAACCCATCGTGCGCTCGAGATCGTGCGTAAACCGCTCGCGTCCGTCCGGATTTTGACTCGGATCGATGAGTACGACAGTGCTGTCGAGCGTCATCATCGTCTCCGCATCCGTGCCGGCCGCCAGTTGATACAGCAGCGCCAACCCCGCCTCCACCCCGGAGGCCTCGCCGCCGTGTACCGAATGCGCCAGCCACACAATTGCGGGAAGCCGCTTGATCGCAGCCTCCACTTCACCCGCAGCGGCGCCGCGCGGATCGGCCACACGCTTGGCATCGCGCTGTATTTCCGTCGAGCGCGCGTGATTCGCTTCGCTGGTCACGGTCAGCAGCAGCATCTCGCGTCCTTCAAACGAATGCGCGACGGTATCCACTTTCACGCGCTTCGACACTGCCGCAATCCGTTCAATGTAGCGCAGCATCGTACGGTGCGACGTGAACCGCTCGCCGAGATCGTGGCCGAGCAGTGCGCGCGGCGTGGGGACACGTGGATCGTAAGTGCGCGCAGCGGCGCCCCCGGTTTCGGTATAGGAATGCTGTGCGGACGCGACGGAGGCGAGCGTTGCTGACAGCGCGAGCGACAACGACAGTGGCCACAGCGACAGAGACCGCACGACGACGCGGCGAAGGGTGCGGCTGGATCGCAGCATGCGGAGATTGGGGTGGAGTGGAGAGGACAACCAACGCCCGAACTTACGACCCCGGGCCCCACCTGTCAGTGGCCACGGCACCACGAGCCGCTGCCCGTTGCGCGTGACACGGTGCTGGCCGTCCGGCGTCGCGCGGTGGTAACGTCTGACATCGCAGCGGCGCCGTGCCGACTCTGCCGCGCACACAACTCAAACGACTCCCATGTCGGAGTATCCCGTGTCCCGCACGATCCGCCGTTTCACGCGCCCCCTCGCCGCGCTCCCCCTCGCCGCGCTCGTGCTCAGCGCCGCGTGGCCGACCCTCGCCGAATCCCAGCGTGCAGGCGGTGCACCCGCTGCGGCCACCGACTCGGCCGGCTCGCGCTGGGATGTCACGCTCGCCCGTGGCAAAACGCGCGAGATCGACTTCACCACCAGCGAAGGCACGTGGATGTCGGCCGATCCCTCCGCCGACGGCGCGTGGATCTACTTCGACCTGCTCGGCCACGTCTATCGCGTGCCCGCAGCGGGTGGCACCGCCGTGTGTCTGACGCAGCGCAGCGGGGTGGCGCTCAACTACCAGCCGCGCATCTCCCCCGACGGCAAGACCATCGCCTTCATCTCCGACCGGCGGGGGCAGAACAACCTGTGGATCATGAACGCCGATGGCTCCAATCCGCGCCCGGTCTTCACCGATCTCACGACCACGGCCGTCGAACCGGCCTGGACGCCGGATGGGCAGTTCATCGTGGTGCGGCGTGCCGGACGCGGTGCTGGCGGCGGTGGTGGCGGTGGTGGCGGACTGGCCATGTATCATCGCGACGGCGGCACGGGCGTAGCGCTGGTGCCCGGTGGCAGTGCACCAAGTGTGAGTGCCGACGGTCGCTTCGTGTACTATCACGTGAGCATGGCGTCGGTCACCGATCGCGAAGCACTGGCCGGTGCACTCCAGCTGCGCCGCTTCGAGTTCAAGACTGGTGAGATTCTCGATATCACCAACGGTGAAAGTGTGGGAGCGGCGGCCGGTCGCTTCTCGAGCGGTGGTGCGGCCATGCCCGAAGTCTCGCCGGACGGACGGTTCATCGCGTTCGCGCGGCAGATTCCCGACGGGTTGATGGAGTTCAAGGGCCACAAGTACGGCCCGCGCACCGCGCTCTGGCTACGCGATCGCACGACTGGCGCCGAACGTCTGCTGATGGACCCGATCGATCCCATGGTCACCAGCGGTGGCGGCAAAACGCTGGGCGTGCTGCCGCGCTACAGGTGGGCCGCCGACGGCAGGAGTCTCGTGCTGGCGCAGGGCGGCAAGCTGCGACGGGTCGATGCCACCACCGGCGTCGTCAGTACGATCGCGTTCACGGCGACGGTGCATCGCACAATCTCCGAGATGGCGCGCCGCGAATTCCGCATCACCGACGACTCGGTCAAGGCGCAGTTCGTGCGCTGGCCGAGTGCGAGTACAGACGGTGCGCTGATCGCGTTTCAGGCGCTGGGGCATGTGTACGTGCAGCGCGGCGCGACAGGAATTCCGCAGCGTGTCACACCACCCTCGTTTTCGGCGCTCGAATACGCGCCGACCTGGAGCCCGGACGGCACGTCGCTGGCCTTCGTCACCTTTGACGATGGCAACCGCGGACACTTGTGGAGCGTGCCGGCCACCGGCGGCGCGCCGACCAGGCTCAGTCGCACCGAGGGGGATTTCGTCGATCCGGTGTGGAGTCCTGACGGCAGGTCGGTGGTGGTGGCGCGAGGCGAAGGCGCCACGGCGCGAGGTCGCACACTTACACACAACGCCTGGTTCGATCTCGTGCGTTATGCCGCGACGGGCAACGATACCGGCGTGATCGTTACCACGATCGTCAAGCCGACTGGCGTGTCCGTGGGCAACGAAGCGCGTCGCCAACTGCTGCGGCCGAGCTTTGGTCCGGAAGGGCGCCTGTTCTATCCGGACGAACGCGCCGGCACGCCAGCCGCCGATGGTGCACCGGCCACACGTGGCGGCACCGCGTTGGTGAGCGTCAAGCCCGATGGCAGCGACAAGCAGACGCATCTCACCTTCCCCGCCGCCGACGAAATGGTACCCAGCCCTGACGGACAGTACGTCGCGTTTCAGGAAGGAGACAACGTCTATCTCTCCACGCTGGCATGGAACGGTATCGGTGCCACGCCACTCGGCATCGAGAAGCGCCGTGGCGCATTCCCCGTCACGCAACTCTCGCGCGACGGCGGCATTTTTCCGCGCTGGCGCAACGCGCGCACGCTCGAGTGGGGGAGCGGCAATCGCTTTTACGTCTACCATGTGGACACGAAGACGACCGACACGGCTACGCTGAACGTGAGCGCGCCACGCGCCGTCCCTGCGGGCACCGTGGCCATCACCGGTGCGCGCATTGTCACGTTGAACAACCGGCGGGTGATCGACAACGGCACGATCATCGTGAAGGGCAGTCGTATTGAATGCGTGGGTACCTGTGCCACCACCGGCGCCGATCGGGTCATCGATGCGGCAGGCAAGACGATCATTCCGGGCTTCGTGGACATGCATTCGCATCACTATCGCGAATGGCGCGGCATGCGGCCGCCGCACGATTTCGAACAGGCCATCTATCTCGCGTACGGCGTGACGACCACGATGGACGTCAGCACGTGGAGCCAGAACGTCTTCCCCACGGCCGAGCTGATCGAGGCGGGCGCGATGATCGGACCGCGTACCTTCAGCACCGGCGACAACGCCAGTGCCGGCGACGGAGCACGCACGAACGAGATCAGCAATCTGGCGGGCGCGCAGGCGTTGGTCCGACGCATGAACGACTGGGGCGCCACGCAGATCAAGCAGTATGCGCAGCCGCGTCGCGATCAGCGCCAGTGGATCGCCGAAGCCAGCCGTCAGGTCGGCATCAACGTCACGTCGGAAGGGAGCACCTTCTTCGAGAATCTGGCCATGATCATGGACGGCCAGACGGGATGGGAGCATCCGTTCAGCGAAGTGCCCATGTACTCGGACGGCGCAAAGTTCCTCGGACAGGCCAAGGCGACGTACTCGCCGACGCTGGTCGTCGCCGGTCCGCAGGCGTGGAACATCGAGTACTGGTTTCAGGAAAGCGACGTGTGGAAGGATGCGAAGGCGCGCCGCTGGATGCCGTGGCGTGCGCTGATGCCGCAACTGCGCGTCCGCACCCTGCGCCCGATCACCGACTACAGCTTCCCACTGCTGGCCCAGTCGATGGCCGACATCATCGCCGAAGGCGGCTACGGTGCACTCGGCTCACACGGCGAGCAGCATGGCATCGCGCCGCACTGGGAGGTGTGGATGGGTGCCAGCGCACTCGGCAACATGGGCGCGCTCGAAGTCGCCTCGCTGCACGGCGCCAGATTTCTTGGCGCCGACAAGGATCTCGGCTCCATCGAGGTGGGCAAACTCGCCGACCTGATGATTCTCAACACCAATCCGCTCGAGAATATCAAGAGCACCACCGACATCAAGTGGGTGATGAAGGGCGGCACGATGTACGACGCCATGAGTGTCGATCAGTTGTGGCCGAAGCAGGTGCCGTTCGGTCCGTACTACTGGGTGAACGACGACGCGTTGCAAAGCAACGTCAAGCCGAGCACTGCGCACGACAGCACTGGGAGGCGATAGGCGCGACCGTGCGATGTCATGCGGGGCCCCGGAGTCTCCACCACAGTGGGGCAAGTTCACATCGGTCCGACGCGAATGCGCTTCCGCTGTTCACCGACGATGTATGATAAGTCTCGAACGAAGATCGTGGTGCACGAGGTGAAACCTTCGGAGCTCGCAATTGCCCCACAATCGAAGGTCTCGATACCGGCAATGTTTTCACCGTGCCAGTTTTGAGTCGACATCCAGGAGCGCCGACTTATCCTACAGGCTCAACGCGCGCGTTATGCTGCAGCGGCTCACACTAACGTGCGGCGGCCGAGTGCAGCGAGGAACAGTTGCCACCTGATGGCCGCTGTCAGGAGCAATGCATTGGTTGGGTGGCCCGCCTCCTGTTCATCGGACCTATGCGCTCCATGCCCGTGATCGCGGAGACGCCCCGTCAATGCACCGGCGGATGCCTACCAGACCCCTGGAATGAGGCGATATGGCACGCGCTCCGTATACGCGTGGTACGCCGGTAAGGCGCGCAGCAGAAAGCGCTCCTCCCCCTGCAGTCGGCGCACCATCAGCATAAGCGGAACCACCGCACCGAGTGCCGCGACCGACGACTGGAGCCACAGCGCAAGGCCGATGAGGATCAGCGGGTCAGCGGCGTAGAAAGGGTGGCGCACGCGCGCAGACACGCCATCGTCGACGACGGTGTGCGCGCGTTCGGGCTGGAGGCGGAGCTCCGCCGTCGCAAACGCGTTCGCCCGCAGCGCGAGCTGCGTAAGCGTCCAGCCGAGCGCGAACAGGATGAGTCCCACGGCGCTCACCCCGACTGGCGGCCGCGGCAGCACGTGCCTCCGGAACACATCGAGTCCCGCGAGCAGCGGCAGGCCCAAGAACCCCGTCGCGATGACCGCGAGCAGCAGCACGCGATCGCTCCGGGGCTGCGCGGCGTGCAGCGGAAGCTTCGCGCGTTCGCGCAGCAAATCGGGATCGACGCGCGCGACCACCATGGCGCCGACTCCGCGGACGAGTAGCAGCACCGCGAGCAGCACCCACGCCCGCCCCCATCCAAGCGTCCCCGCGGAGACGAACAGGAGGAGCGCGACGAGGGCAGCATTTGCGAGCAGTCGTGCGGCCACGAGGAACACCAGCACGCCGAATCAGTGGGTACGAAGCGCCAACGCGAGTGCCACTTAACAATCGCGTTCAATCATGGCGGCCGTCAACAGAAGGCGACCAGTGAACGCAGCGAGCAGGTCGCGATCCTTGACGGCCCTGTCAAGAGTAACGCAAGGTTCGGTAGCATCGCGCGGTAACCATGTCTGAAGTTCGCCCATGCCGCATCGCTCTGTCACGATCGGGAACGTTCAAATCCTACGCTTGCCGGGAGGCTATCGAACGCTTCCGCATCCACTATCACGTCCTCACTGTCCGCCAGGACCAGGTTGCCACGTGCGTCTCGTAGGTCCAGGACAGCCGCCGTCGCATTCCTGACCAGACGATCACCGGACAGCTGAGCCTGCGCGACTGCGACGGAGGCGGAGTGCAGGAATGCAGCCGTTCCTGCGACGGCCACGCTTGACCGATATAGACTTACGCCGTACGTTGTAACATACGTTGTAAGTCTATGGCTTTCCCTTCTTTTGCTCACTCCCCATGCAACATTCCCCAGCCGCCCTCGCCGGGCTCCATTCGTTCGCGGCCCCCGCCTCCGAGCAGCTCACCCCGCACACGGTAGACAGCACTGCGGTGACCATTCCACCAACACCAATCAAAAGGGATATGCGAAGGAGGATTCTATTGTTCGCCTTGACCTTAATGATGGCAAGCCCTCTAGAAGTTCACGCACAATACGCCGAACAAGACAGCACCTTCAAAAGGTACTTTGTTGGCAGCACCTTATTCATGCTGGCTAATGTTGTACCTGACAATAATCCGCCTGCAATGGCTTATGTGAACTTAGGGTATCGCATTACAGGAAAGGATGTGATTTCACTTGAACTGAAGACCTGGAAATATGGCTGGCCAATTGGCATTCCCTTTGGAAAATCATTTGAAGCCGAAGGAAAGGGGTTTCCAGGTTACATTCGTGAATACGGAGTTTCACTCAATTATCAAAGGTTTGTACGGAAGGGTCTCTTTGCTCAAGTTGACGTGATGCCTGCTTTCCAAACTTTTGTGAATGATGACGGAAACAAGATCGACGATGGCTTTCAGATCTTTAACACTTATTCCATTGGTTATCACGTCAAACTCTTCAAGGACAAGATTTTTTTTCAACCTTCAATAGCAATAACTCATCGCCCCTATCAATCAAGAATGCCTGATTCGTTTAAACAGGTTGACGATAGATGGCCAAGATTCTTCTACGGGCAGCCGGGATTGCATTTTGGGTATAATTTTTGGTAGTTCAATTCGGAATCAATTAGACGTGTAAAACAAATCCATCGTCCCCGCGCCACGACTTGCCCCCACCGAGGCCACCCGCCGATGGGCGAAGGCCCTGCGGCGGCGCTGCTCCAGCAGATCTTCGAGGTCGACCCGCTCGCGTGCCCGACCTGCCATGGCCCCATGCGGATCATCGCGTGCATCACCCAGGTCTCGGTGATCGACCAGATCCTCACGCACCTCCGCACCCGCGCGACTCACGCGGCCCACGCCGGCGTGCGGAGTCCCCCCCTCGACCCGCGGACCGTCGGGACCAGGCACCACGCGGCGACCCGCCGCGATCCACCGCGCCCCCTGAGCCGCGCCCCTATACGTCCACCAGATACTCGACCGACCACCATTGGATTTCCTATCCCGCCGACGCCACCGGTTTCGCGCGTGGACAGCTGCTCGATGATCTCGACGCTGCGTGCGGAGAAGCACTGCGAGTGTTGCACACGCTCCACGCCGTAACCATGCAGGAGCCACGACAGATCCAGGGACGCGAGACGACGCTGCTCGGCGCGGTGTATTACGTGGTCGAGCATTCTTCAGGACATACCGGGCAGCTCATTCTCATCGCCAAGTGGCTCAGACCGGACAGTGTGCGCTTTTACGATGATCGGGACGGACTCGCGCGACCGCTCTTTCTGGATGGCCGGAGTGACATGGAGAACAGCGGCTCCGCGGCGTAAATCGCTCGCGCCGAGCGGTCTGCAGCGTTTCAACGGCGCGCTTGCGCGACCATCCGATCCAGCCCCTCAAGAATGAGCTCGAGGCCGAAGGAAAAATCGTGCGTGCCGTCGTGCGTACCATTGGCCACGAGCGTCGTCATCTCGTGCAACACGGGATATTGCGCGGAGGGGAGCATCGGCAGGAAGCTGGCCGCAGCTGACGCGTATTCGCCCGGTTCCACGGGAAAGTTCTGGAGTTGCAGTGTGAATCCGTAAATGTAGCTGTCAATGGCGTTCCACGCGCGGTCGGTGTGTGCCCATGTAAGCCCGGCCTCTCGCAGCGTGCTGATGGTCGCTTCGATGTAGCGGAACATGTTGGGCCCTACATTCATGCGCGATACGATCAGCAGCGCGGCCCACGGATGCGCGAGCAATACGCGATAGGCGGAGGTGGCACGCGTGCGCATCGCTGCTTTCCAGTCGCCGCCAGGCGTGGGCAGCGTGATCTCGCCGATGATCAGCTCCACGATGCCGTCGAGCATATCGTCTTTGTTGGCGACGTGATTGTACAGCGACATCGCCTCCACCCTCAGCGTCGCCGCGAGCCGACGCATGGAAAGCGCATCGAGCCCGTGTTTGTCGGCCAGCCGTACGGCGGCGCGCAGCACGCGTTCACGGGTGAGCGGAGACCGGCGGGCGGTAGGCATGGAATGAGATAACGTGAACTGACACTGTAAGGCAAGCGCCAGAACACATCGATGAAACCGGCGACTTACATCGTACGTAAGGCCTTACACTGTAAGCACAGGCACCCTCATCCAGGATCCCGTTATGCGCCCGGTTTTCCCCCATTCTGCTCTCTCCCTGCTCTTCGGAACGCTCGCCGGCTCGGTGCCCTTGTCAGCGCAGACAGCGGCCACCCTTCCTGTCGTGCCGGCCGCGAGCGAGCCGGCAACGCCCTCCATTCCCCGCTGGTATGCGGGCGCCGCCGCCGAGATCGGTCGGCCAACCGGTGCGTTCCGCAGGAACGTGGGCCAGGCCGCCGGCGCGACCGCGCACGTCCGCCTGAGAATCGATCCCTACGGACTGCTTTCGCTGCGAATTGAGGGCGGATATCTAAACTACGGACATGAGAGCCAGCGCACCTGTCTCGCCAACACGCCGGCCTGTCGGGTGGCCGTGAATGTCACCACTGCCAACGGGATTCTCTCCGCCGGCATCGGCCCCGAACTTTCGCTCCCGCTGGGCCCGGTGCGTGTTTTCGCGCACGGTTTGGTGGGCGCCAGTCGTCTGGCCACCTTTTCCGGTCTGGGCGGAGGACTCCTCCCCGACTTCGTGGCTGCCGATGAACACTTCGGTGACGGCGGGTTCGCGTGGCGCACGGGCGCGGGGCTTTCGCTGCCCGTTCATCGTGGCGTCGCCTTCGATCTCAGTGTGTCGTATCAGGGACACGGACAACGCGACTATCTCATCAAGGGCGGGGTCACCGACAACGCCGATGGCACGCTCGACTTCAATGTGAAACGCTCTACGGCGAACGTACTCGCCTGGCGCCTGGGCTTTACGGCGCCGCTCACCCGCAAACCGAAGCCATGAACGCCGCAGTGTGTCGTAGGTACGGACCACCGGAATGCGTGCGGATCGAATCTGTTGAACTCCCCACGCCCGGCCCCACAGATGTTCTCATTCGCGTGCGCGCGACGACGGTGTCTTCAGCGGATTGGCGCATTCGCAGTCTGACCATGCCATACGGCTTCGGTACGATCGGTCGACTTGCGTTCGGGATACGCGCGCCAAGGAGAACAATTCTCGGCAGCGAACTGTCCGGGGACGTCGTGGCGGTTGGCAGTTCGGTACGCCGCTTCTCCTTCGGCGACGCGGTGGTGGCGTTCACGGGCGTCAAACTCGGCGCGCACGCCGAGTATTGCTGCGTCCCTGAGCAAAGTGTGATGGTGAAGAAGCCGCCGCAGCTCTCGTACGAACACGCCGCCGCGCTCGCGTTCGGTGGCACCACCGCGCTCGATTTTTTCCGGCGCGCAAAACTTCGCGCGGGCGACCGCGTGCTTATCAACGGCGCGTCGGGCGCTGTTGGGTCCGCGATGCTGCAGTTGGCGGTCCACGCCGGTGCTACCGTGACTGCGGTGAGCAGTGCGGGCAACGCCGAGCTGCTCTCTTCGCTCGGCGCGGTGCGCGTGATCGACTACCGGCAGACCAACTTCGTTGCGGAGGGCGCGCGGTACGATGTGATCGTCGACACCGTGGGAAACGCACCGTACGCACGCGCAAAACACGCGCTGTGCGAAAGTGGGCGCTTGCTGCTGGTGCTGGCCTCTCTTCCCGAAATGCTGCGCGCGCCGTGGGTCAGGCTCACGACCAGCCACCGGGTAGTCGCGGGGCCGACCGCCGAGCGCATCGAAGATTTGCGCACGATTGTGGACATGGCGGCGGAGGGTGCCTTCACACCAGTAATTGATCGTTGCGTTCCGTTTACGGAGATCGCGCAGGCGCATGCCCGCGTGGGCAGCGGACGCAAGCGCGGGAGCGTGGTGGTGCAAGTTGATGGCGGGTGAACAATCCCGAGTGTTGTAATGTCCCAACAGGTGTGGCCGAGTCGCAAGCTTGATTCTGCCATGGCGAGGGGTTCGAGTGGCAATGTCAGCAGTTGTGGCTAACGTGTTCGCCACAACTACTGGCTTAGGCCTTTGCAACGGCGGCGCGTTGACATGTGTCCGGCCACCGTCCCATCGACACGAATTCTGCGGCGCTTCTACATCTCTGGCGTCCAGCGTTCTCTCCATACCTACCGCGCTCTCGGCGCTACCCCGTGATCTTGACATCAACAGTGGGCTTTTAAGCGACGCCTCTCTCGAAGCCTCATCGCGACAGCGCTCGTGGCTGTGGCCGGCCGGCAAGCTTTAGCACAAACCTACCCGTTCGTCGCCGGATCCCCGCTGAGTTCACCAACGCTCACCGGCAGCGCACCGACCGGCATCGACATGGTGGGCAGACTGGTGTCGTGGACGTGGGCCATGGCACCTCGGCCGGCGCGGCGTGGGCACCGTTGAACGCCACTGACTGTAGTGTGACGGGCGCCGGGTTGAGCGCCACCTTTGGATGCACTCATTGGGTTCTACGCGTGGTGCACGCGGCCGGCGAGCCGACGCGCGCAGACCGATGCGACACTGAGCATGCAAATGCGCGCGAGCTTCGCGTTGAGTGATCGGACCTACGGCGCGCGCCGGATCCGTCGCGATCTGTGTGACCTCGGCTTCGCGGTCGGGCCGCACCGTGTCGAGCGCTTGATGCGAGTGAACGCACTGCGGGCCCGCCCGCGCCGGCATGCGCGGCCCGTCGATACCGGGGACCGGTCGGTCCATGCGATTGCGCCGAATTTGCTCGACCGGGATTTCACGGCGACCGCACAAAATCAGACATGGGTCGCGGACTTTACGTATCTCTGGATAGCCGCAGGCTGACTGTACGTCGCGGTCGTGCTGGACTTGTTCTCGCGCCGGGTCGTCGGATGGTCGATGCAGGCGACGATGACGGCTTAGTTGGTGACGGACGCGCTGCTGATGGCCATATGGCGACGCGGCACGCCGCCCAGCGAGCTCGCGCACTCCGATCAGGGCAGTCAGTACACCAGCGAAACTTTTCAACGCGTCCTCTTCACGCAAGGCATCGTGTGCAGCATGAGTCGCTCGGGCAACGTCTGGGACAACGCCGTCATGGAAAGCTTCTTCTCCACCCTCAAGACGGAGCGGACCGCCCGACAGCACCACGCCACGCGCGATGCGGCCCGCGCGGACGTCTTCGACTACATCGAGCGGTTCTACAATCCGATCCGGAGGCACTCCACCTTGGGCTATCTCAGCCCCATGCAGTTCGAGCAGGCAGCAGCTGAGCCGCGTGTCCACGGAACACGGGACAGCTTAATTCGGCCGGATACACGGTCGCAATGTCGTGTCCTGGTGCAAAGCCGACTCGAAATACCCAACGTGTCGGTTTCTCGTTGGTACAGTGCGTGATGCGAGTCGTAGTCGACGGCACTTTGATGCCGGCATTATTTAATATCGACGATATCGTTCCGCGAGACGTCCACGGAATTGAGGTATACTACGGACCCTCGCGCATGGTGCCCGAACTTGCGGGACTACGCACGGGCAACTGGTGTGGCGTGACTGCTGCCTGGACAAGAGACAGATGGCAGACGGAGGCACTCCGGCGCTCGGTGCATAAGGCGGCGTGGTCCTGCCGTGCGTAAACGCTCGACGAGGCGCAGGAGGATTCGAAGCTGAGTCGACGTTCCAGGTTTTGCGCGGCCTAACACTCGCGTTCTCTTCCAGGGCCCTCCATAAATTGTGGCGGGTGAGCGAAGCGAACAGGCCACACTTCCTGTAGGCCCTGACTGCAGCAACGCACTGTTAGTCGGCCTAGCGACCCAACACGATGTCGATGCTCATCAGAATCTGCGCGAGACGCCTCGGCGGCAGCGACCCGATGCGCTCCGTCAGGTAGGCGCGATCCACCGCGAAGAGTTGCGACGCGTTGGCCACCGAGTCCTTGGGGAGACCGGCGACCTTGGCCGAGAGCAGCGTGTTCCCCGGCGCCGCCGCCCACGTCAGGTTACTGGTGACCGGTACGCACAGCACCGTCGGCAGGCGGCTCCGATTCAACGGGTTCCCTTGGACCACCACTACCGGGCGCCGGAAGCCCGCAGCCGATCCGCCGGGCATCGGCAGCTCGGCCCACCAGAGCTCCCCTTGGGCCACCTCTACCATTCGACGCGCGCCAGCACCGACTGGGCCGCGGCGTGCACGAAGGGATCGGGGACCTCGCTGAGCTGGTCGACGACCTGATTCATCGCCTCGGTGACTTCCTCGGGCGCATGACGGGCGAGATACTCCGCCAGCGCGTCGGCGTACAGCTGACTGCGCGACTTCTGGGCGCGCTTGGCTTGGCGTTCGGCCGCATGAAACACGGCATCGGGCAAGGAGATGGCGGTCTTCATACCGAGAGTATAACCGGAGCAACGACGACCGGCAACGGCGTTCGATCCGACACGGCCAGCCCCCCGGAACGGAGCGGCCGCCAAAGGGCATTACGCACGAAAGTCGACGCGCAATGGAAGCTGTTCTGCCTCGTGCACAACATCGAAAAGCTGGCAAACACCGGATATGCAGCGTAAGCAAACACAAAGAGATCGCACGTCCCGTCACAATAGCAGTAGGTTTTGTAGCAACAATGGACCAATGCACCGATTGCAATGACGCGCGCCACTTTTCACATCGCCGCGCACCCAGACGCTCCGCGTCATCAGGGTTATTCTACAACCTCAACGCCGGCTTCTGCTGCGAGCGGACCGCATGATGCCGAGCAGCACACTGGTGGTGGGTCCGCTCGGCAGCAGCACGCCTCGTTAGGCCGGCGGCACATGATCGTGGCTGCTCTGCCGACGGGGCCGGCGCAGAAGCCGGTGATCGCCGCGCCGCCCGTGGCGGGCCAGATCGACGAGCTCGCGGCGCGCCGAACCATGGCGCGCGCACCTCGGTTCTTCGGATTGGTCCGGGCTGCCGCCGTGCTGTTCGTCCTTGGTGGCGGTGCAGTCATTGCGACGCGCAACCCGCCGGCGCCGGATGCCCCAGTGGCGACGGGTGCGCCGGCCGAGTCACTCGCGTTGATCGCAGAGGCAGTGCAGCTCGGGCTCGGCGCGCCAACCTACGACCTGACCGTCGAGCAGCTGCGAGCACTCGAAGGAGACATCGAGGCGCTCGACGGTCAGCCGTCGGCGGAACCCGATGCCATACCGCATCTCACGGACGGAGCAGGAGCATGATGAGGCATCCGAGGCGAGCGCCGTTCCTGGGCAGCGCTGCTGCTTGGCACGACCTCTGGCGTGGCACAGGCACAGGGTACCGACCGTGATCGTGAAGCGATGCGAGCCCGACGCGAGGCACGGCGCGAGCGGCTGGACCGCCCGGACGCCCAGCGGCCGGCGCCCTGCGCGACCGAGCACGCGGATAATCGGCTGCGCGCCGAGAAGCGGCTGCGCGCGTCGCTGACGCAGGCCGTCAGGCGACGACTGAACCTGACCGACGAACAGACATCACGACTCGTGGACGTGAATCGGCGCTTCAGCGACGAGCGGATGGCGACGACGCGCACCGAGGGGCGCATCCGCAGGGAATTGCGCAGTTCCATCGCCGGCGGCGACACCTCGCGGTCTGTCGCGACGGCGCGGCTCCTGAATGAACTGCTCGCAGTCCAGCGGCAGCGACTGGACCTGCAGCAGCAGGAGCAGGACGCGCTCAGCGCATTCCTCACACCCCAACAGCGCGCCCGCTACATCGGCATGATGGAGCAGCTGCGACGGCGCATTTCGAGCCTCGCGGACAGCACCCGGCGCGGCGGCGGGCCGGAGAAGCTGCTGCGTCGGAAAGACTCCCGCCGCTCAACGACTCGACCCACGACGTCAGCGCATGCGCGGGCCGATTATTCTGCGGGATGACTTCACCTCCGACGCCAGTCCTCGCCGTTCGCCTCAGCCGCCCACTTCGACAGTTCACGGAATGGCAGGCCGGCGGCGGCGTGATGCTGCTGGTGGCCGCCGCGATCGCCATGGTTATCGCGAATTCGCCGTGGCATGCGCCTGTCGAGCTGTTCTGGGAGACACCGATGCGCCTGTCCTTCAGTACATCGGCGCTCGAGCTGACGTTGCGTGAATGGATCAGCGACGGCCTGACGGCGATTTTCTTCCTGCTGGTGGGTCTCGAGATCAAGAGCGAACTGCTGGTTGGCGAGCTGTCGTCGTTGCGCAGCGCCTCACTGCCACTCGCTGCGGCGATCGGCGGCATGCTGGCACCCGCGCTGATCTATTACGCACTCAATCGCGGTACTGCCGGTGCGCCGGGATGGGGCATTCCTACCGCCACCGACATCGCGTTCCCATTGGGTGTGCTGGCCCTGCTCGGCTCGCGTGTGTCGCCGGCACTGACCGTGTTCCTCGCCGCACTCGCCATCGCGGATGATCTCGGAGCCGTGCTGATCATCAGCCTGTTCTCTGGCCACTCGCCCGCTGTCACGTACCTGCTGATCGCGGGCGCAGTGCTCGGCCTGCTCGTCGCCGCGAACCTCGCCGGGGTCGCGTGGGTCAGCGTCTATGCGCTGCTTGGCGTCATCCTCTGGTACTGCGTGCTCCGCTCCGGTGTGCACTCCACAGTGGCTGGCGTGCTGCTCGCGCTGACGGTGCCGGCCCGGTCGCGAATCGATCCGGCCCGGTTCGAGGAGCAAGCGAGAAACCGGCTCGACGAGTTCGCCACCGCGACCGGTGAGGATGATCGGCGGGTGCTGTCGAACGGCGGACAGTAGCAGGCGCTCGCCGCGATCGAGACCGCCGTCGAGGACGCGCAACCGCCGCTCGCACGGCTGCGGCACATCCTGCACGTGCCGGTGAACTTCTGGATCATGTCACTCTTCGCCCTCGCGAATGCCGGCGTCACACTCACGAGCACCGGCGGCGACGACGCAGCCTTGGTCGGGCCGGTGAGCCTCGGCGTCGCGCTCGGGCTGGTGCTGGGCAAACCGATCGGCATCATGATCGCGGCATGGCTGGCAACACGATTCGGTGCGACACTGCCGGCCGGCGCCAGCTGGTCGACCGTGTTTGGCGTGGCGTGCCTCGCTGGCATCGGCTTCACCATGTCGCTGTTCGTCGCCGGACTCGCGTTCCCCGACTCGCCACTGCTTCCGCAAGCGAAACTCGGCATCGTGATGGTGTCCACGATCGCCGGCCTGGTCGGCGCTGGCGTGGTCTGGTTCACGACGGCACCAGCTCGAGTCGCGAGTACCTGATCAGGGCCACGAACCGACGAACTCGGCGCAAGTGCCCGGGAACGTCCAACTTCCGTGATATGTCGGGACGGCGAGCCCCCGCGACGCAATGGACGGCGACGTGCGAAAGGCGTTTGCACTTTTGCCCCGCGTGCCGACACTGTAGCGTTACAATTTCGACTTGTTTAATTGACGAATCGCTGCTGGAACACCCGGCTCACACCGACGCGACGTTTGCGCGCGACGGTGCTGCGCTCTTCCAGAACACGCTGGGCATGACAGAATACAGTGTTGCGATTCCCACGGAGCCCATCGGCAGCATTCCCCGACCTCTCGCGCTGATCGAGGCGGTGAAGGCGCATGACGAGGGCCTGATCATGGCATCGGAACTCGATGCGCTCTACCGTGACGCGACCCTGGACACACTCCAGCGATTCGAGCAGACCGGTTCGCCGCTCATCTCCGATGGCGAGCAGTGGAAGTACCACAACTTTTCGACGTACGCGTTGCACGGACTCGAGAACATGGAGCCGGACGGCTTCCGGCTCCAGTTCATCGGTCATCATCGCACGTGGCCGCGTCTTGCCTCGGGGCCGTTCCGCTATGCACGCTATGCGGATGCGTTCCTCGCTGACGCGATGCGCCTCTCCTGTCGTCCGGTCAAACAGGCAGTCATCGCGCCATCGGCGCTCAGCCTGATGTACCCGGACACCGATCTTCCGGGTTACTCGCGCGACGAGTATCTCGCAGCGGTCCTCACCGAGCACGAACGTGAAGTGCGCGCCTGCCTGGCGCTGGGCGCGCACAGCGTGCAGGTCGACTTCACAGAGGGGCGCCTTGCGACCAAGCTCGATCCCTCGGGTGCATTGCTCAACAGCTTCATCACACTGAACAATCTGGCACTCGATCGCTTCTCGGATGCCGACCGTGATCGCATCGGCGTGCACACCTGTCCCGGCGGCGACCGTGACTCCACACACAGCGCGGATGTGGACTATGCGGAATTGCTGCCCAGCCTCTTCGAGTTGCGGGCGGGACGCTTCTTCATCGCGCTGGCCGGTGAGCACGATCGCGAGCGCGTGCTGCGGCTCATCGGCGAGTACCTGAAGCCCTCTCAGCGCGCACACATCGGCGTCATCGACGTCCTTGATCCACGCCTCGAGACCGCGGAGAAAGTCCGCGACGCCGTGCTCCTCGCGGCCGAATACACTCGGCCCGCGCAGCTCGGGACCACCGACGACTGCGGCTACTCCCCGTTCAGCGACGATACGTCGACGAGCCGCGACCTGGCCTTCGACAAGATTCGCGCTCGCGTGGCCGGCACGGCGCTCGCATCGAAGTACCTGTCGACACGTGTTCGGCGATAACCAGCGCACTCCGCCCGACGAAGGGGAATTGCGCATGAGCGGCGCGACGAACGAACAGATCCCCGATGATGACGATCGGATGCTGCGCAACCTCGCCGTGCGCACCTCCAGTTCGATATTCATCCTGCAGCGCCGCGCTGAGCAGGAGTTACAGAACGCGACGACGCTGCTCGAGGAGCGAAGCGTTGCGCTGTCCGTCTCGGTTTCGGTGCTCAATGCGACGCTGGACAGCGCCCCGGACGGCATCATCGCGTACGACCTGACGGGCAGGATCATTGCGCACAACTCGCGCTTCTCCGCGATGTGGGGGCTCACAGACGCCGATCTCAAGGAGTTTGGGTCCTTCGACATCGCCGCGCAGGTCGCGCCACTCCTGAAGAGCCCCGAGACATTCCTCGAACGCATTCATGGCAGCCGGACGCACCCCGAAGTCGAGGTGTTCGACGTCTTCGAGCTCCGCGATGGCCGTTCGTTCGAGCGAATCGCTGTCCCGCAACGCATCGACGGCGTCTGCGTTGGTGTCGTCGCGCACTGGCGCGACGTGACCGAAGCTCGCCGTTCCGCCGAGACGCAGCTCGCGCTCGCCAAGCCGCTGCGCCAGGCACAGAAGATGGAGTCGCTCGGTGAGCTTTCGGGTGGCATTGCGCACGACTTCAACAACATCCTCGGCGCGATCCTCGGTAACGCTGAATTGGCACTGTTGTCCCCAAGCAACGTGGCGTCAGTCATCGAAAGCCTCACCGCAATCCGTGAAGCGGGCGACCGCGCGACGCGACTGGTGCAACAGATTCTCACATTCAGCCGTCGGCAGCCACACTCGCGGATTCCGATTGCGATCGCGGACACTGTGCGGGAAGCCGCGCGACTGTTGCGCGCGACGATCCCGGCTGGCATCGAGTTGCAGACGGACCTGGATGTGGACGCGCCCCTGATCATGGGCGACGCAACGCAGCTGCACCAGATCGTGATGAACCTCTGCACCAACGCGATGCATGCGCTGCAGGAGCGGAGTGCGGGCGCAGGCCGCGTCGGCAGGATCGGAATCGAGCTGAAGCACGGTCGCACCGGCGTGGGCATCGGACTCGACGCACCTGGAGCACTGCTGCCCGGGTCGTTCGTCCGCATGCAGGTGTCGGATAATGGTGTGGGCATGGACGCGCAGACGCAGGCGCGAATCTTCGAGCCGTTCTTCACGACGCGCCAGCAGGGTGACGGCACCGGGCTTGGTCTGTCCGTCGTCCACGGCATCATGGAAACGCACGGCGGCGCCATCGTCGTGCATAGTGACCTGGACGTGGGCACCTCGTTCGTGCTCTCCTTTCCTTCAATCGAGGACCAGTGGTCGATCGCGCGCATGCTGCCACTGTCGACTGACGCAGTGTCGAAGGATGCCATGATGTCGGACACTGTGCGTGTGTTGTACGTGGATGACGACCAGATGATTGTCTCGCTCGTCTCCCGGCTGCTCGCCAAGTCAGCGTGCGTCGTCACCGGTTTCGCGTGTGCGGCGGACGCGCTGGACGTGATCCGAACGCGACCCGACGATGTCGATGTGGTGATCACCGACTTCAACATGCCGGAACACTCGGGCCTGGATATCGCACGTGCGGTCCGCGACACGCGACCTGACTTGCCGGTCGTGATCACCTCAGGCTACCTGACGAACGGGTTGCAGGAGGAAGCCAACCGACTCGGTGTACACGAGCTGCTGTACAAGCCCGACCTTGCGAAACGCCTGCTGCAGATCGTGCGATCTGTGCCGCGCGCCGCGCGACGAGCTCCCTGACGCACCGCGCTCCGGCCGCCCTGCGGGGCGCTGAGGGCAGCGAGGCAGGAGCAGGCCGTGCAGCTTGGCTGCGACGCGGGCCGGGATCAGGAGGCTGGGTGTCAGCGCCGACCGGGGCCAGACTTCTGTGTGCTGCCAGACAGCGCAGGCTTACGGTTTCTCGAAACAGTGCGTCACCACCGACGTTCTCCGTCGCTGAGTCACCTGGGAGCCGGAGAGCCATGTGAGTGTGGGACTGCTGGCACTGATCGATGATCTCACCGCGCTTGCGAAACTGGTCGCTTCGTCCGTCGACGACGCGGCCGCGCAGGCGGCCAAGGCGGGCGGGAAGGCCATCTCGAAAGCGTCCGGGATCGTCATCGACGATGCCGCCGTCACACCGCGCTACGTCATCGGGTTCGCCGCCGATCGTGAGTTGCCGATCGTCGCCAGAATCGCGCGCGGCTCACTGCGGAACAAGCTGCTGATTCTCCTGCACGGCCAGCGCGTTAGCCCAATCAGCCTGGTTGCGGAGCGTGTGATGGTCGCTCACGCAGCGTTTCTGCACCAGTGCTCAAAGTGATTACGTCTCCGGACGAACGATCCGCGAGGGCAGGGGAACGTCGTGTAGCTTCGGCAAACGCCTGTCCTCCGTCGCACGTGCCGTGCTCGTGAGGCCTGCGCCAACGTCGGCACTACCAGCAGTGGGCCAGACGGCTGGCAGCGTGATGACCGGCACGGGAGCGGCGGTTCCGGTCGCGGTGGGGACTGAGCGGTCAGGGAGGCGGTCGTGACGCATAGCACGACGACGAGGGGAAGCCACCGACACGAACGCGAGATGTGTGTTTGAGTCGTGCGAATGTACACGGGCCACGTCACGACGCGGTACGACGGCTGGTATGCCAATCGTCCGCGGGGCACGCGGCGGAAGGCGGCACCGGCACCGGCGGACGGGCCACCGCCCTCGTCCCCGCGCCACGACGCGCGCCGACCGAGGCCGCCCGCCGGTGGGCGGCGCTCCTGCCGCAGATCTTCGAGGTCGACCCGCTCGCGTGTCCGACGGGTCGCGGGCCCATGCGGATCATCGCGTGCATCACCCAGGCGTCGGTGATCGACCAGATTCTCGCCCACCTCCGCTCCCGCGCGGCCCACGCGGCCCACGTCGGCGCGCGGAGCCCCCCATCGACGCGGCCCCCGCCAGCCGGGGCACGTCACGCGCCTCACGCCCGTCGGCCGACGGCCGCATGCGGACGCGCCTCCCGACGAAGGGCCACCACGCGGGGACGTTCGGCGCGCGCGACGGTCCCACGGCGGCGTTCGATGGGCCCCGCCGGCATCCGCCCCTGCCCGGCGACCGCCGATCGCCCGGCGCTCCTGGCGCACGAGCGAGACGGAGAGCACGCCGCCACCGGTCTCGCGGCGCTGGCGAGGCCGACGATCACGCCGTATCCTCGACGGATCGTCGACCGACCCCGATTGAAATTCCTATCCCGACCGATCACAGCGTATCCGAGTCGCGGAGTCACATCGAGCAGTCCCTCGAGCACCAGTCGGCGCATCGCTTCTCGAACGGGCGTCTTCCCGATCGCGAGCCGTTCCACGA